>NZ_JBGDXE010000001.1:805465-1879481 GCF_046550835.1 Salmonella sp. SAL04196
CTAAAGCCGCGGTGGAAGCGGCCATCGCCCGCGCCAAAGCCCGTAAGCAGGAGCAGCAGGCTGGAAGCGAACCTGCCGAACCGATCGATCCGCGTAAAGCCGCAGTGGAGGCGGCTATCGCCCGCGCCAAAGCCCGTAAACAGGAGCAGCAGACCGGAAGCGAACCTGTCGAACCGGCCGACCCGCGTAAAGCCGCGGTTGCTGCGGCGATCGCCCGCGTTCAGGCAAAAAAAGCAGCACAGCAGCAGGTTGTTAACGAGGACTAAATGGTATTCAGAATCGCAAGCTCGCCTTATACCCATAACCAGCGCCAGACATCGCGAATCATGTTGCTGGTATTAATCGCCGCTCTGCCGGGGATTGCCGCGCAGACGTGGTTTTTTGGTTGGGGAACGCTTTTCCAGATCGTTCTGGCTGCCATCACGGCGCTCGTCGCAGAAGCCATTGTCCTTAGACTGCGCAAACAATCGGTCGCCAGTCACCTGCAGGATTATTCCGCGTTATTGACGGGGCTTTTGCTGGCGGTCAGCATCCCTCCGCTCGCGCCCTGGTGGATGGTCGTGCTGGGAACCGGATTCGCCATTATTATCGCTAAACAGTTATATGGCGGGCTGGGACAAAACCCCTTTAATCCGGCAATGATCGGTTACGTGGTGCTCTTAATCTCCTTTCCGGTGCAAATGACAAGCTGGTTGCCGCCTTATGAAATAGCCGCAACAACGCCCGATATGCTGGACACGTTGCGGATGATTTTTACCGGGCATACCGCCAGCGGCGGCGATATGACACTGCTACGTATTGGTATTGACGGTATCAGCCAGGCGACGCCGCTGGATACGTTTAAAACGTCCTTGCGCGCCGGGCACTCCGTTGAGCAAATCATGCAGTACCCGATATACAGCGGCGCGCTGGCTGGCGTGGGCTGGCAGTGGGTTAACCTCGCCTGGCTTGTCGGCGGCGTATTCCTGCTGTGGCAAAAAGCTATCCGCTGGCATATCCCGGTCAGTTTTCTACTGACGCTGGCGCTATGCGCCGCGTTAGGTTGGCTTTTTTCGCCCGCTACGCTGGCCTCGCCGCAGCTTCATCTGCTGTCAGGCGCCACCATGCTGGGCGCATTTTTTATCTTGACGGATCCGGTTACCGCCTCCACGACCAACCGTGGACGTTTAATTTTCGGCGCGCTGGCTGGGGTATTAGTGTGGCTGATTCGTAGCTTCGGCGGCTATCCGGACGGCGTTGCTTTTGCTGTCCTGTTGGCGAATATCACGGTTCCTCTGATCGACTACTACACGCGTCCCCGCGTCTATGGACATCGCAAAGGATAAACCATGCTGAAAACGATTCGTAAACACGGTATTACGCTGGCGCTTTTTGCCGCAGGCTCTACGGGATTGACCGCGGTGATTAATCAGATGACAAAATCAACCATCCACGAACAAGCGCTGCAACAACAGCATGCTCTGTTCGATCAGGTATTGCCGCCAGATCGTTACAATAATAATCTGCAAGAGAGCTGTTATCTGGTCGATGCGCCCGCCCTCGGCAAAGGCACACACCGTGTTTTTATCGCTCGCAAGGATGATAAACCCGTAGCGGCCATCATTGAGGCCACTGCGCCAGATGGCTATTCCGGCGCTATCCAGCTTATTGTTGGCGCAGATTTCAACGGTACCGTCCTGGGGACGCGCGTGACGGAACATCATGAGACGCCAGGGTTAGGTGATAAAATTGAGCGCCGTTTGTCTGACTGGATTACCCACTTTAGCGGTAAAACCATCAGCGGTGAAAATGATACGCACTGGGCGGTGAAAAAAGATGGCGGTGATTTTGATCAATTTACCGGGGCGACAATAACGCCGCGCGCCGTGGTGAATGCGGTTAAACGCGCCGGGCTGTACGCCGAATCACTGCCCGCTCAGCTCCCCCATTTAACCGCCTGTGGAGAATAGCCATGAGCGAAATAAAAGACATTGTTGTTCAGGGGTTATGGAAAAATAACTCTGCTCTGGTGCAGCTACTTGGCCTGTGCCCTTTACTGGCGGTGACGTCTACGGCAACCAACGCTCTGGGGCTGGGTCTGGCCACAACGCTGGTATTAACGCTGACCAACCTTACGGTGTCCGCACTACGTCGCTGGACGCCGGCAGAAATCCGTATCCCGATTTACGTTATGATCATTGCCTCGGTGGTAAGCGCAGTACAGATGCTGATCAATGCGTATGCGTTCGGTTTATATCAGTCTTTAGGGATTTTTATTCCGCTGATTGTAACGAACTGCATTGTTGTCGGTCGCGCTGAAGCGTTTGCCGCGAAAAAAGGACCGTGGCTTTCCGCGTTGGACGGTTTTTCCATCGGCATGGGCGCGACAGGCGCGATGTTCGTGCTGGGTTCGCTGCGCGAGATCCTCGGGAATGGTACGCTTTTCGATGGCGCGGATAGCCTGCTGGGAGGCTGGGCAAAAGTATTACGGGTCGAGATATTTCACACCGACTCGCCTTTCCTGCTGGCGATGCTGCCGCCAGGCGCGTTTATCGGCCTGGGACTCATGCTGGCGGTAAAATATCTTATTGATGAAAAAATGAAGAAACGCCGCGCCGAAACCGCGCCTTCCGCTGTTCCGGCAGGTGAAACAGGGAAAGTCTGATGAACAAAGCAAAAAGGCTGGAAATTCTGACGCGCCTGCGCGACAACAATCCGCACCCCACAACGGAACTCAATTTCACGTCGCCGTTTGAGTTGCTGATTGCCGTGTTGCTTTCCGCGCAGGCAACCGACGTCAGCGTGAACAAGGCTACCGCCAAACTTTACCCGGTCGCCAATACGCCAGCCGCGATGCTGGAACTGGGCGTAGAAGGCGTGAAATCCTATATCAAAACCATCGGTTTATTTAACAGTAAAGCGGAAAACGTGATTAAGACCTGCCGTATTTTACTGGACAAGCATAATGGCGAAGTGCCGGAGGATCGGGCGGCGCTGGAAGCGCTTCCCGGCGTGGGGCGTAAAACCGCTAACGTGGTGCTAAATACCGCCTTCGGCTGGCCGACCATCGCCGTTGATACGCATATATTTCGTGTATGCAACCGAACACAGTTCGCGCCGGGTAAAAATGTCGAGCAGGTAGAAGAGAAGTTACTGAAAGTGGTGCCGAATGAGTTCAAAGTGGACTGCCATCACTGGTTAATTTTGCATGGCCGCTATACCTGTATCGCCCGAAAACCCCGCTGCGGCTCCTGCCTCATTGAAGACCTTTGCGAATACAAAGAAAAAGTCGATATTTGATATGCTCGGAGCGCGTCCGTCACGCCAGCGCGCTCCCACCTTCGGCCTGGATCTATTTTAGCCATCAATCATTCCAGTCTCTGTCCTTTTTCTGATGTAATGTGCTTTCGTTTTCCCTCCACGTCAGGTTAATCATTTTTTTAATCGCAAAAATTTCTATCTATCCGTGATCAGGATCACTTTGATAACTTCATGTGAAATTTAATGACATCTAAGGTTACATTTACAACCGGATAGACTGACGCCCCGTTTTCACTACAAAATATTACTCTGCCATTTTTTCAGATAATGGCCTATATCACTGCTTTTCACCTTAAATAGCAGAAGATATCGCCTTTCACCCAAACCAATGGCCTTTTTGCAGTGTAAAAATCTGCCATTCTTCAAATGAAGAAATTTAACGCTGGATAACATTTCTGACATCGGACGATTCAACCAGAAGAGTTATATGTAACAGATTATTACAAAGCTCTTGTCTGGAGAGGAAAGATAGTGAACATTACCTGCCGTTTCCCCTCCAATATAACAATCGGACGGATGAGTCTGACTCATCACGCGCCAGACAATCCCTGTTAATACGGGGCGTAAAAAAGAGGTAAAAGTGTCTACTGCAAACAAAAAACCAACTGAGAGCGTCAGTTTGAACGCTTTCAAACAACCGAAGGCGTTCTATCTCATCTTCTCGATAGAGTTATGGGAGCGTTTTGGTTATTACGGCCTGCAAGGCATTATGGCCGTCTACCTGGTAAAACAACTGGGTATGTCAGAAGCGGATTCCATCACCCTTTTCTCTTCCTTCAGTGCGCTGGTGTACGGCCTGGTCGCCATTGGCGGTTGGTTAGGTGATAAAATTCTGGGCACCAAACGCGTTATTATGCTGGGTGCCGTGGTGCTGGCTATCGGTTATGCGCTGGTCGCATGGTCTGGTCATGACGCTGGCATCGTCTATATGGGCATGGCGGCTATCGCTGTGGGTAACGGTCTGTTTAAAGCTAACCCGTCTTCCCTGCTGTCTACCTGTTACGCGAAGGACGACCCGCGTCTCGACGGCGCATTTACGATGTATTATATGTCCGTCAACATCGGCTCCTTCTTCTCTATGCTGGCGACGCCGTGGCTGGCGGCGCGTTATGGCTGGAGCACCGCGTTTGCGCTTAGCGTCGTCGGTATGCTGATAACCGTCGTTAACTTTGCTTTCTGCCAGCGCTGGGTGAAAAGCTACGGTTCCAAACCCGACTTTGAACCGATCAACTTCCGTAATCTGCTGCTGACAATCGTGGGTATTGTCGTTCTGATTGCGGTCGCCACCTGGCTGCTGCACAACCAGGATATCGCGCGTATGGTGCTGGGCGTAATCGCTCTTGGCATCGTCATTATCTTCGGTAAAGAAGCGTTTTCCATGCACGGCGCGGCTCGCCGTAAAATGATCGTCGCCTTTATTTTGATGCTGCAGGCGATTATCTTCTTCGTACTGTACAGCCAGATGCCGACGTCGCTGAACTTCTTTGCCATTCGTAACGTCGAGCACTCTATTCTCGGTATCGCGTTCGAACCGGAACAGTATCAGGCGCTGAACCCATTCTGGATCATTATCGGCAGCCCGATTCTGGCCGCTATCTATAACAGGATGGGCGATACGCTGCCGATGCCGATGAAATTCGCCATTGGTATGGTGCTGTGTTCCGGCGCGTTCCTGATTCTGCCGCTGGGCGCCAAATTTGCGAACGATGCCGGCATCGTATCCGTAAACTGGCTGATCGCGAGCTACGGCCTGCAAAGTATCGGTGAGCTGATGATCTCCGGTCTGGGACTGGCAATGGTCGCACAGTTGGTTCCGCAGCGTCTGATGGGTTTCATCATGGGTAGCTGGTTCCTGACAACGGCAGGCGCTAACATCATCGGCGGTTATGTCGCCAACCTGATGGCTGTGCCGAGCGACGTGACTGACCCGCTGATGTCCCTGGAAGTCTATGGTCGCGTATTTATGCAGATTGGCATAGCAACCGCCGTTATCGCCGTCCTGATGCTGCTGACAGCGCCTAAGCTGAACCGTATGACCCAGGACGATGATACCGCTGAAAAAGGCTCTAAAGCCGCTACAGTTTAATTTTCCGGGAAACAACATTCAGGCCGCTAACTGTGCGTTAGCGGCTTTTTTTTTGCTCGTCCCCGCACTACCATACTTTAAACCTCAGCAAAAAGGAGTTACCGATGAAACTGTTCTACAAACCGGGTGCCTGCTCTCTTGCTTCCCATATTACCCTGCGCGAAATTGGCAAAGACTTTACGCTTGATGGCGTCGATCTCGCAAAAAAACGCCTGGAAAACGGTGATGATTACCTGGCAGTCAACCCTAAAGGACAGGTTCCGGCTCTGCTGCTGGATGACGGCACACTGTTGACTGAAGGCGTCGCCATTATGCAGTACCTCGCCGACAGCGTTCCCGACCGCCAGCTTCTGGCGCCGGTAAGTAGTCTTGCTCGCTATCATACGCTGGAATGGCTCAACTATATTGCAACGGAACTGCATAAAGGCTTTACCCCGCTGTTCCGCCCTGACACGCCGGAAACACTTAAACCCGCCGTTCGCGCCGGTCTGGAAAAGAAATTGCAGTATGTGGATGAGTCGCTTTCAGACGACCAGTGGATTTGCGGCCAGCGTTTTACCATTGCAGACGCTTATCTGTTTACCGTATTGCGTTGGGCCTATGGCGTAAAACTGAATATGGACGGGTTAACGCATATTGAAAGTTATATGCAGCGTGTCGCAAAAAGACCGACCGTTGCGGCAGCGCTTAAAGCGGAAGGACTGAATTAATGTCATGTTGCCGGATAGCTCGCTGTAGCGCCATCCGGCCTCTTTTTAGCAGCAATAATTACAGCTGCGTTGCGCTGAAGTAATGTTCAGGGTTAGCGATCCTGTCCTGGGCCGCCACGACCTGCAGTTCGTACTCCTGCATCGTTTTGGTGGCGATCATAATCTCATAGACTGCCGCCGTAACGTGCTCCAGCGCCTGCTGCAACGTCGCGCCCTGCAAAAGTTTGACCAGCAATAAACCACTGGTGACATCGCCAACGCCAACCGGCTGACGTGAGCCGAAATCCACCAGCGGACGGCTAATATGCCAGGCTTCCTGCGCTGTCACCAGCAGCATTTCAAAGCGTTCTGAACTGTAACCGGCGCGGGCGAGATGTTTTACCAGTACAATTTCTGGCCCCTGAGCAATCAGTTCTCGCGCCGCCTGCACGGCGTCATTCACATTATTCACGCTATGTTTGCTGAGAATTTCCAGTTCAATCAGGTTAGGCGCGATAATATCGCTGGCGGGTAGCGCATAACGCACATGGAACTCTGCGACGCCAGGCGCCACGATACAGCCCTTTTCCGGATGCCCCATCACGGGATCGCAGAAATATTTTGCCTGCGGATTTGCCGCTTTAACCTGGCGCACAATACCGAGAATGTGTTCTCCCTGCTCGGCAGATCCCAGGTAACCGCTAAGTACGGCGTCGCAGTGCGCTAACTGGCCAATGTCCGCAATCCCCTGGACAATCTCAGTCAGATGGCTGGGCGGCATGACACAGCCGGTCCATTTACCATATTGCGTGTGGTTAGAAAACTGAACGGTATTCAGCGGCCAAACATTCGCGCCAAGACGGCGCATGGGAAATTCGGCGGCGCTGTTGCCCGCATGTCCGAAAACAACATGGGACTGGATAGCGAGGATATTCTTCATTTTTTTACCTGAACATCAAAAATAAGGGAGTGATTTCTCACTCCCTGTTACTTAATGCCTTATTTCCAGCAAATCAGACAATAGTTCTTTTTGCCGCGACGTAATAAGGTATAGCGGCCAAACAGACGGTCCTCATCGTTAAAGATGTATTCAGGATCGGATTGTTTTTCACCATTGATAGTGACAGCGTTGGAGGCGATAGTCTTACGCGCCTGACCACGTGACGGCTGGAGCTCGGCGTCTACCAGCGCCTGCATCAGGTCGGCGCCTTTTTCCATTTCAACCATCGGTACGCCGTCCTGCGCCAACTGCTCAAAGTCAGCTTCGCTCAGCGCGCTCAGTGAACCGCTGAACAGACATTCAGTGATCCGTTTCGCCGCGACCAGCCCTTCTTCACCATGAACCAGGCGCGTCACCTGCTCGGCCAGCACATACTGCGCGCGCGGCGCTTTCCCGCTGTTTTTATCTTCATCTTCCAGGGCATTGATCTCTTCAATGTCCATAAAAGTGAAGAATTTCAGGAAGCGATAAACATCGGCATCTGCGGTGTTAATCCAGAACTGGTAGAATTTGTACGGACTGGTTTTCTTCGGATCCAGCCAGACAGCGCCGCCTTCGGTTTTACCGAATTTCGTGCCGTCAGCTTTGGTGATCAGTGGAACGGTCAAACCAAATACCTGATTCTGGTGCAGGCGACGGGTCAGGTCGATACCGGAAGTGATGTTCCCCCACTGGTCAGAACCGCCAATCTGTAAGGCAACGCCGTGCAGTTTATTCAGACAAGCGAAGTCGTACCCCTGTAGCAGGTTATAAGAGAACTCCGTGAAAGAGATACCCTGATCGTCACGGTTCAGACGCTGCTTCACCGCTTCTTTGTTGATCATCTGATTAACGGAAAAATGTTTACCGATATCGCGCAGGAAAGTCAGCACATTCATGCTGCCGAACCAGTCATAGTTATTGGCCGCGATGGCGGAGTTTTCGCCGCAATCAAAGTCCAGGAATGGGGCAACCTGTTTACGAATTTTCGCCACCCACTCCTGAACGGTCTCTTCAGTGTTCAGTTTACGCTCGGCGGCTTTGAAGCTCGGGTCGCCAATCAGACCGGTCGCGCCGCCTACCAGCGCAACAGGTTTGTGCCCTGCCTGCTGGAAGCGTTTCAGGCATAACAATGGAACCAGATGCCCCAAATGCAAGCTGTCAGCGGTAGGATCGAAGCCGCAATAGAGCGCGATCGGGCCTTGCGCCAGTCGCTCTGCCAACGCGTCTTCGTCCGTCACCTGGGCTACCAGCCCCCGCTCTTGCAATTGTTTAATCAAGTTACTGCTTGCCATCAAAATCTCCATGTATAAAACGACTGCACCTTTGCCGGTACACGACTTTTCGCCAGACGCGAAAGAGACATAGCATAAAACGGCGGATTCATCCGCACCAGTGCTTAAAACAAGATTTTTGCATCTTTAGGGCGCAAGACGGTCGATTTTCCATGCGCCGTCGTCGCGTTGGTATAAAAAGCGATCGTGCAGACGATGTTCGCCGCCCTGCCAGAACTCCATCTGTTCGATACTCACGCGAAAACCGCCCCAGAAGCTGGGTAGCGGCACTTCGCCCTGTTGAAACTTCTGCTTAAGCTCCAGGAATTTGCTTTCGAGGATACCGCGCGCGGAAATGCGGCTGGATTGTTTAGAGACCCATGCGCCAATCTGGCTGTCGCGCGGACGGCTGTGGAAATACCTCACCACCTCAAGTGTGGAGAGACGCTCGGCTTTGCCTGTCACCATCACCTGGCGTTCAAGCATATGCCAGGGAAATAACAGGCTGATACGCGGATTGTGCTCAATCTGATGCGCCTTGCGGCTTCCCAGGTTGGTATAAAAGACCAGGCCTTTTTCATCATAATGCTTGAGCAATACAATACGCTGGTACGGTTGCCCCTTGTCATCTACGGTCGCCACGACCATTGCCGTCGGATCGGCCAGTCTGGCGTCGCACGCTTGCCCAAGCCAGCGCTCGAATAAGGTTAACGGTTCAGCGGGTAAATCGCGGCGACGCAAGCCGCCTTTCGTGTATTCACGGCGCAGATGCGCGATCTGCTGCAATTGGTCGTTATCAGACATGGCGTTGATCAGAAATAAACAGTGGGTGGCGCTATTGTGCGCCCCCATACTGAAAATCTCAACGCTTCGGATTTTGTAACTGACAGTTATTAAGCACAATTCTGTCTCGTTTATAGACCGTGGCGCTCTCGCCTTGCGACCAGAAAACATAAATCCCGTCGGTATAACGCGCGCCCGAGGCCGAGATTCCTTGCTTCAGGGTCAGCAGCTTATTGTCATAAACAAAACTGACCTCTTCACGCAGGTTATTGACTTTAACGGTAAGCGGCTTCTCATCACACTGGTATTCCAGCATATCCGTTTGCATACGTTCAACAAATTGTTGATAAACGCTACAGCCGGTCAGCAGCACAGGTAAACACATTATTGCGATCTTTTTCATAGGCATATCCCGAAAGCTCTCCTGCTTCTGGAAGGGCAAACGCCCCTTCCTGACCTTGCTAGTTTACCGATATAGGGTCCGGGAAAAATTCAGTTAACTCTGAGTTATTGGGTTAGCCGGGTAAATAGCGCCTAAAACAGTGGCTTCTGTAGCCCCCGTCACGGAAGGTAAATTTCCCGGCAGGCCCGCGAGCGTTCGCCAGGCAAGCCAGGCAAAGGCCAGCGCTTCCATATCATCGCCGTTGATCCCCGCCTTATCGGTGGTCGAAACCTCGATACCGGGCAACAGCGCCGCCAGACGGGCCATCACTAACGGATTCCGGCTTCCGCCGCCACAGACCATCAGCCGCTCGCAGCCGCCATTGAGCAGCACCTGTTGGGCGATGGAGACCGCCGTCAGCTCCGCCAGCGTGGCCTGTACATCGCGCGCGTCTGCGCCAGGGAAAGCCGTAAGATGACGCTCTAACCAGCCATAGTTGAAATATTCGCGTCCTGTACTTTTGGGCGCCGACGCAGCAAAGTACGGATCGCGCAACATCTTTTGCAGCAATGGAAGAATAACCTGACCTTCTTTCGCCCATGCCGCATCTTTGTCGTAGGGCTGCGCGCATTGTCGCCAAATCCACGCATCCATCAACATATTACCCGGCCCCGTGTCGTACCCGCGCACCGCCTGTCCGGGGAAAAGCAGAGATAAATTGGCGATGCCGCCGATATTCAGGACCATACGTTTTTCCGTCGGATGTCCCAACAGCGCGTGATGGAAAGCGGGCACCAGCGGCGCGCCTTGTCCGCCCAGCGCAATATCCCGCCGCCGAAAATCGCCGACCACTGTAATCCCCGTATGGGCGACGATGTGATTATTATCGCCAATTTGCAACGTATGCGAGGCCTCGCCGGTCGGCTCATGCCAGACCGTTTGCCCATGACAACCAATGGCGACGATATCCCGCGGCTGCAAACGTTGTTGCGCTAACAGCGCATTAACCGCCTGTGCAAAAAGCCGGCCTAACTGGGTATCCAGCTGGCCGAGTTGCGAGAGCGTAAGCGGCTGTCCCTGGCAAATATCGAGAATGCCTTTTTTCAGATGAACGGGAATGGGCCAGGTGAGACTTGCCTGTTGCGCTACCATTGTTTCATCAATTGCCGCCAGTACAACATCCACGCCATCAAGGCTGGTCCCGGACATAACGCCAATAAAACGGCCCGATTTCATACCTCTTCCTTATTAAGCTGGGTTAAGCCTTAACACTCGGCATAACGTATTTTGCAATGCGATGCCCGCGTCACGTTTTTTGCCGTGCCGTCCACGGATATCAATGACCTATCTTTTCTTGCTTCCCACTTCGTTTAAGAGTAGTTAATTAACTTCTGATTATGATTTTTACATTCTTTTGGCAGAAGATATGACCTTAACTGCATAAATGCCATATAATTTAGCTATAGGGATGCTGAAATAGCGTTTCGTGAAGAACAGGAGATGGGTAAATGATTAAACGTGTACTGGCCGTTTCACTGATGGGGTTATCCTTAGCGGGGTGTGTTAACAATGATAGCCTTTCGGGTGATGTTTATACCGCATCCGAGGCTAAACAAGTTCAGAATGTAACGTACGGTACTATCGTTAACGTTCGTCCGGTTCAAATTCAGGGCGGTGATGATTCTAACGTGATTGGCGCTATCGGCGGCGCGGTGTTGGGCGGATTCCTCGGCAACACTATCGGCGGCGGTACGGGTCGTTCGCTGGCGACCGCGGCAGGCGCGGTGGCTGGTGGCGTAGCGGGTCAGGGCGTCCAGAGCGCAATGAATAAAACCCAGGGTGTGGAACTGGAAATTCGTAAAGACGATGGCAACACCATTATGGTTGTGCAGAAACAAGGAAATACGCGTTTCTCGGCAGGTCAGCGTGTCGTGCTGGCCAGCAATGGCAGCCAGGTTACTGTCTCTCCACGCTAAACCAGGCTTTACGTGTGGTCACATGGCCACACGTATGCCCCTGCACCTCAATCGTGAGAGTGCAATTCCATAATGTTGTGTTCAAGTTTGGCGATAAGTTTAATCAGAAGCTCAATCTCCTCTGAAGAAATCCCAGCCAAAATTTCACCGCGCGTTTTATGAATGACCGCTTCCATCTCAGCGATCAGCGGCTCCGCTTTTTCGGTCAGTTTAATGCGCTTAGCGCGACGATCGCTGGCGCAGGTTTGCCGCGAAATTAGCCCCTTATCTTCAAGTTGATCCAACGTGCGTACCAGCGATGGCTGCTCAATGCCTATCGCTTTAGCCAATTGAATCTGCGACTGGTCAGGCGGCAATTGATGAATATTGTGCAACGTGACCCAATGTGTCTGCGTCAATTCCAGAGGCTTGAGGCGATGGTCAATCAGAGCACGCCAAATGCGCACCAACCGTGCCAGATCAGAACCTAGTGGCGATTCCAATTTCATCTCCTTATAATTAGCTTGCTAAGTTATTATGCTGATTTTAGAATAGTGTGCAGTATTTGTATTCTCAAAACAAATGTATTGCTAAATTTGCTTACCAATAGACATTTTTTCAGACATAGTGCGCACCTGGCACCTGTAGCTTCGGTTCTGGCTAAAACCAAAGCATCGATGTCTGACGCAAAGGAACATTGCTTGTGAAGTGTATACTCAACGCCACAGGATTGCCCTTACAAGATCTCATGTTGGGAGCATCTGTTTACTTTCCGCCATTCTTTAAAGCCTTTGCGCTTGGGTTCGTTATCTGGTTGTTTATTCACCGACTCCTGCGTGACCGGATATACTCTGATGAAATCTGGCATCCCCTGTTAATGGATCTCTCCCTCTTTACGCTTTGCGTATGTCTGGGCCTCGTTTTACTGATCGCGTGGTAAATATGTCGTTAAAAACAATAAAATATTTTTCTACTCTCATTGTCGCCGTCGTCGCCGTTCTGGCCGCGTGGTGGTTATGGAATTACTATATGCAGTCACCGTGGACGCGCGATGGTAAAATCCGCGCGGAACAGGTCAGCGTAACGCCGCAGGTTTCTGGCAGCATTACCCAACTCAATATCAAAGATAATCAGTTCGTCAACGCCGGGGACGTTCTCTTTGTCATTGATAAAACGCCCTTCCATATTGCAGAACTTAACGCGCAGGCGCAGTTGGCCAAAGCGCAGTCCGATCTGGCAAAAGCGAATAATGAAGCCGATCGACGTCGACATTTATCGCGTAACTACATCTCTGCTGAAGATCTGGATAGCGCCAATCTGAATGTTAAAGCGATGCAGGCCAACGTAGATGTCGCACTGGCAACGTTAAAACAGGCGCAGTGGCAGCTTAGCCAGACAGAAGTAAAAGCGCCGGTATCCGGCTGGGTGACCAACCTTTCCACGCGTACCGGTGATTATGCCAGTACCGGTAAGCCGCTTTTCGCCCTGGTAGATAGCCATTCATTTTATGTAATGGGATATTTCGAAGAAACCAAACTACGCCATATCCGCGAAGGTGAGCCTGCATTAATAACACTGTATAGTGGCAATATTAAGTTACAGGGTCACGTTGGCAGTATCGGGCGCGCTATTTACGACCAAAGCGTGGAAAGCGACTCCGGTTTAGTGCCCGATATCAAACCCAACGTACCGTGGGTACGTCTGGCGCAACGCGTACCGGTACGTATCGAATTTGACGCTTTGCCGCAGGATATCACGCTCGTCTCCGGCACTACCTGCAGCGTAGCCATTGGACCGCGGTAATGAAACTCTCCCTGCCGGCCCTGCGAAATACGCCCTGGTTTAAAGCGACCTCCGGCCAGTGGCGTTACGCGTTGCGCAATACCATTGCTATGTGTCTCGCGCTGACATTCGCTTATTATCTCAATCTGGATGAGCCCTACTGGGCGATGACTTCGGCCGCAGTGGTGAGCTTTCCGACCGTAGGCGGCGTAATCAGTAAAAGTCTGGGGCGTATTGCCGGGAGTTTACTCGGCGCGACCGCCGCGTTAATTATTGCCGGCCATACGCTGAATGAACCCTGGTTGTTCTTATTTAGCATGGCCGCCTGGATCGGTTTTTGTACCTGGGCCTGCGCGCATTTTACCAATAATGCCGCTTATGCTTTCCAGTTGTCCGGCTACACGGCGGCAATCATCGCGTTCCCGATGGTTAATATTGTAGAAATCACGCAGTTGTGGGATGTCGCCCAGGCACGTGTATGTGAAGTTATCGTCGGCATCCTCTGTGGCGGCATGATGATGATGATCCTGCCCAGCACATCGGATGGCACAGCCCTGCTCACCGCGTTGAAAAACATGCATGCGCGCTTGCTGGAACATGCCAGTCTACTTTGGCAGCCGGAGACTACCGACGCCATCCGCTCCGCGCATGAGGGGGTCATTGGGCAAATCCTGACCATGAACCTGCTGCGTATTCAGGCCTTCTGGAGTCACTACCGTTTTCGCCGCCAGAATGCATTGCTAAATGCATTGTTACACCAGCAATTACGGCTAACCAGCGTGATCTCCAGTCTGCGTAGAATGCTTTTAAACTGGCCGACGCCGCCGGAAAACAGCCGCGAAGTTATTGAACAACTCTTAGCTGCGCTGGCGAAACCGCGCGCGGACAGCTACACCGTGGCGCGGATTATTGCCCCGCTACGCCCGCAGGATGAACAGGATTATCGTCACCTCGCGTTCTGGCAGCGATTACGCTATTTTTGCCAGCTATATCTGCGCAGCAGCCGTCAGTTATATCTGATCGAAAGCGGCGCGCCGGTGGATCAAATCCATATCCGCCGCACTCCCGGCCTTGCGCGGCATACGGATAACGCAGAGGCCATCTGGAGCGGCGTGCGTACCTTTTGCACGCTCACGGTGATTGGCGCCTGGAGTATTGGCGCGCAATGGGAATCAGGACCCGGCGCATTAACCCTGGCGGCGATCAGTTGCGTCCTCTACTCCATCGTCGCCACGCCGTTTAAGTCGCTTTCCTTATTGATGCGTACTTTAGTGCTGCTGTCCTTATTCAGCTTCGTGGTGAAATTTGGCCTGATGGTGCAAATCACCGATCTGTGGCAATTCTTGCTTTTCCTTTTTCCGCTGTTCGTCACGATGCAACTGCTTAAACTGCAGATGCCTAAGCTGGCGGGACTGTGGGGGCAGCTTATCGTTTTTATGGGCTCATTCATCGCCGTGACCAATCCGCCGGTGTACGACTTCGCCGACTTCCTTAACGATAATACCGCCAAGATCGTCGGCGTCGCGATTTCCTGGCTGGCGTTTGCGATTTTGCGCCCCGGTTCCGATGCCGTAAAAAGTCGCCGCCATATCCGCGCGCTACGCCGGGATTTCGTCGATCAGCTTAGCCGTCATCCTTCCCATAGCGAAAGCGAGTTTGAATCGCTGACCTATCATCACGTCAGTCAGCTCAGCAATAGCCAGGATGCGCTGGCGCGCCGGTGGTTATTACGTTGGGGAGTGGTACTGCTGAACTGCTCGCATGTGGTGTGGCAGCTGCGCGCCTGGGAGTCGCGTTCCGATCCGCTTTCCCGGGTGCGGGATATTTGTATATCCCTGCTGCGTGATGTGATGAGCGAGCGCGGCGTGCAGCAACGCCCGCTTGCCGTCACGCTACAGGAATTACAGCGTATCTGCGACACGCTCGCACATCATCATCAACCCGCCGCGCATGAGCTGGCGGCGATTATCTGGCGTTTACACTGTTCGCTGTCGCAGCTGGAACAGGCTCCAGCGCAGGGAACACTGTCTCCGGGTTATTTAATGACGCCGCAGGCGTAACGCATTCCGCCGCCGCCGAGCGGTTTCGGCTGATCGGACATGTTATCGCCGCCCACATGGATCATGAGCGCTTTATCTTTCACTTCATCAAGAGACTTCAGACGCGGCGCAGTAACCGGTTCGGTGGCGATACCATCATTATTAACGACTAACACCGGGAGGTCGCCCAGATGCCCCTGGCCTTCCGGTCCTTCATGCTTGCCGGTATTTTGTGGGTCCAGATGACCACCAGCGGCCTCTGCGGCAACTGCTTTGCCGTCTTTAATCGCGGGCTGGCAGCTACCGTTGGCATGAATGTGAAAACCATGCTCGCCCGGCGGTAACGCTTTAAGGTGTGGGGTAAATTTTAAGCCGCCTTCGGTTTCATCGATGACGACGGTGCCGATAGACTGTCCTACGCCTTGCGCCGTCACCAGGTTCATCTCTACTTTCTCGCTGGCGGCCTGCGCACCCGCACAGGCCAGCAGCGTCACCATCGCTAAACTTAATCGCTTCATAAAACCTCCGTTACATGTGGTCGTCTGTTAAGTGTAAACCACTGGCGAAAACATGAACGGAAAGTCAACGAGTTGGCGATTACGGCACGTCATAACCCAGTGCCGCCTTGCGGATTCGGAACCACTGTTGACGCGACAATGACAGCGTTTCCGCTTCTAGTGCGGCGCGTACGCGTTCGATTTTACCCGAGCCAATAATCGGCAGCGGCTGCGACGGCAAACGTAAAATCCAGGCATAGACCACCTGTTCAATAGAACTGGCGTTGAGTTCTTGCGCGATAACGGAAAGTTCCTGGCGCAACGGCTGATAAGCCTCATCATTAAACAGCCGACCGCCGCCAAGACATGACCAGGCCATCGGACGAATACGCAGTTGCTGTAATTGATCTAATGTGCCGTCCAGCAACAAAGGCTGATGAACCGGCGAGATCTCCACCTGATTGGTCGCCAGGGTGAACGGCAGGCGCGATTGCAGCAACGTAAATTGCGCTGGCGTAAAATTAGAAACGCCAAAATGGCGCACTTTGCCGCTTTGATGTAGATGTTGAAACGCCTCGGCGACGTCATCCGCATCCATTAACGGATCGGGACGGTGAATTAACAACATATCCAGATAATCTGTCGCCAGATTTTTTAATGACTGTTCGGCGCTCAGAATAATATGGCGGCGATCGGTAATATAATGACCGAGCCTATTTTCCGCTCTGGCGGTGGTCGCAATACCGCATTTGGTAACGATTTGCAGTTTTTCCCGCAAATGCGGCACCAGCGTTAGCGCCTCGCCAAACGCCGCTTCGCACTGATAACCGCCATAAATGTCCGCATGGTCAACGGTAGTGACGCCCAAATCCAGATGTTCTTCGATAAAACTCACTAACTGACGCGCGGACATATTCCAGTCCATCAAACGCCAATAACCCATGACAAAACGCGAAAACTCCGGGCCTTGTGGAGCGATGGTGACACGCTGAACCATAACAGATTCCTCATAGAGAATAATGAGGTTGAGTATACGCAATTCTGCGTTTAAAAGAGTGAAGGTTGTTGAGGATCTTCCGATGGGAGAGGCTTATTTGCGCGTATTTTACGCAAGAAACGCTGGCGACAAAGCCGCAGTACATTTTGTTTCTCGGCATCGCTCATTTTTTGCCAGTTAAACCGTTCGTCGCGGCTGCGCATACATCCCCGACAAAAGCCACGCTCATCAGACTGGCAGATACCGCGACATGGGCTTGCTACAGGAAAAAACTCCAACTGCTCGGCCACATCCCCTCCTCAACGTTTGGCGCTTATGACTATTGAAGACGCTAACTGACATTATGGCAACTCTGCTTGCAGTAGACCGACTGGTCTACTATACTGCCTGTCATGAATAAGCAAACCGAACACGATACCCGCGAACATCTGCTGGCCACCGGCGAGCAGCTTTGTATGCAACGGGGTTTTACCGGCATGGGGCTTAGCGAGTTGCTCAAAACCGCCCAGGTGCCTAAAGGGTCGTTTTATCACTACTTTCGCTCGAAAGAAGCCTTCGGCGTCGCCATGCTTGAACGACATTACGCCTGCTATCATCAGCGTCTTACGGCGCACTTCACCTCCGGTCCCGGTAATCATCGCGATCGTCTTCTCGCCTGGTATCAGGAAACGTTAAAGCAGTTTTGCCAGCAAGGCACCATCAGCGGTTGCCTGACGGTGAAACTGTCAGCGGAAGTCTGCGATCTGTCGGAGGATATGCGCTCTACGATGGATAAAGGGGCGCAGGAGATCATGGCACTGCTTGCACGCGCGCTGGAAGATGGCCGTAATAGCCACTGTTTACATTTCACCGGCCAGCCGTTGCCACAGGCGCAGGTACTTTATGCCCTGTGGCTGGGCGCCAATTTGCAGGCCAAAATATCCCGTAGCGCCGCGCCGCTGGAAAATGCGTTGGCGCATGTTAAGACCATCATTGCAACGCCTGAGCAGTAACAGGCGTTTTTATTTCCTTTATTACAAGACGACCGGTCTACTTATATCAGGAGCCACTATGTCATCAGCAAAATTGTTTACCCCCCTCAAGGTGGGTGCCATCACGGCGACAAATCGCGTATTTATGGCGCCTTTGACGCGTTTGCGGAGTATTGAACCGGGCGACATTCCTACGCCGTTAATGGCGGAATATTACCGTCAACGCGCCAGCGCCGGATTGATCATCAGCGAAGCCACACAAATCTCCGCACAGGCGAAAGGCTATGCCGGCGCACCGGGATTACACAGCGATGAGCAGATCGCCGCCTGGAAAAAAATCACTCAGGGAGTCCATGCCCAGGGCGGCCATATGGCGGTGCAACTGTGGCATACGGGCCGTATTTCACACGCCAGCCTGCAACCAGGCGGACAAGCGCCCGTCGCGCCATCCGCTATCAATGCGGGAACCCGCACCTCTTTGCGTGATGAAAACGGCCAGGCCATCCGCGTAGAGACTTCCACGCCGCGCGCGCTGGATACTCACGAGATTCCAGGGATCGTCAACGATTTCCGCCAGGCTATCGCCAATGCCCGAGAGGCAGGCTTCGATCTGGTGGAGCTGCACTCCGCGCACGGTTATCTGCTGCACCAGTTCCTCTCACCGTCTTCTAATCACCGTACCGATCAGTACGGCGGCAGCGTAGAGAATCGCGCCCGTCTGGTGCTGGAAGTGGTTGATGCCGGCATTAAGGAATGGGGCGCGGACCGTATCGGCATCCGCCTTTCTCCTGTCGGCACTTTCCAGAATGTCGATAACGGCCCGAATGAAGAGGCTGACGCCCTTTATCTGATTGAAGCGTTAGGCAAACGCGGCATTGCTTATCTGCATATGTCTGAACCAGACTGGGCGGGCGGCGAACCGTACAGCGACGCGTTCCGTGAAAAAGTGCGCGCACGTTTCCACGGTCCCATCATCGGCGCTGGCGCCTATACGCCAGAAAAAGCGGAAGATCTGATCGAAAAAGGGCTGATTGACGCCGTGGCGTTTGGTCGCGATTACATCGCTAACCCGGATCTGGTAGCGCGTCTGCAATGTAAAGCGAAACTCAATCCACAGCGTCCCGAAAGTTTTTATGGCGGCGGCGCGGAAGGCTACACTGACTACCCTACTCTGTAATTTCATTGATAGCGGCCTCACATCGCCGCTATACTTTGAATATCTTGACTATTTTAAGGACAACGAAAATGCGTTTATTGCATACTATGCTGCGCGTCGGCGATTTGCAGCGTTCCATCGCTTTTTACACTAACGTTCTGGGCATGAAATTGCTGCGTACCAGTGAGAATCCGGAATACAAATACTCGCTGGCCTTTGTGGGATATGGTCCGGAAACGGAAGAAGCGGTCATCGAACTAACCTATAACTGGGGCGTTGAGAGCTACGACATGGGTAATGCGTACGGGCATATCGCGCTGAGCGTTGACAATGCTGCTGAAGCCTGTGAACGCATTCGTCAGAACGGCGGCAACGTGACCCGTGAAGCGGGGCCGGTAAAAG
Organism: Salmonella sp. SAL04196; assembly: GCF_046550835.1. NCBI lineage: Bacteria > Pseudomonadati > Pseudomonadota > Gammaproteobacteria > Enterobacterales > Enterobacteriaceae > Salmonella > Salmonella sp. SAL04196. The sequence goes on from NZ_JBGDXE010000001.1 coordinate 824,758, forward strand.
GCGGTTCGACCATCATCGCCTTCGTTGAAGATCCGGATGGCTATAAAATCGAATTGATTGAAGCTAAAGACGCAGGCCGCGGTCTGGGTAACTGATCCCACGCCGGGCGCAGGTCACTGCGCCCGTTGTTTTACTGCATCCCGGCGTAAAATTTGCCATAATACGCGCTGCATTTTTTCGTATTAAGAGACTCAGATGTCCGATAACGCTCAACTTTCCGGTCTGTGCGACCGTTTTCGTGGTTTTTATCCTGTCGTCATCGACGTTGAAACTGCAGGATTTAACGCTAAAACCGATGCGCTGCTCGAAATCGCCGCCATCACGCTGAAAATGGATGAACAAGGCTGGCTGATGCCGGACATGACGCTGCATTTCCATGTGGAGCCATTCGCTGGAGCCAACTTACAGCCGGAAGCGCTCGCGTTTAACGGTATCGATCCCTCTAACCCGCTACGCGGCGCGGTGAGTGAATATGAGGCGCTACACGCTATTTTCAAAATGGTGCGTAAAGGTATCAAAGAAAGCGGTTGTAGCCGCGCCATTATGGTCGCGCATAACGCCACTTTTGATCACAGTTTTATGATGGCCGCCGCAGAGCGCGCCTCGCTGAAACGTAACCCGTTTCATCCGTTCGTCACCTTTGATACTGCGGCATTGAGCGGACTGGCGCTGGGACAAACGGTGTTATCAAAAGCGTGCCTGGCGGCAGGTATGGAGTTTGACGGCGAAAAGGCCCATTCCGCTTTGTATGATACCGAGCGGACAGCGGTGCTGTTTTGTGAAATCGTCAATCGCTGGAAGCGCCTGGGCGGCTGGCCGTTACCTTTGCCGACGGACAAATAACGTGGCTAACGACGCCGCTTTTGCTCACGATGGCAGTAAAAAAGCGACCTTTACAGGTCGCTTTCTCCTTTCACAGATTACTCTGCGTCCGGCTCCTGAGTTTTATATTTTGCCGCAGTTTCTTTAATAAGCTGCTGCAACTCACCACGCTGATACATTTCAATCACAATATCACACCCGCCGACCAGCTCGCCGTCCACCCACAGTTGTGGGAATGTCGGCCAGTTGGCGTATTTCGGTAATTCAGCGCGAATATCCGGGTTTTGCAGGATATCAACATAGGCAAAACGTTCCCCGCAGGCTGAAAGCGCCTGAACGGCCTGCGCAGAGAAACCACAGCTTGGCAGTTTCGGTGAACCTTTCATATACAGGAGAATCGGGTTTTCAGCGATCTGGCGCTGAATTTTTTCGATAGTGGTGCTCATTGTCTCGCTTCCTTAAACTACTTTTACGACTGAAGCCTGTCATTGTAACGGGTCAGGCTGGCAACGGAAAATAACATTTTCATCATGCCTTATTATTTTACCGTCTGCGGGAATAAGTTGTATACAAAATATCTTTTAAGCGGGTTGCCACGCTGTGATTTGTAGATAACGCGTTCGTGTTTAGCATTAATTGCTATTTTTTTTACATCTGTTAACGAAACACAGCTTCAGAAACCAAAAGCAATTACCAATCTGTGCTTTTGTAGATTAGAATTATCAGGTTTTGTAAATCATACGCAGGCATGAATCGCCTGCCTTTAACAGAGGATTGCTCAGTGGCGCGGATAAACAAAATCTCGATCACGCTCTGTGCTTTACTTTTTACTACTCTCCCTTTTACGCCAATGGCCCATGCTTCCAGGCAAGCCAAAGCGACGCCTGCTGTTTCTCATGTCACGAAAACGGCAGATAAAAAGAAAAGCACAACGAAAAAGATCAGTAAGACCAACAAAAAAAACGTAAAAAAAACCTCAAAAACCAGCCGTTCTTCTTCCGCTTCTACGCCAAAACGTACCACCGCCTCCACGAAATCTCATCATACGACGCATCGTCGTAACAGAACCGCGCCCACGTCAATCGCCGCCCTCGACGTAACGGAAAAATGCACGACGCGTAAAGGCCGTAAGCCGCACTGCGTGAAGGGGAAAGGAACATTGCCGGTCTCTATTGCCGATGCGCATCGTGCAAAAGTACAAAAAGCGACGAAAACCGCGATGTCCAAGCTCATGAATCAGATTGGTAAACCGTATCACTGGGGAGGCGCGTCGCCGCGCACCGGTTTTGATTGCAGCGGTCTGGTGTATTATGCCTATAAAGATTTAGTGAAGATCCGTATCCCCCGAACGGCGAATGAGATGTATCACCTGCGTGACGCGGCGCCCATTGAGCGTAGCGAGTTGAAAAACGGCGATCTGGTGTTCTTTCGTACGCAGGGGCGCGGCACCGCCGATCACGTTGGCGTCTATGTCGGCAACGGTAAGTTTATTCAGTCCCCGCGCAGCGGTCAGGAAATTAAGATCACCTCACTGAACGAAGAGTACTGGCAGCGTCATTATGTCGGCGCCCGCCGGGTGATGACGCCTAAAACAATTCGCTAATATTTTATCCTGTCGTTTAACGACAGGATAACTTCTTCTTTTGCGCCACCTCTCAATTTGCTACCCTATCCTTACGCGCACCAGGGGTATTGTGCGTGCGCAATATTAATAATAAGGAGAGAAGCAATGTCGTTCGAATTACCTGCATTACCGTATGCCAAAGATGCTCTGGCGCCGCATATTTCTGCTGAGACGCTGGAATATCACTATGGCAAACATCATCAGACTTACGTGACCAATCTTAACAATTTGATCAAAGGCACGGCGTTTGAAGGCAAATCGCTGGAAGAGATCGTGCGCGCCTCCGAAGGCGGTATCTTTAATAACGCCGCTCAGGTATGGAACCACACCTTCTACTGGAACTGCCTGGCGCCAAACGCTGGCGGCGAACCGACCGGGAAACTGGCTGATGCTATCGCGGCATCTTTTGGCAGCTTCGCGGAATTTAAAGCGCAGTTCACCGATGCCGCTATCAAAAACTTTGGTTCCGGATGGACATGGCTGGTAAAAAGCGCTGATGGCAAACTGGCTATCGTTTCTACCTCAAATGCCGGTACGCCGCTGACTACGGATGCAACGCCGTTGCTGACGGTTGATGTGTGGGAACACGCGTATTACATCGACTACCGCAACGCCCGTCCAAACTATCTGGAGCATTTCTGGGCGCTGGTTAACTGGGAATTTGTTGCGAAAAATCTCGCCGCATAAGTCTGAGTACGCAGAAGGTACGCCTTCTGCGTTTTAGAGAGGGATAGAATAGAGGAGACGCCCACCCTCAGAAGAGAGGAAATCAGTGCAGAGCGGCCGTTAATCCACCTGCGACAATCACGCCCAGAACAATCAGCGTAGTAATCAACGAAAATTTCAGGTCGGTACTCATCAAGTTTTCTCCTTTTTATTCCCACACAAAAAGTGATATAGCGCATTTTTGCACATTCCCGCACAAAAATCTCTCATGTTTTATATTGATAACTGTTTTTAACGCTTCCCCTTTTCCTCAAGATCAGACAAAATTCCAGGCTTACTGAATTAGCGTAACGGCCATTGACCCCTTCCTGACGTTCCGTGTCGTTTTTCCGGCGTGCCGCAACCCTGATGTTGCGATTAGGGTGTGTGTAGGCAAACGTTTACCTGGCGTTTCTCAGGAGCTTAGCGAGGGTCTGGAGTGAAATGTAATGGCAACAATTAAAGATGTAGCGAAACGGGCAAACGTTTCCACTACAACTGTATCACACGTAATCAACAAAACGCGTTTTGTCGCTGAAGAAACGCGTAACGCGGTCTGGGCGGCAATTAAAGAGCTGCACTACTCTCCCAGCGCCGTCGCACGTAGCCTGAAGGTTAACCATACCAAGTCGATAGGCTTACTGGCGACCAGCAGCGAAGCGGCCTATTTTGCCGAAATTATCGAGGCAGTTGAAAAAAACTGTTTCCAGAAAGGCTATACGCTGATTTTAGGCAACGCCTGGAATAACCTGGAAAAACAGCGCGCCTACCTGTCCATGATGGCGCAAAAGCGCGTGGATGGCCTGCTGGTGATGTGTTCTGAGTATCCAGAACCTCTGCTTTCCATGCTGGAAGAGTATCGCCATATTCCGATGGTGGTGATGGACTGGGGTGAGGCGAAGGCCGATTTTACCGACACGGTGATTGATAACGCCTTTGCAGGCGGCTATATGGCGGGTCGTTATCTGGTTGAGCGCGGCCACCGGGATATTGGCGTTATTCCCGGCCCGCTGGAGCGCAACACCGGCGCGGGCCGGCTGGCAGGCTTCATGAAAGCCATGGAGGAGGCGCTGATCAACGTGCCGGACAACTGGATTGTTCAGGGCGACTTCGAGCCGGAATCCGGTTACCACGCGATGCAGCAAATTTTATCGCAGTCACATCGCCCTACCGCCGTTTTCTGCGGCGGCGATATTATGGCGATGGGCGCGCTTTGCGCGGCTGACGAAATGGGGCTTCGCGTACCGCAGGATGTTTCGGTGATCGGTTATGACAATGTGCGTAACGCCCGTTTCTTTACCCCGGCGCTGACGACGATTCACCAGCCCAAAGACTCTTTAGGCGAAACCGCATTTAATATGCTATTGGATCGCATCGTCAATAAGCGTGAAGAGTCACAATCTATTGAAGTTCATCCACGCCTGGTTGAGCGTCGCTCAGTCGCTGACGGCCCGTTCCGCGACTATCGGCGTTAATCCCCGCTGTCGGGAGCCTCTTCTGGCTCCCGCAGCCACTCCCGATTCAACGTTTCGCTATCGCCCAAATAGTCCAGCAGCCATGCCAGCGCGGGCGAGGCCTCGTTTTGCTGCCACGTCACGCAACAGGCCGCATCGGGAAACGGATTCTCTAACGTCAGCGCCACCCATTTTCCGCTGTCTATCCACTGTCGGGCAAAATGCGTCGGCACCATTCCCACGCATAGTCCTGCCGACAGGCAGGTTGCCGATGACTCCCAGTCCGGTACGACGACCCTTTTTTGGTTATCCAGCAGCCAGGTAATCCGTTTCGGTAAGGTTCGCGAAGTGTCTTCCCTGACCAGCGACGGCCAGTTGCGCAGGGTATCATCGCTTAACGGCCCAGGCATCGACGCCAGCGGGTGATCGCTTGCCACTACGCAGCTCCAGCTCAGGGTCCCCATATCCCGAAAAGCGTAACGCCCCCCTACCGGAATCGCCTGCGTCGCCCCAATCGCCAGTTCGACACGCCCGTCGGAGAGCGCGTCCCAGACGCCGTTAAACACCTCCTGAAAAACCAGCAGTTCCACATCGTCAAAATGGCGATAGAAATCGACGATCATCTGCCGGGTACGTTCTGGTCTGACGATATTGTCCACCGCAATAGCTAACTGCCCGCGCCAGCCATTAGCAATTTGCTGACACTGTTGGCGAGTGATCTGCATTTTTTTGATAACAGAACGCCCTTCTTTTAAAAACCAGACGCCAGCAGGCGTCAGTTCAACATCACGGTGACGTCGTACAAAAAGCGGTACGGCCAGCCACTCCTCTAGCTGACGAACGGTGTAACTGACTGCTGAAGGCACACGGTGCAGTTCCTGCGCCGCCGCGCTAAAACTGCCATTGCGCGCCACGGCGTCAACCACTTCAAGCGAGTATTCCGACCACATAATTTGCCTACAAAAATTTTGAATTCACTGGACAAATATTAACGTTTCACAACCGTAATTTCACTCCCTACACTCTGCGACAATGTCTGTCTGATAAGAAAGAGAAACAAATATGCAACCTGGAAAAGGTTTTTTAGTCTGGTTAGCCGGCCTTAGCGTGCTGGGATTTCTGGCTACGGACATGTACCTGCCCGCGTTTGCCGCCATACAGGCGGATTTACAAACGCCTGCCGCCGCGGTCAGCGCCAGCCTCAGCCTGTTTTTAGCTGGCTTTGCCGTCGCGCAACTCCTCTGGGGACCGCTATCGGATCGTTATGGCCGTAAACCGATTTTACTGCTGGGGTTATCTATCTTTGCGCTCGGAAGTCTGGGGATGCTGTGGGTAGAAAGCGCGGCAGCACTGCTGACGCTGCGCTTTGTGCAGGCCGTCGGCGTTTGCGCGGCAACGGTAATCTGGCAAGCGCTGGTGACCGATTATTATCCTTCGCAAAAAATTAACCGTATCTTCGCCACTATCATGCCACTGGTGGGATTATCCCCGGCGCTTGCGCCCTTACTGGGAAGCTGGATACTGACGCATTTCTCATGGCAGGCGATTTTCGCCACCCTATTCGTGATTACGTTGTTGCTGATGTTGCCGGCGCTGCGTTTAAAACCATCGGTAAAAGCGCGTACCGAAGGACAGGATAAACTCACTTTCGCGACGTTGTTACGCTCTAAAACCTATCGCGGTAATGTGCTGATTTATGCCGCCTGTTCCGCCAGCTTTTTTGCGTGGCTAACAGGGTCCCCGTTTATTCTCAGCGCGATGGGTTACAGCCCGGCAGTAATTGGCCTGAGCTATGTTCCGCAAACCATCGCTTTTCTGATTGGCGGATATGGTTGCCGCGCGGCGCTACAAAAATGGCAGGGCTACCAATTGCTTCCGTGGCTGTTAGGGCTGTACGCGCTGAGCGTTATCGCCACCTGGGGAGCGGGCCTTCTGAATAATGCCTCACTGGTGGAGATCCTGATTCCTTTCTGCGTAATGGCGATTGCTAATGGCGCCATCTACCCTATCGTCGTCGCGCAAGCGTTACGCCCTTTCCCTCAAGCCACGGGGCGCGCTGCGGCGCTACAAAATACGCTGCAACTGGGGTTATGTTTCCTGGCAAGCCTGGTGGTTTCATGGCTCATCAGCACGCCGCTGTTGACCACCACCAGCGTAATGCTCTCTACCGTTGTTCTGGCGGCGTTAGGTTACAAAATGCAGTCTCATGCAGAGTGCGCTGAGGCCGAATTTCACCATGCCAATGTCGCCCACGACAAGTCTCACTAAAAGCTTGTTAACCGCTGGTAATTAGCACGCTAACAATTTTCGGTTGAATCATCAAAAATTGCGGCCTATACTGATTCACGGTTGTTTATATTACGATAATTATTAGGCATTAACGGGAACCGGAGCGTTCCCGATTCACCATGGATGGCCTTTTCGGCAAGGGTTCCTCCCTTCCTCTGTTCTACGTCGGATAACTGGCTCACGGAATTGCCCGTGGGATTTCTCACAAAGCCAAAAAAGCGTCTACGCTGTTTTAAGGTTCTGATCACCGTCCAGTGATGGAGAAACTATGAGTTCATCGTGTATAGAAGAAGTCAGCGTACCGGATGATAACTGGTACCGAATCGCCAACGAATTGTTAAGTCGCGCGGATATTACAATTAATGGTTCCGCCCCGTCTGACATTCGTGTTAAGAATCCCGATTTTTTTAAACGCGTCCTTCAGGAAGGATCGTTGGGGTTAGGTGAGAGTTACATGGATGGCTGGTGGGAATGCGAGCGTCTGGATATTTTCTTCAGCAAAGTCTTACGTGCCGGTCTTGAAAATCAACTCCCCCACCATGTTAAAGATACGCTCCGTATCCTCGGCGCGCGTCTGATTAATCTACAAAGTAAAAAACGCGCCTGGATTGTCGGCAAGGAACATTACGATCTTGGTAATGACCTTTTTTCCCGTATGCTCGATCCCTATATGCAATATTCTTGCGCCTACTGGAAAGATGCCGATACGCTGGAAGCGGCACAGCAAGCCAAGCTGAAATTAATTTGCGAAAAGCTACAGCTACAACCCGGGATGCGTGTGCTGGATATCGGCTGCGGCTGGGGCGGCCTGTCGCAATATATGGCGACCCATTATGGCGTTAGCGTGGTGGGCGTAACGATCTCCGCTGAACAACAAAAAATGGCGCAGACGCGTTGCGAAGGTCTGGATGTCTCCATTCTCCTGGAAGATTATCGCGACCTTAACGATCAGTTTGACCGAATCGTCTCCGTCGGTATGTTCGAACATGTCGGGCCAAAAAACTACAACACCTATTTTGAGGTTGTTGACAGGAATTTAAAACCGGATGGTCTTTTCCTGCTCCATACTATTGGTTCTAAAAAAACCGATCATAATGTCGATCCGTGGATCAATAAGTATATTTTCCCCAACGGTTGCTTGCCGTCTGTTCGTCAAATCGCCGAGGCCAGCGAATCACACTTTGTAATGGAAGACTGGCATAACTTTGGCGCCGACTATGACACGACTCTGATGGCGTGGCACGAGCGCTTTATCAATGCCTGGCCAGAGATTGCGGGCAATTATAACGAGCGCTTTAAACGTATGTTCAGCTATTATCTCAACGCCTGCGCGGGTGCGTTTCGCGCGCGTGATATCCAGCTTTGGCAGGTGGTATTTACGCGCGGCGTTGAAAACGGTCTGCGCGTTCCTCGCTAATCATCTCCCCCGTATTTCATGCGGGGGAATCTTATTTTCCGTTAGCCAATGTCGGCCTGATTTCTGACCGCATTTTCTCGTGCAGCCAGTACGCGTTCTACGGTATCAACAACCGCCTGCGTTTGCGGATCGATCTCGATATTCACACGCTCACCCAGTTTTTTTCTGCCAAGCGTAGTACGTTCCAGCGTTTCCGGAATGAGATGCACGCAGAAGCGCGTTGGCGTTACCTCGCCGACGGTCAAACTGATGCCGTCGACGCCGATAAAGCCTTTATACAGGATATACTTCATCAGGGACGCATCCTGCACTTTAAACCACACCTGATGGTTATTTTCGGAGGTCAGGATTTTCGCGATCTCCGCCGTCGTAATAATATGCCCCGACATCAGATGACCACCGATTTCATCGCTGAATTTGGCGGCGCGCTCTACGTTGACCTCATCACCTACCCTCAACGCGCCCAGATTGGTGATGCGCAACGTTTCTTTCATCAGATCGAAACTTATCTGGTTGCCGTTTATTTCAGTCACCGTCAAACAGCATCCGTTATGCGCTACCGACGCCCCCGTCTCCAGCCCCTCCAGCATGTAGTCCGGTAACGTCACCACATGGGTGCGAAAGTTGGGTTTTTCATCAATCGATACCAGTTTCGCGGTACCCTGTACGATCCCCGTAAACATATCTTCAACTCCTGAAATAAATAAAAGCAGAACTGTTCAGCACAATAGCAGGTGGAAAAACAGCTTGCCAGCAATGCGCCGTTAACAACTGTTTTTTCGCTGGAGAAATAGTAATACCCCGCTACAATAGACTGAAATTTCCCCTGCTATTTCTTTTGGCTGCCACTACGGCGGCTTTTTAGTCTTTCATATAACAACAAAATAAAAGGTGAATACGTGCAGAAGTATACCAGTGAAGCGCGTCAGTTATTAGCGTTAGCGATACCGGTGATCCTTGCGCAAGTGGCACAGACCGCAATGGGATTCGTCGATACCGTCATGGCAGGAGGCTATAGCGCTACGGACATGGCTGCCGTCGCTATCGGCACCTCTATCTGGCTTCCCGCCATTTTGTTTGGTCACGGCTTACTGCTGGCCTTGACGCCCGTGATTGCGCAACTCAATGGCTCCGGCCGTCGTGAGCGTATCGCGCATCAGGTTCGACAAGGGTTCTGGCTGGCGGGCTTTGTCTCCGTGCTGGTGATGATTGTCCTGTGGAATGCCGGATACATTATCCGCTCCATGCATAATATTGATCCGGCGCTAGCTGATAAAGCCGTGGGTTATCTTCGCGCGCTACTGTGGGGCGCGCCAGGATACCTTTTCTTCCAGGTAGCGCGAAACCAGTGCGAAGGTCTGGCCAAAACCAAACCGGGTATGGTGATGGGATTTTTGGGCCTGCTGGTGAATATTCCGGTGAACTATATTTTTATCTATGGCCATTTTGGTATGCCGGAACTCGGCGGTATCGGCTGCGGCGTTGCGACCGCGGCGGTCTATTGGGTGATGTTTATCGCCATGCTTTCTTACATTAAACACGCGCGTTCAATGCGTGATATTCGTAATGAAACAGGCTTTGGCAAACCCGATAGCGTCGTCATGAAGCGCCTGATTCAACTGGGGTTGCCGATTGCGCTGGCGCTGTTCTTTGAAGTGACGTTGTTTGCGGTCGTTGCGCTGCTGGTTTCGCCATTAGGTATTGTGGATGTCGCGGGTCATCAGATTGCGCTTAACTTTAGCTCGCTGATGTTCGTACTGCCGATGTCGCTGGCTGCGGCGGTAACGATTCGAGTGGGTTATCGTCTGGGCCAGGGCTCGACGCTGGATGCGCAAACCGCAGCGCGTACCGGTTTAGGCGTCGGCATTTGTATGGCTGTGGTTACCGCGATCTTTACCGTTACTCTGCGTAAGCATATTGCTTTGCTCTACAATGACAACCCCGAGGTCGTGGCGCTTGCCGCGCAATTAATGCTGCTCGCCGCGGTTTATCAGATTTCCGACTCTATACAGGTTATCGGCAGCGGTATTCTGCGCGGTTATAAAGATACGCGTTCCATCTTTTTTATCACCTTTACCGCCTACTGGGTGTTAGGTTTACCCAGCGGTTATATCCTGGCGTTAACGGATCTGGTGGTGGATCGTATGGGACCGGCGGGCTTCTGGATGGGGTTCATCATCGGCCTGACCTCGGCGGCGGTGTTAATGATGCTACGGATGCGCTATCTACAACGTCAGCCGTCCGCCATCATTTTGCAGCGCGCTGCGCGATAATACGACGATAGCCGTCGCATGGCGGCTATTTTCTCGACATGTTGCATATTTCCACCGCAATCAGGTGATTTCAGGAAGAAAATTGCGATTTCCCTCTTGCCTCATTGCAGTTGTGACGCTAATATTCGTCCCCGTTGTCACCTACAACGTTGCGTTCATAGCTCAGTTGGTTAGAGCACCACCTTGACATGGTGGGGGTCGTTGGTTCGAGTCCAATTGAACGCACCATCATTTTAATGCGTCTGTAGCTCAGTTGGTTAGAGCACCACCTTGACATGGTGGGGGTCGATGGTTCGAGTCCATTCAGACGCACCAATCCATTTCTTGTGTAATTTTAAAATACGCTATCTGGTGCTTGTGCCAGGCTAAAAGCGATTATTTTCAGTCTCTCACCTTTATCGTCAAGCGCTGCACTATACTGTATTACCCCTCTTAACCTTCGCAGTGGCCTGAAGAAGCATACCAAAAGCATTTATGGTGTTTCGGTAGAATGCGCATAATCTATCTTCATCACCATACGTAACAAGGCTGCAACGGGTTCAAATAACGTTTCAGGAATTTTATCTCCACGTTCCACTTCAAAAAATAATGAGCGGGCCAGCTCAACATTTTCAACAACGGGGATGCAGTTGCGTTCAGCGATGTTAACAATATAGTTAGCTTGAGCATCACTACCTTTTTCCAGAACGCGTGGTATTGGCATATCGGTGGGATGATAGCCAAGACAAACCGCAATATGCGTTGGATTACGCACTACCGCAACAGATTGTTTAACCGATTGAGCTAAACTCCCACTTTGTATTTCACTCTGCATTTCCCGACGCCGTGTCTTCATTTGAGGGTCTCCCTCCAGATCTTTATGCTCCTGTTTTACGTCATCTTTACTCATTTTTAGATCTTTTCTAATCTTATAATATTGAAAAGAATAGTCCAGTATGCCAACGACGATATAAAAAGCCATTACCCCTACCCATAACCATTTTATTAAAGAAGAAACTACAAGCAGGCCACAGGCTAACCCACAGTACGGTAGCGCCCGAAAAGTACTGGCATAATAATAAAAGAAAAAGGCAAAGATAAGAGATAGCATGATAACTTTTAGGCTGGATTTACATAATTCCACTACGCTATGTAAAGAGAATATCTGCTTAAAATTACTTACCGGATTTATATGCTCACTTTTAAAACCAATGGCCTTACTGGCAATAACCACCCCCACCTGAAGAAACACGCTACCCACAGTAGCAACTATTACCCCTGCGCCCAGAAACAGCAGTGCAGAAGTCAATGACTCTATCAAAGCATGAGTCAATTGCGTTAATGCATAAGAAAATGGTTTATTTACTAATTGTAATGTGAAAGTTATTGACGCAATCAGTATCAAAATCATCTTTTCAGTAAAGAAATGAAAATACAAATAAAGCGCAATCAGCTGAAATAATGATGTTATTTCAATACTTTTGACGACCTGCCCTTCCTTACGGCCATCACGTAATTTCTTTTCTGTAGGCTGTTCTGTTTTCTCGCTCATACAGATGGGAACCAGTCTTTCAGATAAATATAAAATTTATCGCTTTCAACCAAATAGTGATGAAGAGCATAAGGGAATGAGATCAGTAGCGTTAGTAAAACTAATATACTTTTGAGCGGCATTGAGAAGAAAAATACATTCAATTGTTGTGCCGACCGATTTAAAAGACCTAAAGCCAGATCGGCTAATACCATACATATTATGGCAGGAAGAGAGAAGCTGATGCATAATTGATAAAGCGTTCTCCACTCTGCCTGGATATATTTTAAAAATTGCCGGTCAAATAATAAAGTACGCCCTGGCGGTAAATATTGGTATGACTCATACAGAATGTTTAATATAAACTCCATGCCGCCGCTTATAAAGAAAATAACACACAAAAACTGGCTGAAAAGCAAGCCAAAAAGTGAGGTTTCAGCTTCCATTGTAGAATTGAATATCGTACCCATTGTCGCGCCACGTAAAGTATCAAGCAGAAACCCCGCCATATCAACGGCCCAAAAGGGAACCGCCGCACAAAACCCAATTAAAAAACCAATAATCACCTCTCCGGTGACTAACCCTAACCAACTGTAATCTTTACCAATATGCATAATAATCTTCTGCTGGTAAATGATTGGTAATATCGGAAAGGTAAGTGACATAAGCACGCCATTACGTAAAAGTGCGGCCCCTAAACTGCCACTTTTTAATAGGGGAAGTAATAAAGAAAGGCTCAATGGTCGAATAAAAGCCACAGCCAATGCAATAAGCCACTCATTTAACTGTTGTGTCATTCAACCATGCTCTCCAATTCGTAACATTATCTGCCGGGTATAATTCAACAGGATACCGCTAAGCCATGGGTAGCTGACCATTAAGGTTATTGCAATTGCCAATAATTTAATCATGAACTGTAGCGTTTGGTCCTGTATTTGAGTCAAGGCCTGAACAAGGCTTACGATGACACCAACTACCGATGCCACCAACACCACCGGCATAGACGTAAAAAGGACGATCCATAAAAGTTGCGTTACAAATTGCGTCAATTCAGAATCATTCATGAAAAGCTCTGTACCAATTGCGCCAGTGTCAGATCCCAACCGCCTGCCAGTAAAAATATTAGCAGCTTAAACGGTAATGAAATGGTCATCGGCGACACCATCATCATTCCCATAGCCAGCAGTATATTTGAAATAAGCAGGTCAATAGCCAGAAAGGGAAGATAAATAAGTAATCCAATCCGAAATGCCTGCGTTAACTGACTCACCGTAAATGCCGGAATTAATATGAGCAAAGAATCAGGTTTTATCTTTCTTTTTATGTCTTCAGGCCAAGTTCGTTTTATCAAATTCCGAAAATAATTGGCTTCCTTCTCTTCAGAGTTTTTTTGCAAAAACTGTCGATAAGGCGCTAATGCTTTACTGTCCCACTCAGACGTCCAGAAAGGAGCGCCAGCGACCTGAACCGGATGCCAGCGCTCTTTTACAGCTAATAGCGTCGGCCCCATAATGAATAAGGAAAGTACAAGCGCAAGCCCATACAGTGCAATGTTTGGGGGAACTTGTTGAATACCCAGTGCATTTCGTAAAATCGAAAACACCACCGCCAGTTTAAGGAAAGAGGTTCCCATGACGATAATGAGAGGCAGTATTGAAAGCAGAAACAATATACCAATCAGTTGCAAAGGCGAATCGGGTAAAGACATACTGTATCTCTCATGACACGACCTGGAACGCTATTATATTGTTCGCATATTATTTTTCTTATCAGGTTTACGCTGTATTTTTGGAAAGATACCAACGTGTAATACGCACCATAAATTCATTGCCACAGGCAATCAACTCACCTTGCCCAATAATACGGTCATTTACTCTTATCGTCACCTCTGGCGCAAAACATCCACCTACAGGCAAAACGTCCCCCGTTTTAAGTTGCCGTAATTGTCCAATTTCCAGACTCGCACGTCCGATCTCAAAGAGCACCTGTTGTGGTATCTGCTCAAGTTCGACTGAAGACGTTCCGTCACTCTTTGACATTGGGCTCCCTGACGCAAGTAGCGTTTCGATATCCTGGACTAATTCGTCAAATTTCATCGTGTTATCCTCTGTCAGCAATACCCTTGCGTAGATTCCCCCTGGTAGTTGAATAGCAAAAAAACCGAGTCTGATGTCGCCAAAGCAATGAATCCGAACGCCCATGCCGATTTCGATAGACTCAAGTTCAATTAATGTAAGCTGGCACCAGCCTAAATATACAGGGACTACAATAGGAGGAGCAGGATAAATCTGTTGACGCTCAGCAGAAAGCTCTCCGACTATATTGCGCAAAAAACCCGTTGGCCATGTAAAAATAATGCTATGGAACTCATGCTCTTCAACTATCCATTTAATATGCAACGCTAGCTGATGTGGTAGATTACTGCAGGATGTTGGCGGTTCGTTCTGACAGAGGGTGGCATCACTGGCTTGCAATAACGGCGCCAGCCCCCATTCAGCTATTCCATATAGCAATTCAGGATCGATAGCCGATCGATTAGCGGTGCCAATTAACCCTTCACACCAGCGCTGCCAGCATTGTTCTGCAATCCACACCCTACCCAGCTCATTATGATAATTTATGGTAAATAATGTCCCTTGCTGTACTGGATATTGTTGCATACTCAATGTCAGCTCACCAATGGTAGCGCCTTGCGTTGGAAGTATCTCCACCCACGGACGCTCTTCATTCGCTATTCTTAACATAGAATATCTCCAGGGAAATTATATACCCCATATGCAGCAACTGAGACTCCAGCCACTGCTTTAGCGCTTTCATCGAACGGTAAATTTCATGATGAGGGACATTGATTCTTAACTGGATTAGCCCCCCTGATTCACATACTTCACACTCTACACCGTCAAGATAACCGCCACTAACACGATAACGTTGCGTGAAAACCACGTTCTTATTCAATGCTGCAGGAGGATTATTCTCACCAATGGGTAATGCCTGGTGCATGAGTTGTTCAAAGTCCATACGTTCCGCCTCCGCCTCGTTATCATCCTGATAAGACTGGCATGGCAACCCAAGACTTCCCTCAACTTTGGTAATACGCATCGCTTAATACCATAGTAATTTTTTCTTTCTTTTTCATAAGCGCATTAAAATTCTTCTGTAATTCGCTTCGCCGGGAGACAAGCTGCTGATACTGATTTTCTAACTGCTGCCGTTGCGTCAAAAAGCTCTGCGCCTGAGTGAATAGCCCGGCCATTTGTTGTTTCTTATCCAACAATAAATGACAAGATAACGTACCTTGCCAGCCCATTAATTCTTTCAGTCTGGTAGTCACTGCTAAAGCGCGCGTCTGGCAAATCTGCTGTTCCGTAATAATCGCCTGTTGCTGCTGATCAAGTACGGTAAGTTTGCCGCGTAATTGCTTTTCACGCCGCGCGATTATCTCCAGCAAAGTTTCCATGATCACTCGGTGAGTATTTGGTGTAATTTTTCTATAAGTAGCTCGGGTCCGCATACTTCATCCTTACTTTGTCGCAAAAATGTGCAAATATCCGGATAGGTATCAATGGCTTTGTCAGTATCAGTATCAACTCCTCGCTGGTATTCCCCAATGCGTATTAACAGTTCAACCTCCTGGTAAAGCGCCAGGCGCCGTCGCAATATCGCCGCCAGTTGACGATGCTCATGGCTGGTAACGACTGGAAAAACGCGGCTGAGCGTTGCCAACACGTCAATGGCAGGATAATGCCCCCTCTCTGCAAGCCGTCGGGATAGCACAATATGTCCATCAAGCAGTGAACGGACCTCATCCGCCAACGGCTCATTCATATCATCGCCTTCCACCAGTACCGTATAAAATGCGGTAATACTGCCTTTTTCTCCCATTCCTGTACGTTCTAAAAGTCGTGGCAATGCACTAAATACGCCTGGCGGATATTCTCCAGAAACCGCGGTCTCTCCGGCGGCCAGAGCGATTTCCCGTGCGGCCCTGGCATAACGCGTCAGTGAGTCGGCAAGCAAGACGACTCGCTTTCCATTATCGCGAAAAAATTCTGCTATCGTGGTGGCCACAAACAGCGCCCTCACGCGCTCTAAGGCGGGTCTGTCAGAAGTTGCGACAACAATGACACAACGTTTTCGGGTCTCTTCAGACAGTGTAAAATCGATGAACTCGCGGACTTCTCGTCCACGTTCACCAATTAACACCAGAACATTGCTGTCTGCGTCTGGAGCATTACACAGCATCGCCAGAAGCGTGCTTTTCCCCACGCCAGGAGCAGAAAAAATACCCACTCGTTGCCCTTCGCCACAGGTCGCAACGCTATCAATAGCGCGAATCCCCGTCATTAATGGTTGAGTGATAGGCTGTCGAACCATTGCGGGAGGAGGCATTGCATCATAGTCTTTCCAGCAGACGTCGGGCAGTTCGCGGCCATCAAGGGGACGACCAAAGCCATCAATGACTCGCCCTAATAACGCTTCGCCCACGGGAACCTGATGGCGTCGCCTTAAGGCCGTCACTTGCTGCCCGCAGTGAAGTCCGATAGTACTCGTAAAAGGAGATAGCAAAGCTTTGCTGCCATTAATCCCCACGACTTCAGCAAGTTCTTCTCCAGGCTTTATACAGCACAACTCGCCCATAAATACCCCAGGCAACCACGCATTTAACAACGTTGCGCTGACATCCTGAATTCGGCCCCATCGACAATAACCATCAGGGGGCGGATATTTCAGCCTCAGACGTTGCATCAATTCATTCTTCATTGTCCGCCAACTCCTCTTCGCTAAGGTCAATACTTTCTACCACTTGTATAAGGCTCTCCTCTCCTAATTCCTGCCATGACAAAATCGGTACGTCGAACAAGGTGGCTTCTGTAATTTTTCGCAAGAAACGTCGGGTGTCGACAGAAGTGACAATGAATAATTTGGCTGACTGCTTCAGCGCCTGCTCGATAAGTTGCAGGATCTGCGTCTTATGACGAGACGACAGCGCAGTATAGGTCCCCATTGCCGTCTGGCGAATGGATTCACGCACGAGGTTCTCAATACCTTCGCCGATCCGCAAAATCGGCAGCGGTTTTCCTTCCGGATTAAGACGACGCAGAATATGACGGCGAAGCGCGATACGGACATATTCTGTCAACATCAGGACATCTTTTTCACGTGGTGCCCAGTCAATTAAGGTGCCGAAAATAAGACGTAAATCTCTAATAGAAACCCGCTCTGATACAAGCCGCTGCAAAGTTTCAGCGATTTTATTAATGGGTAACTGGCGCTGAAGTTCTTTCACCAGCTCAGAGTAGTTTTTTTCCATCGCATTCATTAGATAACGCGTTTCCTGAACACCAATAAACTCTCCCATATGCCGAAGCAGGACACATTTTAATAAGGCAGAGATACGTTGGCTGCCCGCGAAAACGTCCAGTCCAAAACCTTGCGCCTTATGGGCCATGTCTTTTGTAAGCCAACAGATCTGCCCCATCCCGTTCGGTAACGTCTGGCTATCACCCACCACACTGGCGTCCGCGCCTATCAATAAATAATCCGCCTGGGCGGGAATAGATAAACTAAATACGGGTTCCTGATATAGCAGTACCGTCAATTTTTCGGTGGGTTCAGGCAAAACCTCAATATTCACCTCAGGGAGAGGAACGCCGGTATCCTCAAATAAAAACCATCTCATGGCGTCAATATCACGAATCAGGTCGGCAGAATGTAACGTCGGGGTAAGACGTAAGATTAGGGGACATGCGCCGGGAACCATACTATCTTTTTCCGGCGCTTCGACGCCATTTGCGGAAACCACAGACTTTTTGCGACGAATGAGGATAATTGGCAATGCTAACAACGCTGAAAAGAAAGCGAGAGTGATAAAAGGAAAGCCGGGAATTAAGGCGAGGAGCATTAAAACCACAGCGGTTAATATTAGCGACTGAGGTTGTCTGGCAATTTGAGAACTCAACTCTGTCGCCAGGTTCTGGCGTTTCTCACCCGGAACACGGGTGACAATAATTCCCGCGCTAAGGGAAATCAGCAGCGATGGAATTTGCCCACATAAACCATCTCCGATTGACAGTACGCTATAAGTGTGAACAGCCTCACTCATCGACATATCATATTGTACGATAGCGATAATAATACCGCCGATAATGTTCACCAGAACAACAATAATACCGGCAATCGTATCGCCTTTAACAAATTTCATCGCACCGTCCATCGCACCGAGAAAGCGGCTTTCCTGCTGGACGTGCTGTCTTAATGTACGGGCATGGTCTGCATCGATAACTCCGGCACGCAAATCGCCATCGATACTCATTTGTTTGCCTGGCATCCCATCAAGCGAGAAACGTGCGCTAACTTCCGCCACCCTCTCGATACCTTTTGTAATGACAATAAACTGCACGATAGTAATGATGGTAAATACGACCAACCCAACGGTGAGATTTCCTCCTACGACAAACTTACCGAAAGCATCCACAATATTACCGGCATTATGTTGTAACAGTACCAGCCGTGATGTGCTGATTGTGAGTGACAAACGATATAATGTAGTAATAAGTAATAAAGACGGAAATACCGATAAATCGAGAGGGTCACTAAGATAAATAGCAATTAAGAGCAGGATCACTGAAAACATAAGGTTGATAGTAATCAGGATATCAACCATCCAGGTCGGTAAAGGTAACAGCATCATCACAATAGCGATTAATAACACCGTCGCCAGAACCATATCCTGCCGACCCGCGCATACACTGAGCCACTGTTGCGCCCTGATTCCCTCACCTAACCATGAACGCATTGCGACTCCAGAAATTTTATTTGTCGATGATGTAATCGTAACCAGAGCTCGGCGGAGCTGGAAAGAGGAGGAGAACAGCTCATTGCAAGCCCATCGCGCAACAAAAATAATCGCTGAGGAATACCCAGGAACGCTGCAGGTTTCCAGTGAGTTAAGGCTTTAAAAAGCAGATCTTCGTCTAAGAAGGTTTGCTTGAGTATCTGACATAAGTGAATACGACCGTTATGATAGTTTAGATAGGTTTCATATTGTCCTTGCCGCCAGAACATATTGGTTGCTAAAGGCCGTTCAGCTAATCCTGCTAATTGAATAAAAAGCTGAATATTACGTTCAGTAATGAGATCCCAATCCATCCTGCCGCCTCATGATGAGCCAGAACGCCAATTTACCTAAATATTGAAAGCCAGGTATCAGAATAAAACCTGATTTACCTTTACTTCACGAAGCGTTTCGAGAATTTGTTCACGTTGATCTTCGTCGTTAAAACAGTTATCGGGTATCAGCATAAACTGCGCATCAAGTTGTTGGAGTAACCGATTGAACATCTTCGATGAAGAAACTATAGCGGTAAGTCTATCAAGCAACCAATCACTGAAAAGCCAACGCTCACAAATGATATCGAGTAGTAGCGGCAGTAATGTATTAGGCGGCAACTGGCAAATCCACTCCTCACGCTGGCACTCTTTTTCAAGGCCAAGGAATAACAACAAACGACGCAAACGTACTAATGCCGCGGCCAAACGACTTTGCTCCGAGGGTTCGATGCATATGCTAAGTTCAAAGGCTATTGCTCTTAGCAAAATACGGACCCGTTCACAGCGATCCGGCCAGTCTGCCACGCGTCTGAACCACTGCGATAAGGGCATTTCATCGTTGTCTATCGCCTGTTGCATAAAACGCTTCAGCGAGGACAGCGTAGCGGTATCCACTTCGCCAAGTTCCAGTAAACTAAAAACGGCAAGTTCCCATCCCTCCTCCGCTGTAAGCGTATCCAGTTGCGATTGCAAATCGCGTTTTTTCTTTTTTGACAACCCGCCGGCAGTAAGCGCCATTGCAAGAGCGATAATTTGATACGCATTCTGTAAATCAGGATCACTATTCTCTTCGGTAAGCGGACGCAACGTTGCCCCATTATCCTCCTGTATTTGTTTTATCAAACGCAGCAAAGCCTGCTGTCTGCGCTCCAGTTTCTCAGCATCCGTGAATTTATAACTTTCGCGCAGTTTACCACTCAGCGCCATTCCTATTTCTTCCATCGTCTCATAGAGCGCTGCCCCCGTCGTTTCCTGTAACTCCTGGAGAGCTAACATTGAAGGTGAAATAACCTCTTGTTCCTCTATAACCTGACCAGGGGTAAATGCTGTAGGGGGCGTCATTTTTATCTCATTAATTTTAATATTCATCGCTACCTCTTTTATCTTCACCATTACGTAACCATTTCAGTAACGCGTTGAAATGACGAGAAAGTGAAAATTCAACGGCATATCGTGTTGAGGAAAGTTCAGCCTGATCGGGAGAGAAACCAGGCTCGATAATCAACGTAAACCGCTTGCCAAAAGTTTCACGCATCAATGCCTCTTTTTCAGGATGAATACGCAAATAAAGCGCTCCCTCTTCCGCCATAGCCGTGGCCTGGCGTGCCAGACGATGGCACATAACACTGTCTACCGACTGTTGGTCGAACCAGGCCAACAGAACCTGTTCTATACTATTTTTAATATGATGCGCTGCTTGATCGACCAATGAACGAAATTGATTTTCATCGTCTTGTAAATGTTTTACATGCTGTTCCAGCCATTCCACTTCCATTTTTTCCAGCGTATTTTTACGCAACCACGCTAGTTCTTGTTGCTGCTCAACTTTCTGTTCACGCTGATAACGATAGGCGTCTCGGATGATTTTTTCAGCCTTACGGTAAGCGGAGCTCACAATAGCATGTGAAACGCTCTTAGCTTGTTGTTCTTGTGCAAATAAAGTTAATTGTAATGTTATCCACTGTGACTCAATAATATTTCGAGCGGGTAGCTTATGGTTAATTTCCGTCAGTGGAAGTGAAGTGAAACTCATAGCAAATGCTCCATGAAGATAATCTCGGTAAGAGAAGTCTTCGGCCAAAGTATACGCTGCGGAGGGGGTAATAATACTAATAGCGCATGTAAAACCGCATCGTCATGCGCTTCCCGATTAAGAATGGCGGTACCGATCTGCAATGCAGTTTGTTGCATCACTTGCGGAGGAAGTAATTTGCCATCTCTTTGCCCCAACCAACCATATAGCTGCCAGATCTCATCCTCGCTAAACCACTGTAGAAGCAATTGCCGATACTCTGGTAGCATAAAATAGTCACTGCACCTGAGTTTGAATAATCCCAGCCCAAAGGCAAATGCCGATATACGCGGCGCAAGACGAACCTGCCGTTTTTGCCTGTCATTTAAACAGGCTGGAATAACAGAGCTTCCCCTTAGTCTATTTAACGCTCTGTCAAGAAGACGATCCAACTCGGGCCGATCGCCATAACGCCAGCAGTTTGAAGGATGAAAACCCAGCTTATCAAGCCATTCCGGTACAGCGTAACGAGCAGGTTGCCAGAAATAACGATAAAGTTGCAACACCTCGGGATCAGGTCGGCTCAAAAACGGCGTCTCAGGCAAAAATAGCCGATCAGGATGCCCACTCCTATTAACAGTCCTGTCAACGATAACATCAACTGATAAGGGTATTTCATCAACCACTTCTCCACCTTCCCTTTATTGGCGTTGATCACGTCCATAATCCAGAATGTTTGTTTCACGGGTACATCAGGTACCATTCTGAATTCAGCAGGCTGCATCAAGATACTAATCTTACTGTATTGCAACCCAGGAATTGACATTTCTATTAAATCTTTAATTTTTACCCGAAAGGCCTCCATATTGACCTGAGGTGAATATTTTATAAATACGGCAACTGAGCTCGGAGAAGCGTTACTCCCCTCATCATAAGTCGGTAGCGCAATGGTCACTTTTGCATTAATTACGCCCTCCATCTGACTCAGCATTCCTTCAATTCTTTGTTCTTTTAAAAAATTAATCTTCTGCTGTTCTTCCTGGGGTGATACCACTAACTGATTAGCCGGAAACATCTTATCCGCCGTTGTAAACTGACGATGCGGATAACCGTTAAGTCTAAGTAGTTCAACCGCGTTAATAAACTGCGACTGCTCGACACGTAAGGTAACACCGTCCTCTTCCTGTTTTTTTTCCGCATCGATATGATGCTGCATAAGTAATGCCAGCATTTGATTCGCCTCATCTTCTGGCAATGAGCGATAAAGATCCACATCACATGCCGTAAGAAAGAACGTAAGGACAGTAAGAAATACTATACGATGAACCTTCATGTCATGCTATCCAGCTTATTAAGCGCTTGCGATGCTGCGCCTGATATTCTGGCAAGATAATCGACGCCTACCGTTAACTGCATATAATCCATTTGTCTGGTCAACATAACCTGCGGTAATAAAGCACTGGCGTTACTGGTGGATGCATCATCTTTCAGCAATTGTTCAAAAAAATTAATTTGCTCCTGGCTCGGTTCTGCAGAGGACTTTACATAAGATTGAGTGCTTACAGGCACTACGCTCATATCAGAAATATTCAATTTTCAAACCCCTCATTTGGTGCAGGAAATAACAGACGCAGCGCCATAGCCTCTGGCAAATCAATATCCGATAAAATTTTCGCGGCTTTTAGCGGCTCATTTAAACCCGCCAACAATAATGCCAGACATACCAACTGTAATTTTTTATCCGGAACAATAACCGTTAGCGCTGGTAACATCGCATGTACCTGGGAAATCAGGCTATGGTTAACGCCCGCAAACATGATTTCCAGCAGCAACCGTCGAACATCGTCGCTAATAACTTCAGATTTTAGCAATGATTCCACTAAGCATATCCTTGATCATTTTGATCAGTGAACTTTCGTAATTAATAAATGTAGAATACTGCTGTAAGGCAAATTGCGCTTTAATCATCGATTCTGGGTTGAGCAAATCATTACCATTCATTTTGTCATTAATGGCCTGGCCTGCCTGGTGCGCCATGTGGGAGAGCATATCCACTAATTGTGCAATATCCATAATGCTTTTCCTTAAAATAAATACATCGTAAGGATACTGGCAACATAGCAAAATTTAGAAATCAATGAACATCCGGTATATACCTGAAAACGATTACTCCGGCGCACGTTGTTCTGGCGTCACTTGGGCCAGTAAACGATATAATGGGCTGCTGACCTGCATACCGGTCATTGCCATCCCATCCATACCGAAGCGAGTAAAACTCATTAGTCCGTAGGTAATATCATTAAAGCGCTCTAATAAATGAGGCTGTAGTCCCAAACTACCACTCCAGTATGAATGCGTCATTACCGTCGCGGTTAAGGCTAATCTACCTCCCAGGGAGACAGCTTTAGCAATCGCCATACTTTTGCGTTGATTGACAAAACAATTAGCAATACAAAAAACGGCATTGCCTATACTGTCGTGAGCCATAGGCAAATGATGTTTATGATGGTAGATAAGACAGGCGACATCCGCAATGGCAATAGCAAGGCCAATTCCCGCCAGGGCTAAGAGCGGTGCGCCTCCACCACTTAGCACTGTTAATGCTATTCCAGCGGAACAGCATAAAATCTGTCCGCCCAAAATGACCGTTTGCCAACTAAAAATTTCTTTTGGAAAACATTCTATCACTCGTTTCGCAAGTCCGGCCAATACCCGCTCTTTTCCTTGTTGAGGTCCTATTTTACCACTCTCTATATTGGTTTCCGGATGTGGCAATGAGGGACATGGAGGTGATTCCTCAGGCGCGTAAACAGGACGTTGCCCTCCTACCTGAGCATTTGGGCTAACAGGTTTCATGGTTCTCCCCGATATGTATGACCAGAACTGTCCATTAATGCAGGTGTAGTAGCAGATTGACAGAGCGATGCCATTTGTTCCGCCAATAACACACTGGGATCGGCATGAAGTTCATCAACAGAATTTTCCCGATCGTCGCCAGAGCGGCGGGCAAGGCAATAATCCAGTACCGCACCTATCGCCGTCAGGCTAACGGAGGTAATTACACTCCCCATGTCCAAAGAGGCCGCAATATTTTCAGCGGCGGGCAGTGGAAACTGTAGGGGTAAAACCAACATAGAAATAGCGATTCCTGAACGTATTAATAAAGAAAGACAATTAGCAAGGGTGTTAGCGCAGTTAAGACTTGCCCCACATTTTAAGGCCAGCGCACTGACCACAAGAGCAACGCTATCACTGGCGGTTTGTAACGGCTCCTTTTGCTGACATATCAATTGATAATTATGATACGCACAGCAAGTATCCCCAATAGCAATCACGAGCGCCGCCCCCGCAAGAATAGCAATGGGTAATCCTGCCCCGCCAGAAATTACCGCTGCAGCAACCGATAACCCAAACACGACTGTCGCACCCAGCGCACGAATAGTGTATTGCATAAAATGTATCGCATAATCCCTCTGCTGCCTTATTTGTTCAGGCGTAAGCAGCACTGGGGCTGCGGGGGTACCTGGGGCTGGAATTTCAGGGGGAGGAAACGATACCTCCTTCGCTTGTATATCGGAAGGAGGGCTATTACCATCGACTATATTACTTGCCGCTGACGGAATATGAATTTTCATATTTCGTTCTGTTATTTAAGCAATAAGAGTATCAACCATTATTTGCGCATTCTGGCGAATCTCACTCCATGAGGCATCCGCATAACTCATCTTGATTGCGGTTTGAAAAGCCTCTCTCGCCAACCCGGGTTCCCCCATCATTTTGAGACAGACGCCCGTTTGGTAAACCGGTTCTGGATGGCTGGCATCCAGCATTAAGGCATGTCCATAGAAATTAATGGCCGTCGTGTATTCTTTAAGCATCATCCAGGTGCCAGCCAATGCAATATGGGCACGCCAACTCCATGGCTGGGCCATCACCAGCCAGCTAAAATCGATTACGGCGCGCGAATAATCCCCCTCCTGCCATGAGGCGTAACCACTGGCATAAACGGTTTCCGGATCAACGGATAATAGCTGTTTCAGAATGTCTTCGGGTATTTTATTTTTCTGATCTTCTTTCATCATCATACCTATTGATTGTTATTTTCACGTGATAATGATTTACGTCAGGAAGGTCATTTAAAAACGTCGCTGGATAAGATGCTCGGCGGATAAAACTGTCCAGTTATCGCCATCAAGCTGTGTAAAGGTCGCTCCCATTACTGTCAGGATGCGCAATAATTTCCTGCGTAGCAGGGCTTTTTTTTCATCCAGAACGTCGGTGATTATCAACATCTTTAAACATGTTAACTGCGGGTGATGCACAAATATCCCGCGTAAAAGTCCCAGTAAGTGAAACAATTGCTGTGGTCGAGGTTGCCCGGGCGTCAGGCGCCTGAACTCACAAATAATCATTTCTTTTGCCTCAATACGATAGATCACCAGGTAAGGCGATAATATAAACTGTTGCCCAAGTAATATGGCGGTCTCCCCTAAATATGCAGGCTCAGTAAACACCTGATGCCGACGCAACCATTGCTCTATTTCTTGCACCATATTTACCTCGTTAATGCCCGGAGTATTTCAGCAAGAACCGTGACCAGTGACGACCCCACACCGATGATTTGCTGCATAATTTCAGCCGCTTTCTCCATAATATCCATCAGGGATTTATTATAAGATTGGGCCCCATTTTGTTGCAGGTCGGCAATCGCTTTATCTTGATCACTTTGACGTTGCGCTACACCAGCCCCCAGGCCCATGACGCCCCCAGCTGTGTGGCCTACGGCTTGACCCGCTATAAGACCGGTTTCCCCGCCTACAGCCCCTAATCCTATCGTCAGCACTCCCGACAATATTGCGCCACCCGCAGTAATCATTGATGCTTTAAACGCTTGATCAATTGTTTTCATTTGCGTCTGTAAAACATTGACTTGCAGTTCCCAGCCCAGCCGTTGTTTTACTACGTTATAGCTGCGCATGATATCGCGCAACTTTTTGGCAAGCTCCATTAGCTTCGTCCAGATATCATCAAATAACAGAAGCATTGATTCAGTACCCATTCCCTCCCCGGAGGGAGCTTGACTGGAAGAAGGCGTTAACAAGGAAGGCGCTGGTAATACCAGTGCTACGTTACTCGCTTCCATATTTTTATCCTCAGATTAAGCGCGACAGCCAGCTATTCTCGCCTGAACGCTACTATAGTGATCAATGGTATCTAATACATCTCTAAGCGCGGCACCGCTACTCTTATAAAGCTCCTCTAAGCGTTTTTGTTCTATCTTTTTTTGGTCTTCCGTTTGTTGCATTATGAAATCCAGAAATCGTTGCTGAGTTATTAATTGCTCTATTTTCTTTTCGAGCTTCGCTTTTTCTGTGTTAACCATGCCAGTATTCATCTGACTGGCACCCTCGGTTGCACATCTGATAGCCTGTAAGCCTTTAAATGAACAATCCCTCAGTAAGGCATACAGGATTTTTTGGAACATATTCCAGAGAACTTTCTTACGAAAATTTTTTAACAGAAATTTTCCCCCTTCTTGCGCATATTTTTCCAGGGCTTCTTTTGCCGCTGCTTTTGCCATGGCTTTCACCCCCTCTTTCGTAAAGCTTTTTCCCGCGCTTCGCGTCATATTATTTTCTACCTCACGAGAAAACTCGGCAGACTCCTCTGCCATCTCATTCGCCATAACCATTTCACGTTCAAGCGGCTCAAATTGTTTGAGAAAACTTTCGCTCACTTCTTCGCCAAACTTTTCAGCCAACTCCTCTATTTCTGCTTCCCCTGCACCAACCATACGCTCAACCACTTCCTCGCCAAAACCGGAGTCAAGCACTTTTGCAGCTGCGCCAGATAAACCTCTCGTCGCCATAAAAGCACGGCCAATCTGGAAAACATCCAGTGCCAGCGCGACGGCTTCACAACCAAATTGAATCTTACTTGTCACGTCAATAATCGCCTGACAGGTATCGTGGTCAGCACCGCACATCATTGCCGTTTCGGCTCCGGCTTTAACCATTCCTGCACAACCTGCGGCTATATAAGCTACGCCGCTAGCCATTTCTGCGGGATTACCGGACAGAAAACCTTCCACAACCTTTAAGGCGCCAATCACGGTTTCAAATATGCCGGTAATCCAGTCAAAAATAGCGCCAAAAATGCCCGCTTTACGCGCTTTATCCTCCTGCTCTATCGCTTTCTGGATCTGCTCCTGATACTCCTTTACCTGCTTATCACGTAATGCATTTTGCACCTCAGTTGCCCGCTCAAGCTGTTGGCATAACGATTGAGCGTTATTACCAAAAACGCTGAGTATTAATGTCGTCATCATCATTGATAAAACCGCGGGATTGGTCTGCAAAAAGTCAGGCAATGATGGACGCTTATGATTTCCGGGTACGGCATCAAGCAGTTGCTTCAACGCATTGCTTGCCTCCTGAAGACTAATTTTCCCTGACAGCAGACACGCGGCGTTGCCATCGCCAAAAGTAGAATTCACACGATGCTGGCGCTTTCCCAGCGAACCCGAGGAAACGCAACTGACATTGCTTAAGTGATGATGTGTTAAGGCGGTTACTCCTGCGGCGCTATCGCTATTACTGTGAATTCGATTCATTTTTAGCTCCTGTCAGAAAGTTGCTGTAACATCTTTTCTGCACGTAGTCGGAGGATTTGATGTTCACTGACCTCGCCGCAAATACGCACCACAGCCTTTAGCGCTTTTATTGCATAACAGACGTTATCACACGCGAGATAGCATTCCGCTGCGGCCCATGGCGCCTGCGGCGCATCAATCTTAATTTGTGCCGCGCGTCCATAGGCGTATATCGCTTCCCCCCAATGTTTTTGAGCCTGGCAGCATTCCCCTAACCGAAACCAGTAGTCAAATGACCAGGCATCATATATCGTCAGCAATTGAAAAAGTCGCGCTGCGCCGGCGAACTCTTTTACATCCATAAGCTGCATGGCATAGCGATACAGTGTATTAAGCGGCTGTGTAACATCGTCATCCAACAACATACGCAGCGAGCCGCCACGCCGGAAAAACCGCATCGTGTCATGTGCCTGTTGTAGGGTCGGGTCTTTTTTCATGAGTACGTTTTCTGCGCTATCATACTGGAAATTTCCCCCCACTTACTGATAAGCCCTGTCAGTTGGGTAAGGACAGCGTTAAGCTCCTGAGACATTTTTTGAATTGTTATCTGCCCCTGACTCATAAGATCGGTATTCCGGTTGGCGTCATTATCCAAAGCCGCTTTGACCGCCTGTAGACCACCTTTATCCAGCTTCCCATGATCGCCATATTTAGCCATATAATCATCAATGGTCATACCATCGATGAGAATACCGTGTTCACGCATGTATATAATGACGTCATCAGGCACCTCCTCTTTGGTTTTAGCATCCCCTTTGGCTGCTTTAGCAATCACCTCATCCATCTCATTTGACTTTTCCTGGGTATTTCTGGCACGTTCAGCGTTCTTCTGGACTTCAATAAATTTATCGTTTGCAATAGCCTGAATAACCATAAGGAGAATAAGCAAAACACCATACCCTTCGGCAAACGGATTTTGCTGGGATAAGTCATCCTGCCCCCCGGTATCAGTGTTGCTAACGCCGAAACTATTTTTAAACACAATAGGGTTTTGACTTCCCCATAAGATGTTTCCTGAAGACATTATGCTTTACCTTTTTGTTTTTCCTGACGGTATCTCCACCGGGGCTTGAGCATTAAGTTGTTTCAGTCGTACTTCAAGTTGTTTAAACAAACTTACTATTTTCTTTAAATCCTTCTCGGCCTCCTGGTTAACCCCGGCAACGCCTTGTGGAAATAGGTTATGAAGAATACTCTCTGTCTCTCTGCTCTTTTTGGGGCTCTCTGCCCTTTCAGCAAGCTGTTGACTCACCTTAGCCCGGATTTGGTGAAATTTTTTAAGACAGTGATTTAGCTGCATGTAACTTTGCTCTAAATCACGATATTCACTAAACGCAGCCTTTTTCTTTATCATCATTCCCCTCCATATACACGATAGATAATTAACGTGCTAACTAAGAGCCTATCCCATTAGAGCTATTTTACTTGCCATTTTGGACCTGGGCAGTGCTCAAAATCCTCACGTACTACGTGTACGCTCCGGTTTTTGCGCGCTATCCGTGTCCAGGCTGGCTGCGCCAATTAACGCCTGGTGGGATAGGCTCTAAGATATTTTTACTTTACTCTTGCTCACTCACTACAAGTGCGCTGTTATGGTAACGATAATAAATAATGTTGATGATATTTTCGGCCTGCTCGATCGCTTCAAGCAATAAGGTGTTTTGCTGATATTGCTGCGGATCCTGTAACTTACCGTTGTTCTCTTCTAACTGTTTCCGGGCAGCCCTTAATTGTAAAATTATGCCTTTGGCCTCTTCACGCGAATGAAGCAGCAAATCTTCTAACCGGGTCAGAGTTGTCATTTTCCACTCACTTAAAATCTAATGGATAGTTAATCAAAGTATCATTATGTTTAATCGTTACCACATCGGCACTCAGATGGACAATTTCTCCCCCATTGGGTAACAATGCCCCTACACGTAAACGCTCTTTATTCGTCAGTAATAAGTAATTACCATGGCGACTCTGTACAAAGCCAGCCACTGGCGCAGGCAGATACTTGCTTTCATCATGAGAAGGCGCAATATCCTGATAAATTAAAGAAAGAGCGGGGTCCTTTTTCTTTAATGCTGCTAACGTTTCTTGCAAAATGCGTTGATGAGATTCATCCAGTACACCACTGATAACAAAAGAGCGCCGCATTGGCGTAACATTGACAAGCCCCACTAAACCGTTCTCTATTATCGCAGAAATAATATCATCCCCCTGAGACTGATGAGAATGACTAATCTGCCAGTGCAATAACCCGGGAATATCTGCAAGTAATGGTTGAACCTTACGCCATTGCTGATCCATTTGTATATCATCATGAATTAACACGCTTCCCGGCCCTTCGCTGGATACTTCAGCATGCGGGTAACCCATTTTTATCAAAACATCCTGCACTTCTCGTACCAATAAGTCATCACAGATTACACCATCCCGATACATGACCCCCCATGATTCGAGAGTCGCTCTCACCTTTTGCATCTGTTCGCTTGACGAACAATATCCGGACAACTGCAGGCTTCCATCTTCTTTCCATTGCGCCCGCACATAATGAATATTGCTTTTGTCTAATAAAAACTTAACCCGCAAAGGTAAGTCATTTACCGTTTCAGGCTGACCGCCAACACTTAACAGGACACCCATTCCACCGATGAAAATCAAGAATACGCCAGTCAACCACCAGTACCCTGATCTGGAAACGGGTATTTGATAATCAGCAAGTTCACAATCCTGTTTACCAAACGCGATAGCCACTCCCGCAACCTGCAAAACCCCACTGGATGGTAGCGGTTTATTTGGATTAAATCTGCGGCCGTTAACTTTAACTCTGGCTTTCCCGGCATCAACAAATAAACTATCTGCCTGTTCTCTCAGAATAATTTTTTCATTTATAGTAAGCGGAATACAAATATCGCATCCTTTCTCCCCCAGTGACAGGTTACCTTCATTCAGCCATACTTCCCGGCCTTGTAAAACGTGACCTAAAAAACGTATTTTCCATGAACTCTTTGGATTAACCATGAGATATGCCATTATTTACTACTGAGGCTTTAATCAAAAAAAGCCTGATTACACTATGCACTTGAGTCGTATCATTGCGAAACAAATGACCTACGACAGGAATATCTCCCAATAAAGGGATTTTGTTTTGCGAGTGGATTTGTTTACCTTGTTTAAATCCTCCCAGCAATAGACTTTGCCCGGCCAATAATGTGGCTTGCGAAGCAATTTCAGAATTTTGCACTTCGGGCAGCGGGTCTGTTTCGCTTTGCGTATCACTTTGTTGTCCATCCTGAATATTAAGATTAAGCATTATTTTTTGCGTGCCATTGTCATTTAACAAGCGAGGTGTAACGCGCAACAAAGAACCCGTAGTGATGGATTCAAGTTTAGCCACTTTTTCTCCCTGCAGTTTGGTATAGAAAGTAATATTCTTATCCAGCACAGCCTGGATATTATTTAAAGTCACCACAGATGGCTGGGAAAGTACATAAGCCTGAGAGCTTTTTTCCAGGGCATTCAAACGCACCATAAAGTTTGAGGTATCGCTGATTACCGTTGAAAAACCGCTAGCTCCACCGTCATTCAAACCTGTATTGAACGCAATTTTCTTGCCACCCAGCGACACTGCCGTTCCCCAGTCGATGCCTAACTGGTTAATATCGCCAGCATTAACATCGATAATTTTCACCGAAATCTCTATCATCTGCTGGCGTTGATCTAATTCTGTGATGAGTTTCCGATACCCGGCCATATTGGCCGCATAATCACGAACGATCACTGCATTCTGGCGTGGGTCGGCAGCAAACATGGGCAATGCCTGTGTAGCGGGTGAACCATTGTTCGTCGATGACGCCGGGACGCTGGTTTTACTCATCTCACGCAATACACTCACGACCCCAGGAACCACGACGGACTGATCGCGATATTGGTATTGGGTATCCATCGCAGTGGCATACTTAAGCGTATATATACTTACACTCACCGCACTGTCTTTTCGTTTGATTAACGCATTATCCAGCACTGAAGCTAATTGACTAATACGGGTCAGGCAACTGGGAACACCGCTCACCTCCACAGCTCTGGTACCGGTAATTTCTTTAACCTCGCATCCCGGTGATGAAAGGATATTCTGGCTGCGTAAGTAATGAATGAACCGCCCAGTAGATAAAATATTGAAAGTGATAACCTGATGTTTTAATAACGATGCAGGATATACATATAACATGCTACCATCAAACCAGGTAAGCAAATCATATTGTGCTGCCAGGTTATTCAAAATATCGACCGGTGGTCCAGGCGGAATTTTTCCACTAAATGTAGCTGTTATCAACGGGCTAATAGTAATAGCCGTATCATAGTTCTCTGAGAGCAGATGTAAAACCTCTGCTAATGGCATTTGTCTGGCATAAAGGGTGAAGTCATTACCTTTCCATGATAACTCATCACTCTTTGCCGTATTGAGTATAAATAGTAAAATTAAAATTAAATGTTTATTTACTACCATTTTATACCCCACCCGAATAAAGTTTATGGTGATTGCGTATTACATTTTTTAAAATGCAAGTTAAAGCCAGGTGTTTTTCTATCTCAATAGCAATAAGCTCAGAGCTACTACTTGTGGTATAATAACCGTTTAACCATCCCCCATCCGCTGTGAGCTGTATAGCATAATCATGGACATCCGGGTGTGCTGCAAGCAGTAGTGTCACATAGGCGAGACAAGGCTTAGGTAAGCTTTCCAGGTCATTTAAGAACAAAGAAATAGAAAATGCTTCTGAGAAAATTTCTCCTCTGGCAGGATGCCCATCAATAGTCATTATCCAGGATCGGCTATTACCTTCGGCCTTGATATCCTGAATTAATGGAATGCCTTTTAAAACTGCCAGCATGAATCCCTCCTCAGACATAAATGAGAGTTTCTATCAAATTCGCTCACAACCACATCCGTAAAAAGCCTGATTCACATTTATTTCGACTATACTCTTCTTGTACAATATCAAGATGCTGTCTACATACACCTTGTGACAGGCGATTCTATCATTCGGATTTTCCGATAAATTCACAATTACACTTTCAGTATTGACATAAAAAATTACAATTTGAAAAGTTATTTATTAAATAAACTGTTACGATGTTTTTACATCGCCGCTTTATTAAAAAGTAATTGTAGTCATCGACTGGGTTATATATGAAGAAATTTACCTTCCTAATGATAACACCATCGATTAATCTTCTGATGAAACTATATGTACTGCGATAGTGATCAAGTGCCAAAGATTTTGCAACAGGCAACTGAAGGAAAGCATTATGAATTTGCTCAATCTCAAGAATACGCTGCAAACATCTTTAGTAATCAGGCTAACTTTTTTATTTTTATTAACAACAATAATTATTTGGCTGCTATCTGTGCTTATTGCAGCTTATATATCAATGGTTCAGAAACGGCAGCATATAATAGAGGACTTATCTGTTCTATCCGAGATGAATATTGTACTAAGCAATCAACGATTTGAAGAGGCTGAGCGTGACGCTAAAAACTTAATGTATCAATGCTCATTAGCGACTGAGATTCATCATAACGATATTTTCCCTGAGGTGAGCCGGCATCTTTCTGTCGGTCCTTCAAATTGCACGCCGACGCTAAACGGAGAGAAGCACCGTATCTTTCTGCAGTCCTCTGATATCGATGAAAAAAGCTTTCGTCGCGATAGTTTTATTCTTAACCATAAAAATGAGATTTCGTTATTATCTACTGATAACCCTTCAGATTATTCAACTCTACAGCCTTTAACGCGAAAAAGCTTTCCTTTATACCCAACCCATGCCGGGTTTTACTGGAGTGAACCAGAATACATAAACGGCAAAGGATGGCACGCTTCCGTTGCGGTTGCCGATCAGCAAGGCGTATTTTTTGGGGTGACGGTTAAACTTCCTGATCTCATTACTAAGAGCCACCTGCCATTAGATGATAGTATTCGAGTATGGCTGGATCAAAACAACCACTTATTGCCGTTTTCATACATCCCGCAAAAAATACGTACACAGTTAGAAAATGTAACGCTGCATGATGGATGGCAGCAAATTCCCGGATTTCTGATATTACGCACAACCTTGCATGGCCCCGGATGGAGTCTGGTTACGCTGTACCCATACGGTAATCTACATAATCGCATCTTAAAAATTATCCTTCAACAAATCCCCTTTACATTAACAGCATTGGTGTTGATGACGTCGGCTTTTTGTTGGTTACTACATCGCTCACTGGCCAAACCGTTATGGCGTTTTGTCGATGTCATTAATAAAACCGCAACTGCACCGCTGAGCACACGTTTACCAGCACAACGACTGGATGAATTAGATAGTATTGCCGGTGCTTTTAACCAACTGCTTGATACTCTACAAGTCCAATACGACAATCTGGAAAACAAAGTCGCAGAGCGCACCCAGGCGCTAAATGAAGCAAAAAAACGCGCTGAGCAAGCTAACAAACGTAAAAGCATTCATCTTACGGTAATAAGTCATGAGTTACGTACTCCGATGAATGGCGTACTCGGTGCGATTGAATTATTACAAACCACCCCTTTAAACATAGAGCAGCAAGGATTAGCTGATACCGCCAGGAATTGTACACTGTCTTTGTTAGCTATTATTAATAATCTGCTGGATTTTTCACGCATCGAGTCTGGTCATTTCACATTACATATGGAAGAAACAGCGTTACTGCCGTTACTGGACCAGGCAATGCAAACCATCCAGGGGCCGGCGCAAAGCAAAAAACTGTCATTACGTACTTTTGTCGGTCAACATGTCCCTCTCTATTTTCATACCGACAGTATCCGTTTACGGCAAATTTTGGTTAATTTACTCGGGAACGCGGTAAAATTTACCGAAACCGGAGGGATACGTCTGACGGTCAAGCGTCATGAGGAACAATTAATATTTCTGGTTAGCGATAGCGGTAAAGGGATTGAAATACAGCAGCAGTCTCAAATCTTTACTGCTTTTTATCAAGCAGAC
The DNA here is from genome assembly GCF_046550835.1 of Salmonella sp. SAL04196. Lineage (NCBI taxonomy): Bacteria > Pseudomonadati > Pseudomonadota > Gammaproteobacteria > Enterobacterales > Enterobacteriaceae > Salmonella > Salmonella sp. SAL04196. The sequence goes on from NZ_JBGDXE010000001.1 coordinate 859,354, forward strand.
ACAAATTCGCAAGGTACAGGAATTGGACTGACTATTGCGTCAAGCCTGGCTAAAATGATGGGCGGTAATCTGACACTAAAAAGTGTCCCCGGGGTTGGAACCTGTGTCTCGCTAGTATTACCCTTACAAGAATACCAGCCGCCTCAACCAATTAAAGGGACACTGTCAGCGCCGTTCTGCCTGCATCGCCAACTGGCTTGCTGGGGAATACGCGGCGAGCCACCCCACCAGCAAAATGCGCTTCTCAACGCAGAGCTTTTGTATTTCCCCGGAAAACTTTACGACCTGGCGCAACAGTTAATATTGTGTACACCAAATATACCAGTAATAAATAATTTGTTACCACCCTGGCAGTTGCAGATTCTTTTGGTTGATGATGCCGATATTAATCGGGATATCATCGGCAAAATGCTTGTCAGCCTGGGCCAACACGTCACTATTGCCGCCAGTAGTAACGAGGCTCTGACTTTATCACAACAGCAGCGATTCGATTTAGTACTGATTGACATTAGAATGCCAGAAATAGATGGTATTGAATGTGTACAATTATGGCACGATGAGCCGAATAATTTAGATCCTGACTGCATGTTTGTGGCGCTATCCGCTAGCGTAGCGACAGAAGATATTCATCGTTGTAAAAAAAATGGGATTCATCATTACATTACCAAACCAGTGACGTTGGCTACCTTAGCTCGCTATATCAGTATTGCCGCAGAATATCAACTTTTGCGAAATATAGAGCTACAGGAGCAGGATCCGAGTCGCTGCTCAGCGCTACTGGCGACAGATGATATGGTCATTAATAGCAAGATTTTCCAATCACTGGACCTCTTGCTGGCTGATATTGAAAATGCCGTATCGGCTGGAAAAAAAATCGATCAGTTAATTCACACATTAAAAGGCTGTTTAGGTCAAATAGGGCAGACTGAATTGGTATGCTATGTCATAGACATTGAGAATCGCGTAAAAATGGGGAAAATCATCGCGCTGGAGGAACTAACCGACTTACGCCAGAAAATACGTATAATCTTCAAAAACTACACCATTACTTAATATTATCTTAATTTTCGCGAGGGCAGCAAAATGAAAGAATATAAGATCTTATTAGTAGACGATCATGAAATCATCATTAACGGCATTATGAATGCCTTACTACCCTGGCCTCATTTTAAAATTGTAGAACATGTTAAAAATGGTCTTGAGGTTTATAATGCCTGTTGCGCATACGAGCCTGACATACTTATCCTTGATCTTAGCTTACCTGGCATCAATGGCCTGGATATCATTCCCCAATTACATCAGCGTTGGCCAGCAATGAATATTCTGGTTTACACAGCATACCAACAAGAGTATATGACCATTAAAACTTTAGCCGCAGGTGCTAATGGCTATGTTTTAAAAAGCAGTAGTCAGCAAGTTCTGTTAGCGGCATTGCAAACAGTCGCAGTAAACAAGCGTTACATTGACCCGACGTTGAATCGGGAAGCTATCCTGGCTGAATTAAACGCTGACACGACCAATCATCAACTGCTTACTTTGCGCGAACGTCAGGTTCTTAAACTTATTGACGAGGGGTATACCAATCATGGGATCAGCGAAAAGCTACATATCAGTATAAAAACCGTCGAAACACACCGGATGAATATGATGAGAAAGCTACAGGTTCATAAAGTGACAGAGTTACTTAACTGCGCCCGAAGAATGAGGTTAATAGAGTATTAACCAGGGGCATCCGATGGTATTAAGCATTGGTCATATTTTGATGAGCCTTACGCCACGCAGTATTGCTCATCATCGACAAAATCCATACGGATGCCCTGGTATGCCGCACCATTTATCACTACCTTAGTCTTCATTTAATCATGATATAGTAGAATCCCCTTATTTAACGGGCTTTACCATGTCGTATTCTATCGGCGAATTTGCCAGACTATGCGGTATCAATGCCGCCACGCTAAGGGCATGGCAGCGACGCTATGGTTTATTGAAACCGCAGCGTACTGATGGCGGACATCGCTTATACAGCGATGACGATATTCGACAAGCGCTTAGCATCCTCGACTGGGTGAGAAAAGGCGTACCGATAAGCCAGGTCAAACCCTTACTGTCGCGTCCGGTCATTCGCCTGGGCGATAACTGGATAACGATCCAGGAGACGATGCTTCAACATCTCCACGAAGGGCGAATTGACGCGCTGCGGCAGTTGATTTATGACTGTGGCCGGGAATATCCCCGCGCAGAACTGGTGACCCATTTATTGCGTCCGTTGCGCAGCAAAGTGTCAGCGCATCTTCCCGCCGTGATGACGCTGCGCGAAATACTGGATGGCATCATTATTGCCTACACCTCTTTTTGCCTTGAAGGCGACAGAAAAGCGCCTGGCAACAATGCCTTTATTAGCGGATGGCATCTCTCGGATCACTGTGAAATCTGGCTGGAAGCGTTGACTCGTACCGGACAAGAGCTGCGACTCAATGTGCTTCCCTCTCCACCAGCCGTTCTGGCGCCCGAACTGTTCGCCCAGAGAAAATGGTTCCTGGTGACCACCGGAAAGCTCACTACCGGGCAGAAAAAACAGCTTGCCCAGTGGCGCAACGTGGTCGCTTCGCTGGAGGTTATCACACTATAAGCGCTGAAATAGATTTCTTCCCCTCATTCTATCTTATTGATATTTAACTACGTCAAAAAAATTCCCGCGAAAACTTAGACAAAAAAACAAAGTTGTGTAAGTTTTAAATCAGCGTGAGATAACATTTTGCGCCATTGGCGTCAGTCGTCGTACTTTCAATAAGGGGGAATCATGAATAACAAACCCGTAGTCGGCATTAGCGGATGTCTGACTGGCGCCGCGGTACGCTTTGATGGCGGACATAAGCGTATGGATTTTGTCATGAACTCTCTGGCACCGTGGGTGGACTACAAACCGATCTGCCCGGAGGTGGCGATCGGCCTGCCCGTGCCTCGCCCTGCGCTGCGTCTTATCCAGACGACCTGTGGCGACATTCGGATGCGTTATAGCCATGCCCCGCACGATGACGTTACCGAGCGAATGAATGCCTTTACCGATCGGTTTCTGCCAACAATAGGCGAACTGGCGGGGTTTATTGTGTGTGCAAAATCGCCCAGTTGCGGAATGGAGCGCGTTCGCCTGTATGATGAAAAGGGTAACAGGGGCCGCAAAGCTGGCACGGGGCTGTTTACCGCCGCGATGATGGACAAATATCCCTGGCTGCCGATAGAGGAAGATGGTCGCCTGCACGATCCGGTACTACGCGAGAATTTCATCGCACGTATCTTCGCGCTACATGAATTAAATGCGCTACGCGCGCAGGGCTTGAGTCGTCATAGTTTGCTCGCGTTTCATAGCCGATACAAACTTCAGCTTCTCGCCCACCACCAGGCCGGCTACCGCGAAATTGGCCCTTTCGTCGCGCGTCTGCATGAGTGGGACGATCTGGATGCCTTCTTTGTCCGATACAGAGAAAAACTGATGGCTATCCTGCGCCATCCCGCTTCACGTAAAAATCACACCAATGTGCTGATGCATATCCAGGGCTATTTTCACCGTGCGTTGAACAGCAGGCAACGCGCGGAATTACGCGAGGTGATTCTCGGCTACCGGGCGGGCCGACTACCTATCCTGGCACCGTTAACGCTGCTGAAGCACTATCTGGCGGAACATCCGGATGACTATCTACGCAGCCAGAATTATTTTGAGCCGTACCCTGATACATTAGGGCTGCGCTTAGCCATCACCTGATAACCCTGCGCATCGCTAACGGCGGGTAACCAGCCCGCCATAGTGACAATCGCGACAATTCAAAGGCGATTTCGTTATTGCCACCCTGATAGCGGCTATGACCGCGCCAGAGCGTTAATCACGGTTTCCATAGCCTGTTTTTCTAACGCGCTACGTTGGATGCGTTGATTCGCCAGCGCGGTTCTTAGCACGCCCGCAATAACAATATATTTAGGCTCCTGCCCCAAATCGCGCATTTCCAGCACGACCTTGCCCACCACCCGGCACATCTCGCGGTACAGCTCGTCATCTTTTGTCGGTTTTGTCATACGTTTTACTCGTCGCCAGATCAAACCAACAGAATATAACAGTCTTCTCTATTAAACAAAATTTGACGCAAATCAAAGAAATAACGCAGTTTATTATTCATGGTTCATACGTTGTTCGTATTCTGGTCTCTGGCGAGGCCATTTTTTCGAAACGCCTAATCAGTTCCGCCAGGCTACCGGCCTGCATTTTTTCCATGACTCTGGCGCGGTGCACCTCTACGGTACGCACCGCGATATTCATCGCTTCCGCAATTTCACGGTTCATAAATCCTTTTGCCACCAGGCTGGCCAGCTCACGCTCTTTCGGCGTCAACTGCTGGTAACAAAGTATAATCTCACGGCGCGCCACCGCTGCCGATGAAACCGTCAGCGCACGCTCCAGCGCCGCCTGTAGCGGTTTTACCGATACCGGTTTTTGCAGAAAATCGACGGCACCGCGTTTCATCTGCTCCACGGCCATCGGTACATCGCCATGCCCGGTAAGAAAAACAACCGCCAGGGTACTTCCGCACTGGCGCAACGCATCATGAACGCCCTGCCCATCCAGTACCGGCATTCGCATATCCAGTAATACGACTCCGACCTGATACAGACTGGCCTGCGCCAAAAAATCCGCCCCCTGCGTCCAGCATTTTACGTCATATCCCAGGCTTTCCAGTAAAAACGCGCACGCGTTAGTGACCGCCGTATCATCATCCAGTAGATGAATTGTCGCCATCCCTGCCCCCATGTTCATGTAAGAAATGTATCGTGACCACCGTTCCCGACAGACCATCCGGCGCGGTCTGGTTCCTGATGCTGATATCGCCCCGCCCATACCGCACCAGCCGCTGGCAAATCGCCAGCCCTAAGCCCATCCCCTCTTTGCGGGTGGTCATAAACGGCTGAAACGCCTGACGTAATAGCGCCTCGTCGATTCCCCCGGCGTTATCCTGTAAAACGATACTGATGCCGTTTTCAGTACGTTCAGCAACGACCCATAAATGGGTGGCGCCCGCCTGAGCCGCATTAAGAATGATATTCGCCAGCACCTGTTCCAGCAGCATTGATGGCAGCGTTACGCGCAGCGCAGCGCTAACCTCGGTATGCAGAGTCACTGTCGGAAACTGTTGCGCCATACGCAACAATTGCCAGACATGATCAATCGCCTCGCGAATGGCTATGGCCTTCCACGCTTCGGTTAGCACCGGGTTGCCCTGCGCCTGGCTAACCCAGTGACGCAGGTTACGCAGAGTATCCGCACCGCGTTGCGCCTGCTGGTCAATCTGCTCCAGCGCCGGCAGCAAGGGATGCTGTTCATCTGCAACGCGCAGTCGAATCAGGCACCCCTGGGCATAATGTCGAATCGCGGAAAGCGGCTGATTAAGCTCATGGGCAAACCCGGAGGTCATTTCACCCAACACGCTCATTTGCCGGGCGGTTTCCAGCGCCCGCTCATGCTGATGAAGGACTACGCTATTACGTTCCAGTTGCTTTCCACGTCGACGCACCAGCAGCATGACCCAAATATAATTGAGCGTGAGCAACAGGAACGCCAGAATCACGCCGCCGACCATTAGCTGGTGCTGGATTAACCAACTTTTGACATCCAGCCACAGTCGACGCTGCTGAGGGTGCTGACGAACATCGCGCAGCAACGCTTCCACCTGACTGGTGGACGCAGGCGCGCCCCAGTGAAATGGCGCGGCGGCGGGCGCGTTGAATAGCGCTCGCGTTACGCGATCCGCCAACGCATCGCTTACCGCAGGTAGCGCCGCGAACGACCAGTCAGGATATAACGGCGTACTGGTTAAGCAAGGTAGGGGCGTCGGTCGGGAAAGCAGCGCGATAAAGTCCTTTTTATTAATCAATCCTTCCTGATCCATATTTTCTAACAGGCACACTGGCACAATTGCCGCCTGCACCGCTTTTTCGCGCAGCATATAGACTAAGGCATCGCCAGGAAATCCGGTAAAACGAAGATGAAAATCGCGCTCCGGGCGTAAGCCCGCGTCGCTGAGCGCTTTATAGCCTAATAAATAGCCGCCAAACGCCTGAGCATCAATCGCGCCGACTGTCTTACCGATGAGATCATGCGCCGTGGTGATGCCGCTATCGCGCCGGGTCAAAATCACGCTGCCAATAACATTACTCACCGCTTTCCCATCGCGCGTGGAGCGCAGGGAAGCTAACCAGCGCAGCGGCGCATGGCTGTTCAGTTGGACAAATTGTGCCGGGTTGGTTATCACAAACTGCACGGTTCCCTGGTTAACGGCCTCCTGCATTTGATGCAGATCCAGCGGCTGGATGTGAAAGGTTTCGCCTGGAAGCTGTTGGCTTAATGTCTTTGCCAACGGTTGCCAGTGGCTACGCGTAGACGCCTCGCCGCGCATGGCCAAAATACCGATATTCCACGTCCCTGCCCACGCGCCATGACAAAGTAGCCCTACTGCCGCCAACACCGCCAGGCGCCTTACGGTTTTACCTCTCACCCCAATATCCCTGTCAATTATGTTGTTTTAGATCAACAACAAGCCGGGTATGTGGTTAACCACAATAGAGTGCACCCCGTCTCGATTTTTACACTGTAAATCATCAACATTTTTTATTCATTACACATGAACCAACATCGTGACAAATGTTTCATTGTTGGCAATGTGGACGGGAGTCAATATGGACAGCAGTAAACGGCAATTTCTCCAGCAGCTCGGCGTCCTGACCGCTGGCGCCTCGCTGGTTCCGCTGGCTGAAGCGAAATTTCCTTTTTCGCCGGAGCGGCATGAAGGCTCTCCCCGACACCGTTACGCCATGCTTATCGACCTGCGGCGTTGTATCGGCTGTCAGTCCTGTACCGTAAGTTGCACTATTGAAAACCAAACGCCGCAGGGCGCGTTTCGTACGACCGTGAACCAATACCAGGTCCAGCGTGAAGGTAGTCAGGAAGTCACGAATGTGCTGTTGCCGCGTCTGTGCAACCATTGCGATAACCCCCCCTGTGTGCCGGTCTGCCCGGTACAAGCCACCTTTCAGCGGGAAGACGGCATTGTGGTGGTGGATAACAAACGCTGCGTCGGCTGCGCCTATTGTGTCCAGGCGTGTCCTTACGACGCTCGATTTATCAATCATGAAACGCAAACTGCCGATAAATGCACGTTTTGCGTCCATCGTCTGGAAGCCGGGCTGTTACCCGCTTGCGTAGAGTCCTGCGTCGGCGGCGCGCGTATTATTGGCGATATCAAAGATCCCCATAGCCGCATCGCCACCATGCTTCATCAACATCGCGACGCTATCAAGGTATTAAAGCCGGAAAACGGCACGTCGCCCCATGTTTTCTACCTGGGTCTGGACGACGCCTTTGTCACCCCATTAATGGGCCGTGCGCAGCCCGCGCTTTGGCAGGAGGTCTGAATGACGCATTCACTCATCATTGAAGAAGTGCTGGCTCACCCGCAGGACATTAGCTGGCTGCCGTGGGCGGTACAATATTTCTTTTTTATTGGCATTGCCGCCTGCGCCGCACTGTTTGCCTGTTATCTTCACTGGCGGAAAAAAGACGCCGCAACAGAAGAAAATCGGGCATTACTGATTGCCATTACCTGTGCGATTACCGCACCGCTGGCGTTGACGGCGGATCTGCACCAGACCGCCCGCGTCTGGCATTTCTATGCCTGGCCGACGCCCTGGTCGTGGATGCCCTGGGGAGCGTTGTTCCTGCCGCTGTTTACCGGATTTCTCGCTCTGTGGTTCCTGGCGCAGCAGATAAAACGATTATTCAATAAAAGTTACAACGTCACTAAATGGTTGGCGTTAGCCAGCGCGCTTTGCGCGGTGGGCCTGTTGATTTATACCGGCCGCGAAGTCTCCGTTGTGCTGGCGCGCCCAATCTGGTTTAGCTACGCCTTCCCCGTGGCGATGTTTCTTAGCGCCTTACAGGCGTTCTTCGCGCTGATGATTGTCGCCGCCCGACGCGACTCGGTAAGGCTGCAAAAAATACTGTGGGGACAACTCTGGACGCTGGCGGCGCTGGGGCTGGTCGTGGCCATGTGGGTCAGCGGCGATACGCTTTCCGGCACGGCAATCCGTCAGTGGATTTCCGTCGCCCTGTCAGCCAAATATTACGCTGTCGGCTGGCTAGCGCTGTGGGTATTCACGCTGCTGTTCTGTAGCCTGGCGCTACGTCATCCGTTATCGCAGCTAAGACGCGTTCTGCTGGCTCTGAGCGCGCTGGCGCTATGTTGGCTGATGCGCTGGACATTGTTGATTCAGGTACAAACCGTCCCCAAGTTCAACGCGCAATTTAACCCTTACTCGTTACCAGGCGGAACGGATGGCTGGCTGGCTATTCTCGGCACCTTCGGCCTGTGGATAGCGCTACTGATTATTATTCGTGAAACGCTGAACGGACTCACCAGGAGATTACAACATGGCTAATTTAACCCGTCGTCAGTGGCTAAAAGTCGGTCTCGCCGTCGGTGGGATGGTCACTTTTGGTCTGAGCTACCGTGATGTGGCGAAACGCGCAATTGATGGCCTGTTAAACGGGACGTCCGGCAAGGTAACGCGCGACCGCATCTTTGGCAATGCGTTAATTCCGGAGGCGCAGGCGCAAACGCACTGGCAGCAAAATCCACAACAAACCATCGCCATGACGCAATGCTTCGGCTGTTGGACACAGTGCGGTATCCGCGCCCGGGTTAATGCCGATGGCAAAGTGATACGCATCGCCGGCAATCCCTATCACCCCTTGTCGCAGGAACACCCGATTGACTCGTCCGTCCCTTTTAGCGAAGCCATGGAGCAACTGGCGGGAGAAAGCGGTCTTGACGCCCGCTCAACCGCCTGCGCGCGCGGCGCCACGCTGCTGGAAAGCCTGTACAGTCCGCTGCGACTGCTTGAACCGATGAAACGCGTGGGTAAACGCGGCGAAGGGAAATGGCAGCGCATCAGCTTTGAGCAGCTTATTGAAGAAGTCGTGGAAGGCGGCGATCTGTTTGGTGAAGGTCATGTGGACGGACTGCGCGCGATTCATGCGCCGGATACGCCAATTGACGCAAAGCACCCCAGTTTCGGGCCCAAAACCAATCAGTTACTGGTCACGAATACCAGCGACGAAGGCCGCGATGCGTTTCTGCGTCGTTTTGCGCTAAATAGCTTCGGCAGCAAGAATTTCGGCGCGCATGGCGCCTACTGTGGACTGGCTTACCGGGCCGGCTCCGGGGCGCTGATGGGCGATCTGGATAAAAACCCGCATGTCAAACCCGACTGGGAAAACGTGGAGTTTGCGCTCTTTATGGGCACCTCCCCGGCACAGTCCGGCAATCCGTTTAAACGCCAGGCGCGTCAGTTGGCGAGCGCCCGGCTGCGTGAGAATTTTCAATACGTCGTGGTCGCCCCCGCCCTCCCCTTATCAACGGTGCTCGCCGATCCTCGCGGTCGCTGGCAACCGGTCATGCCCGGCAGCGATTCGGCGCTGGCAATGGGGATGATCCGCTGGATCATGGATAATCAACGTTATAATGCTGATTATCTGGCGATTCCCGGCGTACAAGCGATGCAGCAGGCCGGCGAGCAAAGTTGGACCAACGCCACGCACTTGGTCATTGCGGATGAACTGCCGACGCTTGCCGGACAACACCTGACGCTGCGCCATCTTACGCCCGATGGCGAAGAGACCCCTGTCGTGCTGAATACCGACGGCGAGTTGGTCGATGCGTCCACTTGCCGACAGGCACGGCTTTTCGTGACGCAATACGTTACGCTCGCCGACGGCCAACGGGTCACGGTGAAGAGCGGGTTGCAACGCCTGAAAGAGGCGGCAGAAAAGCTCTCGTTGGCGCAATACAGCGAACAGTGCGGCGTACCGGAAGCGCAAATTATCGCGCTGGCGGAAACCTTTACCAGTCACGGACGTAAAGCTGCGGTCATCAGTCACGGCGGCATGATGGCCGGCAATGGGTTTTATAACGCCTGGTCGGTCATGATGCTTAACGCGCTGATCGGCAACCTCAGCTTGTCCGGCGGCGTCTTTGTCGGCGGCGGCAAATTCAACGGCGTTAGCGACGGCCCCCGCTACAACATGAACAGTTTTGCCGGAAAAGTGAAACCGTCCGGGTTGAGTATTGCCCGTAGCAAAACCGCTTATGAAGCATCGGAAGAATACCGCGACAAAATTGCCGGCGGGCAATCCCCTTATCCAGCCAAAGCGCCGTGGTATCCCTTTGTGGCAGGCCAGCTTACCGAACTGTTGACCTCCGCGCTCGAAGGCTATCCTTATCCGCTTAAAGCCTGGATTTCCAATATGAGCAACCCGTTTTACGGTGTTCCCGGTCTACGCGCCGTGGCGGAAGAAAAGCTAAAAGACCCTCGCCGATTGCCGCTCTTTATCGCGATTGACGCCTTTATGAATGAAACGACGGCGCTGGCGGATTACATTGTGCCGGATACGCACAATTTTGAGAGCTGGGGCTTTACGGCACCCTGGGGCGGCGTAGCCAGTAAAGCCACTACCGCCCGCTGGCCGGTTGTCGCCCCCGCCACTCACCGAACGGCGGACGGGCAACCTGTCTCAATGGAAGCATTTTGTATTGCGGTAGCAAAACGGCTCCATCTGCCCGGCTTCGGCGACCGGGCGATAACCGATCCGCAGGGCAATACTTTTCCACTGAACCGGGCGGAAGATTTCTATCTGCGCGTAGCCGCTAATATCGCCTTTATGGGCAAGACGCCGGTCGCGCCGGCAAATCAGGAAGATATTTCGCTTACCGGCGTCAGCCGCATTCTGCCAGCAATTCAGCACACGCTTAAAGCTGATGAGGTCGATCGCGTGGCGTTTATCTACTCGCGTGGCGGCCGGTTTGCGCCCGAGGATAGCGGCTATACGGAGCAACGGTTAGGTAACGCGTGGAAAAAACCCTTACAGATCTGGAATGCAGATGTCGCCGCCCACCGTCACGCCATCACCGGGGAGCGTTTCAGCGGTTGCCCGGTCTGGTATCCGGCGCGTTTGTCAGATGGTCGTGCGATTGACGACCAGTTTCCCATTGGACAGTGGCCGCTGAAACTGATTTCATTTAAATCAAACACCATGTCCAGCTCAACAGCCGTCATCCCGCGCTTACACCATGTGAAGCCAGCAAACCTGGTGGCGCTGAATCCGCAAGACGGCGAACGTTATGGACTGCAACATGGCGATCGGGTACGGATCATTACGCCGGGCGGTCAGGTCGTGGCGCAAATCAGTTTGTTAAATGGCGTGATGCCAGGCGTCATCGCCATCGAACACGGATATGGTCACCGCGAGATGGGCGCAACGCAGCACTCTCTGGATGGCGTGCCTATGCCGTATGATCCACAAATCAGGGCAGGCATAAATCTTAACGATCTGGGCTTTGCCGATCCGACAAGAACCATTACCAATACCTGGCTCGACTGGGTTTCTGGCGCGGCAGTACGTCAGGGGCTGCCGGCAAAAATCGAGCGTATATAACCCCAGGGCCGGAGAGCGATATCGTCTTATTTCGTCGAGGGTAGCGACTGATAAGCGAACGCTGTCCGGCTGCATATACTCACTGAATCGTGCAAGCCCAACTATTTTACGTTCACCCCGTCATATTACATAGAAAATATATGACAACACTCACAAAACTATTTTCCCCTTCTGTAAGCAATTAATATTTAACACATTGGCTGCGCTTCTGATTATTGACATTCATTTGGGGTTACTTCCGGTTGACCGCATAATCTGTGATTGAATTCACCGCATGACAACATTGCCATAAATACAATTCAACTCACTACCCGGAGGCAATATGTTTAAAGAAGAAAGACGTCATGCCATCATTAATTTACTGATAAAGGATAATAGTGTTAGCGTCAGTAAACTTTCAGACCTTTATAAGGTTAGCCAGGAGACTATTCGTTCCGATCTACGCTATTTCCAGAAATCAGGTATGCTTCAGCGTTGCTATGGCGGAGGGATTTTAAACCGTGACGCGCTGAGTAAGCTTATCACTGAAAATAAGATTGATATCTCCAGCACTATCGCCACGCCAATCCATCAGGATGCAAAACTGCGCCGGGAAAACACAAAAAAAGCAGGCAAGGTGTGTGTTTTAGGCTCATTCAATATTGATGTTTCAGCAACCGTGCCGTGGTTTCCACAAAGCGGAGAATCCATTCTGGCCAGTCAATTTGGATTCTATCCTGGCGGTAAAGGAGCCAACCAGGCTTTAGCGGCAAACAATGCCGGCGCTGCGGCGCATTTTATTTTTAAAGTGGGCAAAGATCAGTTCAGCGCATTTGCTATGAATCATATTATTCAATCAGGCATCACCTCATACAGCGCGTATCAAACAGATAAAGCGCCCACCGGTAGCGCATTGATCTATGTCTCCGCCGTGGATGGCGATAATATTATCGCCATCTACCCTGGCGCCAATATGATGCTCACCACGCAAGAGATTAACGAGCAACACCGTTATATCGCCGAGTCTGACGTTATGCTAATGCAGCTCGAAACGAACATTGAAGCGTTGACTGAATTTATTCGCATGGGAAAACAAGAAAATAAAATGATCATGCTGAATCCTGCCCCCTATACGAAACAGGTGACGCATTTATTATCTGATATTGACATAATCACGCCGAATGAAACTGAAGCCTCTTTTTTATCCGGCGTAACCATTACTGATATTAATGATGCGAAAAAAGCCGGAAATATTATTCTGCAATCCGGGGTGAAAAAAGTCATCATTACCCTTGGCGCCCGTGGTTCTCTGCTCTGTGAGCACGCCCGCACGTTGTATATTCCTGCGTGGAGCGCCGTGGTAAAAGATGCCGCCGGGGCCGGTGACGCTTTTAATGGCGCCTTAGCCGCCGCGCTGGCGCGACAAGCAGACATGGTCGCAGCCATTCAATATGCCTCCGCTTTCGCTTCTCTGGCGGTGGAACAAGTCGGTGCGTCGAGTATGCCTCAGCACTTGCAGGTTTTACATCGAATGCGTACCCAATCTAATAAAGTCATTAACATTAATTAACAGGTGACATAATGAAAATTTTATTTATTGGCGAATCCTGGCACATTCATATGATTCACTCTAAAGGTTTTGATAGCTTTACATCGAGCAAATATGAAGAAGGCGCAGACTATTTATTATCCTGCTTACGCCAGGGTAATATCGATGTGGACTACATGCCTGCCCATATTGTGCAAACTCGTTTTCCACAAACCGCCGAAGCATTAGCCTGCTATGATGCGATCGTCATCAGTGATATCGGTAGCAATACGTTCCTGCTACAAAACAGAACGTTTTATAATATGGATATTATTCCTGATGCATTACAACTTATCGCGGATTATGTTGCTGAGGGCGGCGGTCTGTTGATGATCGGCGGGTATTTATCCTTTACGGGAATAGAAGCAAAAGCCAATTATAAAAATACGGTTCTGGCGGAGGTATTGCCGGTTGATATGCTGGATGTAGATGACCGCGTAGAACTACCGCAAGGATGTAAAGCAGTAAATACTGCGGTAGAGCATGTTATTACCCAGCCATTTAGCGAATGGCCGCCGCTGTTGGGCTATAACAAGCTTATCGCCAAAGAAAATAGTCAGGTCCTTGCTGAAATTAATGGCGATCCACTGTTAGTTATGGGTACTTACCATAAAGGGAAAGTATGTTGCTTTGCCAGTGATTGTTCGCCGCACTGGGGAAGTCCGCAGTTTCTGCAATGGGAACATTACGCCACCTTCTGGTGTAATGTTTTACACACAATAAAAAAATAATATTATCCAAGCGAATATAAATTTCGCCTGCCCTGCCACACACTGAGTCATTAAGAATATGAATGATACTTATCTCTATGGCGAAATGTTTTCTGAAAACATATTGACAAGCTATCGGATTTATGGAGACAGAAAATCATTACTCACGCCGCTCATTATCCTTCACGGCGGCCCTTCTGGCGGCTTTGATTATTTATTAAATTATCGCCGTCTGGCTGATGACGGGCGCATGGTAATATTTTACGATCAATATGGCTGCGGTCGTTCAACGCATTTTCCTCATGCCGACGCGTCTTTCTGGACTATTGCGCGTTATCTCCGTCAATTAACCCAATTAATTCATCACCTGGGTATTGGGCACGGGTATTCGATACTGGGACATTCCTGGGGCGGAATGCTTGCAGCAGAGCACGCCTGCTTACAGCCTGCCGGGCTTCGCGGGACGATACTGGCCAGTTCGCCGGCCAGTATCGCCCTGTGGCAACAGGAAGCCACACGGCTCTTTAACGCTCTGACGCCAATGTCCGATGACGATATCAAAAACGTCATTATGCCCGCCGTCATTTATCAAAACCCACCGGAACAGCTGGTCGCTTATTATGCCAGGCACGTTTATACCCTCGCGGAAGAAGCCGTTCATGTTCAGCGATCTAATGCGCAGTTCGCCGCCGACCCTACGGGTTATCACATTTTATGGGGAACCAATGAACTGGCGGCAAATGGCAAACTTGCCGACTGGGATATTACGCCCCATTTGTGCCAGATACGCTGTCCTGTTCTGGTACTGCGCGGCGAAAACGATCAGGCAACCGAGCGCGTCGTCTCTCCGCTGCTCTCTCACATTTCAGACTGCCGCGCGGTCACTATTCCCGGCAGCAGCCATAACCCACATGAAGAAAATATCGCGCCCTGCCTCGCAGCGGTAAGCGCGTTTTTACGCGATCTGGCATAAAAAGCCATTAAGGTATTTATCATGAAAAAAGTCAAAAAATTGTCTCTTACCGATTTAGTGCTTTATGGTCTGGTGTTTATGGTGCCTATCGCGCCAGTCTCTCTTTATGGCGTCGTTTATAATCTTTCGCACGGTATGGTTGCGCTGGTTTATATTATTGGCGCGATCGCGATGTTTTTTACCGCGTACAGCTACTCTACCTTATCGCAACATATCTCCTCGTCGGGTTCGGCCTATGCGTATGCTGGCGTATGCATTAATCCCGCCGTAGGGTTTCTGACCGGATGGATATTACTGTTGGATTATCTTTTGTTCCCTACGCTCGTGGCAGTGCTGGGCGGCGTCGCGGTCCACGCTATTTTACCGCAAATCCCGGTCTGGGTCTGGCCGTTGATTTATGTGGCTATTGGCACCGGAGTCAACTATCTCGGGATACAGCAAACGGCGAAATTTGATAAGTTACTGGTCTTCATTCAACTCGGTATTCTGGCGATTTTCGTTCTGCTCATTGTCCGTCTGTTGATGCTGGACAGTAGTCAGATAACGCTTTCCTTCCGGCCTTTTTTCGATTCACAGTGGTTCACCCCAGGGCTCATCGCGACGGCGATTTCGGTGGCTGCGCTGAACTTTCTCGGCTTTGACGCTATCAGTACATTAAGTGAAGAAAGCGAAGGCGGGGGACGCGCCGTCAGTAAAGCAACGCTGTTGGCGTTAGTTTTGGCGACGGTACTGTTTATTATCGTTGTGGCGTTTGCGGCGTTCGCCACCGGTAATGTCGACCGCTTCGCAGAAGGTAATGCGACGAATGAAGCATTTTTCACCATTGCCGGCAACGTTGGCGGTATCTGGCTCAAAGTGGCGTTTTCCATCATTGTGGCGTTTGTGTGCGCCGTCGGCAACATTATTACCGCGCAAACGGCGGTGTCCAGAGTGCTATTTTCAATGGGGCGCGACCGAATGTTGCCCGCCTTCCTCGCTCACGTCCATACCACGCGTAAAACGCCGGATTATGCCATTCTGTTTACCGGCGGCGTCACCCTGCTGCTCAGCTACCTGTTTTCCGGCAAGATTGAATCTATCTCCACGCTGGTGAACTTTGGCGCGCTTTTCGCTTTTTTTGTCGTGAACCTGTGTGTGTTTATTCTGTTCAATTTCCGGATGAAAGCCCAGCGGCGCATTTTCGCCCGTGTCATTTCGCCGATCATGGGGATGATCGTCATCGGCTACGTCTGTTTAAACATGAACATTCACGCTCTGATACTCGGAATTAGCTGGGCGGCGATCGGGATAGCGATTCTGTGCTATCGAAAAGCACACAACCAAAACATCGCCATCGACCTGGAAGGCAAAAAGTTGCTCGATTGACATTATGCGCAACAACACCCATTGTTGCGCAACGCCGCCCCTGTTCGGGCGGCGTCATCGCCAGCGACATCGTAAACAGCGTAATAACAAACCGTTGTGGATCTGCACAGATGTCTTTTGAAACAGGGTTTTCATTTTCCTTTTTTGTAAATTTCAGCGTATAATGCGCGCCAATTGTCTCTTGAATGGTTTCAGCGCATTGGACTGTAAAACTCAACGACTAAAATTATCCCCTTCCCGTTGGGCTGAAACGCGAGCACACATTCCTCTGCACGCTCTTTCGATGTCACCTATCCTTAGAGCGAGGCATCATCACTTTAGCAACACAGGCTTAGCTTCCGGGCCGTGCGCGCCCGAAGCCAGATTTCCATATCCTCCTCAACTTAAAGACTAAGACTGTCATGAAAAAGACGAAAATTGTTTGTACTATCGGTCCGAAAACCGAATCCGAAGAGATGTTAAGCAAAATGCTGGACGCGGGCATGAACGTGATGCGTCTGAACTTCTCTCATGGCGATTATGCAGAACACGGTCAGCGTATCCAGAACTTGCGCAACGTGATGAGCAAAACTGGTAAAAAAGCCGCTATTCTGCTTGATACTAAAGGACCAGAAATCCGCACCATTAAACTGGAAGGCGGTAACGACGTTTCGCTGAAAGCGGGTCAAACCTTCACTTTTACCACCGACAAATCCGTGGTCGGTAATAATGAAATCGTTGCCGTCACCTATGAAGGCTTCACCAGCGACCTGAGCGTTGGCAACACCGTCCTGGTTGACGATGGTCTGATCGGTATGGAAGTGACCGCCATCGAAGGCAATAAAGTAATTTGTAAGGTGCTGAACAACGGCGATCTGGGCGAGAACAAAGGCGTTAACCTGCCGGGCGTTTCTATTGCTCTGCCGGCGCTGGCTGAAAAAGACAAACAGGACCTGATCTTCGGTTGCGAACAGGGCGTTGACTTTGTTGCGGCGTCCTTTATCCGTAAACGTTCTGACGTTGTCGAAATTCGCGAGCATCTGAAAGCCCACGGCGGCGAAAACATCCAGATTATCTCTAAGATCGAAAACCAGGAAGGCCTGAACAACTTCGATGAAATTCTCGAAGCTTCCGACGGCATCATGGTTGCGCGTGGCGACCTGGGCGTAGAAATCCCGGTTGAAGAAGTGATTTTTGCGCAGAAAATGATGATCGAAAAATGTATCCGCGCACGTAAAGTCGTGATCACCGCGACTCAGATGCTGGATTCTATGATCAAAAACCCGCGTCCGACCCGCGCAGAAGCAGGCGACGTTGCGAACGCCATCCTCGACGGTACGGATGCGGTTATGCTGTCCGGCGAATCCGCAAAAGGGAAATACCCGCTGGAAGCCGTTTCTATCATGGCGACCATCTGCGAACGTACCGACCGTGTCATGAACAGCCGTCTGGACTACAACAACGACAGCCGTAAACTGCGCATTACGGAAGCGGTATGCCGCGGTGCGGTAGAAACTGCCGAAAAACTGGAAGCGCCGCTGATCGTGGTAGCGACCCAGGGCGGTAAATCCGCTCGCGCCGTGCGTAAATACTTCCCGGACGCCACCATCCTGGCATTGACCACCAATGAAGTGACCGCCCGTCAGTTAGTACTGAGCAAAGGCGTGGTATCGCAGCTGGTGAAAGAAATCAATTCTACTGATGATTTCTACCGTCTGGGCAAAGATGTCGCCCTGCAAAGCGGCCTCGCCCAGAAAGGCGACGTCGTAGTGATGGTCTCCGGCGCGCTGGTTCCAAGCGGCACCACTAACACCGCCTCTGTTCACGTACTGTAATAATTGTTGTGTGAATTAATTTGTTTAAAAAAGCGCCCTTCCGGCGCTTTTTTTATTTAATCGATAGCCACTATTAATAAAAAAATCAAATCGGATTTTACTATCTAATTGCGGATTATCTAAGAAGAATCCGATGGAAGCCCCCTGTTTTCTTTCGGTTTTTTAGGGACTTTCATGCATTTCGATGCTTCTTTGAGCGAACGATCAAAAATAAGTGCATTCCCATCAAAAAAATATTCTCAACATAAAAAAGTTTGTGTAATACTTGTAACGCTACATGGAGATTAACTCAATCTAGAGGGTATTAATAATGAATCGTACTAAACTGGTACTGGGCGCGGTAATCCTGGGTTCTACTCTGCTGGCTGGTTGCTCCAGCAACGCTAAAATCGATCAGCTGTCTTCTGACGTTCAGACTCTGAACGCTAAAGTTGACCAGCTGAGCAACGACGTGAACGCAATGCGTTCCGACGTTCAGGCTGCTAAAGACGACGCAGCTCGCGCTAACCAGCGTCTGGACAACCAGGCTACTAAATACCGTAAGTAATAGTACCTGCGTAATAAAAATGGCGCACATCGTGCGCCATTTTTTTGTCCGTCGTTTGCTGCGAAGGCTACTGCGTCGCGCGCGTTTGCCCCTCTTCCCCGACAAAACCGTTCTGAGCGGATTCGACTGCGGTCGTATTTACCGCTGGCGTCTGCCCGGCGCTCACACTGACAGGATACCCGGCTCGCCGGTATAGCGCCTTATCGACCAGGCGACTATCCACCCCTTGCGCGTTTCTGAACGCGGTAAATTCCGCAGGCAACACGTAGGGCATCGTCTGCACGTTTTGCTCTTCTTCCGGCGATAGCGGCCTGTGTACCTCTACATAACGAATGCCATTCGGCTCGACAGAGAATTTCACCGGCTGGTTAATCACTTTTACCGGCGTCCCCGTTCTGACCTGCGCAAATAACGCCTTGATGTCCGGCGCGTTCATGCGAATGCAACCGGAACTCACGCGTAGACCCACGCTATCCGGCGCGCTGGTGCCATGAATGAGATATTCCCCATTACCGTGCGCCAGACGCAGCGCATAGCGTCCCAGCGGGTTATTTGGCCCGGCAGGGATCACCGGCGGCAGCGTGATCCCCCGCTCAAGCGAACGTTGGCGTATGCCCGCCGTCGGCGTCCACGTCGGGTTGGGGATCTTTTGCCCTATCCGGGTGTCCATGACGGGAGTTTCCAGTCCCTGCAAACCGATGCCGATGGGGTACACCTGAACGCGGTTTTCTCCCGGCGGGTAATAATACAGCCGTAGCTCCGCGAGGTTGACGATAACGCCTTCCCTGGGCGCATCCGGCAATAGCATCTGCGAGGGAATGGTAATTAGCGTACCGGGCTTAGGCACCGGCGCAATCGTATTGTTCGCCTCAAGAATGAGCATCGCCGCCGTATCAAAACGCCGGGCGATAGCCTGCAGGTTTTTATCACCTTCCTGTACGGTATAGGTTTGATTCTGACCAATAAGACGGCTGCCTTCGGGCGGTAATGGATAATCAACCGCCCAGGCTGCCTGTAGCGCGCTATACGCGCCGATAATAGCTAGAGTAATGAAAGACGCACGTTTCATACCAAACCTCCTGTATTCCTGGTGATGTCCTCTGCGACGGCTGATAGCGCTTCGCTTATCAGAACAACAAAATATACGCTCTATCCACTCTGGATAAAGCGACGTCGCCGTCCGACAAAGGATTTGACATCAGGTAGAACGCTGTCTGTACAGTTTAGCTAAGAGTGGCGGCCTTAGCGCGAATTGCGCGAATCATTGCTTCCAGCCCCTGAGAACGAGAAGGCGTGAGGTGCTGCGTAAGCGCCATTTTTTCGAACCATGGCCGGACATCAAAATGCACAATATCCTGCGCCGTCATTTGGTGGTACAAAATAAATACCACCGCCATAAGGCCTTTAACGATCGCCGCGTCGCTGTCGCCCTGCAATTCGATAATGCCGTTGGCGTTTCGCCGCATCACTATCCACACCTGGCTCTGACAGCCATGAATCGTATTTTGCGGATTGCGATCCTGCGGATTTAACTCCGCCAGGCGCTGCCCCAACTCAATAATATATAAATATTTCTCTTCCCAATTAGCGCAACGCGTAAAGTTACGCAGCAATTTTTCTTTATCCGGTAGCGCAGCCATAAAACCTCACTGTTATCCCAATAAGCGGTGGATACGCGTTAATCCTGCCACCAGTCGGTCCACTTCTTCATGGGTGTTATACATCGCCAGCGAAGCCCGGCACATTGCCGGCACGCCATACCAGGCCATGAGCGGCATCGCGCAGTGATGCCCCGTTCGTACCGCGATACCGTAATTATCAAGAAAGCTGCCGACGTCGTAAGCATGGTGTTTACCCAGATTAAACGCGATGACGCCCAACCGCTGTGCCGGACCATACAGCGTGATATCAGGCACCTGCGCCAGTTGCTCCAGCGCATAGCGCATCAGCATCTGCTCATAATCGCCAATCTTATCCAGTCCCAGCGACGTCACATAGTCAATTGCCGCGCCCAGACCGATGATGCCGCCAGTATTCGGCGTTCCCGCCTCAAAACGCCAGGGCGCTTTCGCCCATGTCGTTCCCTGCGTCAGGCTGACGGTCGAGATCATCGACCCGCCCCCTTCCCACGGCGGCATTTCTTGCAGCAACGCCTCTTTAACATACAGAATGCCGATGCCGGTCGGCCCGTAAAGTTTATGGCCGGAGAAAACGTAAAAATCGCAGTCCAGCGCCTGGACGTCAACTGCATGGTGCATCACGGCCTGGGCGCCATCCACCAGCACTTTCGCCCCATGCTGGCGCGCCAGCGCAATCATGTCCGGCAGCGGGTTTTCCGTCCCCAGCACATTGGAAACGTGGGTAATGGCCAGCAGTCGGGTCCGGTCATCGAACAGCGCAGCTAAGGTCTCCAGCCGCAGCGTACCGTCAGGATGCAATGGGATCACGCGCAGTTCAGCGCCTTTGCGCTCACACAGCATCTGCCAGGGAACGATGTTAGCGTGATGCTCCATCTCGCTGATGATAATGTTATCCCCGGCGCGAATATTTTCCGTTCCCCAACTGTTGGCGACAAGGTTAATGCCCTCCGTCGTACCGCGCACGAACACCAGTTCTTCTGCGGAGCGGGCGTTAATAAACCGCGACGCCTGCTTACGCACATTCTCCATGCTTTCGGTCGCCTGTGCGCTTAACGTATGGATACCTCGATGTACCGCAGCATAGCCGTGACGGTAGAAGGCAGATTCAGCGTCAATCACCTGATTGGGTTTTTGAGCGCTGGCTGCACTGTCCAGGTAAGCCAGCGGCAGGCCGTTAACTTCACGCTGCAGTATGGGAAAATCCGCCCGTACTTTTTCTACAGGAAATGTCATACCAGGCCTCCGGGCAGTCGCTGGCCGATTCGCGCCAGCACCTGCTGTTTAAGGGCGCTATCATGGATAGCTTCCGTTAACTCTGCGGCAAACGCGTAAAGAATCATGTGCCGCGCCTCCTGCTGCCTGATGCCGCGTGATTGCAGATAAAACATCTGCTCATCGTCAATACGCCCGATCGTCGCGCCGTGGCTGCACTTCACGTCATCGGCATAGATCTCCAATTGCGGTTTGGTATCGACTTCAGCCAGTTTCCCCAACAACAGGTTATTATTGGTCATCTGGCCGTCGGTTTTAATGGCGTGTTGCGCCACGTTGATCAGGCCATTAAAGACCGCGCGTCCTTTGTCGCTGACGATGGTCTTGTGCAACTGGCGGCTGTTACAGTAACCTTTGTTATGTTCCAGCCATGTCCGCGTATCGCAGACTTCATTTTTCACCGGCATCGCCAGACTATTCAGTCGAAGCGTCGCGTTTTCACCATTCAGTTGTGAGCTGCTGTGGTGACGTAGTACTGCGGCGCCCAGCAGAAAACTGTGGCTAAACGCCGAGGCGTCTGTCGCCAGCAGAAGATCGTTATGCGCAAAGTGATAGCTGGACGCATTTTCAAACGCCAGTTTGATATGGCACAGTTGCGCATTGTCTGCAACGTTCATCGTCAGACGCGCGCCGGTAAAATGTTTTGCCGCTGTAAGGCTGACATAATGCTCAATAACCGTCGCTTCCGCGCCTTCCGCCAGCGCCAGATGGTGGCGATAATGCGCGGTATTCAGCTCGTCGCCATCCACACCCTGCGTGATATGCATTAACAGTAACGGCCTGGTCGGACGCTGATTTCGCCGTACCTGTATATACGTGACACATTGCGCCAGGCTTTCCGTCAGATGCAGAAAAACCTCGGGATGTACCGGCGCGGCAAGCGTCTGGCGTTCATCCCTGACGCTAACGTCAAATCCGCTGTTTTGCGTGCTATCACTAAGCTCTGGCATAAACCGACCGTCGACAAACACCAGCCGCACGGCATCGATTTGCAGCGCCAGCGCATCACGCTGTGCGGCGCTGATAGTCGCACACTGCTGGATAAACTGGCTATGGGTTAAGCCCTCCAGCGGCGTGTATTTCCAGTCTTCATGTTTACGCGTCGGCAATCCCAGACGTAACATCTGTTGTAAATGTTGTCTTGCCTGCTCAGTTCGACTTACTCCTTTTTCTTCAAAGAGATGCTGCCATTGCTGTAGCGCTTTACTGCTGTTCGGTAAGCCAGCCATAACCCTGCTCCTCCAGTTGTTTGACCAGAGTAAAATCGCCGGATCGGACAATTCGCCCCTGGTAGAGGACATGGACGTAATCAGGCTTGATGTAGTCCAGTATGCGCTGATAGTGGGTCACGATAATAAAAGCGCGTTTATCGTCGCGTAACGCGTTGACGCCTTCCGCCACAATTTTCAACGCATCGATATCCAGTCCGGAGTCCGACTCATCAAGGATGCACAGTTCCGGCTCCAGCACCGCCATTTGCAAAATATCATTGCGCTTTTTCTCCCCGCCGGAAAAACCGACGTTTACCGAACGGGTCAGCAAATCTTCCGGCATTTTCAGCAATGCGATCTTTTCTTCCATCAGATCCTGAAAATCAAAGCGATCCAACGACGTCTGCCCGCGGTAGGCGCGCACGGCATTCAGCGCGGTTTGCAGGAAAAACTGGTTACTGACGCCGGGGATTTCTACCGGGTACTGGAAGGCCATAAAAATCCCTTCACCCGCCCGTTCCTCCGGCGACAGATCAAGCAGATCTTTACCTTTGAACGTAACCGAGCCGCCAGTGACCTCGTAATCTTCACGTCCCGCCAGGGTGGCGGAGAGCGTGCTTTTCCCGGAACCGTTCGGCCCCATAATGGCGTGAACTTCGCCAGGGCGAATCTCCAGATTCAGGCCACGCAAAATCGCTTTTTCTTCCACACTGACCTGTAAATCTTTAATGCTTAACATGGGTTTTCCTTCATCATTAACCGACGCTGTGCTCAAGGCTAATCGCCAGCAGTTTTTGCGCTTCAACGGCAAACTCCAGCGGCAGTTCCGAGAAAACGTCTTTACAGAAACCGTTGACGATCATCGAAATAGCGTCTTCTTCGCTGATGCCGCGTTGCAGACAATAGAAAAGCTGATCTTCACCGATGCGTGATGTTGTCGCCTCGTGCTCCAGCTGCGCGCTGTTATTGCGGCATTCAACATACGGGAACGTATGCGCGCCGCAGTCCGCGCCAATCAACATGGAGTCGCATTGGGTGAAATTTCGGGCGTTGGTCGCCGTCGGCATAATTTTTACCAACCCACGGTAGCTGTTCTGGCTGTGGCCGGCGGAAATGCCTTTTGAGATAATGGTTGAGCGCGTGTTTTTACCGATATGGATCATTTTGGTACCGGTGTCAGCCTGCTGATGTCCACTGGTCAGCGCAACGGAATAGAACTCGCCGATAGAATTATCACCGCGCAGGATACAGCTCGGGTATTTCCAGGTAATCGCCGAACCGGTTTCCGACTGGGTCCACGACATCTTGCTGTTTTCCCCTTCGCACAACGCCCGCTTAGTCACAAAGTTCAGAATGCCGCCCGTGTTGTTGTCGCCCGGGAACCAGTTTTGTACGGTGGAATATTTTACTTCAGCATCTTTATGGATGATGACTTCCACTACCGCGGCGTGGAGCTGATAACTGTCGCGTACGGGCGCGGAGCAGCCTTCGATATAACTCACATAGCTGCCTTCATCCGCCACCAGAATCGTGCGCTCAAACTGACCGGTTTTCTCAGCGTTAATGCGAAAATAGGTGGATAACTCCATCGGGCAACGCACGCCTTTGGGAACATAGATAAATGTCCCATCGGAAGCGACTGCCGCATTCAGCGCGGCAAAAAAGTTATCGTTCCCCGGCACGACGGTGCCAAGATATTTCCTGACCAGGTCAGGGTGATCGTGTATCGCTTCGCCAAAAGAACAGAAAATAATGCCCTGTTCCGCCAGTTTTTCACGGTATGTGGTCGCTACGGAGACCGAGTCAAAAATCGCATCGACGGCGACCTCTTTCCCTTCGCGAACCGGAACGCCAAGTTGCTCGAAGGCGTCTTCAACCTCTTTACTCAAAAAGGTATTCGCGCCCGTTTGCTGTACGGCTCCCGGCTGGGAAACGCAGCTATCGTCGCAGTTTCCGCATGATGGCGCAGAGTAATAGCTGTAGTCCTGATAGTTCAGTTTATCGTAGTGCGCCTTCAGCCAGTGCGGTTCATCCATGTCCAGCCAGGCTCTATAGGCATTGAGACGAAATTCCAGCATCCACTCAGGTTCGTTACGCTTTGCGGAAATCGCGCGCACCACCTCTTCGCTGATGCCTTTTGCCAGTTCATCAGTGGGTAGTTGCGTGAAAAATCCTTCTTTGTAATTAAGGCGTCCGCCTGTCCAGATGCCGACCTCTTCCGTTGCTTCAGTATTACGAGACATAGTACCGCCTATACCCCAAAACTTTCGCCGCAGCCGCATTCATTCTGGGCTTTGGGGTTATGAAATTTAAATAACTGGTTCAGCCCTTCCTGTACGTAATCCACTTCTGTTCCGTCAATAAAAGGCATCGCCTGTAACGGTGCGAAAAGCTTTGCGCCTTCGGCTTCAAAAACCAGATCGTCTTTATCCGGCTCCCGAACGGTATCCAGAACATAGCCAAATCCGGCACATCCCGTCTGTTTTACGCTTAACCGCACGCCCAACATGCCCGGCTGCTTTTCTGCCAGCTCACGTATGTGCGCTGCCGCCGCTGGCGTTAGCGTCAGCCCTTGCCAGGGGAAGTCCTCCGGGTTAAACGTGTCTGAATGCAATTCCATAGAGTTACCTCGCGTTCTAAATCACCAGGATATAACAGCATGTTAGTGATAATGATTATCACTTCAACCCCTTAACCGCAGGGGCTTTCCAACAAATGGTCATATTGAGCGCCTTTTATTAAGCATAGACCCTGTCCGCCAGGTCATACGATAGACAAAAAATCACTTAACATTTTGATAATTAACGATTTATAAGATGTTAACCTTTCTGACAGGTCAAAAACGAAAAGATGTATAGAAAATGACTATTTAATTAATAGGCTGTCGACATTGCCGGGTGGCGAGGTCAGAACCCCATTTTTTGTATGGATACCTGGCGTTGCGCTCTTTATAATCCGCTGCGGTTCTATAACTCAGTTTGAGCTATAGGTTTATGTAAACTCTTTCCGGCATTTCAGGTGCTGAATGAGGCAAGAGGCTTAAAATATGGTTGTTACGCTCGCGTATATCGCACTTTTTTTGGTTTTCTCGTGGGTCATCTTAAGAATTAATCAAAAAAGCGATTCCCTGTCGAAAAGCGTTTTTATCGCTATCTTTTTAGGGGCTGTTATTGGTTTATCCCTGCATTTTATTTCAGCAAATCACACTAAAACTATTATCGAATGGTACAGCATCGTCGGCAATGGTTACGTCCACCTGTTAAAACTGGTCGCTATACCGCTAATTTTTATTTCTATTCTTTCCGCCATCAATAAACTGGAAAATAGCGCTGGCATCGGAAAAATGTCGCTGACGATCGTCGGATGCATGTTATGCCTGGTGATGATTGCCGGTTTTATCGGATTACTGACCGCTCATGTGCTGGGGCTTGACGCCAGCGCTTTTGTGCACATGCCGTCAATGTTAACTACAGAAGAAGTCAATAAGACTGCCGCGGTGTCGATTCCCCAGTTAGTGACATCGCTGATTCCGACTAATATTTTTCTTGATCTTACGGGGGCCAGAAGTGTTTCCGTTATCGGCATCGTTATCTTCACGCTAATAGCGGGGATCGCTCTGTTAAAGGTCAAAAAAGAGGCGCCGGAAGAAGGTCAGAAATTAAGCGCAGGCATTAACGCTATTCAGATCTGGGTCATGAAGATGGTACGTATCGTTATTGCATTAACGCCCTATGGCGTCATGGCATTAATGACCACCGTATTTTCATCATACCGCCTTGAACAATTCGCCAGCTTACTTGGTTTTATCGGCGCCTGTTACATCGCGATTTTCATGATGTTTATCGTGCACGCCATCTTGCTGATCCTCAGCGGTAATAATCCAGCGCGTTATTTCAGAATGGTCTGGCCCGTCTTAACCTTTGCGTTTGTTTCCCGCAGCAGCGCAGCCTCTATCCCGCTGGCCATTTCCGCCCAGGAAAAATTTGGCGTACAAAGCACCATTGCCAATATTTCCGCCTCGTTTGGCTCCAGTATGGGGCAAAATGGCTGCGCCGGGATTTATCCGGCTATTATGGTAGCGATGATTGCGCCCACCATCGGCATTGATCCGCTCTCGCTGCATTTTCTGGCCGCGATGTTGCCTGCCATTGCGCTAGGGTCTATTGGCGTAGCCGGCGTCGGCGGCGGTGGTACGTTCGCGGCGCTGATTGTCCTGTCGACGTTGAATTTTCCCGTTGCGCTGGTCGGTATTTTTATTGCCATCGAACCTATCGTTGATATGGCCCGCACGGCTCTGAACGTTAACGGATCGATGATGTCAGGTGTGCTGGCTAACCGTATTTTGCATAATCATACGGCTGACGACATGCCAGCGGTTATTGACAGACCTTAGTTTTTTACGCGCCCGGAAAAGAAAAACCCTTAAGTCTGTTCAATACAGGCTTAAGGGTTCCGGCCCCATCCGGCGCTTATCTCCGGCACTCTTAATGGCTTAGCTCTTGAAGGGGCATAAGAATAATCTCATAAAGAGAGCGCGCCTTTTTAGCACAAATGGCGATCTGTATTTTTTTTAAACAAAATCAAGAGGATTATCTATTACCTGGGGACAGGGTCTGGTGAGATTGCCTGGTAACATAGCCGGATGGCGGCTAACGCCTTATCCGGCCTACACAGACTTTATTAATGCACGCCCAACCGCCAGGCGAAATAGATCTCTTCTTTCAGTTCGGTTGCAGAGAGGGTGAGGAGATCGGCAAACTCTAACTCCAGCTGTTTTAAACGCTTCAAATACTGCGCGGGAGAAAGTTCGGTTTTATCACGGCGTAAAAATTCAATCGCCAGTTGGGTTGGGTCTAAATCAGTAGACATATCATCCTCGCTTATGTGTAAACGTGCACAGTATATCACCTTTTTCTGCGCACATTTTGACCAAAAGCAATATGCATCACACTTTTATGGTGACAACGTCACACAATCGCCGTAGTAAGACGCGAAGAACAGCACAGACGTCCCTGTTCATCAAAGATCTCTATCTGCCAGACCTGATGGCGAGCCCCGGTATGCAACGCTTTACAGACGCCCCGTACGCGCCCCTGACGCGCCGACCGTACATGGTTGGCATTCACCTCCAGCCCCACCACCTTTTGCTCCCCCTGCGTACACAGATAGCCTGCGACCGAGCCGATACTTTCCGCCAGCACCACAGACGCTCCGCCATGCAGCAAGCCGAACGGCTGTTTGGTGCGATGATCGACGGGCATTGTCGCTTCCAGCGTATCGTCCCCAATACGCTCAAAGCGGATATCAAGCAGGCCAACCATATTCCCTTCCCCCATCGCATTAAGCGCATCGAGGGTCACTTCACGTTTCCAGATCAACCTATAATCTCCAGTAATGCCTGCAACGGGTGACGCACGCCCGTACCTTCAATGCGTTTAACCTGGCTTCGGCAGGAATAGCCGGTTGCCAGGCAGCGGTTTCGCGGTAGACGTTGCATCGCCTGATGCCAGGATAGCTCATAAATTCCCAGCGAATTTTTATGATTGGTGAGTTCATGTCCATAAGTGCCCGCCATACCGCAGCAGCCTACGCTGACATTTTCCAGCTTCGCGCCAAAATGGGCAAAGATGGCGGCCCACTGCGCAGGCGCGCCGGGTAAAGCCGTGACTTCCGTACAATGACCAAAAAAGTACCACGGTTCGCCGCTCACCTCGACGGACAGTCTTGCATTTATTTCCTGCGCCAGCCATTCATTCACCAGCAACACATGAAAATCGCCGCGCTGTTCGCCCAGCGCCAGTTTGTATTCGTCGCGATAACACAGAACCAACGCCGGATCGACGCCCACCATCGGCATCCCCAACGCGGCGATCCGATTAAGGAACTCAGAGGTTTTTTTCGCCGTTTTCGCAAAGCGATTAAGAAAACCTTTAATATGCTGCGCCTTACCATTCGGCGAGAACGGTAACAATACCGGCCTCCTGCCCAGCTTTTCCGCCAGGCGGATAAAGTCCGCCACGACCCGGGCGTCGTAGTAGCTGGTAAACGGATCCTGAACCACCAGTACCGTTTTCGCTTTTTGCTCGGCGCTCATGCGCTCCAGTTGCTCAAGCGTCATATTGGCAGACGGATGGCCCACCAGTTGCTGTTGCAATGAAGGGGCAGAAAGCAGAGGTAAATCCACCATACCGATATGTTTTTTCGCCAGATTACGAACTACCGGTTGGTTAATAAAAAAGTTAAAGGTCTTTGGCGCACGCGCCATCAGCGGCGCGTAGGTCTCGACCGTCGCCACCAGATGATCGCGTACCGGACGCAGATAACGCGTATGGTAAAGCTGTAAGAAACGTGAACGAAACTCCGGAACATCGATTTTAATCGGGCACTGGGTCGTACAGGCTTTACACGCCAGACAGCCGGACATGGCCTCTTTAACTTCATGGGAAAAGTCATACTCGCCTTTGCGTTTGTGCCAACTATTCCGGGTGCGGGCAATCAGCGTGCGTAAGCTGGCGCGTTTTTCTGGCAACTCCTTTTCCAGCTTCAACGGATCGACGCCGCGATCGGCCAATAGACGGAGCCATTCCCGCACCAGCGTCGCCCGCCCTTTCGGCGAGTGGATCCGGTTAAGGCTAATTTTCATCGACGGGCACATTGGGCTTTTCGCATCGAAATTAAAGCACAGGCCGTTACCATTACACTCCATAGCGCCGCGCCAGGTCTGCCGTACCGCCAGCGGGATTTGCCGATCCCAGGTGCCGCGTTTTACCGCATCCACCTTCATCATCGGCGCCTCTATCCCCTGCGGTGGACAGATTTTACCCGGGTTAAGTCGATTATGCGGATCAAAAGCCGCTTTTATTTTGCGCAGCTCGCCATACAGGACTTCGCCGAAAAAGGCCGGGCTGTATTCCGCGCGAAAACCTTTTCCATGCTCGCCCCACAACAGCCCGCCGTATCTGGCAGTCAGTGCGACGACCTCATCGGAGATCTGTTTCATCAGCAGTTCCTGCTGCGGATCGCACATATCCAGCGCCGGACGCACATGCAGCACCCCGGCATCCACGTGGCCGAACATGCCGTAACTTAAGCCATGACCATCCAGCAGAGCGCGAAATTCGGCGATGTAATCGGCCAGATGTTCAGGCGGCACGCAGGTATCTTCCGCAAAAGGAATCGGTTTGGCTGCGCCTTTCGCATTACCCAGCAGCCCTACCGCTTTTTTACGCATCGCGTAAATACGCTCAATACCCGTCAAATCGGTACAAAGTTGCCAGCCGATCACGCCCGCTTCCGCACGCGCCATCAGGCCATCCAGCCGGTGGCACAGCGCCTCGACCTGCCCGTCAATAAGCGCTTCATCG
The DNA here is from genome assembly GCF_046550835.1 of Salmonella sp. SAL04196. Taxonomy (NCBI): domain Bacteria; kingdom Pseudomonadati; phylum Pseudomonadota; class Gammaproteobacteria; order Enterobacterales; family Enterobacteriaceae; genus Salmonella; species Salmonella sp. SAL04196. The sequence continues at coordinate 889,350 of NZ_JBGDXE010000001.1, forward strand.
TCACCCGCGAATTCCACGATATTCAGGCCAAGCATTTCTTTATCCGGCACATCGGTAATCAATTCGCTAACGGAGTGCCAGACAATATCTTCCCGCGCGAGGTTAAGGACTTTGGAATCGACCGTCTCGACGGATAAGGCGCGCGCATCAACCATAAAAGGGGCGCTACGCAGCGCGGAATCAAAGGAGTCGTATTTTACATTCACCAGACGGCGGACTTTGGGTATCGGGGTAATATCCAGCCGGGCTTCAGTAATAAACGCCAGCGTCCCTTCCGACCCCGTTAAGATGCGGGTAAGATCGAAGCGGGTCATGTCATCGTTAAAGACGTGGCGTAAATCGTAGCCTGTCAGGAAGCGATTGAGCTTTGGAAAGCTATCGAGGATAAGTTGACGGTTTTCCAGGCAGGACTGATAGACGGTCTGATAGATGCGGCCTGGCGTCGTCGTGTTTTCACCCAGCGTCCGGGCAAGCTCTACGGGCATCGATTGTGTGTCAAGGATATCACCCCCCAACAATACGGCCCGTATGCCTAAGACGTGATCTGACGTTTTTCCATAGACCAGCGAACCCTGACCAGAGGCATCGGTATTAATCATACCGCCAAGCGTGGCGCGATTACTGGTGGAAAGTTCCGGCGCAAAAAAATAGCCATACGGCTTTAACGCCTCATTAAGCTGATCTTTTATCACCCCCGCCTCTACCCGCACCCATCCCTCTTCAGGATTAATTTCAATAATGCGGTTCATATAGCGGGACATATCAACAATAATGCCCTGGTTTAGCGCCTGGCCATTCGTGCCAGTACCGCCGCCTCGCGGGGTAAATATCAGCGACGTAAAGCGCGGCTCCGCCGCCAGACGGGCAAGAAGCGCGACATCCGCCGTAGAACGGGGAAACACAACGGCATCGGGAAGAAGCTGGTAGATACTGTTATCGGTCGACATTGTCAGACGGTCGGCATAGCTGGTTGCCGTATCGCCCGTAAACCCTTGCTGCTCCAGCGCCTGCAAAAAATTGAGCACCAGCTGAACGACGCCGGGTGCCTGAGAAATTTGTGGAATCATTATATTGACCTTTTCCTGCGGTCTATGTTGTGAACGGTGGCGCCCAACCCGGCGAGCGCGAGCGGTCTACGCACAGGAAGGGATGCTTAATCGTTTGCGTGTTGCGTTATTTGTTGTATCACATTTTTTTCCTGTGCGCCCAACAGAATTACATGCAGAATCGGCCTGTTAAAAACCGCTGAAATTGCTCATCATTATAGGGTGTGGTTTGCATGTTCACGTCGCGCCAACGTTCTGGCGCAAAGACAAAGGTGAAAAGTATTTATGGTAAATGTTCGTCAGCCCAGGGATATTGCGCAAGTGCTGCTATCGGTGCTGTTTTTAGCCATCATGATTGTGGCCTGTTTGTGGATAGTACAGCCTTTTATTTTGGGGTTTGCATGGGCAGGTACGATTGTTATCGCGACCTGGCCCGTTTTGCTGAAATTACAAAAAATATTGTGGGGCCGCCGCTCGCTTGCCGTACTGGTCATGACGCTGCTGTTAGTGCTGCTCTTCGTTATTCCCGTCGCCTTGCTGGTGAACAGCATTGTCGACGGTAGTGGCCCGCTCATCCATGCAGTGACTGGCGGCGATATGACGCTACCCGATCTGGCATGGTTAAATAATATTCCGTTAGTTGGCGCCAAACTGTATGCCGGATGGCATAGCCTGCTGGATATGGGCGGTAGCGCTATTATGGCGAAAGTGCGGCCTTATATCGGCACAACCACGACCTGGTTTGTCGGTCAGGCGGCGCATATCGGACGCTTTATGATGCACTGCGCCCTGATGCTGTTGTTTAGCGCCCTGCTTTACTGGCGCGGCGAACAAGTGGCGATGGGAATACGCCATTTTGCCTGTCGTCTCGCGGCTAAACGCGGCGATGCGGCGGTTCTGCTGGCTGCCCAGGCGATCCGCGCCGTGGCGCTTGGCGTGGTGGTCACCGCGCTGGTACAGGCGGTACTTGGCGGCGTCGGGCTGGCGATTTCCGGCGTGCCTTACGCTACCCTGTTGACGGTAGTGATGATCCTTTCGTGTCTGGTTCAGTTGGGGCCGTTGCCAGTATTGATTCCAGCCATTATCTGGCTTTACTGGACAGGCGACACCACCTGGGGCACCGTGCTGCTGGTTTGGAGCGCCGTCGTCGGCACGCTGGATAACGTGATTCGCCCGGTACTCATCCGCATGGGTGCCGATTTACCGCTGCTTCTGATCCTTTCCGGGGTAATCGGCGGACTGATTGCATTCGGTATGATTGGTCTGTTTATTGGACCGGTGCTTCTGGCCGTGACCTGGCGTTTGTTCTCCGCATGGGTACATGAAGTTCCGGCGCCGACGAATGAACCAGAGGAGATCCTTGAAGAGCTGGATGACATCGAGGAAGCCAACAAGCAGTCATAATCCCGTCGGGCGGCATCGCCGCCCGATGCTTTAACGACGTTTATCAATTCAACGCACACCCCATTTTGATTCGCCCGTCTGTTCCCCGCCGCATCTCATTTCTGTCGCAAATCCGTTACAGTTTTTAAACTATTGAGACGAATCTGATCGACGCAAAAAGTGCTCATGCCTACTATTAGCACACGGTTATAAATCAACACATTGATTTATAAGCATGGAAATCCCCTGAGTGAAACAACGAATTGCTGTGTGTAGTCTTTGCCCGTCTCCTACGATGGGCTTTTTTTTTAACTTTTTTCGCTGCATTGTTACATAAGCCAGCTCCCGTTTCCCTTCAACACCGCGATATCTGCAACGAACAAATAATATTGCACAAAATAGTGTGATTCTGTTCAAGTCGAAACGGTGTCGGTGGTGCTATTTATAGCATCACTTTTTTCATATAAAAGCCTAAAAAATGATGAACGCGTTAGAACTACAAGCACTACGGCGTATTTTTGATATGACGATTGAAGAATGCACAATCTATATCACCCAGGATAATAATTCGGCAACCTGGCAACGATGGGAAGCTGGCGACACTCCCATCTCTCCAGAAATCATTGCCAGGTTAAAGGAAATGAAAGCCAAGAGACAGCGACGAATTAACGCCATTGTTGACAAAATAAATAACCGGATCGGCAATAATACAATGCGTTACTTCCCTGATTTATCTTCTTTTCAGTCCATTTATACAGAGGGTGATTTTATCGAGTGGAAAATTTATCAATCTGTTGCTGCCGAACTTTTCGCACATGATCTGGAGCGGCTGTGTTAGACGTAAACTTTATCGCCGCATCGTATTGATACCGGATAGAAAACCACACAATCACGACATTGACTTGTCACCCTATCCAATATGCTTCCTGCCTGTGTATACCACTGTAACGTTCAGGCGGCATCTCTGAGTCAGATAATATGAAAAATCGTTATTTCCCTACCGCTGTAGGGTTGTATTTTAATTACTTTGTACATGGCATGGGGGTTATCCTGATGAGCCTGAACATGTCATCGCTTGAACAGCAATGGCATACCAGTGCCGCAGGCGTATCTATTGTGATCTCTTCGCTTGGTATTGGCAGGCTAAGCGTTTTGTTAATCGCCGGTATGCTTTCCGATCGCTTTGGTCGCCGTCCTTTTATCATTCTGGGGACCGCCTGTTACCTGATTTTTTTCATTGGCATTCTTTATGCTCAGACGATTTTTGTCGCTTATGCCTGTGGCTTTTTAGCGGGTATGGCCAACAGTTTTTTAGATGCAGGTACCTATCCCAGTTTGATGGAAGCCTTCCCTCGCTCCCCCAGTACGGCAAATATTCTGATCAAAGCATTTGTCTCTGGCGGGCAATTCTTGTTGCCCATTATTATCAGTTTATTAGTCTGGGCTAATATGTGGTTTGGCTGGTCCTTCCTGCTTGCCGGGGCAATCATGCTTATTAATGCTCTGTTTTTATTACGCTGCCCTTTTCCACCCTATCCAGGTCGGATATTGAAACCCAAAATCTCGCAAGCGCCTGTCGCAGGCGTACATCATTGCTCCCTCATCGATCTTATCAGCTACACCCTTTATGGCTATATCTCGATGGCAACCTTTTACCTTATCAGCCAGTGGCTGGCGCAGTATGGACAGTTCGTCGCAGGAATGTCGTATACCCAATCCATCAAACTGTTAAGTATTTATACCTGCGGCTCGCTACTCTGCGTTTTTATAACCGCCCCGCTGGTCAGAAAAACAATTCGCTCTACCACATTATTGATGTTTTATACCTTTATCTCTTTTATTGCGCTTCTGACGGTCTGCCTGCATCCTCAGGCCTATGTTGTTATGATCTTCGCATTCGTCATTGGATTCTCTTCCGCCGGTGGCGTAGTACAAATCGGCCTGACGCTGATGGCGGCCCGTTTTCCACAGGAGAAAGGTAAAGCGACCGGCATTTATTACAGCGCCGGCAGTATCGCGACGTTCACTATTCCGTTGATCACAGCGCGGATTTCAGAAATGAGCATTGCACATATTATGTGGTTTGATACCGGTATCGCCGCAGCGGGATTTCTCCTCGCACTGTTCATCGGTTACCGAAGTCGGGCTGAATCACAACATCACGCTGAAGCAGCGTCAACTGCGCAATAAATGTTAGCGTGCCAACTGCAATATTATTGCCTTGCTATGCAAAATAAAACGTTAGCCATTATCACCGGGAAACAAAAAATGTAATTTTCGTGTTAATTATTATTCATTATCTTCACACTTATCAGAAAAATTGCGATGAGCATCACGAGTTATATGTATTAAACAACAAATTCGCAGCAATTTTTATATTTCCTGGCTAACAAATGAAATGCTATCAATGCAATAAACCTGGCATTTTAAACGCCATGTTATGTACATATAACGACAGTACCGAATTATAGTGTTACTGAACAATCGCTGCATGTAGTAAAGCAGTAATAAGCAGGACATTGAATCAAACCATCAGCAAGGAGCTGTGAACAAATGTCTCAGAACAAGGCTCGCAACATGCCATATTTGCTGGCTGTTATCTGCATTTATTTTAGTTACTTTCTCCACGGCATGAGTGTTATTACACTAGCCCAGAACATGACCTCCCTTGCACAGAAATTCTCCACGGATAGTGCCGGTATCGCCTATTTAATCTCTGGCATTGGTCTTGGCCGTCTGGTCAGTATTTTATTCTTTGGCGTACTGTCCGATAAATTTGGCCGTCGGGCAATAATACTACTTGGCGCCGTACTATATATGCTGTTTTTCTTCGGTATTCCCGCCAGTCCTAACCTGATGATCGCTTTCATATTAGCGGTGTGTGTCGGCGTGGCGAACTCCGCGCTGGATACCGGCGGATACCCTGCATTAATGGAGTGTTTTCCCAAAGCATCTGGCTCGGCAGTTATTCTGGTTAAAGCGATGGTCTCTTTTGGGCAAATGATTTATCCCCTTATCGTCAGCGCCTTGTTAGTCAACCATATCTGGTACGGCTACGCGGTGGTAATCCCCGGTATCCTTTTCGTCCTCATCACGTTGATGCTGTTGAAAAGCCGTTTTCCCAGCCAACTTGTCGATGCCAGTATTGCGAAAGAATTACCCCAGATGAACAGTACTCCCCTCGTCTGGCTGGAAGGCGTAGCTTCCGTTTTATTTGGCGTCGCCGCGTTCTCAACCTTCTATGTGATTGTGGTCTGGATGCCTAAATATGCGATGGCCTTCGCCGGAATGGCGGAATCCGACGCGCTGAAAACCATCTCTTATTACAGTATGGGATCGTTGGTTTGCGTGTTTATTTTTGCCGCATTGCTGAAAAAAATGGTTCGCCCCATCTGGGCCAATGTTTTCAATGCCGGGCTGGCGACACTCACCGCTGCGGCAATTTACCTGTATCCCTCTCCACTGATCTGTAATGCTGGCGCCTTCGTGATTGGTTTTTCCGCTGCTGGAGGTATTTTACAATTAGGTGTATCGGTAATGTCGGAATTTTTCCCTAAGAGTAAAGCTAAAGTCACCAGTATATATATGATGATGGGGGGCGTAGCTAACTTTATTATTCCACTGATCACCGGTTATCTCTCTACTATTGGCCTGCAATATATCATTTTGTTAGATTTTGCCTTTGCACTACTGACATTTATCACCGCCATTATTGTATTTATTCGCTATTATCGCGTATTTAAGATCCCGCAAAACGATGTCCGATTTGGCGAGCGTTATTTCCAGTAAAAATGTTAACGATGCGCAACAGGCATGCGCCCTGCTCTGCACTGTCCACTTATTAAGGAGTATAAAATGGATGTTACCGCAAAATATGAATTAATTGGTCTTATGGCGTATCCTATCCGTCATAGCTTATCGCCCGAAATGCAAAACAAAGCGTTAGAAAAAGCGGGGCTACCGTATACCTATATGGCTTTCGAAGTGGATAACACGACGTTTGCCAGCGCTATTGAAGGACTGAAAGCATTAAAAATGCGCGGTACGGGCGTCTCCATGCCAAACAAACAGCTCGCGTGTGAGTATGTCGATGAATTAACGCCAGCAGCAAAACTGGTTGGCGCTATCAACACCATTGTTAACGATGACGGCTATCTACGCGGCTACAACACGGATGGTACGGGCCATATTCGGGCAATTAAAGAAAGCGGTTTCGATATTCGGGGAAAAACCATGGTGCTGCTCGGCGCGGGAGGCGCGGCTACCGCCATTGGCGCCCAGGCAGCCATTGAAGGCATTAAGGAAATTAAACTGTTTAACCGTAAAGATGACTTTTTCGAAAAAGCGGTTGCCTTTGCGAAGCGGGTGAATGAAAACACTGATTGTGTCGTTACCGTCACCGATCTTGCCGATCAGCACGCTTTTACTGAAGCGCTTGCCAGCGCAGATATTCTGACGAACGGCACCAAAGTTGGCATGAAACCATTGGAGAACGAATCCCTGATCGGCGATGTTTCCCTGCTCCGGCCTGAATTGCTGGTCACCGAATGTGTTTATAATCCGCATATGACAAAGTTATTGCAGCAGGCGCAACAAGCTGGTTGCAAAACAATTGATGGTTACGGCATGTTGTTATGGCAAGGAGCCGAACAGTTTGAACTGTGGACAGGAAAAGCATTTCCATTGGACTATGTGAAGCAGGTGATGGGATTCACAGCCTGACCGGTAAAATTATAATTGCGACGAATGACAATGAAGGGTACCAAATGAAAACCGTAACTGTAAGAGATCTCGTGGTTGGCGAAGGCGCGCCAAAGATCATTGTGTCGCTAATGGGAAAAACCATTACCGATGTGAAATCGGAAGCACTCGCCTACCGTGAAGCGGATTTCGATATTCTGGAGTGGCGCGTTGACTATTTTGCCAACGTGACGACGACGGAAAGCGTACTTGAGGCCGCCGGCGCCATCCGGGAGATTATTACTGATAAACCCTTGCTATTTACCTTCCGCAGCGCGAAAGAAGGCGGCGAGCAGGCGCTAACCACCGGACAGTATATCGCTCTGAATCGTGCAGCGGTTGATAGCGGTCTGGTCGATATGATCGATCTTGAGCTTTTTACCGGCGACGATGAGGTGAAAGCCACCGTCGGCTATGCTCATCAACACAATGTTGCGGTGATCATGTCTAACCATGATTTTCATAAAACGCCCGCAGCGGAAGAGATTGTTCAGCGTCTGCGTAAAATGCAGGAACTGGGCGCCGATATTCCGAAGATCGCCGTCATGCCACAGACTAAAGCCGATGTCCTGACCTTACTTACCGCCACTGTAGAAATGCAGGAGCGCTATGCGGATCGTCCGATTATTACCATGTCGATGTCGAAAACCGGGGTAATATCTCGTCTTGCCGGCGAAGTGTTCGGTTCTGCAGCAACGTTTGGCGCGGTGAAAAAAGCATCTGCGCCGGGACAAATATCGGTAGCCGATCTGCGTACCGTATTAACTATATTGCACCAAGCGTAATACTTTATCGTGTGGCGGAATATTCTCTTTCTGCCACAATAAAATAAATAGTTATCTGATATGAATATGTTCCATATTCATTGAAAGCCGCTGTCTTTATTACCTTAACACGGTTATATCGATATTGCTTTCAGGGATAATAGTGGAGTAAATATGAAAATCAATAAGCCATCACGCATTAATGGCCGCGTTCCCGTGCTCTCTGCACAAGAAGCAGTAAATTATATTCCAGATGAGGCCACTTTATGTATCCTGGGCGCTGGCGGCGGTATTCTCGAAGCGACAACATTAATTACCGCACTGGCAGATAAATATCAAACAACCCAGTCACCACGAGATTTATCTATTATTAGCCCTACCGGATTAGGTGACCGCGCCGATCGCGGCATCAGCCCGCTGGCGCAGGAGGGATTGGTAAAATGGGCGCTATGCGGACATTGGGGGCAATCTCCCCGTATTTCTGAACTGGCTGAACAAAATAAAATCGCCGCCTATAACTACCCACAAGGCGTATTAACCCAGACGCTGCGCGCCAGCGCCGCACACCAGCCGGGTATTCTGAGCGATATCGGTATTGGTACCTTTGTCGACCCTCGCCAACAGGGCGGAAAATTAAACGACGTGACTAAAGAAGATCTCATTAAGCTGGTAGAGATCGATAATAAAGAATATCTCTATTATAAAGCGATAGCGCCTAATGTGGCTTTTATCCGCGCCACCACCTGCGACAGCGAAGGCTATGCATCATTTGAAGATGAGGTGATGTATCTTGATGCGCTGGTGATCGCCCAGGCCGTTCACAATAATGGCGGTATTGTAATGATGCAGGTGCAGAAAATGGTAAAAAAAGCCACGCTGCATCCAAAATCCGTGCGTATTCCCGGCTATCTGGTGGATATTGTGGTTGTCGATGCCGACCAGACGCAACTCTATGGCGGCGCGCCGGTAAACCGATTTATCTCCGGGGATTTCACTCTTGATGATAGTACCCAGCTTACCCTGCCCCTTAATCAGCGCAAGCTGGTAGCCCGACGCGCGCTGTTTGAAATGCGTAAAGGCGCGGTAGGCAATGTGGGCGTAGGCATTGCCGACGGTATTGGTCTGGTCGCTCGCGAGGAAGGCTGCGCCGATGACTTCGTGCTGACCGTAGAAACCGGCCCGGTGGGCGGTATTACCTCTCAGGGCGTGGCCTTCGGCGCCAATGTCAATACCCGCGCGATCCTCGATATGACCTCACAATTTGATTTTTATCACGGCGGTGGGCTCGATGTCTGCTATTTAAGTTTTGCCGAAGTGGATCAACACGGTAATGTCGGTGTACATAAATTCAACGGAAAAATTATGGGCACCGGCGGGTTTATCGATATTAGCGCAACGTCGCAAAAAATTATCTTCTGCGGAACTCTGACGGCCGGAAGTTTAAAAACTGAAATTACCGATGGCAAATTAAATATTCTCCAGGAAGGTCGCGTGAAAAAATTCGTCAGCGAACTGCCGGAAATTACGTTCAGTGGAAAAATTGCGCTTGAGCGTGGGTTAGACGTGCGTTACATCACTGAACGTGCGGTTTTCACTCTCAAACAAGATGGCCTGCATTTAATTGAAATTGCGCCTGGCGTCGATCTGCAGCGGGATATTCTTGACAAGATGGATTTTTCACCGGTTATCTCACCAGATTTAAAACTGATGGACACAAGATTATTTGCCGATAGCACTATGGGATTCACGCTTCCTGACGCAACACATTAAAAGGAGTACAAATATGGATTTTTCATTAACTGAAGAACAAGAACTATTACTGGCCAGTATTCGCGAGTTAATCACCAGCAATTTTCCGGAAGAGTATTTCCGTACCTGCGATCAAACGGGCACCTATCCCAGAGAATTTATGCAGGCGCTGGCGGAAAACGGTATTTCGATGCTGGGCGTCCCGGAAGAATTTGGCGGCATTCCGGCTGACTATGTAACGCAAATGCTGGCGCTGATGGAAATCTCAAAATGCGGCGCTCCGGCCTTTTTGATTACCAACGGCCAATGCATTCACAGTATGCGCCGTTTTGGTTCCGCAGAACAACTGCGTAAAACAGCAGAAAGCACTCTGGCCACCGGCGATCCAGCATATGCGCTCGCCTTAACAGAACCTGGCGCGGGATCTGATAATAATAGCGCCACAACAACCTGGACGCGTAAAAACGGTAAGGTTTATCTTAACGGCCAAAAAACGTTTATCACCGGTGCAAAAGAATATCCTTACATGCTGGTTCTGGCGCGCGATACGGAGCCAAAAGATCCTAAAAAAGCGTTCACGCTTTGGTGGGTGGACTCAAATAAACCGGGCATAAAGATTAATCCGCTGCATAAAATTGGCTGGCACATGTTGAGTACATGCGAAGTTTATCTCGATAATGTCGAGGTTGACGAAAGCGACCGGGTCGGTGAAGAAGGCATGGGTTTCCTCAATGTCATGTACAATTTTGAGATGGAGCGTTTGATTAATGCGGCGCGCAGTACAGGTTTCGCCGAATGCGCATTTGAAGATGCCGCCCGTTACGCCAACCAGCGTATCGCCTTTGGTAAACCCATCGGCCATAACCAGATGATCCAGGAAAAGCTGGCGTTAATGGCCATCAAAATCGAAAACATGCGCAATATGGTGTTGAAAGTCGCCTGGCAGGCCGATCGGGAAGAGTCACTGCGTACCAGCGCCGCGCTGGCTAAGCTGTACTGCGCACGCACAGCGATGGAAGTGATTGACGATGCGATTCAGATTATGGGTGGGCTTGGTTATACTGACGAAGCCCGTGTCTCCCGCTTCTGGCGCGATGTTCGCTGCGAACGTATCGGTGGCGGCACGGATGAAATTATGATCTATGTGGCAGGACGCCAGATTCTGAAAGACTATCAGAACAAGTAAGGATCGTACCGGAACGTCTTATTCGGCCTGGCTGCTTTACGGCATCAGGCCGAATAAATCAGATAAATTTCGCCGTCAGGTATTTGGCAGCAAATACGCCTGCTCAACCAGACTATTTTTAAATTGCTTACGATAATCGTTGGGAGAATATCCTACATGCCGCATAAACAATTTGGCAAAATGGTCCACATTTTCATATCCTACCCGCCATGAAATTTCTGCCAGTGGCGACTCAGTGTTTGTCAGCGCAAACTTGGCCTCGGTCATACGTCGTTGAATAACATAGTTGATAGGGGATATATGATATTCCTTGGCAAATTCATGGCATATATAACTGACGCTGGCGCGAAATTTTTTCGATAGCTGGTCAAGCGTGATTTTTTCACGATAATTATTATTGAGATAAACAAGCACATCCTTAATTAATACATCTTTTTTAATGTAGCCTTGTTCAGAACGATAGGCATTTTTAAAATTTTCATAATAAAGCGCGGTCAGAGTGTAAGCAAATGCATCGTATACAGAGGAAGCCAATACGTTTTTCCCCTGCGGAAGTAACACGCTTAATTCATTAAAGATACTTTTAATGACCTCTTTCCCCTGAACCACGGAAACTACCGGACAGGAATGACTCTGCAATAGTTGGTTTTCTTCCCAACCTGGAAAACAAAACCCATACAGCGCACAGGTATAGGTAGTAGCCGGCGAATTGCTGTCGGATGCTACAGCGTGTAGCCGCCCCCGCTCAACGACGACAATATCGTCCGCATGCGCGACGTAGAGTGAAGAGTCAATAATTAACCTGGCTATCCCTTTTTTGACGTAAATAAGCTCTGTTTCATTATCATGCATATGATGGCCAGACTCCCAGTTTGGATCATCGCTAATGACAAAACGTGAAAATCGAGGGGTCTTGTCCTGTTCAAAAATCGTCTCCGCGGCGGAGTCAAAACAGCGCTGATACATAATAACCTCTGTCAGGTTTAAAAAGATAACCAGAATAAAATAAAGCGAGCGTCAGTGTTGTACAACCGTGGAGATTACCAGCAAAACAAGATTATTCGTTCCGAATGCAAGATATTATGTTCTTTTGCAGACAGCTCAGATTACCTGTCGATAGCGTATTATCAGACAAAAATACATAGCCGACATATCTTTGATGTTTTCTTTTAACCTCACAGAAACAACATCGCACGTTTCATGTTAAAAAATGATGATATGCTTCGCACTTATTATTCTCACTACCGTATTTATATTTTTATGACGCCCTTTTCAGATGGTTGCTAACGATTCTCTGTTCGCAGATTTTTCGTGCAAGATTGTTGGCAAGGAAAACAGATTGACCCATCGTAAACCTCTTCAGACTGCCGCAGACTATTTTCAGTCAGATTTACGTTACTTATCCGCACGCGACTCACTGGAGATGCAATGAAAATAATAACCTGCTTTAAGTTGGTGCCTGAAGAACAGGACATTACCGTGACCCCGGAACATTCGCTCAATTTTGATCGTGCCGAGGCCAAAATCAGCCAGTTTGATTTAAATGCAATTGAGGCCGCCGCGCAGTTAGCTGGCGATGGCGACGAGATCGCCGCGCTCACCGTCGGCGGCTCTCTGTTACAAAATTCAAAAGTCCGCAAAGATGTGTTATCCCGCGGGCCGGATGCGCTTTTTATGGTTCAGGATGCGCAACTGGAGCACGCTCTGCCCAAAGAAACCGCGCTGGCGCTAGCATCCGCGGCGGAGAAAATCGGCTTTGACCTGCTGCTCTTTGGAGAGGGCTCCGGCGATATTTATGCCCAACAGGTGGGCCTGCTGACTGGCGAACTCCTGAAACTCCCCGTCATCAACGCAGTAAGCCATATTCAACGCGACGGCGACAAAATCATCGTTGAACGCACACTGGAAGAAGACGTTGAAATTATCGAGCTCACCCTGCCCGCGGTGCTTTGCGTGACCTCAGATATTAACGTTCCACGCATCCCGTCAATGAAAGCCATTCTCGGCGCCGGGAAAAAAGCCGTTACGTCGTGGCTGGCGAGCGATATCCACTGGACCCCAACCACGCCACTGGCGGAACTGGTCGCCATCTCGGTACCGCCGCAGACAGAACGCAAGCATATCATTCTCGATAACGATTCGCCGGAAGCCATTACCGCACTGGCCGACCATTTGAAAAAATCCCTGAACTAAACCCAACGGAGAAAAATTATCATGAATCATTTAGCTAACGTATGGGTATTTAGCGATAACGTAGAGCGTTATGCCGAATTAATGACCGGCGCGCGGCAGTGGGGAGAAAAAGTTTACGCCATCGTGCAAGGAAACACGGAGATCGACTACGTGAAAGCGCTTGGCGCTGATGAGATAGTCATTATTGAATCGCATACGGATTTGCAGCGCGTGGAAAACTATGCCGAAACGCTGGCCTCGTTATTAGGCGACCAAAATGGGCTACTGCTCATGGCGGCGACCAAGCGCTGTAAAGCGCTTGGCGCCCGGCTGAGCATCCAGCTTGACGCCGTGATGGTGAACGACGCGACGTCTATTGACCTCCTCGACGGGACGCTACACGCAGAGCATCGCATGTACGGCGGACTTGCTTTCGGCAAAGAGAAATTAAACAGCCCGCAGGCGATTATTACGCTGGCACCCGGCGTGCTGGAACCCGCCGCCCCTCTCCCCGGTCATACTTGCCCGCAGACCACGCTGGCATATATTGCCCCACGCCACGAGGTATTGTGCCAGCAGCGGCGCGCGAAATCGTTAAGCAGCGTCGATTTGAGCAAAGCCAAACGGGTCATCGGCGTAGGACGAGGTCTGGCGGCGCAAAGCGATCTGGATATGGTGCATAAACTGGCGGCCGTTCTCGGCGCAGAAGTGGGCTGTTCCCGCCCCATTGCGGAAGGTGAAAACTGGATGGAACGTGAGCGTTATATTGGCGTATCCGGCGTTCTGTTGAAATCCGATCTCTATCTGACGCTGGGCATTTCCGGCCAAATTCAACATATGGTGGGTGGAAACGGCGCAAAAATTATTGTCGCAATTAACAAAGATAAAAACGCGCCCATTTTCAATTATGCCGATTATGGCCTGGTGGGCGATATCTATAAGGTTGTTCCTGCCCTCATCGACCAGTTAAGCCGCTAATTCCTTTTTCAACGCACATCTCCCGTCGTCGATACGGCGGGAAAGGAGCATAAAGCATGTCGGATGATAAATTTGACGCTATTGTGGTGGGCGCAGGCGTAGCAGGAACGGTCGCCGCGTATGTGATGGCAAAAGCGGGACTGGATGTACTGGTTATTGAACGCGGAAACAGCGCGGGCAGCAAAAATATGACCGGTGGCCGGCTCTACGCTCACAGTATCGAAAGTATTATGCCGGGATTCGCAACGTCCGCCCCCATCGAACGCGTCGTTACCCGTGAAAAAATCTCCTTTTTAACCGAAGAAAGCGCCGTCACACTTGATTTTCACCGCGCGCCCCCTACTCCGCCCCTTACGTCATATACCGTACTGCGCAACAAACTGGACCCGTGGCTAATGGCGCAGGCGGAACAGGCTGGCGCGCAGTTTATCCCAGGTGTGCGGGTCGACGCTCTGGTACGTGAAGGCAATCGCGTCACTGGCGTTCAGGCCGGGGATGATATTCTGGATGCGAATATTGTGATTCTCGCGGACGGCGTGAATTCCATGCTGGGCCGTTCACTGGACATGGTGCCTGTCTCTTCTGCGCATCACTATGCCGTCGGCGTAAAAGAGTTGATTGGGCTCTCTCCGGCACTTATTGAAGAGCGCTTTAATCTGGCGTCCCATGAAGGCGCCGCCTGGTTATTCGCTGGCGCGCCCTCCAACGGGCTCATGGGCGGCGGGTTTCTTTATACCAACCGCGATTCGGTTTCTCTGGGGCTGGTATGTGGCCTGGGCGACATTGCTCACGCGACCAAAAGCGTACCGCAAATGCTGGAAGATTTTAAACAGCATCCGGCAATACGCCCTTTGATTCAGGGGGGAACGCTGCTTGAATACTCCGCTCATATGGTGCCCGAAGGCGGCATAGCAATGATGCCGGAGCTGGCAAATGACGGCGTGATGATTGTCGGCGACGCCGCCGGTCTTTGCCTGAATCTCGGTTATACCGTCCGCGGCATGGATTTAGCCATCGCGTCCGCGCAAGCGGCCGCTCAAACCGCCATTGACGCTAAAGCGCGGCAAGATTTTTCCGCCGCGAGTCTTGCCGGTTACAAACGCGCGCTGGAGAAAAACGGCGTGTTACGCGATATGCGGCATTTCCGCAAACTCCCCGGATTAATGGAAAACCCACGGCTTTTTACCGAGTACCCGCGAATGGCGGCAAACATTGTGGGCGATCTGTTCACCGTTGATGGCGGTCCAATCCCACCGTTGCGTAAAACTATCCTGTCACATGCGAAAAAAGTTGGACTGGTAAACCTATTAAAAGATGGCATAAAAGGGGCTACGGCATTATGAGTTCGGACAATAAGGTGAATGTTGACGTCAAATTGGGCGTAAATAAATTTTACGTAGATGAAGGACACCCACATATCATTTTGCGCTCCTCGCCTGACATGCAGGAGTTTAATAAATTAATAAAAGCCTGCCCTGCCGGACTCTATAAGCTGGACGATGCGGGAAATATTCATTTTGACGCCGCGGGCTGCCTGGAATGCGGGACCTGCAGGGTTCTCTGCGGCAATACTCTTCTCGAAAAATGGGAATACCCGGCGGGAACGTTCGGCGTTGAGTTTCGCTACGGCTGACGCTCTGAAACACCGGATAACGACGCTACGGCGTCTTATTCGGCTTGCCCCCGGAGATTACGTCATTTGTATTAATAGAGAACAAGTCAATGAGTGTTACATTAACGTTTGACGCCGCGCGGCGGAAAACCTATCGCGAGTCCGGCTACTGGGGCGATGCTTCACTGGGCGACTACTGGCGGCAAACCGCACGCGCCGTACCCGATAAAATCGCCGTGGTCGATAATCATGGCGCGTCCTGGACCTACGCCGCACTCGACTGCGCGGCAAGCCGCCTGGCAAACTGGTTGCTGTCTCAGGGGATTCAACCGGGCGATCGCGTGGCCTTTCAGCTTCCGGGCTGGTGTGAGTTTACCCTCATTTATCTGGCCTGCCTGAAAACGGGCGCGGTATCTGTCCCGCTGCTTCCCGCCTGGCGAGAAGCAGAGCTGGTTTGGGTGCTGAACAAATGTCAGGCTAAAATATTCTTCGCCCCCACCGTGTTCAAACAGAATCGTCCGGTCGATCTTATCCTTCCGCTACAAAATCAACTGCGCCATCTGACACATATTGTCGGCGTGGATAAACTGGCGCCTGCCACCACAGCACTTGCGCTTAGTCAAATCATCGACCGCAGCGAACCGTTGCAGTCAAACATTAACATTCACGGTGATGAACTGGCGGCAGTGCTGTTTACCTCCGGCACAGAAGGAATGCCCAAAGGGGTAATGTTGACCCACAATAATATTCTTGCCAGCGAACGGGCGTATTGCGCGCGGTTGAATTTAACCTGGCAAGATGTGTTCCTGATGCCTGCGCCACTTGGCCACGCCACCGGATTTTTACACGGCGTCACCGCGCCCTTTTTAATCGGGGCGCGTAGCGTATTGCTGGACATCTTTACCCCAGAAGCCTGCCTTACCTTATTAGCGCAGCAACGCTGTACCTGTATGTCAGGCGCGACGCCGTTTATTTACGATCTACTTTGTGCCGTTGAGCAACAGCCTGCCGACCTCTCCTCACTGCGATTCTTCTTATGCGGCGGCACGACTATTCCCAAAAAGGTTGCCCGCGACTGCCAGCAGCGCGGTATCAAATTATTGAGTATTTACGGTTCTACAGAAAGTTCTCCGCACTCGATGGTTAATCTGGGTGATTCGACTTCACGCATGATGAACACCGATGGTTATGCCGCCACCGGTGTAGAAATTAAAATCGTGGATGAAGATCGCAATACGCTTCCAGCAGGCCACGAAGGCGAAGAAGCCTCGCGCGGGCCGAACGTTTTTATGGGATACCTGGACGAGCCGGAACTTACCGCCCGCGCACTGGATAATGAGGGCTGGTATTACAGCGGCGACCTCTGCCGCATGGATGAAGACGGTTATATCAAAATTACCGGGCGCAAAAAGGATATTATTATACGTGGAGGTGAAAATATCAGCAGTCGCGAAGTCGAAGATATTTTATTACAACACCCTCGCATACACGATGCTTGCGTCGTTGCTATGCCTGATGAACGCTTAGGCGAACGTTCATGCGCGTATTTGGTCTTAAAACCGCCGCACCTTTCGCTGGCGCTGGAAGAGGTGACCGCTTTTTTCAGTCGAAAACGGGTAGCGAAGTATAAATATCCGGAACGGATCGTCATCGTAGAAAAACTGCCCAGAACCGCCTCTGGCAAAGTGCAGAAGTTTCTGTTGCGGCAGGATATTATTGAGCGGCTGCGCCAGGAGCACACCGCGGTGTAAATTGCCGGATGGCGACGTTAACGCCGCCATCCGGTATCACACTACTTCTTCAGTTCCGCCAGACTCAGCCAGGTCTGAACCACGGTGTCCGGGTTCAGCGACAGGCTGTCGATCCCCTCTTCCATCAGCCAGGCGGCAAAGTCTTCATGGTCGGACGGGCCCTGGCCGCAAATTCCAACATATTTGCCCTGTTTTTTCGCCGCGCGGATCGCCATCGACAGTAGCGCTTTCACCGCGTCGTTACGCTCGTCAAACAGTTCAGACACCACGCCGGAATCGCGATCCAGCCCCAGCGCCAGCTGCGTCATGTCGTTAGAACCAATCGAGAAGCCATCAAAATATTCGAGGAACTGTTCAGCCAGCAAGGCATTGGACGGGATCTCGCACATCATGATGATCTTCAGCCCGTTCTCGCCGCGTTTAAGCCCCTGGCACGCCAGCTCTTCGATGACCGCTTTCGCCTGGTCGACCGTCCGCACGAACGGGATCATGATTTCGACGTTGGTAAGGCCCATATCGTTGCGCACGCGTTTCACCGCTTCGCATTCCAGCGCAAAACAATCGCGGAAACTTTCTGCGACGTAACGGCCCGCGCCGCGGAAGCCCAGCATCGGGTTTTCTTCATGCGGCTCATAGCGTTCGCCGCCGACCAGGTTGGCGTATTCGTTGGACTTAAAGTCAGACAGGCGAACGATAACGCGTTTCGGGTAGAAGGCGGCGCCTAACGTCGCGATCCCTTCCGTCAGTCGACCAACGTAAAATTCACGCGGCGAGTCAAACCCTTTCATCATCTCACGAATGTCGTTTTGCAGCGCGGCATCCTGGTCGTCAAACTCCAGCAGCGCACGCGGGTGAACGCCAATCATACGGTTAATGATGAATTCCAGTCGCGCCAGACCTACGCCCTCATTCGGCAGGCAGGCAAAGTCAAATGCCCTGTCCGGGTTGCCGACGTTCATCATGACCTTCAGCGGTAGCTCTGGCATGGTATCTACGCTGGAGCTTTTTACGCTGAAATCCAGCATGTCGGCATACACATAACCGGTATCACCTTCTGCGCAGGAGACGGTTACTTTTTCGCCATCTTTCATGCGTTCGGTGGCGTCGCCGCAGCCGACTACCGCCGGAATACCCAATTCGCGGGCGATAATCGCCGCGTGACAGGTGCGCCCGCCACGGTTAGTGACAATCGCCGCCGCTTTTTTCATGATCGGTTCCCAGTCCGGGTCGGTCATATCGGTGACAAGCACATCGCCAGGCTCAATACGGTTCATTTCGCCGATATCATGAATAACTTTTACCGTACCCGCGCCGATACGATGCCCAATGGCGCGACCTTCGGCAATGATTTTCCCCTGCGCATGTAGCGTATAACGCTCCATCACCTGGCCACGGGAGCGCACGGTTTCCGGACGTGCCTGCACAATAAAGAGCTTACCGGTATGACCGTCTTTCGCCCATTCGATATCCATCGGACGACCATAGTGCTGCTCAATCTGCACCGCTTGTTTCGCCAGTTCCTGCACTTCTTCGTTGGTGAGCGAGAAAATGTCGCGCTGTTCCTGCGGCACATCCTCAATCTTCACTTGCTTGCCGTGCTCTTGGGTGGCGGCGTAAACCATGCGGATTTTTTTCGACCCCATGGTGCGGCGTACGATGGCCGGATGGCCTGCCGCCAGGGTTGGCTTATGGACATAAAATTCATCCGGGTTAACCGCCCCCTGCACCACCATTTCACCCAGTCCCCATGCCGAGGTGATAAAGACCACCTGGTCAAAACCGGATTCGGTATCGATAGAGAACATCACCCCTGACGAGGCGAGATCGGAGCGAACCATCCGCTGCACGCCAGCGGAAAGCGCTACGCCGCGATGATCATACCCCTGGTGAACGCGATAAGAGATGGCGCGATCGTTAAACAGAGAAGCAAATACGTGTTTCACTGCCACCAGAACCGCATCGAAGCCTTGAACGTTAAGAAACGTTTCCTGTTGGCCCGCAAACGAAGCATCTGGCATATCTTCCGCCGTGGCGGAGGAACGCACGGCAAAAGAGGCATTTTCATCATCCGACGAAAGCTGCGCATAGGCATCGCGGATGGCGTTTTCCAGCGCCGGCTGGAAAGGAGTGTCGATAATCCACTGGCGGATCTGCGCGCCCGCTTTCGCCAGCTGGGAGACATCATCAATATCTGTCTTATCCAGCAGCTCATAAATGCGCTGGTTTACGCCGCTTTGATCCAAAAACTGGTTAAACGCATCGGCAGTGGTTGCAAAACCATTCGGAACGGATACGCCCATGCCGGAAAGGTTAGTAATCATTTCACCCAGGGAGGCATTTTTGCCCCCAACTCTGTCTACATCATTCATGCCGAGTTGGTTATACCAAAGCACCAGCGGTGACGAGCCATTGTTGGACATCGAACAATCCTTTTGTGATAAATGAACGAGTTTAAGAAACACATAGTTGCGTATTTATCCTGGCATACTTAAACCCGCGAAAAAAACGGTGAATCGTTCAAGCAAATTTATTTTTTCATTTTTTCAGATTGTTTACGTAGTTGCGCAAACCCGCGCATAGCACGGCATTCCCTTAATCACCCCCGGTATAAACTGCGTTTCCAGGAAATGAAACACACTTTTCATTAATTATAAAAAGTGCCTGTCATTTTATAAAATAAGCGACAAGTTATACGTTTCCCGTTACTTTTAATTTATGCTTTCAGATAATTATGTTTACTCTTCAGGATGAACAGAATGGATAATGTTGTTGATCGCCATGTTTTCTATATTTCTGATGGTACCGCCATCACCGCCGAGGTCCTGGGTCACGCGGTCATGTCGCAGTTTCCGGTGACGATCAGCAGCATCACGCTGCCATTCGTGGAAAACGAAAGTCGCGCCCGCGCCGTCAAAGACCAAATTGACGCCATTTATCAGCAAACCGGCGTTCGCCCGCTGGTATTTTACTCGATTGTTTTACCTGAAATTCGCGCCATCATCTTACAGAGCGAAGGTTTCTGCCAGGATATCGTCCAGGCGCTGGTGGCGCCGCTTCAGCAGGAGATGAAACTGGATCCGACGCCGATCGCTCATCGTACTCATGGGCTTAATCCGGGTAACCTGAACAAGTATGACGCCCGTATTGCCGCTATCGATTATACCCTGGCGCATGATGATGGCATTTCATTGCGCAACCTCGATCAGGCCCAGGTCATTTTACTTGGCGTTTCGCGCTGTGGAAAAACGCCCACCAGCCTCTATCTGGCGATGCAATTCGGTATTCGTGCGGCTAACTACCCTTTCATCGCCGATGATATGGATAATTTGACGCTGCCCACATCGTTAAAACCGCTACAACATAAACTGTTCGGCCTGACAATTGACCCTGAACGCCTGGCGGCTATTCGCGAAGAACGCCGTGAAAACAGTCGCTATGCCTCGTTGCGTCAGTGCCGCATGGAAGTGGCGGAGGTCGAAGCGCTGTATCGTAAGAATCAGATCCCCTGCCTGAACAGCACCAATTATTCCGTTGAAGAGATAGCCACCAAAATTCTCGACATTATGGGGCTTAACCGCAGGATGTACTAGCAAACTAGTTTAATGGGTTGGTTTTTGTTATCATGCCGTTCTGCCTGCGAGGTGTGACACGCCTCGCACTTGAAATCAGCAGGGATTGGTTTATCGTGATGCCCATCACTTCCCGGTAGTCCTGCCGTTGAAGCAACAAATTTCTGAGACTTGTAATGAACAGAACCGACGAACTCCGTACTGCGCGTATCGACAGCCTGGTAACACCGACCGAACTCGCGCAGCGGTATCCTGTATCGTCCTCCGTCGCCAGTCACGTTACCGACTCCCGACGCCGGATAGAAAAGATTTTAAATGGTGAAGATCCACGGCTACTGGTCGTCATTGGCCCCTGTTCGATTCACGATCTGAATGCTGCTATGGAATACGCGACGCAGCTCCAGGCACAACGCCAAAAGCATCAGGCGCGTCTGGAAATCGTCATGCGCACCTATTTTGAAAAACCGCGCACCGTCGTGGGATGGAAAGGCCTGATTTCCGATCCCGACTTGAATGGAAGTTACCGCGTCAATTATGGGCTTGAACTGGCGCGTCGCTTGCTATTGCAGGTGAACGAACTGGGAGTACCGACCGCCACAGAGTTTCTTGATATGGTCACCGGCCAGTTTATTGCCGATCTGATCAGTTGGGGAGCGATTGGCGCGCGTACCACCGAAAGCCAAATCCATCGAGAAATGGCTTCTGCGCTCTCTTGTCCGGTCGGCTTTAAAAATGGTACGGATGGCAATACTCGCATTGCCGTTGACGCTATTCGCGCCTCCCGCGCCAGCCATATGTTTCTCTCGCCGGATAAAGACGGACAGATGACCATCTACCAAACGAGTGGCAACCCGTATGGGCACATCATCATGCGCGGCGGTAAAAAACCGAACTACCACGCTGAAGATATTGCCGCCGCCTGCGACACGTTGCATGAATTTGATCTGCCGGAACATCTGGTCGTCGACTTCAGCCACGGCAACTGTCAAAAACAGCATCGCCGCCAGTTGGAGGTATGTGATGATATTTGCCAGCAGATTCGCAATGGCTCCACGGCAATTGCCGGGATTATGGCAGAGAGTTTTTTACGGGAAGGCACGCAAAAAATTATCAGCGGTCAACCATTAATCTATGGTCAGTCCATTACCGATCCCTGCCTGAACTGGGAAGATACGGAAGTTCTGTTGGAAAAACTGGCCGCGGCGGTAGATAGCCGCTTTTAATAGCTCGCCCATCCTGCCGGGATGGGCGTTTCTTCGATGCGTTACCCGCCCTTTTCTCTCCCCGCGCGTATATCACTCCACAGAATTAGCACTTGCTGTTATCGCATTAATTATTGATAATAATAATCATTGTGAGTTTGATTATTAATAAATAGCATGTCGCGTATGGATAACACCGAGCTGCCTCACCCTAAGGAAATAGACAATGAAACGCTTCTCCCTGCCGCTGAACGGCGCGTCAACAGTCAGGCGCTATTAGGTCCGGACGGCAAAGTCATTATCGATCACAATGGTCAGGAGTATCTGTTGCGTAAAACTCAGGCTGGTAAGCTACTGTTAACCAAATAACGCTCCGCCAGCAGACGATGCTGCTGGCATCTGGCTAACTTGAACAACTGACCTCCAGCCGTTTTCCCCACTCCGGCGGTCGGCTGGCATAGTCATCATCTCGATCGGTAAAAGGTTGACGTAAAACTTCATGCAACCGATGCAGTTCCGCCATGTCTCCTTGTTCAGCCGCATCTATCGCGCGTTGCGCCAGCCAGTTGCGCAACACAACCGCAGGATTCACGCGTTGCATCTGCTGCTGGCGCAGCGCGTCATCCACCGCCTCTGTGCGCAATCGCGCCCGGTAGCGGTCGAACCAGGCATCGAACGCCGTGCGATCGATAAACGTATCCCGCAACGGCGAGGAAGCGCTCTGTTGCTCCGTATGGCTTAACATCCGAAATGTACGGGTATAATCACTCCCTTCGCGCGCCATCAGACTAAACAATTCATTCAGTAAAGCGTTATCGTCTTTTTGCTCGGTAAAGAAACCCAGCTTCTGGCGCATTCGCTGCCCATAGTGCGTTAACAACGCGTCCTGGTAACGATCCAGCGCTCTGTTTAACGCGTCGATCTCAATAAAAGGGGTTAGCGTCTGCGCCAGACGTTGTAAATTCCACAGCGCCACCGACGGTTGATTATCGAAGCGGTAACGTCCCTGATGATCGGAATGGTTACCAATGAAGCCGGGATCGTAGTCGTCGAGAAAACCAAAGGGGCCATAGTCGATGGTCAGCCCCAGAATCGACATATTATCCGTATTCATAACACCGTGCGAAAAACCGACGGTTTGCCACTCGGCGATGAGTCTTCCGGTACGCGCCGCCACCTCTTCAAACCACAAAGCATATTTTTCCGGGACATCCTGCCATTGCGGCCAGTAATGACGAATAGCGAAATCAGCCAGTTGCTGAACTTTTTCCGGCTCACGGCGGTAGTAGAAATGTTCGAAATGACCAAAACGCATATGACTTTGTGCCAGACGCATTAACATCGCGCCCGTTTCCTGCGTCTCTCGCTGAACCAGCGTATCGCTGGCTACGATAGATAACGCGCGCGTAGTGGGAATACCCAGATAATGCATGGCTTCGCTGGCAAGGCTTTCTCGTATGGTTGAACGCAGGACGGCGCGTCCATCCCCCATTCGCGAATAGGGTGTTAATCCGGCACCTTTCAGATGCCAGTCGAGGGTCGAGCCATCCGCCAGGAGCTGTTCGCCCAGCAAAATACCGCGTCCGTCGCCGAGTTGTCCCGCCCAGACGCCGAACTGATGCCCGCTATATACCTGCGCGACAGGTGACATACCGGGTAATAAGGTTTCGCCGCCCCAAACGCCAGCGCCATTGGTAGCGTCAAATAACGAAGCGGGAATGGCTAGCTGCTGCGCCAGTTCGTCGTTATACCAAATCAGTCGCGCATTTTTTAACGGTGTGGGTAAAAGCGCGGTATACGTTGCTGGCAGTTCATCGCGCCAACGGGCAGTAAAAGACAGGGTCATAGGGCCTCCTGTCTTCAGTGTAGACGGTTAATCACCGGTTAAACACCGGCAAACAGAAAGGTTATCGCTGAACGAGTTTAATGAGCTGGCTTACTGGCACCGGAGGCCATAGTCCGCCCTGGAATGCGCTAAACCCCAATGGCGCTGCGCGCGCAAACATCGCCTCAGTATCAATACCGGCAATCATCAGCGACTCGCAGCTGGAGGAGAGCTGGGCAACGATAGCGTGCATGAATGGTTCGAATGAGATCATTTCAGCTCGCTGCTGAATAAAATTTTTATCCAACATGACTCGTTTGAAAAGCCCATCGAAAATAGCTTTAGTCGACGCCTCGCCTGCCCCAAAATTTGCCAGCATTAATGGGAAATGCATTGCCAGATTAGCTAACGTTTCATTGTTTTTGCCCTGGTTTAACCCAGGATAATTCTCATTTATAGCTAATTCAAGAAACGGAAAGCGCGCTGCCCGGGAAAAAAGTTCGCTATCTAATAATAATAAGTCACTAATTGCAGGCGGTAAATTAAGCCATGCAATAAGTTTATGCTGAATAAAAAAGTGCTGACAGGTTTCTAACAACGCCAGTTTTTCAACAAACAGACAGTATTGCTCCTCCACCGAAAGGCGAGGCGCTACCAACTCAGTCGGCATCCGCACGGCGCCGTCTTCAGCGGCAAACGTTGCAATAATCTCTAAACCAACAAGCCGAGCGTTTTCATCCATGACGGGAAGGAAAAAGAGTTCGGAATGGTAAAGCTCATCAAGTGAAGCAATCATTACGCCAGTCCCATGGTTAGGGCGCTATTCGCCATCCAGTCACTACGGACGGAAACAGACGTAACTTCAGATACTAATTGAAGCGTCATCATTTTTCTTGTTTACCGGTAAACCGGTTCCTTTTTTTAACTTACTCTGATTATAAACCAATATCCAATGTTGTACTTTTAACAGGGCGTGAGCACGCCCGTTTTTAATAAAAGTACGTTTGTAAATGCTACGGTTATATCATTATATATGATGACAACAGATGTCATAAGTTCAACCGACGGTATGTTAAAAATAGACTATAAAATTTATATCGTCTGCGAGGTTAAATTCGCCGTGCCTGCCAGAAGTTTTTTCGCCAGTACACATTATCCAGCGATGAACGCATCACGCCACGACTGGTAGAGGCATGAATAAACTCATTATTTGTATCGTAAATACCAACATGTAAACCACTTTCGCCCGAACCGGTTTTAAAGAAAACCAAATCTCCAGGCAGCAATTCATCTTTATCGATTCTGGTGCCGATTTTTGATTGTTCACGCGTATCACGAGGCAACTGCAAATCAAACTTGTCGCGCATAGTGACTACCACAAAGCCGGAACAGTCCACGCCTCTGCGACTCATGCCGCCGTAACGGTATGGCGTACCACGCCAGGACTGCAACTGATCGTTCAGACCCGCAATGACGGTAATGGAGTCTGATAATCTGGCGTTTGGCGCCGGTGCCCGATGAGTACTGCATCCTGCCAGGAACAATGCTGTGATAACAAGAAGCCAAAAACGCATGCCGCAACAATCCTCTGTTTTTATTTTGGTATTAATTTAGCGTCGAAATTACCTGCTTTTCAAGAAACGATTTTACTTAAGTGGCCGAAATGAGCATTGGATGCCCCTCAACGTCGAGTCGTCGAAAGCGCAGACCGTAGGCTTGCGCCAGATAAGAGGGGGTGAGCACCTCTTCCCGGCGGCCGCAGGCAATGAGTTTACCGCGCTTTAGTAACCAGGCTTTATGCGCATGGCGCAGCGTGTGGTTCAGATCGTGGCTACTCATCACAATCGCGATTCCTGCCTGACACAAATGATGTAATACCCGATCCAAAGCGTTTTGTTGCGCAACATCGAGACTGTTCATCGGCTCATCAAGCAGCAATAATTGACCGACCGGATTAGCGTCGGGATGAATTTGTAGTACAACGGCAGCAAGGCGAACGCGCTGCCACTCGCCACCGGAAAGCTGATTCACGCTTCGCCCCAGTTTGTCGCCCAATCCAAGCATATCGGCTACCTCGTTAAGCTGCCCGGTTCGCGTTTTATCAGGTTGATGCAATGTCAGGTAATGCCAGACCGGCATGGCGAACGGCGGATTTTGCTGTTGCGCAAGATAAGCGCGGTGTTGGGCAAGCGTTGCCGTCGCCCATGCCTCCAGCGGCGCTCCGCCAAACCTGATGCTCCCCTCGCCTGAGGTTAACCCCGCCATACGCGCCAGCAACGTGCTTTTTCCGGCGCCGTTCGGCCCGACAAGGTGAAGGATCTCTCCTGCGTTTACTTCGCCGGAAAGCGGCCCCAGGCGGGTGCTCTCGGCGACGTCCTTTAATTGCATCAATTGAGACATTATTTTGCCAACGCGATTTTTATGCTTTCCATCACAATAGGATCTTCAGGCGTCATATCCGGCGAAAAACGCTGTACCACCTGACCATCCCGGCCTACCAAAAATTTTTCAAAATTCCACAGAATATCATCCGGATAGAGTGGCATACGCCCTTTGCTTACCATCCGTTCGTAAAAGCCGCTCTTCTCCGGCGCGACGGCCGTTGGCGCAGCGGCTATCAGTTTTTGATACAGCGGATGGCGCGCGTCGCCATTCACATCAATTTTACTGAACATCGGGAACGTGACGCCCCAGGTGCTGGCGCAATAGGTTTTAATCTCCTCTTCGCTGCCTGGCTCCTGCCCCATAAACTGGTTGCAGGGAAAACCCAACACGACAAACCCCTGATCTGCCCACGCCTTCTGGATATTTTCCAACTGTTCATATTGCGGCGTCAGACCACATCTGGAGGCGACGTTTACAATGAGCAGCACTTTTCCGGCGTATTTTTCAAGTGTAGTGACCTCTCCATCAATCGTCGTAACGTGAGTATTAAGAAGCGAGTTTTGCATGGTGTCTCCCTGATGTCGGTAGAATAGCGGGTTTCATCGTTAGCCTTTAATCATAGACTGCGAATGATGAACGCAGTTGTTTACCGATGCGCTAACGCGCGGATTTGAGCAGCAGCCAGATAAACACTGGCGCCCCCAATGTGGCGGTGACCACCCCGATAGGCAGTTCAGCCGACGCCAGCGCCAGTCGGGCGACCACATCAGCCAATAGCAGGGCGATAGCCCCGGCCAGCGCGCAGCCGGGAAGTAAAACCCGGTGATCGGTTAAACCACATAAGCGCAGGATGTGCGGAATAACCAGACCGATAAAACCAATCGCCCCCGCCATCGCCACGCTGACGCCCACCATCCAGCCGGTGGCGACGACCAACAAATTGCGCCAGAACCACAGCGGCAGGCCAAGCTGCCGCGCCGAGGTTTCCCCTAGCGCCAGCATATTCAGCGGTTGCGACTGGCAACATATCCAGATCAGTACCGGGATGAGCGCAATCATTAGCCAGCTCTGCTGCCAGTCAACGCCGCCGAATCCTCCCATCATCCAGTACATTAATTGCCGCAGATCGAAAGAGGTGGAAAAATAGATAGCCCACGTCATCAGCGCGCTACAGATAATGCCCAGCGCGACGCCCGCCAACAACAAGCGGCTGGTAGAGAGATGGCGGCGCGCAAAACGCAGCAGGATTAACGTAATAATGAGCGCGCCGGCTATAGCGCACAGTCCCAGCGCCCATCCAGGCAGTTGCCCCTGCCCCAGTAAGACGGCGGCAATAAGCCCAACACCGGCCCCATTCGAAACGCCGAGCAGGCCCGGTTCAGCAAGTGGGTTTTCAAACAGCGCCTGCATCACAGCGCCCGATAGCGCCAGCGCAGCGCCAACCAGCAATACCGCAAGCGTGCGGGGAAGACGAATTTGCCAGACAAACAGTTCTCCCCGGGCGCTTAACCAGTCACCGGGGGCAATCCACTGTTCGCCTGCGCATAAGCTCAGAAATGTAGCCAGTAGCACCAGCAGTGACAGGCTCAGAAGCCAGCGAACGTTTCGTCGCTGTTGTTGGCGGGCAAAAGTCAGCATGTTATCCATTCAGCTGAAAAGAGGTAGCGTGATTTTACGGTGGGTATCCTTTACTTGAAAGAAAAAAGGCCGCAATGCGGCCTTTTTAGTTATACGAGTCATCTTTCAGGCTAACAGATACGCTGTCATCCCGCTGATCTACTTTCGGGATGGCAGCGTATCTGCCGCAATACACCCTGATGGATGTTATGCCTGGATCTGATTACTCTTCTTTGGGCGAAGCGTTCTCGACCCGGCTCTTTAACTTCTGCCCGGGTCTGAAGGTCACCACGCGCCGTGCTGTAATAGGAATATCTTCACCCGTTTTCGGGTTACGCCCCGGACGTTGATTTTTATCACGCAGATCGAAGTTACCAAAACCAGAGAGTTTCACCTGCTCACCGTTTTCCAGAGCACGACGGATCTCTTCGAAAAACAGTTCAACCAGTTCTTTGGCATCCCGCTTGCTAAGCCCAAGCTTATCAAACAGATATTCTGACATTTCAGCTTTTGTAAGCGCCATAGGTTCAATCCCTCAATGATGCCTGGAATCGCTCTTTTAATGCCTCTACACATTTGGCGACGGTAGCGGCAATCTCCTCTTCTTCGAGTGTACGGTTGGTATCCTGAAGGATCAGGCTGATAGCGAGGCTCTTATAACCCTCCGCAACACCCTTACCGCGGTACACGTCAAATAAGTTTACGCCAACTACCTGATTTACGCCAACTTTCTTACATTCGGATAAAATATCCGCTGCGGGAACGTTTTCTGCAACAACAACCGCAATATCGCGACGGTTGGCCGGGAAGCGTGAAATCTCCCGCGCCTGCGGCACGATACGGTCTGCGAGCTTATTCCATTCCAGTTCAAACACCAGCGTACGACCATTCAGATCCAGTTTACGTTCCAGTTCAGGGTGAACAACCCCAATAAAACCAATACGTTCATCTTTCAGATAAATCGCCGCAGACTGTCCCGGATGCAGAGCCGGATTCATCTCCGCCTTAAACTGGATATCACCCAGTTTGCCGGTTAAATCCAATACTGCTTCCAGATCGCCTTTCAAATCATAGAAATCAACGGTCTCTTTTGCCAGGTTCCAGTGCTCATCATAGCGGTTACCGCAAATCACGCCAGCCAGCATCAGATCCTGTCGAATACCCAGATTGGCTTGTGTATCCGGAACGAAACGTAAACCGGTTTCAAAAATACGCACGCGATTCTGCTGACGGTTTTGGTTATAGACCACCGTCGCCAACAATCCGCTCCACAGAGACAGACGCATCGCCGACATCTCAACGGAGATAGGGTTTGGCAGCAGCAGCGCTTCTGCGCCTGGATGGATAAGCTGTTGTACTTTAGGATCGACAAAGCTATAGGTAATCACTTCCTGATAGCCTTTGTCGTTCAGCATGGTTTTAACCCGCTTCAACGACAGATCGGCTTCACGGTGCGTCCCCATGATTAAACCGGCCTGGATTGGCTCGTCCGGAATATTGTTATAACCGTAAACGCGGGCCACCTCTTCCACCAGATCTTCTTCAATTTCCATATCGAAACGCCAGGTCGGCGCCACGGCTTTCCACTCGTCCTGCCCTTCGGTCACTTCACAGCCCAGACGACGCAGAATATCACTGACCTGCTCATCCGCAATATGATGCCCGATCAGGCGATCCAGTTTACTGCGACGCAGCGTAATGGTGGCGCGTTTCGGCAACGTTGCTTCGTTGCTCACATCAATTATCGGACCCGCATCACCGCCACAGATATCAAGAAGCAGACGAGTAGCGCGCTCTATCGCTTTATATTGCAGCGCCGGGTCTACCCCGCGCTCGTAGCGGTGAGACGCATCGGTATGCAGACCGTGGCGGCGAGCGCGACCGGTGATAGACAGCGGATTAAAATACGCACACTCCAGCAGCACATTTTGCGTTTCGCCGTTCACGCCGGAATGTTCGCCGCCAAAAATACCGGCTATCCCCAGCGCCTTATGGTGATCGGCGATCACCAGCGTGTCCGCATTTAACGTCGCTTCGCTACCGTCCAGCAGGACGACGGTTTCACCCTCTTTTGCCATCCGCACGACAATACCGCCATCAATGCGATCTTTATCGAAAGCATGCATTGGCTGACCCAGTTCGAGCAGCACATAGTTCGTGACGTCAACCACCGCATCGATGGAGCGAATACCGCAGCGACGCAGTTTCTCTTTCATCCACAGCGGCGTCGGCGCGTTAACATTGATGCCTTTTACCACCCGGCCAAGATAGCGTGGACACGCATCAGCGGCCTCTACCGTAATCGGCAGCGTATCGCTGATGGTTGCCGCAACCGGCGCCATTTCAGGCTCCTGGAGCGGCGCTTTGTTCAGTACCGCCACATCACGCGCAACGCCGATGATACCTAAGCAATCCGCACGGTTCGGCGTGACGCTAATTTCGATGGTATTGTCGTCGAGCTTCAGGTATTCACGGATATCGGTACCCAGCGGCGCATCCGCCGGCAGTTCGATAATGCCGCTGTGATCGTCGGAAATCCCCAGTTCGGAGAAGGAGCACAGCATCCCTTCAGACGGTTCGCCGCGCAGTTTCGCCGCTTTAATTTTGAAATCGCCCGGCAGGATGGCGCCAATGGTGGCCACCGCTACTTTCAGCCCCTGACGACAGTTTGGCGCGCCGCAGACGATATCCAACAGGCGTTCTCCGCCGACGTTGACTTTCGTTACACGCAATTTGTCAGCGTTCGGATGCTGGGCGCACTCAACCACTTCCCCAACCACAACGCCATTGAAGCTTCCCGCGACCGGCTCAACGCCGTCTACTTCCAGGCCAGCCATCGTAATCTGGTTAGCCAACGTATCGCTATCAATTGCCGGGTTAACCCACTCGCGTAACCACAGTTCGCTGAATTTCATTGTTTTATCCTGCCTTTATTTAAACTGTTTGAGGAAACGCAGATCGTTTTCGAAGAATGAACGCAGGTCGGTGACGCCGTAACGCAACATGGTCAGACGTTCCATCCCCATACCAAAAGCGAAGCCAGAATAGATTTCCGGATCGATACCGACATTACGCAGCACATTCGGATGCACCATCCCGCAGCCCAGCACTTCCAGCCATTTGCCGTTTTTACCCATCACATCCACTTCCGCAGAAGGTTCGGTGAACGGAAAATAAGAAGGACGGAAGCGAATCTGCAGATCCTCCTCAAAGAAATTACGCAGGAAGTCGTGCAGCGTACCTTTGAGGTTGGTGAAGCTGATGTTGGTATCAACAATCAGACCTTCCATCTGATGGAACATCGGAGTATGCGTCTGGTCGTAGTCATTACGGTATACACGGCCCGGCGCAATAATACGGATCGGCGGTTGCTGCGCTTTCATCGTCCGGATCTGGACGCCAGACGTCTGGGTCCGCAGCAGACGGGTCGCGTCAAACCAGAAGGTATCATGATCGGCGCGGGCCGGATGATGACCCGGAATGTTTAACGCATCGAAGTTATGGTAGTCATCTTCGATTTCCGGGCCAGTCGCCACGGTAAAACCAAGCTCACCGAAGAAACTTTCAATACGGTCAATGGTACGCGTGACCGGATGCAGACCACCGTTCTCAATACGGCGCCCCGGCAGGGAGATATCAATGGTTTCAGCGGCCAGACGGGCGTTAAGCGCTGCGCTTTCCAGCTCGGCTTTACGCGCGTTAAGCGCCTGTTGTACCTGCTCTTTCGCGGCGTTAATGACTGCCCCGGCTGCCGGACGCTCTTCCGGCGGCAGATCGCGTAGGGTCGTCATCTGAAGGGTTAAATGCCCTTTCTTGCCCAAATATTCGACGCGTACATTGTCTAACGCGGCAACATCTGACGCCTGGTTAATGGCGGCCGCTGCATTGGCAACCAGCTCTGCGAGATGTGACATGGTTTTCCTCATTGTGTCGGTGAAGACACCGGTTCATTGGACGTAATCTCTCGATTTCAGATACAAAAAAAGCCTCCATCAGGAGGCTTTTTTGCGCTGTTTTTCGTTTCGTTTTTCACGCGCTAGCCTCCTGGGATCAGGTGCTAAAGTAAAAAAAGAAACGGAAAATAGCAGCGTTCATGCTTGCGTTACCTTATGTGGTAAAACCGAATATCCTTTATTGAAAAGGGTTACAGGTCAATTGTCAACTCACTGAACAGTAAATAAAAGAGAGGGAGCCAGGCTCCCTCTTTTCACTGGCTTATGCCAGAGCTGCTTTCGCTTTTTCAACCAGTGCGGTGAACGCGACTTTGTCGAATACGGCGATATCAGCCAGGATCTTACGGTCGATTTCAACAGAGGCTTTTTTCAGGCCGTTGATGAATTTGCTGTAAGAAATACCGTTCTGACGTGCTGCTGCGTTGATACGCGCAATCCACAGTTGACGGAACTGACGCTTACGTTGACGACGGTCACGGTAAGCATACTGACCAGCTTTGATAACTGCCTGGAAGGCAACGCGGTATACGCGAGAACGCGCACCGTAGTAGCCTTTGGCTTGTTTCAAAATTTTCTTGTGACGTGCGCGTGCAATTACACCACGTTTTACGCGAGCCATATGTGCTCTCCTGTATCTATTCTAATTAAAAAGTTAAAAACGTTAACGGCTTATGCGTACGGCAGGCACGCGATAACCAGGCCCAGATCGCCTTTAGAAACCATGGCTTTCGGACGCAGGTGACGTTTACGTTTAGTCGCTTTTTTGGTCAGAATGTGACGCAGGTTAGCGTGCTTGTGCTTAAAACCACCTTTACCGGTTTTTTTGAAGCGCTTAGCAGCACCGCGTACGGTCTTAATTTTTGGCATTTTAATAACTTCCACTTCGCATTGTTAATAAACGAAACATAGGCGAACAAAACCTGTGAAGCCCGAAGGCTTCACAGAATTGTTACTTGAAGGCCTTACTGTTTCTTCTTAGGAGCAAGCACCATGATCATCTGACGGCCTTCGATCTTCGTTGGGAAGGATTCGACCACTGCCAGTTCTTGCAAATCGTCTTTCACGCGATTAAGCACTTCCATACCGATTTGCTGGTGGGCCATTTCACGACCGCGGAAACGCAGCGTGATTTTGGCCTTATCGCCCTCTTCGAGAAAGCGAATCAGGCTGCGGAGTTTTACCTGATAGTCGCCTTCATCTGTCCCAGGACGGAATTTAATTTCCTTCACCTGGATAACTTTTTGCTTTTTCTTCTGTTCCTTAGAAGACTTACTCTTTTCATAGAGGAATTTGCCGTAATCCATTATACGACAAACCGGCGGCTCGGCGTTAGGGCTGATTTCGACTAAGTCTACTCCGGCTTCTTCAGCTTTTTCCAGAGCTTCTCTCAGACTCACAATACCAAGCTGCTCGCCTTCCAGACCTGTTAAGCGAACTTCTTGCGCGCGAATTTCGCTATTAATACGATTCGGACGCGCCGTTTGAACTCGTTTTCCGCCTTTAATACTTTATTCCTCCAGTTGTTGAAGACTGCGGCTGCGAATCTCTTGTTGCAGCTTCTCAATCACGTCATTTACGTCCAGACTGCCCAGGTCTTTACCGCGGCGGGTGCGAACGGCAACTTTGCCTGCTTCCACCTCTTTATCACCACAGACCAACATATAAGGGACACGACGTAAAGTGTGCTCGCGGATTTTAAAGCCAATCTTCTCATTTCTCAAGTCTGCTTTTACACGAATGCCCGCATTTTGTAGTTTCTGCGTCAATTCGTTAACGTATTCAGACTGCGAATCGGTAATATTCATCACGACTACCTGAACAGGCGCGAGCCATGTCGGGAAGAAACCAGCGAACTCTTCGGTCAGGATACCGATGAAGCGTTCCATCGACCCAAGAATCGCACGGTGAATCATTACCGGCACCTTACGCTCGTTGTCTTCACCTACATAGGAGGCGCTCAGACGAGACGGTAAGGAGAAGTCAAGCTGTACTGTACCGCACTGCCATGCACGATCGAGGCAGTCATATAAGGTAAATTCAATTTTCGGACCGTAGAATGCGCCTTCACCCAGTTGATACTCAAACGGGATATTATTTTCTTCCAGCGCAACCGCCAGATCCGCCTCAGCACGATCCCACATCTCATCGCTGCCGATACGCTTGTCAGGACGAGTGGAAAGCTTGACGACGATCTTCTCGAAGCCAAAGGTGCTGTACATATCGTAGACCATACGAATACAAGCGTTAACTTCATCGCGGATCTGCTCTTCGGTGCAGAAGATATGCGCATCATCCTGCGTAAAGCCGCGTACGCGCATCAGACCATGCAGCGCGCCTGATGGCTCGTTACGGTGGCAGCTACCGAATTCCGCCATACGCAGCGGCAAATCACGATAGGATTTCAGACCCTGGTTAAAGATCTGAACGTGGCCCGGGCAGTTCATCGGCTTGATGCAATATTCGCGGTTTTCTGAGGACGTGGTGAACATCGCATCTTTATAGTTGTCCCAGTGCCCGGTTTTTTCCCACAGCACACGGTCCATCATGAACGGGCCTTTAACTTCTTGATACTGGTACTCTTTGAGTTTAGAACGAACAAAGACCTCCAGCTCGCGGAAGATAGTCCAGCCGTCGTTATGCCAGAACACCATGCCCGGCGCTTCTTCCTGCATATGATACAGGTCGAGCTGCTTACCAATTTTACGGTGGTCGCGTTTTGCGGCCTCTTCCAGGCGCTGCAGATAAGAGTTCAGGGCTTTTTTATCTGCCCATGCCGTACCGTAAATACGCTGCAACATCTTATTATTGCTGTCACCACGCCAGTATGCGCCGGCAGTTTTCATCAGTTTAAAGTGATGGCAGAAACGCATATTCGGCACGTGCGGACCACGACACATGTCGACATATTCTTCATGATGGTACAAACCAGGCTTGTCATCATGAGCAATGTTTTCATCAAGAATGGAAACTTTGTAGCTTTCACCACGCTTCACGAAGGTTTCACGCGCTTCGTGCCAGCTGACTTTCTTCTTGATAACGTCGTAATTTTTCTCGGCGAGCTCATGCATCCGCTTTTCGAGCGCTTCGACATCTTCCTGAGTTAACGTGCGGTCAAGATCAACGTCATAGTAAAAACCGTTGTCGACAACCGGGCCGATCGCCATTTTCGTGTGCGGCCAAAGTTGCTTGATTGCGTGACCTAACAGATGCGCGCAAGAGTGACGAATGATCTCCAGACCCTCTTCATCTTTTGCGGTGATGATGGAAAGCGTCGCATCATTTTCAATCAGATCGGAAGCATCAACCAGCTCGCCATTCACACGGCCCGCAATGGTGGCTTTCGCCAGGCCAGGACCAATGTCCAGAGCAACATCCATCGGGCTTACAGGGTGGTCATAATGGCGTTGGCTGCCATCAGGAAGAGTAATAACAGGCATGTAATATCCTTATTTGCAGTGGTGACCCATACGCAAGATCACATACAAAGAGAAAATGAATTTATTGACAGTGAGTTGTGTATCCATCTAGCCAACCATTGCTAAATTGGCGCACAACCTTCGACACAGACGAAAATCGCTATTTTCGTCCGGCATGACGATGGTAACACTAAAAAAAGGGAGATTGCATCTTTCTGTTCTACAGAACCTGAATCCCAACACACTACCCAGCACGCGTATCGTTAATGATGTACATGGTCACTCTGAGTCTCGACTTACTGCCACCGTATGAGTCATTCACATCAGATAGCTTTTTACGACGACCGCTATCTATTATTCTCCAGATGGGGACCTGGCAGCATGCGATAACGCACAATACGAAACCCACTTTCCAAAGCACATACCAGCAAAGAGCCATTACATGCTGCTATGAAGCTTCTATAACTAGCAACGTCTCCCTTATGATGCCGTACTTGTAATTCGTCTGTGTTGCTTGAAGTATGTCGCGGCACGATGTGAGATGAGTTACTCGTCAAGTGATAGCCCTTTCTCTGTATAGTCTTTTACAGAACTAGGGAACCTCATGATGAACCTTTGAATACCACTGTATATAAACGCAGTAACAATCATGCGTAATTATCAAAAGCATTTACATTGCTTGATGTTTGTGCTGCAAACGCTTGATAGCTTCATGCTATCGGAGGCGCAGTAGATAGGAGTGTTAATGAGTGTTAATATGTCAATAACACGGTTTTGATATCGGGAAGATAGTGATGAGTAATGATTATAGACTACCAGATTCAGAATATCTTGCCAGAAGATTTTCCGTACCACACCTTGTTTGCCTGATGGCAATATTATTAATATTTTTAATACTAAGCATTTTTTCTAAAGGCTCTATATGCTTATAATTTCATACATTGTATTATGCTTATTATTTATAGTTTATCTCTATACTCTTTCCGTAAGAATTGAGGGAAAAATAATAAACGTAATGGTCCCATACCTGATAATAACAGTGCCTACACTGTACGTGTTTGAAGGTATATTTGTATACCTCTCAGAGGTGCGGAAGTATACAGTGGAATATTTGTTTTTCTATACTTGCTATATAACATACATAGCATCATTTGTTATTTCTTATCTTTACACACAAAGAAAACCCATATACAACAAATCAAACACAAAAAATAAACCAAGGTATGTGTTTACTTCATTGTTATTCACCCTCCTTGCTTTTATCATTTACCTTCCAGTGTTGATGGAGTTCAGAGAGTACATACTTAGCCCAAGAAGAATATACGAATTAACCAGAACAGGGTATGGTATATACTTCTATCCTTCATTAATGTTTTCTCTTGTCGCTTCTATTTGCGTGTTCTTTACATACAAAAAATCAAAGTTATTTTGTATTTCCATAGTTTTATTTAACTGTATACTTATTTTCTTGCATGGTAACAAAGGACCAATATTTAGTATATTTATAGCATTCATCCTTTATCTTTCATATATTGAAAATAAAAAAATTAAATTTATGTTCCTGGTGAAATCGTTTGCTGTTATAGCAGTCATTGTAACGGCATTCTTTGCATATACGTTTACTGATGGGAATCCGATAGAAAATATGGCGAATTACTCGGATTATACCCGTAATGCTGTTCTTGTTGCTTCCTCAAACTTTGACTTTATGTATGGAAAATTACTAATGGAGAGCGAGGTTTACTCGAGGATTCCGAGGGCTATTTGGCCTGATAAGCCTGAAGATTTTGGCGCATTGTATCTGGCAAAAGTATTTTTCCCTGATGCATTCTACAGAAATCAGGGCGCTCCTGCTTTCGGGTATGGTGAACTATACGCAGATTTCGGGCTTTTTACACCAGTTTGGTTAGTTATATCTGGAGTATTTAAAGGCGTCCTGGCTAAGTATTTCTCCAATAAAACTCAGGAAACAAAGTCAGCACATTATTTCATAATGTTCCTATTTTGCATTGGAATAAGTGTGATTCCTGTTAGCATGGGATGGTTGTTCCCTGAGCATTTGATGATTGCCTTTATGGTATACATTGCATCTTCCTTTGTTTTTTCAGCGCATATAAGATTCGTTTTACTAAGAAGCGATAAATAAGTTATACGGCGGCAATGCCGCCGTTTTATTTAGTTTTGAAGCGTAAATCTTGTTGGGTTTGCTGAACAGCATTACCAACGTAAATTACTTTTGATGCATTCATGATAGTGCTTGAGTTTCCTAATAATGATTTATGAATAGCCCCTCAATTATGTATTTCTCGCCGCCGGTTATTATTAGTCCTGCCGCTACTCCACCCTAATCCACATCTACTCATATGCGGATCATCCCGAGATTATCACCGTAATATAATCTACCATTGATACCAATAAACGCTGTGTTATGAATGACAGTTCCCTGCTTAAGTTAGATTAGGTACACACATCTTACGGCACGAAAGGGATCAATGTGAAACAGTATGAAACATATATATGCGTTATTACCAGTAATGACGCGGAACTGGTGAAACAGGTTTAAACGAACGTGAATGGATGTGAATGAAGGATAGTACTTATACGCAAGATCACATACAAAGAGAAAATGAATTTATTGACAGTGAGTTGTGTATCCATCTAGCCAACCATTGCTAAATTGGCGCACAACCTTCGACACAGGCGAAAATCGCTATTTTCGTCCGGCATGACGATGGTAACACTAAAAAAAGGGAGATTGCATCACTCTGTAGCAAATCAAGACCCTTGACAGGATTTCTCCGTTATCTTTCTACGCGCCGTATAGCGCTTCTCATCGACAACCTAACTTCTGCGCCAGACTCCCCTTTGTTGTTTTCACCTCGCTGGCTACCGCTTCAGGCAAGGCAGACCACAGCGTCAGCACTGGCTTCGTTTTATGTTCGATAGCGTCCACGGTAACCTGATAGTCGCAAAAATTCGCCGAACGGGGCGTATTCTGATCCATAATAAACGCAGCGTAATTTCCTTCACTTTTTGACGGCGCCGTTCCGGTGAATAAAACCTTCCAGTACCCGCTGGGAATTTCTACAGTAGCATCTTCTGGCAATGTGGCGATATGCCGCTCAAAAAGGGGGCCGGTCACTACGTGCACTACAGATACATCAGCCTGTTTGGCAAGTTCGCGCACCCGGTTTTCCAGTGCAGCCCATGCTCCCTGGTTCAGGGCGGATTTCTGCGGCGTAATATTCGATAAATAATTTAACGACGGCCAGTCCGAAACGCCGCCCAATCCTGCCAACGGCGCCTGGTGCCCCCTGTCGACTTTTAATAGCGTATGGGCATTTTTATAGGCGGAAGGGGCCAACGTATCCGAGGGCGGTAAATCGGGGTCCTGCGCCCAGTTCCGCGGGCGACCGCTTGCCTGGCTGGTCTTTGTCACGCTATAGGCAACCCAGTTGGCAAATTTCGTGGCGCTATTATTATTGAGCGTATAGACATGGCGATAGATTGTTTGTTGACTTCCTCCTTGAGGAC
Source organism: Salmonella sp. SAL04196 (assembly GCF_046550835.1). Lineage (NCBI taxonomy): Bacteria > Pseudomonadati > Pseudomonadota > Gammaproteobacteria > Enterobacterales > Enterobacteriaceae > Salmonella > Salmonella sp. SAL04196. Next base: position 928,232 of record NZ_JBGDXE010000001.1, read on the forward strand.
AGCCAACGCTACAGTTATCAGGTTGCTGAACGAGTACGTTACGATGGGGTAACTCAGGTGCCGATGTTGTATCTTGGGGAGGATACGATGTAGTACATGCGCTTAATAATACTACGGGCAGTAATTTTAGCAGATTAATGGTCTTATTCACTTTTGCTTCCTTAATAATAACTGCCCTAATAATTAAGATAGTAATAATTTGGTTATATTACCCTACCAGCCGTTAGATACTCTCATCATTAAAGACAACACTATCACGGTAAAAATTAATAACAGATAAACATCGAAGTCATCATAGAAAATGAGCTCAAAAGAATACAACGTGATATTCATGTTGATACCAAAAAACATCGTATTATATGCATAATCGTGAAGCCAATAATTTCTCGCACTCAGATAGCGAATGAAAAATGGATATTCAATAATATCTGACGCATGTTTTTCAACACCATTTTTCAACATTAAGGCAACGTATCCTCTCAATGACTCGCTGCTGGCAGGAGTTTAGTTATATTTAAAGGTTTAATAAGCACTGCGCATCATGCTGCTGTGCTTATTACTTTGTAAAAATAAGAGTATTCACTTTCATATTCAGGGGTAAAAAGTGAACAAATACAGCTATTGCGCAACGATGATTGCCGCCATACTCAGTACGACCACAATGGCCAATGCCAGTAGCCTTGCTATTTCAGTGGCGAATGATGATGCAGGTATATTCCAACCATCCTTAAATGCCCTTTATGGGCACAAGGCTGCAGACCGGGGTGATTATACTGCCGGGCTCTTTTTAGGCTACAGCCACGATCTCACTGACGCCAGTCAACTCTCTTTTCATATCGCGCAAGATATTTATTCTCCATCAGGCGCTAACAAGAGAAAGCCTGAAGCCGTCAAAGGCGACCGCGCGTTCAGCGCCTTTCTTCATACCGGACTGGAGTGGAATTCATTAGCCACCAATTGGTTACGTTATCGTTTAGGTACCGATATCGGCGTTATTGGTCCTGACGCAGGTGGTCAGGAGGTTCAGAATCGGGCGCATCGAATAATAGGCGCAGAAAAATACCCTGCCTGGCAGGATCAAATTGAAAACCGTTATGGTTATACGGCAAAAGGAATGGTGTCCCTTACGCCAGCTATTGATATTCTGGGCGTCAATGTGGGCTTCTATCCAGAAGTCTCTGCTGTCGGCGGCAATCTCTTCCAGTATTTAGGGTACGGCGCAACCGTTGCGCTGGGAAATGATAAGACCTTCAACTCTGATAATGGGTTTGGGTTACTGTCCCGCCGAGGGTTAATACACAGTCAAAAAGAGGGATTGATCTATAAGGTATTTGCTGGCGTTGAGCGCAGGGAAGTTGATAAAAACTACACGTTACAGGGGAAAACGCTGCAAACAAAAATGGAAACGGTGGATATTAATAAAACCGTGGATGAATATCGCGTCGGTGCCACCATCGGCTATTCTCCCGTCGCATTTTCTCTTTCTTTAAACAAAGTCACGTCGGAATTTCGCACCGGAGACGACTATTCTTATATCAACGGCGACATCACCTTCTTCTTCTGAGGCGTCACCACGGAATAACCGGGTTACGTAATGTAACCCGGTACAATATTACATCTTATAGCCCAGCGTTACCGTAGTGCGGCGATCGGTATGTTCAGGCGCTGATTCAGGCGGCTGCGAGTTCCACGTTAAATTATACCCCACCTTTAGACCAAAATGTTCGTTAATGGCGACATTGAGGGCTGTTTCCGAATTTAGTGTGGTGTCTTCTGCGCCAAATACTGACACCCCCTGTGTAAACTTAGCATTGTCAGTTAACTGCCAGGCATAGCTGCCGGAAGCATAACCCAACGGCTGCGTTTCAGTGGTATCGTCCGTATGTTCGTCATAGCGAACCCCTGGACCGAATTCAAAACGGAAGCTGTGCACTGGACCATTAAGGAACTGCCGCCCGTAACCGGCGGTCAGTACGTCGCGCTGACGATAACCGTTGAAACGGTCTGTCAGCCAACTGGCCTGGCCAAAGGTATAATCATAATCCGTCATATTAAAACGGTTACGCGCGCCTACCGCATATTTTTCTGAAGATCGTTCATCATTAGAGGAGGTATTGCTGGCATTGCCCCATAATGACCAGGCGGTACGTTGTCCATACCAGGTCATCGCCGTGTCAGCCGTTAAGGAAGAACTTTTAGTATTGCCTGACTGAGCAAGGTAGCCCGCATTCAGATTACCTTCAAAAGGTTTTTTCGCGGTGGAGGGATCATCCATGACAGTAAAAACGGAATCATCGGCGGCGGCATACAGAGACGCGAACACGCCACCCGCCAGCATAACTACAGCGGGTACTGCCTTCAAAAGCTTCATTTATATAGAGTCCGTACAACTAAAAAAGAGACCACGACGGTCCCGGAAACTTTCATAGGGATCAATGACAAACGCCCCTGGAAAGGTAGCGAATTATAAGAAGCCCCGAATAACATAGCAATCAATTACTATTTCATTTTTTGAATAAGAACCCTCCCGAAGCATTCATTTATTTATATAACTTTACATCGTACTTCTTTAAATAAAGATCCGGAAAATCATGTTGTTAATTCCTTCACTTTCCGGGGATTAAGTGCCAGACTGAAATCAGCCTAACAGGAGGTAACGATGGTACGTATCTATACGTTGACGCTTGCGCCCTCTCTCGATAGCGCAACAATCACGCCGCAAATTTATCCCGAAGGTAAACTGCGGTGCTCCGCGCCGGTATTCGAACCCGGTGGCGGGGGTATTAATGTCGCTCGCGCCATTGCGCATCTTGGCGGCACCGCGACCGCAATTTTCCCGGCTGGCGGCGCTACCGGCGAACATCTGGTCGCACTACTGGCTGACGAAAATGTCCCCGTGTCTACCGTCGATGCGAAGGACTGGACGCGTCAGAACCTGCACGTCCACGTCGAGTCCAGCGGCGAACAATATCGTTTTGTTATGCCCGGCGCCACGCTGGACGATGACGAATTTCGCCAGCTTGAAGAACAGGTACTGGAAATTGAATCCGGGGCAATTCTGGTTATCAGCGGCAGCCTTCCGCCCGGCGTTAAGGTCGAGAAACTCACGCAACTGATTTCCGCCGCGCAGAAGCAAGGCATTCGCTGCATTATTGATAGCTCTGGCGACGCGCTCACCGCCGCGCTGGCGCTTGGCGATATCGAACTGGTGAAACCTAACCTGAAAGAATTGAGCGCGTTGGTTAATCGCGATCTGACGCAACCTGATGATGTGCGTAAAGCGGCCCAGGAATTAGTGCAAAGTGGCAAGGCTCGCCGGGTAGTGGTCTCTCTGGGGCCGCAAGGGGCACTGGGCATAGACAGTGAGAATTGCATCCAAGTTGTTCCTCCCCCGGTGAAAAGTCAAAGTACTGTTGGCGCAGGCGACAGTATGGTAGGCGCGATGACGTTAAAACTGGCGCAAGACGCGTCGCTGGAAGAGATGGTGCGCTTCGGTGTGGCGGCAGGCAGCGCTGCTACGCTCAATCAAGGTACGCGTCTGTGTTCTCGTGACGATACCCAAAAAATATACGCCTATCTTTCCGCGCAATAATCGTTTCCCCCTCGCCGAGGGGGATACCGGAAAATCGGTTAACGGGCGGCGCATCCGCCGCTGTTAAAAACACAGTTGCTCCCAACGAGGTGAACGATGGCCAGTGGCGATATTACCCGTTATGTTATTACCGTAACCTTCCATGAAGATTCCCTGACCGAGATTAACGAACTCAATAATCATCTGACGCGCAGCGGTTTTTTGCTGACATTAACGGACGATGAAGGGAATGTGCATGAGCTCGGCACCAATACGTTTGGCTTTGTTAGCGCTCAGAGCGCTGATGAAATCAAAGCGCTTGTCGCCGGACTTGCGAAAAGCGCGTTAGATAAGGATGTCGACATTACCGTGGCGACCTGGGAGGCGTGGAGTAAAAACGCACAATAAGTGCCATTCCCGCCGCGGCGCGTCCGCGATGTGCGTTAGTTCGTATTTTTCAACCGCATTTTTGCGCTAACCTTATGATCTGGCAGACAACGTGGGGAGAGACATTATGTGGCAAGCTATCAGTCGTCTTTTAAGCGAGCAAGTCGGTGAAGGCGAAATCGAACTGCGTAATGAACTGCCAGGCGGAGAAGTTCATGCCGCATGGCATTTACGTTATGCAGGCCATGATTTTTTCGTAAAGTGCGATGAACGAGAAATGCTTCGCGGTTTTACCGCTGAAGCCGATCAGCTGGAGCTGCTCTCCCGCAGTAAAACCGTTGTTGTGCCTAAGGTATGGGCGGTAGGTTCGGATCGGGATTACAGCTTTTTAGTCATGGACTACCTCTCGCCCCGCCCGCTGGATGCCCATAATGCGTTTATTCTTGGGCAACAGCTGGCGCGCCTGCACCAATGGAGCGACCAACCTCAATTCGGCCTCGATTTTGATAACGCGCTCTCTACCACGCCGCAGCCGAATACCTGGCAACGCCGTTGGTCGACTTTTTTCGCCGAACAGCGCATTGGCTGGCAGCTTGAACTCGCTGCGGAAAAAGGCATTACCTTTGGTAATATTGACGCCATTGTTGAACATGTTCAGCAACGTCTGGCGTCGCATCAACCGCAGCCTTCTCTTTTGCATGGCGATCTATGGTCGGCGAACTGCGCGCTTGGCCCTGACGGCCCCTATATCTTCGATCCAGCCTGCTATTGGGGCGACAGAGAATGCGATCTGGCGATGCTGCCGCTGCATACCGATCAGCCACCGCAGATTTATGACGGCTATCAGTCCGTTTCGCCGCTACCGCTGGATTTTCTCGACAGGCAGCCGATTTACCAGCTCTACACCCTGCTTAATCGGGCAAGGCTGTTTGGCGGTCAGCACCTGGCTACTGCGCAAAAAGCGATGGATCGGCTGCTTGCGGTATAGGTACAGCCCATGCCGGATACGGGCTATCCGGCATTTTTCAGTTTACATGAAGCCTAACAAGGAAAAGAAAAAGTAGCCGAGCACGATAATAATGACCGGCAAAATATAGAGCGGGAAAAACTGTAAAAAGATGGTATGGTGCGGCACCACGATACGTGACTCTATCTGCTCACGCGTTAGCCCTTCCGCGCCTTTTGCTTTTTCCAGGATCAACTGATCTTCCACGCCTTCACGCAAAAAACGTGACTGGCGGCTCATTCTGGCGCCGGAATCCTGCATCGCCAGCCCGACAAAAATCAGAATAAAAATGAGCCAGAAACCGATATTCAGGCTTCCCTGAAAATTCGGCGTCGGCGAGTTGTACCAAAAAACATTCAGAAACGGCGTATTCACGCGCATCATGTCTATCATTACGTGGGTAAAATCCAGCATTACCGCATTTATCCCCTCCTGCTTTTCACTGTGCGCATACATAAATTTAAGGACTGAGATGAGCGTGGAAAGCAGTGCCGGAATAAAAATAACCCACCCAACAACTCTTTTTAGGATTGCAATGCGTCCAGCTTGTTGATACGTCATGAGTTCCCCTTGATAAAGACGCGTCGTTTTGGCCTAAGTCTACCTGTTGATTCCCGTTTTCGCCTGATCTTTAAGGGCGATATACTAAGAACATGGTCATAATGAACGCTTAATTCGTTATTTTTTAATCTCAACAGGAGAGGTTGTGATGTCAACCCCACGTCAAATTCTTGCTGCAATTTTCGATATGGATGGACTACTGATCGATTCCGAACCGCTCTGGGATCGCGCTGAACTGGACGTAATGGCAAGTTTAGGCGTAGATATTACTCGACGCCATGAGCTGCCAGACACGCTTGGGCTACGCATTGATATGGTTGTCGATCTCTGGTTTGCGCAGCAACCGTGGAACGGCCCCGATCGCCAGGAAGTGACAAACCGTGTTATTGCCCGCGCGATTACGCTTATCGAAGAGACGCGCCCTCTTTTACCGGGTGTGCGTGAGGCCGTGGCGCTGTGTAAAGCGCAGGGGCTATTAGTGGGGCTTGCCTCGGCATCGCCGCTGCATATGCTGGAAAAAGTGCTCACCATGTTTGAGCTGCGCGACAGTTTTGACGCGCTGGCCTCTGCGGAAAAATTGCCCTACAGCAAACCGCACCCGCAGGTCTATCTGGATTGTGCGGCCAAATTAGGCGTTGATCCATTAACCTGCGTGGCGCTGGAGGATTCGGTGAATGGTCTAATCGCGGCAAAGGCGGCGCGAATGCGCGCCATTGTGGTGCCAGCAGAAGAAAACCAGCATGATCCGCGCTTTGCGCTGGCGAATGTCAAACTTAACTCGCTGACAGAGCTGACGGCGGCGCATCTACTCGGTTAAGATGTTTCCGAAACAAAGTCAACGGGCAATTAGCCGCTGAACCAGACGGCAAGCGGCTTTGACAGAGACAAAGAGTTACAACGTCACCACTTCCGCCTACTGTATAAAAACCCTATACTGTATGAATTGACAGTTTAATGGGTTTTATCATGACGGCGGAAGGACATCTTCTTTTTTCTATAGCCAGCGCGGTTTTCGCCAAGAATGCCGAGTTAACGCCCGTCCTTGCGCACGGCGACTGGTGGCATATTATTCCTTCGGCTATTTTGACCTGTCTGCTGCCGGATATCGACCACCCCAAATCTTTTCTTGGTCAGCGCCTGAAATGGGTATCGAAACCGATCGCCCGCGCGTTCGGTCACCGGGGGTTTACCCATAGTCTGCTGGCGGTCTTTGCCCTACTGGCGACCTTTTATCTCAAGGTACCGGATACGTGGATTATCCCGGCAGATGCGCTGCAAGGCATGGTACTTGGCTATTTAAGCCATATCGTCGCGGATATGCTCACCCCCGCAGGCGTTCCCTTACTGTGGCCGTGCCGCTGGCGTTTCCGCCTGCCTATTCTGGCGCCGCGCAAAGGCAATCAACTGGAGCGATTTTTATGTATGGCGTTGTTTGCCTGGGCGGTGTGGATGCCGCAGTCCATGCCGGAAAACAACGTCATACGCTGGTCTTCGCAGATGATCACTATCCTGCAAATGCAGTTCAATCGTTTTATAAATCACCAGATTGATTAGTAAATCAACGCCAAAGTCATTTTTGGTATAAACCATTCCATTTGAATATAAGAGCCAGCTCACAGTTCTGCTAATCTTGCGCGAACAGAATCGCTAAAACACAGCGCTTCATAATAAAAAAATCAGGAGAACGGGGATGAATTTTCCATTAATTGCGAACATTGCGGTGTTCGTCATTCTGCTGTTTGTACTGGCGCAGGCCCGTCATAAACAGTGGAGTCTGGCTAAAAAAGTGCTTGTCGGCCTTGTGATGGGCGTGGTCTTTGGTCTGGCCCTGCACACCATTTATGGCGCTGACAGTCAGGTGTTAAAAGACTCCATTCAGTGGTTCAATATTGTCGGCAACGGCTATGTGCAATTGCTACAAATGATTGTGATGCCGCTGGTATTCGCCTCTATTTTAAGCGCCGTGGCACGACTGCATAACGCCTCTCAATTGGGGAAAATCAGTTTTCTGACTATCGGCACGCTGCTGTTTACTACCCTTATCGCAGCGCTGGTGGGCGTGCTGGTCACCAATCTGTTCGGACTGACGGCGGAAGGTCTGGTTCAGGGCGGCGCGGAAACCGCGCGTCTGAATGCCATTGAGACGAGCTATGTCGGCAAAGTGGCCGATCTCAGCGTGCCGCAACTGGTGCTGTCTTTTGTACCGAAAAATCCGTTTGCGGATCTGACTGGCGCAAATCCTACGTCTATTATCAGCGTGGTGATTTTCGCCGCCTTCCTGGGCGTGGCCGCGCTTAAGCTGCTGAAAGATGATGCGCCAAAAGGCGAGCGTGTGCTTGTTGCTATCGATACCCTGCAAAGCTGGGTAATGAAGCTGGTGCGTCTGGTGATGCAACTTACGCCTTACGGCGTACTGGCGCTGATGACGAAAGTGGTTGCCGGCTCTAATCTGCAGGACATCATTAAGCTTGGAAGCTTCGTGGTAGCGTCATATCTTGGTCTGGCGATAATGTTTGTGGTTCACGGCATACTATTGGGCGTGAACGGGATTAGCCCGCTGAAATATTTCCGCAAGGTGTGGCCGGTGCTGACATTTGCCTTTACCAGCCGCTCCAGCGCCGCCTCCATTCCACTTAATGTCGAAGCGCAAACCCGCCGCCTGGGCGTGCCGGAGTCCATCGCCAGCTTTGCTGCCTCTTTTGGCGCGACCATCGGCCAAAACGGTTGTGCCGGTCTTTATCCTGCGATGTTGGCGGTAATGGTTGCGCCGACGGTCGGCATCAACCCCTTAGACCCCGTATGGATAGCCACGCTGGTGGGTATCGTTACCGTAAGTTCGGCGGGTGTTGCCGGCGTTGGCGGCGGCGCGACCTTCGCCGCGCTGATTGTGCTGCCTGCCATGGGCTTACCGGTCACGCTGGTCGCGCTGTTAATCTCCGTCGAACCGTTGATTGATATGGGCCGTACCGCACTGAACGTGAGCGGCTCAATGACCGCGGGTACGCTGACCAGCCAGTGGCTGAAGCAGACCGATAAAACCATTCTCGATAGCGAAGAAGACGCTGAACTGGCGCATCGATAATACATTATCGGGCGTTCACATCGTCTGAGACACGACGATCGGCAACTCAAAATGTCTGTCACTAAACACGCCGGTCTCCAGTACCGGCGTTTTGTTTTTTTCTTAGTCAGCGATTTCGTTTTCCTGGCGAACCTGATTCGCCCAACGCTGCGCCGATTCTGGCACGCTAAAGGCGGGCGACCGTTGAAATGACTCCCCCGTCAGAACAAAGGCAACATATTTACCGCGCAGTATCCAGACGTCGCGAAACGTATCCATTTTTATCGCATGTTCCGGCGGCGCGGGTTCAACACGCGGAATATAGCTAATAATCTGGCGATTTTGCTGGCGAAGAGGTTTCATCATTAATGCTTCACTAAAAGAGGCTAAGAGCCTATCCCATTAGGGCTATTTTACTTGCCATTTTGGTCCTGGGCAGTGCTCAAAATCCTCACGTACTACGTGTACGCTCCGGTTTTTGCGCGCTGTCCGTGTCCAAACTGGCTGCGCCAATAACGCCTACTGGGATAGGCTCTAAGGCTAAAAATCAGAAAAACACTATTTTAGCCGATCTTCGCCTCCGACGTCCTGTTCCGCGCGTGCGATTTCCCCGTTGTACCCTGTCTGCCGTTCCGCTCTCCCCCGGCATAATTGCTGAAATGTTCTATAGTTAGAGTGATTTTGACTACTACCACGCCCATTTCAGTGATGAAAGCAGGAGACGAGTTCAATGTCGCATAATGAAAAATCCCCCCATCAGTCCCCCGTGCATGATACCCGTGAATCACAGCCCGGCCTGGACTCCCTGGCGCCGTCAGACGGTTCACATCGCCCCACGCCAGAACCGACGCCGCCGGGCGCACAACCAACGGCCCCCGGCAGCTTAAAAGCGCCCGAGACCGCGAATGATAAGCTCACCGCCCTCGACGCCTTTCGTAAAGGCAGCGAAAATTATGCGCTGACCACCAATCAGGGCGTGCGCATCGCCGACGATCAAAATTCTCTTCGCGCCGGCAGCCGCGGCCCTACGCTGTTGGAAGATTTTATTCTGCGCGAGAAAATTACCCACTTTGACCATGAGCGTATCCCGGAGAGGATCGTTCACGCCCGCGGATCTGCAGCACACGGCTATTTCCAGCCATATAAAGACCTGAGCGACATCACGAAAGCCGCGTTTCTGTGCGATCCACAGAAAATTACCCCGGTCTTTGTTCGCTTTTCGACAGTACAGGGCGGCGCGGGGTCTGCTGATACCGTACGTGATATCCGCGGTTTTGCGACCAAATTTTATACCGAAGAGGGAATTTTCGATCTCGTCGGCAATAACACGCCGATCTTTTTTATCCAGGATGCGCATAAGTTTCCGGATTTTGTGCACGCCGTTAAGCCCGAACCACATTGGGCTATTCCGCAAGGACAGAGCGCGCACGACACCTTCTGGGACTATGTTTCCTTACAGCCTGAGACGCTGCACAACGTCATGTGGGCAATGTCGGATCGCGGTATTCCACGCAGTTATCGGACGATGGAAGGGTTCGGCATTCACACCTTCCGTCTAATCAATGCACAAGGGAAAGCGACCTTTGTCCGTTTCCACTGGAAACCGTTGGCAGGTAAAGCCTCGCTGGTATGGGATGAGTCACAAAAACTGACCGGTCGCGATCCGGATTTTCACCGCCGGGATCTGTGGGAGGCCATCGAAGCGGGCGATTTCCCGGAATACGAGCTGGGCCTACAACTCATTGCAGAAGAGGATGAATTTAAATTCGATTTTGATCTGCTCGATCCGACCAAACTGATTCCGGAAGAGTTGGTGCCAGTACAACGCGTCGGCAAAATGGTGTTAAACCGTAATCCGGATAACTTTTTCGCTGAAAACGAACAGGCGGCATTTCATCCTGGACATATTGTTCCCGGCATTGATTTTACCAACGATCCGCTGTTACAGGGGCGTCTGTTCTCTTATACCGACACGCAAATCAGCCGTCTGGGCGGGCCAAACTTCCACGAAATTCCGATTAACCGCCCTACCTGCCCCTACCATAACTTCCAGCGTGACGGTATGCACCGGATGGATATCGACACCAATCCGGCGAACTATGAACCGAACTCCATTAATGACAACTGGCCGCGCGAAACGCCGCCAGCGCCAAAACGCGGCGGCTTCGAATCATACCAGGAACGCGTGGATGGCAATAAAATCCGCGAACGCAGCCCCTCTTTCGGTGAATATTACGCGCATCCTCGCCTGTTCTGGCTCAGTCAGACGCCGATAGAGCAGCAGCATATTATTGACGCGTTCAGCTTTGAACTGGGTAAAGTCGCCCGCGCGTATATTCGGGAGCGGGTGGTCGATCAGTTAGCGCATATTGATGTCACGCTGGCTCAGGGCGTCGCGCATAATCTCGGTTTTGCACTCACCCATGAGCAAACGCAAATTGCCCCGCCTCCTGATGTCAACGGTCTGAAAAAAGATCCGGCGCTCAGCCTGTATGCGGTGCCAGACGGCGATGTTAAAGGTCGCGTGGTCGCTATTCTGCTGAACGACAAGGTTAACGCCGCCGATCTGCTGACCATTTTGCAGGCTTTAAAAGCTAAAGGCGTCCACGCAAAACTGCTCTATTCACGGATGGGTGAAGTAACGGCTGATGACGGTTCAACATTAACTATTGCGGCAACCTTTGCCGGCGCGCCGTCGCTAACAGTCGATGCGGTAATAGTACCGTGCGGCAATATTGCCGATATCGAGAGTTGTGGCGATGCCCGTTACTACCTTCTGGAAGCCTACAAACATCTGAAGCCCATCGCACTGGCAGGCGACGCCCGACGGTTTAAGGCGCTTTTAAACATTGATAGCCAGGGGGAAGAAGGACTTGTTGAGGCAGATAACGTTGACCACCACTTTATGGACACTCTATTGACGCTGATGGTGGCACACCGTGTCTGGTCGCGTGCGGGGAAAATTAACGCGATTCCTGCATAAACGACAAAAAATGCGGCGCATTCTTGCGCCGCAAACTCAGGAGCTAAATATCAAGAAAACTGCCAGGACGATATCCACGTTCCGCAATCGCTGCCTTGAGTGACGCAGACGTCAACACCTCCAGTTCAGTTAAGCGGGGGTAACAATAGGCGCTCTGGCGAATAATGTTGTCCACAAACGCCGGATGACACATCACCTCCAGAGAGGCCTCTCCTCGATGCGCCGAGGCATCCAGAATGCGTAAAAAGCACGCTTCGGTGATCTCCTCGCCGTAAAATTCACTACTAAATCCTTGAGTACTGCGCAAATCCGACGGCAGATCGTCTGCGTTCAACACCGTCTGGCGGTCAATACGTAACGCAATCCCGCGCTGCGCCGCAAAGCGGGCGACGATGGGGAAAATTTGCGGGAACATATGCACATGATGGTGACTGTCGAGATGCGTTGGCTCGCGGCCAAATACGTCGATGAAACGCTGATACTGACACGCCAGTTCATGCGCAATTTCATCCAGCGGAAGCGTATCCTCCTCCGCCATTTGCCAGATCCATTTCCCCAACAGGCCGTCTCGCGTCAGGCCCGGCATCTCTGACACCGGTTTGCCTAACGTCAAAACAAAATGCATTCCCACCCCAAGCGCAGGCAGCTCGCGGCTAAGCTGCGCCGCATGGTCAATAGCCTCGCCATTGACCAGCGCCGTCGTGGAGGTCACAACGCCGTTGCGATATGCTTCAACAATGCCGTAATTTTGCCCTTTACTCAGGCCAAAATCATCGGCATTCACAATCAACACGCGTTCCATAGCCTACCTCTGTCAGTGGTGCTTACCTTTAAGCGCTTCGATGCAAGCGGCAAAATTAGGCAGCCATTTTTCATGCGCCAGAATGAGTTCACGCGCCAGGACTTCTGCGTCGCGGTCGGAATGCACCAGCGGACTCAGGTTAAGCGCCAGCAGCACATCATTAAAGTTTCCGCTCAGCGCCGCATTGCTGGCCGCGACCTCAAATCCTTTAATAGTGTGGATAAGCCCCAGCACTTTTTCGTCAAAACGGGTGATACGCGGGTGCGGCGTCGCGCCATTGCGTCCCAGAATGCAGGTCATTTCCACCGCCCAGTCCGCCGGGATATTCTCGACATGCCCATGATGTGGAATATTAACGTAATGCTCAGTCTGCTTGTCATTATAAATAGCGTTAATGACTTCACAAGCGGCATCGGAATAATAAGCGCCGCCGCGTTGCTCAAGCTCTTTCGGCTTCACGTTTAGCTCAGGATTTTTGTACAAGTCGAAGAGTTGTTTCTCCACTTTTTGTACGACCTGAGCGCGCGCGCCGCCTTTGTAATATTCGCCCATTTCAATCGCCAACATCTCTTTTTGCTTGAAGTAATACAACAAATAAGAGCACGGCAGCATGTTCAGCGAGCGAATCAATCCTTCACTAAACGGCAGATCAAAGATATTTTTTACGGTTGACGCTTTCAACTGACCGGACGCCACGCCATCCAGTAATTCTGCGAACCGTGAGGTGCCATTCACCAGCACATCTTTAATAAAGACCATATGGTTTAGACCAAACAGGTCAATGGAAAGATCGTCAGTCTCATTCAGCGCCAGCACGTCATGAATAAACATTTTCATGCCGACAGGAATATTACATACGCCAATGAACTTTTTAAAGTTGGTATGACGATAAACCGCTTCCGTCACCATCCCTGCCGGATTAGTAAAGTTAATGACCCACGCATTCGGACATAATTCTTCAACATCTTTAATAATGTCAAAAATAACCGGAATGGTACGCAACCCTTTAAATAAACCGCCAGCGCCGTTGGTTTCTTGCCCCAGATAGCCGTGACTAAGCGGGATACGCTCGTCCAGTTCACGGGCTTTGAGTTGACCAACGCGTAGCTGGGTAGTAACAAAATTAGCGTCTTTCAGCGCTTCCCGGCGATCCAGCGTTTTATACAATTTTAGCGGAACGCCTGCTTTATCAATCATTCGCTGGCAGAGATCATAAATAATGCCCAGCTTCTCTTTCCCGTCTTCAACGTCAACCAGCCATAATTCAGTGACAGGTAATTCATGGTAGCGTTTAATAAAGCCTTCAAGTAATTCAGGGGTGTAGCTGCTCCCGCCACCAATAGTGACGACTTTTAATTTCTGGCTCATAATATCTCCCTTCAGTGTATGTCACTGATATGTATTACGCTATGCCCGCTCGTAAGAAATAGCGTGACGTTCCCCGCGCTATTGGGGCAAGCGTGAAATGTAATTAATCGAGCAATGTAAACCGTTACTCATTAATTTCCGTCAATCGCTTCCGATAACTATTCGGCGTGAATGAGGTCATCTTCTTAAACGTTTTAATAAACAGACTTGGACTGCTATACCCGGCTTCATAAGCAATATCCGTAACTGAATAGTTGGTCATTTCCAACTGTTTCTTGGCAAAATTAATGCGAATCTCATTAATGATTTGCATCGGCGTTTTGCTGTAATAACGTCGGGTGGCGCGCGTCAGATACTCCTGGGATTTTGCCGACAGGCGCACCATATTTTCCAGCGCATGTTCGCCAAACTGCGTTTTATCATGCATTATCTCCACGGTTGCTTTCAGCCATTGTGGAATATCATCATAAACCTGCTCTTCGCGGTAATGACGTAAGCGGTTTATAATATAAAATGTCACCACTTCGATAAATTCGTCGAGCCCATTGCCGCGAAAATTCAACGACGCAATCACCGTTTCAATATAGGTAAGGAAGGTGCTATTCGCCCTGTATACCTGCGATGCCACAAAACAAAACGGCAGTAACGGAAGATAATGCTGTTCAAAAAAACGTTTACTAATTCCTACGTTCAGAATACGCGTTGCGCCAAACTCATAGAAACTTTGGTGATTCGACCCCACCGGGATAAAAACAAAATCTCCACGTTCCAGCAGCACACGCTTCCCGTTAATCTCCTGGTAATAACGTCCGGTTAATACCAGGGTAAATTCATAATAGTCGTGCTGATGCAGCCCGGTGACGCTTTCCGTCTTGTTATAGATAAACACATGGAAATTTTTGCCATTGAAGAGCTGCTGCTCATAAACCGTTTTGATTTCCGTTGCGTTAACCTGTAGCTGCATCATCCGCCCCCTGTTATTTCAGTTTCTCATGGAGCTCAATCAACTCGGCGATCAGTTCACGAGCCAGCATTGATGTCATCAAATGATCCTGAGCGTGAACCAGGACCAGACTGACTTTCATTTTGCCTTCGCCCTGATCGCCTTCGATGAGTTTTGTCTGCACAAGATGCGCTTCATTGAGCGCTATGCGCGACTGGTCCATCATCGCTTTCGCCGCCTCAAAATCGCCTTCTTTCGCTTTTCTGAGCGCGCCATATGCCAGGCTGCGCGCCTGACCAGAATTGATGATAAGCCCCATAACGACTTCTTCGAGTTCCTCAGCCGCTGTCTGGTTATCTACAACATTTTCAAGATCAAACATAGTCTTTCCTCTGATTCAGCCCGGCATGGCATCCCATGCCGGCGCGGAGTTTAGAATTTCAGTGCGTTAGCGATATCTTCTTCGCTTTCTTCCTGCTCGATGGCGTTCTGCGCTTTGTTAGCCACCACCACGAAGGGGAGATAAATCAGGGTAGCGACCGCCAGGTTAAATAGCGCAACCAGCAACGCGGCGACACTGCCGTTGGTGTTAAAGAACGCCCCCAACCCGGTTGGCATGGTCCACGGCGCAATATTGGTAATCGGCGGAATAATACCCAAATAGTAAGCCACCAGCGTAATCGCCGCCAGAATCGGCTGAACCAGAATGAAGGGGATAAACATCACCGGGTTCATAATAATCGGCAGGCCAAACAGGATGGGTTCGTTAATCTGGAAGATACCTGACGGCAGCGCCAGTTTTGCCACCTGGCGATAGTCCGCGCGACGGGATGCCAGGAAGATAGCGATGATCAGACCCAGCGTTGCGCCGCTACCACCGAGGAAGATATAAGAATCCAGCATCGGTTTCGCCCAGATATGGAACGTTTTACCGGCTTCCAGCGCCGCATCGACGGAGCCATACTGCTGGTAAATAGAGATGTTTTCCAGCGCCCAGGGCGTCATGATGCCGCTGTCCAGCGCGGTCAGCGCCAGCGAACCATGAATACCAAAGAACCACAGCAGCGGTACAAAAATGACATATGCCCACCCTACCACGCTACCCAGCGATGCCAGCGGCGTAGAGATAGTGTCCATAATAATCTGATGGAAGTTAGAACCGTAATTAGACAGCGCCCAGGCAATAATCCCCATAATAGAGAGAATAATAAAGCCGGGAATTAATGCTGAGAATGAACGAGACACCGAAGCCGGTACGCTGTCCGGTAGTTTAATCACCCAGTTGCGCCGGACAATAAATGTAAACATCTCCGCGACCACCAGGCCAATAATAATACCGGAGATAATATTCGCGCCGCCCAGCCAGTTAGCGCCTACGGCATAGGCCTCGCCGACACTATACGGCGTTACGGTCATAAATGCCGCCACGGAGAGCAGTCCGGCGGCCAGCGCATCAACCTTGCGCTCTTCCGCCAGCGCCATACCGATAAAAAATGGCGCCATGAGCGACATAATGCCCAATGTGCCGTTATAGACGTTCCCGCCGATGCCTTTCAATCCATTAAGTGTTTCAATGGTTGAGGCATCAAGCCGAATGCCCATGGAATAAAAAAACGACCCCTCCCCAAAGCTCAGGAAAACGTTATTAATTAATACAAACATCGCCCCCGCAAGGGTTAATGGCATTAAACGAATAAAGCCGTTCTTGATTGCATTAACGTGTGGCTGCTTTCCTATTTTTACAGCAAAAGGAAGGAGTACCTTTTCAAGTGAAGCAATGACGTTACTCATAGAAAAATACCCTTAAATACCGCAATAAAATATTGCGGTTAGTGTATGAAATAACTCTTTGACGGGAAAAATTAAAAAATAATTAATTCGCGGCGGCTTTTTTAATTGCCGCTACCGCAGCTTTAAGCACGCCTAAACCATCTACCTTGCCGTACAACATTGAATCAATGACTTCTACCGGTTTACCGGGTAATAAACGCTGAATTTCGGGGAGCATATAAGCAATTTGCGGGCCTAATAACACGACGTCCGCTGCCGGGCCTTTTTCACCGGCCAGGGTTTCAGGGAATGCTTCAATAATCACCGGCACTTCATATTTTTCAGCCTGAGCGCGCATTTTTGATACCAGTAACGATGTTGACATGCCCGCAGAACAAAACAGATAAATGTGTTTCTTTTCCATAAAAACCTTCCTCATGTGCGATTATCTGTCAACCAGATACGCCGCAAGCCTCAACCTGCATCCATACTCTGGGCGACTTGCGTAACCGGATTTACTTTTTTAGGTGGCTGAAATGAGTATACGGGATCGGACCGCCGGATGGTATTTCCTTGACCCACTAAATTGTCTCTCATTGACCTGGCGTTATGACCCCCCTCACATTTCGGGCAAATAATTCGCGATAATAAATAAGGTTATGGCAGGCACAAAAAAACCGGCTCGCAGGCCGGTTTCCTTGAATGTTCAGGCAATGTACAGTTGTTACTGCTTCGGCGCCTGTGGGTCAGTGTCGTACTCCGCACAGGTCTGGTAGCCGGAGTTAATCACGTGCCCGGTATCATCCAGCGCAACAAAGTAGGTTTCCGCTTTACCATCACGTTGACCCAGGATGTAGGTCTGACAGGTACCGCGCGCATGAATCATGCTCACTTCAGATGACGGTTTGCCCGCAATCTGCGCAACCTGTGCCCTGCTCATTCCTTTTTTAACATCTTTAACGACAGGCTCAACAAATTGGTCTTTTGTACGATCATACGCCGTACAGCCTGCCAGCATAGTCATTACCGCCGCTGCGCTTAAAATTCCTGCTACGTTCTTGTTCATTTTCCGTCCTCTTGTTTATCAGCGTGTTATGTAAGCCTGGAATACATCAGAATATTTTTCAAGCCGCGACCCGCCACAAAAAGCCTTTCGGAAAATTCTCTAACGCAGCGATATGTTGTTTTAAACACCGCTTAGCCCGCCAAACCTTGTCGTTTCAGCGGCGAAGGGTTAGCTTTAACAGAGTAAAGATTCATTTTTTTAATGTCGAAGGGGGTTAAATGACTCTGCAGCAAGAGATAATCCAGGCGCTTGGCGCGAAACCACATATCAACCCTGAAGAAGAAATTCGCCGCAGCGTGGATTTTCTTAAAGCGTACCTGAAAACCTATCCCTTTTTGAAATCGCTGGTGTTAGGCATTAGCGGCGGGCAGGATTCGACGCTGGCCGGGAAACTCAGCCAGATGGCTATCGCCGAATTGCGGGAAGAGACTGGTGATAATGCGCTGCAGTTTATCGCCGTTCGTCTGCCTTATGGCGTGCAGGCCGATGAACAGGATTGCCAGGACGCCATTGCTTTTATTCAGCCGGACAGAGTACTCACCGTCAATATTAAAGGCGCCGTCCTCGCCAGCGAGCAGGCGCTGCGCGAAGCGGGAATTGAGCTGAGCGATTTTGTTCGCGGCAATGAAAAAGCGCGTGAGCGAATGAAAGCGCAATATAGCATCGCCGGTATGACTCACGGCGTCGTGGTGGGCACCGACCATGCGGCGGAAGCGATAACCGGGTTCTTCACCAAATATGGCGATGGCGGTACCGATATTAATCCACTTCATCGCCTTAACAAACGCCAGGGCAAACAGCTTCTCGCAGCGCTGGGCTGTCCTGAGCATCTGTATAAAAAAGTCCCCACCGCCGATTTGGAAGACGACCGCCCTTCACTGCCTGATGAAGCCGCGCTGGGCGTAACGTATGACAATATTGACGATTACCTGGAAGGCAAAACGCTGGACCCCGCCATCGCTAAAACTATCGAAGGCTGGTATGTAAAAACTGAACATAAGCGCCGTTTGCCGATTACGGTATTCGACGACTTTTGGAAAAAGTAAGCGTACTTCTACTGTTGTGCCGGATATCGCTCGTCTATCCGGCCGCCTCTCTTCCCAGCCTCTTTTTTAATCACCCATCCGCTGTTATACTGGATGAATAACCAGTTAACGGAGATCACTGTGGTACGGCGTCAATCAGCCCCCCGCCTTGAGTTTGAAGCGGCGGCCATTTACGAATATCCAGAACATTTACGTCCTTTCCTCAGCGAAGCGCCAGCCTTACCGGGTGTCTATATATTTCATAGCGAAAGCGATACGCTACCGCTTTATATCGGTAAAAGCGTGAATATTCGCAGCCGGGTGCTTTCACATCTGCGAACGCCTGACGAGGCCGCTATGCTGCGACAGGCGCGGCGGATAAGCTGGATCTGCACCGCTGGGGAAATGGGCGCGTTGCTGCTGGAGGCGCGGCTAATCAAAGAGCAACAGCCGCTGTTTAACAAGCGGTTACGGCGTAATCGCCAGCTTTGCTCTCTACAGTTGAGCGAACAAAAGATTGAGGTCGTTTCCGCCCGCAGCGTCGATTTTTCCCATGAGACGAACCTGTTTGGGCTCTTCGCCAACCGTCGGGCAGCGCTGCAAAGCTTACAGAACCTCGCCGATGAACAAAAATTGTGTTATGGCCTGCTGGGGCTTGAACCGGTAAGCCGTGGGCGCGCCTGTTTTCGTTTCGCTCTGAAGCGCTGTGCTGGCGCGTGCTGTGGGCAAGAAACCCCGCAGGCGCATTTTCTTCGTCTGCAGGCCTCGCTGGAACGGTTACGTGTGGTTTGCTGGCCCTGGAAAGGCGCTATCGCGTTAAAAGAGAGCCGCCCACAAATGACCCAGTTCCACATTATCAACAACTGGTTATGGCTGGGGGCGGTCCCCTCGCTGGATGAGGCCGCCACCCTGGTGCGCACCCCTGCGGGCTTTGATCAGGATGGCTATAAAATTCTCTGTAAGCCGCTAATGTCAGGTCAATATGAGATCATTGAACTGCACACCGACTGTCGCCAGTCATAAAGAAAACCGCCGATCCTGTCCACCTCAACGATTGTGTTGTCGACAAGACCGGCGGTCTTAAATTATGTGGAAAGTTATTCTGCCGCAGCAGGCATTTTACCTTCTTGCGCCGGGCGTTCTGTCAGACGCTTCTCAAAATTAGCGTTATATTGCTTTTTCTGCTCCGGCGTCAGAACGTTATAAATTTTATTCTGGGTTTCCATATGCGCCAGCATATTGGCCTTGCGCTGTGCTTCCATTTTCGTAATTTGCGCTTCGGCTTTGGCTTTATCGAAGGTATCGCTGGCGATAATATCATGCATGGCGCGACGCTCTTCCAGCGGCGGACGTTTCATTTGCTCGCGCTGCGCTTTCATAATGTCGCGAATTTGTTGCTTCTGTGCGTCTGTCAGGTTCAGGTTTTTAAACATCATATCGTGATGTGGGCCAAATTTACCTTTATGCTGCATCATTGGCTTCGCATCCGCTGGCGCGGCGGTGGTAGTCTCAGCGGCATGAGCCAGATTCGCAGCACCCATCGCCAGGGTAGAGGCAACAAATAGAGCAGTCAGTTTACGCATATTTCCATCCTTCCTTTCAGTTATTTTTACGGCATATTTAAAACAGCGCCGTGTTGTCGTGATTAACTTTAACCGTCTTAGCGTCAATTAGTCATAACAACGGTAAAACAATGAAAGTATAAAAAACACTTTTTCGCCAATTGTGAAGAAAAAAAGAATAAATTGCGCAGAGTTGAAAGATAAATATACAGTAGCATGATATAGCAGAAATTATGCAGAACTATAACGCAGCAACGCTTATTAATAAAGCAATTCTCCAGGAATAATCCGTAATAGCATGAAACTGTGTCCCAAATCATCCCTGTAATCCTAACGTGAGCTTACAGGGACATTTATCAAGGCAGTCTTTCCAGCATTAATCCAGCCCGCAATCCGCAGGCGACAGAGGGATTAGGAAAGAGAACATATTCAACGTCATGCGTCACCGTCACACGCTTATCCCCCTCCTCGGCCAGCAACGTTCCCTTCGCAAAGGCAGTAAAATTCAGCGTTTGCGCATCCATATAAAGCGTGAACTTATCGCTGTGACGCGTGATTTGCGACACCACCCGATAGCGTAGCGGCGGAGAAGACGAGGTTGACGTTTCGACACCGCTCAACAGCGCCGACAACGCCTGCGAGGTTACGCTGAACTGCGTCAGATCGTTTTGCCCAAACGGCAACGCCTTTCCCAACTCCAGCGTACAGGAAAGCGCGCCGAAATGTTCAGAGCTAAAGTGCGTAAACGTACCGCCGGGCGCCTGATGAAATACCAACGCCTCCAGTCCTGCCGCGCCCAGCCACGCCAGAAAATCTGTCTCCCACGGGCGGTCGCGCTGCGGCAATACGCCAAAACGCAAATGATGCGAGCCACGAATGGCGGTATGCAGATCCAGATGCCAGCGTACCCGCGCCTGGCCAGATGAAAAGAAGGTCTCCAGACTTAGCTCCAGCTCACGCGCCCGCCGCGTTTCATCGCTTTCGGCAAAGGACTGCCAACGCCCGCCAAACATACGGTTCATATCGCTGTGACAATAGCGTATTCCCGCCGCCAGCGCCTGCGGATTGCCGAGTACCACCAGCACTCGCCACGTTAACGTCAAGCTGCCTGAATACAGCGCCGACAGCAGCTTATCCAGCATCTCTACCGGCGCGGTTTCATTGCCGTGTATCCCCGCAGAAAGAATTAACGCGCGGTCGACCGGCGCATCGGGCGTGAGTTCAAGCAGACCATGGCCTAACCAGCGCCAGCGAAAACCCGCGCCCTTCCCCTGCGTCACCCGTGGTGTCGTGCCGCTTAGCGTCAACGCCAGAAAGTTATCCATCAGCCGCCCCCGTTTGCTGGAAAGGATAAACCGACCCCAAATCCAGCAGACGCGTTAACACATCCAGCGCCTCCCGGCCTTCTCGCAATAATAACGGATCGGCCAGATCGGCGGCGGTCAGGCGATCGCGATAATAACGATCCGCCCACGCGTTAAGGGCCGTAAACAGAGCGTCATTCATCATTACCGCTGGATTCACCGCCCGTCGTTCTTCTTCTGTTAACACCACGCGTAATCGCAGACAGGCCGGACCGCCGCCGTTGGCCATACTTTCTCGCAAATCAAATACCTGCATCGCGCTGATGGGGTTATCCTCCGCCACCAGCTTATTCAGATAGCGCCAGACGCCGACATGGTCCTGACATTCCCGCGGCAACACTAACAGCATTGAGCCGTCGTCACGGCTTAACAACTGACTATTAAACAGGTAGGTCGCCACAGCATCTGATACAGAAACCTCACCGGCGGGCACCTCTATCGCCATAAAACCGTCAACGCACGTACGCAACTGATTAATGAGCACTTTCTGCCGGGCAAACGCCGCTTCGTGACAAAACAATACCTGTCGATTCGAGACGGCAATGACATCATTATGGAATACGCCTTGATCGATGACCTCCGGGTTTTGCTGAGCGAAGATAACCTGTTGCGGATTCACCTGATTAAGACGCGCCACGGCCTCGCTGGCTTCGCGGCTCTGGCGCGCCGGATAACGAGCGGGTCGTATTTCATTCTCCTCTTCGCGCCCATAGACAAAAAGCTGCACGCCTGCCGAACCATACTCGCCGCCAAGACGGTTATGATTCGCCGCGCCTTCATCTCCCAATAATGCGACCTGCGGTAACGCGCTATGCACTGAAAACTGACTTTCATCGCGAAATATGGCGCGTAGCAGCGCTTCGGTAACAGGCGCCTCCAGAGCGCGATGAAATTTATTGTTTAAATTCGCCACCGTCAGGTGAACTTTCCCGTCCAGCGCGTCTGCCGATGGGCAAACCGTCGCCGCATTCGCAACCCACATTGGCGACGCGGAACTCACGCTGGAAAGCCAGCGTGGCGCCTGACGCGCAACCTTATCCAGAATCTGCTCATCGCTACCCGTGAAGCCGAGCTGACGCAACGCCGGAATAAAAGGCCGCTCATGCGGCGGGATCACCGCCTGGGGAAAGCCGGCATCCGCCAAAGCCTTCATCTTTAGCAGCCCCTGCTTTACCGCCAGACGAGGATTCGACACCTGAAAACGGTGGCGGGTCGATGCCTCATTGCCGAAGGATAGCCCGGCATAATGGTGCGTAAGCCCCACCAGCCCGTCAAAATTAACTTCATGCGCCGTCATACCGCCTCCCTGCGAGAAAAGTCGAGGCCGGGGCTTAATGTCGCAGGCAACGTCAGTTCGGGAGATTCCAGACTGGCCATCGGCCAGGCGCAATAATCGGCGGCATACCAGGCGCTGGGCCGATGGTTGCCAGACGCGCCGACACCACCAAACGGCGCAGTACTCGCTGCCCCGGTGAGCGGTTTATTCCAGTTAACGATCCCTGCCCGCGCCTCCAGCAAGAGCTGTTCGAACTGCGCGCGATCCGTCGACACCAGCCCACACGACAGACCAAAACGGGTATTATTCGCCAGACGAATCGCCTCATCGAAATGCGCATAACGCCAGACGTTCAGCAGCGGACCAAACACCTCTTCATCCGGCACATCCGTGACGCCCGTCAGCTCAATGATGCCAGGCGTCAGCAGAGAGGTTCCCTCTTTGACCTTCCGCGGCACCAGTAGCGTGCGCCCGCCTAATGCCTCTCGTTGACGCCAGGCTTCCATCACATGCTGTGCCGCCTGCGCTGAAATCAGTCCGCCGATAAACGGCTGCGGATCGTCGTCCCATCTGCCGGGCTGCAGACGTCCGGCGACGTCAACCAGCCGCGCCAGAAATGCATCTCCCTGCGCACCCTGTTTTACCAGAAGGCGTCGCGCGCAGGTACAGCGCTGTCCGGCGGTAATAAACGCCGATTGCAGCGTCAGATGTACCGCCGCATCCATATTTGCCGCATCCTCAATAATGAGCGGGTTGTTTCCGCCCATTTCCAGGGCCAGGATTTTTTCCGGCTGGCCGGATAGCTGGCGATGAAGCTGATATCCGGTACTGGCGCTGCCGGTAAACAGCAGCCCGTCGAGATCGTCGAGCGAACTCAGCGCTTGTCCGGTCTCCCGGCCGCCCTGCACCAGATTAAGAACGCCTGCCGGTAGCCCCGCCCGTTCCCAGAGTTTTATTACCGTTTCCCCGGTCCATGGCGTTAGCTCGCTAGGTTTGAAGATCAGCGTATTGCCTGCCAGCAACGCGGGCACAATATGGCCATTCGGTAAATGGCCGGGAAAGTTATAAGGGCCGAATACCGCCAGCACACCGTGAGGACGATGGCGCAACGTCGCGGCGCCATCGACAAGTTCGCTTTTTTGTGCACCTGTTCTGGCGTGGTAAGCCTTAATCGAGATGGCAATCTTATTGATCATCGCCGTCACTTCCGTCGCCGCCTCCCAGCGCGGTTTACCGGTTTCACGTGCGATGACCTCCGTGAGCTCGGCTTTATGCGCCTCCAGCAGGGCGGCAAATTTCTCTACGATAGCCTGTCGTGCGGCAAAAGGCTCTCTGGCCCAACGAGGAAACGCCGCGCGCGCCGCCTGACAGGCCTCGGCGACCTGTGCCGCATTAGCGTCATTCCCCTGCCAAAGTATCTCCGCGCTCACCGGGTTCGTTTTGCGGCGGCGTTCGCCCTGACCGGTTATCCAGTCGCCGTTTATCCATAGCGTCATACGGTTTTCTCCTCAGCGCAAAGGCGTACCAGCCGAACGTGGTCGCCCGCGCGACATTTCAGCGCATCCAACTGCGCGGCGGTCAGTACAAGTCGTGAAGTCTGCGGATCGGCGCGCACCAGCGCGGCCCGAAAGTGGTGATAGTTTTCATTGGCGACCAGACATGCCGGATAGTCGCCAGGCGCGGGTTGCCCTTCCGCGACTTCCACCAGTCGGCTTTTACGAATAGCCCGCACGCGATCAATATCACACTCCAGCGTCGGCCCGCCGTCGAAGATGTCGATATAGTGGCGATAGCGAAAGCCTTCCTTTTCCAGCACCGCGCGGGCTGGCGCCGTTTGCGGGTGGACTTCGCCAATTACGGCCTGTGCCTCTTCAGATAAGAAGTGGGTATAAATAGGATGTTTGGGCATCAGCTCGGCGATAAACGCTTTTTGCCCGGTACCGCATAAAAAATCCGCCCGGCTGAAATCCATAGAAAAAAAGCGTTTGCCGAGACTTTGCCAGAAGGGAGAATAACCGTGCTCGTCAATGACGCCGCGCATTTCCGCCACCACTTTCTCATTGAATTTATCGCGAAACGCGGCCATAAACATAAAGCGCGATTTTGACAACAGGTAGCCGTTACCCTCTTTACGCCATTCGGGATCGAGAAACAGCGTGCAAAGCTCACTGCTGCCGGTATGATCATTACTCAGGAATAATGTTGGCAACGCGTTATATACATTCAGCTCTTTGGAGGCATGAACCAGCGTACCGACACGATAGTTATACCAGGGGTCGTTAAGACCGACCGCGACCTCAATGGCGCAGATCCCGCCGACCTCACCCGTTTCACTGTCCTCGAGAACGAATACATACCCTTGTTCGCCTTTTGGCAGCTCGTCGGACCAGGTTTTTAGCGCGCGTTCAATGCGGGCCGCCAGCGTCGCTTCATTTGCCGGTAGCGAGGTTAAGCCGCCGCCCGTTTTGCCTGCAAGCTGCATCAGCGCGGCGATATCCGCATGTTCGACAGGACGAATCACCCGCATGATGCGCCTCCCGTCTGAAGGCGTTCGCACGCCAGGGCAAAACGATCAAGCCCGGTGGCTATCTCCTCGTCGCTCACATTTAACGCTGGCGCAAAACGCACCACGTCGCCGCCGGCGATGAGCACCATCACGCCTGCTTTTGCCGCTTCCTGAGCGATGAGTTTGGCTTTTCCGGCAAACTCCGTCTGTAGCACACAGCCAAGCAGTAGCCCCAGCCCGCGAATTTCACTGAACATGCCAAAACGTACATTAAGGGTATTTAGACGTTCAATAAACGCATCGTGGCGCTGTCTGACGCCGTTTTGCATCTCCGGCGTATTGATGATATCCAGTACTTTTCCGGCAACTGCCGTCGCCAGCGGATTACCGCCGTAGGTGGTGCCATGCGTGCCTGGCGTCATAACGCTGGCATAGTCTTGCGTGGTCAGCATCGCGCCGATCGGGAAGCCGCCACCCAACGCTTTAGCGGTCGTCAGGATATCGGGCGTAACGCCATAATGCATATATGCATACAGTTCGCCGGTACGTCCGACGCCCGTCTGCACCTCATCAAAAATCAGTAACGCCTGATGCCGGTCGCACAATTCACGCAGCCCCTGCAAAAAAGCTTTCGTGGCGGGGATCACGCCGCCCTCGCCCTGCACAGGCTCTACGATCACGGCGCAGGTATTGTCATCAATTAGCGCGCTGGCGGAGTTCAGATCGTTATAGGCTGCATGACGAATATCCGGCGGCAGCGGCGCAAAGTCCTGTGAATAGGAGGGTTGACCGCCAGCGCTGACGGTAAAGAGCGTGCGACCATGGAACGCGTTTTTAAAGGCCACAATGCCGCTTTTATGATTGCCGACACGATCGTGGGCATATTTGCGCGCCAGTTTTAATGCTGCTTCATTTGCTTCAGCGCCTGAATTACAAAAGAAAACGCGTTCGGCGAAGGTCGCGTCGATCAGTTTTTTCGCCAGTCGCAGCGCCGGCTCATTGGTGTAACCGTTCCCGGTATGCCAGAAGCGATTCGCCTGTTCATTTAACGCCTCGCGCAACGCCGGATGCGCATGTCCCAATGCGTTGACCGCGATCCCGCCAGCAAAATCAATGTACTCTTTCCCCTGCTGATCCCACAGGCGTGAGCCTTCTCCGCGTACAGGAATAAAAGGCGCGGGAACATATACCGGCACCATCCATTCATCAAAGTTTTCGCGCGTAACTGACAGAGACATAGCGACCTCTTTTGGTAAAAATAAAGTTATATATATGTTAATTAATATGAGTGTTTGCGCTGTAAATGTAGATTGCAGCATTCGTGCCAGCCAGCGTTAACATTGCATAAACAGAAGTGATAAACGGTAAATCAATGGGTTACAGCGTAGCGATATTCACTTTTACTGCATGAAAAGTGAATATTTCCGCATAATCGGTGGCTAAAAAGAGGAAAAAGCGAAATATTATTCAGTTGCCAAATATAATTCTGGAATTGTGATCTTATACGAAATTTACTGGAAATTACCGCCCCGTTCTGGCGCATCTGCACGCAAACCGTGCCATTTTCGCACTATAGAAAACACCATACGCTTCCATTGGCCGAATCTGACGATGAGTGGCAGTCACCCGGTAAAATTTCTGTTACCATCCCAACACGATTCACCTTGCAAAGTGGCAGTGACTATGAAATTTGTCTCTTTTAATATCAACGGCCTGCGCGCCCGTCCCCATCAGCTTGAAGCGATTGTCGAAAAACACCAGCCCGATGTGATCGGCCTACAGGAGACAAAAGTCCACGACGAAATGTTCCCGCTCGAAGAGGTCGCGAAGCTGGGCTATAACGTTTTCTATCATGGACAAAAAGGCCATTACGGCGTCGCGCTGCTAACAAAAGCCACGCCCATTTCCGTCAGACGCGGTTTCCCGGATGATGGCGAAGAGGCGCAACGCCGCATTATCATGGCGGAAATCCCCTCGCCGCTGGGTAATATCACCGTCATTAACGGCTATTTCCCGCAGGGGGAAAGCCGGGATCACCCGTTGAAGTTCCCCGCGAAAGCGCAGTTTTATCAGAACTTGCAAAACTATCTTGAAACGGAACTCAAGTGCGATAATCCGGTATTAATTATGGGCGACATGAATATCAGCCCGACCGATCTGGATATTGGCATCGGCGAAGAGAACCGCAAACGCTGGCTGCGTACCGGTAAATGCTCCTTCCTGCCGGAGGAGCGTGAATGGATGTCGCGGTTACTGAAGTGGGGATTAGTGGACACGTTCCGTCAGGCGAATCCGCAAACGATGGATAAATTTTCGTGGTTTGATTACCGCTCAAAAGGTTTCGTGGATAATCGCGGGCTGCGTATCGACCTCTTGCTGGCAAGCGCTCCGCTGGCGGAACGTTGCGCAGAAACCGGTATAGACTACGACATTCGCAGTATGGAAAAACCCTCCGACCATGCGCCGGTCTGGGCGACGTTTCGTGTTTGATTCCGCTTTCTGATTAACCGTAAGGCCGGGATAGCGCGACGCTTCCCGGCAGGAATAACGACCTTAACAACAATGATAAAAAAACTCGATGTTGTTGCTGCCATCATTGAACGCGACGGCAAAATTCTGCTGGCCCAGCGCCCAGATCATGCGGATCAAGCCGGTTTATGGGAATTTGCCGGCGGTAAAGTCGAACCCGGCGAAACCCAGCCGCAGGCGCTTATCCGCGAGCTACGCGAAGAGTTAGGGATTGACGCCACGCCCGGCGTCTATATCGCCAGCCATCAACGCGACGTGTCTGGCCGACGGATTCATTTGCACGCCTGGCATGTGCCTGCGTTTAACGGTCTGATACGTGCGCTGGAACATCAGGCATTAGCCTGGTGTACGCCGGAAGAGGCGCTGGAGTACCCCCTCGCCCCGGCGGATATTCCGCTATTGCAGGCGTTTATGGCTTTACGCGACGCCAGACTAACGGATTCGTGCTGATGGTTTTTTCGTCACGCTGGCACTGGAGCAAGACGCCTTCCACTTTTATTACCGCGCCTTCGGAGTAATTCTGATCCTGGTAAACGCAGCACTGAATGCAGGGCTGGGATGACTGACCGCGCGTGCTGAAAACTTCCGGCGGGACATTCACCTGAATATCAGGACGACTGTTCTGGTTTGCCAGCCCGACCATTGGCATTATCGCCATCACGGCGACCACGAGGCTTCGGCACATAGGAGTTCCTTATTTTTCTAAGTATATTCTCAGTATAACGGTAAGCCGCCGTGAAAACTTTAATCCTCTTTTGTCATCGCTTTTAGTTATGACCCTCGCCCCGTTATAAATTTACTTAGCAGCGTCATTTTTTTCTTGCTTACCGTCACATTGCTGATGGTATAGTCGAAAACTGCAAATACATATTCTGATAAAACGCAAATACAACCACATTAATATATAAGAGGTTTTTATATCTATGGATCAGACATGTTCTCTGGAATCGTTCCTCAACCATGTACAAAAGCGCGACCCGCATCAAACCGAGTTCGCGCAAGCCGTCCGTGAAGTCATGACCACCCTGTGGCCGTTTCTTGAACAAAACCCCCGTTACCGCCACATGTCTTTACTGGAACGTTTGGTTGAACCAGAGCGCGTAATTCAGTTTCGCGTAGTGTGGCTGGACGACAAAAACCAGGTGCAGGTAAATCGCGCCTGGCGCGTGCAGTTCAACTCTGCTATCGGCCCCTATAAAGGCGGTATGCGCTTTCATCCTTCGGTAAACCTTTCCATCCTTAAGTTCCTCGGCTTTGAGCAAACCTTTAAAAATGCCCTCACCACGTTGCCGATGGGCGGCGGTAAAGGCGGCAGCGATTTCGATCCGAAAGGGAAAAGCGAAGGCGAAGTGATGCGTTTCTGCCAGGCGCTGATGACTGAACTGTATCGCCATTTAGGGCCGGATACCGATGTGCCTGCCGGGGATATCGGCGTGGGCGGGCGCGAAGTGGGCTTTATGGCGGGGATGATGCGCAAGCTTTCCAATAACAGCGCCTGCGTCTTCACCGGCAAAGGGCTTTCCTTCGGCGGCAGTCTGATTCGCCCGGAGGCGACGGGTTATGGCCTGGTCTACTTCACCGAAGCGATGCTTAAACGTCATGGTCTTGGTTTCGAAGGGATGCGCGTCGCCGTGTCCGGCTCCGGCAACGTAGCGCAATACGCCATTGAGAAAGCGATGGCCTTTGGCGCGCGCGTGGTTACCGCGTCGGATTCGAGCGGGACAGTGGTCGATGAAAGTGGCTTCACGCCAGAGAAGCTGGCGCGTCTGTGTGAAATTAAAGCCAGCCGTGACGGTCGCGTCGCTGACTACGCCCGTGAGTTTGGCTTAACCTATCTGGAAGGCCAGCAGCCCTGGAGCGTACCGGTGGATATCGCCCTGCCATGCGCGACGCAGAACGAACTGGACGTTGACGCCGCGCGCGTACTGATTGCCAATGGCGTAAAAGCCGTGGCGGAAGGGGCAAATATGCCAACCACGATTGAAGCGACCGATCTCTTCCTTGAAGCGGGCGTACTGTTTGCGCCGGGTAAAGCCGCCAACGCGGGCGGCGTGGCGACATCAGGGCTGGAAATGGCGCAGAACGCCGCGCGGTTGAGCTGGAAAGCCGAGAAAGTGGATGCCCGTCTGCATCACATTATGCTGGATATCCACCACGCCTGTGTCGAGTACGGCGGCGATAATAAGCATACCAACTACGTTCAGGGCGCCAACATCGCCGGTTTCGTGAAAGTCGCCGACGCCATGCTGGCGCAGGGCGTCATTTAATCCCGTCGTCAGGCCAGATGGCTTTACGCTTATTCGGTCTGACGGCCTGTCTCCTCAGCAGGCGGGCTTTTTTTGCCCGCTCGCTTGCGCGGCGCGCTCTTTTTCTTTTCTCCGCCACCTGGCGCGACTATCCCTCTGAAGCGCTTCACCGGCGTGCGCTTAGCCTGATCGATCAGTTGATATAACGTGCCGACCAGCGGTTGCATAAAATCCTGGTAACGGCACTGCTTTTCGCTGATTTGCGTCAAAACAGATTCCCAGTGCGCGGTCATATCTGGACGGGCCGCCATTTCCGGCAGCGAATGTATTAACGCTTTGCCAGCATCGGTAGAATGAATGTAGCGCCCTTTTTTGGTCAGAAAGCTACGTTTGAACAGCAGCTCGATAATCCCGGCGCGCGTGGCTTCCGTCCCCAGCCCATCGGTCGCGCGCAGGATCTTTTTCAGATCTTTATCCTGCACGAAGCGAGCAATTCCGGTCATCGCGGAAAGCAATGTCGCATCGGTGAAATGACGCGGCGGCTGGGTTTGGCGCTCGACCACTTCCCCCTTTTCACACAGCAACTCATCACCTTTGGCGACAACCGGCAGCGGCGTACCGTCGTTTTCCTCGTCGCGCTCTTTACTGCCCAGTAACGTCCGCCAACCGGCCTCCGCCAGAAAACGCGCTTTGGCGACAAATTTTCCTTTGGCGATTTCCAGTTCAATAACGCATTTACGAAACACCGCGTCCGGGCAGAACTGCATCAGATACTGACGCGCAATCAGGGTGTACACTTTCGCTTCGTTTTCCGTCAGATGGACAGAAGAACTGCGCGCCGTCGGGATAATCGCGTGGTGCGCATCCACTTTTTTGTCATCCCAGCAGCGATTGCGCGTATCAGGATTAACCACAGGCTGCGGCAGTAAATCCGGGGCGTGGACGCTAATCGCGTTCATGACCGCCTGCCGTCCGGCAAAGTGTTCTTCCGGCAGATAACGGCAGTCGGAACGCGGATAGGTAATCAGTTTGTGGGTTTCATATAGCTTCTGACAAATATCAAGCACGTTTTGCGCGCTCAGGCCAAAGCGTTTAGCGGCTTCAATCTGTAGCGTCGAGAGCGAAAACGGCAGCGGCGCGGATTCTGATTCCCGTTTATCATTATAACTGGTTACCAGCGCGGGCTGACCGTTGATTCGGTTCACTACATGCTCCGCCAGCGGACGATGAAGCAAGCGCCCCTCTTCATCCTGATAAGGTTCGCACGCCTCGCTCGGCTGCCAGATAGCGGTAAAACGCTCGTCGGCAGGCGTAACGATGTGCGCCTTCACTTCAAAGAAGTCTTTGGCGACGAAGTTCTCAATCTCTTCGTCTCGCCGCACCACCAGCCCCAGTACCGGCGTCTGTACGCGTCCCACGGATAACACACCCTGATAGCCGGCATTACGGCCCAGGATCGTGTAAGCGCGGGTCATATTAATGCCATACAGCCAGTCCGCTCGCGCTCGCGCCAGCGCGGAGACGCACAGCGGCACGAAGTCGCTGTTCGCCCGCAGCCTGTCGATAGCACGCTCGACCGCCTGCGGGTTAAGGTCGTTTATCAGACAACGCCGCACCTGTTGGCGCTTTTCGGCAGGAAGCTGGAGATAATCCAGCACTTCATCAACCAGAAGCTGCCCTTCGCGATCCGGGTCGCCGGCGTGAATAATTTCACCGGCTTGATGCAAAAAGCGCTTAATCACATTGAGCTGTTTGGTGACGGAAGGACGAGGCTGAAGCTGCCATTTTTCCGGCACGATAGGCAGGTCAGCCAGATTCCAGCGCGCATAACGGCTGTCATACGCATCCGGCTGCGCCTGTTCCAGCAAATGACCAATACACCAGGTGACGACCTGCCCGTTTCCGCACTCAATAAAACCATCGCCTTTACGGTGCGGTTTTGGCAGCACATCCGCAATGGCGCGCCCCAGACTCGGTTTTTCGGCAATAAACAACCGCATCAGGTTAACGAATCTCAACCATAGCGCGACCGCCGCGGGCCTCGACCAGTTCGCCAATCGCGGTCAGATCGATACCAAATTCCGCCGCGGTGGCTTTAACATCGTCTTCGGCGTCCGGCGTTACCGCCAACAACAGACCGCCTGACGTTTGCGGATCGCACAGCAGGCTACGAACTTCACGCGACATGTCGCCCATCAGATGACCATAGCTGGCGAAGTTGCGCTCTGTGCCGCCCGGTACGGCGCCCAGGGCAATATACTCTTCCACACCCGGCAGTTTAGGGATGTCCTGATAGCAAAGCAGCGCCTGCACACCTGCGCCCTGGCACATCTCGCTCAGGTGCCCCAGCAGGCCAAAACCGGTAACGTCAGTCATAGCTTTTACGCCGTCGATATTGGCAAACGCCGCGCCAGCAACGTTCATCCGACACATGACTTCCGTCGCCAGCCCCTGATGTTCAGGTTTAAGCAGCGATTTTTTCTCGGCGGTGGTCAACACGCCAATCCCCAACGGTTTGGTCAGAAAGAGCTTGCATCCCGCCTGCGCGGTACTGTTTTTCTTCACCCGTTCGGTCGGCACTACGCCTGTGACCGCGAGACCAAAGATCGGCTCCGGGGCGTCAATCGAGTGTCCGCCCGCCAGCGCGATACCGGCCTGACGGCAGGCAAAGCGCCCCCCCTCGGTCACTTCACGCGCAATATCGGGCGACAGGGTATTAATCGGCCAGCCAAGGATCGCGATCGCCATAATCGGTTTGCCGCCCATCGCAAAAATATCGCTGATGGCGTTTGTTGCCGCAATGCGGCCAAAATCGAACGGGTTGTCGACTATCGGCATAAAGAAGTCGGTGGTGCTGATAATACTGGTGCCATTACCCAGATCGTAAACCGCCGCATCATCGCGGGTTTCATTACCCACCAGCAGGTTCGGGTCGACGAACTTCGCCTGCTCGCTATGCAGGATAGTCTCCAGCACTTTAGGGGAAATTTTACAACCGCAACCAGCGCCGTGGCTGTATTGCGTTAAACGAATGGCTTGCTCGCTCATGAACATCTCCTGTCATTGCATTCGCGCTATGGTAGCGCTCATTCCCTGATGTGGTAAGTATCACTGTCTGAATTACCGCGCCTTTGCTCAGAATCCAGACAGTTTTATCCCTCAGCGTCAGAAATAACGCACAAACGGCGTGGGGTCGGGGGTACTGATCGTCGTTGACGCTTTGAGCTGCGGCGTGCCGAGATAGAGAAAACCAACAATTTTATCCTGAGGGCGGCACTCAAAGGCTTCCCGCACGATAGCGCTCTCCGTTAATGCACCGCTACGCCAGATACCATTAAACCCTTGCGCAATCGCCGCCATTTGCATCGCCATTACCGCACATCCGGCAGACATCTCCTGTTCCCACACCGGAACCTTATGGTTTTCTTCGCATTTCGCCACCACGGTAATGATCAGCGGCGCGCGAAACGGCGCATTACGCGCTTTTTCGATCGCTTTCTCATCGCCCCCGGCAGCGACAGCGCCTTGTTCAAGCACGGCGCTGAAGCGGTCGCGCCCCTCTCCTTCAATCACAAAAAAACGCCACGGCTGTAGAGATTTATGATCGGGAACACGCATTCCCGCCCGCAGAATGTTCTGTAATTGCTCTCCGACAGGCGCCGGTTCTGCGAGACGAGAGGCGCTACGACGGTTGACCAGCAGTTCTAGTGCATCCATTTGATTAACTCCAGCAATGATATTTATTCACAAAATTAACACGGGAGCGGATTTTGTTACAGCGCAGGCAGTGATTCCTGCTGACAACTGCCTGATGGGTCATTACGATAGCCACATCTTAATGCTTTATCCTCACCAAGGTATAAGCGTTGTTACTCAGATAGGGAGAATACATGCGAACCCTGTGGCGATTTATTGCCGGATTTTTTAAATGGACGTGGCGAGTGTTGAACTTCGTCCGTGAAATGG
This sequence comes from Salmonella sp. SAL04196, assembly GCF_046550835.1. Classification (NCBI taxonomy): domain Bacteria; kingdom Pseudomonadati; phylum Pseudomonadota; class Gammaproteobacteria; order Enterobacterales; family Enterobacteriaceae; genus Salmonella; species Salmonella sp. SAL04196. Next base: position 962,224 of record NZ_JBGDXE010000001.1, read on the forward strand.
TACTCAACCTGTTTTTTATTTTTCTGGTCCTGGTAGGCGTTGGGATCTGGATGCAGATCGGTAACGGCAGCAACAGTGAGCAAACCGCGCGCGGCGCTCTGCTGCTGGATATTTCCGGCGTCATTGTGGATAAACCGTCCACCAATCACCGTCTGGGCGCGCTGGGTCGCCAGTTATTTGGCGCCAGCTCCGACCGTCTGCAGGAAAACTCCCTGTTTGACATCGTCAACGCTATTCGTCAGGCGAAAGATGACCGTAACATCACTGGTATCGTTCTGGATCTGAAAAACTTCACCGGCGCCGATCAGCCGTCAATGCGCTATATCGGTAAAGCGCTGCGCGAATTCCGCGACAGCGGCAAACCGATTTTTGCCGTGGGTGAAAACTACAGCCAGGGTCAGTATTACCTCGCCAGTTTCGCCAATAAAATTTGGCTTTCCCCACAGGGTCAGGTAGATCTTCACGGCTTCGCTACGAATGGCCTGTACTACAAAACGCTGCTGGATAAGCTGAAAGTCTCTACCCACGTTTTCCGGGTCGGCACCTATAAATCCGCCGTCGAGCCGTTTATCCGCGACGATATGTCGCCCGCCGCCCGCGAGGCCGACAGCCGTTGGATAGGCGAACTGTGGCAGAACTACCTGCATACCGTTTCCGCCAATCGCCAGATTTCGCCGCAACAACTCTTCCCCGGCGCCCAGGCTATTATCGACGGGTTAACCAGCGTGGGCGGTGACACCGCCAAATATGCGCTCGACCATAAACTGGTGGACGCCCTCGCCTCCAGCGCAGATGTTGAAAAAGCGCTGACGAAGCAGTTTGGCTGGAGCAAAACTGAAAATAACTATCGCGCGATCAGCTATTACGATTATTCGCTGAAAACGCCTGCGGATACCGGCGGTACTATTGCGGTTATTTTCGCCAATGGCGCGATTATGGATGGCGAAGAAACGCCAGGGAATGTCGGCGGCGACACTACGGCATCGCAGATCCGCGACGCACGTCTTGATCCTAAAGTGAAAGCGATTGTGCTGCGCGTCAATAGCCCAGGCGGGAGCGTCAACGCCTCCGAAGTTATCCGCGCCGAACTGGCGGCGGCAAGAGCGGCCGGCAAACCGGTGGTGGTCTCAATGGGCGGTATGGCGGCCTCCGGCGGTTACTGGATCTCTACGCCAGCAAACTATATCGTGGCCAGCCCCAGCACGCTGACGGGTTCAATTGGCATCTTCGGCGTCATCAATACGGTAGAAAACAGCCTGTCGTCGATTGGCGTACACAGCGACGGCGTTTCCACCTCGCCGCTGGCGGATATTTCGATGACCAAATCGCTGTCACCGGAAGTGCAGCAGATGATGCAACTCAGTATTGAGTACGGCTACAAACGCTTTATCACGCTGGTGGCAGACGCGCGTAAACGTACGCCGGAGCAGATTGATAAAATCGCACAAGGCCATGTCTGGACCGGAGAAGACGCGAAAGCCAATGGTCTGGTGGACAGTCTCGGCGACTTCGACGACGCCGTCGCCAAAGCGGCGGATCTGGCGAAACTGAAACAGTGGCATCTTGATTACTATCAGGACGAACCGACGGTCCTTGATATGGTCATGGACAGTATGACCGGATCAGTACGCGCCATGCTGCCGGAAGCCATTCAGGCGATGCTCCCGGCGCCGCTCGTTTCCGCCGCCAACACGGTGAAGGCCGAGGGGGATAAACTGGCGGCATTTAACGATCCGCAAAACCGTTATGCGTTCTGTTTGACTTGCGCGAACGTTCGCTAATGCTTCATCAATAGCCATACCGGATGGCGGCGTCTGCTCATAGCCGCCATCCGATAATCATTAATACGTCCTTCGCGACACGACTGAACATTATCATGCAAAAGAAATCAATTTACGTTGCCTATACCGGCGGTACTATCGGTATGCAGCGCTCAGATAAAGGGTATATCCCGGTGTCCGGGCACCTTCAGCGCCAGCTGGCGCTGATGCCGGAATTCCACCGCCCGGAGATGCCGGATTTTACCATCCATGAATATGCCCCGCTGATGGATTCATCAGATATGACGCCGGAAGACTGGCAGCATATCGCTGCAGATATCAAAGCGCACTACGATGAGTATGACGGTTTTGTTATTCTGCACGGCACCGACACGATGGCGTTTACCGCATCGGCGCTCTCTTTCATGCTGGAAAATCTGGGTAAACCAGTTATTGTGACAGGGTCACAAATTCCGCTGGCTGAGCTGCGCTCCGACGGGCAAATTAATTTGCTGAATGCGCTTTATGTCGCCGCCAACTATCCTGTTAATGAAGTAACGCTGTTTTTTAATAATCGTCTGTTCCGCGGCAATCGCACGACCAAAGCCCATGCGGATGGTTTTGACGCTTTTGCCTCTCCTAATCTGCCGCCCTTGCTGGAAGCAGGAATTCACATTCGCCGTTTAAATACGCCTCCCGCGCCCTACGGTTCTGGTGAATTAATCGTACACCCTATTACGCCGCAACCGATAGGCGTAGTGACGATTTATCCGGGGATTTCCGCCGAGGTAGTACGTAACTTTCTGCGTCAGCCGGTAAAAGCGCTGATTCTGCGCTCTTATGGCGTAGGCAACGCGCCGCAAAATAAAGCGTTTTTACAGGAGCTGAAAGAGGCCAGTTCGCGCGGCATCGTGGTGGTTAACCTGACGCAATGCATGTCAGGGCGAGTCAATATGGGCGGGTACGCTACTGGTAATGCGCTGGCGCACGCTGGCGTGATTGGCGGTGCCGATATGACCGTCGAAGCCACCTTAACCAAACTGCATTATTTGTTAAGCCAGGGTCTGGACACTCAGGCGATTCGTAGCGCGATGGCGCAAAACTTGCGTGGTGAATTGACGCCGGATGATTAAAAAATCCCGACGACAAGGAGAAGATAATGACAAACCGGGCCTTATTACTGGTCGACTTGCAAAATGACTTTTGCGCCGGCGGCGCGCTGGCTGTAGCGGAAGGCGACAGCACCATCGACATCGCCAACGCTCTTATTGACTGGTGCCAGCCCCGGCAGATTCCGGTGCTGGCCAGCCAGGACTGGCATCCCGCGCAGCATGGCAGCTTCGCCAGCCAGCATCAGGCGGAACCCTATAGTCAGGGAAAGCTGGATGGGCTGCCGCAAACGCTCTGGCCGGATCACTGCGTTCAACATACCGACGGCGCGGCGTTACATCCCCTGCTTAACCAACATGCGATTGACGCCTGCATCTTTAAGGGTGAAAACCCGCTGATTGATAGCTACAGCGCGTTTTTTGACAACGAACATCGGCAGAAAACTACCCTTGATACCTGGCTTCGCGAGCATGACGTTACCGAGCTTATCGTGATGGGGTTGGCGACCGATTACTGCGTAAAATTTACGGTGCTGGATGCGCTAGAGTTGGGCTATGCCGTTAACGTTATCACCGATGGCTGTCGCGGCGTGAATATTCACCCGCAGGATAGCGCACACGCGTTTATGGAGATGGCGGCGGCAGGCGCGACGCTGTATACGCTGGCAGACTGGGAAGAGACGCAGGGCCAGGCTGTCGCCAGGTAGCGGAGCAGGTATCGTATCCGGTCAATACATCACGCAACGGTGAGACCATTGCATAGATCTGTGGGCCGGATACGTCACGCCAGCGTCGCTACCAGGCAAAGCTCAACGCAGGCTGGAGAGCGCTTCTAACGAAACTCTTCTCGTTTCAATGCCAAAACAAAATAATATCAGCGCGCACGCCGCCAGCAGCATACCCAGCACAACAAAAACGGTGACAGATCCATAGCGGGTCAGCAAAACCGCCACACCGTAGGGGGTAAAGACAGCGACGATCCGCCCTACCGCATTCACAAAACCCGATCCACGTAGTCTAAGGTGCGTAGGCCATAATTCGGGAACGTAAACCGCCGAGGCAAAGCAGACGTACATATACAGAAAGGAAATCATTACCAGTCCATAAACCAGAATGGCCCATTCCTCAGTCTGTATTGAGTAAAAATACCCTACTACCGCAATAACGATAAGCAACAGCGAACCAAATAACCGTCTGGGGAAATGGTCAATAATGAGCGCGGCGATAAATATGCCCACTGGCGCGCCAATCATAATGATGGCGGTCATGAAAATAGATTTTGTAACATCAATTCCTGAATTAACAAAAATTGTCGGGATCCATACCGTAATGGTATAAAGCGAAATGTTCATTGCAATCAATACAGTGATCGCCACTAACGTGCGCCGCAGCATTTGCCCTTTGAATAAGAGCCAGAATGTACCGTTTTCAAAGCGCGATTCCATGGATTTATTGCTTTCCTGATGCGGCGGCAAAATAATACTTTTTTCTTTTTCTATTTGCGATTCAATCATGAGAAGCTGCTGTTCAGCCTCGCGTTGCCGCCCTTTACCTGCTAACCACCTGGGTGATTCGATAAAGTACTTTCCTGAAAGAGACCACGCCAGCAACATCCCGATCCCGCCAAGAAGAAACATCATCCGCCAGCTTAAAAACGCAATGACCACTACGCCAATCCCCGCAGACAGCAGCGGTGACCAGTTCCCTACAAAAGAGAGACGCGCGGACCATTTTCCTCGTACAACGGGAGGGATAAACTCGGTAAAAGAAGCATATCCAACCATAATCAATGCCCCCATGCCTGTCCCCATCAGACAACGAAAGAAAATCAGCCAGTACATATTGGGAACAAATGCGGCAGCCGTTGCGGAGATGCCCACAAGCAACAAATTAATGCGAAACGCTTTTCGACGCCCCAGGTAATCCCCAATAAAACCGCCGGTAAGCGAACCAATAAAATAGCCAAGCATCAGTGCCGATGTGAACGCGGCATTAAGATAATTATTCGACCAGCCATTGTTTATCAATTTGGCCAGAACCACATTTCCTGAGTAACTCAAAAACCCCGTTAATAGCAGGCCAAAACTAATTATTCCAAAAATACGAAAATGAAACCGGGATAAAGGTAAGCGGTCTAGTCTGGCGCCGATATGATCATTGTCTTCCATCTGGATGGCCTCTAACGCAGCAAAATAATAAATTATTGTCTCGCGGCAAAGGGGTATTTGCCGCACTTGCTATCATCTGCCGTTTTTTTTTGGCATAGTCCAGGCGAAAACAATCCAGTCAAGGATAATCTATCGATTAATAGACAAGCTGGATATTATTTTTATCGCAAAATGCGATCCATTCATCACCTGGCGTTTTATTCGTTATCAGGTAATGGATATGACTAAAATCGACCAACCGCACGAACGCTTTGCGATCAAATTTTGAGTGGTCCACCAATAACGCCACCTCTGTGGCCTGGCGAATCATCGTTTTTTTGATTTCAGCTTCCGCCTCGTTAGAATCAAGCGCCCCGCTCGCCATATCCAGCCCTTTACAACTCATTACCATAATATCAACATGATAACGGCTGATTATTTCTTTAGTGATACGCCCCTGCAGCGATAGCGTATTTTTATTTAACTCACCGCCCGTAGAAACAAGATTAATGTCCGATTGCGCCAGTTCATGGAAAGCTTCCGCTGAATTAGTTAACAAAGTAAGATCGTTTCGGTCTTTCAGGAGTTTTAGCAATTCCATTACCGTACTGCTGGAGTCGGCGGCCATCGTTGTTTTGTTTTTAATAAACGGAAGCGTATTACGGGCTATAATTTGCTTCTCTTCATAGAACGATTTTGCACGCTTATAAAAATGGATATTGTCAGCCAGCACCGCCGAATTTAATACCGCACCGCCATAAGTTCGAGTCAAAAAGCCTTCATCTTCGAGTTTTTCCAGATCGCGTCGAATTGTCTCTTCGGTTACCTGAAAAATTGAACTCAAGTTAGAGACTGTTACTTTTTTATCATTAGCGACCATTTGTTTGATCGCCTGAATCCTGTCTTTCGCCGCCACGATTACACCTCTGTTTTCGACGTCATGATAAACGTTGAGTATCTCACAGACTATGTTTACTTTCAAAATAAGCCGTTTGAATAACAGATTTTATCTGCATTTCGCCAAAAAAGAGGTGTAATGTATTGCTTATGGATTGTCCAGTGCTTCCGCCATTTGTCTCATCAATAACGCATCGTCATCTGTTAAGGTGATGGACAGCGCAGCGATATTCTCTCGTACCTGCTCCGGCGACGTGGCGCCGCTCAGTATTGAAATCAGTTCGCTTTGTCGCAATATCCACGCCAGAGCCAACGTCGGGACAGAGCAATGGTATTTGTCACACAATGGCTGCCACTGCTCCAGCATATCAATGACCCGCAACATATTCTCACGCTGGAACCAGAGTTTATTCGCTCGCGCCCCGCCGGGAACATAGTCACGGGTAATGGTGCCGGTTAACAATCCCTGCTCCAGTGGCGAATAAACCTGTACCACGATGCCGTGCTCGCGGCATAACGGCAGCAGCTCCGTTTCCAGTGCCCGGTCAAGAATGCTGTATTTCGCCTGTATGATGTCCAGCTCGCCATGTTTAAGGTATTCGCGGATATGGCTGACATCTACATTCGCCGCCCCGATAGAACGGATTTTCCCCTCTGCTTTCAGCTCATTGAGCACGCCAACGGTTTCCGCAATCGGCGTAAAAAACGGCGGTACCGACTGCCAGTGGGTCATATAGATATCGATATAATCAATCCCTAGTCGCTGGAGACTGGCATCGACTTCTTTACGAATAGAGTCCGGAGAAAGATTTTTATAGAGCTGGCGATCGCCGACTTTATTGAACAGACTCCCTTCCCGCTCCCAGACGATCCCGCATTTGGTCTCCACCACCATCTCGTTACGCGGTAATTTTTTCAACGCCTGGCCGACAATCACTTCGCTATTACCAAAGTTATAGCCCGGCGCCGTATCAATCAGGTTAATACCGCAACGGTGCGCCTCAACGATAGTATCGATGCAGACCTGCATATCGAGGTTGCCATTCCATGCTGGGCCGCCGCCGATAGCCCAGGTGCCGAGTCCCATATGGGAAAGCGCTATATCTGTATTACCTAAAGGTATCATTTTCATCTGCCGCTATTACCCTTCGTATTCATTCAGGAGTTGTTCCACTAGCATTCTGTTTTTCACGCCCGTTGTGGCGCCCACGCTGAGTACCGATATCGCGGCCGTCGCATTGGCGAACCGTGCGCATTCACGCAGCGTTTTTCCCTCCAGCAGCGCGGCGATAAATCCCGATGCAAAATTATCGCCGGCGCCAATAGTGTCGATGGCGGTAATGCCTGCCACCGCAGGCACCTCCATTTTTATATCGGCGCGTTTGATAAAGCAGCCTTTCTTGCCAGTTTTAATCACCACCGTTTTTACGCCACATTGCAAAAAACAATCGGCAATATCATCCAGCGTCTCTTTCCCGGTCAGTTTTTTGGCTTCATCAATATTAGGAAACAGATAATCGACAAAACTTAGCGCTTCGCGAATATCGTCCAGAGTTTCATTCAGCCGCGGTTTGATCATGTCAGCGCAGATAACCAGTTGATGCGCTTTCGCCTGCGTAAAAATAGCCGTTAATGCTTTGCCATCCAGCAGCGGGCTGTTAAAGATACTTGCTAGTGATAACAGCCTGACCTGAGAAAAACGGTCAAAATCGACATCGTTAATATTTAGCTTCCACAGACTGCCGTTACGGTTAGTGACAAAGGTGCGCTCACCATCATCAGTCACCAGCCCAACATTAATTGAGGTATCAATATCAGCATCCTGCTTCAGGCTCTGAATATCGATATTCTCCTTCCGACAGTGGTCGAGAATAAAATATCCTGCCGCATCGTCGCCAACGCGACTCATTAGCGCAGTGCGATGCCCGAGACGCGAAATAATCGTGGCTTCATTAATCGCATCTCCCCCTGTGGTCATGGCAATTCGTTCTAATGGATACGAATCGACATCAAAGATATTTTTACTAACCGGTTGCAAAGGAATGTCGACAATGGCCGCCCCTATGCAAAGAACTTCGATTTCGTCCATATCATCATTCCGCTTTACCATCTGAACCAAACAGTTTGATTTTTTCCAGTGCGCGGGCTTTTACCGCTTTGCGTACTTCGCGTTCCAGATGCAGGAACGGCTGATCCTGATTCTCTTTTACCGCTACCATCGCAGCCTGACACAATTCGGTGTGGATATTGATTTTCGAGATGCCCAGCGAAATGGCTTTTTTGATATCCGCATCGCTAATACCGGAAGCGCCGTGTAACACTAGCGGTACGGAAACTGCCTGGCGCACGCGCTCCACGACCTCAAAATTCAGTTTTGGTTCAGAGGTGTACACGCCATGCTGGTTGCCGATGGCGACCGCCAGCGAGTCACAACCGGTGCGCGCTACAAATTCCGCCGCCTGATCCGGGTCGGTATAGTGATACCCCGCCAACGCCTCTTCATACACCGTTTCGTTCCCTACGTGCCCTAACTCCGCCTCTACCGGAATACCCAGCGGATGAAAGAAATCAACGGCTTCTTTGGTCAGGCGAATATTTTCTTCAAAATCAAAGGATGAAGCGTCACGCATCAGCGAGTTCATGCCGTGCGTCCAGGCATTATGGATAATGTCCATGCTGCGTCCATGATCCCAGTGGGTAATTACCGGCACAGAGGCTTTTTTAGCCATGGAAACCATCATATGAGAGAAGTCTTCAAATGAAGTATTGCCCACAAATCCGGTACCAAAGGAGATAATAACCGGCGAATTTGCCTCTTCCGCCGCATCAATCACTCCCATCAACATTTCCGCATTCCACACGTTAAAGTGCGCAATCGCGTAATGTTTATTTTGTGCATCATTTTCCCAATATTTTATATCTGCCAACATCGCTGTTTCTCCCGTTTTTTATTAATCGCAAACTTTAATAACGCCTTTAATAATGTCGCGTTTGTTATTCACCGACTCTTCAAATGCACGTTGCACGTCTTTGTAATCGTAAATATGCGTCACCATTGATTTCACATCGAAACGCCCGGAGGAGATGGCATCAATAGTCACCGGATAGCGGTTGGCATAGCGGAATACCGTCTGGATGGAGACTTCACGGTTAATTTTGAGGAAATTAATCGCTGAATCTCCCGCGACAGTGCCGACAATCATGATCTTCCCGCCGCGCATGACCAGATACGGCGCTTGCTGAGTTGTGACGGCGGAACCGGCGGTTTCAAACACAATATCGGCGCCCATATCGTCGGTGAACTGCTGGCAGCGCGAGACAGTATCTTCTTTCGCCCCATTGATAACGGTTGTCGCTCCCAGTCGTTCAGCCATTGCCAGCCGTTTTTCCAGTACATCTACTACCGCGATATTGGTCGCCCCCAGACACTTACACGCTTGCAGGGTCATTAAACCAATGCAGCCCGCGCCGAGAATGACGATTTTCTTACCCGGTTTAACATCCGCCAGCATTGCCGCGTGCATTCCAACCGCAGCGGGTTCCACCAGCGCACCTTCCATAGTGTCCATATTGTCCGGAAGCTTGTACGTAAAACTTTCCGGATGGCACAGATAGTGAGTTAAGGCCCCGCGATAATTCGGCTGCGTCGCCATAAAATCAACATCCGGACAAATATTGTATTTTCCTTCCAGACAATAGCGGCAGTGGCCGCACGGCACGCCCGGCTCGATATTAACCCGATCGCCTGGCTTAAATTTGCTTACCCGCTTGCCGACCGCAATGACCTTTCCGGCACACTCATGACCGAGACCAATTTCCTGATTTGGATCCTTCGGCGGAATGAATGGCCCGGATTCAAAACCGTGAACATCTGAACCGCAAATACCGACATATTCCACTTTGATCAATACTTCGTTTTCTTTTGGTACTGGAATATCAGCCGCCATAATTGTCATGGTGCCAGGCGTTTTTAATATCGCTTTTGAATTTTTCATTTTTATTCCTTTATTTACTCGTGACCTTATCAATGCCCAGACTTTCGACCGAAACACCCCTGGTCTCGATTCCGATAGTCGCTATTGCAACAGCGACGATAATCGAGACAGCGCCCAGCAGGACGAAAACGCCCGTCACGCCATAACCGTTGAGTAATACCGCCACTGCATAGGGGGCAGCGATACCGCTGATTCTGCCGACAGCGTTCGCCAGGCCGGAACCGCGAAGTTTCGCTTCTGTTGGCCAGATCTCCGGCACATAGACCGCCGAGGCATAACAGACATACATATAGACAAAGGTAATCAGGAAAAAGCCAATTAAGGTGATAAGCAACATGCTGGTTTGCAGTGAATAAATATATCCCAGCACGGCAATCAGAATTAATAAACCGACACCCATGGTTTTGCGCGGAATTTTATCCATTACCAGCATAGCGATAAATATGCCAAACGGTGCGCCGAACATACTCATGGTATTTAAAACGATCGAATCTTTGAGGTTGATGCCCTGCGTCATAAAGATGGTGGGCAGCCAGTTAATTAACGTGTATTGCACAACGTTCATGGCAATCAGCACGCAGGAACCCAAAATAACGCGTTTCAGTAATACGCCAGTGAGCAACGCTGAATACGGTACGGAACGCGGCGGCTTGCCGCTGCTTTCAATAATAACCGGCGGCAGCGGTTTTCCTGTCTGACGTTCGACGCCTGCTTCAATGGCCTGCATGACCTTTTCGGCTTCCTGATAACGCCCGCGCGATTCCAGCCAGCGGGGAGATTCAGGGAAGTATCGCCAGGCAAGCACAGTAGCAATCAGCGACAGCACAGCCGGGATCAGTAACTGCACGCGCCAGTTCCATTCCGCGCTAATTAGCGGCGTCAGCCCCATTGCAATCAGGGAACACAATGGATATGACCAGTTGCCAATAAACGAAACACGACTCGACCAGGTTCCCCGATTTCTGCCCGGCATATATTCGGTAAAACCAGCAAACAGGGTGACCAGTAGTGCCCCTAATCCCACGCCCATCACAAAACGACAGGCGATCAGAAAGCTCATATTCGGTGAGAATGCGCCAACCACCATCGCGGCGATATGGATTGCCTCATAAAGAATAAAGGCGTTCCTGCGCCCGGTTTTATCGCCGATAATGCCGCCCACCAGCGCGCCGAGAAACATCCCCGCTGTGGTAATGGCGGAGAAGGTGGCTGTCGTGGAATTATCGGTCCAGCCTAACTCCTTGAGCTGGGCAAGAATTAATCCGCCGACGGCATTACTCCAGCAAACAAGCAGACCAAAGGCGACGACGGCAAACATTGATGAATGCCAGCGGCAATCCGGCAGGCGATCCAGCCGGGCGCCGCAGTGCGGTTTTGTTATCTGTTCCATGCGATAACGTTCCTTTAGCAGAAGGGTTATTCATCAAAGTCGTAGGTCATGATCACTTTAATGGCTGTCTTATCGACCATTGCGTCAAACCCTTCGCGCCACTGAGAAAGACCGATACGATGGGTGATCATCGGTTTTACTTTGATAGCGCCGCTGGCAAGCAGGCGAATCGCATTGCGCCAGGATGTGGAGTCATAGGCCATATGCCCAATGATGCTTTTGTTCCAGGAAGTAATGTCGTTGATGGAGAAATCGAGCGGCTTAAATCCCATACCGACGCGAACCACTTCACCATTTGGCCGTAGCATGTCGATGGCCTGTTTAAGCGCAATGTTGGCACCGGAGCATTCGATCACCAGACCGAGGTTGTCTTTGCCGCAAATCTCCCGGCAGCGTGCGACGACATCTTCCGTGGAGCCGTTAACAAACGCCGTCGCGCCGAGTTCTTTGGCCACAGGGAAACGGACAGGAACATCCTCATCCAGACCAACCACCACGATATTTACCGCCCCCATAATGCGGGCCATTTGGACCGAAAACAGACCTAACGGACCGGTGCCGATGACTACCACGTCCTGGCCGGGTAAAAATTTGGATTGCTGGGCGATAGATTTATAGGCGTTGCAGATAGGGTCCAGAACTGCGGCTTCCTCGTAATCCACGCCTTCCGGGATCTCCCACAGGGCATGGCGATGGATTTTCAGGATTTCTCCCGGAACCAGGCAGTATTTGGAGAATCCACCGCCCCAGGTGTTGTTATCCAGACCCAGATTCACTTTTTCTGTACAACACAGAAAATCACCTTGTTCACAGGCAGGGCAAACGCCGCAAACGTGTCCGCTGTTGTCAGAAACCACGCGCTGGCCGACTTTCCAGTCTTTCACTTTTTCGCCCACCCGCGCGATACGTCCGGCGAATTCATGACCGCGAACGGAGTTAAATTCGTCGGACCCGCTGTCAACGTTATAGTGCTTCATATCCGCGCCGCAGATCGCCGCCGCTTTGATTTCGATAATCACGTCTTCCGGACCGCATACCGGCTCCGGGACATCAATCATTTTGTAGCCGCCAAAGGCCTTGCCAAATCTCGCCAGTGCTTTCATTGCATCTTCCTTTGTGTTTGGTGTGCATCAATGCTCATCATACTTATCCATAAAATCTTTAAGGTCAACGATAAATCTTTAAAACACAGATAATGATCTGTATTTGCCAACCAAGATCACAAACTCAACGAAACAAACGGCGATAAAACCAAAAAGATGGAAGCCGTATCGCGAAAGACGGCGTGAACGCCTGCGCAGGTTTCCATGGATGAAGACGCTAATCTGCTGCGGTTATTTTTTCGCCACCCAATTCTGTGGCGTGTTTCTGTGTTAAATGTCAAAAAGGATCGTTAAAGAAGCCCGCGCGGTGTTTATTAAACCGGCGCAGAAGATTGTCGACAAATATGGTCTCGATGGGATCGCTCTTGACTGGGAATATTCGGTTAACGTCGCATTTAAAAGCGCTTCGTCAGCTAATGAGCCCCAAAAGCGGGTCACCCTCGCCGTCGGCACGAATGCGGAAAATCCGAAAAGCTGGCTGGACGTGAAAGCTATAGCCCCGTAGCTCGACTTTATCAATCTGATGACTTACGACATGGCCTTATGGCACGCAGTATTTCAACGCCAATCCGTATGACTCAAACGCCTGGCCTGCTGCTGACAGTAAAGTCTGCCGGGGGAAGGCACTGTTTGCCCTCTCTTATGAAAATCCGCGCCGGTGGGGATCAACGCGGACCAGATTAAAAAGCGCGGGCTGGCCGGCACAATGTTCTGGGAATAGGCCACCGATGACAATAATCAGTTAGCGACACAGCTGGCGGACTCGCTGGACATTAAGCGTTATTCGTAAAAATATGGCGGGCCTGTGTCTGGCAGCAATGAGCAGGCCCGGTAAGCACAACGCATTGGCAATGAAACCACCGGATGGCGACTACCTCTTATCCGGCTGTCGTTACTGCATTTTCAATGTCGCAATCGGCTTTGACGTAATACCGAAATCCGCTTTGAGCTGCTGCTTGCTTTTCATCACCATCTGACCGTGAGTATCGATCGTCATATGTTGCGCTTCGGTATTGTGCCGCGCCTGCCATAGCATCACCAGTTGCAGGCTGTTTTCTTTCTGTTCCGGCGTCAACGCCACGCCATCCGGCCATTTACCCAGCTCAACGGCGGTGGATAAACGTTGATACACTTCCGGCGTCATGCTGTTAATGATCTCATCAAGATTCATGATGTGTCCGCTCCTGTGGAATAATTTGCTGAATCGTTTTTTCAGCCTTTCAGTTGATCGCCGTTTTTCTCGTCAGAAAAGGCCAGCGAGGCCGAATTAACGCAATAGCGCTCACCGGTTGGCTGCGGACCATCCGGGAAAACGTGTCCGAGATGCGCATCGCAGTTACCGCAACGAATTTCGACACGCTGCATGCCATGAGAAAAATCGTCTATGTAACGAATCGCCTCTTCGCTGACAGGCTGGTAAAAGCTAGGCCAGCCGCAGCCTGAATCGTATTTGGTGTGGGAGTGAAAAAGCGGCGTATCACAGACCAGGCAGTGATAAACCCCATCGCGTTTATTATGTAGCAGGCGTCCGGTAAATGGCGGTTCTGTGCCACGATCCTGCGTCACATAGAATTGCATTTCGGACAATTTTTTCTTGAGTTCTTCTGCTGAAGGTTGGTTAGCCATTTGCTCACATCTCACTTTAAACGTGCTCACATTGCCTGACCGATTCTAACAAAACATTAACACCTCAGTACCAACTTTTGTTCTAAACTTGATCATTGCGAAATGGCGGCTCATGAATCGTGACTGATGTCACATTATTATCTCGGTTGCCCTTTAAAATTCGGGGCGGCGCCCCCATGTGGTTTCAAGCCGAAAGGAAGAGTGAGGCGAATCAGCCGCGCAAAGGTTGTGCAGAGGATTGATTTGTCGCAATGATTGACACGATTCCGCTTGACGCTGCGTAAGGTTTTTGTAATTTTACAGGCAACCTTTTATTCACTAACAAATAGCTGGTGGAATATATGACTATCAAAGTAGGTATCAACGGTTTTGGCCGTATCGGTCGCATTGTTTTCCGTGCTGCTCAGAAACGTTCTGACATCGAGATCGTTGCAATCAACGACCTGTTAGACGCAGAGTACATGGCATACATGCTGAAATATGACTCCACTCACGGCCGTTTCGACGGTACTGTTGAAGTGAAAGACGGTCATCTGATCGTTAACGGTAAAAAAATCCGTGTTACCGCTGAACGCGATCCGGCTAACCTGAAATGGGACGAAGTTGGTGTTGACGTAGTGGCTGAAGCTACCGGTATCTTCCTGACTGACGAAACCGCGCGTAAACACATCACCGCTGGCGCGAAAAAAGTGGTTCTGACGGGTCCGTCTAAAGACAACACCCCAATGTTTGTTAAAGGCGCTAACTTTGACAAATACGAAGGCCAGGACATCGTTTCCAACGCTTCCTGCACCACCAACTGCCTGGCGCCGCTGGCAAAAGTTATCAACGACAACTTCGGTATCATCGAAGGTCTGATGACTACTGTTCACGCGACTACCGCAACCCAGAAAACCGTTGACGGCCCGTCTCACAAAGACTGGCGCGGCGGCCGCGGCGCATCTCAGAACATCATCCCGTCCTCTACTGGCGCTGCTAAAGCGGTAGGTAAAGTACTGCCTGAACTGAATGGCAAACTGACTGGTATGGCGTTCCGCGTTCCGACTCCGAACGTATCCGTTGTTGACCTGACCGTTCGTCTGGAAAAAGCGGCTACCTACGAGCAGATCAAAGCTGCTGTTAAAGCTGCTGCCGAAGGCGAAATGAAAGGCGTTCTGGGTTACACCGAAGACGACGTTGTATCTACCGATTTCAACGGCGAAGTATGCACTTCCGTGTTCGATGCTAAAGCAGGCATCGCGCTGAACGACAACTTCGTGAAACTGGTCTCCTGGTACGATAACGAAACCGGTTACTCCAACAAAGTACTGGACCTGATTGCTCACATCTCCAAATAAGTTGAGATGACACAATCATTGGTAAGAGCGACTCAGGTCGCTCTTTTTTTTGCTTAAAGATATACCCGTCATACTTCAAGTTGCAGGTGTGTTGGCTATGCTTTCTCACCCGAATCACTGACGGAAGTCGAACTTATCGGGATGAATCAGGGATGTCCCTGGCCGTAGGTTACCTACGGTTGTTCAAATTCGTTCCCGATGAATTTGTCGTTCACTTGCCGCGTTACTCGGCCTGCGGCCCCGCCTCTACGGGCCAGCGCAAGCACTGGTCAAGGCACAAGCGCCTTGTCATGCAACTCGAATTATTTAGGGTTAAGAGGATTGCGTAATGATTAATAAAATTTTTGCCCTCCCGGTTATCGAACAGCTTACCCCTGTCCTTTCCCGTCGTCAGCTTGATGACCTGGATCTGATCGTCGTTGACCATCCGCAGGTTAAAGCCTCTTTTGCATTACAGGGCGCGCACCTTCTCTCCTGGAAACCCGTTGGCGAGGAAGAGGTATTGTGGCTCAGTAATAATACGCCTTTCAAAACCGGCGTGGCGCTACGCGGCGGCGTACCGATCTGCTGGCCCTGGTTTGGACCTGCGGCTCAACAGGGTCTGCCGTCACACGGCTTTGCGCGTAATCTACCGTGGGCGCTAAAAGCGCATAATGAAGATGATAATGGCGTAATGCTGACATTTGAGCTGCAAAGCAGTGAGGCCACCCGGAAATACTGGCCGCACGATTTCACGCTGCTGGCACGTTTTAAAGTGGGCAAAACCTGTGAAATTGAACTGGAAGCGCATGGCGAGTTTGCAACCACATCCGCGCTCCACAGCTATTTTAACGTTGGCGACATCGCCAACGTTAAGGTCAGCGGACTCGGCGATCGGTTTATTGATAAAGTTAACGACGCTAAAGAAGGTGTCCTGGCCGACGGTATACAAACCTTTCCGGACCGTACCGATCGCATTTACCTCAATCCTGAAGCATGTAGCGTGATCCACGATGCGACATTAAACCGCACGATTGATGTGGTCCACCACCATCATCTTAACGTCGTAGGCTGGAACCCTGGCCCGGCGTTGTCCGTCAGCATGGGCGACATGCCGGATGACGGCTATAAAACGTTTGTCTGCGTTGAAACGGCTTATGCTACTGCGCCGCAACAAGCCACAGAAGAAAAACCCTCTCGTCTGGCGCAGACTATATGCGTCGCAAAACGCTAAAAGTGAATGGATAACGGCGTTGCTATAGGCTCTGGAAGGCGTCAGCCGCCATCAGGCATGACCTGCCGGATGGCGGCGCTTACGCATTTTATCCGGCGTCACACCATATCCAACGCGGTTTTCCCTTTTGGCGCAGGCCAGGCGTTGTCCAGTAAGGCAAGTTCGTTTGCTGACAAGGCGATCTCAAGCGCCGCCGCATTTTGCTTCACGTGTTCTGTACTTCCGGCTTTCGGGATCGCCATCACGCCCGGATGCGCAATCACCCACGTCAGTAAGATTTGCGCCGCCGTAACGTTATGCGCTTGCGCAATTTCATTCACCACCGGATGATTCAGTAAACCGCTACGTAACCGGCCAGCCTGCGCCAGCGGGCTATAGGCCATCACTGGCATTCGCTGTTGTTGACACCACGGCAATAAATCATACTCAATACCGCGTGACGCCAGATGATAGAGCACCTGATTTGTCGCGCATTGCTGTCCCCCGGGGATGCGCCACAGCGCCTGCATATCGTCATAATCAAGATTAGAGACTCCCCAACGGCGAATTTTCCCCTGCGCGATTAGCCGCTCCATACCTTCAACGGTCTCTTCGAATGAAAAGTTTCCGGCCCAGTGCAATAGATAGAGATCGAGATAATCTGTTTTCAGACGACGCAGGCTTTCCTCACAGGCGGCAACTATCTTCTGGCCGCCAGCGTTCCACGGGTACACTTTTGACACCAGAAATGCCTCATCGCGTCGCCCTGCCAGCGCCTCTCCCACGACCTTTTCCGCCCCGCCGTCGGCATACATTTCCGCCGTATCAATAAGGCGTAACCCCAAATCCAGCCCCGCGCGCAGCGCCGAAACCTCGCGCTGACGTTGATCCGCGCGCTCGCCCATATACCATGTTCCCTGTCCGATGGCAGGAAGCGTCACCTGCCCGCAAAACGTTACGTTTTTCACTGATTTCATTTCCTTTTCAATGTCACTCGACGGTAAAACAATACAGGACTCTTAGACCCTACGGTAATGTCCGGCATCATACCGCGCAAGGGGGCGATTTTCTTGTCACTGACGAACGTCATCCGCAATCATGTCGACGATGCGGGTAATATGCGCGGCGGGTCGCTGATTCAGTAATAATTGACGCATCACATTCATATAGGGCGTCACATGTTGAAAGAACTCCAGATATCCTTTACAGAGATAATTTTGCCGTTCGCCGCCGTCCATACAAATTCGATGTTTCGGACAACCGCCGTGACAGGCAAAGCGCCACGTACAGTTCTGGCAGCGTGAGGAAAGGTTTGCTTTAGCCGCGCCAAACTGCTGCTGAAAAGAAGAAGCCGCCATTTCTTCTAAAGAGTGTTGCTGCAGATTGCCCAGTTTATAGGCGGGAAAAACAAAATGGTCACAGCTAAACACGTCGCCATTCTGCTCCACCAGCAAACTTTGCCCGCAGGTCGACTGCATCGTACAAAGCGTGGCGGGCTCCCCCATCCAGACGCCAAGTAAGTTGTCAAAAAGCTGTACGAATATGCGTCCGACATCGTGACGTATCCATTGATCAAAAACATCGCACATAAAGGCCCCCCACCCTTCAGGTGTGACGGAAAAGGGCATCAGCGAAGGCGAATCCTCATTGTCAGATAACGTCAAAGAACGCTGCGTTTTTTGCGCGAGCGGCTCAACAATGGGAATAAATTGCAGGTGTTTACTTTCCAATTCCTGCGTCAAAAAATGATAAATAGCGTTGCCATGACGGCATGACACATCATTCACGACAGTGAGCGTGTTGAACTCGACATCATTTGCCTGCAGAAGGCGGATAGCATTAACGACACGGGAAAAAGACGCCCGCCCTGACGGCGTTTTCCGGTAATTATCATGAACGACTTGCGGCCCATCAATCGATATACCAATCAGGAACTGGTGCTGCGCAAAGAAAGCCGCCCATTCTTCATTGATTAATACGCCATTGGTTTGCAGACTGTTGTAAATAGTTTTGCCGTTGGCATAGCGTTGCTGCAAGCGCACCACTTTTTGGTAAAAAGAAAGACCGCATAGCGTCGGCTCTCCCCCCTGCCAACAAAACGAGACCTCTGAGGATGGCGTATCATCAATTACCCGGCGGATATACGTCTCCAGCACATCGTCAGACATGACGCGCTGGCCCCGGGGTTTATCAAGATAGAAACAGTACTTGCACGATAAGTTACACAGACTGCCGCTGGGCTTGGCTACGGTATTGAATACTATGCTCATTCGTCTTACTCGCTGTGAAGAATGGGTATAGCATAAGCGGGACGTGACAGGGCGATATCAGCCAGCATTGCAACAATTATTACGCTAATTGTTAGCGCAGTTGTAATCACCTGGATTTTTCATATAAAAGGCTATTTTTTTAAATTGATGTAACAAAGTATAAATCACGTAAGGCTGCGCCATCCCCGGTCAACAGCGCATTTATGCAAGCCGCCATGTTCGCGTTTCAGACAGCACAAAGCCTGCATAACGCAGGCTTTGTCATGGTTTTTCTGGCAAATTCAATCAATCAGAATCTATAGGTCACGCCAGTAGAAAGGATACCGGTCCAGGATTTATCCACCATCGGGCTATCGGTAATTTCATCCGACAGACGGGTGTAGCGCGCAGTACCATATACGCTCCAGTTACCGGCGAAATTATAGTTAGCGCTCAGTTCAAGATACGGGTTCCAGCTATCGTTCGGGTTATAGCCGCGCAGGCCGCTACGCGAAGATTCTTTACGTGATACGCCGTAATAGTAATCGTTCTGGTTCTCGCTATTCCATTCAACCCCGATACCTGGCGTTAAGGTCAGCCCGCCATTGGTATACCGATAAAGCCAGGCCAGATCCCAGACAATACCGTTACTGTTATCCAACGTATCCCCTGCCAGTGAGGTACGCAGGAATCCATACTGGGTGTGATGCGCGTAAGAAACGCCCGCCATCATAGTACTTTTACGCCTGTCCAGACGACGCAACTGATGGTCATCGCTGTCGCCCGGTTTGAAGTACATCGGGGACCAGTATGCCATGATTGACAACTTATCGGCATTGTCATTCCACAAGTAGTAGCCGCCGCCCAGACCACGGAACCAGAAGTTTTCGCTTTCATAAGCGATGACCGGTATCGGATAAACATCGCTATCGTAATCTTTATAAGGGTGTTCAACCACACCAACGCCTGCGCCCAACGTCAGGTTGCTTTCAGCGTGCGCGACGCTGGCGGATGTTGCAATAAACACGCCAAGAGCCAGAAGTTTAAGTTTGGTCACAATCCATAATTCCTTATTCAAATGTTCTGCGGCAAAAGTGTAACCGCCAATACCTGTAAGCCCAACTATTTTACACAATGTAACCGTTTAATATCACCACCACCGATTATTTTCAGATGATCGGCTGATGATCGTTATGTGACCGGGAACGCTTTTTCTGATATCCACCAGCCTTTTCTACCTGATGAGTTATTGATATGTCATCGAAATCCACTGGCGCGTACAGGCAAGTTTTGCAAATGCCATCTACGCTTAATGTTAAGAAGGTGTATCACCGGACACGTTGATCTTCTGACCAATAAAATGGCATGAGAGTTGCTTTTTTTTTCCTTAGCAGAGACGGCGTTCAGTCTACCTCTTCCGGGAGCCTCTACTATTCATATGAACGGCTCTTAACATGTGCGAAAAAACGAAAGGATGGCATATCATGAATATATTCGATCACTATCGCCAGCGTTACGAAGCTGCCAAGGACGAAGAGTTCACACTGCAGGATTTTCTTACCATTTGTCGGCAAGATCGCAGTGCTTATGCCAACGCGGCAGAGCGGCTATTAATGGCTATCGGCGAGCCTAATATGGTTGACACTGCCCAGGAACCCCGACTTTCCCGACTCTTCTCCAACCGGGTTATTGCTCGCTATCCTGCGTTTGAAGAGTTTTACGGCATGGAAGACGCGATTGAACAGATTGTCTCTTATCTGAAACATGCGGCGCAAGGGCTGGAAGAGAAGAAACAAATTCTCTATTTGCTGGGACCTGTGGGGGGTGGCAAATCATCGCTCGCTGAACGGCTGAAATCGCTAATGCAGCGCGTGCCAATTTATGTTTTAAGCGCCAACGGCGAGCGTAGTCCGGTCAACGATCATCCGTTATGCCTGTTTAATCCGCAGGAAGACGCGCAGATTCTGGAAAAAGAGTACGGTATTCCGCGCCGCTATCTCGGTACGATTATGTCCCCGTGGGCGGCCAAACGCCTGCATGAGTTTGGCGGCGATATTACTAAATTCCGCGTGGTGAAAGTCTGGCCCTCCATTCTGGAGCAGATTGCCATCGCCAAAACGGAACCCGGCGATGAAAACAACCAGGATATTTCGGCGCTGGTCGGCAAGGTGGATATTCGTAAACTCGAACATCACGCCCAGAACGATCCGGATGCGTATGGTTACTCTGGCGCGCTGTGCCGCGCTAACCAGGGGATCATGGAGTTCGTCGAGATGTTTAAAGCGCCTATTAAGGTGCTGCACCCCTTGCTGACCGCAACCCAGGAAGGTAACTACAATGGTACGGAAGGTATTTCCGCCCTGCCCTTTAATGGCATCATACTTGCCCACTCAAACGAATCTGAATGGGTGACTTTCCGTAACAATAAAAATAACGAAGCGTTCCTTGACCGTGTCTATATTGTGAAGGTGCCTTATTGCCTGCGAATCTCCGAAGAGATCAAAATCTACGAGAAACTACTTAATCATAGCGAGCTGGCTCATGCGCCCTGCGCGCCGGGCACGTTGGAAACGCTTTCGCGCTTCTCGATTCTTTCCCGCCTGAAAGAGCCGGAAAATTCCAGTATTTACTCGAAAATGCGCGTTTATGACGGTGAAAGCCTGAAAGATACCGACCCCAAAGCCAAATCGTACCAGGAGTATCGCGACTATGCGGGCGTGGATGAAGGGATGAACGGTCTCTCCACCCGATTCGCCTTTAAGATCCTCTCCCGCGTATTCAACTTCGACCATGCGGAAGTGGCGGCAAACCCGGTACATCTGTTCTACGTTCTGGAACAACAAATCGAGCGCGAGCAGTTCCCACAGGAGCAGGCTGAACGTTATCTGGAGTTCCTGAAAGGCTACCTGATCCCGAAATACGCCGAATTTATCGGCAAGGAGATCCAGACGGCCTATCTCGAATCTTATTCTGAGTACGGGCAGAACATTTTTGATCGTTACGTGACTTATGCGGATTTCTGGATTCAGGATCAGGAGTATCGCGACCCGGATACCGGTCAACTGTTCGATCGCGAGTCGCTGAACGCCGAACTGGAAAAAATTGAAAAGCCAGCGGGTATCAGTAACCCGAAAGATTTCCGTAATGAGATAGTAAACTTTGTCCTGCGCGCCAGAGCCAACAATAGCGGCCGTAATCCAAACTGGACCAGTTACGAGAAGCTGCGCACGGTGATTGAGAAAAAAATGTTCTCTAATACTGAAGAGCTGTTGCCGGTCATTTCTTTTAACGCCAAAACGTCGACTGACGAGCAGAAAAAGCATGACGACTTTGTCGATCGGATGATGGAGAAAGGGTATACCCGTAAGCAGGTTCGTTTGCTGTGCGAGTGGTACCTGCGCGTGCGTAAATCGTCGTGATATTAATGCCCGGTGGCGCTTGCGCTTACCGGGCCTACAAAGTAATGTTCTGTAGACTGGCTAAGCGTTAGCGCTATCCGGCACTGACAGAACAGGCGCTCAGTTGGCAGTACGGGGGGCATATGACCTGGTTCATAGACCGACGTCTTAACGGCAAAAATAAAAGCACGGTGAATCGCCAGCGCTTTTTGCGTCGTTATAAAGCACAAATTAAGCAGTCGATTTCCGAAGCGATTAATAAACGCTCTGTGACCGATGTCGACAGCGGAGAGTCCGTCTCTATTCCAACCGATGATATTAGCGAACCGATGTTTCATCAGGGGCGCGGCGGTCTGCGCCATCGCGTCCATCCGGGTAACGATCACTTTATCCAGAATGATCGCATTGAGCGTCCGCAAGGCGGTGGCGGCGGCGGTTCCGGCAGCGGTCAAGGTCAGGCCAGCCAGGACGGCGAAGGCCAGGATGAGTTTGTTTTTCAGATTTCAAAAGATGAGTATCTGGATCTGCTCTTTGAAGATTTAGCGCTGCCTAATCTGAAAAAAAACCAGCATCGCCAGCTTAACGAGTATAAAACTCACCGCGCCGGTTTCACCTCAAACGGCGTGCCGGCCAATATCAGCGTGGTACGTTCGCTACAAAGCTCTCTGGCGCGACGTACAGCAATGACGGCAGGAAAACGCCGCGAACTGCACGCGCTGGAAACGGAACTGGAGACCATCAGCAAAAGCGAACCAGCGCAACTGCTTGAAGAGGAGCGGTTACGTCGGGAGATTGCCGAACTGCGGGCTAAAATCGAGCGGGTGCCGTTTATCGACACCTTTGATTTACGCTATAAAAATTATGAAAAACGGCCTGAGCCCTCCAGCCAGGCGGTAATGTTCTGTCTGATGGACGTCTCTGGTTCGATGGACCAGGCAACCAAAGATATGGCCAAGCGTTTTTACATTCTGCTCTATCTGTTTTTAAGCCGAACGTATAAGAACGTCGAAGTGGTTTATATCCGCCACCATACCCAGGCGAAGGAAGTGGACGAACATGAGTTCTTTTATTCGCAAGAGACCGGCGGGACGATTGTCTCCAGCGCGCTTAAACTCATGGATGAAGTGGTTAAAGAGCGCTACGACCCCGGTCAGTGGAACATCTATGCGGCGCAAGCGTCAGACGGTGATAACTGGGCCGACGATTCACCGCTGTGTCATGAGATTCTGGCGAAAAAGCTGCTGCCGGTAGTGCGCTATTACAGCTATATTGAGATTACCCGCCGCGCCCACCAGACCTTATGGCGCGAGTATGAACATCTGCAGGCGACGTTCGATAACTTCGCCATGCAGCATATTCGCGATCAGGAGGATATTTATCCGGTATTCCGCGAATTGTTTCAGAAACAGAGCGCCAATCAAAGTGCATAACCATAAATCAGCCCGTAATGAGTCACGGGCTGATTTATCACTAACAAGGCAATTATACATACTACCACTACAATAGCCGTAAACCTGTATATCTCCTGACTGGATTTACCTTACATGCGCCGACTTATCACTGGAATAGTATGGATTTATTAATGCCAGCAATACTCACCAGGAGGTGGTGGTAATTGCAGAGAATCAGGGGGTTGTAGTTTGCAAAAAAAGTAGTGACCAGGAAAATAGAAATCAAAATCCCACGGGCCACCACCACTGCCCGACGATGCCATAGCCGACGACGTGAACCCCGCAGCCAGCAATGCAAAAAGCAAAATTGCTGCTATTTCTTTAAATCGTTTCATAGTGCCTCCGAACGGAAGTACATTATTATCCTTACCACGTCACACTCCTTTCACGTAATAATAAAGGCTATTTTATTTTCGTTAGTGTTAAATCGATGCCGTTAATTAACAATTTACTTTTTGCGACAATAGTCACGACTGAAAATATCAACACCATATATTATTGAATTTATTAAATCGAGAATGATTTTTATTCCATAACATCAACACGTTTTATTTTTAAACAGTCTATTAGAGGAATTCTCATCGCTATGGTAAACTAACGCATCCGACTTTCAGGGCTGTAGTTCATCATGAATTTGCATCATAAAGCGCTCAGGCACTTTATCTCGGCAAGCGTCATCGTTTTGACATCGTCCTTCCTGATTTACGAACTTATTGCCAGCGACAGGGCAATGAATGCCTATATGCGTTATATCATGGAGAGAGCCGATTCGTCGTTTTTGTACGATAAGTACCAGAATCAGAGCATCGCCGCACATTTGATGCGAACTTTTGAAGCGCCGGGAGACCCCGTCACCGCAGAAAAACGCCGCGCGTTTTGCGACGCCTTTGAGGCTATTAACGGTACGCACGGCGTCAACCTGACCCGGCATAATTACCCGGCGCTACATGGTACCCTGCAAACCGCCGCTACACAGTGTACCGATAATCTTGATGACGCCCTTTTACTGCCTGCATTTGATCAGGCGGTAAGCATCAACCGTTCGCAGGACGACCACAGTCACGGGCTGGGCACACTGGAGCTTAAATTCCGTTATTACGTTGATTTAAATAAACATTATGTCTATTTCTATGATTTAATCAACTCACGGCGCTTCGCCATGCATCGTTGGACTTTTTTACAAAAAGGTACAATGGGTATTAACAGAAAAGATATAGATAAACTTTTTACCGGCCGTACGGTTATTTCAAGTATTTACATGGATGATATTACCCAGGAAAACGTCATGAGCTTTTTAACGCCAGTCTATCTGGCGGGAACGTTAAAAGGTATCGTGATGGTGGATGTTAACCAGGATAATTTAAAAAATATTTTTTATACCCAGGATCGTCCGCTGGTTTGGCGCTATCTTAACGTAACACTAAAGGATATGGACTCCGGAAAAGAAATTATTATTAATCAAAGCAAAAATAATCTGTTTCAATATGTGAATTATAGCCATGATATCCCTGGTGGGCTGCGCGTTTCTTTGTCCCTTGATTTAACCTATTTCCTTGTCTCGTCCTGGAAAGCGCTGGCCTTTTACTTACTGGCAACGGCGCTCCTGCTTAATATGGTACGGATGCACTTTCGGCTTTATCGCAACGTCACACGCGAAAATATTAGCGATGCCATGACCGGGCTTTACAACCGTAAAATATTAACACCAGTGCTGGAACAGCGACTGCAACGCCTGGTCAATACCGGGACGCCGGTGACATTTGTCGCTATTGATTGCGATAGGTTAAAACTGATCAACGATACCCAGGGGCACCAGGAAGGCGACCGAATTATTACCCTGTTGGCGAAAGCGATTAAAACATCGATTCGTAAAAGCGATTACGCCATCCGCCTCGGCGGCGATGAGTTCTGTATTATTCTTGTTGATTACGCGGCGGATTTGGCTATCCATCTGCCGGAGCGTATTATTCGTAACCTGCAAATTATCGCACCGGATAAGACAGTCCATTTTTCCGCCGGGATTTATAATATGCAGCCCAATGATACGATTAATGATGCCTACCAGGCTTCCGATGCGCAGCTCTATCTGAACAAACAACAAAAACAACATCGTTCATCATAGTGCTTCGCAGTAAATGTTCATATTGCACCAGGAGTAAGAAATGGCCGAAATGACTGAAGTCGCGAAGGGTGTCGCTACACACCAACGTTTAGTGGCTTTATTAACGCAGGAGAACGCGCGCTATCGTGTGGTTAGCCATGAAGCGGTAGGGAAATGCGAAGCGGTATCTGAAATACGCGGTACTGCGCTGGGCCAGGGCGCAAAAGCGCTGGTCTGTAAAGTCAAAGGCAACGGCGTCAACCAGCACGTTCTTGCTATTCTGGCGGCCGATCAGCAAGCCGACCTCTCTCAGCTTGCTTCACATCTGGGCGGCTTACGCGCTTCCCTTGCCAGCCCGGCGGAAGTCGATATGCTGACCGGCTGCGTTTTTGGCGCGATCCCGCCTTTCAGTTTTCACCCCAATCTGAAACTGGTCGCCGATCCGCTCCTGTTTGAGCGTTTCGATGAAATTGCTTTTAATGCCGGCCTGCTGGAAAAATCAGTCATTATGAATACACAGGACTATCTGCGCATCGCCCGACCAGAACTGGCAGTCTTCCGCCGCTTACAGTCATCGCCAACGGCTTAGAGCCTATCCCCTTCAAGGAGCAATACAGACACAACGATAATGATAATAATGGCGAAAAACGACGCCGTTATCATCAGCGCTTCAAGAAACGGTGGATCGTACATAATTGTATCCTCAGGAAGACAACAATGACGGTTCACCTGTTAGCAATACGCGGCGTTGATGGCAATTTAATGACAACGCCGTTTTTCATGTAAAGATTGTCTTTCAGGCAGTTGCCTGAAATCCGCATCAATCGTTAAAAAGGCCTGTGCGCTTTCCCGTTTGGGCGTAAAGTAGTCAGGCTTACTTTTTGGCAAGGAAACCATAATGTTTGATGTCACTCTGCTGATCCTGCTCGGACTGGCAGCTCTGGGATTTATCAGCCACAACACCACTGTCGCCGTCTCAATTCTGGTGCTGATTATTGTCCGCGTAACCCCGTTGAATACCTTTTTTCCCTGGATTGAAAAACAGGGACTTACCGTCGGGATTATTATTCTGACCATCGGCGTGATGGCCCCCATCGCCAGCGGAACCCTACCGCCCTCCACATTGATCCACTCTTTTGTGAACTGGAAATCGCTGGTCGCGATTGCCGTCGGCGTTTTCGTCTCCTGGCTGGGCGGTCGCGGCATTACGCTGATGGGAAACCAACCGCAGCTCGTCGCCGGGCTGCTGGTCGGTACGGTACTTGGCGTCGCGCTGTTTCGCGGCGTGCCGGTCGGCCCACTGATTGCGGCGGGGCTGGTCTCTTTAATTGTGGGGAAGCAGTAACTCGCCCGTCAGATACTGGCCTGGGGTCTGCCCCAGGCCTTTTTTAAACATGGTAATGAATGCCGTGGTGGAATCATAACCCAGCATTTGCGCCGTCTGCTGTACATTACGTCCCGCGATCAGCGCTTGTAGCGCCAGAATTAATTGCAACTGATGACGCCAGCGACGAAAGCTTAGTCCCGTCTCTTTGACGACCAGCCGGGCAAGGTTACGCTCGCTCATCGCG
The DNA here is from genome assembly GCF_046550835.1 of Salmonella sp. SAL04196. NCBI lineage: Bacteria > Pseudomonadati > Pseudomonadota > Gammaproteobacteria > Enterobacterales > Enterobacteriaceae > Salmonella > Salmonella sp. SAL04196. Next base: position 989,550 of record NZ_JBGDXE010000001.1, read on the forward strand.
AATACGCTGGCCCACTGCCCTAACGTATTCCATCGCGCGGGCTCCTGCGCCATTGTCTCAACCATTTGGCGAATTTTCGGATGTCCCGATACCGGTAATTGCAATTGTTCCTGCGGCTGCTGCGGCAGTTCATCAAACAACACCTGAATAAGGCGCTGCGTTGGCATTTGCGCTCTTTCGGGATCGGTTCTGCGCGCCAGCGACAAAATCAACTCCCGGCATAACGGCGAAATTTTCAGCGTACAGCAACGCTCCGGCATGACGACCGCCGCAGGTTCAATAAATAAAAAGCACAGCTCCGCCCCTGCGGTCACATGATTACTGTGCGGCAGCGAGCCGGGGAGCCAGACGGCATACTGGGGCGGAACCATCCACATCGCATTTTCCACCTCACAGGTGATCGCGCCGTGCAGAGCGAGGATCAACTGTCCCTTGCGATGCTGATGGCGAGGGCTAAATAGTTCATCATCCCTGGCGCGAATACAAAAGGCCACAGCGGCATCGTGGTGAAGGTCGGGATCGTAACCGTCCAGTCTCAGGCCAATCATTATATTGTCCGATTTTAGCGATAAATTGTCATTTTAGCTTGATTCATCCAAACAGTAAAAACTGTTAAGGTATCGCCTCGCCTGACGAGATGAGAAAACGATGACGACAGCCCTTTCACCACGCGGCAAACAGGGCGCTTTACTGATTGCCGGTATTTTGATGATAGCCACTACGCTGCGCGTAACATTTACCGGCGCTGCGCCGTTGCTGGAGACAATCCGTTCGGATTACGGTCTTTCCACCGCCCAGACGGGCCTGCTAACAACCTTGCCGCTTCTGGCGTTTGCACTGGTTTCGCCGCTGGCGGCCGGTATTGCCCGCCGGTTTGGGATGGAACGCAGTCTGTTTGCCGCAATGCTGCTGATTTGCGCGGGTATTGCCCTCCGCTCCCTGCCCTCCGCTACATTATTGTTTGCCGGAACTGCCATTATTGGGTGCGGGATAGCGCTGGGTAATGTGCTGCTACCAGGATTGATTAAGCGCGATTTTTCACAACATGTCGCCAGGCTGACGGGCGCGTATTCATTGACGATGGGCGCCGCCGCCGCGTTGGGGTCCGCGCTGGTGGTTCCGCTGGCGTTGCACGGTTTTGGCTGGCGCGGCGCGCTGTTAATGCTGATGCTGTTTCCGCTGTTGGCGTTTCTTATCTGGTTGCCGCAGTGGCGCACTACCCGCTCAGCTAACCTGAGTAGCTCCCGGGCATTACATGAACGCGGTATCTGGCGTTCGCCTTTAGCCTGGCAAGTTACGTTGTTTCTGGGACTTAACTCACTGATTTATTATGTGATTATCGGCTGGTTACCAACAATACTCATCAGCCACGGTTACAGCGAAGCACAGGCAGGATCGCTACATGGCCTGCTGCAACTGGCGACCGCGGCGCCTGGGTTAGCCATTCCGCTTATTTTGCATCGCTTTAACGATCAACGCTGGATTGCCGCGCTGGTCTCACTATTGTGCGCGTTGGGCGCGGCGGGACTTTGGTTTGTGCCGGGCCAGGCGGTCATCTGGACGCTACTGTTCGGCTTCGGTTCAGGCGCGACGATGATCCTCGGCCTGACGTTTATCGGCCTGCGTGCCAGTTCGGCGCATCAGGCGGCGGCGCTTTCCGGCATGGCGCAGTCGGTCGGGTATTTACTGGCGGCATGTGGGCCGCCCGTCATGGGAAAACTTCATGATGCCAGCGGTAGCTGGTATCTGCCGCTATCAGGCGTGACGGTTCTGGCTATCATCATGGCGATTTTCGGCCTCTACGCCGGACGCGATCGAGAGATAGCGTATAAATAAACCTGATACCCACTTGAATGCCTGATGGCGCTTCGTTTATCAGGCCTGATCCATTAAAATTATTACCGCTATCCGACAAAAGTACCGTAAGCGACACCATCACAGGAGGGAAAAATGCGAATCCAGTGTAAGCGCGTCTATTTCCCGGCGGAAAAAGACGATGGTTATCGGGTATTGGTTGACAGGCTATGGCCGCGAGGCATTAAAAAATCGGCGCTGGTCTATGATGAATGGAATAAGGCCATTACGCCCTCAACCGAATTGCGCAAAGCCTTTCATAGCGAACTGATTGATTTTAACCACTTCGCACAGCAATACCGGGCAGAACTTGCGCAACAGCATCAAGAAGGCAAACGGCTGGCAGATATTGCCCGACACCAACCGCTAACGTTGCTATACGCCGCTAAAGATACTCGCCAGAACCATGCCATTGTGCTGGCGGAGTGGCTACGAGAGCTGTGATTGTCGTGCCGCCGCCTGGCCTGGTTGTCTGTCCGGGGACAACGGCATCAAATGTTCTGCCCGCACCCAGGCAAAACCGTGCTGACCATCGGCGGAGGCTACGTCGCCCGTGACCAGCCACAGCGCCCGAGGCGCTTCTTTCGGCAGTAAGGTAACGTGTCCATTTACCGGGTTAATGAATTCATCTCCGGGTTGACACAGGCAAAATAGCTCAACCGACTTGCCTATATTCCGCCGTCCGGCGGGTGTTTTAGCGCCAATAACTATTGCCAACGCGCCCGGCTTTAACTGAAACATATTTTCTTGCGCCGCATGAAACTCATTATCAGATTGTTCTTAATCATATCCCGTCGGACCGCAGGTTGTCACTTTTTCGTATCAGGGTGCTCTCTGCGCCATAGTGTCCACTCATCAATGATTTCGCCATTGGGCAATTTGCAATCGGAACGCACGCCTTGTGGGGTCTGCACCGGCATCAGCGTACCGCCTTGTTGCTCACAGTAGACGGCTGCCGGATTAGGCATCCCAATGCGCGGCGGCCTGGGGGCGTTGGGTTGCGACGATGAACAAGCGCTCAGCAGCAATACGCCTGGCAACGCAATCCACGTAAATTTCATAACGACTCCTTAAAGCGATATTTTGTCCAGGATAACCTGGCGGGTACGCTATTTCCATACTTTCTGTCAGCGCTTTAGCGGGTGTTTATCCCGGGTTAAGTCAGTAATAGCCACGCCCTGTCACAAAGTAACCGACCTTTTGTCGCTGAGAAAACCCTGCTATTCTGGCGCCCCCTGAACAGTGAAGGTAATAGCATGAGAGTGGGTATCCTCTTCCCTGTCGTCATTTTCATTACGGCAATATTATTTTTGGCATGGTTTTTTATTGGCGGTTACGCCGCGCCGGGAGCATAACCATGAGGAAAACAACGATGGTGTTGATGGGCATCGCGCTAATTGCGGCGGCGGGTACCGAACTGGGCTGGTGGTAAATTCATTTTGAATAATAAAGGCTACCTGTCGTAGCCTTTATTATCTCTGAAAGTTCTGCGTTTAGCTTTTGATTTTTCTGTAGATTAACAGCACGACAATCGCGCCGATCACCGCGACTGCAAAGCTGCCGAAGTTGAAACCATCCACTTTGCCAAAGCCAAAGAACGTACTGATCCATCCTCCGACTACCGCACCAACGATCCCCAGAATGATCGTCATAAAGAATCCGCCGCCATCTTTACCTGGCATGATCCACTTAGCCAAAATACCCGCAATAAGTCCAAAAATAATCCATGAAAGAATGCCCATTTTTTCCTCACTTATGTCTTAACGTTAGCGGTTTATTTGCCGTTAAAAAGAATAGCACATCGTCAGGAAAGTGAAGTTTGTGATATCCATCACCTTTTAGCGTCGTGGATAAAAGCGCATAAATATCAGGGTTGCAATCATTAATGATAACGATTATCTTTATCAACACCGAGTGGTTGAGTTTATAACCCACCTGTTCGGTACGACATTGCTCACATTGCTTCCAGTATTATTTGCCCGCCTCACCGAGTGCGGGCTTTTTTTGCTAACCGCTATCTATCCCATGTCGAATTCATGGTCTTTTTCAGCCGCGCTATTTTGCGTGATACGGGGTCATCTCCAGCGCCGTACATTCATCCTGCTTGTCCTGCTGCATAAACCCCATGGTCACCATAAACAAACCGATCATAAATGGCACTTCATAAAGCTCTTCAATCAAATCTGTGTAACGCGCGTTATGCAGGAATATCGGCGACAACCACCGATGATGCTCGACAGTGTCGGAAATCAGATATGAACATGCCGTCACGGCAAACAGCCACAATGGCAGAGAAACGTCCCGCAGACGACGAACAATCTCCTTACGTAGCTCGGCAGAAAACAGGACTGGCAAGACTAACGCAGCAATTAATAGCACTGAAATCATTCTGAACAGTATACGCGGCTCGTCAGGGAAATAGTCACGCCCCCAACTGGTGCTTCTACCCAGCAGTACCAGCCACCAGACAACAGCCCATAGCCAAAACTGCTTTGCCCCTTCGGGACGGGAAAGTGGCCGTATATACCAGGCGGTAAATAGCGCCCCAAACAGTAACCATAACGCTTGTCCGTTTTCAATCCATCGGACCACCACGCCGTTAAGCAAAGGCAATTGCCAGTCCGCCGTAAACGGGATGACCACAGCGGCAAGCGCAAGAGTAAGTGCTGACGAAGTTAATCGGGTATCGAGTTTCATGATCATAAGACTCTTCTGGTTTTTAATACCCAATCATAAGTTTTATGAATACGCTCTCATTAGCAAACAATGCGCTATTCTTAATGTTTTCTTAATGTTTCTTTTCAACCCATGTCTGATGTAAATAAACAGCGCTTTTCAATACGCAAAAACCGCATCACGCTGGCGACGCGCGATGCGGCTTCTGATTTAAAAAATCACTTTATATCAAATAGATACCACAACATCCTTACCAACCGCAAACGTCGTGTTCGTTTTCGGTATCGTAGGAACGCACGGTATTGACCAAATCCTTCACAACTTCTGCCGCAACTTCAGGTACCAGCAACGTCATCGGTGCTTCCGTTTCATAGTCCACAGAGACGCCATTGCTATTATTCGTGACCGTGACGGTATAAGTGGCTTTTCCCATTATTATTCTCTCCCGGCATGAATGACTTTTCGTGAGGTCGCCCCTTCCATCAGTACTTCCGGCGCGACAAAAAAGTCGATGTTAAAATAGGTATCATCCGTCATGACCTCAATATTGTGCCACTTTTCCGGAGGAAACACGCCAAACTCGCCGGCATTGATCACCATGATTTCTTCCGGCTCAGAGCAATGTTCATCAGCGTATCCGAGATATTTGACCGCCCCCTGCATCACCGAGAGGCGAGGATAAACGCCGGGTCGCGTTCCCTTATCAAGGTGGCGTTCGAAAATTCCGGCAGGCGCCGTCTCTTTGTTCCAGAATGGCGTGGAACGTGTATGGATATGATCTTGTGGAATTTGCCGCATTTGCTTCCCTCTTCCCGCAGGTTACTCAGCGATAGTCTCATCGCTGTCGTAAAAAGGTTACGCTCCAAAAACAGCATTTTAAATACCATTTATTGGTTACTATTTTGCTGTTTTCCACGCAATAAAACCGAAAGGAGTGCAATGACCCGCCGTTGTCGACGGGTCCAGGGGGTTAAGACTGGAGCGTTGCCAGCCGGGCGGCAAACCCGACGAAAAGAAGGCCAATCAACGAATTGCCCACTTTTGCCAGTTTCTTTTTGGTACCAATATAGTGGGTTACAAAAGCGCCAGAAAGAATTAAAAAGCTCAGATAGCAAAAACTGACGATTTCAAGGGTGGTAGCCAAAATAAAAAATGACACCCCAGTATGCGGCGCAGTAACGTCAATAAATTGCACAAAAAAGGAAACATAAAAAAGTATGGCTTTAGGATTCGTCAGGCTAAGAATTAAAGCACGCTTAAAAATAGCGCCAAAAGGAACTACCGTTTCCGTCGCCGCACGCCCCTTTGAGGTCAGCGTGGCGTAAAGGATTTTTGCGCCAAGGTAGAGCAGATAAAACGCGCCGAGATAGCGAACAATATTAAACAGAACCGGCGTTGTTTTGATCAGCGTCGCCACGCCCGCATACGCCAGAAACATTAATATCGCATCGCCGATAAACACGCCGCATGCGGCAAGATATCCTCCTTTAACCCCGCGTCCCACGCTGTTTTTAAGCACAAAAAGCGTATTCGGCCCCGGTACCAGAACGATAAAAATCGCCCCAACCAGGTACGTCCAATAATTCAGAACACCATACTCCGCGAACACATTAACCTCTTCCTGAAAACATTTACGCTTAGCTGCGAAACAGTATGCTAACGAATGCACCGGAAGATGGGAAGCGAAACCACGTCCCTCCAGCCGCTATTCCGCCACGCTTATATCCACATCACCCAAAAACGTTCTTGTATCGCGCCCCCCGCAGGCAATCACCCGGTATTGGCCCACGTTTCCTCATGGGGAATTAACGCGCGCGTCGCACCAAAGACAGAGATGCCAACACATCACTGATATCGCTCTCATTCAGATTCGGCGCATTAAAGTGCGTTCTCAGCCACACCATATCCTCATGGCTGAAAGCGCCGACCATCAGGCGCTGGCTGATAATGATCAACATTTGATTATCAAGTTGTCGAATACGTTGCCGGGTGACCGACAAGGTTTGTATAGGAAAGGAGGGTTCTGGGCCGGTTCGCCACTGCGCTAAATAGCGGTACTGTATCGCTTTACTGGCATCCATTAGCGAACGAATAAAAGGGGTTATCGAATGCGGGTCCAGACCGTTATTTTTCGCTTCTTCTTCAGCCTCGGCAAAAACATTTTGTTCACGCGTGAAATCCTCTATCGGCAGATGGTGCTTCATTTTATAAGCAGCCACATCTTTCATTAATAACATGCGTTCATTGAGCGCGGTTAAGAGTGCGCCAAGCGATACCGACGTTACCGAATCGGCAAAAGTGGTGCTGCACATCAATAAAGAACAAAGAAAAATGGCGATATGACGAATCATTAATCAACCTCCTTTTACGGAGGCCTGACAGTAATTTACCTTTATTAAGATAACATTAAGTAATTATTACAAATGGGTATTAATGCTTATTCGTTTAAACTGGAGTGATAAAAAGAACAGGCCGTTGATTCTGCGGAATCTTCACCTTCATTTAAAGTGTATAAAATATACAACAAATCACACAAATGTGATGCGCGTCACGTTTTTATGTTTTTTTATTACAGTTTTATGATATAGGTCTAACTTTAATAGGTCACTAATTTCTCTCCCCCGCTCAGGGAGATCGGCTTCAATTTACATCGAATATGGTGAAATATGACTACCATTACACTAGTCAACGAACAAAATAGTACTGGCAATCCTTTTTCTGCACATATGTTATGTGAACAGCGAGCTATTCAGGAAATTACTTACGAACTATTGCAATCGCAGCAGCATGTCTCAAATAAGGATATCATCGCCAAACTTATTGAAAAACTGGAAACAGAAAAAGACGTAGTGCAGCTTGATATTTACCGTAATGCCTTAGAAGCCGTTTTGTTTCAGACACCTGACGACATCTAATATATACCCAAAATAATTCGAGTTGCTTAAAGGCGGCAAGGGAGTGAGTCCCCAGGAGCATAGATAACTATGTGACTGGGGTGAACGACAAATCTGCCGGGAGCAGATTTGAACGTCGCGTGCGACGGCCCGTCAGGGCGAGGCCCATGGATGGGCCGAGTAATCCGTAGCCAACACATAAGCAACTTGAAGTATGAAGGGTATAAACAAGGGAGGGGGTTACTCCTCCCCTGTTCGTTAATAATGCAGATGCCTCAACGTGCGGTACCTGATTTTTCGTAGCCGTTTGCATGGATTTGCGGTGCAACATGCTGCATGCTTTCTGGCATCTCATGCTGCCGGTATACGGCTGGCAGTAATGTTAAGCCTGAGCCATTTTTCACATGAAGACTAAATTTACCCGATTCTTTTAACGCCTGAATAAGATTTTCCTGGGCGGGAGTTAATGTCTCATCATGCCACAGAACAATATGCTCGAAAGACGTTGATAAAAGATCGGGCATCGGCGCCTGCCAGGGGATGACTTCAACTCGCATACCTTCACTACAATATTTAATCGTTTCCAGCCATAGCTCAATGGGGTCGTTCAGCGAAAACGCAGCAATAAGCATTGTGCCTGCTGGTGCCTTTCGTACGCTACTTAGCTGGAACGTGGCGTATTCAATAATCGCAGTATCCAGTAATGCCTTTTCAAATCGGCGTGCATCATCATCGCCTGCGGACAACCACAGCCGTAAAGGACGCAGTATTGACTCAATTACGATACACGGCGGAATTTCCCGACCATAACGCCAGAGTAATTTTCGCAATTTGGCGGGTTCGAATTTTCTACACTGCGCTAAAATCTCTTCCTGGTAGAATAACCATCCCGAGCGGCAATGCGTTTCTTCACCATAGAGGGCAGGTTTAATCTCTTTTAATGAGAAGCCTTTGCTTAACGCGTCGATAATATGCTGTATTCTGATAGCATCTTCTATGCAATAAAAACGATTGCCAACTTCATCTTTGGTAGGTTGAAGCAGGCCATAGCGTTCCCAGGACCTGATATTTGCTGTTGTGACACCACACTGCGCCGCCATTGCGCTAATACTAAAAGTAGCCATGCCTGTCTGGCCTCATGATGATGTAAGAAAGCATAGTGAACCTAAACGCCATCAGAAGCAAATCATTATTAAGCAATGACCTTACTATTTACACGTGAAATTACATTATCGACATTATTTATTGTCAGCCAGTGCGTAAAGGCTTTAGAGACGGACAGTATTTGATAATCCAGAACTGTTCTACAACCTAATTTAGTCAGAACATGGTAGCGTACTGAGTAAATAGTTTTTAAATGTACATTCAGCTCACAGCTTATTTGTCGGATATCCATTCCTTTAACAAGCATCGCCAAAACATTTCTTTCATTCGCCGTTAATCTGACTTTCTCTGACCTGGGGAAAAATTGACCAGCAGCGGCCAAAATCAGTAACTCACGCCACTCAGCAATAGAGGCATCGACCTTTATTCGATATATAGCATGATGTTCATCAATAAAGTTATATTCATTATGGGTAACAATTCCAATGAGTACCGTTTTAAATGTGGAAGTAATATACTGCTGTACGGTGTAGTAATCGTCGATATCAAAAATAATATAATTTACGTTACCAGCTATTATTGCGACGTCCTTAAATAAGGACTCCAGACCATAATTAAGAAACAGGTTTTCGCTCAATAGTCTTGTATCTGTCTTTAAAACAGATGATGCGGAACCAGTCATATCCACCTCAACAAAACGAGAGCCATGTGGGAATATCCATTCGATGGCCCGCATAAGATCATCTGCTTACTTCAGCGATGAGAACCTATTAAGTAGTAGTTGAGGAACGCCGTTTGCGCAACCTGACAGACGTCCTGGGGCATCTTATGTGAACTGCGTGGGGATGTGCGTTTTCGCAAAATCCACAAAGCGTACGACCGCAGGCAGCAAAATATGCCAGTCCTGCTGCTCCAGACCTAAATATTCACGCTGCGCCGCACGCAACGTAGCAGCGTAATCTTCTGGCAACTGAGGTAACAGCCAGTCAGCCGCCGCATCCTTAGAGGTAAATCTCCCGGTAGAAAGGGTGTACCAGATACGCGCCAGGGTTAAAACGATATGATACTCATCTCCCTGCACATCTGCCGTGGATTGCCAAAGGTCGAGGGGATAACGCAAGGCCTTCAGCAACTGCGCCGCAGGGGCTGGCGTGAACAGCCGTTCCGCGCGTTCGCCCTTTAGCGGTATACTGGTTTCCAGAATTTGGGTTATCAGTAACACAATGTCCCAGTCCTGCTGCGCTGGTTCATAAATCCCCTGACAAATGTCCTCTCTTAGCCACTCGCCAAATTGCATTTCCCTGGAAGGTGGAAAACACCAGGGAACCAGCTGCGAATAAAGCACGACAGTGACCTCCAGAGCGCGTTTTTCTGCCGACGCCCCCGGCGGCGATGAAAGCGCCAGCAATTCCTGCATCAGCATTGCGCGTTGGGCCTCCGTCAGCGGCTGACATATTGTCACCAGCAGATCAATGTCGCTGTTTGGCTTCAGACCGCCCGCGACAGCGGAACCATATAAATGAATAGCACGCAACGTATCGCCTGTGACACGAGTAATCAGGCGACATGCCGCTTCCGTTTGGCATTGAATCGAGGGCGGTATGGACAGCGTCATCATCGCTCCGGGGGCGCAGGTATTTTTTATATTGATTGCCAGAAATATGGCATAACGGCAGAAAAAAAGCTCGCTATTCATAGCGAGCTTTTAACATTGCAATCAGACTTAATGATGTAGCATTTCGTCAACGACCTCATTCGCCTTTAACTGATAAGGATAATAGGTAGGCCAGTTTTCCATCTCTTGCAACAATGCCTGCTGCGAGGTATTTCCCATAAAGATATGAAAATGCGCCGATTTGCGCGGGGCAATGATATGATCGCTAAACTGAACATATTTAGGCGCTTTGCTATTCGCATCTTTACATTCGAACAGATAGCGCACCCCTTTTTTACCCGATGCGTAAGTCAGAATTTTATAGCCGGCATAATTGTATTTACAGGATGCAACGTTATTGTCGCGATGGAATTCTATAACGCCATTTTCAATGCCGATAGTCTCAACATTCGTCGCGTATCCTTTGCGATAATACGCTTTAATATCCTCAAACGTTTTCTCCGGGTCTTTCTTCGCCTTTTGTCTGAAGACAGGGTCCAGCTCGCCGCTGACCAGATAAGGATAGACGGATTGCCACATACCATCCCAGTCGGTGAGCGCGCGATCGCGTACATTAGCGTCATCAAACACGCCCGCTGCCGCTTTTTGCTCAACCTCCGTCATCGGCGCGCCATGAGCATGATGACCATGCGCGAAGGCAGGACTATTTACCAACAGCATTCCCAGAAGCATTGTCAGTTTTTTTAAATGAATCACCAAAACGTTACCCTCATCTTTTTTAGAAAAGATGATTGTTATATTATAACATTGCATTTATTTCAACAAAAACTCAGCGGCCACCGCGCAGGTGGCCTTTTTTGATATCAACTGGTCCGCCATCGAGGAATTGAACCCCGAACCTTAGAGGTAGAAGCTCTATGCTCTATCCGGTTGAGCTAATGGCGGAAGAAAAATTACGCGGCCATTTTAAGGCAGGCGTCTGCGCATTGGCTGCATGCCCGCGCGCAATTCTGGCAATGGTCGTGATCGTGCCTTGCACACTCTTCGGCGCAGGCTTTGCAGATATCCGCGCACAGGCGGCATAATTTTTGTGAGTACTCGCTTTCCAACGCCATAAATTGCGCCGCCAGGCGACAAATGGCCGCACATTGCATATCTAACTGGATGCAGTGCTTCATCATTTCGACGTTATCTTCACGCAGACAAGAAGAGGCGCAGATATCACACGCCGCCGCGCATTCATAACACTGCTCAATACACTCACGATGTTCTTGTTGCATAAATGACTCCTTATTTTATTAAGAGGAGTAGATAAGTCTGCACAGAAACGCCGGGATAGCCAAACGGCTACCCCTCTTTTTCATACTTTTTGAACAAAAGTGCTGAATAAAACAGCAATAGTAAAGCCGGAAATCGGCCTCGGTGATGTGACGTCTATACTGTAATGTTCATCTGCTTTTCATCGGAGGTAAAATGGAGTATTTAGCACGACTAAATATCGTTGCGATGCTGATGTCAACGACGTTCTGGATCAATCTGGCGGTCGTTTTTTTCGTCACCCTCATTACTTACTGGCTCATCAACTGGCTACTTAATGTGGTCTATAAAGCGCTACAACGCCCGGATAAAAAGGATGATGCTCATGGGCGGCTGCGGCCTATTGTTTTCGAGATGCTGAAAAAGACCAGTAAAATGCTAATCTTTTTTGCCGCATTTCTCTTTAGTCTGCGCTTTGTCGCCCTGCCCGACCGGTTATTCTCTACCCTCTCTCACGCCTGGTTTTTAGTGGTTGCGATTCAAATGGCGATTTGGCTTGATCAGGGCGTACAGTCATGGATGCGTCATTTACTGTATGCCCCAGGCTCCAATAAAAACCCGGTGACGTTAGTCATTCTTGGTATGATTTTGCGCGTGCTCGTCTGGTCTATGATGCTGCTCTCCATCCTGGCGAACGTCGGCGTGGATATTACTGCACTGGTAGCAAGCCTCGGCGTGGGCGGTATTGCTATTGCCCTGGCGGTACAAACCGTTCTGAGCGATGTCTTCGCTTCGCTGTCGATTGGTTTCGATAAGCCCTTCGAGATCGGCGATTTCGTCGTCTTTAATGATGTAGCCGGTACGATTGAACATATCGGTTTGAAAACCACTCGCATCCGTAGCCTCAGCGGCGAACAGATCGTTTGTGCGAACGCGCAGTTGTTGCAGCAAACCATACACAACTATAAGCGGATGCAAACGCGTCGTATCGTGTTTACTTTTGGCGTCGCCACTGCGACACCGCCGGAAAAGTTACGCCTCATCGGCGATATGGTGAAAAAAATTATTACCGATGTCGGCGAAACACAATTCGACCGCGCCCATCTACTGGCCTTTAGTCAGGATCGGCTGACCTATGAGGTGGTGCATATCGTCAATACCGCGGATTACAATAAATACATGGATATTCAGCAAGAGATAAATATCCGTATTATTGAAAAACTCATTGAGAATAATATCGAACTGGCGCTGCCTAGTCTGGTCGTCAGAGCCCCTGTACAGGTTGAAGAGACCAGGGACTACAGTAATACCGCTGATGCAAAAAACGCAGATAAACGCGTCATGCAGTAAAATCTCTACCGACAATACCGGGAACCCATGGGTTCCCGGTGCGTTAACGGCGACACGGCAATGCGGAGAAACGACTTGCGGCTATTCCACCTGTAAATGGCGGGTACAGACTTGATCAAGTAGCGCAGACTGATGACTAATCACCAACATCCCTAATGAACGGCTGCGACACACCTCAAGCACGTATACCCATATCGCTTTTTGAATAGACGGATCGAGTTGCGCCGTCATTTCGTCGGCAATCAGAAAACGCGTTCGCGGGTCAAGCGCGCGCAGTATCGCAATACGCGCCAACTCCCCGCCTGAGAGCTGCATTGGCCGACGCGTCAGCCACTCGGGCTGCACATGCAAACGCCTCATCGTTTCCGGGTCAGGCTGCCAGGCATCACGTACAGCGTCTCCGGCGCTTCGCCAGGGATTAAACGTCAGTTCAGGATGCTGGGGGACCAACTGTACCGGACAATACTGATGCAGGGGTAACGGGCTACCGTCCAGCAGAACGTCGCCCGCCGTCGGTTTTTGCCATCCGGCCAGGACGCGCCCCAACGTTGTTTTCCCCGTTCCGCTTGGCGCATGAATTCCTACCCGTTCACCGGCAGAAATCGTAAACGTCAGGTTCTGCCATAAGACTTTCCCACCCTGACGAATAACGAGGTCGCGGCAGCTTAGCATTCTATTCCCTCTCCGGTCGGCATAAATAACGGGTTTAGTTCAGGCAATGCTTGCCATTGTCGTTTTAACGGCTCACTCATCTCTTCCGGCTGTAATCGTTCACAGCGAATATTGTCCGTGATATAACCCTGATGCAGCGCCACAATGCGATCGGCATACCGCGCCGCCAGCAGCAGGTCATGAGTCACCCACAGCACGCCGCATCCCCGCTCGCAGAGACCTCGCAAGTGCTCAAGCAACTGGTTTGCCAGTGCGGTATCAAGCCAGGCGGTGATCTCATCCGCGAGGATATAACGTGCCTGGCTGAGCGAGGCGTGGCACGCCAGAATTCGTTTAGCCATCCCGCCGGAGAGCTGGCGAGGAAAGCGTTCCAGGACTGTCGGTTCGAGATCGCTTTGCTGCAATAGCTGTACCATCTGCGTCTCATCCCAGGCGCGTCCGGTCAGATGACATGCTCTGTTCAAATGTTTTCTGATATTCAGCATGGGATTAAGCGCCTGTACCCCCTGCGGCACGTAGCTAAACGTATTGCCCCTAAGCTGCCTGATGGTATGTCTGTCCAGCCGGTTGCCATCAAGCGTAATTTCCCCCCGAAAGCGTAAATTTTCCGGCAGCAGATCGAGCAGGCATTGCAGCAGCAGACTTTTGCCCTCCCCGCTGCCGCCAACCAATGCCACCATTTCGCCGGGCGCGATATCAAAAGAGACATTCTGTAATAACGGCGACCAGCGTCTCGCGCCATACCAGCGATAACGCGCGCTTTCCAGCGTAACCTTTTGTAAACTCAGCATACGTCACTCCTTAGCCACAGCCGCTGAGTGGCGCGCGCAAACTGATCGAAGAGCATCACCAGCGTGAATAACATTAGGCCGGGAAACAGCACCAGCCACCAGTTACCATGGCTAATAAACCGTAACGCATCCGCCAGCAACAGCCCCAGCGAAGGCTCATGCGGCGCCAGCCCAAACCCCAGAAAACTTAACGCCGCGCTGTGCAATACCGCATGAGGAAACATCAATAACGTTCCCGTCAACCATTGCGGCAATAGCGCCGGAAAATAGTGATATCGCCAGCAATAGAGGTGTCCATGCCCCAGACGATAGGTCAATGTCAGGTAGTCACTCTGCGCTACCCGCTCCGCGTCGGCGCGCAGAATCAGCGCCAGACGGGGCCAGTGCGTTAACGCCACGGCCGCAATGACGCCGCTTTTACCGCCGCCGAGCGTAAAACAGATAAGGATCAGCAAAAGTAAATGCGGCATGGCGAGCATGGCATCGGTTATCAGCCGCATCAGGAGGTCCAGCCGGGGATGAATGCGCGCCGCTGCCGCCATCACTAGCGCGATAACGCCGCTGCACAGCGCGGCGCCAACGCCAATTTGTAAACTGGTGAAGGCCCCCTGAAAGCAACGAAGCCATACATCGCGCCCCAGATTATCGGTGCCAAACCAGTGCTGGATATCAGGCGACAGATGCCGGGCAAGCAGATTAACCTCTGGCGGCTGGCTCAACGTGGCATAACCGTATCCGGCAATAAACAGCAGGCAGGTAACGGAGAGGATCAGACGAAGCAATGTCGGGGCAGGATTATAGAGCATCGGGACGCTCCAGCGATCGATTAAGCACCACCACAAGCCAGGCTGAAATCGTATTTCCGGCAAACACTAATAGCGTACAGAATAAAACGATCCCCATGAGTAGCGGGACATCGCCACGCAGGCCGGCATCGATAGTGGCCTGTCCCAGTCCCGGATACGCAAAGACTTTTTCTGCCAGTAACGCCCCCCCCATCAGTTCGCCCAGAGAAGCAAACTGTAAACAGAGTGCTGGGGTAATCGCATGACGTAACACCTGGTGACGTAACAGCGACCATCCTTTATCCCCCTGAGCGCGCGCAAAACGAATAAATTCGCTCTTCATTACGCTGGCTATTTTTTCTCGCGTATGCAGCGCAATTTGCCCCATGCCCAACAGACTTAACGCACATACCGGCAACACAAGATGGCGTAAACGTTCCGATAAAAGAGCTGTTCCTGCATTATTTCCGGGGTCCCAGGCGCAACAAACAGGTAATAACGGCCAGCGGACGGCAAACAGCGCCAGCAACAGCATTGCTATCCAGAAGGTGGGCAACGATGACAATAAGTAGCTGATACGGCAAATTATCTTATCCGGCCAACGGTGGAGAAAACGTCCGGCCAGAAAACCCAATGTCACGCCCAGCACACCAGACAATAGCCAGGCGCCAGCCAGCAGCGCGAATGACGTCGCAAAACGTTCCCGGATCACGCTGGCGACAGGCATGTTGAACAGCATGGAATACCCCATGTCTCCCTGGAGCAGACGCCAAAACCAGTGACCGAAACGCTCCCACAGCGGCTGGTCAAGCCCCCAGCGCGCCGCAATCCGCGCATATTGTTCTGGCGGAACATGGAGCAGATCGTTGCCAATATAAGCACGGATAGGATCAACGGGCGAAAAGCTAAGCAAAATGAAGGTGCCGGCAGCCACCAGCACCAACAGAATAATCAGCCGCAAAAAATGACTGAAGAACAATTTCATCACCGACAGGTCCAGGTCCAGTCATCAAGATTGTTTAACACCGACCAGCTACCGTGGATTTCTGGCGCGCCTTTCCCCAGATCAATACAGGGGTTGGCCAGATAGGTATGCTGAATATTAAGCAGCCATGCCCATGCCGCATCGCCCTGAACGCCAGCGCCCTGCTTTCCATCCCACTCAACCTGCTGCCAGAAAGGAATCGCCTTTTGCCAGTCAGGCGCATCTATAGCCTGTTTCAGATGTGCTTCTACCGCAGGGTTGCTGTAATAGCCCGGGTTATAATATTCCACACCAGCGGCTTTCCCGCTGTAGTGATGGAAGAGTTCCATCGGGTCCAGACTTCCCCAGCCAAACAGCGTAGGGTTAGCGTGCATATGGCGCTCTACGGTTTCCCAGCTTCCCGACTGCAACGAGACGGCAATGCCTAAAGGCTGCAACATGGCGCGCACCGCCTCGGCCAGATCCCGCCGGGTGCTGTCGCCACTGGCATACCATAAGGTCAGACGCGCTTCTTTACCTGCTTTTTCACGCACGCCCGCACTGTTTATCTTCCAGCCAGCCTCTTCCAGGATGGCGCGCGCTTTTGCAATATCGCCATCGCTGAATACCACTGAAGGATTTTGCCACGGCAATCCCTGCACCGCGCTATAGGCGGGTATCGCATGGCCTTCCATCACCTGTTCCGCCAGTTGCTTACGATTAATGGCATAGTTAATTGCGCGTCTGATAGCGACATCAGCGGTCACATCGTTGCCGACAGGATAACCGTTAGCATCCTTTTTACCGGCAGGTACCATCGGGAAGACAATGCCCCGGTTTTCAACGCTATCGCGTACCCAGAGTTTAAGATTATCCTGCTGCGGCGCCACCGCCATAGAAGGGGCAATGCGCACCAGACCTAACTGTCCGCTGCGCGCGGCGGCATAAGCATTATCTTCATCCAGGAAGACAAAAACCAGCCGGTTAAAGTCATTCTTTTTACCCGCATACCAGGGATTAGCTTCAACGATCAGTTGCTGACCAGGCTGGAAACTGACCAGTCGGTACGGACCGGCGCCTATCGGTTCGCGGGCAAACGTTTTTTCATCATAACGGCTGGCCGGAACAATCCCTAACGACCCGAGTACATTCACAAAGGTACTCTGCGGATGGCTCAGCGTCATCTCAATTCGGCGCGCATCCAGCGCTCGCGCATGACTAAAGTTGCCCATGTCAATTTTACCGCCGCTCTTCGCCGCTTTGTTATATGTAAAAACGACATCTTCGGCAGTTAATGGCGAGCCATCGGAGAATTTCAGATCGGGTTTTAAGGTCAGTATCCAGGTTTTACCATCGGGGCTGGTGTCCACTTTTTCCGTCAGTAAATTACCCCAACTCATATCGGCGTTTTGCTTGAGCAACGGCGCATGAAGCAATAAGTAACTGCCGTGGCTCCAGCCCAGCATAGGATCAAAGCCTTCCGTTGGCTCAGGGCCAATGGCCAGCTTTAAGGTATGGCCATCTGCCGTGTCCGACGCGGCGAAAAGCGGCGAGGTGAATGCCAGAGCCATCGCGCACGTTATGAGCGCCAGTTTGCCTTTAATCATCAGTTTACCCCAGATTATACGTTGTTTTTGTTCCTCCCGGCGCAGCATAAACGTCGGGAGGCCTCCTGAGGACGGCATTATGGCGAGCATTTGTAATGAAAAAATTGATGCAGAACAGAAAGTATGACGATCTTTTAAAAACATCATACGCACAAACGCCGGGAGCGCCAACGTGGGCTAAAGGCCGCTTTTGATGGGGATAAAACGCAAGAGAAATGATGCCAGGAATAGCGGGTTAATTAACGCCATCTTATTCTCTTATTGCCTTTCTATTCTGTATTACGTCTTCCCATCCGACGCTGTTCATTTTCTCAACGTTATTAGTCAGTGCTGAAACGTAAGAAGGTATCGTAATTAGCGCCTCCTGGCTTTAAACCTAAACCAATATTAAACGAACCGGGCGTTAATGAAACTTACCGGCAGAACGCCAGTCATATGGCAACCCGATGAAATGACATGCTATGGAGTCCAACCGAAAAATGTTAACGCCGCCAGGGCTCGTGATGATTTTTTTAGCCGTACTGTTCTCATTGCTGACAGGATGCGCAAGTTATAAAAACACGGCGTGGGGAATATATCCGGCTTCAACGGATATTTGTCCATCAGGTACGACATCAACAGGAGGGTGCAAAGAGTAATATCGCATATTTAATATACACCACTTTTTAAATGACTGTCCGGACATTTTCGGACGGTAAATTTTCTATTAATTTATAATGGACTAATCCCATGACAAATAAAAAACACATTTTTTCAATTATCTTTATTGGTTCTCTTTTAACGGGGTGTGCTACAGGACCATCACCGACAGGGATTGGCTTATATACGGATGTTAAAGGGCCAATTACTGCCACGAGTCTCCCGGCAACCAAAACCGGTAAAGCGTGTGCGCAAACGGTATTGGGTATTGTAAATACCGGCGACGCATCTATTGATTCAGCGAAAAAAGCGGGCGATATTTCTTTAGTGTCGAGTGTTGATTATGAAACTACGGGCTCATATCCGTTTTATGGTAAAACCTGTGTTGTCGTAAGAGGACAATAACAACAGTAAGCCGGCGATGCCGCCGGCTTTTTATCCCATTTTACGTGCCGCTATCTCTGTCTGTTCCTTGCGACTCAGCCCCCGCTTTAAGGTTCTGTTAAGATTTTACGCATACTCTACAAGCAGTTGTTAATAAAGGATAATAATAATGGCACATTTCTCAAGACTGCAAATAACGCTTCACTGGTTAACACTGCTCCTGACAGGCATCGCATATGCGGCTATTGAGTTACGAGGGTGGGCGCCAAAAGGCTCCAGCGTTTATCTGTTTATGAAAGACATGCACTATGATATGGGCGTTCTGGTCTGGGCGCTGATGTTTTTACGGTTATATCTTAAACACAAATACCCGGATCCGGTCATTACGCCTCCCCCTCCTCACTGGCAGCACGTAGCCGCTAAATTAATGCATATCGCGCTTTATCTCACTTTTCTCGCCTTACCGCTGCTGGGCGTCGCGATGATGGCGTCAGGCGGGAAAAGCTGGAGCTTTTTTGGTTTTACTGTACCGGTATTTTTGACGCCAGATAGCACCCTAAAATCGGATATAAAGCGTATTCATGAAATGCTGGCCAATATCGGCTATTTCCTGATTGCCATGCATGCAGCAGCGGCGTTGTTTCACCATTACATACAAAAAGACGATACATTTTCAAGGATGTTACCCGGTAAATCATGACTATTTCGGCCATCCCGGCGTGAGAGAGCACGCCGGGCAAGGCATTATTATTCCAGCGCTATCGGTTTCGACTGATAGCGCCTTATACCGTTTGTAATCGACAATATACGATATTTTTCCGGTTCCACGTGTAGGTGATATGTACGACGCCGCCCTCGCTAATAATAGCGGGATAAGAATACTCACCGTGGTCACTTTCCAGGTCCAGTAGCGGTAGCCATGATTCGCCATTATCCTGGGAAGCAATCAGTGAAAGCGGATAGCGCTTTCCCCAGTTGCCGTTGACCGGATTTAACGCAAGAATCAGCGTACCGTCCTGCATACTAACCAGATCGATACCACTATTATTATTCGGTAAAGATGTCGCGCGGGCAACAGACCAGGTAGCGCCATAGTCGATTGAATCACTGCGAAAAATTGCCCCGCGTGTGCTTCGTAACAACATATGGATATGCCCCGGAGAAGACTCCCACAGCGTAGGCTGAATAACGCCATCCCAGCGCAGGAGGTTTTCCAGACAACATTCCCACAACATCCCCTTTTTTACACCATCCCACAACGCTACGTTTGTCCCGGGAATAGCGTTATCAGCCTCCAGTGGAACAAAAGAGATATTCCAGTGTTTTCCTTCGTCAGAGGATCGATCCACAAATGCCCTCCACCGTTCAGGACTTTCAATCGACCCTGGCGCAATCCAGGCGCCATTTGATGCCAGCAGGAGTTTATTTTTCACGGGACCGCGCGGCAAAATATCATCGTTAACCAACGGAGCTGGCGTACTCCAGGTAAATCCTCTATCGCTGGAGGTGATAAACCAGGTTTTCCACACGTGTACGTCGCTGCCTACTTTATAAAATAACCACAATTTATCCGACGGGTAAAATAACACCGGATTCCAGTGCGCTTCCCCCTCGCGTGCCGCCACTCGCTGCGGTGTTGTCCAGATATTATGTTCATAGCGAGATAGCCAGATGGCTGTATCTTCGCTTCCTTCGCGCAACCCCGCGAACCATGCGGCCACGAGCGTACCGCACGGTAAGCGAACAAGCGTAGAGGCATGGCACTGGAAGGGCTCGGTTCCGCTTTCCGGTAAAATGACCTGCCGATTGACGAGCGCTAATTTCATACCTGCCTCTATTAAATAAGGTAAAAAGCATCAGCTTTTTTATGTATGAAAGTAGTGTTAGCAGAAATAGCATCAACGCGGTGAAAACGATGAACCGCTATACGAATTTATGTTCAGATATCGCGCCCATAACAGGCAGAATGTCGAGAGTGGACAAAAATTGGACTGACCTCGCGGATAATTCCAACTTACCGCCGTCCAATGGCGACGAGGTCAGTGGCACGGGATAATATAGAGGTCAGGGCTATAATATTTAGCGATCTGTGCCTACAAGCATGACGGGATACTTTTCGCTACAGGCAATGAAGGCCCGTCTAAACGGGCCTCTATTAACGCGATTATGATTTGTGTTCAATCGCCTTTGGTTTGCTTTCTATGGCAATTTTTTTCGGTTTCTCGCTTTCAGGGATCTCCTGGTAAATCTCGACCAACAAGAGGCCCTGTTCCAGTTTCGCATTATTCACCTTAGCATGTTCAGGCAAAGAAAAACTCAACTGGAAATCCGCCTTACGAATACCACGATAAATCCAGTGCGTCTGATCCTCTACCGTCTCTTCAGTGTGTTTACCCGTAATATTCAGGTTGCCGCCAACCGTTTCAATTTCAAGCTCTTCCTCTTTCCAGCCAGGAACGCTCACGGTAAGCAGATAGTTATTCGCATCGCGCTTTTGCAGATCGTAAGCTGGCGTCGCAGCGACTGGCGTATCTCCTGTTAATTGACTGAAAAGTCTATCAATACGGTTGAAACGGTCAGAGAAAAGAGAATCAGCAAACACGGGAAGTGCTGACAAGGTTCTGAGTGCCATCATTAACCTCCTGAATCACTATTCAAAAGTTCAACATCAAGGCAAGCATTGCTTGTCCACTGACTACATAGGGACGGAAAAAACATTTTCAAGCCTATAAAAGCCTTTTTTTAGTCACGAATTTAAGTGGTTAACGAAAAGTCTCATCCCGTTCATTGCCATTTCCGCTGTCCCTTCATCTTTACAATTTTTCTTCATCAGCATAATTGATAATGATTATCAATTGCATTAGTGTATACAGGTTGGTTATGGCAGTGACCAACGCCCTTCTCCATTATCAAACCCAGCGCCGCCTTCGGGCGGCCTTTTGGGAGGAAATATGGTCGCCAAAAATAAAATTCACGGTCGTCGTATTCATCAGTCTCTGCAACAGTTACATCATCGTTGTCTTTTTCAGCAACTGGCGGTAAGCCCACCAGGAACAAAATATGTTTCAGTCACCGCTGAAACAAAAAACTGGCTTATTCATCTTGTGACTTCAGAGGGTCGTTAGCACGCGATAGTGGCTGTCCATGTTGTCGCTAAAATTTTAATGAAATGACATTTGAAATGACATTTATACATCTACAATTTGCGCCCGGCTACTCCGGGCGCCATACCTGAAGATATGACACCCGTTGCCAGCTGACAGGAATTTTAGTCATCGTCTCCGGCGTAGAAAAATTCGATATCTTTATTAAACCATTTATCAATGTTGTGCCACATCAGACAACCGGTCAGAAAACTTGCGATCAATATCCCTCCTATAAGCCACTTTTTCACATATACTCCTGAATAACCCCTGTTGATGTCATTATCTGATCGATAATAAAAAGACCATCATTTGAAGAAATAGTTTCACTGACAGATACCGTATGAAACGAGACAGTGAACAGTACCGTTTTCTTCGGTTTTTATGCCATAGTATTGAGCAGTGGTGACAATCATTTTCTATCGCGCCATAATGATTTGCAGCCTATAGTTTATGATTTTAAGATTTGTCTACTCATCACCTATGTCAGTGATGGATAAATTATAATACGCTTTTCTGGCGCACTTTTCGTCAGTAAACAGGAATACTACAGCATTCATCGTATTGATGCCGCTTTATCTCCCGTTCTGCAGGGAATTAACGACAATTTTATGCACAAAGGATACTAATGATGAAACGTAAATTGATCCCATTTGCCCTCTTTCTCGCTGCGCTTAGCGCCAGTACCACCTCTATAGCAGCTTCGCAGGAGATTTCTAAATCTATATACACCTGTAATGATAACCAGGTTATGGAGGTGATTTACGTCAACACTGAGGCTGGAAACGCCTATGCGATTATCAGCCAGGTAAACGAGATGATCCCGATGCGGTTAATGAAAATGGCCTCCGGAGCAAATTACGAAGCCATAGACAAAAATTATACTTATAAACTTTATACCAAAGGCAAAACGGCTGAACTGGTGGAAGGTGATGATAAACCTGTTCTCAGTAACTGTTCCTTAGCTAACTAACCTTCAGAAATGCCTGAAGGCTCATCAGGCATTTCCACTTCAACCTTCCTGTAACGTAACGTTAAAAAATATGTGAATCACTACAATAAAATAATGGCTAATTAGTAACCACTTTTAAACATGGCTAATCCTATTTTTAAAGAAAAGTTCGAACTGTCTTAATTGTCGTTGTTTAGTGTTTAAATGTTTTGCTTTATTAAGTGGCCCAGGTAGAATTCACAGCGGCTGGTAACCATTCATATTCGCACTATTGAACGATTACCAGCCAACCGCGCCAGGGTCTTGCATACGCTCTGGCGCGGTTAAATCCCCAGGCCATAAACGAAATCACAGGTTTCTGCTATTGCTCATATCTTTCACGTTAACCTGCATTATGCTTGCCCACCTGATGTAGAAAAACACCGCTCTGAACCATAGGGT
Source organism: Salmonella sp. SAL04196 (assembly GCF_046550835.1). Taxonomy (NCBI): domain Bacteria; kingdom Pseudomonadati; phylum Pseudomonadota; class Gammaproteobacteria; order Enterobacterales; family Enterobacteriaceae; genus Salmonella; species Salmonella sp. SAL04196. The sequence goes on from NZ_JBGDXE010000001.1 coordinate 1,012,678, forward strand.
GTGAATTTCATTTTATAAAAAATTGCGGTGCCGGGTGCCTCCCGGTGAACCATACCACAGTCAATATGGCTCGCGAGGAACATTAACTATTTGACTGGACGCCCCGCCGCAAAGGGGGATTCACCGCATAAGAAAAATCTACAACTCACAAGTAATAAAAGACAATAACATTTTTGTGCATTTTTTATAAATGACTATCTTGTCACGTAATAAATGAAATTATTCTGTAACAGTATTGCAGGACAATACTTATTCAAAACTGAAGTGGTCAGTGGGAGTCGAACCCACATCATCAGCCTGACACTGAGGTAATAACATTATACGATAACCACATTGGACCGCCACCGAGGCCTCGAACCTCGCACCATCAACTTAGGAGGTTGATGCTCTATCCAGCTGAGCTAGTGGCGGCTGGGGACTTCTGCCAGGCGCAAAAAAGGTGCTCTCCTGGATAAGATACATACCTTGCTACTTTTCAGTAGTCGTTCAACGGCAGGTACAATATGCGAAGGCGGTCACAAAATCTTGATGACATTGTGATTAATTCCAGGAAAATTTTTCAGAGTGAATCTTGTGAGATCTGGCGTTATTTACACCAGATTGTCCTTCCTGCTTATCACCTACCTGAGCAACCTTGATTGCTTACCACAATCCTTTATCTGTGCTTATGCTGGTGAGATGTTATGTACAGCGTCACTATGACGAAGAGAGTATGACGAAGAGAGAAAAGTCAGGCAGGTACGTGTCACTGGTAAAGAAGCCCTGTTTTATTGACTGGCGGTGCGGAAGGCGAACCTTCCGCATAGCTTATGCTTTTCAGAAACGGTATCCAACCCCGACGTTGAAGCCGTTTATTTTTGTAGAGGAGATGTTGCTTCCTTCATACCCAACATCGACGACGATATTCTCCAGCGGATTCATCTGTACACCTGCGCCCCAGGCAAATCCCGTTTTCCTTGAGGAAATTTTGTTAGAAAAAGAATCGCCATCCTGAGTGGAATGTTCTTTAAACGTCGCCTTTACCGTGCCGACACCTGCCAGCGCGTATAACGAAAAATTGTCAGACAATCGATAGGCTGGCCCAACCATAAAAGAGCCGTACTTCACCTCAAACTTGTCATGGTAATGAATACCTTCAGGCTCAACAGACCCGGAAGCCTGTCTGTCTCCATATAAGTAACTTAGCGAGGAAATAAAACTTACCGGAGAGTCATCCTCATAACGATATTTCACATTTACCCCTCGGATATTTTTGAAATCCTGAACTTTACTTTGTGCATACCCCACGGAAAAGGCGTTAGTATCGGCCTGTGCAACATTTACAACCAAAACGCCTGTAGTAATAACTAAAGTGGATAAAATAATATTTTTCATAACAACTCCTTAATACTACTTATTATTTACGGTGTGTTTAAACACCTGCGGTACCGATCCGGCATTCAGTTATCGCCACTATGCCGAATCGACAAAACCACGAATAATTCACCACTATCGCTCCTGATACGTTTACTTCCTGAAAGAGATTTTTACTACCGAAGTTCTCTATCGCTCCTTAAGGTAACCGGTTCTACAATGTCATCTCACTTTTATAGATTTGAATGCTAATTTTTCTCACGCATATATATTTAACAGAAACTATAAAGTGTTTAGCCACTATGGAACAATAAATTCACCACATAACATTTTGATATTTAAAGAAAAATCCAACAACCATGCTAAGAGAACTGACGCCGCGTGACTAGAAACATATCAGTAAGCAAACTCGCCATATAACCAGAACATATCTCATTGTGCTTCACAGCCCTCACTTGACGCTCCAGCCGAAATACCGTTATATGCCATCGCTGGTGCCGTAACCATATTCACTATGATGCTCAGCACGCTTTATTCCCGCTCCGATTTAACCTTTTTAATATATCTATCAGTTACAACATTTCTTGTTATAAGAATAGAATCAATACCACAATTACAATATAAATATCACCTGTATTGAGAGAGAATTTACATTCCAGAAAAATAATAACGGACGCAAATATTGAAAACCCGATAAAAAAGTCTATTTCTCTATAAAACCCATTATTATTAAGAATGGTTAACTCTTCGTTGAATAAAAAATGCCAATGACGTTCCATAATTCTGGAGATGAACTTCACAAGTCATTGCGTATAACAGGAGGCGTTATGAAACATCATGCTTTTATACTTTGGTCATTACTTACTTTTTCATTCCATGTTTTGGCCAGTTCAGACCATTGTTCTGGTTTACAACAGGCATCATGGGAAATTTTTATCTACGATTTTGGTAGTAAAACCCCGCAACCGCCTGCAAGTACCGATAAAAAGCAAGCCAGGCAGATTAGTTCACCGTCCTGCCCGACGACAAAACCCATGATGTCCGCACCAGTCAACGACGCCAGGAAAGGGAATACTTTCTCCAGAACATAATGTTATTTATCTACAATATCTACAATGCTGCCGAACGACTACTTTTAGCCATCCGGAAATCTTGATTGCCATCAAATATAGCTGGCATTATTTTTCCTGACGTGTATAGTGCGCCTCGTTATCCCGTTTAAGGAATTTGTTTGTCTCGTAAAATGACAGGAATTGTCAAAACCTTTGATTGTAAGAGCGGTAAAGGTCTCATCACCCCCTCCGATGGACGCAAAGATGTTCAGGTCCACATTTCAGCATTTAGCCAACACGAAACAGAAGCGCTTATCCCCGGTATACGCGTTGAGTTTTGTCGTATTAATGACCTCCGCGGACCTACCGCCGCCAACGTTTATCTTTCATAATTCGTCACTCGGCATTTTTTCAGAAAAATTTAGCGAGTCCGTATACCTCCGCAGTCTGCTATGAGGCTTTGCCTGAAAGGCTGCAGAATGTTTTCAGTGGCGAAAATCTAAAGGATTTATTTTGCTAATGACTCCTGTGACCTCTTTTATCATATATCAGGTGTCAGCCCCCTTCTCACTTTGTTTAACGTGAAGAAATGTACAGCCGTTTTTCACTGTGATAGCATCTAATATTGCAAAAGTATTTAACGCTATATACCCATCGTCACAGGAGTGGCAGGCTGCGCGCGTTTAACCGAAGTATTTATGTGATTCTATCGGAATTATCTCTATTGCCGCTCAATGCTACGTCATATTCAGTGGGTATAAATCGCCAATATAGTTGTAACGCTATTTATTTTTAGGGTAATAATTGAATGACTTTGCTTTCAGGAAAAACCACACTGGTTCTCTGCCTCTCCTCTATTTTATGTGGATGTACGACGAACGGCTTACCCGCACCTTATAGTATTAATGTGTCGTTCCCAGTCATTACACAAAACCAGATTAATTCCGGTGGTTATTACATAAATGACGCGGAACAAATTCGGACAACTGATGGTCTGTGCCTTGATACAGGCTCAGATCAACAGAATCGTTTGACGCTGCGGGAGTGTAAGCATGTGCAATCTCAGCTTTTCTCATTTCACCGAGACAGAATCACGCAGGGTGAGAAATGTCTGGATGCTGCAGGACAGGGTACGAAAGAAGGCACGCCAATCATTCTTTATTCATGCACGGGTAATGATAACCAGCGCTGGCTCACTGATGATAACAAAATTAAGGGGAAACAGAGCCGAAAATGCCTGGGCACAAATAGCATTATTGTCAGAAAAGGCGACCCTGTTGTGTTGGCCGATTGCGATTTTAGTCGCGCCCTGGAATTTACCATCAGGTAGCAGGACACCGCTGTGAAGAGAGAGCCGCTAACCTCATGACACGACAACAGGTTAGCGACCTTTACTTCCACGTGCGATCAATTTACTTTACGTCCGCAACGTCAGGATGACAAAACGGCGGCTAAACCTTGACACCGGTTATATACCCAGCTTAAATACTGGTCATCCAACCAGTAAAAAGGAAATGGCGATGTTCGTCGAACTCGTTTATGACAAGCGAAATGTTGAAGGTTTGCCAGGCGCACGCGAAATCATCCTCAATGAACTCACAAAACGCGTACATCAACTTTTTCCCGATGCGCAAGTGAAAGTTAAGCCAATGCAGGCGAACGCATTAAACAGTGACTGTACAAAAACCGAGAAAGAACGGCTGCACCGTATGCTGGAAGAGATGTTTGAAGAGGCTGATATGTGGCTGGTCGCCGAATAACGTCCCCTCCTGCGAAAGCGACATATCCGATCGAAAACAGCGCCCTGAGGCGCTGTCTGTGACGATATAACGCAAACGCCACCACTCAGAACATGTAGCGGAAGTTGGCGTTTATCGCGTGGTCAATATGCTATTTGCCAAATGCCGACTGCTCCAGCGCCAGTCCTTGCCACTGAACGTTTTGCCCAGTGCCACGCCTGTAAGCCCTATCAACGAATTATACGTTTTGCTGCGCATCGACACTATTGGTCACGGTTTTACAGTAAAAACGGTACCTGTTCTCAGGTTTTTCCGGCGTCAGTGCACCGTTATAATGGTGAGGTCTGACGCTGTTGTAGTCGTTCAAGATGTAACCATTAATTTGTCCGGTGTTCTTGTTCATTAAGTCACCTGTTTTGTGTTGAGGTGAGAAGATCACCTTTAATCAGGTGACTAAATTTACTGTGTCACTACAAGAGTGAGAATAGATGAAATGTTACCTTCCACACAGGGATATAATAATCCTGGTAATGAAAAAATTATGTTTACTTATAAAGTACCAATGATATCGAATCTTTCTTTCCGCAAATAAATCAACCCAATACAGTTACAATGAGTTAAGCGAATGGAGTTTTAAATTCAGTTAGCTATTTATCTATAGTTGTCTCTTTAGTCTTAACAATAATTAATTGATTGTACTGAATAAACTATCATTTTACCTCTGTAATAGACATCTATTTTAGTTTTATTGACGTTAGACTATGTATCTTACTACCTGCACAAGACATAGAACCAGAAACAAGTCAGGCATAGCCAGAATAAAATCAACGTCATGAAACAATGGGTTATGAACACATATATCATTCAGATAAAAAAGTAATAATCGGGAGAGTAGATATCATGAAAAAACCTGTTTTTTTCCTTCTGACCATGATCATCTGCAGCTATATTTCTTTTGCCTGCGCTAATATCAGTGACTACAAAGTTATGACCTGGAATCTTCAGGGCTCTTCAGCATCTACAGAAAGTAAATGGAATGTCAATGTCAGACAGCTTTTAAGTGGTACTGCCGGTGTGGATATTCTTATGGTACAGGAGGCCGGTGCTGTTCCCACCTCAGCGGTTCCTACCGGACGACATATTCAGCCTTTTGGAGTGGGTATTCCCATTGATGAATACACCTGGAATCTCGGAACCACCAGCCGTCAGGATATAAGATATATCTACCACTCGGCTATTGATGTTGGAGCACGCCGTGTTAATCTGGCAATAGTTTCCAGACAAAGAGCGGATAATGTTTATGTCTTGCGTCCGACAACTGTCGCATCTCGCCCCGTCATTGGCATCGGACTGGGTAATGATGTTTTTCTGACAGCGCACGCACTGGCTAGTGGAGGTCCGGATGCTGCAGCTATTGTCAGGGTTACCATTAATTTTTTTAGACAACCTCAGATGCGGCATTTATCCTGGTTTCTTGCCGGGGATTTTAATCGCAGCCCAGACAGACTTGAAAATGACCTGATGACTGAGCATCTGGAACGAGTTGTAGCCGTACTCGCACCTACAGAACCCACGCAAATTGGCGGTGGTATTTTAGATTATGGGGTCATTGTCGATCGAGCACCTTATTCACAAAGGGTTGAAGCATTACGTAATCCACAACTCGCTTCTGATCATTATCCCGTAGCCTTTTTGGCACGAAGCTGTTAATGAGTAAATAGCGTTGACGACATGTACTTTGAGCGTAAGGTGCAGAATATATATTTATTATAAGGTAAAATTATGAGTTGTTTTACCAGTCCAGCAATTATGGAAATGTTAGGTCATTATAAATGGCGTGTTTATGAGCCATTCAGGTTTTATCTCAGTGAAGATAAAAATGATGTCATTGAAGTACCGGTAGGATTCGTTACCGACCTTGCCACTGTTCCGCGTATTTTCTGGTCATTATTACCACCGGATGGTGAATATGCCAAAGCGGCAATCATTCATGACTACCTGTATCATTATCCATTACGTAACAGAAAAGAGTCCGATCTCATATTCCTGGATGGAATGAAAGTTCTGGGCGTGCCAAAATGGAAAAGGATAATAATGTATTTAGCCGTAAGAATATTTGGCTGGAAATACTATCATTCTCATACCATACAACATAATTAATTTCTTGTTTTTAACACACAAAGAACTATAGAAAAACCTGACGCCTTAATATAGTAATAATGAGACTTAGTGGCTTTCACCAGTTCTCTGTGTGAATATATCATTATATGCTATCATCACAAACCGCCATAGTGGTAAGTAAGGGAATTACAACCTTACCCGTTCCTTTATCCATCCATAAACAAATGACTCATTCGCCTGGCGCTTTTCAGCTAACTCCAGATAGCGTTGTCCCTGACTACAATTCAATGCCCGGATAAGTATCATTTCGCCCTCATCTCTCCGGTGAGAGAGAAAAAATGTTAGTGCCGAAAGCGTCCGTGGCCCAATCTGACCATCTGCTATCAAATCCGGATAAATTTTTTGCTGATCATTAAAAACATTAAGCCAACGCTGGAAGTACTTAATCGGGATTGAGGGTCCCATGTTCACACCAGTATCACAAAGCTCAGCTGCGATAGAGTGAGAGATAATGGCAACCTGATCAAGTCGTGGACCATACCAATAATCTGCCTCAAGGATTTTTAATGCTTGATTACGGGTAAGATTCCGCATATCCCCCATATAGCCATTAGCCCGGGCCGTCGTCAGGGTTATACCCCAATGCGTTGGTCCCCCCCTGTCGTCAGGGTGATCAACGTAACCACCTTCTCTACTAAGGATAGCTGCAAAGATTTCATCTTTAGTCATAATGACTCCTTCTAATATTAATAAAATACGTACCTGAATGCTATGATTGATAATGCAATGAATCTGATAAAAAACTTATTGAAGTATATAAACTTAAGTGGATAGCCAACTTAATAAACAATATTAACCAGACCACTAATAAACGGTCTGTTTAATTTAATAGGCAACATAGGTAAGTTTCATTTATTTAGAAAGTATAAGTTCTATTACAGGTCTTGCATCATAAAAAGACATGTTGTATACGTCAGCTCTTTGCCCTCGATGTGATTGACATACGCTACCTATTGAAAAGCATGAACTTATTAATGGGCCGAATGCATCAATTCGTTGTTGGGTATACGTCTGCGGTTCCGGAAGAAAAGGTATCACGCCAGGATTAGACGTAGTGCTTAAACCTAAATAACTGGAATTCATTGTGCTTACACCATCCTTTACCAGACCTGTTGCGCTATCATAAACAAGCGCCACGGCCTTTTGAATATTCTCGGGTAAAATAGATAATGTGGAAACATACTCTCTTTGCAATCGCATCATCGTTTTTTCATAAGCATTAAAGTGACCACCTTGCGTTTCCAGATAGGTGATGGATGGGAGCAAGCTGTAGAAATTATTATCTGCACGAATCTGATATCTGTATAAATTACCTTTGAATGTTGAGCGAGAATAGTACGCTCTGGCTATAGCATATGTTTGATTAACACTTGAGGTTGTTGCAATATAGCGACTGTCACTACTTCCACCACTACATGACCTTCCACTGATAAATTGCTGAAAGTTACGGTTATACCCAAGTAGTGAAAACCCATCGCGAAAAATAACGTCCGGCGGGGTTGAGTCCACACGATACACAAAATCTACTGCATAGTTATTAAAGCTAACTATAGATAAGGTTAAGAATATTAACTTTTTCATTATTTCTTCTCCCCTCTTACTTGGGTCCAAAGCATTGTGTCGCACTGCACGATGATAGTCCCACAAGAGCATTTGCTGAAAAGGTATTTACAAAAAGCGGATAGGTCCAGATATTTTTTTGAACATGAATCCTTACGGATTGCCCTGTACTATAAAAATATCTTGCCTGGTCAAGAAGTTCTTTAAAGGAGGGTGCCCATATGCTCTGCTTTGATACCGCACATGCAACAACTGGTGTACCACTACCGTTAGCTTTAACCGTTTTTATGCAAAAATAAGGACTAGTATCTATCTGACCAACATGTAATTCACTGATAACTTCGTCTGAGTAATAGGCGTTCGTTTTATCTCCTGTCCACTCAGCGCTGGCATTAAAAGAATAAATGAGAATTAATAATGTATAAACAGGCACAAACTTATTTATATACATACTACTCTCCTGTACATTTAAAATAATTAACAAAGCACAAATTTATTATATCTCATCACATCAAAATTCAGTCTATCATGATTTACTTCAACACAATGTTACCAACCACAACAAACACTCAAATTACTTGTGAATAGCAATTAATACATATATAAAAAATTTCATCACTGATAATAAGCCACACCTATTTTATCAGTTACAGAATTTCTGCCACGGTAATAACACAGGTACTTCCGGCTCATATTGATCGCCGTCGTCTGTCTACTGGTTTTTATTTTCAGCAAAGCAGGACATAACTCATTAATAACTTGATGATTATTTAACAAGCCCACCCTCTGTAAGAACGTTCTGGATAACTATCAGATCACTATTATAGGATCAAAGAGTGGGGAATAAATCATTATCATCCAACTGAATCATGGACGACATCTTATTAACTGGCAATCTTTTTCCAGTGTAGTGATCCTACCCGCGTAATCAGTCTGTACCCTCCAGGTAAAGTGTCAGGCAATTTAGCCAGCCTATTGTTGATAACCGCCATAAAAGTAATATGTTCAGGAAGATGATCTAATAAAATTGTGAGCTGTAGGCCGCTGAGATCTAGTATAAAGCAATGATATTTCAAACATTCACGCATCCAAGTTTGTTGCGCGAAAATTTACCTAAAGAAAAAATAATAAGCCTTAATATTTTTACAGTATTTCAACTATACCAGAATAAATGTGCGTAGATGACGTAAAAACCTGATGAGCAGGAATATCGATAGCCAGTAAATCACTCCTGTGGTAATGCAGGCCACCTGATGACTGTGAAGGTCGCTTCATCTGAAGCGCCGCTGAAGTCCAGCGATTTAAGTGAAAAGTAGCCAGCAGGAGCTTCTGCTGGTCCATATTCCTCTATTTTGCCAGGCCATACTGAAGTGCCACACAGGTATCTGCCAGAGCGGTCCTAAGCTAATAAATATAAAAGCAGTTACTGCCTACCTCAAGAAATATGCGCTCATGATCATTTAAAGCTCTTTTCAAGAAACTGATAATAAGCTTGTCAATATAATATTATGCAGTCTCTATTAAGCGCCTGGTTTATTTGTTTTGCATAATCATATAGTTGACTTTTCGAGTAAGAATTTTCTTGCAAAGACAAATAAACGTGTTTTATATCTCTAAATAAGCATACATCACCATGGATATGAGCCTCTATATAATTCCCTTCATAGCCTGTACCATAATTAGAGTGAGCTAAAAACTTTTCGCCCTTAGCCATTTTAACCAAACTCTTAAAGCAATTATAACCAAAAAAATCATTTTGACAGGATGCGATCAGGTTCTCCATATGCCAAAATGTAGATAATTTACTCGTATCCAGACCAAATCTGTGGCCGTAGGTATCAAAAGGTGAAAATGTACAATTTGTTTTTACATTATCATTTAATTCAAAAAATGATTTCCCATAGGCGCTGGCACCTCCATTTTCACCGTTCAGAAAGTCCAGTGCAGCATAAATTGGTCTGCTTGTAGGGCTAAAGGTTCTACTATTGGGAGTATATGCTACGGAAAAACCGCCTGTCTGACCATATGGGGCATAAGGTGAATCTGCAAGCTTCTCCAGTTCAAATGCTTTAGTTTCAACTGAATCACGTCCGACATTATAAGCAGGTAAATCGCCTGGTCTGCAACCTAATGCATAAGAGTTCAGATATTCTTTATTTTTTAAGAGAGAGACAAAGTCAATTTTTGCTGCATTAAAATTTATTGTCAGCCGGGCATTTTGTAAAACATCCACCATCTTATTTAGCAAGAGAGCGCAATCTATTTCGGCACCACACTCACGGCTTATCCGCCTGAGCGCTTTTTCTCTTATTATGTCAGCGTCGCGCTGACACCTGGAATGAATATGCGCAAGTACTTGTTTTCCAAAAAGGCGACCATACACCTTTTTACGCTCTTCATTGCTGATACCGCAAAATACTTCGTCAAAAGAAAGCCTGTACGCTGCGCTTACAGAACCTCTCGCCGCTCTGCTTTCTGGAAATGGCGGAACATCTTCAACAACATTTTTAACTTGCTGAATGTCTGAAGACAGAGGAGTATGTCCGACATTTTTTTCCTTATCTGTTTCCAGATATTGCGGAACCTTTACACTTCCACTATAGCAGATAGGTTTGAGCATATGTCTCCTGAATTTTTACGACTAATAGTATTCACTTTCGCTGACGTATTCTTTATCAGGCTGATATTTCAACACTTCTTAGCCGCCTTGTAGAAGTGCAAATAAAGCATACTAATAATTTCATAAAATACTTAATCTACCCACTATTGCAGTCTATAAATTATCACCTTTTATTGAAATATTATCCTGATAATAACAACAAATCTGATAAGGCACTTTCAAAAAATAGCCAAACCACACATCATAAAGAAAACCACTACAATCAAAATCGGTAACTATCAATTTTCAGGGAGTCTCAGGTTACCATGACGATCGGGGTAAAGGATGGATTACTATTGCGGTCTGAATTGAGGGAGTTTTGATAAATTATTTTGATAACCGTTCGAATACTAATAATAAAAACGGGAACGTTAAGTCCCCGTTTTTATTTTAACAATTATCGTTATTACATATTTGCGATAATCGCGTCGCCAAACTCACTACATTTCAGCAGCTTAGCGCCGTCCATCAGACGTTCGAAGTCATAGGTCACGGTCTTCGCGGCAATCGCGCCTTCCATACCTTTAACAATCAGATCCGCCGCTTCAAACCACTGCATATGACGCAGCATTACATTGCCAAAAACATACCAACCATTTGATAAAGTTGAAATTATCATTCTTCCTACTATCAAAAAAATCCAGTAACTGTCTTTTACAACTCATTGATTATCAAAACGTTGATTTTAGTTTTGGGGAAGAGTTTTCTTCAAGATTCCAATTTTTTCACGCCAGTACATTCAACATGATGCTACTAGTGGCAACCCCCAATAGTGAAGCTTCTACATTGGTTGAGGTCGCTCGAAGAAACACCGGAACAGCCACTCGCATATCCTCTTCTATACTTTCAGTCTGACCGACTGGAGGTTTCATATGTGTGGACGCTTTGCACAAGCACAGACCCGCGAAGAATACCTGGCATATCTGGCCGATGAAGCCGAGCGCGATATCGCTTATGACCCTGAACCTATAGGCCGGTACAACGTGGCGCCCGGTACCAAAGTTCTGCTGCTCAGTGAACGCGACGAGCAACTGCATCTGGATCCGGTATTCTGGGGATTTGCGCCCGGATGGTGGGATAAACCACCGCTGATTAATGCACGGGTTGAGACTGCGGCCACCAGCAGAATGTTTAAACCGCTATGGCAACATGGCCGAGCTATCGTGTTTGCTGATGGTTGGTTTGAGTGGAAGAAGGAAGGCGACAAGAAACAGCCGTATTTCATTCACAGAAAGGACGGGAAGCCGATATTCATGGCTGCCATTGGCAGTACACCGTTTGAGCGCGGCGATGACGCAGAGGGATTCCTGATTGTTACCTCCGCAGCTGATAAAGGTCTGGTAGACATTCACGACCGTCGTCCTCTCGTTCTGTCACCTGGCACCGCGCGAAAATGGATGCGCCAGGGCATAAGCGGGAAGGAGGTAGAGGAGATAATTACTGATGGTGCCGTGCCGACAGATAAATTTACCTGGCACGCCGTGAAGCGCGCCGTTGGCAATGTGAAAAATCAAGGGGAAGAGCTGATCAAACCCGTCACCTGACTATTGGCAGATCGGAAAATCTGGTCGTATACCGAGGTGAAAGCATTTCTCGCTTCATAGCCCACTGTTGCGACATCCCCTGCCCGGCGAAGTACAGCGTCCCCTTCCCGTCTTTTGCATTAAGATGGTCCAGTACTTCCATCAACTTCGCACTATCGGCGCGCGGCGCGTTATCGTCGAAAAGGTTGAGTTGCACTACGCCCTGACTGAAGAAGTCTCCCCTGTTTCACCTGTGCATCATCAGTGCTGTCTGATGTTGTTTGTCCGGGAATATCTTTGTTCACCGCACCACATTCGCCTGGTGCGGTGAATATCGTGCTCAATTAAGACGCCACCGGGCTGTCAGATAGCTACCCAGCACCTCATCCACAAGAGCGCGCAGGCCATCCAGAAATTCTTTTTTCGCACTATCCATCGCACTTACTCCGATAGTACGTTCTGCATCGGTATCGTCGACCAGCCCGGACGATTTCAGCACTTCGTCATACAGCTTCCGGTACGTGCCTTCATAATCCGATATTTGCTTTTCACGAAGCGCGTTAAAGCGTTCCGGCACTTTGCGTTCCAGCACGCTGTGTAACGGCCCCCACTGCAGTATCCATTTACTGAACCCGCTGTTTTCAGCGGTTTTCACCTGAAGCTCCGCAGCCTGAAGGTCTGAAACCGTCACGCCGGAAACGTCAAAGAAACGCATTTCTGACGTCACGCTGGTCAGCTCAAGTGATTCCTTCAGCTTATTCTGGAACGCCAGATAGACTTCAACATCATCGGCCAAGGCCAGCGTTCCGGCCTTTTCCCGGGCAATCTGTTCCAGTTTTTCCAGACGGAACATCTCACGCCCCGTGGAAACCAGCCCCTGGAGATTGTTGTCGTATTCCCCTTTTTCTGCATTATGTACCAGTTGTACGTTATTCATCTGGTGCAGGGCATGTGTGACCCGGTCCTCGCAGGTTGATGTTGCCTCTGTTGCCATGGCAAAGGTTTTTGCTCTCAGCGCAGCATCTTCAGCCAGTTGTGTCAGCCAGGATGATATCTGTGCCTTAAAGCCCGCGTCTTTTTTGAAGTTTTCCGTCTCACGCAGTCTGTCCAGGACGAGGCTGAAGGCGGCGGCGTTATCTTCCAGTCCGAACGCCTGCCATCTGTCTGCCTGGGCCGCTTCCCCCTCCCGTGCAGACGTCAGCCAGTCAGCGGCCGCCAGGTGCAGTGCCCGTGCTTCCCGGGGGGCGGAGGCCCCCGCCATATCGAATAGTATCCTGGGGCCTGAATAGCCTGGTGCGCTGGTGATGTCCCGCAGCGCCTGCAGAGTGCGTTCAGACAGTGGATTCCCGTCCAGATATACGCGTGCCGCTGAAGACAGACCCGTGAGGCTTTGCGGCAGGCGGGTCAGCTGGTTATGAGAGACATCCAGCTCCTGTAGTCCTGGCGACATCTCCGGCAGGCTGGTCAGCCGATTATTATAGGCCCACAGCTTCTGTAGTCCTGACGGCAGCGCCGGCAGGCTGGTCAGGTTGTTACCAGAGACCCTCAGCTCCCGTAGTGCTGGCGGCATCTCCGGCAGGCTGGTCAGCTGGTTATTAGAGACCGCCAGATCCCCTAGTCCTGGCGGCAACGTCGGCAGGCTGGCCAGCCAATTATTATAGGCCCACAGCTTCTGTAGTCCCTGCGGCAGCGATGGCAGGCTGGTCAGTTGTAGGTTACCAGAGACCTCCAGCTCCCGTAGTCCTTCCGGCAACTCCGGCAGGCTAGTCAGATTATTATCAGGAATAACCAGTGTTGTAATATGCGGTGGTAAACGGTCTGGTAAGGTGGTAAGACCTGACGCTCCCACGTTAAGCACTGGATTGCCGTTATTCAGGCAATCACGCATTTCCTGTACCACTGCTGCGCGGCCGGGTGACTCTCCTGCTGGTGCATCCCTTTCCCATTTTGACCAGACAGCATAATACTCTGCTGCCGTCTGTGAAGCCGTTGTGGCAGGGCGGAGGGATGTCCCGGATGCCCCCTCCGCGAATTCTGTGCATTCCTCTCTCTGTTCTGTGTCCATGATGAAGTCATGTGCTTCACTGTACCCCTGACAATTCACGGTATAGTTCCCGGCATCATCAAGAGTGATTGACAATATCTCCTTGCTGTCTGCATCCAGAATACAGAACTGATTTATACCATCCCTGTTACACTGAATATTCTCCTCCCACGCGGGGAAGGTAAGCGCTTTTAAACGCTCAAACTGGCTGCTGATATGATCAGGCAACATTCCCCGGGCCGGATGGCAAAGTTCAGCGAGACACTGTTGCGCTTCTTCGTAATTTTCCTGCGGGAAAAAAACCTGAATTTTTTCCCATACAATTTCTTCCGGAGATGCCTCTGGTGCCGCTGCACCAGCAATAGCCTGCATACTTACAGAAGGTTGTGTATTGCGGATATTAAACATATTCCACTGCCTAATTTACAGCACAATGAAAAGAGATTAACGCAGACACACGCATCAAGCCTTCAATTAACGATATATATTTAGCAATAAACGACAAATAACATACAATTAGTTGTATTAGCTCAGACCTGATCTGACAGTTACCGGTTATTTATACAGGTATCTGTCAGATTACATCTGGCTTAAATTCTTCTCAGACCAGATGCGTTTTCCATCAAGTAACGTTTCCATCGGCGTCCGGCCACAGCACATTTTTCCCTGATGGGTTCGCTCATTATTATAGTGAACCAGCCATTCATCAAGATCCGATTGTAATGTATCAAAATCGCCATATAACTTTTTGCGGAACGTCACCTGATAAAATTCGTTCAGTATCGTTTTATGGAACCGCTCGCAGATGCCATTGGTCTGCGGGGACATCGCCTTCGTTTTCGTGTGTTCGATGTCATTTATCTCCAGATAAAGCTGATAATCATGATGTTCCACTTTGCCGCAATATTCTGTACCCCTGTCTGTCAGTATCCTTAGCATCGGCAGGCCCTGAGACTCATAAAACGGCAGTACACGATCATTCAGCAAATCAGCCGCTGTAATCGGCGTTTTGGTGATATAGAGCTTGCAGTGAGCCACCTTCGAGTATGTATCAACGAACGTCTGCTGATAGATTCGCCCAACGCCTTTCAGGCTGCCCACGTAGAACGTGTCCTGTGACCCCAGATATCCCGGATGAACGGTTTCAATCTCACCACAGGCTTCATCATCACTGGCTTTACGCTCCAGCGCGGCGATCTGGCAGTCAGTCAGTTCAATGCCATCGCGGGCCACTTTTTCTTCCAGCGCTTTCAGGCGTTTTTTGAAGTTCTCAAGGTTGTGGCGCAGCCAGACGGAATGGACACCACTACCGGAGATAAAAACGTCCTGTTTGCGCAGTTCGGTGCTGACCATGGGCCGGGAACGCAACGGCATAATCAACAACAGCTTGCTCAGTTGCCTCATCGGTACGGTTCTTAAGGTTAGGTACGCGGCGACTACGATTTATCAGCGCATCAACGCCGCCTTCATCGGCTAGTTCACGATAACGGTAAAACGTATCGCGCGAGACGCCCATGATTTTACAGGCTTTCGACACGTTGCTGAGCTCTTCAGCCAGATTGAGCAAACCGGCTTTGTGTTTGATGACGGGATTGGTAGTATGAAGCATGAGAGTTACCTCGTGTTTTGTATAAGGATTCGACACCCATATCAAAACCGGTAACTCTCAACCTTTCAAGGCCATGTGTCAGATCAAGTCGCGACTAATACATTTAATAAGAGAAAACATATTATTACCCTCATAGTAAACAGTATTAAATAAGCCGGGATATATCTGATGTTCAATCAGTCCCTCATATAGGGTTAGCACCTTAGCGAGTCGTTTTCACAAAAAATATAGACTGTTGAAACTTTATTTATCACTTTGATATTTGCAATACATGACATATGAATAGTTTCAGCCGCCATTATAGGGAAAGCTCCATTTCCATACTCGTTTACTCACTTCTCCCTGCGGAAAAAGAAATGCAGTATAGCCAGCGTGGTGCTTTTGCTGAAACCAGGCGCGAGCAACACGGCAATGATGATCGGCGTCAGAATGAGTTCGGAATCGGCATTGGCAAACAAGGCGCGCAGTCGTTAATACCCACCAACAGTTCCGGCAGGACTGCGATAATGTCGTAAGAGAGGCCTTCAGCCAGGCAAAACAGCGCTACGGTGCGCCCCCGGCTTGCTGAGGAAGTGAACTTGGGGCCTGAGGTACAATGTAAAAACGATAGCGTCCAGCCTGCGCCGTCAGGGTCTGCGGCGATCTCAGTCCGGAGCAATTTGAAAACCAGAACCTCGCTTAAGGCTGTGTCCACAATACGCGGACAGGATCAAAACTGTCAGTGTGGCTGGCTTACAAGAATGAAGTGAAGTTGATTGATATAACAAACACTCCTGATAATGTTAACTGGCCTGTTCCTCCGGGGGAGCGAGCCAGCCAGGATTTGAAGAGCACATGAACTCACTTTCATATGAATTAATTTACATGGGAAATAAAATATAATAGTGCTTATCATTTTTATTTAAGTTAAATATTTTATAAATGGTTTTTATTTACTTACCTGATGGTAATGAATAACGTTTAATATCTATAGTAAAGGATGCTGTAACCGTAAGGATAGTGTGCCACAATTTAATAGGTAACATATTATGAAACACGTTAAGAGCGTATTTTTAGCAATGGCTTTAATATTACCATCCTCACTATATTCTGCTCTTACAATAGCGGCAGACTCCCAAGATCAGCAAAAAGCAGAAACAATTAAGCCCATACCACCTAAGATGTGTAGTCTTTGGCCTGCGGACGTGCCCTTCCCCGAAGATTGGTTTAAAATGTGTAGAGGTTATTGAGTATAAATTTATATATACTAACCAGTAACCATATCAGTTATGACAGACAGGCCTTCTTCATATTTGCTATAAATAAGGCCTGAGCTTTCCTGACAAATTATAAACTACTGGCTGGTTTCTCCGGCCAGACAGGCTTTAAAGTATCAACACGGTTTACCTGTACCCGGTACTTTCTCCATGCCAGAAGAGAAGCTTTTTCTTTATCGGTTGCTTCGTCCAGATCCACTGCATCCTGTAACGGCGCGATTTTTTCAGATGCTATTTGCAGGAGCCTGTTTTTGGTTTCTTCCGCCTGACGAAGCTGCGCTGCTTTTTCAGCCGCTTCGTCTTTTACCCAGACCTTAGCCTTACCATCCCATTTCTGGTATTCACCAACTGGTGAAACTGATGTGACATTTTCGGGCAACGGACCAGGCTCGGAGATATAAACCTGATTGCCGGTTGTTGTGTCGTAAACCGTCTCGCCGCGGTGATCCTCCTGCAGACTCCACGTTTGGGTTTCAGCGTCAAAAACAGCTATATGACTGGAGGGAATATCAGGAGGGGCGAGATCAGTACAGTTTGCCGGTAATCCCGTGTGCGGCGGGATATATGCATCACCTGCGCCAATAAATTCGTTTGTATCTGAACGAAGATTAAAAATTTTAATTGTCTGCGCCTGTTCGCTCATTTTAAAAGTCATTATGCCAGCCTCACTATGTAGTTAAATGCAATATTTTTAACCGTGGTTTCCGCATTACCGTCTGCGTCCACAATAACGACGTGTCCGTGTGGACCGATATACATGGTGTGCTCATGTCCTCCGATATAAACTGTATGTGCATGGTCGCCAGCGGCCTGTGTCCATGCACCACCTCCAGGCTGAAATGAGGTGTGATTGGAATCTCCCCAGTATGAATTGATATAACCGCCGAACTGGTGAGTATGATTGCCCGTGGTATTGGTCGATTTCGTGCCGTAATCAAAGGATGAGGTAGATTTTGCCCCTAAGTCAGTATCCTGCGCCCGCGCGGTGTGCGAGTGCGATTTATTGCCGTCCATTTCTTGCGACAATACGGCACGTCCACTGATGGGCTTACCCTTTATTGTCCAGCCTCTCATGTCAGGGATAACGCCGGACGGATACGCTATAGCCAGTAACGGGTAAGCAGATTTATCGAAGGACTGCCCATACATAAAAGCATAACCACCATCCGGGAGCACATCAGACGGCCATGCAATCGCCGCCCCTACTGGATGCGAATCCGGAGGTGGGTTTAGTGTGGTGTAGAGCATTGCCCATTCGGACCACTCAGCATCGGCGGTATCTCGATGACTGCGAATATATGCGGGCGCTGGCGCACCGTTTGTCCCGCTCCAGCCAATGAGGATTTCCCCATCACCGGCTCCGGTCAGACGTAAAATATTTCCGTATTGCGTCGGATAGCCATTGTTGTAAACCTCGCCCATTATCAGGCCACTATCGCTGCCTCTTGTCGTACCAGTCAGTGCCGGAAGCGCGCCGCGTGATGCCAGTCTGTTCGCTGCAACAGCCGTACCTGATGCAGGGAGCGCTCCGATATTTTGTACAAACAGCGGCTTTTCCGGAATATCGCCACCGTTCTGTGATTTTAGTAATGCATCGGCGGCGTGATTTATGGTTTCCCGTAAACCAACGTATTCGATAAGACCGTCAACGCTTTTTCCTGACAGCGCCGTCAGTGTATCGTCCAGCGGCTGCTTGCCCGCTAGTTTATTCAGTACAGTGGTGGCAAAGTTCGGATCGTTACCCAGCGCGTCAGCCAGTTCTTTCAGCGTGTCCAGCGTTTCCGGCGCAGAACCAACCAACTGTGCTACTTTCGCAGCCACAAACGCTGCCGTGGCAATTTCAATACCTGCAGCTGTGGTTTCCGGAGTTGGTGCTGTTGGCGTACCAGTCAGTGCCGGACTGTCCAGCGGGGCTTTAGCCTGCACCTCACCTATAACGGTTTTTACCGCCTTTGGTGTGGCTGCCAGCGCTTCGCTGTCACTGTCCGTGGCACTGCTTAACTTAACGATACCTTTTTTCGTCAGGCTGGCATCTTCCAGGGAAATCACGTCCGCGATGTCTTCTGCCCGTTTTGCGGCATCTTCTGCTCTGGTGGCTGCTGCTCCGGCAGCAGTACTGCTTTGCGCCGCCAGTGATGCGCTGGTATCAGATGCGGCGGCGTGATTGGATGCCTCCGATGCTGATGACGAGGCGGCTGTTGCGCTGGCCGCTGCTGTACTTGCTGACGTTGCTGCGTTTGTCTCAGATATTTTTGCTGCGGCTGCCGATGCGGCTGCCGCCTTTTCCGACGCTGCCGCCGCAGTGGCTGACGCACCTGCATCACCGGCACTGGAAGCCGCCTGCGTTTCTGACGTCTTCGCGGCGGTTTCGGATGCTCCGGCGCGCGCTGCTGATGTCTGCGCCGCCGTCGCGCTGGCGGCTGCGGCAGCAGCTGAATCGCCGGCGGCAGTACGGGAGACATCTGCATTCGCTTCAGATGTTTTCGCTGCGGCTGCCGATGCGGCTGCCGCCGTTCTGGCTGTGTCAGCCGACGCCGCGCTGGCTGATGCCTCCCCGGCTTTTGTGGTCGCCGTACCTGCGCTGCTCTCCGCAGATGCTGCGGATGAGGCTGCCTGTGTGGCTGATGCTTCTGCCGCTCCGGCTGCATTCACTGCTGCCGTGGCGCTTTCCGCTGCCTGACCTGCTGATGTCTGCGCCTGTTCAGATGCCTGCCCTGCGGCGGTGGCATTCCGCGATGCCTCCGATGCCTGGCGGGCAACTTCTTCCACCATCGCCTCAAAACGTCGCAGCGCCTCCGGGCGGACGTCGTCTTCCGTCATGGCCCCCAGAAAATCATTCAGGGTGCCCGGTTTTGAATCATCGTAGACCGTAATAACTCCGGCATGTGACGGGGGATACCCTTCCACCAGGAGCGTGACTGTGTACTGCCCCTGCTCCACATCCATGCTGTAGCGCCCGGCGTCATCCGGATTTTCCGATGCCACCGTATTCACGACCACCGTCGTACTGGTCCGGCAGGCCTTCAGCTGAATGGTGCAGTTCTGTACCGGCGTTCCCGTACCATCTTTCAGTACGCCGGAAATAAGTACTGGCATATTGCCTCCATAAAAAAGCCCGCCCGCAGGCAGGCTTCAGATTCATTCACATCTCAGCACTGATTATCCGGGTCACGTAAATATGCCGGCAGCGAACACTGGACGCTCCGCGTGATTATTTGTCCCTTTGCCTCGCGGTGCTGTTTCTGCCCGCGGTCAGTACCGGTATAAATCCGGGTCTGGTTTTCAATATTGCTGTTACCGCTTCCTCTTCCGTTATCGGCAACGGCAGCGGTGGAAAATAAAACGGACAGGGAAACCCCTGCCGCCAGCGAAATTACGCGCGACATAGTCATATCTGTTCCTTGTTAAACGAAAGAGACCGGAAATCCGGTCAGTTTGTGAAGTTGTTCCCCGACCGGGAAACCATCACCAGCGGCCAGACGGAAGCAGACGTGGTGTACTGCCCACGAACCCTCAGAGAAACGCTGATATCCACGACAGGTGAAGTGGTGTAGACCGAAAAGACAACGGTCTGATACATGGCCGGAAGCCCTGCGGTATACGGGATAACCTCCGCCGTTTTCACCTGGCCGTTAATATTTATCGTGACGGTGATGGCACCGGAGCCACCGTTACGCTCACAGTTAGCCATCACCGTGATGGTTTTCCCTATCTGATAGGTGGCGCTGTCGGTATACCGTGTTGAGGTGCTGCGTTCGTCGTTCGTCGCCCTGATGTTCACGCCCTGCATGACTTTTGAGCCGCAAATATCACCGACAAACTCTCTTGCTTCTATCACGCCAGAAAACTTACCGGAGGTGGCATTGATTTCTCCCGTAAACGAGCCAGATACAGCGTTGATATGCCCGCTGATATCCGCATTTTTCGCAGTCAGCTTTCCATCCGGCGTCAGGGAAAATGCCGGAGGATTCCCGCCACTGGTAATGGTCGGCGCGCTCAGATATTTCAGGAACGCCTCATTCATGATTATCTGGTCGCCCTGCATGACGAATCCGGGCGTCTCGTTTCCGTTTGCCGGGTTAATATAAGCAATGCGATCCGCCGCCACCAGGAACTGGCTTATCTTCCCGTCAGGCGTGTCTTCCATGCTCAGTCCAAGTCCGGCCACATAATATTTGCCGTCTTTGGTCTGCTCTATTTTGACGCCCCACATGGCGTTCCATTTATCGTTAGCATCCTGCCACTCCTTCGAAAACTGCTGCAGTTTGCTGGCGTTATCCTCCGTCAGTTCCACCTTCTCCAGCAGTTCCTTACCCAGGTGACTTTCAGTTATCTGCCCTTTGAAAAAATCCAGATAGCCTGCGGCATCGTTGCTGGCCTGCCCGGTCGCCTCCACGAATGCGGATTTACCGACCTGATTTACCGCCCGGATATAAAAATAGTAATCCCTGCCGGGCCTGATATTCACACTGGCCGCTATCCAGTACAGCGCCGTTCCCAGATATCGTGCGGCGTTTTCCACCTGATGGATATCCGTAATCTGCGCGTCTGAAAACCAGAACTCATACTGCACCGTCGGGTCGTATACCGCCTGACGCGGTGTGGCTGTAATCTGGAAATAGCCAGGGGTGAGTTCGATAAATGATGGTGCCGCCGGCGCGGAGATGCTGAACTGTGTGCTGGCCGGGTCTCCCTGTTGTCCCTGGCTGTTCACCGCCCTGACGGACAGGGTGTAGCGCCCCGGCGTCAGCCCCCGGAACCGGTACTGCGTATCCGGCGTTCCTGCGCTGCTTACCAGCCGGTCACTGCCATCTTCCGCCGCCACGTTCAGGCGCAAAGAAAACGAGGCGCCCTTAACGACTCGCGGTGTGTCCCAGCGCGCCAGTACCTGATACTGTCCCTCCTCCGCCAGAATTTCTGTGGTCAGATGCTGTATCGCCGGGGGAACGGTGCCGTGAATCGTTCCGGGTTGCGGATCGAATGATGCCCCGTTGTCCACGATGGACTCTTTTTCCGGCACATGCTGTACGGCGGTGATGGCATACGTTCCGTCGTCGTTTTCCCGGACAGCCACACACCGGAAGAGACGCTGGCGCAGCGACGGCAGTTTCAGCCCCCAGACGCTGTATTCCGCCACGCCGTCCGGTATCCGGCTGACCTGAACCTGCACACCGTCGGTAACAGACTGCACGTCCACGCTGACCGGCAAGCCTTCGCCATCCACCAGGCTTATCAGCGTGGTGCCGGACGACGGCAGGGTAATCTCCCTGTCAAGGGTCAGAATGCGGCGGGCGCGGTCAACGGACAGAATCCGCCCGCCCAGGCTGATGCCGGCATAATCCTCGTCGCAAACCTCAATCACATCACCGGGAACGTGGCGCAGCCCCTCCGCACCCACACTAAAATCGACCGTCTGGGTTTCCAGCAGCTCCGTTTTTATCAGCCACAGCCCGGCGCGGTGCGCCTGCCCGCGACTGGTACAGCCAAACGCATCCATTTTTACCAGATTGCGTCCGTAGTGACTGATGGCAACCGTGTCTTCCACCAGTTCCGTGGATGTCTGCCAGCCATTATCAGGGTCGATCCAGTTCACCTCTACCGCATTATGGCGGTCCTTCCGCGCACTGAAGCTGTAACGGAACGGTGTACCCTCATCCGGCATTACCACATTGCTGCGGGTATAGGTCCAGACTGTATCCGAGGGCCTGTCCTGCACGAAGGTCATCATCTGCCCGTTCCACACCGGCATACAACGCATGGCGGAGCAGAAGTCGGTCAGCACATCCCACGCCTTACGCTGCTGTGCCAGATACGCATTAAAGGTCATACGCGGCTCTGTCCCGCCGAATCCGTCAGGGACCATCTGGTCGCAGTACTGGCCTATTGCATACAGCGCCCACCGGTCCACGTCCGCCGCGCCGATTCGCTGTCCCATGCCATAGCGGGGATGTGTCAGCACATCCCAGAGACACCACGCCGGATTATTGCTGTATGCAGGCTTGAACGTGCCGTCCCAGATGCCGCTGTAGGTTCGCGCTACCGGATCGTAATTCGACGGCACATGAATAATCCGCCCGAAAAAATGGTAATTTCGCGTCACCTGCTGGCTGCCGAACTGCTCAGACTCCACCTGCAGGCCAATTACGGCGGTGTTGGGATAGCGCTGCCGGACATCAATAATCTCGGTATACGACGACCAGACCGTGTTGTTCTGTAACTGGTCAGTGGTACTGTCTGCCGTCACACGTACCATCCGGATACCAAATGGCCGGGGAGGGAGATTATCCACTATCACCGAGGCCAGATACTGTGTGGTTGTTTTCCCGGTAATCGTAATCTCTTTTTCCACCACCCACTGACCATAGCGCTCAAGATGGATTTGCAGCCTGACCGATGTCGGATTGCGGTCGCCCTTGCTGTTGGCCTCCACCTGTGACTGCACGCCGAACGTAAAACGCAGGCGGTCAATATTTGCAGCCGTGATGGTTCTGGTCACCGGATTGTCGTATTTGACCTGTACACCAAGCACCGTCTCGGCGCCGGACGATTCAAATCCCTCCAGCGGGGTCTGTTCCTGCTCACCGACGCGGTATACCACCTTCACGCCGTGGATATTCGTGTTACCGTCGCGGTCCACCACCGGCGTCTGGTTTACCAGAACACTTTGCAGACCGTTCACCGGGCCTTCTATCGGTCCCTCGCTGATGGCATCGATGACGCTCAGCAGCTGCGTGGATTTAAGGTTATCCGGTGCCTCGCGGGGCGTATGCCCTTTTCCGCCGCCCTTTCCCATTTATTACCCCGTAAAACGACAAAACCGCCCGGAGGCGGTTCTGTCTGAATCTGTTCTGTTGTCAGCGGCCAATCACCACAACCTGACCACCATCTCCTTCATCAGCGGTACTGACTTCCTGGGAAATCACGCGTGACCCCACCTGCATCTCGCCGTACAGCACCGGCAACGTGTTACCGTTGGCAACCATATTATCCAGCGACGAGAAATACGTGTTCTGCCTGCCGTTATCGGTCTGCCTCATTTCGGACATTTTAGGTTTTGGTGCCAGCATCTGCGCCACACCGCCCAGAACCATCGACGCCCCGGTCATATACATACCGGATACCGCCGCCGCTCCCAGCCAGCCTGCCGGGTTCCACCAGGCAACGGCAATCAGCGCCGCACCAAGCACCGCCTGAAACACCCCGCCAGATTTGGCCCCGGCCAGACGCGGCACAATATGAATCACCGCGCCAGGCGGCAGCGGGTCATGCAGGCTGGTTGTCAGGGTATCAGCCGTAACATCGTCTCCGGCTATGCGTACCTGATACCAGCCGTCGTTCAGTTTCTGCCGGAGACCGGGCAACTGTACCGCCAGTGCCCGGACAGCTTCAGCACCACTGGCTACCTGCAGGCTGACGCGGCGGCAAAATCGTTGCAGATCCCCGTAAAGGCAAATTCGCGCCATGCCCGGTGTCGCCAGATGGAGTGCGTGCGTCGTTGCCATTTGTCGGTATACCTCTCACGTTTACTCAGTTGTTCAGGAATATGGTGCAGCAGCTCTCCGTCGCCGCAGTAAATCGCTGCGTGGTTCGGAACGGAGGAGCCAAAGCAGCAAATCAGCACGTCGCCGGGCTGCGCACTGGCTGCGCTGACACGGTAAAATCCCGTCGTCTCCAGATTATCCAGATAGAGATTGTCACCATGCCGCCACCAGTCGTCGTCCCGGTGAAAATCCGGCATATCAATCCCCGCCAGATGATAGGCATCACGGAACAGCGTGTAACAGTCAAAAACCCCATGTTTAAACTGTCGTCCGGTCAGGTGTGGCACACAGCGGAATTTATGTACCTGGCCGGCGCATACCAGCCACCACGGCAGGTCGCTTTGAACCTGCAGCCTGCGGTCCACATCGCTCAGATACGGCTGGCCGCCAGGATGGCTGTGAACCAGCGCCACAATATCCCCCTGCGTTTCAGCCCTCAGCCAGTCCTCCGGCGCCATACGGAAATAATCCTCCGGCGCGGCAGAAATATTCACACAGGGGAGATACCGTTCTCCCGCCTGTGTTCTCACCACGAAGCCACACGACTCCGCAGGCGCACACCGTCGGGCGTGCGCCAGAATATCCTGTTCTTTCATGAAGATTTACTGTGAAAGTTTATTAATGGAGAGGAAACCGCCAAAGTTTCCGGTATTGTTACGCAGGGCGCATCCCCGGGCGCAGCGGCTGCAGGCATCTTTTGCCGGATCGGCGGTAGGGTTATCAAATTCATCCGCGACAGCTGGTCCCGTATAGCCGCATTCGTCAGAGCGGTATATCCATGTACAGGTATTGGCCAGCATAATTCGCCCGGGGAAGACACATCCGTCTGTTTCAGTCGGTGTTGCCAGGACAAATGTCGCACTTACCGCCGTCAGATCACTGCACTGCTCGATCACCCAGCGGCTTACAGACTCCTGCTCCGGGTCGGCCTCCTGGTTGCCGCTTTGAAAATTAACGGCATCGAGAAACCGGGCATACACTATCCTGCGGATGACCGTCGCTCCAACCAGACTATGCGAATCCTCCACCATTCCGGTCACCATACCGTAAAGATTGGATACCTTCAGTGACGGGCGCGCAGCTGCGCCTTTGCCGTTCATTTCAAATCCGCTACCCTCTACAGGATAAACATCATATTTCTGTCCCTGCCAGGTAACCGCCTCCCCCTTTTCATTCGCCTCGTTACAAAAAAAATAACGATCACCGCCAGACTGTGTCAGATCGATTTCCCACAAAGTGATCCTGGCGGACTGCGCCAGTTTAGCGGCTTCGTTCAGCGTATCCTGCGAAATGTCCTGCATCACTCCTCCTCAGATAACAACCTGTTCAAAAGTCGTGGTCACAGTCACCCAAAGAGAGCCAACGCTAATCGACCATTTGCGGCAAATCACCCGAATTTGTGTCCAGGTATAAGGCGGTGTCCAGAGAAAGGATTTCACTCCACCGTGGCGGGATAAAAATGCCTCAAGATTCTGATGTTCTCCCTTACGAATCCGGACCGTTACGTTATACTTCGCCAGATGGTTGTTCAGCCCGGCTGGACGCCGTTGTTCATACCCGTCACCCAGTTTTATGGAGGTGACTTTTGGTTCTGATTCCACTGTCATATCAGGGCGGATCTTCCAGTTAAATGTTTCCATTGTTATCGCCCTCCTCCAGCAATACCCCCGTCACGCGACTGCTGTTGCCAGAAATCAATGGCGGCTTTTTTTCCAATGTTATATACGGCCTGTAATGCCTGCGGACCAATCTGTCCGTTGCCGGCGTCGTTGTGGATTTCAATGTTGTACTCAGGCGCAAACATCGCCATCCCTCCTGAAGCGGCTGCCACGACACCCAGCTTACCGTCAGCACCACGACGAAGTGGTAATATTGCCTCCGGTCCTGCCTCGCCCATCACCCCGGCACCTTTGGCAAAAGCAAAAAATGTCGGGCGATTAACAATGCTGCCGCTGTACTGGCTGAGTCCTGCCGAACGGTACACGCCGCCGTCCGCATTCGGAATAACCGACAGCGCCGCAGAACTGTATGCCCCTGATGGTGTACTGCCGCCTGCCGATATGCCAAAGCCGAACATTGCCAGCACTGAACCCAACAGTTTAGAAGCCGCAATACGTGCCTCCATTTTTGCAAGGTCAGCCAGGATGGAGACCGTCAGGCTCCGGAAACTGCCCTTTCCGGTCACGGCAAAATTCGCGATACTGTCCGCCATGCCGTTAAATGCGTTTGTGAAAACGTTCTCCGTCATGCCTGCCACATTGCCGCCCTGCGCCAGAAAGTTATCCAGCGCCCGCGACGCCCCCAGCGTCCAGTCTCCCTGCGCAGCGTCAACTTTCGCATTGTAATCCGCCCACTCAGCCAGCCGGCGATCGAGACTGCCCTTCAGCGCCTGCTCCGCCTGACGATATTCGTCAGAACCGTATGTCCCTTTTGCCTTGCTGTCGCGTTTAAGCTGCTCCAGTTGTTCCTGGTAGTGCTGCTGAATTTTCAGACGCTCTTCGTATCGGCCACGTTGCTGATCGCCCATACCCATTGTGGCCAGCGCCATTGCGTGCTGTTGCCTGACGCGGGATTCTTCGTCAGCGAGCTGGCTGGTCAATGTGAGCGTCTTTTTCTTCAGTTCATTAAGGGCATTCTGGTGTTGCAAATCCTGTTGTGAGATATCCAGCTTCTGTAGCGCAAGCGCGATTTCATCCTTATGTGCCAGTACGCTTTGTTCATCCGCCGTCAGTTTTTTACCGGACAAATCAGCGATGCGCTGCTGAAATGACAAAAGCTGCTTATGCGCTTCCGTCATTTTTTCGGTCGTGGAAAGCTTCGCGGCGGCAAGCTGCCCTTCAGTCTGCGCCTGTTGCTGGCTGTACTGCAAAAGCAGTCGCCTGGCCTCGTCGTTGTGGTAAGTCTTTGGCTTTTTCGCCTGTTGTGACAACGCCTTTTTATGACGTTCATTTTCGCGCTCCAGTGCGGCATTGCGTACAGCAGCATCGGCATACTGCATGGCGGTGATGCGCGCCACCTCCCGTTGGTGCCGCAGGGATTCAGTTTCATTATCCCGGTTCAGCGCGGCATTCTGCTCGTTCCGACGTTTCTGCGTTTCCTGATAATTACGCTCTGCCTGCGCCTTCGCATCCAGCAGGTCCTTCTGGCGTTTCTGTTCCTTAAGTTCGTTCAGCTGCTGCTGATCGTATTCAGTCTGGGAGGAAGACACCGTCCAGGGCGTTTTTCTGCCGCGCGCGATTTTTTCCTGCAGTGTCGCGATCTTTTCATCGAGCGTATCTTCCCGCCCGATATCCAGCATCCGATCCCATGCCCACTTCGCCGCATCACCGACAGCATTCCATGCTCTTTCAATCCAGCCCAGATTGTCGTGTACGTCTCCCATCCGCTTATTCATTTCTTCCGAATACGCGGACATGGCAATTTTCGCGGCATCAGCCACTCTTCCCTGCTCGCCCAGTACCCTGATTTGTTCAAGCTGGGTGGAGGTCAGAAAATGCAGTGTCCTGTCCAGTTCTTTCGCCGCATTCACCGGATCATCCCGCAGGCGTTTAAACTGGCGGATGGTTTCATCCACTGATTGTCCAACGTTTTCCTGCATTCTGGTCGCGGTACGGGATACCATTGCCACTGCCTGCCCGGTAAACGCTCCGCTACCGACCACCTGTGCCAGCACGCCTGCAGCGTCGTGCTGCGTGACGCCATTTCCGGCGAGCGACTTCGCCATCGCATTAAGCTGGCCTGTGGTTTTTCCGGCATAACTCCCGGTCAGAATAAGCTGTTTATTGAACGTCTCGCTTTCCTTAGCGCCTTCATAGTAGGCCTTGCCCAGCCCGTAAACAGCAGCAGCCACGCCGCCAGCCAGCCCGCCGAGCATCATGCCCTTCGGAGACATCAGTTGCTCGATCCACCCGGCGCGGTTAGCGAGCGTAATACCACTTCCCCGCAGTGCCCCGAAATTCCCACGGGCCAGCTCACCAGCCAGCACGCCCAGTTCACGACGGGCAGCAGCGCTTTTCAGTCCTAGCGTATGGGTGGCAGTTCCGGTACGCTCCAGTTTACGGATATAAATATCTGCGGCGCTGCTGACACCCAGTTCAGCCGCCTTCACCCGCAGCAGCTCGGTACGGGAGAGGCCCTGTACCGTCGTCTGCTCTTTCAGGCGGCGTATAAACTGTGCTTTTTTCTGCGTGGCCAGCGCTTCGGCATCGGTAAGCTCACGGGTCTTCCTGGCGGTTTCAGACACCAGCGCCAGATAATCGCCCTGTGAGATATCTCCGCGTCCTTTCGCCTGTCGTACCTGCGCCTGGATACGCTGCAGCTCCTGCAGACCACCGCTTAACTGTTTTACACTGTCAATCTGGCGGTAAAAAGCAGCACTTGTCCTGTCCTGTGCTGCCGCCACAGCCGCTGACTGCGCCTGTTCCTCACGCAGTTTCCTTCCCAGTGCCTCCACCCGCTGTCGCGTCTGATCCACATCCGCCGCCAGACGCGTACTGGCCGCTGCGCTTTTCTCCACAGCGGAACTGTACGCGGTACTGCTGGCAGTCACTTGCTCCAGACTGGCGGACGTCCGGCGCGTCGCCTCCGTCTGCTTATCCAGAAAACGCTGCATCCGGGCCACTGAACGTTCTGAGTCACCAGCCGCATCGTTCAGCAATTTTTTAATGCGCGGAACTTCGTTTCGGAACTCTGCGCTGTCGATACTTAAATCAATGACCAGGTTCGCTATCTGGTCCATAGCGGACACCTCCGGTAATACCTTCGCCCAGGATCATCAGTTCATCATCCGTTTTTTCGTGCAACGACTCAGGATCAGTGATCAGGCTGAACATTTCTGCATCGTGATGCGTGCCTGTAACCAGTCCGGAAATCAGCGATTTCAGCGTTGCAAACTCCGCATCCAGCAACATGTCACTGAAGCTGTTCTTCCCGAAATGCTCCGCCCACTCACCCAGCTCTGTCGCACTCATTTCCGCCAGCATCTGCCGCCAGTCTGGTCGCCGGAACTCACGCGCGAGCCGCATCACAAACGCCAGCTCCCGGTTCAGGACTTTTCCGGCGTGGTCGTGTCCTTTTCACTCCCGCTGTCGTCTTCCTGCGATGCCGGAAGACGCATACCACTCAGGGACAGAACCATATCAGCGCCACGTCCCAGCGCCTCATAAGACCATTCCAGTCTGACGGACTCATACAGGGCGCGGGCCTCCTCCTCTTTTTTGCTTTCACACAGGGAGCAGGATACCAGCCATGCATTAATATCCACCCCCATCTGCATAAATTCTGTCTGACGCTCTGCTTCCGTCAGGGTTTCAGGCTGTGCGTCATAGTCTGCCGTCCGCTGCTGAATAAACTTCAGATAATCCACACGTTGCAGGGCAGAAAGCTCACTGAGCACGATGGAATGCCCACCGTAGTTAAAGGTGTCTGTATTGAGAAACATGATGATTTTCCATAGAAGCCCCGGAACCGGGGCGGACTGATAAGAGAGGGTTATGACGCCGTCACTGTCACTGCTGCCACCGCGACAAGACTGCCGTCACTGCTGATGCCAACAATATTCACGCTGCCCGCCTTCACGCCTTTAACCGTGGCCACATTATCCTTCAGCGTGACGGTGGCGATCAGCGGATCGGCGGTCGCAACCTGCAGCGTTTTATCTGACGCGTTATCAGGTTTTACCGTAAATGTCAGCGTGGTGGTGGCTCCGGCAGCCACCGTGGCACTGGCCGGCGCAACGGTCACGCCGGATACGCTGACTACGTCAGGTGTATCCTCCTCCGCAAGAGAAGGACGCCCGACGCCGGTGATTTTTACGCTGCGTGTCATCACCTCTTTGGACGTCACGGTTTTACCCAGTGAACTCAGCCAGCCGCGGAACACATCAACCGTCCCGTTAGGATACCTGATACGGAAGGCGCGAACTTCGCCGGTGTCAAACAGCTCAACCAGTTTTTTCTGTCCGGTCTCACCGGGTTTCCAGGCCAGCGTGGCCGTGGTGTCACCGACGCTTTTCTGCCCCTGCGTAGTGCTTTTCCAGTCGGCATTTTCATCATCAAGATAGTCATCGTCTTCCGCATCTGCACTCATTTCTCCGGGCTGCAGATCCTTAATACCTGCCAGTCGCAGCCAGTCATCATCAGCCAGTGGATTTTTAAACGCATCGCCGCTGCCGGTATACAGCCAGAATGTGGTTCCGGCGCCTTTCGTTTTTACCAGTGGGTTTGGTGTTCCCATCATATCCTCCTCAGTTGGTATAGGTGATCCGGTAAGTAATTTCTGCCATCCCCCACGTTGCCATTTCGCTGTCACGCTGGTAGTCATAACCCAGCGGGGTCATGGTATCGATAAGGCGCTCCAGACCACTAACCTCTTCCAGCGCAGGAAAGATTTTTTCTTCCATCCAGATATCAAGCTCTGTATCAGGAGCCTGAGCCCTCAGAAAAACTGCCGTATGGAGAGTAGCCTGCCAGTCATCCTCATCGGTCATAAGGCCTGTATACTGTGCGTCTGTCAGCCAGACAGCTATTGCGGGTAAATCTTCCTGTTCTACGAAAGCAGGAAGTCCATCAAAAAGAGTGACAGGTGCGCCAGTCACGGATTCCAGCTTTTCCAGAACGGCCCGGCGGATTAATGTGTGTTTGCTCATCAGAATGCCTCCTTTCCTCCCCGGCCTGAAGGCCGGGGAGGAAAGGAGGCGGTTTTCCGGCTAACTGTCTTTTGCATAATCACATTTTCCTCTTTAATATGTGAAGCCATGAAACGCGCATATAAATACCGGTTTTACCCCACGACTGAGCAGGCTGAGCTTTTAGCTCAGACGTTCGGTTGTGTGCGTTTCGTCTACAACTCCATCCTCCGCTGGCGTACCGATGCGTACTACGAGCGAAAGGAAAAGATCGGTTACCTACAGGCCAACGCTCGCCTTACGGCGCTGAAAAAGGAGCCAGAATTTGCCTGGCTTAACGACGTTTCCTGCGTTCCCCTCCAGCAGTCTTTGCGCCACCAACAAACCGCCTTTGCTAACTTCTTCGCCGGACGGGCTGCATATCCGGCTTTCAAAAGCAAACGGCACAAGCAGGCGGCTGAGTTCACTGCGAGCGCGTTTAAATACCGCGACGGCAAGCTGTACATGGCAAAGAACAAAATCCCCTTAGACGTGCGCTGGAGTCGTCCGCTGCCGTCCGTGCCGTCTACCGTCACCATTTCCAAAGATGCCGCAGGGCGGTACTTTGTTTCGTGCCTTTGCGAATTTGAACCCGCATCACTGCCGATCACCTCTTCAATGGTCGGCATTGATGTTGGTTTAAAAGATTTGTTCGTCACCGATACCGGATTCAGGTCCGGCAATCCCCGCCATACCGCTAAATACGCGGCTCGCCTGGCACTACTCCAGCGCCGGTTAAGCAAAAAGGCCAAAGGCTCAAAGAACCGCGCCAAAGCCCGTTTAAAGGTGGCCCGACTCCACGCGAAAATTGCTGATTGCCGACTGGATGCCCTGCACAAGGCATCCCGCAAACTGATTAACGATAACCAAGTTGTATGTGTCGAATCCCTGAAAGTGAGGAACATGATCCGCAACCCGTCGCTATCCAAAGCAATAGCAGACGCGAGCTGGGGCGAACTTGTGCGCCAGCTCCGGTACAAAGGCGAATGGGCGGGGCGGTCAGTGGTAGCCATTGACCAGTTTTTCCCGTCCTCAAAACGCTGTAGCTGTTGCGGTTTCACCATGAAAAAAATGCCTCTTGATGTTCGTAAATGGCAGTGCCCTGAGTGCGGAACTGACCACGACCGGGACGTTAACGCGGCACGTAATATCAAAGCTGCCGGGCTGGCAGTGT
The DNA here is from genome assembly GCF_046550835.1 of Salmonella sp. SAL04196. Classification (NCBI taxonomy): domain Bacteria; kingdom Pseudomonadati; phylum Pseudomonadota; class Gammaproteobacteria; order Enterobacterales; family Enterobacteriaceae; genus Salmonella; species Salmonella sp. SAL04196. The sequence continues at coordinate 1,045,033 of NZ_JBGDXE010000001.1, forward strand.
TAGCCCACGGAGAGCCTGTAAATCCTGAATCGCTCAAAGCGGCTTAGATTCGGCTCGTTGAAGTGGGAATCCCCGTCCTTCAGGGCGGGGAGCAGTCAACGTGAAAGATAAAGCCTCAGTTGTTGTTTCAGGGCATACCCCAGTTGCTTCGGCATTTCCTCGTCAATCAAGCTTTGTGTGGCGCTTTCGAATGCCTGAGTCAATGGTCCGGAAAGAGGAATTTTCACTACATCGATTGGATAACGGTTTTTCCCGTTAACGCGTCGCATAACATGCCAGCGTCCGTTAGCCAGTTGCTGAATAAAGGCATCCCGGAACAGATATGGCCCGATTTTAAGCACACTTCCGCGATACAGCAGTTTGCCCCTCCGTTTGCTCATCCTGACCTGTGCAGCGCCCAACTTTATGGCGGGAAGGTTTCCCCGGTTAATCCGTATCCGGGCAGAGCGTTTACCGTCTGTACCGGCTTTAAATAACCTCACCCTCTGGCGAACCAGCTTCAGCGGAAGTCCTCTTACCTGGTTATCTCCGGCGACAGTCTCCCGCGCCACCTTACGGGTTGCCACTGAAACAGCTTTCTGCGCCACGCGATTCACAGCCCAGATACTGGCCCGGGGAACCATCTGTCGGTCAAGGCTGTTCAGATTCCGGATCGCATTTTCAAGCCCTTTCATCAGAATGCCTCCGGGAAACCCCGGCCTTTAGGCCGGGGAGCAGTCAAACATTCCTCCCGTCCTGCGCCGGTTATCCGTCGGCGGCGTCCCCCTGCCCAGCAGAATAATACTGCTGTCTCCACCAGCCGGAGTGATGCGATCCACCCAGAAGGTGTCACCGAGAATGGTTAGTGTGTCCGGGCGCTTCAGATGGACTGTCAGGGATGTTTTGACAAAAAATGTAGGCTTGTCCCCCTCAATCCGGACACCTCCGGCGGCATACGACACACTTTCAGGATCGTCAAATACGCCCGTAAGCGTGGCCCCTGCCAGAACGCCGGAGGTTATTGTTGCTACCGTTCCCATCACCCGGAGGATGGCATCATCAGCCTGAGAAATCGCGGTATCAAACAGGTTTTCGGACTGCGACATATCGCCACCCTTACAGTTCAATAATAAGTCCTGCAGCAATCAGCTCGTCCACATCGTGTTGCGAAATACGCGCCGGGTTTCCCGCCATAACCATATCCAGTTCCCGGTTACTGTCCGGATCGATGGCGCAGATGTGTAGTGTACGATGCGCCCTGATAAGTACCCGTTCGGATCTTTGCCCGATCCCGGGCGGCACTATGGATTCATCACTGTCATTTTCCACAGCAGGCAAATGCTCCGCCTCCGCCTCCGCTTCCTCTTCCCATTCCATGACACGCTGGCTGAGTTCAGCGGCGCTCCCGGACACATCCGGAGCACGACCAAGCCGCGTCGCAAGCTCCCGCAGACGCTGTATATTCTCTTCTTTTGTTGCCATAAAAGATCCTCCCGCAATTTGTAACAATAAAGGCCTGAATCAGGCCTTTTGGGATGCTTAACCGACAGTGACAATGACAAACTCATCCGGGTCCGGCAGGACCATCAGCGGCGCAGACTGCGTCATGGTATATTCATTCGCCGGGTCCCCCACCGTCAGCCAGTGTTTGGGATAACGGGTGGCGGCAACAATACCCTCCGCGAGCGCCTGTGAATCCTGAATGGCACCATAGCAGCGGATACCTTCTGCCGCCGTATTTCCCAGAACCAGAGTCCCTTCAGGCAGGTAACGCTTTTCGGTCCCGTTATCAGCAACATAGGATGTTTTAGCCACCACAATGGCCAAATCTCCGTAATACCCCTTGAACGACACCACAGCCCCAAGGTCCTTCACCGCCGTTTCCAGCTGAGAATTTGAACCGCGGCGTGTATCCAGTTTTTCACGGAACAGCTTAAAACCGTTCAGCAGACGCCAGACTTTCCCGTCCATCACGGCAATATTGATCAGACCGGATGCCTGGTCGCAGTACATATCCAGATCATAAGTCGGGTCAAAGGTTTCCCTGTCCTGCTCTGACCATTTTTTACCTGTGGCCTGAATAATGTTATTCCCGGCGGAGCGACCAAAATCCACCTCCACGGTGTCAAACTGCTCGCCCTGCATGGTGTATTTCCCGTTCAGCACCGCACTGACGGCCTGCATCTCCTCCACTTGGACGATGGCCTTCTCTTCCTGCTTCAGGTTATCGGTCAGAATGCGCAGACGACGGTAGGCCGGATCGTTAAGCCTGGCCGGGTCTTCACCCGGCAGACGCTCAACAACCTGCGCATAGTTAACTTCATGCTTCGGTTTGACATACCCCGGACGCAGTACGCGCGTTTCCCCGCCGCGGTTACGCAGAACCTTCCCTCCAACCACCGGAGATACATAAGCGGCAATCGGTGTTTTTCCGGTAATTTTGTCCAGCATGACTTCCTGGGTAGGAAATGTCACAGTACGGCGAAAAAACAGGCTCAGGAAGAGTGGGTTAAATTTAACTTTCTGCTCGGTATAACCCAGCAACTGGCGGGTGGTAAACAATCCCATAAATGGTGTCCTCCGGACGTTAAATACGATAAAGGCCGCTTCGCGGCCTTCTTATTACGGTAAAGCGGCGTGACTGACGGCGCTTCCGGCGAATGCATTTGCCTGCTTAATGGCATCCACACTCTTCGGCCATGCCAGTGATTCTGTGGCAAAGGTGCCGCTCTTCCAGTACGTCAGCAGGTTTTCCGACCCGTCCAGCTCAAGGGCCAGAACCCCGACCGCCGTTCCGGCCTTCTGCCCGTCCCAGGCCACCAGTTTCCCGGTGGTATCATCCAGCATCAGGGGCGTCAGCATCGGTGTGGCCGCCGTTATCCCGCTGACTCCCGTTGCGGTATGTGCCGGATCGTTACCGGCGAAAATGCGGTTATCCGCACGTTTCTCAATAGTGGTGGTAAATGACATGCTGTCTCCTTATCAGGTGGCTGAAGTACCGGGAATACTCATCAACAACGTCGTTTCGGTATCATTACTGTGGTCTTTACCGCCGGATATGGGGCCCGGGGAATGAGACTGCATGAAAGCATCAAATGCGTTGTTCATGCTCAGCCCCGCATTACCGGATTTGTCCGGCGCGGCAGCCAGCAGGTCACGGGCCTGATCTGTGGTCATACCAGGCATGACAGCCAGTTTTTCCGCCAACTCTTCACGGCCTTTCGCCTCATCAAGCGCCATCACGGCATCATGAAGTGACGTTGCCGCAGCGATCGGCGATGCTGCCAGAATGGTTCTGGCCTGTTCCACCGTCATCTCCGGCATGGCCGCCAGTGTCTGTGCGAGTGTTTCCCGACCACCAGCTTCTTCCAGGGCAAGGATACGGTCAGCGGTGCTGGTCGTATCCGCCGGCGCGGCGGCAGCCAGAATAGACTTCGCCTGAGCAACGCTCATTCCCGGCTGCCCGGCCAGCATCTGTGCCAGTGCCTCATGCCCCCTGGCCTCCGGGCAACCCAGAATTCCCATTACGCGCTGGTTTTCCTGCGTGACAGCGTCAGCTGCACTTAATTCAGGCATAGTGCCTCCTGTCTTGTTACTGTTGATAGCTTCTGCCATCACGCCGATGGCGTCAGCAGCATTCACCATTCCATCTGCCAGTCCGGTAGTGATAATGGCCTGCCCGTCATACACTGCCGCCTCCGTCGCCATTACCGCATCGACAGACAACCCCGTGTACCGGGCCACTTTTTCTGCAAACATCTTTCTGGCCTCGTCCATTCGCTGCTGGTAGTCGGCATGGACGCTTTCCGGTAATTTCTGGCTGGGCGTCAGATCAGCCTTGTGTGCGCCAGAATAGATAAGGGTGATATCGATCCCTTCCTGTTTCAGTTTTTCGGCGTAGCTGGTATGCGCCATCACCACACCAATTGATCCCATTCTGGACGTCTGGGTCACAAGACGGTGCGAACAGGCTGCCGCCAGCAACATGGCCGCCGAACAGGCTGTTTCATTTGCCAGTGCCCAGACAGGTTTCTGTTCGCGCATCCGGCAAATCATGTCAGCACAGTCAAACGCCCCGGCAGCCTGACCGCCTGGACTGTCAATATCCAGCAGAATGCCTTTTACCTCCGGATCTGAAACCGCCTGTTGTAGCCGGGCAGTGATACCGTCATAGCCGGTCATCCCTGAAAAGGGACGCATTCCGCCGAGTTTATGAACCAGTGTTCCGGTCACGGGTAATACCGCAATACCGTTCACTACCTGATAAAAACGTGCCTGCGGCTTTCCGGTCGCCATAAAATCGCCTGTGACCAGTGCCATATCCGACTGATCCAGACTTTCGTTATTACCGGGAATGTGCAGGCTGTTAATGCCTGACTCCCTGCCCAGCGCGCAAAAGAAAACCCGCGCATAGGCGGGTTCAAGCAGCAACGGAGCACTGGTTGCCTGGCTGATGATGTGCGGGAGATTACGTTGCACGCTTTTCCTCCTCCGTCTGACGGCTCGCCGCGATCTGTTGTTGATAGGTATCGGTGATCCATACCGGACGCGAAAGTCCGGCTGCCCGCCGTTCTTCGGATTCCCTGACCTGCTGGCGGAATATCTCCTGGTAATCCTCGCCCATAATGGCGAGTTCTTTTTCATAGGTACTCAGCCCGGCCTCAATACGCATCACGGATTCCTGAACCTCCTTGAGTCCGTCAATCGCCATACGTCCGGCACCAATCCACTCCGAGCGGCTCCAGCTGGATCGGGCCTCCCAGAAGGAAAACCTGGCCCGGGGTGCCCGGATAACTCCCCGTATCAGCGCCTCCTCCAGCCAGCAGGAAAACATTTGTGTCGCCAGCCGTCCGGCAATGAACCGGCGCCGCCCCAGGAAATAGCGCCAGGACTCATTGGCAGATGCGCGGGCGCTGGAATAGCTGACCTGAGAATAATCACGCGAAAGCTGCTCATAAGAGACCCCCAGCCCGGCGGCAATATACCGGAGCAGCGCCTGCTCCAGCGCTGAAAAGCCATTATCGGAATCCTGCGCAGTCTGCAGATTCAGCTCATCACCCGGGTACAGGTGGGGAATTTTTACACCGCCCAGTTTGATACTGTTGGTACTGTAATAGCGGGCATAATTTGCCAGCATGTTAACAAGAGGCGTATCTTTGTTATCTGCCGCCGTGATGTATTCAAAGGCTTTCTCGGAATCGAGTTCGCTTTCTATCGTGGCGGCGTACATGGCTTTGACAATCGCGGACTGAAGCTGCGTTGCCTGCAGGGTATCAAGCATCTTCAGCCGCTCCATCACACTGTAAAACTGATTGGCACCGCGCGTCTGTCCGTCCTCAACCGGCTCGAAAATATGTAACATCGCGGGTCGTCCAGACGGCAGAAAACGAGGAATACGGGTCCAGCGTTCCCCACCAGCCACCGGCCAGTCATCATCACAGACATGATAGGCGAGGGCTTTTCCATTCCGGTCCGTTTCCACTCCTGCGCGAAGCTGGCGGTTTCCGCGGGCATACCCCGGCGTGTCCACCCGTTTCGGACTGACAGCCTTGAATCGGGTACGGAAAACCTGCGTGGTTTCAGCGTCCCAGACAGGCTGGAGAAAAATTTCACCATTAAAGGCGTGAACGCCCACGCCTTCACGGATGAACTCTGTAAAGGTACGCTTCCCCTCGGCATCCATTTCGCCAAAAATACCATCGCAATATTCTGTCCATGCAGCTTCAACCTCATCCACAAAACTCTTCGCTGCGCTCTCACGCATACCAAGATAGCGCCAGTTTGGACGATAGCTGATAAGAAACAGGTGTCCGACAATATGATCCTTGTGCAGCGCCACCGCATTTGCTGCAATACCATTATTACGGACCAGATCATCAGCCCGCGCATTGCCGAGGCGCAACGAAGGCAGCAGCGCGGCATCCACGCTTTCCGCCGGGGGCATCCAGTCAGCCATCTGTCCGCCGAAACCGATCCCCCCGCCGGTGTATCCCAGACTTTCCCGCAGCGGCGTGCCGTGAACATCCACCAGAACCGGGGTGCGCTTCACAGTCTCACCCCCACAGGTGCCCGGCGGCGACCATTGCACAGTGACGCCTCAAGTTCCGCGACATATTTTTTCAGATCCCCCACCGATGTCGCGGTAAATTCAACCCGTCGCCCATCTTTCTGAACCGTCGCCACCCGTTTTCCCGTCATCAGGTCATGCAGCGCGACGCGGGCTTCCTGTAGCTCAATGATTGTTGCCATTAACTCCTCCTGCCAGCATTGCGGCCAGTTGTTCAAGTGTCGGGGTATCCTGCTCTTCGCTTTTCCTTGATGTCGCCAGCGCCTCCAGATCCAGTTGCCAGCGCTGCACAGACACCCGTAACGCTGCACTGGCATAGACAAGACAATCCAGCGCTTCGTTACGACGTCCTTTGGCATCCCATAACAGCCGGAATTTTCCGTTAACCAGTTTCTCCACCAGCTCTTCGGCTACCAGTTGCTTCGCTTCCACCTCCGTAAAAACATCCGGATTATCCGGAAAGCGGATCGCATAAGGCGTGGCTTCGTCGGCAAGCGCAGTAACCGCCCCCATTCTGGCGTAAAGCATTTCTTTGGCAGTATCAGTACCGATTTCGCACAGGAATACCCCGCTCTGGTTGCGTTTTTTAGGCATGGTAATAACGGGTTTTCCGTAAACGGAGGCCCCTTTGACAGGCAGCACGCGGAAAATGCCGTGTTTTTTTGAGCGTTTATAGACGATTTCTGCATCGATACCGCCGATATCCCAGCAGATACGGGAAATGGAAATATCCGTCCCGTCAGCATGACGATATTTTTTATTAATGACGGCATCCACACGCTGCAGGGTATCTTCATCATCATGCCGTCCCATGATAATTTGCTTATCAATAAGGAAAGCCTCTTCGCCCGGCGCCCAGCCCCAGACATACATTTCATAACGGTTACGCTGGGAGTCGATACCAGCGGTCAGATACACCACCCGCTCCGGAACCGGCGCCGCATAATGAATCACTTTTTCCAGCAAAAGCTCATGGCTGAGTTTTTCGGCCACCGCCTCTTCATAAGGCTCGCCCAACGTGGTGTTTATAAAGGTTTTCACACCATTTGGATCTTTCAGCGCATCCAGCCAGTCATAAATAATCTGTATCCAGGTGGTAAAGGGACTGTAAGCCGTCCAGATATGAAAGGTAATGGATCGTGGCGGCGGAACCTCCTCACCGGACGCGCTGAAATAAGCCAGTCCATCGCGTGTCCACATGCCTGTGTTATCGCAAATCCAGCGGCCTGCTTTCTGATCAAGTTCCGATTGACGGATCACGCATCCATTATGTTCACAAAGGTAATACACCGTCTCCGGCTTGCTTTTCTCCCATTTCAGACCGAACGACGTACTGCCATCACCGAATTTAAGGTACTGTTCTTCGCCACAGTGCGGACACGGTACATGAAAACGCATAAAATGCGCCGATTCATTTGCCGCCTTTTCAATCTGGCATGACCCTTTGACTTTTGGTGTGGAGCCCCGAATGGATTTAGGCCAGACAGAACCTTCAATACGTTTATCCCCCAGCAGCGTCGGCGAACCTTCTTTCTCGACATCCGGCTCAAAAGATGACAATTCGTCATAGCAGACCACATCCACCGATTTTTCACGGTAGTTTTTGGCTGCTGCACCGCCGAGGCACCAGAACCCGACACCGGAAGAAAAGCGTTTCAGGGTGAGCGTGTTATCACGATGTTTACGCCCGAACCAGGGGGCCAGCTCCAGCAATACAGGAACATCCCTGATAGTCGGCTCCACGTGGGATTTCATAAAATCCTCAGCGGATGAGTCGGTCGGCTGGAACAGCAGGCTGTTGCGCGACTTGTGCTCTATGAAATAGCCTTCCACCCCCAGCAACATTTTGGTATAGCCCACGCGGGCAGACTTAATGAGGTTTACAACGCGGATCAGTTCATACCCCATCGCGTTCATTATCGCTACCTGAAACGGCAGCGTTTCCCATTTGCCGGGGGTGTAGGAGGACTCTTTTGGCAGATAGTAATACTTATCAGCCCACTGCACGGTGGTAAGCGGTACGGGAATATGAAGCGCTATCAGCCCGTTAGTTATGGCTCTGTTGGCATTATTCGCCCTGCGCTCTCCGGAAATCATCGGTCCACTTCTCCACATCCGCTATCGTGGCGGCCCTGCCTGACGCCCTGGCGATTTCCGTTCTGACCACATCGATGTGCGACTGGCACAGATCAGGATATTTGCGCTGTAATACCAGCGGTACCCTTGACAGTATCCCTGCTATTTCCTGAGCCACCCGTTGCAGGATGTAGGTGAACAGTTCGGTCTCAAGAACCAGCCCTTCGCGCTCAGCATTTTTAAGTTCCTGCGCATCCGCCTGGGCTTTTGTCAGGCGGTAGCGCTCATAGTCGATGGTGCCGGGATTAAGATCTGATTCCGCAGCGGCACGTAAATCATCAACCTCTTTACGCAGCTTTTCATTTTCAATAGACGCATCACGCTCCGCGTACCATGAAATCGCTGCCGCGGTGTCGAACACTGCTTCGTTACCTTTTCCTCCTCCGGAAACAAGTGGCAGCCCCTGGCTTTGCCAGGCTGTGACAGTTCTGACGTCACAACCAAAAATTTCAGCCAGTTTTTTTTTGTTCACGTTCATGGAAAAGTCTCCCGGAAACAGGAAAGGATCTGCGATCTTCGTTTTTAACTAAAAACGTTATCCAGCAGATCCTTTCTTTTTTCTAAAAAAACCTTTAAAAACAGGAAATAAACGATAAGAAGAACGGATCTGGCTTTTCCCTGAAAATTTTCATAAGGAGTGAAATCCTGCGACGCTGCCGCCCCGTAACAGGCAGAATTCCCGGAAAGGACCCTGGAAAAAACCGAACACTTATTGTTATAATATAACAATTAATCATTTTAACGCTGACTGAGGGTCTTAAATATGAAATTCAAGAGTATCGCTAAAACTGTTTTTCTTTTTGCACTGCTAACCTCAGCTGGCTTTGCTACTGGTAAAAACGTGAATGTCGAATTCGATAAAGGACAAAATAGCGCCCGCTATTCCGGCGTAATAAAGGGATACGATTACGATACATATAACTTCCAGGCCAGAAAGGGGCAGAAAGTACATGTAAGTATTTCGAATGAAGGCGCAGATACCTACCTGTTCGGGCCAGGAATTAGCGATTCCGTTGACCTGTCCAGATATTCATCTGAACTGGATGACAATGGCGAGTACACGCTACCGGCGTCCGGAAAATACGAACTGAGAGTACTTCAGACACGTAATGAAGCCCGTAAAAACAAAGCGAAAAAATACAGCGTCAATATTCAGATAAAATAAATGCCAGCCTGGTCAGGGGATTCGCTCCAACACCAAGCTTTTCAGCCACTGGGTTATTTCATGAGGTGTACCAGTTTTTAGCGTCTGGTTACGCTGCGTTGATACATGAGGTCTTTTTCTTCAGTACCATAGTATGCGACATATGTCCGTATATCCCCTTATAAGACATTTTGTGCTCTTTATGACACCCTGCAGGCCGGAACCGTAACCGTCCTGCGGGAATTTTTTATTTGCACTGCGTCCGGATGTACTCCTGCAAATACTTCAGTTTTTCCTGATCGCTGATGATTCCGGCGCGGATATCGAGAACGTTTTGTCCAGCAACTGGAGAGAGTTCGACGGTGGCAGCATTGCCCACGCGGCGGGTACTGGCGGTTTTGGTTGTGGTTGGCACTGTACAGCTTCCTTCGACACGCACCCGGCTACCAGCAGCAAGGCGGCGCTGCAAATCAGTATTCCTGTTTTGTGCATCAGCTAGTTCCTTTGTGTATTTTGCATCGAGGGCGGCAACGTCACGCTGGCGCTTCGTCATGTCGGTAATTGTCTCGTTCGCCAGCTTCAGATTGTGAGTGGCGGTATCGCGCTGGTCTTTATAGCGCACCGCGTTACCGTGGTAGTGGTCAGTCGTCCACGCCAGCGCTATGGCAACTATCAGCAGAAGGATGATGGCAGTAAAGGTTATACGGTTCATACCAGAATAACGCCGATAAAGAGAAACCATCCCCAGCCGTCAATACCATGAGCGGCAAGATAAGCCGCCGCGACAAAACATACCGTTGTGGGTAAGTATTTCACTGGTCTATCCCCCAACACGTCAGCGCTGATTCCTGGTCGCGGCGTATCACCTGGCCGTAACACTGATTTTCCCTGTTGTGGCAATCTTTGCCGCCGTCATATACCCAACGGCGGATTTCTGCACACGCTCCCTTACGATCTCCTGCGTTCAGCTTTCTGTAGAACGTGGAGGGCAGACATTTACCCGGCCCAATGTTGTACGGGCAGAAACTGGCGATCCCCACTTTCTGCGGCCCGGTCAGTGGAACATGGATATTTTTATTGACCCACGCCAGCGCTTTATCCCGCTCGATGGCGTTGTAATGGTCGCACTGGCTTTGTGTCAGTCGCTGACCTTTCACAACGGGTTTACCATCGATACGGGTCACGCCACGGCATACTGACCAGACGCCGCCGTTATCACGAACGGCCACCAGCATATTTCCTTCCCGCTCCTGTAAAAACTGGTCGAGTAGCTGCGGTGCGCTGGCACCGGCGGCAATCAGTGCCAGCATAGCGGCGGAAAGACCGTATTTAACTTTTGTCCTTAACGCCATCATTGCCCTCCGGCATTTCAGATACCGCCAGCATTTTTAACATGCTGTCATGGTCGTTTTTTTCCAGAATCCGGGCGATTAGCCTGTTACGTTCTTCCATCGCGGCAGCCTGCCTTGCCTGAGCCTGCTCTGATTTTTTTTTGTAATGCTTATTAACCAGAAACGTACCAATACCCAGAACAATACCTATCAGCGCGCCATAGTCGTTTAACGTCCACTGGGCGCATATGCCGCTGATTAATGCCCAGATGTAGGCCAGCCATGTTGTATGTTTATCCATTGTCATAACTTCCCCTGTCCGGGAAATGGACTACCCGGATGTCGGGTAAGTGGAAATAAAAAAGGCCACGCAATAGCGCAGCCTGTGAATAAGTGCCAGATGACGTCTGGCGGTGTATACCCTGCATTTGATATTGTTAAATCGCCAAAAGTAACCACACCAAATATGGAGAATTAAATGAGCATAGTGCTTTATTCCGCCGACAGAAGAGGCCGGTACAACGCAAATGCATTAATGGATTTTTCTTCCATGCAGCCACCTGTAACTGACACCTACGCCATTGATAGCTTTATTGGCGCGAAATTTAACTTCAAAATCTCCGAGCATGGGCTGCGATATCTTTTCCCAAGGAGGGAACTTAATGGTGATGACCTTATGGAACTTATTGTTGAACTGGTACGCCAGATGCAATCATCACGATACCAGTCAATATTCGCTTGTAAATCAATAGAAGACGCAGATTCTTTTAGAAAGAAATACCGAGAACAGGAAGGTCCGCAACCAATTTATGAAATTCTTATCAATGAGGATACCAATGTTCATCATGGCGATATGCGGTTACTTGACCTGAACGCATCATCAGATAATGCCGCAATGGTTTTCACGAGAGCAATATGGTACTGGTCTGGAATATCTTCCATGAATCCATTCTGGGAGTATATCGTCCCTCTTCCAATTCAAGTTGGCAGCATGGTAGAAGAATAGCACGCCTCTAATCAGGCGGGAGAGCAGGATATGTTCACGCCTGATATGTAGGACTCCAGATGAATATGAGGATCAAGAGATACCTCCTCGTTGCTAATTTTTTCAATGACGACCTTTAACTTTTCAATGACTTCCTCTTTATTTACCCCGGAAGTTGAAAAGACAAATCTTGTTCTGGGAGCCAATGCAGACGAAGTATTTACATTATGTGCGTGCTTACCAATTTTCATCATCATCTCCTTAAACCGCAGCAGGGCTCTTTTATGTGAAAGAATGCGGGAGCCGATCCCCGCTATGCGGCAGTGGTATACAGACAATCAGGGATATGATTTACGCAGCTAATATTTCAAGCCGTCTTCCAAGCGCCGCCAGCGCGTTTATATCTAAGCTGGTGGTTGTAACGGCCCCGACAGTACTTCTGCTTCACCGTTATGGCAGATATCATCGCCCCTTGTCAGATGCCAGACACCGACAATAAGCCGTCCTGATTCCAGATCATCAACTGTGTCGTTCGTATAGTATGCCACCTGAACAACACCGTTATGCTGAATCCAGTAATACCCTTCTTTCATTCACACCTCCGCAAGACTAAGCAAATAGTATAGGGCGAAGCAGAAAATACCACGGTGCAAGAAACCACAATTCAAAGCCTGTTGAACAAAAAAGGCCCGCGAATGCGAACCCCTAAAACGCAAAAACCCGCTCAATGGCGGGTTCTTTTTGTGTTCATGTCTGTTATTCGCCTCGCGATACAGCTTTGCGAAGCATACCGGGATTGAAGCAGTTTGTGGCTAAAAATGCAATAACTTTTTTGCTAAAGCTGCATCAGTTTTTCCACCAGTTGATCTTTGCGAATAACAAACCAACCGTTGGCTCTCGCCAGTTCCAGCCATGACTCAAGGGAAATGACAATGTCATCATCCCGCAACGGGATTGTGGAAACAGTGACGCCGCTTTGCTGATAACAGAGAACTCGCGTGTCGTAACTTTTCTGGCGTGAAACTCGCACTGAAGGATTCTTTTGGCTGAAGTAGCAATCCTCCAGCTTCTCGAATACCTCCCATGCCTGATCGGTTTCGAGCATTTTTGCGTGGCGAGCTGCTCCGCGTTCTGTCCATAGGATGAGGGAGCGGGCTTTGGGGGAAACTGGATTTTGTGAGTAGTTTAAAGCTACCCGCAATTCTTTAAGGTCATTACCAACAACTTTGAAAAAGTGTTTCCCTTCAACAAAGCGTACTTTGTTCTCATGATGATTCTGGCGAATACGCACAGGTTCAGTGCCGTAAAGCTGCGCCAAAAGTTCGGTGGTAATAACAGGAATCTGGTTATGGGTGATCGGGGAGAGAGTTTCAACAGCGATTTGAGTTGTCATAATGACGTCCTCTAGTGGTTTCTAAACTATCACCACCGTCAGGTTCCAATCATCGGGTGGTGAGACGCACAGGGTTGGAACTACCGGGAAACCGACCGGCGAGCTTTTCAGCTCCCCCATGCGCCCCACCATAATTCAGATGTGCGCGTGCATACGACAATAAAAAACACGCTCGCGGCGTGTGTCTGTCGCGGTCTCTATCCGGGGTTCCAATCCCGACGCCAGATTTTGCTGGCGTGGCGGGAATATAGCCCCGGATAACAAACAGAGTCAACGGGCAATTTTGTGGGCATCGGTTGCAAACGCTTCACGCATCGGCAGATAAAGCATAAATTCCGCCATTTTTAGCCATACACCTATGCGATTGCGGCACGTTGCATAACACCAGTCTGGATATTGTTCGTTTAGTAACTCAGCCATCCTTCTCTGACTCACTCCACACCCTTCGTAACGCTGGTGAATCAACTTTTTCAGCGCCGGATACTCAGCTAATACAGTACCAATGACGCGGTCAATCAACATTGCTTCGGAATCAGTACAATGCGCCAGCCAGCTTTTTTGTTTCCCGTTCATCATTTCCCGAAGAAAGGCCTCCAGCTCTGGCTTGCTTGTTCCTGATTTTTTCAGACGGCGTAAAGCCTCATTGATGGCTGTTTTTGTCAGTTTTCTGGAGGCCAGCAACTGGTTAAACATATTGCCGGGTTTACCGCTGCCGATGTATGACCATCGTCCCCACATACGGAGTTTTCCCTGAATCCACACGCTTTCCAGTGTATTCAGTCGAAAATATTCGCCCGGTTTTCCGGTACTGGCTGGATAAATCATTTCGGTACCACCTTTCCCATTCGTACAAGTTTAATCACTGTCAGTACGATCGCCCTGTTCATCAGACACCGGCGCTCTTCCCTGCTCAGGTGACTGCCGTTATCGATTTCATGATGGCATTCCTGACAAATAGCCGCCGTGGCGCAGTCATCCGTTTTCATTCCCATGCCCTTTAATTCATTGCGATGTGCAACCTGCGTTCCCCACCGCCCGCACAACACGCACTGTTCAATCTGCCCGACGGCTGCCAGCCATTTTTTACTGCGGTAAGTTTTTATTTCAGATAAGAGCATTTACGCCTCCGTTCTGGCACATGATCGAACTCCGGTAACAGGGCGCTTACCGTCCAGTGAATGCAGTCATGATTCAGACTACGCTCCGTCTTTACCCCCCTGCGTCGGTACTGCTTCACCAGCTCATCCGCCTCTTCGGTGGTACACGCCGGATGCTGAAACCATGTCATTTTCATGCGAACTCCAGCAGATGCGCGGCCACGTTTTCAACTTCTTCCGGAGAGGAAAATTTACGAAACAGAATCCAGTTCCACAGGACGTTCAGCACAGCCTTATAGACCTGTTGAAACTCGGTTTCGTCCATACTGGCGAACGCTATGGATTTCGCCCGGCGCCCGCGGCTGCCATCCGGATAAAAATGCTCGGTATAAAACCCGGCCTGAACGGTTACCCATTCCCGGAAGGCATCAAAAGATTTAAGAAGGGCGACGTCCCCGGTTCGCAGGGTAGCTACGTTATGGAGGTACTGTTCCGCCGCCTCGTTAAGGGCCGGGGTATATTCCTGGCCTGCGGAGCCGCAAAGAAAATTAACGAATCCGGAGATAAGTTTCTGTTCCCGCGATGTGACCGTGCCGCCAGTTGGCGTCCAGTAGTCGAAACCAAGCTGAAGGAGTTTAAAAAAGCGTTTATGAAAGGCGTAGTTGCGGACACGCTTAAAATCGGCGTGTATCCACTCACCGATTTTTACTGAGCGCAGGAAATCCCCACTCTCCGGCGTCGCCGGGAGCAGAATCCCTGATGAGGTTTGCTTGACCAGTTGTAAATGCGCCATCGTTCTCTCCGGTGGCGCAGTAGATTGGGAGTTCAGCCCGCAGGCGAGTATAACAAAGGATGATTATTCATGATAACCGGCCCTGATAGTCAGCTCATTAATAAGAGTATCGCTCCCCATGATGTCATTTTGCAACAACGGCAGAAACCTGACATAGCGGCCATCCCGATACATCAATGACCGGTTGCAGTCAGGAAAAAAATCCATTTCAGCAATTACTGTCATGTCATCACGGCGAATAACAGCATATTTACAAGTGAATGTTTTATTTAAATTTTTCACGGTGTCTCCATAGATAACGAACTTGAGCATTTTTAAAGCACCTTCATTCTCACCATGAATATATAGGAGACTACTAATTATCACCGTTAATAACTATGACTATTTTTTGACCATGTGCAATGACATTTTCTCTGTGTTCTATTTATAATCTTATAACTGGTTATTTTTTGACATACTCATTTCCCGGACTTTAAAAAACCGCCGGAGCGGGTTAATATGCAATACTTTGTATAGAATCTTTCGGGGCTGTCTTGTAGTACCCCAGTGGCTAATACCACAACTAAACACAAAATCCGCCAAATAATCTAATTCGAACCATGCTCGGATACTATCACGTATCCCTTCTATGAATACAGAAAATAAATCAGCCTGATAATAATTAGACGTGATGGTTTTAAAAATAGATATGAGATAATATAATGTCTTAGTACATTAAAATGGATTTTTGTGAACAGATTACTGCAACTAACTTTCAATATGTGAAAGATAATTTTGTTTTATGTGAGATGAGTTAACTATATCACTATAGTCCTCTCACCTCTTCCCTGAGGATGTTAATTCGTTCAGTATTTCCTTTTTGGTGCATCACTGCCTAATTCAATAAGCATGACATGCTTAGTCGCTTCTGAGATGGCCGCCAACTCTGCTTCAGTCGGATATTTACTCAAGTCTGTTTCAAGCGCTTCTTCGCCAACTGTTACTGTAAATCCATCACCATTACAACGTAACGACAAACGTGCATATAACGTCCTCTTGGGATAAGACATCGTTGATTTATCCACTGTTAAACAAACATAAAATGAAAGAGCACCTTTTTTATCAGGCCTGAGTGCCTTAAGCTCAACATGTCGCCCTCCTTTTTCGGTTGCTATAAAAACATAACTTAATAAAATGTTGTTTTCTGCCGGGTTTCCACTAAAGGTTACAGGATACTGAGAATACTCAAGGTCTAGCGAGCTTTCGAAATGACGAACAATCATTCCAGCAACCTTCTGAAAACTCTTCTTTTCTTCATCTTCAACTTTTAATACTTCGCTGTATCGTTTTCTGAAATCTTGAAACTTAATCATTTCCATACCTTTTAAAAAATTGATCGATGCTCAATATTTAACTCTTCTGGTTTAGAGTTTTCAAGATTTTTGGCTCGATTTAAGAGCATACGTCATATTTACAGAAACATAAGTTCCTTTAAAAAGAAAGTACACTGAAAAACAAACTGTGCTGTCTTATTACCAGCCCGTCAGCATCTAGATACTTAAACTACTTTAATTTATACATTACTGAGCAGTACAGTAATCAAACTCACTGTAATCGCGCTTTTTACAACAAACCGACTTTTCTGCCCGTTCGCTCATTGTTAATCCTTCCAGTTTCATGTTCTCGCTCTGTAAACAGATAAAACCCTTTGCATCGTCACGCTGTTCCGGCACTCCGTACAGATAACGTTTCTGGTCCGGTCGTAGGAACTCACGACACCTTCCGGCGTTTTCAGAAAGCGGGTAATCCTGGCATCTTCACGTTTCTGCTTCCAAAGCAGGAAAGCCTGTTCCGAAGGGAAAATACCGTTTCTCCCGGCCTGATACAGATCCCCACAACTTTCCGCTTTTTCCAGGTAGTGGCGGGCTGTAAAAATGGTTAACCCCGTTATCTTCCGCAGTTCTCCAAACGTCATCCGACCGTGGGTTCGTACCAGTTCCGTCAGGCGCTTCTGTATTTCAGCTTTCTGCGCCAGTGTGTAATTTCTGCTCATGAAAACCCTCCGGAAAATTATTTCACCGTCCTGAGATAGCTGACGTTCGGGCGCCAGCTCCCCCAGTCAAAATTCACCCACCGCCCACCATTCATGGTCATTCTGTCCATAACCCGCTGGCCTGCCAGATTCGTCAGCGCCTCGTGGTTAAGATTTGTCAGCATTCCCACACTTCGCATCGAGGCCGTCCGACGGTCCACAATCTGGTGCAGCGTCACCTGCTCGTTTCTGGTCTCACGTTGCACGCCAACCTCATCGAGGATCAGCAGATCAACCCCGCACAATTCACGCAGAAATTTCTCGCCAGATTTCCCGTCATCGTAGCTGGCATGAAGCGCACTCATCACATCGGCGACGGTGATAACAATCACACTGCGTCCGGCATTCATCAGACGATTGCCAATGGCGGCGGCCAGATGATTTTTTCCGGTACCGGGATTCCCGCTGAACACGAAGTTCGTGCAGCCAGTATCCAGTTCACCAGCAATAGATTTAGCCTGACTGAGTGCATGGCGCTGGCCGTCGTTCTGTATCCGGTAATTTGCGAACGAGCATCCGCGATGCAGCCGCTGAATCCCGGCCCGACCGAAGATTTTTTCTGCCCTCGCCTGACGATTCTGACGATCAATTTCTTCGCAACTTCTGCGCCCTTCGGCGAGTTGCCATTCCCGCCACTCCTCCGGCGTCCGGAACGGTGCTGCGCGTTCGGCAGACTGTGGCGCCAGTTTCCTGATTCTGGCCAGAATCCCGCTATCTGCGATATTTTTCATGGTCTGTCACCCCCTGAAACCCGGTGGAATGGTTTTATCCGGCGGCGAAACCGGGATACCAGGCATACCGCTACCTCCCCTCACAGGAATATCCCAGTGATTTTCAAAATGCCTGTCCGGCCCGAAAAATGTCGCTGCCTGTTGCACGAATTCAGAACCAGCCTTGTGCGTACTACCGAGATACGCCACGTAGCGCCGGACACCGTCGAGCATGTCGCCGGGGAGGACGCCCTCCCGTCGTCGGGCATTCCAGGCTTTGAATGCAGATTTTTTCGGATTGGCACCTGCCCGCTTCGGATATTCCTGCCAGACCAGTTCAAACTCAGCCGGATAACTCCCGCCTGGTTCATCGTTTTTTTTCGGCGATGAACCAGGAGAGATTGGATCTGGTTCTGGTTCTGGCTCTGGTTCTGGCTCTGGAGTCCCAACGACCGTTTGAAACCCTTCAAGAACCCTTTCGAAACCGTTTAATTTACCCGGTTCAAACCTTGATATAGCCTGCCTCATACCATCAGCTAACTGTGACTTAATGGCTATTTTATCCGGTACATCACGGAATAATTTCAACGCTGCAATGGCTACATTCGGGTTTTCAAAACCATTCCATTCCAGATAACCGGGAATTAACACCCATCGGGTAGCTTTATCCCGTATGGCAAAACCATTACGGGATAATTCTTCAAACCCTTCTGATACCCTATTTTTATCCCATTGCAAATCCTCACAAACGTACCCGTCGGGGAGACGGAAACAGCCGGTCATATTGGCGTGGGGACTGGTTAACAGATATAACGAGAGCATCCGGCCATCATCGGAAAGCGAGCGTATGCTTTCGCTGGTCCAGAAGGATGAATTCACCTTTCCGTAATCACGCATAAAACCTCACCACGCCCTTACAGGGCGATCCGAATATATAAAAATTACTCACTGGTCATGTCTCTGGTACTGCTGGCGATAACCGCTACGTAACGCCTGTAACGCATATATGGCCTCGTCACACTCCCGCTCAAAATCCGCCAGCTGCGCGCCAAGAAGTACCGCGCTTGCCACTGCGGTTTTTTTAAAAGCTGTGAAAGCAGGTACTCAATGCTCTGCCCTGCCGTTATTCGTTTATGCAGCTCCGGCGCACTTTTGCGGATCGCCTCCAGAATGGCGGGGATCAGCGCAGAGAATTTCTCGCAATGCTCCGCCGTTTCCCGTTTCCGCCAGCGCTGAAAAATGTTTATCCGGTTACGGCGCCATGCGTCGTAATCCACCGTTCCGTCGTCACGCTCGATACGGTGAACCGCTATTTCCGGTCGCGCCGGCTGCTCCAGGAATGCGCGGGTGATCAGTTGCGTGGCGGTTTCCTGGGTTATCTGTAGATATGCCAGCCATGACGATAACGCCTGACTGGCTGTTTCAGGGGTGATCATGGTTGTTCACCTTCGCTAATATGGTTCTGTTATCGTTCACATGAGGCGGGAACACATCATCAAGAACGCAGCGAGATCCCAGATGGTTAAGTGTGGCAACAATTTTTCGGCACTCCTCCAGTCCGGGTGTGCGAAAATTTGCTTCGTAGTTCGCCAGACGGCTCTGTATCCATCCCAGGTGAGTCGCAAGCTGCCTTTGAGATAGCCCCAGTTGCTTTCTGTATGTTGAAATTTTGTTCATCTAAAACCTCCGTCAATAATTCTAAACACATTTTGTGTTGCATGGTCAAGCTATTTTGTGTTTTGCGTAAATCACGCATCGTGATAAAAGGGAGCCATGAGAAAAGAAAATGAAAAAATTGCCGCCAGCCGGCTTAATGATGAGATCGCAATGCGCCTCAAGGAGCGCAGACAAAAACTCGGCCTGTCTCAAGGTAAACTGGCTGAGATTTGTGGATGGACTCAGTCACGCATAGGAAACTATGAAGCAGGAAGTAGAAATGTTGGGGTGTATGATGCAGTTGTACTTGGTGAAGCACTAGGTATTTCCCCACCCGAACTTCTGTTTGGTGAAAAGGACTCCTCGCAGGCATGGCTAAGTGATCATCATAAAAAATTGCTTGAGTTATTCAATCAGTTACCAAGCTCAGAGCAACAACGAATGATTGATCTCTTTGAGGTTCGTTTAAAAGAGATTGATGACTATGTCGAAACGTACCTAAGAAATCGCCTTAAAAACTCAACTCAACCACCAGAAAACTAACTTAAGACTTGAGCTGAATAGTTTAAAACCTGCCACTGGCGGGTTTTTTATTACCTCAAGCCCAGCAGAACGCCTTCCCTCAATCAAAAAACACATCTTGTGTTGACAATTACACACCACTTCGTGTTTAATGGATTCATCAGGACAACGCCAGACCAGATAACAGCCGGACAATACCAAGAGTTATCCCGCTGCTGAGTCGGGCTAAGTAGCCAGCCTGAGGCATACGAACATGACGGCAGTTGTTGTTAAGTAACAAGCGCAGTAGATAAAACGTTCCGCCGCCGGGCGTTAAGCGGATGAGGGAAAAATGAAAGCAATCGACTTAGGCAACAATGAATCTGTGGTTTATGGCGTATTTCCCAATAATGACGGTACGTTTACCGCCATGACGTACACCAGAAGCAAAACCTTCAAAACAGAGGCTGGCGCACGACGCTGGTTAACAAGAAACCATTGTGAGTAAGAGCCAGACAGGAAGCCGGATTCAGAAAAGCATCCGGCGCAACACGAAAGCGCGTTCGTTACTTAACTAAGGTTGTCGTTAAATCCACCGTCCTGGTTGAGCGCGCTTCCGGTTGCGAGTGGAACCCGTGACATTGCTGTGTGTAGTCTTTGGCGGTACCAGTTCATTCCTTTCTGGTTTCCGCCCTTTTTAAAGCGAATTTTGTGGTGTGGTGAATGCGGCTAAGCGCACGCGGCACAGTTAAAAAGACATAACGGTCCTTCATGTTGTGGGTGGAAATAGTAGTCGGCGGTAATGGTTAACTGGTTATCGTCACCTGGAGGCACCAGGCACCGCACCAACAAAATTCGCTTATAAACAGGCAAAGAGGATAAAACGATGATACCTGTCATTACACCTCGTTCCGACTGGATGCGCAGTCCGGCTAAACAGCAGACTGCAATAAACAGAAAACCGGGCTTGATTCGTAAAATTTATACTCTACTCACCCAGAAAGGAGACCCGACATTAATTAACTGCGCATATTGTCAGAAAGCAATACCGGAAGAGACCGCATACGAATATGAACTGATATATATGCACGGAACGCTTATTTCACGTAAAAAACAAAAATATTGCAGTAAACGCTGTGCCAGCCATGACCAGATGGCTCATGAACTTTAATTAATCATTTACTGAAACAATAAAACTATGCCAGCAATGGCAGGGATTCACTCAACCTGAAAAAGGAAATAAAAATGAAAAATACAACGCCTGATGCAGCAGTATTACAGGAACTAAAAGAACTCACCAGCCGTATATTTAAGATATGCGAGCAAAACAATATGCCGGTAGTTATTGGCTATTCATACGAATTAAGCAGAAACGAAGATGGCTATTCAATCAATAAATCAATAACTGCATATGCAGATGAAAAAACAGGGGCATGGGACTCCACTATAGCCGCAGCAGCCATGTTGCTCAAAGTGAAAGACGTCCCCAGGGAGGTTATTGGTGCATTGAAGAGCTTGTCTGTTGCCAGTGATTTTGCGCGGGCGATGTCTGAGGCCTCAAAGGAAAAAAGCCTGCATTAAATGCAGGCGCTTCCCCGGCTTTACATCCCGGCGATGCTGAGGCGGGCGACCAGACCCACCACCAGAGAAATGACCAGTGAGCACCCGGAGAGGATTTTCACTGGCAAAACGATTTTAATCTTAACTGAGGTTAAAAAACAATGAGCATTAAGCAGGAAGAATATTCATTTTATTACAAGGTTAAAAATGAAAGTGCCAGGAAACGCCTCGGCTTTAAAGCCGGTTTTTTCTGGTGTACAGCTAAAAAGCAGTCACTCGCCCTCTCCCGTGGCGAACTGGCTATGGATGCAGCCGGATTTGATGAAGCTGATTTTGCCAGACCTGTACGCGTACATTTCCCGGTAGAAAATGACATTCCGCCCGAGGGTGTCTTTGACACTAAATTTTGTGAAAACCGCGAACCCGGTGGCGAAGACGGTAAAACCCTGACACTTATCCCCGCCGCAGCTTCTGCTGTTAAATCAGATGAAACAGAACGCGCCGACGGTGCTGGTACTCCTGCCGGAGAAAACGGGATACAGGAATCTCATAACCCGCCAGCAAACCCTCAACTGACCGTGGTTGCGACACTGCCGTTCCGCCATCGCGTTCTGGCACAGTATATTGGCGATGGAGAATATCTTTATCACGTCGATACAGACCAGAAAAAAGAAATCGCGTGTCTGGAGATGGATACTCAGAATACCACTGCCCAGAACCTGATACTCGCAGCAGAAAATGTAGAGCCGTTCAAAAAAGCTATCGAGCACGATATTCACAAAGCAGTGAATGCGTATAAACAGGTATTTCCTGTCGATGGAAAAGTACCTGAGTTATGCACCACTATTAAGTTTTTTAAGGAATGGTTCAGTGCTGAACACATTAACCGCGGCCTGCTGGTTAAGGAATGGGCTGAACGCCTGAAGAATAAACCTGTACCCGTTAAAAAAACCGGGCAACATAAAGTAATTGTCGACGACGTAAATAAGCCAGAACGTCCACGCCGTAGCGAAAAACCGACACACAGAACGATTAACTATGAGCTCGCCTGTGGTTTCTGTGAGGAGCTGGTTCTGAATAACCTGCGTCCTGCAATGGATTTTGCAAAACGTATCATCGCCGAAGACCGGGAAGACTGGAAGCGAATGTCGATGACAGTGGGCACTATTCCCGACATCAAAGGCTACGACCGACAGACCATTATTGACCTGGTACGCAAAGCGCCAAAGGCCGTACATAACGGTAATCCTGATCTTCGCCGGACGTGGTGCGAAAGCTTTCTTGCCGTTCATGGTGTTCGCGATCCGGACTGGTACGAATATGTGCCTGATAACACCCCAACAACCCATGAAGAAAATGCAGCAAGACTTCGTCAGGCGGGCAAATGTCTGCGGGATATTGAGTCAGGGAGATTTCAGTGTGATGAAGAAAAACCGCAACCGACAGACGAACTGGCAGATGAACCAGCAACGCCTGAAACAGTGGAACAGGACACAACTGAACATCATCCGGACCCGCAGCCGCTGGAGAATGAGCCACCTGTAAGCCAGACAGAAGCAGGCTACCAGAAAATACGCGCAGAACTGCACGAAGCACGTAAAAACATTCCACCCAAAAACCCGGTTGATGTTGGTAAACAACTGGCAGCCGCGCGCGGTGAATATGTCGAAGGCATCAGTGACCCGAACGATCCGAAGTGGGTTCATAACAATTACAGCGCCTCAAATCAGGGTGAAAAAGAAGAAGTGGTGCCGGAGGAAAAACAACCAGCAGCAGAGCCGGAGGCTGTCACCAGAAACGCAGACGGGACTTTCGACGTTTCAGCGCTATTCCCGCCCCCCTCAAACCAGACCGAAAAAACGGAAGCCAGAACAGAAAGAGATGGAAAAACGCCGAAAGAGAGCAACCAGCAGGAAACGGCTGGCGATGCAGTGCAGGAAATTACAGCAGACGGTGGATCAGGTACTGGCGGTGATGAAGCTGGCGAAGCGGCAGATTCCATAGAAAACGGAAATATCACTGTACCTGATGATATACAGCCAGGCATTTACTATGACATCCCTAACGAGGCGTATCACGCTGGCCCGGGGGTCAGTAAATCACAGCTTGATGATATCGCAGATACACCAGCAATTTATCTTTGGCGCAAAAATGCCCCCGTGGACACGGAGAAAACAAAATCTCTCGATACAGGAACGGCTTTTCACTGCCGGGTACTGGAACCAGAGGAATTCAGCAAACGCTTCATCATCGCACCGGAGTTTAACCGCCGTACCAGTGCAGGAAAAGAAGAAGAGAAAACCTTTCTGGAGGAATGCGCCCGGACAGGAAGAACCGTGCTTACGGCAGAAGAAGGCCGGAAAATCGAACTTATGTACCAGAGTGTGATGGCGTTACCGCTGGGGCAGTGGCTGGTTGAAAGCGCCGGATATGCTGAATCATCAGTCTACTGGGAAGATCCGGAAACAGGAATTTTATGTCGGTGCCGTCCGGACAAAATCATCCCTGAATTTCACTGGATCATGGATGTGAAAACCACTGCTGATATCCAGCGGTTCAGGACAGCTTATTACGATTATCGCTACCACGTACAGGACGCTTTCTACAGCGACGGTTATCGGGCGCAGTTCGGTGAGAGACCCACCTTCGTCTTCCTTGTTGCCAGTACAACCGCCGAATGTGGGCGTTACCCGGTTGAGATTTTCATGATGGGTGAAGACGCAAAACTGGCAGGTCAGCGGGAATATCGTCGCAATCTGCAAACCCTGGCCGAATGCCTTAATAACGATGAATGGCCTGCCATTAAAACTTTATCACTGCCCCGCTGGGCGAAGGAGAATGCAAATGCCTAAACAGCCACCTATTGCAAAAGCCGACCTGCAAAAAACACAGGGAGCACGCACCCCGACGGCAGTGAAAAATAACAACGATGTGATCAGCTTTATCAACCAGCCTTCCATGAAAGAACAGCTGGCGGCGGCCCTGCCCCGCCACATGACAGCGGAACGCATGATCCGGATAGCCACAACGGAAATCCGAAAAGTTCCGGCGCTGGGTGACTGTGACACCATGAGTTTTGTCAGCGCCATCGTTCAGTGTTCCCAGCTTGGGCTGGAGCCCGGCGGCGCGCTCGGTCATGCCTATCTGCTGCCGTTCGGAAACAAAAACGAAAAGTCAGGAAAAAAAAACGTTCAGTTAATTATTGGCTACCGGGGAATGATCGACCTTGCCCGCCGTTCCGGACAGATTGCAAGTCTTTCCGCGCGCATCGTCCGCGAAGGTGACGATTTCAGCTTCGAGTTTGGTCTGGAAGAGAAGCTGGTACACCGTCCGGGTGAGAACGAAGATGCACCAGTTACTCATGTCTATGCCGTTGCCCGCCTTAAAGATGGTGGCACACAGTTTGAGGTAATGACCCGTAAACAGATAGAGCTGGTACGGGCACAGAGCAAAGCCGGTAACAACGGCCCGTGGGTTACTCACTGGGAGGAAATGGCAAAAAAACCGCCATACGCCGCCTGTTCAAATACCTGCCTGTATCCATTGAGATCCAGCGCGCGGTATCAATGGACGAAAAGGAGACGCTGACTATCGATCCGGCTGATGCGTCTGTCATCACAGGTGAGTACAGCGTCGTCGAAAACGCTGGCGTGGAAGAGAACGTGACCGCATAACGGAGGCTGGCGGTCGCTGACCGCCTGAAATGATAATGAACAAAATCACTGCATTACCCGTAGAGCGCGATAATTACGGTTACTGGACTCACCCGCTGTACGAACAGTTTTGCGATGGTCGTGAGGTTATCTCTCCAGACGAGTTAAATGCCTGGCTGGAAGCTAACGGTTTGGAATGGAAAGTCTCATACCTGGATGACGAGGAAATAGATCCTGACGTTGACGGGTGCGACATTTCAACGTGGCAACCAGATCCGCCAGCAGGTAACGGCTGGTTTGTCGGTTCCATTCACGACACCGAAGACGGCGCGGTCTGTATCTGGTTACGCAACGTGCAGGACGGTCATTATGAGTAACAAAATTGTCTTTGTGAACGGCAAATCAAAGTGTGGTTGTGTAATGGCATTCAGTGACGGCGGCGGCGAATACTCAGACGTTCACACAATAATCCCGTGTGCCGAACATTCCATGCCTGAATCGGCACTTACTCAGCGTGATGATATGCGACAGGTGCGCGAACAACTGGAAGAAGCAGAAAAGCAAGTGGAAGAATTAACGATGTGGATTAAGCGTCTGGCCCACTCGCTTAGAAACGCCAGGCCGAACAGCAAGTTACATGGCGCCGCAATGAACTATTTGAGCCGTAAAGGGTTAATCAGTGTGGAGGATGTATTGCGATGAGCAATAACAAACTAACAGACAGGAAAATAGCTGAAATTCTGGCGCGCGCTGAAATCTGCGACGATTCAGTTTTGACTGACTACACCGATATTGCAGCGGCGATGCGAGAGCTACAGGAACGCCGCAGGCTGGACGGGATACAGCACGCTGTCTGTGAGGTGTGTGGAGTACCGTGTAATAATCCCAATCACCCACAAATGGCTGTGGCACATGAGTACAGCGCCCAGCCAGTGCCGGTAGTGCCGGATGATGGCCGCGCTGAATTTGAGGCGTGGATGCTTAAGAAGTGGGGGCGCGAGCGGCAAGAATATGATTTCGCAATGGGTAAGTTTCTTCATGGCGAAAACTACGCTGACAGCTACACGCGGCATATGTGGAAGGCATGGACAGAAAGCCGCGTCGCCCTGCTTCAGAGTAAATATCGCGACCTGTCACAACCAGTAGATCATCAGATTTCCGAATACGAGAAAATAATGGGGCAGGCTGGCAACTCTCCGGTAATTCCGGGTGTTTATCTGGTTGATATTAATACCGACCACCAGCACTGATATTTGATGTTATAGCCCGGGTGCAGCCGGGCTTTGTGGAGAAAAATAAATGTCACGAATGATCCCCTTACTCGACTGGGCCAATGAAGAGTTCGGAGCGCAAGCACCAAGTGAGCGTATCCTTAAGAAATACGCTAAAGGCAAAATGATGATACCTCCAGCTGTAAAAGTAGGTCGTTACTGGATGGTAGACCGTAATGCTCGATTTGTTGGTACGCTTGCCGAACCGAAAATTCCGGCAAACGCCAGTCCAAGATTACAACGGATTATTGCAGATGGCTGCTAGACCACGTTCTCACAAAATTTCAATTCCGAATCTATACTGCAAGCTAGATAAGCGGACGGGCAAGATTTATTGGCAATATAAACATCCTGTTTCCGGACGCTTTCACAGCTTGGGTACTGATGAAGTGGAAGCTAAAAAGGTTGCATCCGAAGCGAACACGATCATTGCAGAACAAAGAACCAGGCAGGTTCTTAGTGTTAACGACCGTCTTGCCAGAATGAAAGGCAGAAGAACGGACATTACTGTCACTGAGTGGATTGATAAGTATATTGAAATTCAGGACGAACGGTTAAAACACCGTGAACTCAGACCTAATTCTTATCGACAGAAAGCAAAACCAGTCAGGTTATTTCGCGAACATTGCGGTATGCAATATTTGAAAGATATTTCCGCATTGGATATCTCTGAGATAACGGATGCAGTTAAGGCTGAAGGCCATAATCGTATGGCGCAAGTTGTTCGCATGGTTTTGATTGATGTATTCAAAGAAGCGCAACATAACGGTCATGTCCCTCCAGGCTATAACCCTGCCCTGGCGACCAAGCAGCCGAGAAACAAAGTCACTCGTCAGCGTCTTTCTTTGGAAGAGTGGAAAACTATTTATGAAGCTGCCGAAAAGCAAGAACCATACCTCCAGTGTGGAATGTTGCTCGCGATAATAACAGGTCAGCGTTTGGGCGATATCTGTAACATGAAGTTTAAAGACATATGGGACGATATGCTCCATGTCGAACAGGAAAAAACAGGATCGCGTTTAGCCATACCATTGGACTTGAAATGTGAAGCGCTGGGTTTAACTCTTCGGGACGTTGTATCTAAATGCCGGGATGCAGTCATCAGTAAATATCTTGTGCATTTCAGACATACCACCTCACAAGCAAACCGCGGTGATCAGGTTTCAACCAGTTCTTTAACTTCAACATTCAAAAAAGCACGTGACAGAAGTGGACTGAAATGGGATAAGGGATCCCCACCCACTTTTCACGAACAGAGATCATTATCAGAACGCTTGTACAGAGAACAAGGTGTCGACACGCAAAAATTACTCGGCCATAAATCAAGAAAAATGACAGACAAATATAATGATGACAGAGGAAAAGATTGGGTGATCGTCAACACAAAAACAGGGTGAAATCATAAGGGTTTTGGGGAAACGTTTTGGGGAAAGTTTTGGGGAAGAACTTTAAGAAGGTAATAAAAACGGGAACCCTTCGGCTCCCGTTCTTGTTTAACCCAAAAACTGGATTACATGTTTTCGATGATCGCGTCACCAAACTCCGAACATTTCAGCAGCTTAGCGCCGTCCATCAGACGTTCGAAGTCATAGGTCACGGTCTTCGCGGCAATCGCGCCTTCCATACCTTTAACAATCAGGTCTGCGGCTTCGAACCACTGCATGTGGCGCAGCATCATCTCCGCAGACAGAATAATGGAGCCTGGGTTGACTTTATCCTGGCCCGCATATTTCGGCGCAGTCCCGTGAGTGGCTTCAAACAACGCGCATTCGTCGCCGATATTCGCACCCGGTGCAATACCGATACCGCCAACCTGAGCCGCCAGGGCATCGGAAATATAGTCACCGTTCAGGTTCATACAGGCGATAACGTCGTATTCCGCCGGACGCAACAGGATCTGTTGCAGGAACGCATCGGCGATAACGTCTTTAACCACGATCTCTTTACCCGTGTTCGGGTTCTTAATTTTCAGCCACGGACCGCCGTCAATAAGCTCACCGCCGAACTCGTCGCGCGCCAACTGGTAGCCCCAGTCTTTAAACGCGCCTTCGGTGAACTTCATGATATTGCCTTTATGTACCAGCGTGACGGAATCGCGATCGTTAGTAATAGCGTATTCAATCGCCGCGCGAACCAGACGTTTAGTGCCTTCTTCAGAACACGGTTTGATACCGATACCGCAGTGCTCCGGGAAGCGAATTTTCTTCACGCCCATCTCTTCGCGCAGGAACTTGATCACTTTCTCAGCGTCTGCAGAGTCAGCTTTCCATTCAATTCCGGCGTAGATATCTTCAGAGTTTTCACGGAAGATGACCATATCGGTCAGCTCCGGATGTTTCACCGGACTTGGCGTGCCCTGATAGTAACGAACGGGACGCAGACAAACGTACAGGTCAAGCTCCTGACGCAGGGCAACGTTCAGAGAGCGGATACCGCCGCCAACCGGCGTGGTCAACGGACCTTTAATCGCTACGCGGTAATCACGAATTAAATCAAGGGTTTCAGCGGGAAGCCAGACATCCTGGCCGTAAACCTGTGTGGATTTTTCTCCGGTGTAAATTTCCATCCAGGAAATTTTACGCTCGCCTTTATAGGCTTTCTCGACGGCGGCATCGACCACTTTAAGCATGGCTGGAGTGACATCAACACCGATACCATCGCCTTCAATAAACGGGATAATCGGATTCTCAGGAACGTTGAGTTTGCCGTTTTGCAGGGTGATCTTCTTACCTTCCACCGGAACAACTACTTTGCTTTCCATTCACCTCTCCTTCGAGCGCTTCTGGTTTGCTCGTCTGTCATCGCGCTGCATGTGCAATGGCGTCCTGCTGCACGACTGCGTTAGAGCAATTTTTTGTTAATGTTTTGTAATGAGCATGTCAATACTACCCTATTGTTTGCCGCCATGAAAGACACTCATTATTGCGCTATAATGCGGCAATTAATAAGTTCTGAAAACACCATGCAAAAAACTTCTTTTAGAAATCACTACGTTAAGCGATTCAGCTCACGACAAGCATCTAAATCACGGAAAGAAAACCAGCCAAAACGCGTGGTTTTGTTCAATAAACCTTACGATGTGTTGCCGCAGTTCACGGATGAAGCAGGTCGCCGCACGTTAAAAGATTTTATTCCTGTGCAAGGCGTTTATGCCGCAGGCCGCCTGGACCGCGACAGCGAAGGGCTTTTGGTGCTGACTAATGACGGCGCGCTGCAGGCGCGCCTCACGCAACCGGGCAAGCGCACCGGCAAGATTTACTATGTTCAGGTAGAAGGCATCCCGGATAA
The DNA here is from genome assembly GCF_046550835.1 of Salmonella sp. SAL04196. NCBI lineage: Bacteria > Pseudomonadati > Pseudomonadota > Gammaproteobacteria > Enterobacterales > Enterobacteriaceae > Salmonella > Salmonella sp. SAL04196. The sequence goes on from NZ_JBGDXE010000001.1 coordinate 1,074,668, forward strand.
TGAAGCGCTACAGGCGCTTCGTACTGGCGTCACGCTCAACGATGGCCCTACCCTGCCCGCCGGTATTGAGATTGTCGCGGAACCTGACTGGCTGTGGCCGCGCACCCCGCCGATTCGCGAGCGGAAGAATATTCCCACCAGTTGGCTAAAAGTCACCTTATATGAAGGCCGCAACCGCCAGGTAAGACGCATGACAGCGCATGTCGGTCATCCCACTCTACGATTAATTCGTTACAGCATGGGCGACTACACGCTCAACGGCCTCGATAATGGACAGTGGCGCGAGATCGCACAGGAGAAAGACAGATGAAACGGCTTCTCATTGCTTTTGCTTTATTAACACCGTTATCCGTCAATGCGGCCAGCTTCGACTGCCAGAAAGCGCAGGCTGCGGATGAAAAGGCTATCTGCGCGCACCTGACGCTGAATGATAAAGACGTGGAAATGCACACCAAATATCAGTTTCTGAAAGGGTTGTTCGCGATGGGCAGTCGCGGCGCCCTGCAGGACGCCCAGCAGAGCTGGCTTAAACAGCGTCAGCAGTGCAAGGCCGACGTCACCTGCCTGACAAAAGCTTATAACGAGCGTCTGAAACAGCTTGACGCGATCTATGACCACATTGATAAACCGCTGTAATAAGGATGCCTATGTTCAAGCCGCACGTGACCGTTGCCTGCATCGTACATGCCGAAGATAAATTTCTGGTGGTGGAAGAGACCATCAACGGTAAATCGTTATGGAATCAACCTGCCGGACACCTGGAGGCAGATGAAACGCTGGCGCAGGCCGCCGCGCGTGAACTGTGGGAAGAGACTGGCATCACGGCGCAACCACAGTATTTTATCCGTATGCATCAGTGGATTGCGCCGGATAAGACCCCGTTCCTGCGCTTTTTATTCGCTATCAAGCTTGATCATATTTGCGCGACTGCCCCCCATGACAATGACATCGATTGCTGCCGTTGGGTGAGCGCCGACGAGATTCTGAACGCGCCGAATTTACGTTCTCCGCTGGTGGCTGAAAGCATTCGCAGTTATCAAACGGGACAACGTTACCCCTTATCCATAGTGGGCGAATTTAACTGGCCGTTTACAGAGGGTGTCAAGTAAAGGGCTGCGTGGTAGAATACGCCGCCTTGAAGTTCAATGTCGCGAGTATTCCAATGTCAGAAAACCCAAAAAAAGTGATCGTCGGCATGTCCGGCGGTGTCGATTCCTCCGTTTCCGCCTGGCTGTTGCAACAACAGGGTTATCAGGTAGAAGGCCTGTTCATGAAGAACTGGGAAGAGGACGATGGTGAGGAATACTGTACCGCAGCAGCCGATCTGGCTGACGCGCAGGCCGTGTGCGACAAGCTTGGCATTGAACTGCATACCGTCAATTTTGCCGCAGAATATTGGGATAACGTCTTTGAACTGTTCCTTGAAGAGTACAAAGCGGGCCGTACGCCGAACCCGGATATTCTGTGCAATAAAGAGATCAAATTTAAAGCCTTCCTTGAATTTGCCGCAGAAGATTTAGGCGCCGACTATATCGCCACCGGTCACTACGTTCGCCGCGCGGATGTAAACGGCAAAAGCCGGTTGTTGCGCGGGCTCGACGGCAACAAAGATCAGAGCTACTTCCTCTACACGCTTGGCCATGAGCAGATTGCGCAAAGTCTGTTCCCGGTTGGCGAGCTGGAAAAACCGCAGGTGCGTAAAATCGCCGAAGATCTGGGGCTGGTAACCGCCAAGAAAAAAGATTCTACCGGTATCTGCTTTATCGGCGAGCGCAAGTTCCGCGACTTTTTAGGGCGCTATCTGCCTGCGCAGCCGGGGAAAATTATTACCGTTGACGGCGATGAAATCGGCGAGCATCAGGGTCTGATGTATCATACGCTCGGTCAGCGTAAAGGGCTGGGAATCGGCGGCACCAAAGACGGTAGCGAAGACCCCTGGTATGTGGTGGATAAAGACGTTGAAAACAATGTGTTAATTGTCGCTCAGGGGCATGAGCACCCACGCCTGATGTCGGTAGGCCTCATCGCCCAGCAGCTACATTGGGTCGATCGCGAACCGTTCACCGGCACCCTGCGCTGTACGGTAAAAACCCGCTACCGCCAGACCGATATTCCGTGCACGATTAACGCGCTGGATGACGATCGTATCGAGGTCATTTTTGACGAGCCGGTTGCCGCCGTTACGCCGGGCCAGTCCGCTGTCTTTTACAGCGGCGAAGTCTGCCTGGGCGGCGGCATTATCGAGCAGCGACTGCCGCTGACGGTCTGATTATTCAATACACAACATCATTCAAGTCGCCTCAAAGCGGCTTAAAAGATGAAGTGTATTTTATTTGATACAAGGAAGCAGTGATTGTGGCAAAGAATTATTATGACATCACCCTCGCGCTGTCTGGCATTTGCCAGTCGGCACGCCTGGTGCAACAACTGGCGCACCAGGGGCACTGTGATGCCGACGCGTTGCACGTTTCACTCAACAGTGTCATTGATATGAATCCCAGTTCTACTCTGGGCGTGTTCGGCGGCAGCGAAGCTAACCTGCGTCTTGGTCTGGAAACACTGCTCGGCGTGCTGAATGCCAGCAGCCGACAAGGACTTAACGCCGAACTGACGCGTTATACGCTTAGCCTGATGGTGCTGGAGCGCAAGCTGTCATCCGCCAAAGGCGCGTTGAATACGTTAGGCGATCGCATTAACGGCCTGCAGCGCCAGCTTGACCATTTTGATTTACAGTCAGACACGTTAATGAGCGCCATGGCGGGTATCTACGTGGATGTGATTAGCCCATTGGGCCCACGCATTCAGGTGACGGGCTCCCCGGCCGTTCTGCAAAGTCCGCAGGTTCAGGCCAAAGTCCGCGCTTCGCTACTGGCAGGCATCCGTGCAGCTGTGCTCTGGCATCAGGTAGGCGGTGGTCGCCTACAGCTTATGTTTTCTCGTCATCGCCTGACGACTCAGGCAAAACAAATTCTTGCTCATTTAACCCCGGAGTTATGATCTATGGAATTATCCTCACTGACCGCCGTTTCCCCTGTCGATGGACGCTACGGCGATAAAGTCAGCGCGCTGCGCGGAATTTTTAGCGAATACGGTTTGCTGAAATTTCGTGTACAAGTCGAAGTACGTTGGCTGCAGAAATTAGCCGCGCACGCAGCGATCAAGGAAGTTCCTGCTTTTGCTGCCGACGCAAACGGTTACCTGGATACGCTTGTTGCAAACTTCAATGAAGAAGATGCCGCGCGCATTAAAACCATTGAGCGCACCACGAATCACGATGTGAAAGCGGTTGAGTATTTTCTGAAAGAAAAAGTCGCCGCGATCCCGGCGCTACATGACGTTTCCGAGTTTATCCACTTTGCCTGCACTTCTGAGGACATTAACAACCTGTCGCACGCGTTAATGCTCAAAACCGCGCGCGATGAAGTGATCCTGCCTTACTGGCGTCAGGTGATTAACGCGGTTAAAGATCTCGCCACGCAGTATCGCGACATTCCTCTGCTCTCCCGCACCCACGGCCAGCCGGCAACGCCTTCCACTCTGGGTAAAGAGATGGCGAACGTGGCGTATCGTATGGAGCGTCAGTTCCGCCAGCTCAACCAGGTGGAGATCCTCGGTAAAATCAACGGCGCCGTAGGCAACTATAACGCGCATATCGCCGCCTATCCGGAAGTTGACTGGCATCAGTTCAGCGAAGAGTTCGTCACCTCACTGGGCATCCAGTGGAACCCTTACACCACCCAGATTGAACCGCATGATTATATTGCGGAACTGTTTGACTGTATCGCGCGCTTTAACACCATCCTGATCGATTTCGATCGCGATGTCTGGGGCTATATTGCGTTGAACCATTTCAAACAGAAAACCATCGCCGGGGAGATCGGTTCTTCTACCATGCCGCACAAAGTTAACCCCATTGACTTTGAAAACTCAGAAGGCAACCTCGGTCTGTCTAATGCAGTGTTGCACCATCTGGCAAACAAACTGCCGGTTTCCCGCTGGCAGCGCGATCTGACCGACTCAACCGTTCTGCGTAACCTGGGTGTCGGCATCGGCTATGCGCTTATCGCTTATCAGTCCACCCTGAAGGGCGTCAGCAAGCTGGAAGTAAACCGCGATCATCTGCTTGACGAACTGGATCACAACTGGGAAGTATTAGCCGAACCGATCCAGACCGTCATGCGCCGCTATGGTATTGAAAAACCATATGAAAAACTGAAAGAGTTGACCCGTGGCAAGCGTGTTGATGCCGAAGGAATGAAACAGTTTATTGATAGTCTGGCCCTGCCGGAAGCAGAAAAAACGCGCCTTAAAGCCATGACGCCGGCAAATTATATCGGTCGCGCTGTGACTCTGGTCGACGAACTTAAATAATGCGTGCCTCACCCTCTTTTCTTCAGAAAGAGGGTGACTATTTGTCTGGTTTATTAACTGTTTATCCCCAAAGCACCATAATCAACGCTAGACTGTTCTTATTGTTAACACAAGGGAGAAGAGATGATGCGCGTACTGGTTGTAGAGGATAATGCATTATTACGCCACCACCTGAAGGTTCAGCTCCAGGATTCAGGTCACCAGGTCGATGCCGCAGAAGATGCCAGGGAAGCTGATTATTACCTTAATGAACACCTTCCGGATATCGCTATTGTCGATTTAGGTCTGCCGGATGAAGACGGCCTTTCCTTAATACGCCGCTGGCGCAGCAGTGATGTTTCACTGCCGGTTCTGGTGTTAACCGCGCGCGAAGGCTGGCAGGATAAAGTCGAGGTTCTCAGCTCCGGGGCAGATGACTACGTGACGAAGCCATTCCACATCGAAGAGGTAATGGCGCGTATGCAGGCGTTAATGCGCCGTAATAGCGGTCTGGCCTCCCAGGTGATCAACATCCCGCCTTTCCAGGTGGATCTCTCACGCCGGGAATTATCCGTCAATGAAGAGGTCATCAAACTCACGGCGTTCGAATACACCATTATGGAAACGCTTATCCGTAACAACGGTAAAGTGGTCAGCAAAGATTCGCTGATGCTTCAGCTGTATCCGGATGCGGAACTGCGGGAAAGTCATACCATTGATGTTCTCATGGGGCGTCTGCGGAAAAAAATACAGGCCCAGTATCCGCACGATGTCATTACCACCGTACGCGGACAAGGATATCTTTTTGAATTGCGCTAATGAATAAATTTGCTCGCCATTTTCTGCCGCTGTCGCTGCGGGTTCGTTTTTTGCTGGCGACAGCCGGCGTCGTGCTGGTGCTTTCTCTGGCATATGGCATAGTGGCGCTGGTCGGCTATAGCGTAAGTTTTGATAAAACCACCTTTCGTCTACTGCGCGGCGAAAGCAACCTGTTTTATACCCTCGCCAAATGGGAAAATAATAAAATCAGCGTTGAGCTGCCTGAAAATCTGGACATGCAAAGTCCGACCATGACCCTGATTTACGATGAAACGGGCAAATTATTATGGACGCAGCGCAACATCCCCTGGTTGATTAAAAGCATTCAACCGGAATGGTTAAAAACGAACGGCTTCCATGAAATTGAAACCAACGTAGACGCCACCAGCACGCTGTTGAGCGAAGACCATTCCGCGCAGGAAAAACTCAAAGAAGTACGTGAAGATGACGATGATGCGGAGATGACCCACTCGGTAGCGGTAAATATTTATCCTGCCACGGCGCGGATGCCGCAGTTAACCATCGTGGTGGTCGATACCATTCCGATAGAGCTAAAACGCTCGTATATGGTGTGGAGCTGGTTCGTATACGTGCTGGCCGCCAATTTACTGTTAGTCATTCCTTTACTGTGGATCGCCGCCTGGTGGAGCTTACGCCCTATCGAGGCGCTGGCGCGGGAGGTGCGCGAGCTTGAAGATCATCATCGCGAAATGCTCAATCCGGAGACGACGCGTGAGCTGACCAGCCTTGTGCGCAACCTTAATCAACTGCTCAAAAGCGAGCGCGAACGTTATAACAAATACCGCACGACCCTGACCGACCTGACGCACAGTTTAAAAACGCCGCTCGCGGTTTTGCAGAGTACGTTACGCTCTTTACGCAACGAAAAGATGAGCGTCAGCAAAGCTGAACCGGTGATGCTGGAACAGATCAGCCGGATTTCCCAACAGATCGGCTATTATCTGCATCGCGCCAGTATGCGCGGTAGCGGCGTGTTGTTAAGCCGCGAACTGCATCCCGTCGCGCCGTTGTTAGATAACCTGATTTCTGCGCTCAATAAAGTTTATCAGCGTAAAGGGGTGAATATCAGTATGGATATTTCACCAGAGATCAGTTTTGTCGGCGAGCAAAACGACTTTGTCGAAGTAATGGGCAACGTACTGGACAACGCTTGTAAATATTGCCTGGAGTTTGTCGAGATTTCGGCTCGCCAGACCGACGATCATTTGCATATTTTCGTCGAAGATGACGGCCCAGGCATACCCCACAGCAAACGTTCCCTGGTGTTTGATCGCGGTCAGCGCGCCGATACCCTGCGACCAGGACAAGGCGTAGGGCTGGCTGTCGCACGCGAGATTACAGAACAATACGCCGGGCAGATCATTGCCAGCGACAGTCTGCTCGGCGGCGCCCGTATGGAGGTCGTTTTTGGCCGACAGCATCCCACTCAGAAAGAGGAATAAACATTTCTGTGCGTTCTTCCACGCATCTCGTTAAGCATCCGTTATAATCGGTGTCAGATACCAGCCTGCGGATACTTAACATGGAATACCAATTAACTCTTAACTGGCCCGACTTTCTTGAACGCCACTGGCAAAAACGCCCGGTGGTGTTAAAACGTGGGTTTAGCAACTTTATCGATCCGCTCTCGCCGGATGAGCTGGCGGGGCTGGCGATGGAAAGCGAAATCGACAGTCGTCTCGTTAGCCATCAGGATGGCAAATGGCAGGTCAGCCATGGCCCTTTCGAAAGCTACGATCATCTGGGTGAGAGCAACTGGTCGCTGCTGGTACAGGCGGTAAACCACTGGCATGAACCCACCGCCGCGCTGATGCGCCCGTTCCGCGCTCTGCCGGACTGGCGTATCGACGATTTGATGATCTCCTTTTCCGTCCCCGGCGGCGGCGTTGGCCCGCATCTGGATCAGTATGATGTGTTTATTATCCAGGGAACCGGTCGCCGTCGCTGGCGCGTGGGCGAAAAGCTGCAAATGCGTCAGCACTGCCCGCATCCCGACCTGTTACAAGTCGATCCGTTCGAGGCCATTATTGATGAAGAGCTGGAGCCGGGCGACATTCTGTATATTCCGCCAGGATTCCCGCATGAAGGCTATGCGCTGGAAAACGCCATGAACTATTCGGTTGGTTTTCGCGCGCCCAATAGCCGTGAGCTGATCAGCGGTTTTGCCGATTACGTCCTGCAACGGGAGTTGGGCAATACATACTACAGAGATCCGGATATGCCGTCCCGCAAGCATCCGGCGGATATCCTGCCGCAGGAGATGGATAAACTGCGTAATATGATGCTCGATTTGATCAATCAACCCGCGCATTTCCAACAGTGGCTTGGCGAGTTTCTCTCTCAGTCACGCCACGAACTGGATATTGCGCCGCCGGAGCCGCCGTATCAGCCTGATGAGATTTACGATGCCTTAAAGCAAGGCGAGGTATTAGTACGTCTCGGCGGGCTTCGCGTATTGCGTATCGGCGATGAGGTCTATGCGAATGGCGAAAAAATAGACTCCCCGCATCGCCCCGCTCTGGAGGCGCTCGCCAGTCATATTGCACTAACCGCTGAAAACTTCGGCGATGCGCTGGAAGACCCGTCCTTCCTCGCCATGCTGGCGGCGCTGGTGAATAGCGGATACTGGTTTTTCGAAGGATAAGAACATCGCAATGCCCGGCGACCGCCGGGCTGACGCAAACTATCCACAACGATCGCCGCCAGGTTTGGCGAAATCGTTATATTGCGGATCGCCCGGATAAAGCGAGTGGGCCATTCGATGGCGAAATGACATTTGCCGATAGCGCCGCGCCAGTACGTTATCGCCAAGACCTTCGGCAATATTAGCCAGTTGCTGTAATCGTTCATACTGCATCTTTGCTGGATAAGCTACGGCATCAAGCGTAAAGGCGCGTTCCGCAAAGTCTTTTGCTTGTTCAAGCTCTTGATTATTCTGATAAAGCAGCGAAATACCATACAACACCATTGATACGTCGGACTGCCGACGTTTATATTCTTCCAGCAATGGGAGATAGAGGGAGGTACTGTCCAGGTCGATGTTTTCGGGCAAATAAAAGCGTAATCGTGATATTACCGTCGCCATTGGCGTTAAACGGCTCTGGTAATACGCGATAAGTTTAAGGTAGAGATCTTTCGCTTCCTTATAATGATGGCCCTGTGCATAAAAGCCAGCAAGATTATTGCTGTCAACCGTCATTTCGCCGAATTCGGCGCCATAAAGCGTTTGCTCAATTTTTAGCGCCTGACTTAGCGCATTAATCGCCTCGCTAATATGCCCTGCATTATAAGCAATATCCGCTCTCTGCTGCAAAAAAGAGGCGACGCGCTCACGATTATCCCAGGTTTTATCTCGTAAAATAACGCTCAGCCACTGCCGCTCCGTTGCGTCTACCTTCGCCAAATAATAGGCTTTACGCGCACTATCACATTCGACATCCCGCTCTTCCAGCGCATCAGAATAAGCGTCGCGCATCCTGTTTAAGGTATAAACCAATGCCTCCGTCGATGCCTTTTTGTCTTTAAGACGCCACGTTAATGCCTGCTCTTGCCAGACTACCCGCTGACGGTAATCAACCTTGATCTCGTATCGCCACTGCTCTGTAGGTGAATACTCTATATGGCGATCGTCACCGTAAACATAAAAGGCCGCCAGGTGTTCAAACATATCGGCCCGATCGCCCGGATAAGCGCCCGCCGGAAATGTTTTCATGATTGCCCGCGCCCGCAACAGCATTTGCGGCGTTAACTCCGGTTTACCCAGCCATTGATAAATATCGCTTTGTAATAGCAGGCTACGAACAAGCTGTATTGAGCGTTTGCCATATTGCTGCGAGGCCAGCCTCACCGCATCATCAATAAACGTTATGCAGGTTTCATCGCCGGTCATAAAACATGCTGCAGATTGTTGCTGGCGCTGAGACCAGGAAGGCGGATATTCGGCGCTCCAGGCAGAAAAATTTATGGCGGAAAATATCCCGCCATAAATAATAAAACGCTTCACCACAATGCGTAACATTCGCTACTGGCCGCGCTTCGCCGTCAACTCCGCGATACGTACAATCACCTGTACCGCTTTTTCCATCCCCTCCAGCGTCACAAACTCATGTTTACCATGATAGTTATATCCGCCGGTAAAGAGATTAGGACACGGCAGGCCCATAAACGACAGTTGCGCCCCGTCTGTACCGCCGCGAATCGGTTTCATCTCCGGCGTAATATGACAGTCGCGCATGGCCTGCTGGGCGATATCGAGAATATGCGGATGTTCAACTACTTTTTCGCGCATATTGTAATAACTGTCTTCAATCACCAGTTCGATATAGCAGTCCGGATGCAGCCCCTTACCGACTTTTTTGGCAATCTCCATCATTTTGCGTTTACGCGCTTCAAACTGCTTACGGTCGAAATCGCGAATGATGTAGTGCATTTCGGCCCGGTCAACGGTGCCTTTCATGCTGGCCAGATGATAAAACCCTTCGTAACCTTCAGTGGTTTCAGGCGCTTCATCCGCCGGCACTTCCGCGTGAATCCTCGCCGCCAATGACAGCGCATTGACCATCACGCCTTTCGCCGTACCGGGATGCACGTTATTGCCGACGATTTTGATATTCACCGAGGCGGCATTGAAGTTTTCAAACTCCAGTTCGCCCACGCCGCCGCCGTCGACCGTATAGGCCCACTGCGCGCCAAACTCCTCAACATCGAAGTGCTTCGCGCCTTTCCCTACCTCTTCGTCAGGCGTAAACGCCACTTTAATGTCGCCGTGGGGAATAGGATTACCTTTCAGCACCGCCAGCGCGGTCATGATCTCCGCAACGCCGGCTTTATCGTCCGCGCCCAGCAATGTCTTACCATCGGTAGTAATCAGCGTCTGTCCCAGTAATTGATGCAGTACCGGGAACATCACGGGTGACAACACCTCATCGCCAATCCCTAATGCTATATCGCCGCCGCGATAATTCTCGACAATCTGCGGGTTAACGTTTTTACCGCTGAAATCCGGAGAGGTATCCACATGGGAGATAAAACCAATGGCGGGAATATCCCCCTCAACATTGGCCGGGAGCGTCGCCATCAACGTCCCTTTTTCACTTAATGTAATGTTAACCAGCCCCATCTCTTCGAGCTGCTGTTTGAGCAAACGTAGTAACTTCCACTGCCCCTCAGTGCTGGGAACCTGCCGAACACCCGACTTTGATTGGGTATCCAGCGATACGTAGTGTAAAAAACGCTCAAGTAGTTTATCCATGCAGTCACCCTCACTTTTCGTGACAACATTATTAATAAGCAAGAAAAGACAAATATTGCGTCAGGTCACTTTTATCCCTGCAAACAAGAATATTTCACTTTGACACGCTTTCTGACTATAAAGCTAAGTCAGTAATTCGCAACAAGGATTGGCGATCACAGTGGTTTGCCGTAGAATGACCGCCCTCATTAAGAGTGATTAAGGTGGTTAACCACAAACCCCGCAGCGGTCAGCCATCCGTTGCGTTTACATGGGACAGAGTAAGAAATTGAATAAACAACCGCGTTCGCTTTCACCGCTGGTGCTTTTGTCGGGAATTAGCAAAAGTTTCGATGGCAAAGAGGTCATTTCACAACTGGATTTGACCATTAACAATGGCGAATTCCTCACGCTGCTTGGCCCTTCCGGCTGCGGTAAAACAACCGTTCTTCGCCTGATTGCCGGCCTGGAAACCGTTGATGCCGGGCATATCATGTTGGATAACCAGGATATCACCCACGTTCCCGCCGAAAATCGTTATGTGAACACCGTATTTCAAAGCTACGCTTTATTTCCGCATATGACGGTGTTTGAAAATGTCGCGTTTGGCTTACGGATGCAAAAAACGCCAGCCGCCGAGATTGCGCCCCGCGTGACCGATGCGCTGCGTATGGTGCAGCTTGAAGAGTTTGCACAACGTAAACCGCACCAGCTTTCCGGCGGACAGCAGCAGCGTGTGGCTATCGCCCGCGCGGTGGTGAATAAACCTCGCCTGTTATTACTGGATGAATCGCTCTCCGCGCTGGACTATAAATTGCGCAAACAAATGCAGAACGAGCTTAAAGCATTACAGCGTAAACTCGGTATCACGTTTGTTTTTGTCACTCACGATCAGGAAGAAGCGCTCACCATGTCCGATCGTATCGTGGTAATGCGTAATGGCGTGATTGAGCAAGACGGCACGCCGCGTGAAATCTATGAAGAGCCAAAAAACCTGTTTGTCGCCGGTTTTATCGGCGAAATTAACCGCTTTGACGCAACCGTCATTGAACGGCTTGATGAACAGCGCGTCCGCGCCAGCGTAGAAGGTCGGGAGTGCAATATATACGTCAATTTCGCTGTCGAACCAGGCCAAAAACTGAACGTCCTGCTGCGACCGGAAGATCTACGCGTCGAAGAGATCAACGATGATAACCACATCGAAGGGCTTATCGGCTACGTGCGCGAGCGCAATTATAAAGGTATGACGCTGGAGTCGGTGGTTGAACTGGAAAATGGCAAAATGGTGATGGTCAGCGAATTCTTCAACGAAGACGATCCTGACTTCGACCATTCACTTGACCAAAAAATGGCCATTAGTTGGGTAGAAAGCTGGGAGGTCGTACTGGCTGATGAAGAACACAAGTAAATTCCAGAATGTAGTGATTGTCACTATCGTCGGTTGGCTTGTGTTGTTTGTTTTTCTGCCCAACCTGATGATCATTGGCACCAGCTTTCTGACCCGTGACGACGCCAGTTTCGTTAAGATGGTCTTTACGCTGGATAACTACGCACGCCTGCTCGATCCGCTCTATTTTGAAGTGCTCCTGCACTCTCTGAATATGGCGCTGATCGCCACCCTCTCCTGCCTGGTGCTAGGCTATCCTTTTGCCTGGTTTCTGGCGAAGTTACCGGAAAAGATACGTCCGTTATTGCTGTTTTTGCTGATCGTTCCTTTCTGGACCAACTCACTGATCCGCATCTATGGGTTGAAAATATTCCTGAGCACTAAAGGTTATCTCAATGAATTCCTGCTGTGGCTGGGCGTGATTGATACGCCGATTCGCATCATGTTCACCCCGAGCGCCGTTATTATCGGCCTGGTTTACATTTTGCTGCCGTTTATGGTCATGCCGCTCTACTCCAGCATTGAGAAGCTCGACAAACCACTACTGGAGGCCGCACGCGATCTCGGCGCCAGTAAAATGCAAACGTTCATCCGCATCATTATTCCATTAACCATGCCGGGCATTGTCGCCGGTTGCCTGCTCGTGATGCTACCGGCAATGGGCCTGTTCTACGTCTCCGATTTAATGGGTGGCGCGAAAAACCTGCTGATTGGTAACGTCATTAAGGTACAGTTCCTGAATATTCGCGACTGGCCGTTTGGCGCGGCTACCAGCATTACGCTGACCATTGTGATGGGACTCATGCTGTTGATTTACTGGCGGGCTTCCCGCTTATTGAATAAGAAGGTGAGTGATATAAGCGATTAATTGCGCAACGCTAACAAATCCACACGCATTCAGGCATGAAGTTTATTCAAGGGTAAACTTCATGCCTCCGGCATAAAAAACGCATGAAAGCAGTTGCCGCCAGTATTGCAAATCTACAACATCATCCGCGCCAGGCCTTCTTTTACTTTTACCTGTACCGACGCTATCACAGACAGTAATGCGTTTATACGCGAAGCTCTCAGGTTTTATACTGATTGCCAGTCTCTTTTAAAAATTATATTACATCCGATGCGCCCGCAGTGGAGATAGAAAGGGCCGATTTAATCAATTATGTAGTCATTTTTACTCCAGTATAAGTGAGATTAATATGCCAATTACTATAGGGAATGGTTTTTTAAAAAGTGAAATCCTTACCAACTCCCCAAGGAATACGAAAGAAGCATGGTGGAAAGTTTTATGGGAAAAAATTAAAGACTTCTTTTTTTCTACTGGCAAAGCAAAAGCGGACAGTTGTCTACATGAGATGTTGTTTGCCGATCGCACCCCCACACGAGAGCGGCTTACAGAGATTTTTTTTGAGTTAAAAGAGTTAGCCTGCGCATCACAAAGAGATAGATTTCAGGTTTATAATCCTAATGAAAATGATGATACTATTATTCTTCGCATCATGGATCAAAACGAAGAGAACGAATTGTTACGTATCACTCAAAATACCGATGCTTTTACCTGTGAAGTCATGGGGAATGCTTATTTTTTAATGAAAGATCGCCCGGATATTTTAAAACCGTATCCACAAATGACGGCCATGATTAATAGAAGATATAGCGAAATCGTAGGTTATCCCCTCCCTTCGACATTATGTCTCAATCCTGCTGGCGCACCGACATTATCGGTTCCATTAGACAACATAGAGGGGTATTTATATTCTGAATGGAGAAAAGGAAATTTAGATGAGTGGAAAACGCAAGAAAAGGCAACCTACCTGGCAGCGAAAATTCAGTCTGGGATTGAAAAGACAACGCGCATTTTACAGCATGCGAATATATCCGAAAGTACTCAGCAAAGCGCATTTTTAGAAACAATGGCGATGTGTGGCTTAAAACAGCTTGAAATACCACCACCGCATACCCACATACCTATTGAAAAAATGGTAGAAGAGGTTTTACTGGCGGATAAGACGTTTCAGGCGTTCCTCGTAACGGATCCCAGCGCCAGCCTAAGCATGTTAGGTGAGATAATCGAAACCCTCTCTGATCAGGTTTTTCACGCCATTTTTAGAATAGACCCCCAGGCTATACAAAAAATGGCGGAAGAACAGTTAACCACGCTACACGTTCGCTCAGAACAACAAAGCGGCTGTTTATGTTGTTTTTTATAAAATCAGACGACGCTTTCTCAGACGTCACGTTCAGGGTTTACTCACGTACTCCATGTTTGCCTACAGAGTAACCTCTTGCCTGGCGCAATAATGCCGCATATGACCGGATCGGATGAGAATAGTCATTTAAATGGCCTTTTTTTCCCGCTCGTCTGGCAATTTGTTGTAAAATTCGCGGCTTCAAGCGGCAGCTTGCTTCTTCCTGGCTGCTGATAACCGCGAGACGTTTTGGAGAGATTTTGGAGAAGAGAAAAAATTGATCATTTTCAATACTCTAAAAGCACCCCATCCTCTGAATAAGAAGGTGGAACTTGAATGATCGGTCGGCTGCTCCGTGGCGGTTTCATGACTGCCATCTATGCGTATCTGTATATTCCCATCATTATTCTGATTGTGAACTCCTTCAACAGTTCGCGGTTCGGCATTAACTGGCAGGGCTTTACCACTAAATGGTACGAACTATTGGTCAATAACGACAGTCTGTTGCAGGCCGCTCAACATTCACTGACGATGGCGATTTTTTCAGCGACCTTCGCCACGTTGATTGGCTCGTTAACCGCGGTGGCGCTTTATCGCTACCGCTTTCGCGGGAAGCCATTCGTCAGCGGGATGCTGTTTGTAGTAATGATGTCGCCGGATATCGTGATGGCGATCTCCCTGCTGGTGCTGTTTATGTTACTCGGCATTCAACTGGGCTTTTGGTCGTTGCTGTTCTCGCACATCACCTTTAGCCTGCCGTTTGTGGTCGTCACGGTCTATTCGCGCCTGAAAGGCTTTGATGTCAGAATGCTGGAAGCCGCAAAAGACCTGGGGGCCAGTGAGGTAACGATTTTACGCAAAATCATTCTGCCGCTGGCGATGCCGGCGGTGGCGGCGGGCTGGTTGCTGAGCTTTACGTTGTCGATGGACGATGTAGTGGTCTCGTCGTTTGTCACCGGGCCGGGCTATGAAATTTTACCCTTAAAGATTTATTCCATGGTAAAAGTCGGCGTTTCACCAGAAGTGAACGCGCTGGCGACCGTTTTATTGGTGCTGTCTCTGGTAATGGTCATTGCCAGCCAGCTTATTGCTCGTGATAAAACCAAGGGCCGATAAGGCCCGTAATTCAGGGGACGTTAAATGAAAAAATGGTCACGCCACCTGCTCGCGGCGGGCGCCCTGGCGCTGGGTATGAGTGCCGCTCATGCCTCCGACAACGACACGCTCTATTTCTATAACTGGACTGAGTATGTACCGCCGGGCCTGCTGGAACAGTTCACTAAAGAGACCGGCATTAAGGTGATTTATTCGACCTACGAGTCGAACGAAACCATGTATGCCAAACTCAAAACCTATAAAGATGGCGCGTATGACCTGGTTGTTCCTTCTACATACTATGTCGACAAAATGCGCAAAGAAGGCATGATCCAGAAGATCGATAAGTCGAAATTAACCAATTTCCACAACCTCGATCCGGAAATGCTCAACAAACCGTTTGACCCCAACAACGATTATTCCGTTCCATATATCTGGGGCGCAACGGCAATTGGCGTGAACAGCGATGCTATCGATCCAAAAACCATTACCAGCTGGGCTGACTTGTGGAAACCGGAATATAAAAACAGCCTGCTTTTAACCGACGATGCGCGAGAAGTCTTCCAGATGGCGCTGCGCAAGCTAGGTTATTCCGGTAACACTACCGATCCGAAAGAGATCGAAGCGGCATATGAAGAGTTGAAAAAACTGATGCCGAACGTAGCGGCCTTCAACTCCGATAATCCGGCGAATCCGTATATGGAAGGGGAAGTCAACCTGGGGATGGTGTGGAACGGTTCGGCCTTCGTTGCTCGTCAGGCTGGCACGCCGCTGGAGGTCGTCTGGCCGAAGGAAGGCGGTATTTTCTGGATGGACAGCCTGGCTATTCCGGCGAACGCGAAAAATAAAGAGGGCGCGCTGAAGCTAATCAACTTCCTGCTGCGTCCTGACGTCGCGAAAGAGGTGGCAGAAACCATCGGCTACCCTACCCCCAACCTGGCGGCGCGTAAGCTGTTAAGCCCGGAGGTCGCCAATGATAAGTCGCTCTATCCGGATGCGCAAACCATCAGCAAAGGCGAGTGGCAAAACGATGTCGGCGACGCCAGCGCCATTTATGAAGAGTATTATCAGAAGCTAAAAGCAGGACGCTAATTCAGCCAAAGCGCCTGTCGGGCCTACAGATGAACGTAACGTGAAATGTAGGCCGGATAAGGCGTTACCGGGCAAACAGCACTACAGCCCTTTCAGGAATTTATCAACAAATTCCGGCACAACCTGGCTTGCCGGGCCGTAGTGCTTCTCTTCAAACTCGCTGCCGACCTGGCTTGGCTCAAGATTCAGTTCCACCGTATGTGCGCCGTGCAGTTTTGCTTCATGCACAAAACCCGCAGCCGGATAGACATGACCGGATGTGCCAATGGCGATAAAAATATCCGCCATCGACAGCGCCATATAAATTTCATCCATGCCAAGCGGCATCTCGCCAAACCACACCACGTGCGGACGTAGCGGCGCCGGGAACTGACAGCAGTGACATTTATCTTCCGGCATCACATCACCGTTCCATTCCAGAATCTGGCCACTTTGCGAACAACGCACCTTCAACAGCTCGCCATGCATATGAATGATGTTGCGATTGCCCGCGCGTTCATGCAAATTGTCGATGTTTTGCGTCACCAGCAAAAAGCGATCGCCAAGCGCTTCTTCAAGCTTCGCTAACGCCAGATGCGCCGCATTGGGTTGTATTTCCGGCTGTTGAAGCTGCTGACGGCGGGCATTATAAAATGTCTGCACCAGCCCCGGATTACGGGCGAATCCTTCCGGCGTGGCCACATCTTCAACCCGATGCTCTTCCCAAAGGCCATCCGCCGCGCGAAACGTACGAATACCAGACTCTGCAGAAATTCCTGCACCTGTAAGGACTAATACTCTTGGGTTTTCCATCATTTCCGGCACCACTCTGTCTCTGAAAAAGATCCGCTGGCGCAGACGTTCACGCAACAGACGTTTATTTTTACGAAAGCGGCTTAATCGATGAAACCGACGCGACTGCATAACAACCTCTTTTTTTGATTAGTCGGTAAGATGTAAAAAAGCAGCACCGCGCATCCCACCTGCATCCCCATGCCGCGCACGCTCAATGCGCGGCGCGCGGGCAACAGGGAGGAGATGGCGCGGCAGTCTTTCCGCCAGTTGCGTTGTTATTGCCGTAAAGTTCGATAGTCCGCCGCCGATCACTAATAAATCGGGATCGACAATCGTCAGTATATTCCCCAGACAAACCGCCAGTAAATCCAGATAGCGCTCAACATGCGCGTGCGCCTGCTCATCGCCCTGCTCCCACAACGCGATAATCTCCGGCGCCTGCAGCGATTGATCATAATAATGCTGATATAGCCACGCAAACCCGCGCCCGGACAGATAATTCTCAATGCAGCCCATCTGACCGCATCCACAACGGCGGAGAGGAAAATCAAACCCCATCAACGTTAGCGCGTCAACCGGCAAACGCATATGACCAAACTCGCCGGTGATATAGCTCTGACCGGTAATCGGCTTCCCGTTTAGCACCAGGCCGCCGCCGACGCCGGTGCCGAGGATAAGCCCCATAACCAAAGGATATTGCGTGAATTCATCATCCCAGGCTTCGGACAAGGCAAAACAGTTAGCGTCATTGTCCAGACGCACATCGCGATCCAGTCGGGCGCTGAGATCGGCGCGCAACGGCTTACCGCTGGCTGCCGGGACATTCGCGGCGTACAGCGTGCCGTCTTCGGTTTCCGGCATACCAGGTATGCCAATCCCTACCGACCCTTTTACGCCAAATCGCTGGTCGGCTTCCGCGACCAGCTCGCACACGGCGTCTAAAAAGGCGCTATAGCTGGTATGGGGCGTGGGAACCCGTTTTTCCCACTGCAGCCGCCGCGTTGAGTCAAATACGCCTAACGCAATCTTTGTTCCGCCAATGTCAAACCCGTAATACATCACCGCTCCTTGTTTTTATATTCCGCGATTACTGGCCGCTCAATACTCGCGCAGGGTCAATGTTGCTCGCCCGCCGCGCCGGATACCAGCTCGCCAGTAAGCTTAACAACAACGCCGTGACCAGTACGTAAACAACGTCCAGCCAATGTAATTCGGATGGCAGGAAGTCGATAAAATAGATATCGCCGGACAAAAACTGATGCCCGATCGCCTTTTCAATCCCATTAATAATGGCGGTAAGCTGAAGCGAAACAACAACGCCGATCGCCACGCCAATCAAACTGCCCAGCAAGCCCGCCAGTAGTCCGTACCAGACGAAAATGGCACGAATCAAACCATCTTTCGCCCCCAGCGTTCTTAATACCGCAATGTCGCCGCTTTTGTCTTTTACCGCCATCACTAAGGTGGAAACGATATTAAAACAGGCCACGCCGATCACCAGAATCATCGCCAGATACATAATGGCGCGAATCATCTGGATATCGCGATACATATAGCCGTAGGTGCCGATCCAGCTCTTAATGTAGACATAGCTGTTAGTCACCTCACCCGCGTCACGCACCAGTTTGTTCGCATTAAACACGTCATGGACTTTAAGCGCGATACCGGAAACGCTGGACCCCATATCCAGATACTGCTGCGCATCCTCAAGCGGGATCATGGCGAAGCTGTGATCGAGCTGGCCGCTCAGTTGCAGAATCCCGATGACATGCAAACGCACGCGTTTGGGCTGGAGCAGCTTATGGTCGGCATTCGCATTGGGGATCATGATGGACACCCAGTCGCCCTGTTTCACGTTCAGCGCATCGGCGACACCTTTGCCGATAATGATCTGCTGTTCGCCCGCTTTGAAATGATCCCAGGCGTGATTTTGCACAAATGACGGTAACGCGCTAAGCTGCTGCTCTTGCTTAGGGTCGACGCCTTTAACCTGAATGGCGCGCAAATTCGCCCCGCTCTCTACCAGGCCGGTAAAATTGATATACGGCGCGGCGGCGGCAATGCCCGGCACCTTCTGCACTTTTGCCAGCGCTTCACGCCAGTTAGTCCACGGCTGATTGACCGCTTCAATCTCCCCGTGTGGAACCACCGCCAGAATACGGTTGTTCAACTCGCGTTCGAAACCGTTCATCGCGCTTAAACCGACAATCAATACCGCCACGCCCAGCGCGATACCGATGGTAGAAATGACGGAAATGAGCGAAACCATACCGCCGCGCCGCCGCCCACGGCTGAAGCGCAACCCAATTAATAATGATAAAGGCGACGCCATTACTCAGCCCCCATCAGGCTCAGTTCCGCCGTCAGGCGACCATCGCGCATCTCAAGCTGGCGGCTCATACGTTTCGCCAGTTGCAAATCGTGAGTCACCACCAGAAACGCGGTTCCCTGCAGACGATTTAACTCGCCCAGAAGCTCAAAAATACTGTCGGCATTACGCGCATCCAGATTACCGGTCGGCTCATCCGCCAGTACCAGACGCGGGTTATTCACCAACGCGCGCGCTATCGCGACACGCTGGCGCTCACCGCCGGAAAGTTCCGAAGGTCGATGGGTTGCGCGATGCTCCAGCCCTACGGCGTGCAGCATTTCTCGCGCCCGAGCGTCAATCTCCGCCGGTTTCTTTTTGCCAATTAATAATGGCATCGCCACGTTTTCCAGCGCCGTAAAATCCGGCAGGAGATGATGAAACTGATAGATAAACCCCAGTTTCTGGTTACGTAATTCCGCTTTTGCCGCAGAAGAGAGTTTGCTCATCGGCTGGCCGCTAAAAATCACATCGCCAGAGGTAGGCGTATCCAGCCCGCCTAACAGATGCAGCAACGTACTTTTACCCGAACCGGAACTGCCGACGATCGCCATCATTTCGCCTTCGCCGATACTGAAGCTGACATCGTGCAACACGTCGGTTTGTACGGTGCCTTCCTGATAGCGTTTGCACAGGTTGTCGCATTGCAACAGGATCTTATTCATAACGTAAAGCCTCAGCGGGTTGAGTGGCGGCAGCGCGCCAGGAAGGATAAAGCGTAGAAAGCAGCGCGATGGCCATTGCCACCAGAGCGATAACGATCACCTGTAACGGCTCTATCGCCACGGGCAACGCAGCGCCATCCAGAAACGCGCCGATGATCGGCATCAGGTTATTCAGTTGGCTGGCAAGCAATGCGCCCAGCGCGGCGCCCAACAGCGCGCCGATAATCCCGGCGCTGGCACCCTGCACCATAAAGACCATCATAATTTGTCGCGGCGTCAGCCCTTGAGTTTGTAAAATCGCCACTTCGCCCTGCTTCTCCATGACCATCAGACCCAACGAAGTAATAATGTTAAAAGCCGCGACCGCCACGATGAGGCTCAGCAACAATCCCATCATGTTCTTTTCCATGCGCACAGCCTGGAACAACTCGCCTTTACGTTCGCGCCAGTCCTGCCACTTCGTGCCTTGCGGCAGCGTCTGTTGGCTGAGGGTATCGACTTGCAGCGGTTCATCCAGCCACAGACGCCAGCCGGTAATATTGCCTGCCGGATAGCGCATTAAACGCGATGCGTCCTGAATATTGACCAGCATTTCATAGCCATCGACCTCGCTATTGGCGGCAAATGTGCCAATCACCGTAAACAGACGCTGGCTGGGCAGACGTCCCATTGGCGTAAACTGGCTGGCAGATGGCACCATTAGCCGAATCTGATCGCCACGGTTGACCCCTAACTGTCCGGCGAGCTGCTCGCCGAGGATGACATTATACTTACCCGGCTGTAATTCGCTTTGCTTCACATTGACCAGATACGGCGTTAACGGATCTTTTTGCGCCGGATCGATACCCAACATCACGCCAACCGCAACGCTACGCGCGCTTTGCAGTACGACATCGCCCGTCGTCAGCGGCGCAATACGGTTAACGCCTTGCAGATTCACCGCTTTTTCCGGCATCTGATTCGGGTTAAGAGAACCATGTTCAGCAGAGAGGATGGCCTGAGGCATCAAACCAAGAATGTTATTTTGCAGTTCGCGCTCAAAACCGTTCATCACCGACAATACCGTGACCAGCGCCATCACCCCCAGGGTAATGCCGATAGTGGAAAGCCAGGAAACGAAGCGACCGAAGCGATCTGCTGCACGCCCGCGCATGTAACGCAGGCCAATGAATAGAGCGACAGGTTGATACATGTAATCCGTCTGGTTGCTGTTAGCAAAGTCCCGAGTATATAAGCGAAAGCGGAATGCGTAAATGTCTGAACCGTAAGAGTTCGTCAGCGTTATTCTGAAAAAGGCCGACAAATCAAGTCACTTACATGTTCATACTTTACCTGTTCGGCGCGTTATCCGGCGGATTCAATTTGCTAATAAACAACGATCGCGGATAATAAAGAACATTGCTTATCAGTCATATGCCCCTGAATACCTGAGTCCTTCATGCTGTCCCGGCGCGCAGCCAACCATGAAGCAGCCTGAAGGGTGACGCGTAGAGTGCGGCGTAAAACAAAAAGAGATACTGACAACCGTTATGCCTGAAAAACAACGTTACACGCTGCCGACAAAAGCGGGCGATCAGCGCCAGTTGGGCGAACTTACCGGCGCCGCCTGCGCTACGCTGGTGGCGGAGATAGCCGAACGCCATGCCGGTCCGGTGGTACTCATAGCGCCTGACATGCAAAATGCTCTGCGATTGCATGATGAAATCCGCCAGTTTACCGATCAGATGGTCATGAACCTGGCGGACTGGGAAACGCTACCGTATGACAGCTTCTCCCCGCATCAGGAAATTATCTCTTCGCGCCTGTCCACACTCTACCAGTTGCCGTCGATGCAGCGCGGCGTCTTGATTGTACCGGTAAACACCCTGATGCAGCGCGTTTGTCCGCATAGCTATCTGCATGGTCATGCGCTGGTGATGAAAAAAGGCCAGCGGCTGTCCCGCGACGCTCTGCGCGCGCAGCTTGACAGCGCCGGTTATCGGCATGTCGATCAGGTGATGGAGCATGGCGAATACGCGACGCGCGGCGCGCTGTTGGATCTCTTTCCGATGGGCAGCGAACAGCCTTATCGCCTCGACTTTTTTGATGATGAAATCGACAGCCTGCGTCTGTTTGACGCGGATACCCAGCGTACGCTGGAGGAGGTCGAGGCCATCAATTTGTTGCCCGCGCACGAATTTCCTACCGACAAAGCCGCTATTGAGCTTTTCCGTAGCCAGTGGCGCGATACCTTTGAGGTAAAACGCGACGCCGAGCACATCTATCAGCAGGTCAGCAAAGGCACCCTGCCCGCCGGGATCGAATACTGGCAGCCGCTCTTTTTCAGCGAACCGTTACCGCCATTATTTAGCTACTTCCCCGCCAATACTCTGGTGGTGAATACCGGCTCGCTGGAAACCAGCGCCGAACGCTTTCAGGCCGATACGCTGGCGCGCTTTGAAAATCGCGGCGTCGATCCTATGCGCCCACTTTTGCCGCCGGAAGCCCTCTGGCTACGGGTAGATGAGCTCTTTTCCGAGCTTAAACGCTGGCCTCGCCTCCAGCTTAAAACCGACCATCTGCCGGAAAAAGCCGCCAATACCAATCTCGGTTTCCAGAAATTACCGGATTTGGCTATCCAGGCACAGCAGAAAGCGCCGCTGGACGCGCTGCGTAAGTTCCTCGAATCTTTCAGCGGCCCGGTGATTTTTTCGGTGGAAAGCGAAGGACGCCGCGAAGCGCTGGGAGAGCTCCTGGCTCGCATAAAAATCGCGCCGAAGCGGATATTACGCCTGGACGAGGCGCAGGATGCGGGGCGCTATCTGATGATTGGCGCCGCAGAACATGGTTTTATTGACACCCAACGCAATCTGGCTCTGATTTGTGAAAGCGATCTCCTGGGTGAGCGGGTTGCACGTCGCCGCCTGGATTCCCGTCGTACGATCAACCCGGATACGTTGATTCGTAATCTGGCGGAGCTCCACGTCGGTCAACCGGTAGTGCATCTGGAGCACGGCGTCGGGCGTTATGCCGGCATGACCACGCTGGAGGCTGGCGGCATCAAGGGTGAGTATCTGATGCTCACTTACGCCAATGACGCCAAACTGTATGTGCCGGTCTCCTCGTTGCATCTGATTAGCCGCTATGCTGGCGGCGCGGAAGAAAGTGCGCCGCTGCATAAACTGGGCGGCGACGCCTGGTCGCGCGCCCGGCAGAAAGCGGCGGAAAAAGTGCGCGATGTCGCAGCGGAACTGTTGGATATTTATGCGCAACGGGCGGCAAAAGAGGGTTTTGCCTTTAAGCATGATCGTGAGCAATATCAGTTATTCTGCGACAGCTTCCCGTTTGAAACGACGCCCGATCAAGCACAGGCGATTAACGCCGTATTGAGCGATATGTGCCAACCGCTGGCGATGGACAGGCTGGTGTGCGGCGACGTCGGCTTCGGCAAAACCGAAGTGGCGATGCGCGCCGCGTTCCTGGCGGTGGAAAACCATAAACAGGTGGCGGTACTGGTGCCGACTACGCTGCTGGCGCAGCAACACTATGACAACTTCCGCGACCGTTTCGCCAACTGGCCGGTACGCATTGAGATGCTGTCCCGCTTTCGCAGCGCCAAAGAGCAGACGCAAATCCTGGCGGAAGCCGCCGAGGGTAAGATCGATATTCTGATCGGTACGCATAAACTGCTACAAAGCGATGTGAAGCTGCGCGACCTCGGCCTGCTGATTGTCGATGAAGAGCACCGTTTCGGCGTGCGCCACAAAGAGCGAATCAAGGCGATGCGCGCCGATGTCGATATTCTGACGCTCACGGCGACGCCGATCCCGCGGACGCTGAATATGGCGATGAGCGGTATGCGCGATCTCTCCATTATCGCCACCCCCCCTGCCCGTCGTCTGGCGGTAAAAACCTTTGTCCGCGAGTATGATAGCCTGGTAGTAAGGGAAGCGATTCTGCGTGAAATCCTGCGCGGCGGTCAGGTTTACTATTTGTACAATGATGTCGAAAATATTCAGAAAGCCGCAGAGCGGCTGGCGGAACTGGTGCCGGAAGCGCGAATCGCTATAGGCCACGGGCAGATGCGCGAACGTGAGCTGGAACGGGTCATGAACGATTTCCACCATCAACGTTTTAACGTGCTGGTGTGTACTACCATTATCGAAACGGGGATCGACATTCCCACCGCTAACACGATCATCATTGAACGCGCGGATCATTTCGGCCTCGCGCAGTTGCACCAGTTGCGTGGCCGCGTAGGGCGCTCGCACCACCAGGCCTACGCCTGGCTATTGACGCCACATCCTAAGGCCATGACCACCGATGCGCAAAAACGGCTGGAGGCGATTGCGTCGCTGGAGGATTTAGGCGCCGGGTTTGCGCTGGCGACCCACGATCTGGAGATCCGCGGCGCAGGCGAACTGCTTGGCGAAGAGCAAAGCGGCTCAATGGAAACCATCGGCTTCTCACTCTACATGGAACTGCTGGAAAACGCCGTCGATGCGCTGAAAGCAGGCCGCGAACCCTCGCTGGAAGATCTCACCAGTCAGCAAACGGAAGTCGAGCTGCGAATGCCGTCGTTACTGCCGGATGATTTTATTCCGGATGTTAATACCCGGCTGTCATTCTATAAACGCATTGCCAGCGCGAAGAACGAAAACGAGCTGGAAGAGATCAAAGTGGAATTGATCGATCGCTTCGGCCTGCTGCCCGATCCAGCGCGTAATCTGCTGGATATCGCCCGCCTTCGCCAACAGGCGCAAAAGCTCGGCATCCGAAAACTGGAGGGTAACGAGAAAGGCGGAACGATTGAGTTCGCCGAGAAAAACCACGTTGACCCTGCCTGGCTTATCGGGTTGCTGCAAAAACAACCGCAGCATTTCCGTCTGGATGGCCCGACGCGCCTCAAGTTTATTCAGGATTTAAGCGAACGTAAAACGCGTATAGACTGGGTACGCCAGTTCATGCAGCAACTGGAAGAAAACGCTATTGCATAAGCGTCAGGCCGGGCGTCATTACCCTGCGTCCGGCCTAATCTTTACAAATTCTTTGCACTTCCCTGCAGTTCCAGACACAGCCAGCCGCCATAATTCTTATTTCCTCTTTTATAAAAATAACCACATAATAATCATGGGTTTATTATAATGTTCAACAATACGCGACTCTCTCGCTGGTGGGCGTTGTTTGCGCTTACCGCGACCATCATGCTTGCCCTTCCCGCGCAGGCAAATACGTGGCCTCTTCCGCCCCCCGGCAGTCGACTGGTGGGAGAAAATAAATTCCATGTCGTTGAAGACGACGGCGGCTCGCTGGAGGCGATCGCCAAAAAATATAACGTGGGCTTTTTAGCCCTGTTACAGGCCAACCCCGGCATTGATCCTTACGTGCCACGCGCAGGCAGCGTGCTGACGATTCCGCTGCAAACGCTGCTACCGGACGCGCCACGTGAAGGTATCGTCATTAACCTCGCGGAATTACGGCTTTACTATTATCAACCGGGGAAAAATACGGTCACGGTCTACCCTATCGGGATTGGCCAACTGGGCGGCGATACCCTGACGCCAACGATGGTGACGACCATTTCGGATAAACGCGCCAATCCAACCTGGACGCCGACCGCCAATATTCGCGCCCGTTATAAAGCGCAAGGCATCGATCTCCCCGCCGTGGTGCCTGCCGGTCCCGATAACCCAATGGGGCATCACGCGATTCGTTTAGCGGCCTACGGCGGCGTCTATCTGTTACATGGCACGAATGCCGATTTTGGCATTGGTATGCGCGTCAGTTCCGGCTGTATCCGTCTGCGCGACGGTGATATAGAGACATTGTTCCGTCAGGTCACGCCGGGAACCAAAGTGAATATTATCAATACGCCGATTAAAGCCTCGGTGGAGCCAGGCGGCGTGCGACTGGTGGAAGTTCATCAGCCGCTGTCTAAAAATATAGGCGACGATCCGCAGGTGCTGCCGATTGTGCTGAATGGCCCGATGCAGACCTTTAAGGACGCGCCGCAGACCGACGCCGCGGTGATGGAACATGTTATGGAAGTGCGCTCCGGAATGCCGGTGGATGTAACCCGTCAATCAGAGGCGAAACCGCAGTCGCTGTAAGCGTGAATAGCTGACCGACAAAAAAGCCTCGCGATGCATCGCGAGGCTTTCTCTTTTTATTGTGGCAATCGCAGCGGCATTAATGAGGGTTAATGCTTACTTATAGATTACCGCCGTACCGTGAAGGGTATTCGGGCCGGTAACAGAGGTAATACGGAAAGACTTCGCCCCCATCTCCTGCGCTTTTTGCGCCAGCTGATCTTCCAGCGAGCCCAGATTCGTGCCGCCATTCGCGGAAATGGTGCCAAACTTCTGTTGACCTTCTGGCGTTGCCTGAACTTCAACGGCGGCGAAGCTGGCGAATGAGAGCGAACTCAGTACCACAGCAGCGATGAGGGTTTTTATGTTTTTCATAGTGATGACCTTTAGCAGATGAATGGGTGTCGTAAGCATTAACTTAACGATCGATAAGTTAATCATAGATGTGATCTACATCACACGTCAACTTCTTTTTATAATGATCGTTATATAATTTATAAAGATGTTATTTTTCATGTGAATAGAATTGATTTATTTTTCTAATGAATACTCTGGAGCCAGAAGTGGTTTGTTTTTATAATAGAGAGACCGCTCTTTAAACAGGTACAACGGCATCATGACAACGGATACCACGAGTTGCGCGAAGAAAAGCCGTGGCCGACCAAAAGTGTTCGACAGGGAAGCTGCGCTTGATAAGGCCATGACTCTCTTCTGGCAGCACGGCTATGAAGCAACTTCGCTTGCCGATCTCGTAGAGGCTACCGGGGCGAAAGCGCCTACTCTCTATGCGGAATTCACTAACAAAGAAGGATTATTTCGCGCTGTCCTGGATCGCTACATCACTCGCTTTGCCTCAAAGCACGAAGCCCAGCTCTTTTGTGAAGAGAAAAGCGTGGAATCGGCGCTGGAAGATTACTTCACAGAAATTGCCGCCTGCTTTACCAGTACGGACACGCCGGCTGGCTGCTTTATGATTAATACGTCCGCCACCCTCGCCGCCTCCTCACGCGATATCGCTCGCACGGTAAAATCACGCCACGCCATGCAGGAACAGACGCTCATCCAGTTTTTGCGCCAACGTCAGGAGCGCGGTGAAATTCCGGCGCACTGTAACCCGCAGGCGCTCGCGGAATATATCAACTGTATTTTACAGGGAATGTCGATCAGCGCCCGCGAGGGAGCCACCTTCGAACAACTGATGCAAATTACGCGTACGACCCTGCGCATCTGGCCTGAACTGCTCAAGTCCTGAACAACGCAGCTTCGGATAAAAAAAGCCCCTCAGCCTGAGCGAATGAGGGGCTAACTTGCAGAGTACAGCTTTTTTATGCTTTGTTATTCAGAACCAGTTGACCATTGCCGTCGAGGGGAATTTGCGTTCCGGGGTCTTTATCCATGCGGATTTTGCCCTGCTGATCGCCAATTTTATAGGTCACGTCGTAGCCAAGCATCTTTTCAGATTTGTCATACACCGTCTTACAGCGTTGCTGCGTGGTAGTATAAGTATCACTTTCCTGCATTGATCCCTGGATTTGATTGCCAGCATAACCGCCGCCCAGCGCCCCGACGACCGTCGCCACATCTTTACCACGACCGCCGCCAAATTGATGTCCAATCACGCCGCCTGCTACTGCGCCAAGCACCGAGCCGGCAATACGGTTTTCGTCCTGAACCGGTCTGCGATGCGTGACCGTGACATTACGGCACTCCTGACGCGGCGTTTTTACCGTCTCTTTAATCGGTTTAGCCGATATCACCTGCGCATATTGCGGACCACGATCAAATACGTTGAGACTGGCCACTGCCGCCACACCCAGCGCAGCCGCTACGCCAATCCCTATACCCGCCAACATTGATTTATTCACGGGAGTTCCTCCTTCGTTGCTATTGGTAACAATTTTGCAACCAGTATGCGAACAAAGCCAATCGGAATGAGGATGAAAAATGCGGGATGAGGCGGTAAAGCTGAAGGATTCGGACAACTCCGAAGCGAGTGATGGAGAAGCGCTCACCGGCGCGAGCAGCCGGTGAGGCGCAGAGAAATTAATGCAGTTTCAGGCGCGGACGAATGACGCGGTTAATACTGCCCACCAGCATCATCAGGCCAGTTTTAAAGTATCCATGCAGCGCTATCTGGTGCATACGGTATAGCGAGATATACACGAAGCGGGCGATACGTCCTTCAATCATCATTGAACCGCGGGTCAGGTTCCCCATCAGACTACCCACGGTAGAGAAGTTGGACAGAGAGACCAGCGAACCATGATCTTTATACTGGTAAGCTTTCAGCGGTTTGCCATTCATCTGCGCCAGAATGTTATTCATCGCGCAGGTAGCCATCTGATGCGCCGCCTGAGCGCGAGGCGGCACAAAACCTCCCTCCGGACGTGCGCAGGAAGCGCAGTCGCCAATCGCATAAATATCAGGATCGCGCGTGGTTTGCAGCGTCGGCTCCACCACCAGTTGGTTAATGCGGTTCGTTTCCAGACCACCAATCTCTTTCATAAAATCTGGCGCTTTGATACCCGCCGCCCACACCATCAGATCGGCCTGAATATATTCACCTTCTTTCGTATGCAGACCGCCTTCGTCGGCGCTGGTGACCATAGTTTGCGTCAGCACGCGAACGCCCAGTTTGGTCAGTTCATTATGCGCGGCGCTGGAGATACGCGGCGGCAACGCAGGCAGAATACGCTCGCCAGCCTCAACCAATGTCACGTTCAGCGCGTCGTTGGTCAGCCCCTTATAACCATAGCTATGCAGCTGTTTTACCGCATTATGCAGTTCAGCCGACAGCTCAACCCCCGTCGCACCGCCGCCAACGATGGCGATATTGACCTTACCGTTCGCGCCCAGATTAGCCGAATACTTGAGGAACAGGTTCAGCATCTCCTGGTGAAAACGGCGCGCCTGATGCGGGTTATCGAGGAAGATACAGTGCTCTTTCACGCCCGGCGTGTTGAAATCATTAGAGGTGCTGCCCAGCGCCATCACCAGCGTGTCATACGCGATTTTGCGCTCCGGCACCAGCAGTTCGCCCTTTTCATCACGCAACTCGGCAATGGTGATGGTTTTCGCTTCGCGATCGATATCCATCACCGACCCCAGTTGGAACTGGAAACCATGATTACGCGCATGAGCCAGATAGCTCAGCGCATCCACGCCTTCGTCCAGAGAGCCAGTCGCCACTTCGTGCAGCAATGGTTTCCACAGATGGCTGTGATTTCTGTCTACCAGCGTGATTTTCGCTTTTTTCTTGCGCCCCAGTTTATGGCCTAACTGCGTCGCCATTTCCAGCCCGCCAGCGCCGCCGCCGACAATCACGATCTTTTTTAATGGTGTAGTCAACGTGACCCCCTTAAATTTATTAACCAATTGTTAATTAAACGTTATTAGTATAGCCTTTAATTAACAACAAGTTACGTTAATGAGAATAAGCTTCTGATATGAGAATAGCATGAACGGTGCATTGGTCATACCAAAATTGATGTGCATCAAGTTTTCATGCTGAAAAGATAGACAGCTTGCGAGAATTGAGCATAAAAAAACCAGCCGCAAGGCTGGTTATCCGGTCACTGATAACGCCATATTGCCGGGGGCGTTACCCCAGCGTTTTAAACGCTTTGATACGTTGCAAATGCGGCGAAATATTTTTGAATTTGTGAGTCTGTTCCTCATCCCACACAATTTCATAATACGGGTGAAGAGCTTGCGCTGAGCGTTGGCTGTCCAGCGCTTCGTCATGACGCGAGAGGATCACCAGACAACGATCGCGATTTTTTTCGCGAAAGTTGGTCACGCACTTTGTGGCGATGTCCGCATATTCTTCCGGGCGATCGATTTTCCCCTCCATGTTTTCATAGGGGAACAGGTTCGGGTTAAAAACCACCTGACGGATATCGCACAAAAAGCCAATCCGCTCCGCCCAGTAACCGCCCAGCCCCACGCCACAGATTAAAGGGCGCTCGTCCACATTCAACTGCAACATTTTGTCCACTTCTTTCAGCAGATGCTGCATATCGTGCTTAGGATGCCGCGTACTGTAGCTTACCAGCCGAACATCCGGGTCGATAAACTGTAATTGCAACACTTTTTCATGGTTGCCCGGACTATTTGAATCAAAACCGTGTAAATAAATAATCATCTGGCACCCTCACGAAAACTCGAGTTAATGACCTGCTTTTTCTTCCTGCCAGCGTTCATGTAACTGGTTGAGCTGGGCGCTGGCTGTTTTCCAGCGTGCTGAGTCCATGAGCTCCCGGCGTGAAAATGAACCTTTATGATACAAACGTGTAACACGTTCTGCTTTGATCGGCGACAGATTATCCAACACGCTGACTGCGCCTTTACGATTATTGCAGACCAGAATCATATCGCAACCCGCATCCAGCGACGCCTGAGCGCGCTCAGCATAGCTGCCCATAATCGCCGCGCCCTCCATCGACAGATCGTCGGAGAAAATGACGCCGTCAAAGCCTAACTCCTGACGCAGCACCGTTTTCAGCCAGTACGGCGAACCGCTTGCCGGGCGTGGATCGATAGCGCGGTAGATCACGTGGGCAGGCATAATCGCATCCAGTTTATTCTCGCTAATCAGCGTGCGGAACACCGACATATCTTTGCCACGGATATCCGTTTCAGGACGTGGATCGCACGGCGTCTCTTTGTGGGAGTCCGCCGTGACCGCGCCGTGGCCGGGGAAATGCTTACCGGTCGTTTTCATCCCGGCGTCATGCATGCCGTCAATAAAGCGCGTTGCCATTGCCAACGCTTTTGCGGGATCGGCATGATAGGAGCGCTCGCCAATTGCCGCGCTGATATGCCCGACGTCCAGCACTGGCGCAAAACTGATATCAATATCCATCGCGATCATTTCGCTGGCCATCAGCCACCCTGCCTCCTGCGCCAGTCGTCCCCCCTCTTCCAGCCCATGCAGCGCAAAAAAAGATTGCGCCGCGGGCAGGCGGGTAAACCCTTCACGGAAACGCTGTACGCGCCCGCCTTCCTGATCGACGGCCACCACCAGATGGTTACGCGATGCCGCCCGAATCTGGCGCACTAATTCGCGCAGCTGTTCCGGGTCATGGTAATTACGCGTGAACAGAATAAGCCCGCCAACCAGCGGATGCGCCAGTATCTCGCGCTCCTCCGCATCCAGCTCACATCCTTCGACATTCAACATTACTGGGCCCACACTGCTCTCCTTATCCTTTCATACGTAGCTGGCGCCAGGTTTCATCGGCCAGCCTGATAAATTGTTGCTCGCCGGTTTGTCGCCAGCGGTATTCGAACCACCCTGCTTTTAGCATAATGACCCAGGGGTGCCATAATCGTATCTGTCGCCATAGCTGCCGGGCGTCGATTCGCGCGCGCGCGGCATAAGCGTCTGCCAGTTGTCGGTGCTGGCGTTCATCCTCAACCCATACTGCCGCCAGCTCCAACGCAATATCGCCGTCGCCGGCATACTCCCAGTCAATCAGTCTCAACCCGGCGGACGTTAATACTATATTGTCGCCATGGACATCCATATGCAAAGGCGCGAGCCGCAGCGGGCGAGGTTCACCGTTTTTTTGCAACTGTTTGAGCCGCCGCAACCAAAACGGCGTACGCCTTGCCGGATCGCAACACGACCAGTACTGCGCCAATAGTGGCGATAGCGCGATACGCCAGCCAAAACGCGGCTGTTGATGCAAATGATACAGTAAGGCCGCCAGTTCGTCGGCATCTGGCAGAGCGGAATTTACCACACCATGCAGATATTCTACCGCCATCCAGCCTGGCGTATAAAAAAGCGCTCGCGGCGCAAGACTGGCCGGCAATTGGGATAAGGCGCGGTAATGACGTAAAAAATGGGCTGGTGGAGCGTCGGGGTCGTGATGACGACGCAGCACGACACGGTGAGTATCGTGGTCAATAATACAGCTCCCGCCGCTTAGCCCCTGCGATGCGGCGACGGCGGGACGATACTGGGGAAAATAGCGCGACAGGATCTCGTCGCGCGTTAAGGGATTATTGTTGTTGGACCGCACCTTTACCTGACCAGATTATCTCGCCCGTTTGCACCAGCATTAACTGCATCTGTAATGCAGGCGCGTTAACGTTACCGGATGCGCTGGAGTAAAGTACATATTGCGCCCCGACGTTGCGCGCAATGCCAATAGCTTTACTGCGCGTTCCCAGACTATCCTGCGGAGACAACCCTAGCTGTTGTTTTGCCATCGAGAGTTGCTGTACGGAGACCAGCGTAAATTTACCGTTGTTCGCCAGCGCATTACGTAACGTTTCCGTTGCCTCGTTCGCATTTAACGACCCATTCGTCCGGTTATTCACGCTGTCGACAAGCAATACGCTTCCGGCCGTCACGCCATCAGCCTGCAACATTTTGCTGACCAGCGGTTGCATCGCGCCGTTCCAGTCATAGTGGCGCACCTTAGGCGCTGGCTGGCCCGTTTGATCTTCATGTTCGATCGGCCCCGGTTGCTGTGGAATGGTTGGCACAGACGGCACAACAGGAGGCTGTGGTGGCTGCGCGGGTTGTTCTGGCGCTGGTTTTACCTCTTCAACTGGCGCAGGTTGACGTTGCGCCATACACCCGGAGAGAAATATCGCCAGCGCAGCAATGGCAGCGTAGCGATGCATTTTTGTCATCAAAATTCACTCCTCACAAATAAAGATAAAGCCTGACCTTATGCGCCCCCAGATAATTGGCGCTGCCAAATAGCGTTACCGACGAACGCGCGGGTATGGTTACGCTACGCGGCGCCTCCAGCGGATGCATCTCCAGCCCCCGCGCGTCATACCAGTAAAACCGATAATGAACGGTTATGGGCTCTTGCCTTTCGTTATAGACGCGGGAAGAAGCTGATGGCTGGATATCAGACGCCGTCAGTTCAGGCGGCTCTGCGGTGACCCCCGCCGCCAGAACCGTGGACTCCATCACCAGCGACTGCGCGTCGCTTACCGGAATTTCAGGGTGTGACCGGCAGCCGGTAAGCAGCAGCAAGCCCAGAGAAACCGCGATGCATCCTTTGATCATATTTACAAGCCTTTATGCGCCAGCATCGGGCCTAGCGGGCGGCCGCCCAGTAGGTGCATATGGATATGATAAACTTCCTGGCCCCCATGACGGTTGGTATTCATGATTAAACGATACCCATCCTCGGCAATGCCTTCCTGTTCGGCGATTTTCGCCGCCACGGTGATCATCCGACCTAACGCCTGTTCATGTTCCGCCGTCACGTCATTGACGGTTGGGATCAGGATATTGGGAATAATCAAGATATGCGTCGGCGCCTGCGGTGAAATATCACGAAAGGCGGTGACCAGCTCATCCTGATAAACGATATCCGAAGGGATTTCACGACGAATAATTTTGCTGAATATAGTTTCTTCTGCCACGACGTTTTCCTTTTTCATAATAGCCCTTGCAGCGCACATGCTACGCCGAGCCATACTGCGAGTATAGAGTATGAGCGAGTTACCGACGCTCTTTCAACTTTAACCCACGATTTATTAAGCGAAAAATGACTACATGCTGGGCTTACCGCCATATCCCCCTGCCATGACGCCTTTGTACGCTTAAAAAATATTTTTAGTTTGCCTGTTTATACCGTTTTACACATTTAATACAAATGCGTATATTTCTCATTTGCATTTTTATGCGCATTAACTAGCAAAGAATGAAAAGGTTCAACGTCATACGTCCTGAACTTACCCCAATAACAAGCAAGGATTTTCAGATGTCTTTCATTCAATACCGCCGGGACAAACACCTTCAGTCCACCGCCGCACCGTCGCTGTTAGCTATGGGTATGGCGATGGCATTTATGCCTGCCGCCTTCGCGGCTGAGGATACCGTTATTGTCGAGGGCGCGACGACCGCTGACGCCGTAAACCGCGAAGAACAGGATTACAGCGTGAAAACGACCGCTGCGGGCACCAAAATGACGATGACTCAGCGCGATATCCCGCAGTCGGTCAGTATTGTCAGCCAACAGCGTATGGAAGACCAGCAGTTGCAAACCCTGGGCGAGGTGATGACCAATACGCTGGGGATCAGCGGAAGCCAGGCTGACTCCGATCGCATCAGCTATTACTCGCGCGGGTTTGAAATTGACAACTATATGGTTGACGGTATTCCAACGTATTTTGAGTCCCGCTGGAATCTGGGCGATGCGCTAACGGATACCGCGCTGTATGAGCGCGTGGAGGTGGTTCGCGGCGCGAATGGGCTGATGACCGGAACCGGTAATCCTTCTGCCTCAATAAATATGATTCGTAAACACGCCACCAATCGGGAGTTCAAAGGTAACGTCTCCACAGAATACGGTAGCTGGAATAAGCAGCGTTACGTCATGGATCTGCAAAGTCCGCTCACCGCAGACGGCAATGTCCGTGGGCGCATCGTGGCGGGTTATCAGAATAATGATTCCTGGCTGGACCGCTATAACAGTGAGAAAGCGTTCTTTTCCGGAATTGTCGATGCCGATCTGGGTGCAACCACTGGCCTTTCAGCCGGTTATGAATATCAAAAAATTGATGTCAATAGCCCGACCTGGGGCGGTCTGCCGCGCTGGAACACCGATGGCAGCAAAAATAGCTATGACCGCGCGCGTAGTACCGCCCCGGACTGGGCTTATAACAACAAAGAGATAAATAAATTCTTCGTCACGCTTAAGCAGCATTTTGCCGAAAGCTGGCAGGCGACCCTGAATGCGACCCATACTGAGGTCAAATTCGACAGTAAAATGATGTATATCGATGCGTTAGTCGATAAAGAGACAGGTACGCTGGTGAGTCCTTATGGCGCAAGCTACCCCGTGGTCGGCGGTACGGGCTGGAACAGCGGCAAGCGCAAAGTAGATGCCATAGATCTCTTTGCCGATGGCGCTTATGAGCTGTTTGGCCGTCAGCACAATATGATGTTTGGCGGCAGTTATAGTAAGCAGAATAACCGCTATTTTAGCGCCTGGGCGAACGTCTTTCCGGACGACATTGGCAACTTCAGCGCCTTTAACGGTAATTTCCCCCAAACCCACTGGGCGCCACAAAATCTGGCGCAGGACGATACCACGCATATGAAATCGCTGTATGCCGCTACGCGCATTTCGCTGGCCGACCCGCTGCATCTGATTCTTGGCGCTCGTTATACCAACTGGCGTGTTGATACACTGACCTACAGCATGGAGAAAAACCATACCACGCCGTATGCCGGGCTGATTTATGATATCAACGACAACTGGTCCGCTTATGCCAGTTATACCTCTATCTTTCAGCCGCAGAATAAACGTGACAAAGCAGGTCAATATCTGGCTCCGATTACCGGTAATAACTATGAAGCGGGCCTGAAGTCCGACTGGATGAACAGCCGCCTCACCACCACGTTGTCCGTGTTCCGCATTGAGCAGAATAACGTCGCTCAGGCAACCACTATTCCCATCCCTGGCAGTAATGGGGAGTTTGCCTGGAAGTCTACTGACGGAACGGTGAGCAAAGGCGTCGAATTTGAAGTGAACGGCGCAATTACCGATAACTGGCAGATGACTTTCGGGGCTACCCGATATGTTGCCGAGGACAATGAAGGTAACGCCGTGAACCCTAATCTCCCGCGCACCAGCGTGAAGTTATTCACCCGCTATCGTCTGCCGGCGATACCGGAGCTGACGGTCGGCGGCGGTGTGAACTGGCAGAATCGGGTTTACAAAGATACCACGACGCCGTACGGCACTTTCCGCGCCGAACAGGGCAGCTATGCGCTGGTCGATCTGTTTACCCGCTATCAGGTGACGAAAAATTTCTCCGTACAGGGAAACATCAACAACCTGTTCGATAAAACCTACGACACCAATATTGATGGTTCCATTGTTTACGGCGCGCCGCGTAACGTCAGCCTCACCTCCAATTATCAGTTCTGACAGACTGTCGGAGAGCGGCATATAAAGCGCCATTAAAAAAGGCAGCCGAATGGCTGCCTTAATTCTCCCCAACATCATTACTGCTTAGCTGTTACGGATGTACTCATCCATTTCCGTTTTCAGGTTATCGGATTTCGTACCGAAAATAGCCTGAACGCCGGAACCCGCGACGACAACGCCTGCCGCGCCCAGTTTCTTCAGGCCAGCCTGATCCACTTTCGCTACATCGGCTACGCTCACGCGCAGACGCGTGATACAGGCATCCAGGTTAGTGATGTTCTCTTTACCGCCAAACGCCGCAACCAAAGCCGGCGCCATTTCGCTGGTCGCGCCCGCTTTTGCGTCATCAGTAGTGTCTTCACGACCCGGCGTTTTCAGATCCAGCGCTTTGATCAGCACGCGGAACACGGTGTAGTACACAATCGCATAACCGGCGCCAACAATCGGGAACAGCCACAATTTGCTGCTGTTACCGGACAGCACGATAAAGTCGATCAGACCGTGGGAGAACGACGTACCGTCACGCATCCCCAGCAGAATACAGATCGGGAATGCCAGACCTGCCAGAATCGCGTGAATAATGTACAGGATCGGCGCCACGAACATGAAGGAGAACTCGATAGGCTCGGTAATACCCGTCAAAAACGAGGTCAGCGCGGCGGAAATCATGATACCGCCCACTTTTGCGCGGTTTTCCGGTTTAGCAGAGTGCCAGATAGCAATGGCCGCAGCCGGCAGACCGTACATTTTGAACAGGAAGCCGCCAGACAACATACCCGCCGTCGGGTCGCCCGCCATATAGCGCGGAATGTCGCCGTGGAATACCTGACCCGCTGCGTTGGTGTATTCGCCGATCTGCATCTGGAAAGGAACGTTCCAGATATGATGCAGACCAAACGGCACCAGGCAACGCTCGATGAAACCGTAAATGCCAAACGCGACAACCGGGTTCTGATAAGCCGCCCACTGCGAGAACGCCTGGATAGCCGTACCGATTGGCGGCCATACGAAAGACAGCACCACACCGGTAAAAATAGCGGCCAGACCCGAAATGATCGGCACGAAGCGTTTGCCCGCAAAGAAGCCCAGATACTCAGGCAGTTTGATACGGTAGAAGCGGTTAAACATATACGCTGCGATCGCACCGGAGATAATCCCCCCGAGAACACCCGTATCAGCAAGGTGTTTAGCGGCGATCTCTTCAGCAGGTAAATGCAGAACCAGCGGCGCAACCACAGCCATGGTTTTCACCATGATGCCATACGCTACTACCGCCGCCAGAGCCGAAACGCCGTCGTTGTTGGTAAAGCCCAACGCCACGCCGATAGCGAAAATCAGCGGCATATTGGCAAAAACAGATCCGCCCGCTTCTGCCATAACGTGCGATACAACGGCTGGCAGCCAGCTGAAGTTAGCGGAACCGACACCCAGCAGGATACCTGCGATAGGGAGTACGGATACCGGCAGCATCAGCGATTTACCGACCTTTTGCAGGTTAGCAAATGCATTCTTAAACATAATTGAGAGTGCTCCTGAGTATTTGTGCTTTTCTACGTTCTCACGCATTGGCGAGGGGGGAGAACCCCGCCGTGGACAGGACATCTAAGTGCCCTTTTATTTATTACACAGAGTAAAATAAATACGTCTGATTTTGTTTGACGGCTATCACGTTTCAGCGCCAGATAGCCTAAAAAGTATCACATTCTGCCAAAATGAGTTTCCGAATGTTTCCATAAGCTCGCTCACCGCCCCTTTTGTGGCGGTGAACTTTACGCGCTTTGCTTATTAATTACGAGCTTTAAAAAAACTCGTTTAACGGATTGATGACAGGCGAGACGCGTCAATATGGAACAGGCGAGCAAAGTTATCGGTGGTGATCTGCGCCAGTTCTTCAACGGCAACCCCTTTCAATACCGCCATATATTCTGCGACGTCGCGTACCATCGCAGGCTGGTTCTCTTTACCGCGATGCGGCACCGGCGCCAGATAAGGAGAATCGGTCTCGACTAATAACCGATCCAGCGGTACATAGCGCGCCGCATCACGCAACTGTTCAGCGTTACGGAACGTTACGATGCCGGAAAAAGAGATATAAAACCCCAGATCCAGCAATTTGCCGGCCGTTTCTCTGTCTTCTGTAAAACAGTGTAGTACGCCGCCGCAATCCGTCACTTTTTCTTCGCGCAGGATAGCCAGCGTATCGGCACGCGCGTCGCGAGTATGGACAATCACCGGTTTATGCAATTCGCGGCCAATCTGGATATGATGAATAAAAGACGCCTGCTGGCGGATTTTGGTCTCAGGCGTGTAAAAATAATCAAGCCCGGTCTCGCCCATCGCCACCACATCGTCTTCTGCAGCAAGGAGGCGCAGTTCTTCTACGTCATACGCTTCATCCTGATTTAACGGATGCACGCCGCAGGAAAAGACCACATTATCGCGCTTGCCCACCAGCTCGCGCATATGGCGATACCCCGGCAGCGTCGTCGCCACCGCTAAACAGAACTTCACATCGCGCGCGGCGGCTTTCGCCAGCACATCGTCCACGTCCTTATGCAAAGATTGATAATCCAGACCATCAAGATGGCAGTGTGAGTCGACTAAAAACATAATGTCTCTCTCAAAGATGAGGAACAGGCAACAAGGTGCCTGGTTGCAGGTAATGCTCGATGCGGAGAATGAGATCGGTTAATACCAGTTCGCGGTTTAATCCGGTCACATGAAGTAATTGATCACGACAATGGCAAACATCGTTCAGGATTGCCTGAATACGCGCCGGGGATAGCGGCCCCGCCAGCGCGGCAACAACCGCGTCCGCATCAACGTTTGTCAGGTACGACGCGCCGTGCTGACGTTTAAGAGCATCAACCAGCAGCGTCGCCAGCCAGTGCAGGCGCGCCGGGGCTTGCTCATGATTGAGCGCCGTTAATAACGCATACCAGTCGCCCGTATGTAAACTGTCCATTAACGCCTGACACAGCGCCTCACGCTGCGCCCAACGTTCAGACTGCAACAGCGCCAGCGCGGCGCCGGGCGACCCCGCATTCAGGCGTAGCGCCGTGAGCAATGCTTCTTGTGACGCCGTCACTTCTCGCGACAGCCATGACATCGCATACGATTCGGACGGCGGCGCCAGATGATGCAGCCGGCAGCGGCTGCGTAATGTCGCCAACAGACGAGCAGGCTCCGGGCTGGCAAGGAAAAACCAGGTTTGCTCCGGCGGCTCTTCCAGCGTTTTGAGCAACGCATTGGCGGCGGCGTCGGTTAATAGCGCCGCATCCGCAATCCACACCACCTTCGCACCGCCCAGACGGGAGTGCTCGTACAATTTCTCGCTGACCTCGCGTACCGCATCTACGCCGAGACTGCTTTTGCCTTTATCCGGCGTCAGCGTGTAATAGTCCGGATGCGTGCCAGCCTGCATAAGCTGACAACCACGGCAATGCCCACAGCTTTTGTGGCCCTCAGGCTGCTGGCATAACAGATAACGGCTCAGCGCATAGCACAGCGCCTCGTCGCCCATGCCAGGTAAGGCCTGAATCAGTAGCGCATGGTGCCCACGTCCCGCCTGGTAACTTTCTACCAGTTTTTCATAGGCGGGCCGTAACCATGGATACCATTTCATGCCGCTTGCTCCTGCACCCACTTCGTCACAGTGGCGCGAATGTCGCGCATGACGGCATCCAGCGGCTGGGTCGCGTCAATGGTGCGGATACGCGAGTCTTGCGCCGCCAGTTCCAGATAGCGCGCGCGAGTCCGGTTAAAGAAATCAAAAGATTCCTGCTCAATGCGATCCAAATCGCCGCGCGCTCTGGCGCGTTTTAGCCCGACTTCCGGCGTGACATCCAGATACAGCGTCAGGTCAGGGCGAAAATCGCCCAGCACGGCATCGCGTAGTGTCGCCAGCATGGTTTGATCAATGCCGCGCCCTCCCCCCTGATACGCCTGGGTCGAGAGATCGTGTCGATCGCCGATCACCCATACGCCTTGCGCCAGCGCGGGTTTGATTACCGTTTCGACGAGCTGTACGCGAGCGGCATAAAACATCAGTACTTCCGCTTTATCGGTAATCACTTCGTCGCCTACCGCTCGAATATCCAGCACCAGACTTCTTAGTTTTTCGGCAAGCTGCGTACCGCCCGGCTCACGGGTAAAAATCATGTTACGAATACCCAGTTGCTCAAGGGTCTCCACCACCACGTCGCGCGCAGTGGTTTTTCCGGCGCCTTCCAGGCCCTCGATGACGATATAATTACTGCCCATTTTTTTCCTTAAGCACTTTCAGGTACTCCTGCACTGACCGATTATGGCTGGCAAGATTGGTGTTAAATGTGTGACCGCCTTTACCGTCGGCCACAAAATAGAGATACGGCGTTTTCGCCGGATGCGCCGCCGCCTGCAATGACGCTTCGCTGGGCGATGCAATCGGTCCTGGCGGCAGCCCGGTTATGGTATACGTGTTATAAGCCGTCGGCTTTTCCAGATCCGCACGCGACAAGTTACCATTATAACTCGTCCCCATCCCGTAAATCACGGTGGGATCGGTCTGAAGGCGCATACCGATTCTCAGGCGATTAATAAAGACTGAGGCCACCTGATCGCGTTCGCTGGCGACAGCCGTCTCTTTTTCAATAATCGAGGCCATTGTCACCAGTTGGTTCTGATCTTTATAAGGCAGCCCCTCGGCCCGGCCTTTCCAGACAGTATCGACAGTTTTCACCATCTTTTGGTGCGCTCGCTTGAGAATAGCGACATCGCTGGTGTTGGCGGTATACATCCAGGTATCGGGCC
Organism: Salmonella sp. SAL04196; assembly: GCF_046550835.1. Taxonomy (NCBI): domain Bacteria; kingdom Pseudomonadati; phylum Pseudomonadota; class Gammaproteobacteria; order Enterobacterales; family Enterobacteriaceae; genus Salmonella; species Salmonella sp. SAL04196. The sequence continues at coordinate 1,115,428 of NZ_JBGDXE010000001.1, forward strand.
AGAACCACCCTTCTACCCATTCAGGATGCGCAAGCTTTAATGCCTGAGCGACAGTGGCGTAGTCATCATCCGGCAATGTATGGCGAATATACGGCGCCTCTCGTAGCTGTTTCAGGTAATCGCTAAGGCGCATCCCTTCCACAAACCGCAACGGGAATTGCGCTTCTTTGCCGCTCTCCAGCAACTCAAGCATCTCCCGTACGGTCATCCCCGGCGTAAAACGGTAAGTTCCCGCTTTAAAGTGCGATAACTCAGGCTCCACGCGCAGCAGCCACTGAAATACCCGGGGGCGATTAATGATTTTTTCATCATAAAGCTGGTCGCCAAGCGCCAGCCGCCCCGTTCCCGCCTTGAGCGTAAAGATAGTCTCGTCTTTAATAAGTAACGTGCTGTTCGCCAGATGGCGAACTTTCCACATCCCCACGCTCGCGGCAATACCCAGCACAACCAACAGCAGAAGGAAAACGCCTGACAATTTTTTCATAACTAATTCGGATGCTCACAAAATGGGGCTAAAAATTGAAACAGTGTTCGCGAAGAATACGACGTCCCGTGATAGGCGCGTATGGGAATAATCGGCATTAGCGCGTTGCAGATGATAACCTCATCCGCCTGCCTGACCGCCTCCTCTCTCGCCTGAACTTCAAGGACCTGGAAAGGAGATTGCGCCAGTTGGCGTAAACAAAATTGTCGCATAATGCCGTTCACCCCGGCCTGATCCAGACGCGGCGTAAAAACAATGTCGCCTGTACGCCAGAACAAATTAGCCGCACAGCATTCCGTAACCCATCCCTCGCTGTCAAGAACCAGCGCCTCATCGGCGTTCGTCTGCTCAAGATGAGAGCGAATCAACACCTGTTCGAGGCGGTTCAGATGTTTTAATCCGGCAAGATAAGGATTGCGCCCAAGCGGTATGGGACTAAGGGTAAGAGTGATGCCCTCGTCTTTCCAGCGGGCGTAGTGGGCAGGGTAAGGCGACACGCTAAGAATCCGTGTGGGTAATTGACAACTGGCGGCGCTGTAACCGCGTCCGCCTGCGCCGCGGGTAATCATCACTTTCAGCACGCCTTCCCGATGCGGTTGTGCCAGGCAGCGCATCTCTTTTACTAATACATCCCAATCGTTAAAGGGGATCGCCAAACGAGAGCACGTTTCTTCCAGGCGAGCCAGATGACGGGAAAACAAGGCAATCTCCCCCGCCGCGATCCGCGCAGTGGTAAAGCAACCGTCTCCGAACTGCACCCCCCGGTCATTCACCGCGAGTCGTTCAGTGGATTGGCCGTTAATCAGATACATTCATCCTCCAGATAACCGCCCATCAGAGTGTCAGGGGAATGGCCTGCGCGCAAGGACTTTGCCAGCAAGATAACACGTTATTTATCAGGTTTTCCTTATTTTAATAAGAAAAGGCATATTTATGTCAACCATAACAAATAAATTATAGCAATAATATTAATCACAGCACCTTAAATGACGAAATTAATTTATTTAGCGAATATATTTAGCAAAACAAAAAGCATTAATTAGATATTATTTATAGTCATAACTTTCACATATGGTCAAAATGTAATTGGGTATCGTCTGACGTTACCCTATCATATTTAATACTGCAATTAGAAAGTCATAATTAATATATTTATTACTCAAAGCCTATTTATCGTGCGCTGAGTAATATCTACGTATCGAGTCGACCATGAAAGGACATTTTTAATGAAAGGAAAATTTGCCGCTGCCGTATTATTCACCGCAATGGGGCTTGCTTCGACTGCAATGGCTCAGGATGGCCAGGTTAATTTTACCGGCAAAATCATCGAAGCAGGTTGCAAAATTAACGGCAGTGTTACCAGCTCTCAGGATGTCAAGCTGGGCGAGGTCTCTAAAACAGCGTTTACCGCCGCTGGCTCAACGGCAGCAACCACCAAGTTTTCATTGGTATTAACCGCCTGCCCTGCAGATCTGCTGGGGAAACCGGTTTCCGTAAAATATGACGGTATGCCGGACACCCTGAATAACGACTATCTGCAAATTACCGGTTACGGTACTACCGGCGTCGCTAAAGGTGTCGCTATCCAGTTGTTGAATAGCGATACCAGCGAACTGCCGCTGGGTACTGAGTCTAAATCCGTTACCATTGCCTCCGATGCGGCAGAAGAAACGAACCTCGACTTTTTCGCCCGTTATATCGCGACAGAAGATAGCGTATCAGGCGGCGATGCCAACGGCGTCGTTAACTTTACCCTGACCTACAACTAATCGCGCGGAATTTATTCTCTCGTTTCAGTAAACCAATAAAGCCGGATGGACCCGGCTTTGCTTTGGAGATACTCCATGAATAAATATAATTTACTCACTGCCGCCACGCTTATATTCACTACGGCAACCGTACAGGCCGGTGTTATTATCGGCGGAACCCGTATTATTTATAACGGCGATAAAAAAGAAACGTCGATTAGCGTTAAAAATCCGGACCAATCTTCTTATCTCATTCAGTCATGGAGTGACGCCGGGGAAAAAAGCAGCGATAAATCGCCGTTTATGGTCACGCCGCCGCTTTTTCGTTTAGGCGCAGGGCAGGAAAATAATCTGCGAATTCTCCGTACTGGCGGCAATCTGCCGGAAGATCGTGAATCCCTCTACTGGATGAATATTAAGTCGATCCCATCGACGACGGAAAAGCAGGATAACGTTAACACTCTGCAAATTGCGGTGAAAACCCGCATTAAATTAATTTACCGTCCGCAGGCGTTGACGGAGCAACCGGAAAACGTCACCGCGAAGCTGACCTGGCAGCACAGCGGTAACCGTCTTACCGTGACCAATCCCACAGCCTACTACATGAACTTCAGCACGGTGAAGATAGGAACCAGCACCGTGAAAGACGCTACCTATGTCGCGCCGATGAGTTCCGCCAGCTTTACCGCGCCCGCCGAAGCCAGCGGCGACGTAACCTGGACACTTATTAACGATTTCGGCTCTATCGGGTCTGAACACCACACACGCCTGTAAGACCACACCGAAAGGATATCGGGATGAATGCAGACGCATACAAAAAAATAATGACGCTCAGTCGAATCGCCTGCTTTATCGCCCTGCAGTGCGCACTGCCAGACGGTAACACTGCGTTTGCCCGCGAATATTTTAACCCAGCGCTGCTGGGGATCGACGGGCCGGGAAAAGAGCTTACCGATCTTTCCGCTTTTGAAGAAGGCATCGGCCAAATGCCTGGCACCTATCGCGTTGACGTCATTGTGAATAAATCGTCCGCTGGCGTGCATGACGTTAATTTTGTTATGCAAAAAGATACGGCAGGCAACACCACTCTGCAGCCCTGCTTCAGCGTTGACTCGCTGCGCGAGTTCGGTATTCGTACCGACGCGTTTCCAAATCTTGCTGGTCACGGCGACTGCGCTAACCTGGCGGCGATCCCGCAGGCCAGCGCCGAGTTCGCCTTTGAACGCCAGCAGCTACGGCTGTCTATTCCGCAGGCCGCCGTAGACAGCCATGCCCGCGGCTACGTCGCCCCGGAACGGCTCGATGAGGGCATTAACGCCCTGCTGCTCAACTATAGCTTTTCCGGCGCCAACACCGAAGCGCGCCGCGGCGATATGACCGACTCCGACAGCTATTATCTGAGCCTGCGTCCGGGCCTGAATATTGGCCCCTGGCGCATTCGCAACTACAGCACCTGGAATCGCAACGTCAACGGCGATAGCGCCAATGAAAGCTGGGATTCGCTCTACACCTACGCCCAACGCAATATTATCGCGCTGAAAAGTCAGCTAACATTCGGCGACAGCACCGCGCCCTCCGAGCTGTTTGATAGTGTGCCGTTCCGCGGCGCACAGCTGGCCTCCGACGATGATATGTTGCCCGATAGCCTGCGTGGCTACGCGCCGGTGGTGCGCGGCATAGCCCGTACTAACGCGCAGGTAATTATCAAACAGAATGGTTACACCATTTATCAAAGCTATGTTTCGCCGGGCGCATTTGAGATTACCGATATGTACCCAACCGGCAGCAGCGGCGATCTTGACGTCACAATTAAAGAGGCCGACGGTAGCGAACAGCATCAGACGGTGGCCTTCGCCTCTCTGCCTATTCTGCAGCGCGAAGGGCGGCTGAAGTACAGCGTGACCAGCGGCCAGTATCGCCCCTATGAGAGCGATATTGACAAAAAAATGTTTACCCAGGCCACCCTGATTTATGGCCTGCCAGCCGGGTTTACGGTATATGGCGGGGGCCAGTTCTCACAGCACTACAAGTCCCTGCTCACCGGGCTTGGAAAAAACCTCGGCGAGTTGGGTGCCGTCTCGGTGGATGGCACTCAGGCATGGTCAACGCAAAAAGATCAGGATAAAGAGAGCGGCCAGTCCTGGCGCATCCGTTACAGTAAAAATATTCTCGAAACCGGCACCAATATATCCATTTCCGGTTATAGGTATTCAACATCAGGTTATTACACTCTCCCGGAAGTACTGGATACCTGGCGTGACGACGAGTCGCAAAATAATAACGACCGCCGCCGCAACCGTGCTGAACTTCAGCTTAACCAGAGTATCGGGGCGAGTCTGGGGTCACTGTCGCTCAATGCTATTAGCGAAGATTACTGGAACAGTGACCGGAAGATGCGCTCTCTCGGTGTGGGTTACAGTAATAGCTGGGGCGGCGTGACGTACAACATCAATTACAGCTATAACCGCAATACCACCGACAGTGACGATAGCGACAAAATCTACGATGAAGATCAGGTCTTCTCACTGAGCATAAACATCCCGCTCGACCGCTGGTTAAGTCACAGTTACGCCACTTACAACCTGAATACCAGCAAACGGGGCAATACCAACCATACCGTCGGGCTAAACGGGTCAGCATTAGAAGACAATAACCTGAACTGGAGTCTCCAGCAGAGCGAAACGAATCACGGCGAAGGGAATGGCGGTTACGCCAGCCTCGATTATCAGGGGACCTACGCACGAATGAATGGTGCCTACAGCTATGACAACGACCAGAAACGCGTTAACTACGGCATGGAAGGCGGCATTGTCGCCCACGCGCATGGTGTCACGCTCAGCCAGTCGTTGGGCGAAACCTCAGCACTGGTAGAAGCCCCCGGGGCGAATGGCGTTACGATAAGCAACCAGACGGGTGTAAAAACCGACTTCCGCGGTTACACCGTGGTGCCTTACGTGACGCCGTACCGTGAAACCGCCGTCTCACTGGATACCGAAACGCTGCCTGATGGTGCTGACGTCGACCTGACCAGCCAGATGATTACCCCCACGCGCGGCGCAATTGTACGCGCACATTTTGATACCCGTATCGGTAAAAGGGTACTCATGAATTTGTCACGTACCCCTACGGAGATAGTGCCATTTGGAGCGCTGGCAACGATAGAGGGTCAACCTGCGGATAAGAGCTTCATCGTGGGTGACCACGGGCAAGTCTATCTTACCGGTGCGCCCGAACGCGGAACCTTAAAGGTAACGTGGGGCCGTACAGCGAATGACACCTGTCACGTAACATTCAATTTAACAGAATTGAATGCGACTGATGGTGTGATGGAAACGCAAGAATCTTGTCGTTAATAACGATGACCATAATCGTCATAAGGAAAACGTATTCGTGAAAAAAACAGTCGGCCTTGCGTTGTTAATATCTGTGTGCCCGTTGATAACGTCCGTTGATGCTCTTGCAGGTATCATAAATACAAGCAGTGCGAATACATCAACTTTACCTTATAAATTCAGCTCCTTTACTATGCCGAGTTCGGCCGGGGGGACAACCTGGTTTGACGACTGGGGGGAACACTGGAAATTGCCAATAATAGCTAGCAGCCAAAAAGGTTATATTGATTTTACTGTGAATGGCGAACCGACAGGGGGAACGACTACTAATGACGCAACGGTGTATAAAACCAATAACCCGGGTGTAGGCATTGCCTATCAAATGACTTACACCCCAGCGGGCGTAGTAACCCCGGATAAAGATTATACGGCTCCATTTCGTTTAGACGTCGATAGTAATGTCAACGCATCCGGCGACCTAATTATTCGCTACATGCTGGTGCGTTTAACGGATGAACTACCGGCGGGCCCCATTACTGAGGTGCCAAGCGTTACTGTTTCTTATCATAACCCAGCGGATAGCGGATATGGAGATGTGACTTTCGTGGCCCGTTCTGGTGTGGCTAGTCAGCCAAAGTATACGGCTTGTGGAATTAACGCACCAACAGAAATTAAACTCAACCCACTTTATGGGAATAGCCTAAAAACGGGCGCACAAAATAGTATTCAGGCGCCGACGATAACGCTCACAAACTGCCCGGGGGCCATCAATGGTATCTCTTATAATTTTTCCGCAGTCTATGGAGCCCACGACGAAGCCAATGGGGTTCTTAATACTGTGACGGGTGATACCTACGCGAAAAATGTTTATGTGCAGATACAGAATACCGATGGTACGCCTCATACAATTAATTCAGCGATCGCGCTCCAGAATTATAACGGCTCCGGGGATTATGTGTTGCCTGACTTTAAAGTGTCTTATTTTATAGATGATGCTGAAAGCGTAACTGCGGGTAATGTCAAAACAGCCATTGAGCTTAAAGTTACTTACAACTAATAGGGATTATATATGATTGTTACAAACAGGAAAAAGACAGTGGCATTCATCATTGCGCTTGGTTGGTTATTTTCCTCATCCAGTCAGGCTGTCAATATTGATATCAGCGGTACCGTTATCGCCTCACCTTGTGTGGTTAACGGCGGCGATGAGTCTCTCGCTATTAATCTGGGGACCGGGATTCAGGCCAATACTCTAGAAACAAGTGGCAGCACTACCCCATGGGTTGAAAAGACATTGACGCTCACCGATTGCCCAGCCTCCACCACCTCATTTAGCGTAGCCTTTGCTGGCACCGCCGACACGGATACAGACTTCTACAAAAATACCGGCACTGCCACCAACCTGAAGCTTGAGTTAACGGATGACAAAAGCGAGCACGCCTATAAAAATGGCGCTGCTCTGAAGGACATCGCAATCCCATCCGACACGCATGCCTATGACCTGAAACTGCGCTCCCGTGCAGTGGCAACAGGCCTCGTGATGCCAGGCACCATCGAGGGCCAAGTACAGGCAACCTTCACCTACCAGTAATCCAGGACGGGACAATGGCGCAACAGATAAATAAACTGCTCCCCGCGTTGGCCTGTCTATGGGCGGTAAGCAGTATTTATTCCGTGCAGGCAACCGATATTAACCTGAGCGGTATAGTAATTGCTTCTGCCTGCATCGTGGATACGGGCACAAAGGAACAGACGGTCACGTTCCAGCAGGCACGCGCCGTTGATTACCTTAAGGTGGGCGATACCAGTGAGTGGCAGGATTTTGAACTGACCCTCTCCTCCTGCCCGCCATCAACTACTCAGGTGACTGCCCTGTTCAGCGGTGATGCCGACACTGACGATGCCACCAAATTCGCTAACAGCCAGGGCAGCGCTACCGGTATGGCACTGGAAATTATGACCCGCGATCATCAGACGGAAATCTCACCGGCGGATACGCTGGCCGTGAAAGTGAACGGCAATGACCACCGGGCCGTTTTCCCGCTCTCTGCGCGCATGTACACACCGACGGGTCGCGTAACGCCAGGGGAATTCAAGACTGTCGTTCAACTGAACTTTACGTACCAGTAGCCTTCAGATCAAGAATACATAAAAAAGCGGAGCGCCAGGCGCTCCGCTTTTTTATTCATAACAGTACTGACTAGATACGTTTGAAAATCAACGAACCGTTAGTACCGCCAAAGCCAAAGGAGTTACACAGAGCGTACTCCAGATCGCTGACCTGGCGCGCTTCATGCGGCACGAAGTCCAGATCGCAACCTTCATCCGGGTTATCCAGATTAATGGTTGGCGGAATGGCCTGATCGCGCAGCGCCAGAATAGAGAAAATAGACTCTACTGCGCCTGCGGCGCCCAACAGATGGCCGGTCATCGATTTGGTCGAGCTCACCATCACTCGGCTTGCGGCATCGCCAAAGACTGACTTAACCGCCTGCGTCTCAGCTTTGTCGCCGGCAGGCGTCGACGTGCCGTGTGCGTTGACGTAGCCAATCTGAGCAGGCTCAATCGCGGCATCACGCAACGCGTTAACCATCGCCAGCGCAGCGCCTGCGCCATTTTCCGGCGGCGACGTCATATGGTAAGCATCGCTGCTCATACCAAAGCCGACGATTTCAGCATAGATTTTCGCACCACGCGCTTTTGCATGTTCGTACTCTTCAAGCACCAACATACCGGCACCGTCGCCCAGTACAAAACCATCGCGTTCTTTATCCCACGGACGGCTCGCCGCCTGTGGGTTATCGTTGCGGGTCGACAGCGCGCGCGCTGCGCCAAAACCACCTACGCCCAGCGGCGTACTGGCTTTTTCTGCGCCACCTGCCACCATCGCGTCCGCATCGCCATAGGCGATGATACGCGCGGCATGGCCGATGTTATGCACGCCTGAAGTACAGGCAGTCGCAATAGAGATGCTTGGCCCACGCAGGCCATACATGATAGTCAGATGGCCTGCTACCATGTTAACAATCGTCGACGGGACAAAGAACGGGCTAATCTTACGCGGTCCGCCTTTTACCAGCGAACTGTGGTTTTCTTCGATCAGACCGAGACCACCGATACCGGAGCCGATAGCGGCGCCAATACGGCTTGCGTTCTCTTCCGTCACTTCAAGGCCAGAATCCTGCATGGCCTGTACGCCAGCGACAATTCCATATTGAATGAAGGCATCCATCTTGCGCTGTTCTTTGCGCGAGATAATGTCATCACAGTTAAAATCCTTTACTAAGCCAGCAAATTTCGTTGCATAGGCGCTAGTATCGAAATGGTCGATCAGGCTGATGCCACTCTGACCGGCAAGGAGAGCTTTCCAGGTAGACTCTACGGTATTGCCGACAGGAGACAACATGCCCAGTCCGGTCACAACTACACGACGCTTAGACACGGTTGTCCTCCAGGGAGGGAAAATGATTCTAGTGGGACAAAAAGATAAAACTCAGGCGGTCGAATGACCGCCTGGAGATGTTCACTTACGCCTGGTGGCCGTTGATGTAATCAATGGCAGCCTGAACGGTGGTGATTTTCTCAGCTTCTTCGTCCGGAATCTCAGTATCAAACTCTTCTTCCAGAGCCATTACCAGCTCAACGGTGTCAAGAGAATCTGCGCCCAGGTCTTCAACGAAAGAAGCATTGTTGGTTACTTCTTCCTGCTTAACGCCCAGCTGTTCGCCGATAATTTTCTTAACGCGTTCTTCGATAGTGCTCATACTCTTAAATTTCCTATCAAAACTCGCTTTCGCGATGGTTTTCGTAGTGTATAAAATGTTGAAAAATTTGCAACTAAATCCCGGCAGGTCTTACCACGATTTTACGTTATTTTGCGGCCTTTCGCCCTAATAACGCAAATATTTTTCAATCGTGATTAAACCATGTACATTCCGCCGTTGACGTGCAGAGTCTCACCAGTGATGTAACTCGCTTCGTCAGAGGCTAAAAATGCAACCGCACTGGCGATTTCCTGAGCGCCGCCGAGGCGACCCGCAGGCACCTGCGCCAGGATACCCGCACGCTGATCGTCAGACAGCGCACGCGTCATGTCCGTTTCAATAAAACCCGGAGCCACAACATTGACAGTAATACCACGGGACGCAACTTCACGCGCCAGTGATTTACTGAAACCGATCAGGCCCGCTTTCGCCGCAGCGTAGTTTGCCTGACCTGCATTTCCCATGGTACCAACCACAGAACCAATAGTGATAATGCGACCACAACGCTTTTTCATCATAGCGCGCATTACCGCTTTTGACAGGCGGAAAACGGATGATAAATTGGTTTCGATAATATCGTTCCACTCATCATCTTTCATTCGCATCAACAGATTATCACGAGTGATACCGGCATTATTAACCAGGATATCCACTTCACCAAATTCTGCGCGAATATTTTCCAGAACAGATTCAATAGATGCAGGATCGGTCACATTCAACATCAAACCTTTCCCGTTAGCACCTAAATAGTCGCTAATGTTCTTCGCACCATTTTCACTGGTCGCAGTCCCGATAACTTTCGCGCCGCGGGCAACGAGAGTCTCTGCAATTGCGCGGCCTATGCCACGGCTTGCACCAGTCACCAGCGCAATCTTTCCTTCAAAGCTCATGGTTTTCCTCTTTTATTGCGTAAGTGCCGCAGACAGCGCCGCCGGCTCGTTCAGCGCCGACGCTGTCAGGGTGTCGACAATACGTTTCGTCAGACCAGTGAGGACTTTACCTGGACCCACTTCATAAAGATGTTCAACGCCCTGCGCCGCGATAAATTCCACGCTCTTCGTCCACTGTACCGGATTGTACAACTGGCGAACCAGCGCATCGCGGATAGCGGCGGCATCGGTTTCACATTTCACGTCAACGTTGTTTACTACCGGCACCGTTGGCGCGCTAAAGGTAATTTTGGCTAATTCAACCGCCAGCTTATCTGCCGCTGGTTTCATCAGCGCGCAGTGCGACGGTACGCTCACCGGCAGCGGCAGCGCGCGTTTCGCGCCAGCGGCTTTACAGGCTGCGCCCGCGCGTTCTACTGCCTCTTTATGCCCGGCGATAACCACCTGTCCCGGCGAGTTAAAGTTAACCGGCGAAACAACCTGCCCTTCGGCAGATTCTTCACAGGCTTTAGCAATAGAGGCATCATCCAGACCGATGATCGCAGACATGCCGCCAGTACCTTCCGGAACCGCTTCCTGCATGAATTTACCGCGCATTTCCACCAGACGAACGGCATCAGCAAAGTTGATGACGCCAGCGCAAACCAGCGCGGAATATTCGCCCAGGCTGTGACCTGCCATTAACGCAGGCATTTTACCGCCCTGCTGCTGCCAAACGCGCCAAAGCGCGACGGAAGCGGTTAATAACGCCGGCTGCGTCTGCCAGGTTTTATTCAGTTCTTCCGCTGGACCTTGCTGGGTGAGCGCCCACAGATCATATCCCAGAGCCGCAGAAGCTTCAGCAAACGTTTCTTCTACGATAGGGTAATTTGCCGCCATCTCGGCCAACATCCCAACGCTCTGAGAACCCTGACCGGGGAACACAAATGCAAATTGCGTCATGTTTAAATCCTTATACTAGAAACGAATCAGCGCGGAGCCCCAGGTGAATCCACCCCCGAAGGCTTCAAGCAATACCAGCTGACCGGCTTTAATTCGCCCGTCACGCACGGCTTCATCCAGCGCGCACGGCACAGAAGCCGCGGAGGTATTGCCGTGCCTGTCCAGCGTGACGACGACATTGTCCATCGACATGCCGAGTTTTTTCGCTGTCGCGCTAATGATACGTAGGTTAGCCTGATGCGGCACCAGCCAATCGAGTTCTGAGCGATCCAGGTTATTAGCCGCCAGCGTCTCATCGACAATATGCGCCAGTTCAGTGACCGCCACTTTAAAGACTTCATTGCCCGCCATCGTCAGGTAAATCGGGTTATCCGGATTTACGCGATCGGCATTCGGCAGGGTCAGTAATTCACCGTAACGGCCATCGGCATGAAGATGAGTGGAGATAATACCCGGTTCTTCAGAAGCGCTCAGTACGGCCGCGCCTGCGCCATCGCCGAAAATAATGATCGTACCGCGATCGCCAGGATCGCAAGTGCGGGCTAATACATCGGAACCGACCACCAGCGCGTGTTTAACCGCGCCGGATTTAACGTACTGGTCGGCGATGCTTAACGCGTAGGTGAAACCTGCGCACGCTGCCGCGACATCAAACGCCGGGCAACCTTTAATACCGAGCATACTTTGAATCTGACATGCCGCGCTTGGAAATGCATGCGTTGCTGATGTGGTAGCCACCACAATCAAGCCAATTTGGTCTTTATCGATCCCCGCCATCTCAATCGCGCGATTCGCAGCGGTAAAGCCCATCGTCGCGACAGTTTCATTCGGCGCGGCGATATGGCGTTCACGAATACCTGTACGAGTGACAATCCACTCGTCAGAGGTCTCAACCATTTTTTCCAGATCGGCGTTAGTCCGCACTTGTTCGGGCAGATAGCTGCCAGTACCAATAATCTTCGTATACATGTACGCTCAGTCACTTTTCGGTTATATACCGTTACCTGTAAACGTCTGGCACGCTGGCGGCGCCGGGGAGACAGCGATATTATCTGTGCGCCCGCAGGTTTACGCCTTTGCCATCGTCCAGCGGTTCAAATCCGGCTGGGTATACAGATTCCAGGCGAGCGGCAATTCGCTGAGGAACTTGTCGCTGCACCGCCTGCACTGCCTGTTCAATCGCGACTGCAAATGCTCGCTGATTGGCCGCACCATGACTTTTTATCACCGTGCCGCGCAATCCTAACAGACAGGCGCCATTATACTGGTCGGGGTTGAGGTGACTGAATCGCCTCGTCAGGCTTTTTTGTAACCAACGTTTTAATAACAGCAGCCACCACGACCGTTTTTTCCCTTCGCCCTGTGATTTCAGCAGTGAAAGGAACATTCTGACAACCCCCTCCATCGTTTTAAGTGTGACATTGCCTGTAAAGCCGTCACACACCAGTACATCGGTTTTTCCCGTCAGTAACTCATTCGCCTCAAGGTAGCCGATGTAATTGATGGTTGGAACTGTTTTTAACATTAAAGAGGCTTCACGAATACTGTCGAGGCCTTTGGTTTCTTCTTCCCCGATATTGAGTAGCGCCACGCGGGGATTTTTGATCCCGACGACCTCTTCCGCCAAAACGGCGCCCATCACGGCAAACTGCACCAGCATGGTACTGTCGCAGTCGACGTTGGCCCCCAAATCAAGCACTACCGTTTTGCCCTTTTGCTGGTGCGGTAATACCGTCACCAACGCCGGACGCTCAATCCCCTCAAGAGGCTTGAGCAATAATTTCGCCAGCCCCATCAGCGCCCCGGTATTACCAGCGCTAACGCAAGCTTCGGCTCGGCCTTCTTTCACAAGCTCCAGGGCCACACGCATGGATGTCCCGCGACTGGCGCGGATCGCCTGCGAAGGCCGGGCATCACTGGCAATAACTGACTGTGCAGGGATAATCTGCAGACGCGAACGTTGTTCAAAGTCAGCTTTGGCAAGTAATGGCGTGATAATATCGGGATTCCCGACTAAAAGAAGAGTGAGCTGCGAATTAGCGTTCAGTGCCTGCAATGCTGCAGGCACCGTCACGGAAGGACCAAAATCGCCCCCCATGACATCTAACGCCAGGGTTAGACGTGTCAAGGTATCGTCGCTGCCTGGTTCGGTGTTCTCCGCTTACGCGGAGAAATCCTCACTAAGCTTTATCACGCTTGTACTCTTCGGCTTTTACACCACAGGCACGCCTGTGATGCAAAAGGCATCGAGTATCGCGCGATTACTTAGCGATGACCTTACGGCCGCGGTAGTAACCGTCGGCAGTGATGTGGTGACGCAGGTGTTTTTCACCAGAAGTTTTGTCTACAGACAGGCTGGTGACTGCGGTCAGAGCGTCATGGGAACGACGCATGCCACGTTTGGAACGGGTTGGTTTATTCTGTTGTACGGCCATGGACCTTACTCCTCAATTACGGTTTATCCCTGCGTCCGCGGGGAAGACCTATTACTTACGCTTTAAGCTGGCTAATACGGCAAATGGGTTTGGCTTTTGCGCTTCATCAGGCAGTTCGCCAAAGACCATGTCCGCCTCGGACACTTCACAGTGTTCAGAATCATGCACCGGAACTACCGGCAAGGCGAGGATGATTTCATCTTCAACCGTCGCCAGCAGATCGATTTCGCCGAATTCGTTTACCTCAATCGGCTCATACGCTTCCGGCAGTGCTTCAGCCTGCTCGTCGGAACGGACAGGGCTAAAACAATACGTTGTGTGAACCTGATGGGTAAACGGTTTCCCGCAACGCTGGCATTCGAGCGACACCGTAACGACCGCATCGCCGGTTAAAACGGCGAGACGCTGGTTATCGATAGCGAACGACATGGAGCATTCCACATCACTGTCCACACTGACTACAGACTCGGCAACGCGCTCAACCTGATCGGGGGTATAGATACCCTGGTAATCAAGGCGTTTTTGAGCGGTACGAACCGGATCAAGAGTCAGGGGTAATTTTACCTTTTGCATAGGGCGCGCATATTAACTTCGTAACGTCATATAGTCAAAGAAAAAGGCAGCCTGCGGTTGCCTTTTGCCAATAATTCGCACACATTGCGGGTTACAGACTTATTTTCGCTCAAGACGAGTCAGTATGACAGGCTTGAAGACCGAAGAGCATAGTTTAAGATGGCTCTCATCATTACGCTATATCTGAGGGAAAAAATATGCCCCGTCTCATCCTTGCGTCTACCTCTCCCTGGCGTCGCGCGCTGCTGGAAAAGCTGACGATTCCTTTCGAATGCGCCGCGCCGGATGTTGATGAAACCCCCATGCCGGGCGAAGCGCCGCGCCAATTGGTGTTGCGGCTGGCGCAGGCGAAGGCGCAATCGCTCGCCGCGCGTTTCCCGAATCATTTGATTATTGGCTCCGACCAAATTGGTGTTCTGGACGGCGAAATCACCGGCAAACCGCTGACGGAAGAAAAAGCGCGTCAGCAATTAGCCAAAGCCAGCGGAAATATTGTGACGTTTTATACCGGACTGGCGCTGTATAACTCCGCCTCCGGGCACTTACAAACCGAAGTGGAGCCTTTTGACGTTCATTTTCGCCATTTAAGCGAAGCGGAAATAGACGACTATGTCCGTAAAGAGCATCCGCTGCATTGCGCGGGAAGTTTTAAAAGCGAAGGTTTAGGCATTGCATTATTTGAACGCCTGGAAGGTCGTGACCCAAATACCTTGATCGGTTTGCCGCTGATCGCGTTGTGTCAAATGCTGCGGCGGGAAGAGATGAACCCGCTGAATGCCTGATTAATCTGCCTGATGGCGACGCGATGCGTCTTATCAGGCCTACGGTGCATCACACGATTGTAGGCCTGATAAGCAACGCGCATCAGGCTTTACTACGTAATACCTCAAGGCAGCGCTTCAATTGCTTATCCATCGGCGCTTCAATACGCATCACTTCACCCGTTCCCGGATGGGTAAATTTCAACGCTGCTGCGTGCAGGAAAAGTCGGTTCAACCCCGTATCCGCCAGTTGCTTATCAAACTCACGGTCGCCGTAGCGATCGTCGAACGCAATAGGGTGACCGGCATATTGGGTATGTACGCGAATCTGATGCGTACGGCCCGTGACCGGGCTACAGCGCACCAGCGTGGCGAAGGCATAGCGCTCTTCCACCTTGAAGCGCGTTTCTGACGGTTTGCCTTCCTGGCTCACGCGAACAATGCGTTCGCCGCTTTGCAGAATGTTCTTTAATAATGGCGCCTGTACGGTTTTAACGTGCGATTGCCACTGGCCGCGCACCAGCGCCAGATAATCTTTCTGCATTCCCTTTTCGCGCAGTTGCTCATGCAGCGAACGCAGCGCGGAGCGTTTTTTCGCCACCAATAGCACGCCGGAGGTATCGCGGTCAAGACGATGCACCAGTTCCAGGAATCGCGCTTCCGGACGCAACGCCCGCAGCCCTTCGATGACGCCAAAACTTAACCCGCTCCCGCCGTGTACGGCGGTGCCGGAAGGCTTATTCAGCACCAGAATATGGTCGTCTTCATACAAAATGACGTCCGCCAAGGCCGCCACTTTTTGCAAATGCGGCGACACGGCCTCTTCTTCGCGTTCAGCAACGCGAACCGGCGGAATGCGGACTTCATCGCCCGCTTCCAGTTTGTATTCCGGTTTAATGCGTTTTTTGTTCACCCGCACCTCGCCTTTACGCAAGATGCGATAAATCATACTTTTTGGTACCCCTTTCAGTTGGGTGCGCAAAAAGTTATCAATGCGTTGCCCCGCTTCGTCAGCGGCGATGGCAACAATTTTTACGGATGGCGTTTCTGTTTTCATGGGGGGCGATTCTAAATAGCCTGTGAGATTCGCGCCACACATTTTTCTATGCTTATAGAGACGTCTACGCCAGTGGATGAACATTTTTCACTGCGGTTTTGCTGGTTATTAAAGCGATTGGCTCGCGCTGGTGAAAAAACTGTGAGTAAGCGGGTGATAAATGGTAAAAGTCATCTTGCTATAACAAGGTTAGCAGTGGAATAATGATGCGGTTTCCGCACCGAAACTTGTTAAAACAAAAAGTTTAGCGGAATAACCCATTTTGTCTGACCGATCATCAACGCAGCAATGGCGTAAGACGTATTGATTTTTCAGACAGTTAGCGGGCTGCGGGTTGCAGTCCTTACCGGTAGATAGGATCTTCTCTGGAGAGTAATGCCCAGGCTGCTTCCCTGATAATTGCGCTGTGTTTCCGTATGAAATACAGGCAACCGACACTCTGCGCCTCTTTGAGCTGACGATAACCGTGAGGTTGGCGACGCGAAATAGTCACGAGGCCATCGGTTCATGCCCGGTAAGGCGTCACCATGCCCGCAGCTTAGTCGTCAACGTAAGAATAATGAGTAAGTTACGATGAAAAGAATGTTAATCAACGCGACTCAGCAGGAAGAGTTGCGCGTCGCCCTTGTAGATGGGCAGCGTCTGTACGATCTGGATATAGAAAGCCCCGGACACGAGCAGAAAAAAGCGAACATCTACAAAGGCAAAATTACCCGTATTGAACCGAGCCTGGAAGCGGCTTTTGTTGATTACGGCGCAGAACGCCACGGTTTCCTCCCGTTAAAAGAAATTGCCCGCGAATATTTCCCCGCTAACTACAGCGCTCATGGTCGCCCGAACATTAAAGACGTGTTACGCGAAGGCCAGGAAGTCATTGTTCAAATCGATAAAGAAGAGCGCGGCAACAAAGGCGCGGCGTTAACCACCTTTATCAGTCTGGCGGGCAGCTACCTGGTGCTGATGCCGAATAACCCGCGCGCGGGTGGTATTTCCCGTCGCATTGAAGGCGACGATCGTACCGAGTTAAAAGAAGCGCTGGCCAGCCTGGAACTTCCTGAAGGAATGGGGCTTATCGTGCGTACCGCAGGCGTGGGTAAATCCGCCGAAGCGTTGCAGTGGGATTTAAGCTTCCGCCTGAAACACTGGGAAGCCATTCAGAAAGCCGCTGAAAGCCGTCCCGCGCCGTTCCTGATCCATCAGGAAAGCAACGTCATCGTACGCGCGTTTCGCGACTATTTGCGTCAGGATATCGGTGAAATCCTGATCGACAATCCCAAAGTGATGGAAATGGCGCGTCAGCATATCGCCGCGTTGGGCCGCCCGGATTTTAGCAGCAAAATTAAGCTGTACACCGGTGAAATCCCGTTGTTCAGCCATTACCAGATCGAATCGCAGATCGAGTCAGCGTTCCAGCGTGAAGTGCGCCTGCCCTCCGGCGGCTCCATCGTCATTGACAGTACCGAAGCGTTAACCGCCATCGATATCAACTCCGCCCGCGCGACTCGCGGCGGCGATATCGAAGAAACGGCGTTTAATACCAACCTGGAAGCGGCCGATGAGATTGCCCGCCAGTTGCGTCTGCGCGACCTGGGCGGCCTGATCGTTATCGACTTTATCGATATGACGCCGGTACGTCACCAGCGCGCGGTAGAAAACCGTCTGCGTGAAGCGGTGCGTCAGGACCGGGCGCGTATTCAGATTAGCCATATTTCCCGCTTCGGCCTGCTCGAAATGTCGCGTCAGCGCCTGAGCCCGTCGCTGGGCGAATCCAGTCATCACGTGTGTCCGCGCTGTAGCGGTACCGGCACCGTGCGCGATAACGAATCTCTGTCGCTGTCCATTCTGCGCCTGATTGAAGAAGAAGCGCTGAAAGAGAATACGCAGGAAGTCCATGCCATTGTTCCGGTGCCGATCGCCTCTTATCTGCTTAACGAAAAACGGACGGCAGTTAACGCTATTGAGACGCGTCAGGATGGCGTCCGCTGTGTCATCGTCCCGAACGATCAGATGGAAACGCCGCACTATTCCGTGCTGCGCGTACGCAAAGGGGAAGAAACGCCGACCCTGAGCTACATGCTGCCGAAGCTGCACGAAGAAGCGATGGCGCTGCCTTCTGAAGAAGAGTACGCCGAGCGTAAACGCCCGGAACAGCCTGCGCTGGCGACATTCGCTATGCCAGATGTGCCTCCGGCGCCGACGCCTGTCGAACCGGCGGTTAGCGTCGCCACGGCGAAAAAGGATAATGTTGCCGCCGCGCAGCCTGCCCAGCCGGGTCTGTTTAGCCGCTTCCTAAACGCGCTGAAACAACTGTTCAGCGGTGAAGAAACGAAAGCCGTCGAAACAGCCGCGCCGAAAGCGGAAGAAAAAGCGGAGCGTCAGCAGGATCGTCGCAAGCCACGGCAGAACAACCGTCGCGATCGTAACGAACGCCGCGACACCCGTGATAACCGTGCCGGACGTGACGGCGGCGAGAGCCGCGACGATAATCGTCGTAACCGTCGCCAGGCGCAGCAGCAAAATGCGGAAGCGCGCGATACCCGCCAGCAGGAAACGGCGGAAAAAGTGAAAACCGGCGATGAGCAGCAACAGACGCCGCGTCGCGAACGCAGCCGCCGCCGCAATGATGACAAACGCCAGGCGCAGCAGGAAGTAAAAGCGCTTAACCGCGAAGAACTGCCTGTCCAGGAGACCGAGCAGGAAGAACGCGTTCAGCAGGTTCAGCCGCGCCGCAAGCAGCGTCAGCTTAATCAGAAAGTCCGCTTTACCAACAGCGCAGTGGTTGAAACGGTTGATACGCCAGTCGTCGTCGACGAACCACGCCCGGTTGAAAACGTTGAACAGCCCGTTCCAGCGCCGCGTACCGAATTGGCGAAAGTTGATTTACCTGTCATTGCCGATATCGCGCCGGAGCAGGATGATAGCGTAGAACCTCGCGATAATACTGGTATGCCGCGTCGCTCCCGCCGTTCTCCGCGCCACCTGCGCGTTAGCGGTCAGCGTCGTCGTCGCTATCGTGACGAGCGCTACCCGACACAATCGCCGATGCCGTTAACCGTCGCCTGCGCGTCGCCGGAAATGGCGTCCGGTAAAGTCTGGATCCGCTACCCGATTGTCCGTCCTCAGGAAACGCAGGTTGTTGAAGAGCAGCGTGAAGCAGATCTGGCGCTGCCACAACCGGTTGTCGCTGAACCGCAGGTTATCGCTGCGACCGTAGCGTTAGAACCACAAGCGTCGGTACAGGCGGTAGAAAACGTTGCCGTTGAGCCGCAGACTGTCGCCGAACCACAGGTGCCGGAAGTCGTCGAGGTCGAGACAACGCATCCGGAAGTGATTGCCGCGCCGGTTGATGAACAGCCGCAACTGATTGCCGAAAGCGATACGCCGGTGGCGCAAGAGGTTATTGCTGACGCCGAACCGGTAGCAGAAACCGCCGACGCGTCCATTACGGTGGCTGAAAACGTAGCTGATGTTGTCGTTGTCGAGCCAGAAGAAGAGACAAAAGCGGAAGCGGCTGTTGTGGAGCACACGGCAGAAGAAACCGTTATCGCACCGGCCCAGGTGGTGGAAAAGCCGCAGGACGTTGTCTGTGTTGACGATCACAACCACGCCAGCGCGCCGATGACGCGTGCGCCAGCGCCGGAATATGTGCCGGAAACCCCGCACCATAGCGACTGGCAGCGTCCTTCCTTCCACTTTGAAGGTAAAGGCGCAGCAGGCGGACACAGCGCCACACGTGTCGCCAGCGCCCCGGCGACACGCCCACAGCCGGTAGAATGATGTAAATGCTGATACAAAGCCGACCGCCAGGTCGGCTTTTTTATGCCCCTTACAGGGCGATGCTTCACCCCATGGCGTCTTTTAGTCACTCCAGGCGTTTATGAGATCGGGCGGGATAATACGTACGGATGGCGTCGCTACGGGCGCGACAATATGACCACTAACTCAATGACGACTAAAAAAATGCCCGCGCCGGGGTGGATGGCGCGGGCAGACAAAACATATCCAGTTTCGTGATATGTTTCAAAAAGAGGCGTTACCGGTTCAACTGGAAAAGCGACATTCCCTGCATGTCGGTAAACGTTTTATAGGACGCCTGTAATGCCGCCTGTTGCATGACGTAGGAGGAAATGACCGAGTTCCAGTCCACATCTACCAGGTTGCTCATCTGCAGCTTCTGTCCCAGCGCACGGTCGCTTCCCAGTGAATCCAGCGTACTGAGTTCGCTCAGTTGCGTTCCCAGTTCCGCACGAACGGTCAGGACGTTATTGAGCGAATTTTTTAAGCCGCGATTGGTTTTATCAATGGCGGCAGCGGCCTTTTCTTTTTCCACGTCATTGCCTTCCACCGGGGTCTTGAGTGCGGCAATTGCCGTATCGAGCATGACAAACAGATTCTTTTCGGAGTCCGAGCCATCCGGTTCCGGCACCGCATTGCTGGTGATGCTATTAAAAATTTGCGCTCCCGTATGACCAATTACCATCGTGCGTGCGGAATCCACCTGCTGGGTAACACTTTTCTCGCCGCCATGATAACCACCTGTCGCCTGGTCGAATGGCGCCGCTTCCGTTTTATACCCGGCAAAGATATAGCGACCATTGCCGTCAGTGCTGTTTGCCAGGTTCATCAGCTGATCGCGGATCCCCTGTAAATCCGTCGCCAGCGACGCGCGGTCATCGTCGCTTAACGTGCCGTTTCCGGCATAGACGATTTTTTCCTGCGCGGTTTGAATCGCCGTCGTCACCTGACTGAGTACGCTTTCTTCCAGCGACACTTTTTGGGTGGCAAACGTACGCGCCAGGGCGTACTGGCTATTCTGCGCCTGCGCCTGAGAGAGTACTACCGCCTGCGACGCGGCGATCGGATCGTCAGATGGGTTGGTAACGCGCTTACCGGTAGACATCTGCTCGCCCAGCTTCATCCATTCGGCCTGAGAATTAGTGATGCCGCTCATATTTTGTTCGTACATCATCTGGGTACTGATACGCATGTCATCCTTCTCCTTTAGCGAATATTCAGTAACGCATCAAACAGCGCATTCGCGGTCTGCAATACTTGCGCATTCGCCAGATAATACTGCTGATAACGCTGCAAATTGCCGTACTCTTCGTCGAGGTTAACGCCGGAAACCGACTGTTGCTGTTTATAAAGCTGTTTAACCACATTCGCCTGCGTGGTGCTGCTGGTTTTCAGCGTTGACGTTTTGTTACCCACATCGCTGACCAACGTGGCGTAAGCATCGTTAAAGGTTTTGTTGCCGCCCACTACATTGCTGTTTTGTAAGTCCAGCAATGCCTGACCATTGCGGTTATCGCTGTCGCCGGTATCCACATCAGGATCGAGTTTTGACTCAGACGCCATCGCAATCTCGGCTTCATTTGTCACTTTAACGTTCATGTCGACGATAGCATTGCTGACCGGCTTGAGAAGAAAACTGTCGTTTTTCTGTGCGCCGGTCCCTACCGTCACTTTCAGACCGTCAATCTCCAGTTTTCCGTCAGCATCTTTTGTCGCCGTGAAGGTAGTGTTATCCGCAGTGCGAGTAACCTGCCAGTCTGTACCGTCAAAAACAATCTTATAATCCGTCGCCTGAACCTTCGTGCTGTCGACCACCTTAGCGGTTAGCGATACCGTTTTATCGGCATTATTACTGTTGCTATATACCACCGGCGAGCCAATGCTAAAGAAGTCTTTCCCTTTATTGCCGTCGGCGTCATAACCTTTGGTATGCTGCGCGTTAAACGCATCGGCAAACGCTAACGCCAACTGGCCCAGCGTATTACGAGTCTGATCCAGATCCTGAGAACGGAATGTCAGTAATCCGCCGAGCGAACCGGTGTTCAGCAACTTTTCCGGAATTTCGATGTTACCGGCGGCCTCATCGACATAAGCGACAGTCGTTCGCGTCGGGTCGGCGCTGGAGGGAACCGCCGCCAACTGACGCGCCGTCGACCCCTGCACCAGCGTATAGCCATTGGCCATCGTCAGGTTATAGGTGCCGCCGTCCTGTACACTCACCTCGACGCCAACGATCTTGTTAAGCTCGCTGACCAACTGATCACGCTGATCGAGCAGGTCGTTCGGCGATGCGCCCGCGCCTACGCCCGTCATACGGGAGATTTGATCGTTCAGGTTAGCTATCTGCTTCGCGTAATTGTTGATTTGCGCCACGCTGGAGCCAATCGCGATATTGACCTGTTTATCCTGATCGCGCAGATACTGATCGGTGGTTTTGAACTGGTTTACCAGCCCTTCCGCTTTACCAATCAGCGCCTGACGCGCCGCAGGATCTTCCGCGTTACTGACTAACGTTTGCAGGCTGGTAAAAAAACTCTGCAACGAACCAGACAGTGAGCTGGATTTATCGGCCAGCAGGTTGTCGATTTTCGACATTTGTTCATAGCGCGTGGTCAAGCCGCTGCTCTGGTTTTGCGCGCCGCGTAGCTGATTAGTGATAAACGCATCATATTCGCGCTGTACGCCTGAAACGTAAACGCCATTACCTATCCAGCCGCCAGCCCCTAACGTACTGTTTGCCTGCGCCAGAATAGTTGTCTGCCGGGTATAACCCGCAACGTTATAATTGTTGATGTTATTACTGACCGTATTTAACGCGGCCTGCGCGGCGTTAAGTCCGCTCATGGCGTGATTAATCAAGCTGGACATGATGGTTCCTTTTAATCCTTCAATACTCGTTGTTATCGGCAGCGACTACGTGGACTTGAGCAATTTAAAAGAGATTGTCGAGATTCGCGCTGTAGGTTTTGCTGACCTTTTCACTCATCGCTTTCAACTGCTGAATCATGCTGGTCAATTTACGCGCGTAATTCGGGTCAGTGGCGTATCCGGCGTTTTGCAGGGCCACTGCGCCCTGCTCTGCCGTGGCGGCAGTGGTCACGGCAGCGTAGCGTGGGTTACGCGTTAACAGCGCGACATAATCCGATAACGCCTCCAGATACGAGCTATAGACGCGGAATTTCGCTTTCACTTTTTTCGCTTCGCCATTTTCGTATTCAGTGGTGGTGATTTCCGTCACCGGCCCTTTCCAACTGGCGGTCGCTTTCACGCCAAATACGTTATAGCTGGGTTCGCCATTCTCCCGCAGGATTTGCCGTTGCCCCCAGCCCGACTCCAGCGCCGCCTGCGCCAGAATCAGATGATGCGGCACCCCGCTTTGTTCGCTGGCCAGCCTCGCCGGGAGCGAAAGCTGGGCCAGAAAGTCTTTACTGTCGCCGGAGAGCGGCGCATCGCTGCTGTCCGGCGTTTTCGGTATGGCTTTGCGCACCAGTTGGGTCAGCGCCTGATTTTGATAGCTGTTTACCGTCTCCAGGGAGAATTTAAGCGGTACTTGCGGCGCATCATCTGCAGGCATCGTCTGCCCGCCCGTCATCTGTTTAACCATCATATCCGCCAGCCCCAACCCCTTACCGGCGGTCATCTGCTGGGCGATCTGCTGGTCATACATGCTGGTATACAGACGGGTCTGATCGCTGCTGAATAAACCATCTTTGGGTAAAGCCTCGCGCATACTTTTCAGCATCATCTGAACAAACATCCCTTCCACCTGACGGGCCACAGGACGGATATTCGCCGCCGGGTCCTGGCCCGCTTTCGCTTTCAGTTCGTTCAGAGATTGCGCATCCCAGGCCGCGCTGGCCAGCAATTTACCGTCTCCGATCATCAGATGATTTCCAGTTTGGCGCGTAGACAGCCCGCGCTCTGCATGGACTGCAAAATCGACATCAGGTCCATCGGCGTCGCGCCAAGCGCATTCAGCGCGCGCACTACGCTGTTCAGATTGGCGCTGGAACGCACGCTCTGTAGCGATCCGCCGCTCTGACGCAAATCTATCTGAGTCTGTGGCGTCACCACGGTCTGCCCGCCGCCAAATGGCGTATTCGGCTGGTTGACGTTGAGCTGGCGATTGACTGTCACTGACAAATTGCCCTGCGCCACAGCGCAGCTATCCAGCGTGACTTCCCGATTCATGACCACCGAACCGGTACGCGAGTTGATCACGACTTTTGCATCCTGCGGCGTCACGTTGACTTCCATATTTTGAATGTCCGCCAGAAAACGCACCTGCGAGCTGTTGCCGCTGGGCACGCGTACCTGTACCGTTCGCGCATCAAGCGCAGTGGCGCTGCCGTAACCGCGGGCGCGGTTGATGGCATCGGTAATTTGCTGCGCCATCGTAAAATCTTCGTCGTTCAATTGCAGATTAATGGTGTTGCCAGCGCCGAACTGAGTCGGCAACTCGCGTTCGATAATCGCGCCGTTAGTGATGCGCCCGCCATTAAGCTGGTTAACCTGCACGCTACTGCCGCCTGCGGAAGCGCCCGCGCCGCCGACCAGAATATTGCCCTGCGCCAGAGCATACACCTGGCTGTCCACCCCTTTTAACGGCGTCATTAATAACGTCCCGCCACGCAGACTTTTAGCGTTCCCCATTGAGGAAACGACGACATCGATCGTTTGTCCCTGTCGCGCAAAAGGCGGATACGACGCCGTCACCATCACCGCCGCCACGTTTTTCAACTGCATGTTGGTGCCGGTGGGGACCGTAATCCCCAGTTGTGACAGCATGTTATTCAGCGTCTGGGTGGTAAATGGCGTCTGGGTCGTCTGGTCGCCCGTACCGTCCAGCCCGACCACCAGCCCGTAACCGATCAGCGAGTTTTCCCGTACTCCCTGGACACTGGTCAGATCCCGAATACGCTCGGCGTGCGCCAGAGTGGCAACCAGTGCCAGAACGATTCCTGCAAGAGCTTTAAACACATACACCTCGCTTACATCGGCGACAAATTAAGGAAGAAACGTTGCAGCCAGCCCATATTTTGCGCTTCGTTAATATAGCCGTTCCCGACATATTCAATCCGCGCATCCGCCACCTGTGTCGAGGGAACAGAGTTGCTGCCGCTGATGGTGCGTGGATTTACCACGCCGGAGAAGCGGATGAATTCCGTTCCCTGATTAATCGCGATCTGTTTTTCCCCCACGACGTGTAAATTGCCATTGGCCAGAACCTGATCGACGGTCACGGTTAGCGTGCCGCTAAAGGTATTGCTGGCATTCGCGCCGCCTTTACCGTTAAAAGAGTTGCCGCCGGAGGCCTCCATATCCGCGCGGGAATTACCGAATAATCCCTGCAGATAACGCGGTACCGTATCAAAACCAAAGCTGGTTTTGCCGTCGCGACTGGCATTTGCCGACGAGCTTTTACTGGCGCTGACGTTTTCCTGTAACACAATCGTGAGCGTATCGCCGATATTACGCGGTCGACGATCTTCAAAAAGCGGCTGATAGCCATAATTAATCGGCTGCGCAGACTGAAATATGGAGCCATTCGCCACCGGTACCGGGCCAGGTATCGGCTGCGCCGTGGTCGCCCCCTGCACGAGCGGTTTAGCGGGTATCCAGGCGCATCCTGTCAGCGTCGCGACCATCAGGGCCATAACTGGGTAAGCGTGAAGCGCGTATTTTTGCATTACCTTCATCTTCAAAATCAGGGAGCCGGTGGCGTATCCCCACCGGCGGCCCCTTAGAGTTGCGTCAGTTTCTGCAGCATCTGATCGGTCGTCGATACTGCTTTACTGTTAATTTCATAGGCGCGTTGAACCTGAATCATGTTCACCAGCTCTTCCGCCACGTTAACGTTCGACGTTTCGACATACCCTTGATACAACAACCCCGCGCCGTTGAGCCCCGGCGTGCTTTCGTTCGGCGCGCCGGACGATTGCGTTTCGATATAGAGGTTCTCGCCGATGCTTTCCAGACCGGTGTCGTTCATAAAGGTGGTCAGGTTAAGCTGCCCGACCTGAACCGGCGCGGCCTGCCCCTGCTGGGTCACGCTGACCACGCCGTCGCGGCCAATGGTGATACTTAACGCGTTGGCCGGAATGGTGATTGCCGGCTGCACCTGAAAACCGCCCGCCGTCACCAGTTGACCATTCTGATCCACCTGGAAAGAGCCGTCGCGGGTATAGGCAGACGTACCGTCCGGCAGCATGACCTGGAAAAAGCCCTGCCCTTTAATCGCCACATCTTTACTGTTGTTGGTCTGCGACAGGTTCCCCTGACTGTGCAGACGCTCCGTGGCGACCGGACGCACGCCGGTACCGATTTGCAGCCCGGAAGGCAGCGTCGTCTGCTCGGACGACTGCGCGCCCGGCTGGCGAATGGTCTGATACAACAGATCTTCAAATACCGCGCGCTGACGCTTAAAACCATTGGTGCTGACGTTTGCCAGGTTATTGGCAATCACATCCATATTGGTTTGCTGCGCGTCCAGACCGGTTTTGGCGATCCATAATGAACTGATCATAAAATGTCCTGTATTAACTCATCGACAGCAGTTGGTTAGCTCGCCCTTCGTTCTCATCTACGCTGGTGATAACCTTCATCTGCATTTCAAAACGACGTGCGTTGGCGATCATGTCGGTCATGGCTTCAACCGGCTTGACGTTACTGCCCTCCAGCACGCCCGACATAATGCGAATTGACGGATCGGCGGCCAGTACCGCCCCGCGTTCAGCCTGTGCCTCGGCGGTAAGGCGGAATAAACCGTCATCGCTCCGCTGCACCTCATTGCCTTCCGCTTTGACCAGCTTCAGTCGCCCAACGGGCGCCACCGTGTTTGGCGGGTCGCCGGGATTGAGCGCGGAGATCGTGCCGTCTGCCGCAATGGTGATTTCCGACCCTTCAGGAACGGTGATCGGGCCGCCTTCGCCGATAACCGGATGTCCCTGAATGGTTAACTGCCCGGTCGGGCCCACCTGGATATTCCCGTTACGGGTATATCCTTCAGCGCCATCCGCCGCTTGCACCACCAGCCAGCCGTCCTGCTGTAACGCGACATCCAGTGGGCGGGAGGTGTAGTCCAACTGACCCGGGGTCATATCCGCCCCCGGCGTCGACGCCGTAACCAGCGTGCGCGTCGCTAAAGAGAGGCCATCAACGGGCACCGCGCGTAGCGCGTTAAGCTGCGCGCGAAAGCCCGGCGTTGAGGCATTAGCCAGGTTGCTGGCCGTTACCGCCTGCTGGTTAAGCGTCTGGCTGGCCGCCCCCATGGCGGTATAAATTGCGTGATCCATTAAGCTATCCCGTCAGGCGCTTAGCGCAGGTTAACCAGCGTATTGAGGATCTGGTCCTGGGTTTTGATGGTCTGCGCATTCGACTGGTAGTTACGCTGCGCGACGATCATATTCACCAGCTCTTTACTCAAATCCACGTTAGAGGCTTCCAGCGCGCCGTTCGTCAGCTTACCGAAGTTGCCGGAACCGGCAGTCCCCAGCAGCGCAACCCCGGAGGCCTGCGTCGCCGCCCAGACGTTATCGCCCTGGGATGCCAGACCTTCGTTGTTGGCGAAGTTAGCCAGCACAATCTGCCCCAGCACCTGCTCCTGTTCGTTGGAATAGTTGCCAACTACGGTGCCATCGTTGTTAATCTGGTAGCTCACCAGGTCGCCCGGCTTATAGCCGTTCTGATTGGTGGCGACGATGTTGTTAGCCCCGGTGTTCTGCTGCATGGAGTTAAGGAAGCTGAGGGAGAAGGTGGCCGCTGTCGCGCCATTAATCGTACCGGTGGTGATGTTCACCGTACCGCCGGATTGCAGTGTCCCGTTTGCGTTAAATACCAGAGTGGTTGATGGTGCCGCCGGCGCTGTGGCTGCAGGATCGCTACTGTCATGGGTGTACACGGCCCATTCATTATCTTTGGTTTTCACAAAATAGACGTTCATGTCATGGGCATTACCCTGGCTGTCATAAACGGTGACGGTGCCTTTTTTGTTATACGAATCCGCATCACTCACGCTAAAGGGCGTTTTAGACGGTACAGGGTCCGTCGAGTTCAGGTTGATCTGCATTGACGCGGTGGTGGTCGATTTCGCCGCCATCAGC
The DNA here is from genome assembly GCF_046550835.1 of Salmonella sp. SAL04196. NCBI lineage: Bacteria > Pseudomonadati > Pseudomonadota > Gammaproteobacteria > Enterobacterales > Enterobacteriaceae > Salmonella > Salmonella sp. SAL04196. The sequence continues at coordinate 1,143,311 of NZ_JBGDXE010000001.1, forward strand.
GTGTTCGGAATGGTGATCGGCGCAGGATTCGCCCCCTGCTGAATGGTCGGCGGCGTACCGGTGGCCGGATAGCCGGTCAACTGCATCCCCTGCATATTGACCAGGTTACGGTTCTCGTCCAGTTTGAACTGGCCGTTGCGGCTATAGAACACGGAACCGTTGCTGTCTACCAGGCGGAAAAAACCGTTCTGGCTAATCGCGACATCCAGCCCGCGCCCGGTGTTCGTTGTCGTACCGTCGGTAAAATCCTGGGTAATCCCCGCCACTTTTACGCCCAGCCCCACTTTGGAACCGGCAAACATATCGGCAAATGATGCCGTACCGGACTTAAAGCCATAGGTGGCGGAGTTGGCGATGTTATTACCGATAACATCAAGGTTGGTGGCCGCAGCGTTCAGGCCGCTAACCGCTTGAGAAAAAGACATGACTGACTCCTGATAAGTGTAAGGGCTTAGATTATTTGCCGAACTTCGTCGAGTGTGGTGGTGCCGTAGGTACCCAGATCCAACAGGTTGCCGTTACTGCCCTTCGTCACACCCTGTACCAGAGCGAATTGCAGCGGCTGCGCCACCAGTTGCGTCCCGCCATTGCTGGCGGTAATCGCAATGTTGTAAGAACCATTCGGTACCGTTGTTCCGTCCGTTTGCTTACCATCCCAGGTAAAGGTGTGTACCCCGGCTCGCAACTCACCGATCTCCAGCGTCCGTACCACCCGGCCATCTTTATCGGTAATGGTTGCCGTCACTTTGTCCGCAGGCTGTTGCAATTCCACGCCAAACGGCGTCGTGGACGTCACGGCCCCTTCTTCCGCGCCTTTACCCGCCAGAATTGTGGTGCCAGGCACCATAACGCCATGTCCAATCAGCGTGGTCGCCTGTAGGGACTGACTATTATCGATTTGCCCGGAAATAGCCCCCAGCGTCGTATTCAGTTTTTCAATGCCGCTCACGGTACTGATTTGCGCCAACTGTGTCGTTAACTCATTATTTTGTAATGGGTTAGTCGGGTCCTGGTTCTTCAATTGCGCGACCAGTAAGGTCAGGAAACTGCTTTGCAGATCGGCAGCGTTGCTTCCGGTCATCGACCCGCTGCCGGTCGTCGTTTTGACGCCCGTGTTGGTCGGGTCATTCATATTTACGGCAATAGACATACGCGCCTCCTTTACTGGCCTAATGTCAGCGTTTTAAGCATCATGCTTTTTACGGTATTCAGGACTTCGATATTTGCCTGATAGCTGCGCGAGGCTGACATCGTGTTAACCATTTCGCCGACCACATCGACGTTGGGCATTTTGACGTAACCATTAGCGTCCGCCAGCGGATTGCCTGGCTCATAAACCAGCTTTTCCGGTGCCTGACTTTCAATCACGCTGGCGACCTTTACCCCGCCAGTGGCTTGACCCGGCGCGGCGTCCACCTGAAAAACCACCTGTTTGGCGCGATAAGGCTGTCCGTCCGGGCCGGTGACGCTATCCGCATTCGCCAGGTTACTGGCCGCAACGTTCAACCGCTTGGACTGCGCGGCAAGCGCCGATCCGGCAATATCAAAAATGTTTAACAGCGCCACGAATTAGTTTCCTCCCTGTAGCACATTCATCATGCCTTTGAGTTGGCTACCCAGAACGGTAAGCCCCATCTGATATTTGAGACTGTTATCCGCAAACTGCGTACGTTCCCTGTCCATATCTACGGTGTTACCATCCAAAGAAGGCTGATCGGGTACGCGGTAAAGCAGATCCACTGCGGGAGAAGAGACCGCCTGAGCGGGAATATGGTGAGAGGAAGTCAACGTTAACGCGACGCCGCCGGTTTCTTCCCGTCCACGCACCATCACCTTTTTTAACTCACTGGCAAAATCAATATCGCGCGCCTGATACCCCGGCGTATCGGCATTGGCGATATTCGCCGCTAATATTTCCTGACGTTGCGCGCGCAGATTTAGCGCTTCCTGCTGAAATCGTAAGGCGGCATCGAGCCTGTCGAGCATATCTCCTCCGCAAATGGCAAAATTCAGCCGACAGCTTAAATGCCTTCACGCGCGCGTTATCGCCGGAATAAACGCAAAATGCGTCGCTATTTATTGCGTTGATGCTTGCTTCACACGGGTAGAATCCTGTCATGACATCAACCAGGGGGAAGTACCATGCAAACGTTAAAACGAGGATTCGCCGTGGCGGCTTTGCTGTTCAGCCCCCTGACAATGGCGCAGGACATCAACGCCCAATTGACCACGTGGTTTTCCCAGCGTCTGGCTGGCTTCAGCGATGAGGTGGTTGTCACGCTCCGTTCATCGCCTAATCTGCTGCCGAGCTGCGAGCAGCCAGCCTTCAGCATGACGGGCAGCGCGAAGCTGTGGGGCAACGTCAATGTGGTGGCGCGCTGCGCCAATGAAAAACGTTATTTGCAGGTGAATGTGCAAGCGACCGGCAATTATGTCGCCGTTGCCGCGCCCGTCGCGCGCGGCGGAAAATTGACGCCGGCCAACGTCACGCTAAAACGTGGCAGGCTGGATCAGTTACCGCCGCGGACGGTACTGGATATCCGTCAGATTCAGGATGCCGTCAGTTTGCGCGATCTCGCTCCTGGGCAGCCGGTACAGCTTACGATGATACGTCAGGCCTGGCGCGTCAAAGCGGGGCAACGAGTACAGGTCATCGCCAATGGCGAGGGGTTTAGCGTCAATGCGGAAGGTCAGGCGATGAATAATGCCGCCGTCGCGCAAAATGCGCGCGTGCGCATGACATCGGGTCAAATCGTGAGTGGAACCGTCGATTCTGATGGGAATATTCTTATTAACCTATAATTGTGTAAAGATTTTGTCGCGGCTGCCGATGAGATATTCAACCATGATGGTAGCTGGCCGCTACAACGTAACCCTCGATGAGGATAAATAAATGAGCATTGACCGTACCTCACCTTTGAAACCCGTTAGCACTGTCCAGACGCGCGAAACCAGCGATACGCCGGTACAAAAAACGCGTCAGGAAAAAACGTCCGCCGCGACGAGCGCCAGCGTAACGTTAAGCGACGCGCAAGCGAAGCTCATGCAGCCAGGCGTCAGCGACATTAATATGGAACGCGTCGAAGCATTAAAAACAGCTATCCGTAACGGTGAGTTAAAAATGGATACGGGAAAAATAGCAGACTCGCTCATTCGCGAGGCGCAGAGCTACTTACAGAGTAAATAAGCGTATGACTCGTTTGTCAGAAATACTTGACCAGATGACCACCGTCCTGAATGACCTGAAGACGGTGATGGACGCCGAGCAACAACAGCTTTCCGTAGGCCAGATTAACGGCAGCCAGCTACAGCGTATTACAGAAGAAAAAAGCTCGTTGCTGGCGACGCTGGATTATCTGGAACAACAGCGCCGTCTGGAGCAGAACGCGCAGCGTAGCGCAAACGATGACATTGCAGAGCGCTGGCAGGCGATTACCGAAAAAACGCAGCATCTTCGCGACCTCAACCAGCACAACGGCTGGCTACTGGAAGGGCAAATTGAGCGTAATCAACAGGCGCTGGAGGTGCTGAAACCTCACCAGGAGCCGACCTTGTACGGGGCTGACGGTCAGACTTCCGTCTCTCACCGCGGCGGTAAAAAAATTTCTATCTAATCAGTGCCGGATGGCGACGTTGCGCCTTTCCGGCCTGAATGCCTTGTAGGCCTGATAGCACAGCGCTATCAGGCACTGAATTTACGCCGTCCGGCGAACAAACTCTTTCACTTTAAAGCCCAGCACGGCAAGCGCGGCGAAATAGGCCGCGATACCCGCGATCACTACCGCCATCAAACGTAGCAAACGCCATAGCATCGACCCTTGCGACCACTCCGGCATAATATGCAACACGCCGAACAATACGGCGGCCATCACCAGTACGGAAATGATCAGACGCATCAGGAACCACATCCAGCCCGGTTGTGGCGTAAAGATATTCTGTTTGCGCAGTTGCCAGTACAGCAGCGACGCATTGAGACATGCCGCCAGACCAATAGAGAGCGACAGCCCGGCGTGTTTCAGCGGTCCAATAAACGCCAGGTTCATTAACTGCGTCATGATTAACGTCACGATGGCGATTTTCACCGGCGTTTTAATATCCTGGCGAGAATAGAAGCCCGGGGCCAGCACTTTTACGACGATCAAGCCAATCAGCCCCACCGAATAGGCGATTAACGCCCGCTGCGTCATTGCCGCATCAAAGGCGGTGAATTTACCGTACTGAAACAGCGAGACCGTCAGCGGCTTCGCCAGAATGCCTAACGCTACCGCGCTCGGCAACGCCAGTAAAAAGCACAAACGCAGCCCCCAGTCCATCAGGCGGCAGTACTCATCATGATTGCCGCTGGCAAAGCTTTTCGACAATGACGGCAACAGGATGGTCCCCAATGCCACGCCCAGCACGCCGGACGGGAACTCCATCAACCGATCGGCATAGTACATCCATGAGACCGAGCCGGAGGCCAGAAACGAGGCAAAAATGGTATTGATGATAAGGGAGATCTGACTGACGGATACGCCCAAAATCGCCGGCCCCATCTGTTTGACCACCCGCATCGCCCCGGTGTCGCGAAAGTTAATGCGCGGCAGCACCAACATACCGATCTTTTTCAAATACGGAAGTTGATACACCAGTTGCAGCACGCCGCCGACGGTGACTGCCCAGGCTAACGCCAGCACCGGCGGATTAAAGTATGGCGCGGCGAATAATGCAAAACCGATCATGCTGATATTAAGAAATGTCGGCGCAAAAGCGGGAATGGAGAAGCGATTCCAGGTGTTGAGAATGGCGCCAACCAGTGAAGCCAGCGAGATCAGCAGAATATAGGGAAACGTAATCCGCAGCAGTTGCGTCGTCAGCGCGAATTTATCCGCAGTATCGGCAAAACCCGGCGCGGTTACCATAATCACCCACGGGGCGGCCAGCATACCGGCCACCGTCACGACGGCCAATGCCAGCGTCAACAGGCCGGAAACGTAAGCGACAAAGATCCGCGTCGCTTCTTCACCCTGCTTGCTCTTATATTCCGCCAGGATAGGCACAAAGGCCTGAGAAAAAGCGCCTTCGGCAAAGATCCGGCGTAGTAGATTGGGGAGTTTAAACGCCACAAAAAAGGCGTCGGTCGCCATCCCTGCGCCAAAAATTCTGGCGACAATCGCATCACGGGCAAAGCCCAACACGCGTGAAAACATAGTCATCGAGCTGACAGCAGCCAGCGATTTCAATAAATTCATTTCTTTTGTATTCCAGACCCTGGCGTAAAACTCCTGCATGGCTGATCCATCGACCGGATAACGCAACTTCTGCCGTATCCGGCTGTATCACCGCGCCTGACGGCGACGTTAAAACGTCTTATCAGGCCTTACAGACTCCCCACGGTTTGCCATTATTCACTGTGAAAAGAGGTATTATGTAGAGTGGGCATATATACCCGCCATACTTCGAGTTGCATGTGCGTTAGCTTTTCTGCAACTCGAATTATTGAGGGTATAGTACCTGGATTACGATGAATTACTACCGCCAGATGTTACAGAGGATTATTCGCTGATGGCGTCCCGCCACAGCGCCTCCACGACGCGCTGGGCCAAAATCGCCTGCTCCCCCGCCGTTTCCGGAACCGTCTGATTTTGTACGCAGTCAATGAAATGTCGCGCGCATCCGACAAAACCACGCTGTTCAAGCGTCGTTTGCCAACCCGGAATGGGTTTGATGAGAATACCCTGCCCGCGCTCTTCGCGCCATTCACGCATATCCGTTACGTCATACAGCCCGCCGTCGGTGACGGCCTGGACCGATTCACGCTGACTTCCGGCGCGCCGGTGCATACTGGTAGTAATTTGTAGTTTGTCGGCGGAAAAATGATGTTCCGCATAGCACATTTCGCCGGACTCGCTGGTGAGCAACGTGCCGCTGGCAAGGCGCGCCTCGCCGCCCGCCAGCCACAGAGCGGTATCCACGACATGCAGATAGTCATCGAGCAAAGTAAAACGTAAGTCGTGCGGCCCGATGCTATCGGTACGATGTTTATCCATACGCAGTGACGCCGCAGTACCGAGGCGCGTCTTCAGTTCGCGGTACAGCGGCGCGAAACGGCGATTAAAGCCAACCATCAGCGTCAATTTTTTTTGCGCCGCCAGCGCCACCAGCCGTTCGGCATCACGTAGACTTTCCGCCAGCGGCTTATCCACGCAAACATGGACGCCGGCATTGAGAAGTTCGCTGACCACGGCATAATGGCTTGCGGTACTGGAGTGGACGAAGACTGCATCGCAGCCGGACGCTAAATTCGCCAGCGAATCCACATACGGTATGCGCCAGCTTTCGCAGATACGTAAGGCTTTATCCCGCGAAGGAGACCAGGCGCCCTGTAACGTCCATCCGGCGGTGTTGGTTAATACCGGCAGCCAGGCCTTCTGCGCAATACCGCCTAATCCGACAATGCCAATCCGTAATGTTCTCACATTACTCTCCCAGGTGAGCTAACAAAGAATCCAGCCGCTGCTTTAACTCCGCCACTTCGCTTTCCAGCGCTTCGACGCGCGACTGAAGATCGCCCGACGCACTTTCCGGCGCAGACGTCTGGAGAGACAGTTCATCGACGTCGCCGCAAAAAAGGTGCATATAACGGCTTTCGCGCTTACCCGGTTCACGCGCCAGACGGATGACATACGGGCCGTCCTCACGACTGGCAAGCCGTTCCAGCGTGGATTCAACTTCCGCCATATCGCTGAATTCATGCATCCGCGACGCCCGACTACGCAACTCGCCGGGCGTTTGCGCGCCGCGCAGCAGCAGCGTAGTGACGAGCGCCACTTCCGCCGCGCTAAGTTTCAGATCGCCAAATTCGGAATTACAGAAGCGCTGTTCATATTTGGTGACGCGATTGCCAAACCCACTGACCGTACGCAAAAAGTGGCGTTTCACCAGGTTATCGAGTTGTTCTTGTACCTCTTGTTCCGTCAGGTTCATCACCGGTTCACGGTTGGTTTTCTGATTACAGGCTGTCACCACCCCGTTGACGGAAAGCGGATACTGTTCCGGCGTTGTCACCTGCTTTTCCAGCAGACAGCCAATCACTCGCGCTTCAGTGGCGGTTAATTCATATTTCATCGTTTTCTCCCTTTGCCTCTCATTCCGTAAGCCGCTCAACGCCCCGGCGTCCATAACGGCGTGGTTAACGCCGTCAGGACATGGTCGCGCCATTGTCCATCAATCAACAGGTAATCTTTCGCATAGCCTTCTTTTTCAAAGCCAAGCCGCGCCAGCAACGCGCCGCTACGTTTGTTGTGCGGCATATAGTTCGCCATGATACGGTGGATATGCTGAGTGCGCTGCATATAGCGAATCGCAGCGGTTAAGGCTTCAAACATCAGCCCCTGCCCCTGCCACTTTTGCGCAATGGAATAGCCCAGATAACAGGCATGAAAAGAACCGCGCACCACATTGGAAAAATTCGCCACGCCGATAATTTCTTTTTCTTCCGGATCAAGTAGCGCGAAATAGAAGGCGGAGCCCTGTTTGTGAAATTCACCGATCATTCCCAGACGCGCCTGCCATCCTGAAGGATAACAATGACTTTCATCACGGACCGGTTCCCAGGGTTTTAAAAAATGACGATTTTCCGCGTAATAATCGGCCAGACGCCAGGCATCACGCTCATGCACTAAACGTACCACCAGACGATCGGTGGTTAAGCGCACTTTTGGCACGTTACTACGATAGCCAAACATTCTATACCTACTCCTTCCTGTAACGTCTTCAGCACGCCAGTAACATTACTATACCTGCGCAACCAGGCTCTGTGAAAAGCGCAAATCGTCATTTTTTGAATTGCTGCCACATTTTGATGAAAACTCTCGATTAAAAAGGACTTTTGATAAAAAAATATTGTCCCGCTAACGGTAGGAAAAAACGAAACGCCGCCGCAGAATAGAAGACGCTCATCTTTTATTTCCCGGGAGGGGAAATGTCGCGCGTCTCGCAGGCGAGGAACCTGGGTAAATATTTTCTTCTCATCGATAACATGTTAGTGGTGCTGGGTTTTTTCGTCGTCTTCCCGCTCATCTCTATTCGCTTTGTCGATCAAATGGGGTGGGCTGCCGTAATGGTAGGGATCGCGCTCGGCCTGCGCCAGTTTATTCAACAAGGTCTGGGCATTTTTGGCGGCGCCATCGCCGATCGCTTTGGCGCGAAACCGATGATTGTCACCGGTATGCTGATGCGCGCCGCCGGCTTTGCCACTATGGGTATCGCGCATGAGCCCTGGCTCTTGTGGTTTTCCTGCTTTCTTTCCGGTCTCGGCGGTACGCTTTTCGACCCGCCGCGCTCAGCGCTGGTGGTCAAATTAATTCGTCCGGAGCAACGGGGCCGCTTCTTCTCTCTGTTGATGATGCAGGACAGCGCGGGTGCGGTGATTGGCGCGCTGCTGGGAAGCTGGTTGCTACAATACGATTTTCGCCTGGTCTGCGCGACGGGCGCTATTTTGTTCATATTATGCGCCCTTTTCAACGCATGGCTGCTTCCGGCCTGGAAGCTATCAACGGTCAGAACGCCGGTGCGTGAAGGAATGCGCCGCGTCATGAGCGATAAAAGGTTTGTCACCTACGTGCTGACGCTGGCGGGCTATTATATGCTGGCGGTACAGGTCATGTTAATGCTGCCGATTATGGTAAACGATATCGCCGGTTCGCCTGCTGCCGTGAAATGGATGTACGCTATCGAAGCGTGTCTCTCGCTGACGTTGCTCTACCCGATTGCCCGCTGGAGCGAAAAGCGTTTTCGGCTGGAGCATCGGCTGATGGCTGGTTTACTCGTCATGTCGCTGAGCATGATCCCCATCGGGATGGTGGGCAATTTACAACAGCTTTTTACGCTTATTTGCGCTTTCTACATCGGCTCGGTTATCGCCGAACCGGCGCGCGAAACGCTCAGCGCGTCGCTCGCGGACGCGAGGGCGCGGGGAAGCTATATGGGCTTTAGCCGTCTGGGATTAGCCATTGGCGGCGCGATTGGTTATATCGGCGGCGGCTGGTTGTTTGATATGGGTAAAGCGCTTGCGCAGCCTGAACTACCGTGGATGATGCTCGGTATTATCGGCTTTATCACCTTTTTGGCTTTAGGCTGGCAATTTAGTCATAAACGCACGCCGCGCCGGATGCTGGAACCCGGCGCCTGATTTGATACCTGTCGCTATCTCCTCCATACTGGTCAGGAACCGACAGTCAAATGGAGGAGAAACGTGAAGCTTTATATTTACGATCATTGCCCTTTCTGCGTTAAAGCCCGCATGATTTTCGGCCTGAAGAACATCCCCGTTGAACTTAACGTGTTACAAAATGACGACGAGGCGACGCCCACCCGGATGATTGGTCAAAAGATGGTGCCCATCCTGCAAAAGGATGATAGTCGCTACCTTCCTGAAAGTATGGATATTGTACATTATGTCGACAACCTCGACGGCAAACCGCTGTTAACCGGGAAACGCAATCCAGCCATTGAGGAGTGGTTGCGCAAAGTTAACGGTTACGTTAATCAGCTACTGCTGCCGCGATTTGCAAAATCCGCTTTCGATGAATTTTCTACCCCTGCGGCGCGCCAGTATTTTATCCGCAAAAAAGAAGCCTCATCTGGCAGTTTTGACAACCATCTTGCGCACTCTGCCGGACTGATTAAAAAGATCGGCGATGATTTACGTTTGCTGGATAAACTCATCGTACAGCCTAACGCCGTTAACGGCGAATTATCGGAAGATGATATTCATCTGTTTCCGCTTCTGCGTAATCTGACGCTGGTCGCCGGTATTCACTGGCCGACAAAAGTCGCGGACTATCGCGATAATATGGCAAAGCAGACGCAAATTAATTTACTCTCCTCAATGGCTATCTAACGCCCGCCAGGCGGCAACCCTTTCTTGCCGCCTTTTTCAGCTTTTTCTAGTGGCGCCATGTCCGCTGGCGCGACATGCTGCTTTGTGTCAAGATTAGGGCACAGGCAACATGCTAAGGAACGCCATGAAAAAGTTTTTTTTTGCCGCTGCGCTGGTAGTTAGCGGCCTGTTAGTGGGTTGTAATCAACTTACTCAATACACCATTAGCGAACAAGAAATCAATCAAGCGCTTGAAAAACGGAATAATTTCTCAAAAGATATTGGTCTGCCCGGCATTGCCGACGCGCATATCGTATTGACTAACCTTGCCAGCCAGATTGGTCGGGAAGAGCCTAATAAAGTCACCCTTACTGGCGATGCCAGGCTGGATATGAATTCCCTGTTTGGCAGTCAAAAAGCGACGATGAAACTCAAGCTAAAAGCCCTGCCGGTCTTTGATAAAGAAAAAGGCGCCATCTATCTTCAGGAGATGGAAGTAGTAGACGCCACCGTGACGCCGGAGAAAATGCAATCGGTGCTACAAACGCTCCTGCCCTATTTAAATCAGTCTTTACGTAGCTACTTTAACCAGCGGCCCGCTTACGTGTTGCGTGAGGACAGCAGTAAAGGCGAAGCGTTAGCGAAGAAACTCGCGAAAGGCATTGAAGTTAAACCTGGTGAAATCGTTATTCCTTTCACCAATTGATATCGGAGGGCGCGCTCGCGCCCTTTTTTTACGTGCAAACGAAAACGTTTCCACTTATCCTTTGTTTCCGGCAAAAAGACTATTCCTCAGCCGGAGCTTATTAATGACTGCACCATCCCAGGTTTTAAAGATCCGCCGCCCGGACGACTGGCACGTTCACCTTCGCGATGGCGACATGTTAAAAACGGTCGTACCCTATACCAGCGAAATTTATGGTCGCGCTATCGTGATGCCGAACCTGGCGTCCCCCATCACGACCGTTGATGCAGCGATCGCCTACCGCCAGCGTATTCTCGATGCGGTGCCCGCCGGGCATGATTTCACGCCGTTAATGACCTGCTATTTAACGGATTCGCTCGATGCCGATGAACTGGAGCGTGGTTTCCATGAAGGCGTGTTTACTGCGGCTAAGCTTTACCCGGCCAATGCCACCACTAACTCCAGTCATGGCGTAACGTCAGTCGACGCTATCATGCCGGTACTGGAGCGGATGGAAAAACTCGGAATGCCATTGCTGGTCCACGGTGAGGTGACCCATGCGGAGGTTGATATCTTCGATCGTGAAGCGCGTTTTATCGACACCGTAATGGAACCGCTACGCCAGCGTCTGACCGCGCTTAAAGTGGTCTTTGAACACATCACGACCAAAGATGCCGCGCAGTATGTCCGTGACGGCAACGACTACCTGGCGGCTACCATTACGCCTCAACATTTAATGTTTAACCGTAATGATATGCTGGTTGGCGGCATTCGTCCTCACCTGTACTGTCTGCCGATTCTGAAACGCAATATTCACCAGCAGGCGTTACGCGAACTGGTTGCCAGTGGTTTTACGCGCGCCTTCCTGGGGACGGATTCAGCGCCGCATTCACGTCATCGTAAAGAGACCAGTTGCGGCTGCGCCGGTTGTTTCAACGCCCCCTCCGCCCTTGGCAGTTATGCCGCCGTGTTTGAGGAAATGAACGCGCTGGCGCACTTTGAAGCGTTCTGTTCACTGAATGGCCCGCAATTCTATGGCCTGCCGGTGAATACGGGGTGGGTGGAACTGGTTCGCGATGAACAACAGGTACCGGAAAATATCGCGCTGGCTGATGATTCGCTGGTGCCTTTTTTAGCGGGTGAAACAGTACGCTGGTCAGTAAAAAAATAAAAAATGCGCTTACTTGTTGCTATATATTGGATTCAACTGTATATATATCCAGTATATTCAACAGGGGGCCATTATGCGTATTGAAGTCACTATAGCCAAAACGTCACCTCTGCCTGCCGGTGCGATTGATGCGCTGGCGGGCGAACTCTCCCGTCGTATTAGCCATCATTTTCCTGAGAACTTGGGTAACGTCACCGTACGTTACGCTACCGCCAACAACTTGTCCGTCATTGGCGCATCAAAAGAGGACAAAGAACGCATTAGCGAGATTCTCCAGGAGACCTGGGAGAGCGCTGATGACTGGTTCATCAATGAATAAAAAATGATATGCAGTGATGTATGTTTGCCGGGTCGCCCCGGCTTTTTTATTTGCGCAACTGATGAATATTTCGCCTGACCGTCAAAATAATTGCACAACATCCTAAAAAAATATGAATGAACTGCCGCTTTATTGTTCATATAATTCTTAAAAAGAGAAATTTATCCTCCGGTCTCTTTAAAAACGCAGTGAATAGCCTTATTAATTGGTATACTGAAGTTGCTTCAGAAGAAAAACACGCATTGAACCTCGAGAACCGTTGTCTTATAACACGTACCAGGGGGGCATGATGGAAAAGAATAATGAAGTCATTCAGACCCATCCGCTTGTAGGATGGGACATCAGCACCGTCGATAGCTATGATGCGCTGATGCTGCGTTTACACTACCAGACCCCAAATCGTCCGGAACCGGAAGGGACTGAAGTTGGTCAAACGCTCTGGTTAACGACAGATGTAGCCAGGCAATTTATTTCAATATTAGAAGCCGGCATCGCCAAAATAGAATCAGGTGATTACCAGGAAAACGAGTATCGTCGCCATTAGCGTGACGCGCTCCCCCTCTCTCAGGCACCGTAAGGTGCCTCACTTATTTCTGGCTTGTATATCTCAGCGCAGTTATTTACCCTGAAATCATCGCGATAGCAGAGAGAAGCTGATGAAATACGACCTTATTATTATCGGCAGCGGTTCGGTTGGCGCCGCCGCTGGTTATTACGCCACCCGCGCCGGGCTAAAGGTCCTGATGACCGATGCGCATATGCCGCCTCATCAACAGGGCAGCCATCACGGCGATACCCGTCTTATCCGCCATGCTTATGGTGAAGGCGAAAAATATGTCCCACTGGTGCTTCGCGCCCAGGCGCTTTGGGATGAACTCTCCACACACAATGAAGAGCCTATTTTTGTCCGCTCCGGCGTCGTCAACCTCGGCCCGGCCGATTCCGCTTTCTTAGCCAACGTCGCACGAAGCGCGCAACAGTGGCAATTGAACGTCGAGCGCCTGGACGCGACGGCCCTCATGACGCGCTGGCCGGAAATTCGCGTGCCCGATAATTATATCGGGCTGTTTGAAGCTGACTCCGGTTTCCTGCGCAGCGAATTAGCCATTACCACATGGCTTCGTCTGGCCCGAGAGGCAGGCTGCGCACAGCTATTTAACAGCCCGGTAAGCCATATTCACCATGATGATAACGGTGTGACGATAGAGACGAGTGAAGGCTGCTACCACGCCAGCAAGGCGCTGATTAGCGCGGGCACCTGGGTCAAAGCGCTGGTACCGGAGCTGCCCGTTCAGCCCGTACGTAAAGTTTTTGCCTGGTTTAAGGCGGATGGACGTTACAGCACTAAAAACCGCTTTCCGGCTTTTACCGGCGAAATGCCCAACGGCGATCACTATTACGGCTTCCCGGCGGAGAACGACGAGTTAAAAATCGGCAAACACAATGGCGGGCAGCGAATACAGGCTCCGGAAGAGCGCAAGCCCTTTGCCGCCGTTGCCAGCGATGGCGCGGAAGCATTTCCTTTCCTGCGTAATGTACTGCCGGGTATCGGCGGTTGTTTACATGGGGCGGCATGTACCTACGATAATTCGCCGGACGAGGATTTCATTATCGATACGCTGCCTGGTCATGAGAATACGCTTGTCATCACTGGACTCAGCGGACATGGTTTTAAATTCGCCCCCGTGTTAGGAGAAATCGCTGCGGATTTTGCGTTGGGAAAAACGCCCCCCTTTGATCTGACGCCGTTCCGGCTTTCCCGTTTTAGCCAATAATTTGTCGGCCCCGTAAAGGGGCTGTTTATTAAGGTAAGCTATGCGTCGTCTCTTTCATTTTCTGATGAATAATATTCGCGAACATTTCATGCTTTACGTTATTCTTTGGTCGCTGCTGGCGGTGATGGATATTGTTTATCTCCTTTTCTTCTAATTGCTTTTCATTGACGTTAACTGACACTTCCTGAAAGTTCCTCACTTTTTATTTCATAACGTTGAAGCACGGCAATAATGCCAGTTCCTGCCGTTGCGCGGTTATCAGGGGGAAATATCTCGAAACTTCTGAAGCTGAACCGCAAACAACATCAAAATTATTGAAATAAAAATAAATATCATTCAAATTCTTATTTATAAGTTGCATTCGGCGCTTTTCCACGCCATTTTCATTCTCTCGTGAAATATTCATTGGTGTGTTTATGCAATTTAAAAATACTCCACAGCGTTATGGCGTGGTTTCCGCCGCGCTCCACTGGCTGACCGCCCTGGTGGTCTATGGCATGTTTGCGTTGGGTTTATGGATGGTCACGCTCAGTTATTACGACGGCTGGTATCACCAGGCACCGGAAATACATAAAAGTATTGGCATATTACTGATGATGGCGCTGATCGTGCGTATTATCTGGCGGCTTTATTCTCCACCGCCCGTTGCTTTGACCAGCTATTCCCGTTTAACGCGCGCTGGCGCCGCCGCGGGTCATCTCCTCCTGTATCTCCTGCTCTTTGCGATAATCATTAGCGGCTACCTGATTTCCACCGCCGACGGTAAACCGATTAGCGTCTTTGGCTGGTTTGAGATTCCGGCCACGCTTACGGACGCGGGCGCGCAGGCTGACATCGCCGGAACGCTGCATCTGTGGTTTGCCTGGTCGCTGGTCATTATCTCGCTCTCGCATGGGGTTATGGCGCTAAAACACCATTTCATCGATAAAGACGACACACTGAAACGTATGACAGGAATGTCGTCATCTGACTATGGAGCTCAAAAATGAAAAAAAACCTGCTGGGATTCACCCTCGCATCCTTGTTATTCACGACCGGTTCCGCCGTGGCGGCGGAGTATAAAATTGATAAAGAAGGCCAACATGCGTTCGTCAATTTCCGCATTCAGCATCTGGGCTACAGCTGGCTGTACGGCACCTTTAAAGATTTCGACGGCACGTTCACTTTTGACGAAAAAAATCCATCGGCAGACAAAGTGAACGTGACCATTAACACCAATAGCGTCGACACTAACCATGCCGAACGTGACAAACACCTGCGTAGCGCGGAATTTCTTAATGTTGCGAAATTCCCGCAGGCAACCTTCACCTCTACCAGCGTGAAAAAAGAGGGCGATGAACTGGATATTACCGGCAATCTGACGCTCAATGGCGTGACTAAACCGGTGACGCTGGAAGCGAAGCTGATGGGCCAGGGCGACGATCCGTGGGGCGGTAAGCGCGCGGGCTTTGAGGCCGAAGGAAAAATTAAGCTGAAGGATTTCAATATAACTACCGATCTCGGCCCGGCCTCACAAGAGGTTGAGCTTATCATCTCAGTAGAAGGCGTTCAGCAGAAGTAACGCCTGGCGAAATGCCGGATAGCGGCCTTTACGCTGCTATCCGGCAAAATATTACTCAGCCGGATCGGGAATGCTCAGTTTGCTATTAAGCCGACCACGCGATTTATTAAAAATTTTGTTGCCGTTCTCGCGACCCGCGCGACGTCGGCGCTGTTCTTCCTCCGGCAAGGCCAACTCTTCACAGCATTGTTCACTACAGCAGCCGTTAAATTTACTGGCGCACTGCGGACACTGAATAAACAGCAGATGGCAACCGTCGTTTTTGCAGTTGGTATGGCTATCGCAGGGCGCGCCGCACTGATGGCAATGCGCGATAATATCATCCGAGATTCGTTCGCCCATTCGTTCATCAAATACAAAGTTTTTGCCGATAAAGCGAACGGGAAGCCCCTGCTCGCGCGCGCGACGGGCGTACTCAATGATGCCACCCTCAATATGCCAGACTTTATTGAAACCGTTGTGTTTCATCCAGGCGCTGGCTTTCTCACAACGAATACCGCCGGTACAGTACATCACTATCTTTTTATCTGCATGTTCCCGCAGCATTTCAACCGCTTTTGGCAACTGTTCACGAAACGTATCCGCCGGGATTTCCAGAGCATTTTCGAAATGGCCGACTTCATACTCATAGTGGTTGCGCATATCAATAAAGACCGCGTCAGGATCGTCCAGCATCGCATTCACATCTGCCGCCTTCAGATAATCGCCGACATTACTGGCGTCAAAAGTCGGATCGTCAATACCGTCAGCGACGATACGGTCGCGAACTTTCATACGCAGCACCCAAAATGACTTTCCGTCATCCTCCAGCGCGATATTTAAACGCAGCCCGTCCAGCGCGGGGTCGAACGTATAAAGCTGTTGACGAAAGGTCTCGAGCTTGCTTTGCGGCACGCTGATTTGCGCATTGATGCCTTCATGCGCCAGGTAAACGCGACCAAAAACGTCCAACGCCGTAAACACCTGATACAACGCGTCCCGCGTCTGTTGCGGCGAGGCGATAGTGAAATATTTATAAAAAGAAATTGTCGTACGCGGCTCGCTTTCCGCCAGCATTTTGGCTTTCAGCTCGTCATTAGAGATGCGGTTGTGTAACACTGGCATGGTGTACGTATCCTGCAATCAGCAAAAAATAAAGTGGGCAGGCATGATAAGGCAAGTCTCGCCAATTTACATCCACACATTTTGCGCTACATTTCCTGCTTTACACTAAATAATTAACAACAATTGTCGATTTAATCGCCACTCTCCTGCTACATATTTTTGCTCAACGCAAAAAGATGCGAGAATACGGGGAATTGTTCGTTGAAAGACAGGATAGAAATGACGAAGTTGCCTAAGTTCTCCGTGGCCTTACTGCACCCGCGCTATTGGTTAACCTGGTTGGGTATAGGCGCGCTTTGGTTGGTCGTGCAACTCCCCTACCCGGTCATCTATAAATTGGGTTGCGCATTGGGCCACCTGGCGCGACGCGTAATGAAACGCCGCGCGAAAATCGCCTATCGCAACCTTGAATTATGCTTTCCGGAAATGACCGCGCAGGAACGCCACACCATGGTGGTCAAAAACTTTGAATCCGTCGGTATGGGCGTGATGGAAACCGGCATGGCCTGGTTCTGGCCCGATCGGCGAGTGAACCGCTGGATGGAAGCGAGCGGTCTGGAGCATATCCGTGAAGTTAAGGCGCAGGGGCTGGGGTTCATTCTGGTAGGAATACATTTTCTTACCCTTGAGTTTGGCGCCCGCATGTTTGGTATGCATAACCCGGGTATCGGAGTTTATCGCCCGAATGATAATCCGTTGCTCGACTGGTTACAGACCTGGGGACGCTTACGCTCCAATAAATCGATGTTGGATCGCAAAGATCTGAAAGGCATGGTTAAGGCATTGAAAAGCGGCGAATTGATCTGGTATGCGCCGGATCACGATTATGGCCCGCGCGCCAGCGTTTTTGTACCATTATTTGCCGTCGACCAGGCTGCCACGACCTCCGGTACCTGGATGCTCGCGCGCATGTCTAAAGCCTGTATTATCCCCTTCGTGCCTCGCCGTAAACCCGATGGGAAAGGCTACGAACTGATCATTCTTCCTGCGGAATATTCGCCTCCACTGGAGAGCGCAGAAGCGACTGCCGCATGGATGAATAAGATTGTTGAGCAGTGCATTATGATGGCGCCAGAGCAGTATATGTGGCTGCATCGCCGCTTTAAAACTCGCCCTGAAGGCGTACCGTCGCGCTATTGACAGGATTGCAGCCGTCAGGCTGCAATTTTTCCCCTCTTTTAGCTTTAAAAGCTCCCCACATTGCGAGGCTGGTAAGGTCGGCGCATAATTATAATTAGTACGCTCATAATTAAATTGATGATAGCGCAAAACGCGCATCATACTGTGGAACGCTATGTCACCCTCTGATGTCCCCATAAACTGGAAACGCAATCTAACCGTTACCTGGCTGGGCTGTTTTTTAACCGGCGCGGCATTCAGTCTGGTCATGCCTTTTCTCCCTCTCTACGTTGAGCAACTCGGCGTAACAGGCCATAGCGCGCTCAACATGTGGTCCGGGCTGGTCTTTAGTATTACGTTCCTCTTTTCAGCTATCGCTTCCCCTTTTTGGGGCGGTCTGGCGGATCGTAAAGGGCGTAAGATCATGCTGTTGCGTTCCGCTCTCGGCATGGCCATTGTGATGCTGTTAATGGGCATGGCGCAAAATATCTGGCAATTTCTGATCCTCCGCGCGTTATTAGGCCTGCTGGGCGGATTTATTCCCAACGCCAATGCGCTCATCGCCACTCAGGTGCCGCGCCATAAAAGCGGCTGGGCGTTAGGGACGCTCTCTACTGGCGGCGTCAGCGGCGCTCTGCTTGGCCCACTTGCGGGCGGTCTGCTCGCCGACCATTACGGCCTTCGCCCGGTCTTTTTTATTACCGCCAGCGTTTTGTTTATCTGTTTTCTGCTCACCTTCTTTTTTATTCGCGAGAATTTCCTGCCGGTGAGCAAAAAAGAGATGCTTCACGTTCGGGAAGTGGTCGCCTCGTTAAAAAATCCCCGCCTGGTGTTAAGCCTGTTTGTCACCACGCTGATTATTCAGGTGGCGACGGGGTCTATTGCGCCCATCCTGACGCTCTATGTGCGCGAACTCGCGGGAAATGTCAGTAATATTGCGTTCATTAGCGGGATGATAGCGTCCGTGCCCGGCGTGGCGGCATTACTTAGCGCCCCCCGACTCGGCAAGCTCGGCGACAGAATTGGCCCGGAAAAGATCCTTATCGTCGCGCTGATTATTTCCGTACTGCTGCTGATTCCAATGTCTTTTGTGCAAACGCCGTGGCAGCTCGCGCTATTGCGGTTTCTGCTTGGCGCGGCGGATGGCGCGCTGCTGCCAGCCGTTCAAACTCTGCTGGTTTACAACTCTACCAACCAGATAGCCGGGCGCATATTCAGTTACAACCAATCTTTCCGCGATATCGGCAACGTCACCGGCCCTCTCATGGGCGCCGCAATTTCCGCGAGCTATGGCTTCCGCGCCGTATTCTGCGTCACGGCAGGCGTGGTGTTGTTCAATGCTATCTATTCATGGAACAGCTTACGACGGCGCAGACTGGCAATAGAATGATTTTTGCGCTTTCATACTTGCAATATCACAGAATCAGCTATTCTTTCCCTAAATACCTCGTCAAATCAAAGGGAGACACTGATGACCATGTATGCCACGCTGGAAGAAGCTATCGATGCAGCCCGGGAAGAATTTCTGGCTGACCATCCAGGCCTCGAACAAGATGAAGCGAATGTGCAGCAGTTCAACGTTCAGAAATATGTACTGCAGGATGGGGACATCATGTGGCAGGTCGAATTTTTCGCCGATGAAGGTGAAGATGGCGAATGTCTGCCGATGCTGAGTGGTGAAGCCGCGCAGAGCGTGTTTGACGGCGATTATGATGAGATAGAGATCCGCCAGGAGTGGCAGGAAGAGAATACTTTGCATGAATGGGATGAAGGGGAATTCCAGCTTGAACCCCCGCTTGATACCGAGGAAGGCCGTACTGCGGCAGACGAATGGGATGAGCGTTAATTACTCATAAGGCCCGTGGTGAATATCGAGCGGCAGCAGCAATGTATCGAAGATCAGTGAGAAGGGCAGATCGAGGATAGTGATATAGCGCCATGCGGAATCACGCATATCCCACTGCACGCCAGGGTAATACTGGTTGCCGTGTCCTTGTCCGGGGATCGTTCTGCTGATAATACTGCCGCAGCCGCTCAGGGTAATCACCATTATGCTCACCACGAATATACGCACCTGATACCTCATTTCACTATAAAAATACCGGCATCACGCCGGTATTTTTCACCTCACTCCAGACCTCAAGACTTTATCCCGCTGACGATGCTCGTCCCTGCAACGCCTGCGGATTCAGGACGAGAGACTGATAATGGTTTACCCAGGAAGAGTATCTCTCTGGCGCATTCCAGACCCGATAGTGTAAACGCGCCATCGTCACCGGATCGCTGAGCAAAACCAGACGCCGATCGCGGTTCAGTTTCTCCGGCGTTTCGTTTAGCGCCTGCTCCACATGACGATCGCGGGCTATTTCCAGCACCTTACTGGCGCGGTGACGCGCGGTGGCCATCGCGGTCGCCAGCGCATTAAGCGACGGGTTAAATACCGCATGCATAAAGCCATCGTCCAGAATACGGCGGCGATTCATCTCCAGATATTTATCTGTATCGACCAATACCTGAGGCGGCGAATACTCTTCCGGGATCAGGAACAGCTTCCAGCGTTTGGTGCGTAATCCTACCGTTGAACGACTGGAGATCACCGAAACAAATGGCGACAGAATCAGCGAAAAGACAATCGGCGCCAGCCAGAACAGAAAGCGTAAATCCAGCCACGCCATACCCACCGCCCAGACCAGCCCCAGCAGCAGTTGAGAACCGTGACGCATAAAGGCTTCTCCCCACGGCGTAGAATCATCGTCGCGTTGCGGTGAGTTCCAGACCACTTCCCAGCCGAGAAACGCGCTGACCACAAACACGGTATGAAACAGCATACGCACCGGCGCCAGCAACACGGAGAACAGCACTTCCAGCAACAGCGACAGCGTAACGCGCCAGAAACCGCCATACTCTTTGGTGCCTTTACACCAGATCAGCATAATACTAAGCAGCTTCGGCAGGAACAGCAGCACCATCGTTGACGCAAACAGCGCGATTGCCAGTTCCGGACGCCACTGCGGCCAGACCGGAAAAAGCTGGCGCGGCTGAAGGAAATATTGCGGCTCTGTTAACGCATGAACGACCTGCAGCGCGGTAGAAAGCGCGAGGAACATAAACCATAACGGCGCGGACAGATATGACATTACCCCCGTCAGGAACACGGCGCGATGCACCGGGTGCATTCCTTTCACCAGGAACAGACGAAAGTTCATTAGGTTGCCGTGACACCAGCGGCGGTCGCGTTTAAGCTCATCCAGCAGGTTTGGCGGCAGCTCTTCATAGGAGCCGGGGAGATCGTAGGCAATCCAGACGCCCCACCCTGCCCGACGCATTAGCGCCGCCTCCACAAAGTCGTGGGAAAGAATCGATCCGGCGAACGAACCTTCTCCCGGCAGCGGCGCCAGAGCGCAGTGCTCGATAAACGGCTTCACGCGGATAATGGCATTGTGCCCCCAGTAGTGCGACTCTCCCAACTGCCAGAAGTGCAGCCCGGCGGTAAACAGCGGCCCATAAACACGGGTCGCGAACTGTTGGCAGCGGGCATACAGAGTATCCATCCCCGACGCTTTCGGCGAAGACTGGATAATCCCGGCGTTTGGATTCGCTTCCATCAGGCGCACCAGCCCGCTCAGACACTCGCCACTCATCACTGAGTCCGCGTCCAGCACCACCATATAGCTGTACTGATTGCCCCAGCGGCGGCAAAAATCGTCAATATTGCCGCTTTTGCGTTTCATACGGCGGCGGCGGCGGCGGTAAAAAATTTGGCCTTCGCCCTGCACTTCCGCGATAAGCTCCATCCACGCCTTTTGCTCCGCCACGCAGATATCCGGGTTATAACTGTCGCTAAGGATATAGACGTCAAAATGCGCGGCGTTGCCTGTGGCTTTAACGGACTCCCAGGTCGCGCGCAGACCGGCGAAAACGCGGCTAACGTCTTCATTACAGATAGGCATGATCAGCGCCGTCCGGTGTTCCGGATTGAGGGGCTCATCGCCAACCGTAGACGCGGAGATGCTGTACTTATCGCGCCCGATAAGCAGTTGCAGGAAGCCCATCAGCGCCGTCCAGAATCCGGCTGACACCCAGCAGAACAGCACGGCAAACAAAATCAGGATACCGGTTTGCAGCATGTAGGGCAGGAGCTGCATAAAGGAGACCCAAATATCCTGCCCCACCATATCCATAGGATTGATGAGCGCCCATCCCTGATAAGGCAGAATGGTCTTCATATACCAGGTCGCGACAACGGTTTGCGCCAGAGTCAAAATTAACAAAATATAGCGGCGTATAGTGCCGACGGTACGCCATTTTTGCTCGCTCGCCTGCTCTTCTTTTGTCAGACGAGAAACATAGCGCGGCGTTACATCCCGCCCACGCAGGCGATCCCAGAAACGGCCAACCGGGTTGGTTCGCCAGGGATCGGGAAACATCGAAGAGCGCGTCGCTTTTGGCATAGCCTGCAACTGATCGCGCCCTTCATCATCTTTAATTAACTGCCCCTTCGCCAATGAATCCGGCCAGGCGTGTTCAAGGCGGGCTTTTACGGAACCCTGCGGTGAATCGTCTTCTCGCGAGTAAGTCCGATGCTCGGCATCCAGCGCCTGATGTACGGCGCGGATGTCAGTTTTCGGCAATGCCGCTTTCTCACGTTCAGAAAACAGCAGTGCGTCAATATACTCAGTTGTTTTATTCATTGGCAGGTAACTGGTAGCTCCAGGTTTCACTTAGCGTCTGATCGGCATTCACCAATGCGGCACGCATTTCCGTGGTTTTCTTCGCGTCTTTGACTTTCACGCGCAGCATTAAACGCCAGCCTTTAGTGACTGGGTTATAGCGTACATTACTGTCAACGATTTCACCGTTATCGCCAATGCTGGTTTGCGCAGCGACAGGCGTATCCGGCGGCAGTTTTTTCATGTCGGCACCAACGAAATCCACCACAAAGGCAATAGTGCCGTCGGGCTGGCGAATCAGATTCGACTGTTTAACGTCGCCCGTTGAGCGGCGTGTTTGCAGCACCCAGGCATTATCCGGCGCATGAAGTTTATCTTCATCGCGGCTGAAGGTCAGAGTGTACTTGAAGTTCATCTCTTTACCCGGTTCCGGCAATTGATCCGGAGTCCAGTAAGCGACGATGTTATCGTTGGTTTCATCATTGGTCGGAATTTCAACCAGTTCAACCTTACCTTTGCCCCAGTCGCCTTTCGGGGTAATCCAGGCGCTTGGACGCAGGTCGTAGCGATCGTCTAAATCTTCAAAGCGCGAGAACTCGCGGCCGCGCTGCAACAGGCCGAATCCCTGAGGGTTTTCCATCGCATAGCTGCTCACCGCGAGGTGTTTTGGATTGTTCAGCGGACGCCAAATCCACTCGCCATTACCCGCATGAATGGATAAGCCGTTCGAGTCATGCAGTTCCGGACGATAGTTGGTCGTCGGCGACGGCTGGTTTGGCCCAAACAGGAACATACTGGTTAATGGCGCAACGCCCAGCTTGCCTACTTTATCGCGCAGATAGACTTTTGACTGCACGTCCACCACGGTATCGCGGCCAGGAATGATCACAAAACGGTAAGCGCCGGTCGCGCGCGGAGAATCGAGTAATGCATAGACGGTCAAACGCTTATCGGTGGGTTTTGGACGCTCAATCCAGAACTCGCGAAAGCGGGGAAACTCTTCACCAGATGGTAAGGCGGTATCAATCGCCAGGCCGCGCGCAGATAAGCCATATACCTGGCCTGCGCCGATCACGCGGAAATAGCTGGCGCCAAGCATACTGACGATTTCGTCGTTCTTATCTTTACTGTTGATGGGGTACAGGACTTTGAACCCGGCGAAGCCTAAATCTTTTACCGTGTCTTTATCATGCTGAACATTGCCAAAATTGAAGTAATCCGGGCTGTATTTGATTCTTTTGACCGTCGTCGCCGTCACTTCGTTAATCTTGACCGGCGTATCGAAGTACATCCCCTGATGGTAAAATTCGAGCTTAAAAGGGGTCTTTAAGTTGTTCCAGTAGGCTTTATCGCTGTTAAACTGGATCTGCTGATAATCCGCATATTTCATGTCGCGGAAAACGGAGGGCAAGTTGCTTTTAGGCGCCTCATAGCCTTTCCCGGCTAAAGATTGAGCTTGTTTTGCCACGTCATCAATACTGAACGCCCAGCTCGATGATGCGTAGAGCGTTAACATAATAGCTGCGCCCAACCAACGCATTTTCATCATTTGTCGTTTATGTTTCATAATAAGTAAGCACTTCCCCCTTTGTGTGCTTATATCGATCCGATCCATTTTAATGGATAATCAGGCATTACGACAACTGAATCCAGGCTTTGTTCAGCGCGCTGGCTCATGGATTAAGCACCTCCCGCGCCTGTTTTCACTTTGCGTGCTTATCCTGGAGACAGGTTGTCGGAGTTGGTGTAGGGTTGCTACCGAATGTAACTATAATTCGCCTTATGGATAAGGTGAAAAATCTGAGAATACGTGACCTTATATGAGCTCTGTACCCGCGCCGCGCGAATATTTTCTTGACTCTATCCGCGCATGGCTGATGTTGTTAGGGATTCCCTTTCATATCTCGTTGATCTATTCCACTCACAGTTGGCATGTCAATAGCGCCGCGCCATCGTGGTGGCTAACCCTGTTTAACGATTTTATCCACGCTTTTCGTATGCAGGTGTTTTTTGTTATTTCTGGTTATTTTTCGTACATGTTGTTTTTACGTTATCCGTTAAAACGCTGGTGGAAAGTACGGGTAGAACGTGTGGGTATTCCCATGCTTACCGCAATCCCTTTGCTTACCTTGCCGCAATTTATCCTGTTGCAATATGTCAAAGAGAAAACAGAGAACTGGCCTACACTCTCTGCCTATGAAAAATATAATACGTTAGCGTGGGAACTCATTTCACATCTGTGGTTTTTACTGGTGCTGGTGATATTAACCACAGTCAGCATCGGGATTTTTACCTGGTTCCAAAAAAGGCAGGAAACAAGCAAGCCTCGTCCCGCCGCTATTTCACTGGCCAAACTTTCGCTTATTTTTTTCCTGCTGGGGATCGCTTACGCCGCTATCAGGCGCATTATTTTCATCGTATATCCAGCAATCCTCAGTGACGGCATGTTCAATTTTATTGTGATGCAAACGCTATTTTATGTGCCATTTTTTATTCTCGGCGCGTTGGCCTTCATTCACCCCGATCTGAAAGCGCGCTTCACCACGCCCTCACGCGGATGCACTTTAGGCGCTGCCGTTGCTTTTATCGCGTATCTGCTGAATCAACGTTATGGGAGCGGCGACGCCTGGATGTACGAAACCGAATCCGTGATTACGATGGTCATGGGGCTGTGGATGGTGAACGTGGTATTCTCACTGGGGCATCGCTTGTTAAACTTCCAGTCCGCGCGTGTCACCTATTTCGTGAATGCTTCGCTGTTTATCTATCTGGTGCATCATCCCTTAACGCTTTTCTTTGGCGCGTATATTACACCGCATATCACCTCCAACCTGATCGGGTTCTTGTGCGGGCTGATATTTGTTATGGGTATTGCGTTAATTCTGTATGAAATTCATTTACGCATCCCGCTCCTGAAATTTCTCTTTTCAGGTAAACCGCCGGTAAAACAAGAAAGCCGCGCCGCGATCGGGTAGTTTTCCGCGCGCGGGTTCACAGCAACCATTCCACAGGTAAAATTGCCGCCAACCGTACCAGAACTCGCTGCCAGAAACGCGTAGCGGGTTCTTTCTTTAACACCTTTTCCTCTTCTTGCTGACGATCGATCCAGTTAATTCGTCCCCAGCGATCCAGCCGCAGTTGCCAGGCCGCATCGCGTTGGCTCTGCGTAAAACGCTTATGAATAAGCGTCGCCAGCGTTTCACTTTCAATGACAAAGCCCATTTCGGTATTTAAAAGCGTTGAACGGGGATCAAAATTAAGCGACCCGATAAACACCTTACTACCATCAATACTGAACGTTTTAGCATGTAAGCTGGAACCTGAGTTCCCGGTGAGTCCGCGATCATGTACGGCGGTTTCATGTTCGCGGGTCGGTTTCAGTTCGTAGAGCTCCACGCCATAGCGCAGTAATTTCTTTCGCCAGCGCGCGTACCCTGCGTGAACGACCGCCACATCGTTGGCCGCCAGAGAGTTAGTTAAGATGGCGATCTTCACGCCCTTCCTGACCAGATTAAGCAACTGCGCCACGCCTGCGCGCGTAGGGACAAAGTAAGCGGAAATAATGTCGATACGCTCAGTCGGCGAGCCCATCACGTCAAATAATCGCTGCGGAAGAAGCGAATGGCGCTGCGCCTTCCCCTCGCCTTTAGAAGGGTCATCGCTAAGTAAGCGTGTTTTTGCCCAAATCAGCGGCAATGTTCCGCGATCGAGATCCGCCATAAACTGACTGGTTTCCAGCTTATGCAGATAGCGGCGGGTGATCTCATCGTTATACCAGGATTCGGGAAGTTCGATACGCTGCGTCAGTTCCTGCTCAGAAAGGGATAATACTTGCTGCAATGTCGACACTGAACTACAGCGCCAGTAACGTTCAAAATCATTGGCGACATCATTGACCACCGGGCCAATGGCCATCACGTCCAGATCGGAAAATAGCGGCTCCTCGCCAGCGCCGAAATAGGCATCGCCGATGTTGCGCCCACCGACCAGCGTCACTACGCCGTCGGCAGTGTAACTTTTATTGTGCATCCGCCGATTCAGCCGCGCAAAATCCGTCAAATATCCCAGCGCGCGTAGCGTACGAAAAGAGAAAGGATTAAACAGACGAACTTCGATATTAGGATGGCTATCCAGCAAGCGCAACGTATCATCCAGACCAGGCGTATTGTTATCATCCAGCAGCAGACGAACATGAACGCCACGCTTCGCCGCCGACAGCAGTACCGAAAAGAGCAGCCGCCCGGACATATCGTCTTCCCAAATATAATACTGCACATCCAGCGTCCGCGCCGCCATTTCGGTCAGGCGGTAGCGGGCGGCAAAAGCGTCCAGACTGTTATCCAGCGCCAGAATGCCGCACTCTCCGGGATGGCGCGCGCATAGCGGTTCAACGGCACGCTCCAGGCGTGTTTTATCAGGCAGGGTCGTCGCCTTGCTGAGTAAGTAATCTTGCGTAAAGCCGGGCAGTTTCTTCATCATAACAGACAAAGTATACCTGTTCAGGCAGAGCGTAACGGGTAATAAAATCTGAAACCGTCCTGACGGCGACTTCAGCGGCCTGGGCGCGTGGATAGCCATAAACGCCGGTACTGATTGCCGGAAAAGCGATGGAACGAAAGTGATTCGCCTCGGCAAGCAGTAAACAATTCCGGTATGCCGCTTCGAGTAGCTCAGCTTCCTGGTGTTCGCCGCCTCGCCAGACGGGCCCCACTGTGTGAATAACCGCCTTTGCCGAAAGCTTGCCAGCAGGCGTGATAACCGCATGTCCCGTCTGACATTCGCCCTGTTGCTGGCGGATGAGTTTACAGGCGTCCAGCAATGCCGGCCCCGCCGCGCGATGAATCGCGCCGTCTACGCCGCCGCCGCCCATTAATGATGCGTTAGCGGCATTCACAATCGCATCGACGCTAAGTTGAGTGATATCACCCTGTATGACCTGAAGACGTGATGTCATAACCCCCCCCTTTGTCTCACCTTATCTGCAAAGTGTACAGCAGGGCTTTCAACAGAGTCGCTCTTTTTATATCTATGACACCGCCGTTAACGGTACTCAATATTCATCACCGCCAGGCTTTTTTGCGCATCGAGATAATGCAGCCGCACCGTCGCAATGGACTGAATATCCTGCGGTAATCCAGATGCCTGCCGAAGGTCAATCCGGTGCATTTGCTTTTTACCTTCACGTAGGCAGGTTAAATCAATATTTTCGGCGTGAGTAGAAATATCGCACAGTGGCTCAACAATCGCGCCGCGAAAATGGATAACGCCGCCCTGTACCGTTTGTTGCCCTACCGCAGAATGGATAAAAAAAGCGCAGATACACAGACCTATGGCAGGGATATTTTTCTTGATTACGGACATGTTAACTCCTCAATGATTAGTCATCCTCGAGGGTTCGGCGTTACCTTTTAGCGACATGCCGAGACGATGAGACGCTTTTATCGCCTCTTTATACCCAGGTCAGCCAAT
Source organism: Salmonella sp. SAL04196 (assembly GCF_046550835.1). Classification (NCBI taxonomy): domain Bacteria; kingdom Pseudomonadati; phylum Pseudomonadota; class Gammaproteobacteria; order Enterobacterales; family Enterobacteriaceae; genus Salmonella; species Salmonella sp. SAL04196. The sequence goes on from NZ_JBGDXE010000001.1 coordinate 1,171,046, forward strand.
CCATTTCCGCCACCATCAAAAACTACTGTGCAGAAGGCGGCCATTGTTGTGATAAATGCAGTGATTGTCCGTCCGAAACAGTAACAATAATTTTAACCGAGTCCTCTGAAGATATATTTACACTAAGACGAGACAACTCAATCGGTTGATTAGCAGGTAAAGATAGCGTTTGTTTTTGCTGTGTATGGCTTTGTCCCCCGACGCCGTCGCGCACAGAGAGAATTTGCACCTGACAGACGCAGGGTTCGTTTAATGTGACCTGAGGGATCACCGTGTAAATATCGCCTTGCTGAGTTGTGGTAAACGTAATCTGATTTGAAAGTGCGGCAAGGAGCAATAAAGTATGCATAATTTCCTCCCGAAAAAAAACAGGGCTTACGCCCTGTTTTTTTATTAGCGCAGACGCTAAATTAATACTGGTTAGCCGTGGCGTTGTTGCCAAAACCAACCTGACGCACCATTACGCTGGAATCAGATGCGGTCTGATTAACCAGCGCGGCGTTATTACCGCCGTATTGGCCGACAGTAATATCGGAGTTTTTAGCGTTCCACTGGTCGATGGTGGCATTGTTTCTGAAACCATTCTGAGTCAGTTCAATAGTACTATTATCCGCACCCTGGCCTACATCGGCGCCGTTACCATAACCGCTCTGGGTAATGGTCGTTTCAGATTTACGGGCATCGCTTTGCAGAGCAAGCGCAGCGTTAGCGGAACCGTACTGATAAATGCTCAACGTTGAGTCCGGGCCGGAACTATTGCCGCCGCCGTTATGATTACCGCCGCCGCCCCATTGTGGAACGACGCCTGCCAGAGCACTGCCAGAAACTACGATTGCTGCGAATGCTGCCACTTTTAAAAGTTTCATGGTAAAACCCCCATCGGATTGATTTAAAAGTCGTAACGGTATTAGCGTTGGGTGACGCGAATAGCCATCTGCGACTGTTTCTGCACTACAACTGCTGTTTTCTGCGTACCGTACTGGGTAATATTGGCCTTATTTCCAGAGCCTTTCTGGATAATAGCCGCACTATTACCGTAAGCGCTTTGCGATATACTGGCATCGTTGGCATTGCCCGTTTGCTCAATATACGCAAAGTTATAATTCCCTGCCTGGTCGACTTTCGCCCGATTATTTCCTCCTTCTTGTGAAATAACGGACAATAGTTTTGATCCTTCCTGGCGTACTCTGGCACTATTATCCGTGCCGACTTGACCAATAATGGCCGCCTGATTAAATGAAGACTTGCTTAATTCATTTACCGCAAAATTATATTCTGAACGAGCCAGATCATAATTTGTCGCGGTTGCAATCCCAGGCGCACCCAGTATTGTCAACATCATAAATAACAATTTGTTTTTCATGCTGTCACCCTGGACCTGGTCGTACATAGCGAAAACTATCTATTGTTTTGTTAGCGACATGCGTTTTTTGTTAACGCGTCGTTACGATGAAGAGTATGTCCGTGGAAACATTTTTAATAACTCACCCACGCGTGGTATTTTGTTATTTAAGCTCATACCAAAGTGCTAATAAAACGATAGCCATGTGATTTTTTATAATTGATTTTTGGCCACAGAAGAGAGTGTATCGCGCACCCAAAAAATGAAGTGTTGGTGTGTGTTATGCCACCATGGGGATGTTCTTATGCTTCCCATGGGGGGCAATACGCACAAGACGTGACACACTTCGTTTTTTTTGTCTTTGTGCTGTCCAGGTTAATGCCACGTCTCAAATTTTAAGAAAAAATAAAATCAAAACATGACTTACAATAATTAAAATGATTAAAAATCAATGAATTATTATAATTTGTATGATTTTTTAAATCTATGCAATAACAGCTAAATGTACAACTTTACTATCAAATCTAAACTTCAAAAAAACCCAAAAACAACATTTTAATATATATTTTTACATCTTGTTACAAGTTTAACACTTGCTTTAAGATTTGTAATGGCTAGATTGAAAACAGTTAAAAGTATTTTCGTAAATATTTTTCTCTTTCTGGATAATGGGCTATTTCAACCCACAGCAGTGCAACATCTGTCAGTACTTCTGGTGCCTTTATTTTATGGGGGCAGCTGTCAGATGTGCGATTAAAAAAAGTGGAGTTTCATCATGTTTAATGAAGTCCATAGTAGTCATGGTCACACACTATTGTTGATCACAAAGCCATCTCTGCAAGCTACGGCATTATTGCAACATTTAAAGCAATCGCTGGCCATAACCGGAAAACTGCATAATATTCAACGTTCTCTGGAAGATATCTCAGCCGGTTGCATTGTTTTAATGGATATGATGGAAGCGGATAAGAAGCTTATCCACTATTGGCAGGATAATTTAAGCCGCAAAAACAATAATATAAAAACATTATTGTTAAATACCCCTGACGATTATCCCTACCGTGAAATTGAAAACTGGCCTCATATTAACGGCGTGTTTTACGCCACTGAAGACCAGGAACACGTGGTCAGCGGATTACAGGGTATTCTGCGCGGCGAATGCTATTTTTCACAAAAATTAGCCAGTTACCTGATTACACACTCAGGAAATTACCGCTACAACAGCACCGAGTCCGCATTACTCACTCATCGCGAAAAAGAGATCCTCAATAAGTTACGTATTGGTGCCTCTAATAATGAAATCGCCAGGTCGCTATTTATCAGCGAGAATACGGTTAAGACACATCTTTATAATCTTTTCAAAAAGATAGCTGTCAAAAATCGCACCCAGGCAGTTTCATGGGCAAACGATAATCTCAGGCGGTAAGGCCATGAAACGCTATCTGACCTGGATTGTAGCAGCAGAGTTACTGTTCGCTACCGGAAACCTGCATGCCAATGAAGTTGAAGTCGAGGTTCCCGGATTGTTAACCGACCATACCGTCTCTTCGATAGGACATGAATTCTATCGTGCATTCAGCGACAAATGGGAAAGCGACTACACCGGCAATCTGACCATTAATGAAAGACCCAGTGCGCGTTGGGGAAGCTGGATCACCATAACGGTAAATCAGGACGTTATTTTCCAGACTTTTTTATTTCCAATGAAAAGAGACTTCGAGAAAACCGTCGTCTTCGCATTAGCGCAAACAGAGGAAGCATTAAATCGCCGACAAATAGATCAAACGCTATTAAGTACGAGTGATTTAGCGCGTGATGAATTCTAAAACATGATTTTTATCCGGAGGCTGTCATGCGTGTTAAACATGCAGTAGTGCTGCTCATGCTTTTTTCGCCATTAACCTGGGCTGGAAATATGACGTTCCAGTTCCGTAATCCTAACTTTGGTGGAAACCCCAATAACGGTTCCTTTTTATTGAATAGCGCCCAGGCGCAAAATTCATATAAAGACCCCGCTTATGATAACGATTTTGGTATCGAACCCCCCTCAGCGTTGGATAACTTTACGCAGGCTATTCAATCGCAAATTCTGGGCGGCTTGTTGACCAATATTAATACCGGGAAACCAGGACGTATGGTGACCAACGATTTTATTATCGATATCGCTAATCGCGACGGACAGCTCCAGCTCAACGTCACGGACAGAAAAACGGGAAGAACCTCGACCATCGAAGTGTCAGGTTTACAAACTCAGTCAACCGATTTTTAAGCTACAGTCACTAAAGGATATAAATCATGCCGCGCTTACTTATTTTGGTTGCCGTTTTATTGTTGAGCGGATGCTTAACTGCCCCGCCGAAACAAGCTGCGAAACCGACATTAATGCCCCGCGCACAAAGTTACAAAGATTTGACGCACTTACCTGCTCCCACCGGTAAGATCTTTGTTTCGGTATATAACATTCAGGATGAAACGGGCCAATTTAAACCTTACCCGGCAAGTAACTTTTCCACGGCTGTGCCGCAGAGCGCCACCGCTATGTTGGTCACTGCGCTGAAAGATTCGCGCTGGTTTATCCCGCTGGAACGACAAGGCTTACAGAATCTTTTGAATGAACGGAAAATTATTCGCGCAGCCCAGGAAAACGGCACCGTGGCGATGAATAACCGTATCCCGCTTCAGTCGCTGACGGCGGCAAATATTATGGTGGAAGGTTCTATTATTGGTTATGAAAGTAATGTCAAATCCGGCGGGGTCGGCGCAAGATATTTCGGTATTGGCGCCGATACTCAGTATCAGCTGGATCAGATTGCTGTCAACCTGCGCGTGGTTAACGTCAGTACGGGCGAGATCCTTTCTTCGGTGAACACCAGTAAAACGATCCTTTCCTATGAAGTACAGGCAGGCGTGTTCCGTTTTATTGATTACCAGCGCTTACTGGAAGGCGAAATCGGCTATACCTCGAACGAACCGGTGATGCTGTGTCTGATGTCAGCCATTGAAACCGGCGTTATCTTCCTTATTAATGATGGTATCGATCGTGGACTGTGGGATTTGCAGAATAAAGCGGACAGGCAAAATGATATTCTGGTGAAATACCGTGAGCTGTCAGTACCGCCAGAATCCTGATGAATACGACAAAGCGTGGGGAAGACCCCACGCTTTTTTTATTTTGTGACCGCCGTATTCGCTGAATGTTGCTCGCGGCGTGATGCCAGCCATAGACCACTATTTTTCATGGCATAGCCAAAAATTAGCCCCAGCGCCAGCGACGGTAATACCAACCGCCAGTCACCCTGCCCTGCAAATGTCGCGCAGGCACCGATAAATGTTCCCGGAACAAAAGAAAGCAATAGCTGCTTTGCCTGGATACACATCAGGAATGCCACGATCCCCGTCAACACGTAACTGACAATTTCCAGATGCGGCGCCAGCGCGCTACCGTGAATAATGACCAGCGCCCACACCATACCGCTTAACAGCGTACAGGCGGAAATCAACAATCCCTTAAAGCCTCCCTGCGGACAGGCGAAATAAGCCGTACAGCCTAAAAAACCGGCCCAGCTTAGTAACCCCAGGGAGACGGCCACCCATCCCCATATTCCAGAAAGGATGCCCGTCGTGATAGCAATAGAAAGAAGTATGTTCATGGCGCGCATCATAGCAGAAAAGCGGCACATTAATGAGATCACGCACACATTTTATGCAATGAAGTAAAACCCGTTGCAGTTAAGGGTGATTTACATCACATTATTCTTCATCTTCTTCCTGAAGTTCATCCCACATGGCCCCTATCGCATCACGCGTTAGCGGCGCCAAAGTGCGCCAGAATGGCGTAACGGCATGGGCTTCAACTTTACCGAGGAAGGTATTGCACCAGGGAAGCAGATAATCGGCAAATAAGGTTTCCAGCGCTTCACTTTCATCTTCGGCAGACTGATCTTCCAGCCAGGAGGCCGCGAGCAATAAAGTACCAATGTGATCGGCAGGCGTATCGGCCAGCGGCATCCCTCGCGACGTTAAAAAAGCGCGCACCTCAGACTCTTCCGCGCCTTCGACCCACGCACTGCGGTATGGCGCTACCGCGCACTCTTCCCCAACAAATAACGCATTGTAATCAGTGGAAATCTGCGTGATATCGCAGCTTTTCTGTAAACGCGCCAGCATATCATCCTGCTCCAGCGGCCAGTTTGCCGCCAGTTTACCTTCACGGATTAACGTAAACAGCGGAACCAGTAAAGGATCTTGCGGTTGGCGGTAATACAACGATCCCAGCACACGGCACAGGATTGAAAACTCATTCATTGATATCTTCCCGTAAATAACGATTAAAGTTCGGCAAATTCCGGTACAGGCGCCATACCGCGTGATTCGAGAAAGGCCAGTAAGCGCTGCGGCGAGACGTTCAGGATTCGATCTTCCGGAAAATTCACCGCATCCAGAATTTTCCGGCATTCGGTGAAATCGCCAAGCGTAAAGGCCGTATGGGAATCAGAGCCTAACGCTACCCAGCCTCCCGCATCGCGTACGGCGGCAGCGACCGCGCGGCAATTATCTTCGCTTCCTTTACGCGAATGCAGAAAAGAAGAGTTGTTGATTTCCAGCGCTACATGGTGTTTCGCCGCCGCCTGCGCGATGGCGTTAACCTCCACTGGATACTTTGGATTTCCGGGGTGACTAATTATATGCACCTTGCCGCTGGCGATGGTCGCGATCATCGCCTGAGTATTGGTTTCTTTATCATGCGGCGCAAAAACGGGCTCATGAAAGCCTGCGATAATCAGATCCAGCGAGTCGAACATCTTTCCGGAGCAATCAATTTCACCGTTAATGTTCTTGATATTCGCCTCAATGCCACGCAGTATCCCCACGCCGTCAACCAGACGCGGCCAGATGCGCATGTTAATAAAATGCCAGTGATGCGGCGCATCTTCCATGTCCGGACCATGGTCGGTAATCGCAAAAAGTTTAATGCCTTTGCGTTTGGCTTCCGCGATATAATCGCTCAAAGTACTGTAGGCATGAGTGCTGGCGACGGTATGCATATGCAGGTCAACGGGATACATTGCTCTCTCCTGTAGTCATTTCCGACAAGGATAGCAGGTATCGCCAGCGTTTTTTAGCGAAACCCGGCCCGCGCCGGGTTGATGTCAATATCCTCTCGCCCGATCCACCTGCCCCGTCACCGGCTCTCCCTTCTCCAGCTGGGTAATTGTGCGGCTAATATAATCGATGGCTTCCGCCGGACGGGTGACTGCCGCAATGTGCGGCGTCATGGCGACTCGCGGATGGCGCCATAATGGACTTTCCTGCGGTAACGGTTCCTGGCTAAAGACATCCAACATCGCGCCTTTTAGCTTACAGCTATCAAGCGCAGCCAGCAGATCAGCCTCCTGAACATGAACGCCGCGCGCGAGATTCAGCACGTAGGCGCCATCCGGCAATTGATCCAACAATTCGCTATTAATAATTCCTACCGTTTGGGCCGTATTCGGCAGCAGATTAATCAGCACCCGCGTCTGGCTCAGGAAAGCGCGCAGCTCTTCACGCCCCACATAACTTTCCACGCCAGGCCAGGATTTGCGGCTACGACTCCAGCAACGTAACGGGAACCCCCACGCCTGTAGACTTTCTGCCACTTTTGCGCCCAGCACCCCTGCGCCCATGATACCGACGCTAAATTCTTCGCGGGTATATTCCGGCAACGGTTTCCATAGCGCCTGATTCTTCAGCGCCTGATAATCATCGAAACGACGGAACCAGTGTAATACCTGGCTGACGGCATACTCCTGCATTTGCAGGCCCATTCCGGTATCTTCCAGACGGAATAGAGGAATGGAGGCGTCCAGCATTTCCGGATGCGCATTTAATTTACTCAGAATTGCATCCACCCCCGCGCCCAGCGCAAAGACGGCTTTTAAGCGTCTTCCGGCCAGCATTTCAACCGGGGGCTGCCATACAAGCGCATAGTCTGCGGGGTTGTTATCACCGACCTTCCATTCACGAACGCGCGCATGTGGGAGAGCCTTCTCCAGCGCATTTACCCACCAGGCGGCGTTAAATGTCGGGTGATAAAAAATTATCTCCATGTTATCTCCTGAGCAGTATGGTGCGGAATGTGATTGCGCCTGTTATCAGCGTTTTCAACGGGATGTGCAGCATAGCAAATTTCCCGGCGCGGGCAAAAAAAGCAGTTTTCGCTTATTAAAGCCACAGATTGGTGGAAGTTTGTATAAACGCGCTTTTTTTTGAAAAAGTTGATTGACGTAGAAAGGATATTTCCCTACATTAGCGCCCGTTCCAGTAATGCTGGAGCGACAATTTGGTGAGGTGTCCGAGTGGCTGAAGGAGCACGCCTGGAAAGTGTGTATACGGCAACGTATCGGGGGTTCGAATCCCCCCCTCACCGCCATATTTAAGTTGAGAGCCTGTACAGAAGTACGGGCTTTTTGCTTATATGTATCCCCCAAACCAAGGGGGGATGAGAACCACCGACCGGGGTTCGACACAAAAACGCCGGGAGCGTTTTTGAACAGAGCTTGCTCTGGCCCCGAAGGGGCGAGGCCCAGGGATGGGCTGAGTAGCGGCGCAGCCAGTTGGACAGACGACGAGCCTGCGAGGAGACTGCCCGAAGGGCGAGCGCAGCGAGTCAATCCCCCCCTCACCGCCATATTCAAGAAAGAGCTCGTACGAAAGTACGGGCTTTTTTCGCATTAAGCCCCCGTCCATTGCCGGATGGCGCATAGTTCACAGGTGCCTTATCCGGTCTACATAAGCGCAGCGCCACCGGGTAATAACACCACCATCCGGCTTTCAATTTTAGCCAAGAATTTCAGTGAGTTTTACTTTGCGCCCCTCGTTTGAGGAAAGCGTCGCAGCATCAGCGGTAGCAATGGCATTTGTCGCCGCTTCTCCTGTTAGCAATTTAGCAAACTCCTCGCCTGGCTCCAGACCGTTTATCACATCATGCAAGTACTGCATCTCCAGTTTCATAATTGATGAGAGCCACATCGGCGTACGTTTACCGGGTTTACCATAAGCGATTGCGCCATCCATCTCGCTGGATATGTTACCGTTGCGACGATCGTCATCCTCCGCCTGGCTTTCATGCACAAGAAAGTGTGTTTTTTTGCCCGCTTTTATTAGATAACCAGCCGTATTTTGCATATCAATGAGAATTGCACCTGTCGTGCCCTCAATTAATACATAGTGCTCAGGGTAGTGGAACGATGATCCCCACTGAAGTGTCGCGAAACGACCGCTTTCGAACTCAAGAGTGATTAGGACAACATCATCTTCATCACCAAATTTTTCACCTTTGTGCGCAACATTCCCCGCCGCCATTGAAACCAGGGATGGGGTTTCATCCATGATGAACAGTGTACAATCTAGCTCGTGAATGTGATGGTACAGATGCCCGCCTGACTTTGCGCGAATCTTCTTCCATGAGATCTCATCCTGCACGTCTTCAAAACCATTACGTTTAGTGTGAACTTGTGTAACTTCACCGATTTCACCGGCTTTGATGAGCGCTTTAGCGTGGCGAACCCCGTGAAAAAAGTTCATAACGTGACCCGCCATAAAGGTAACACCAGCTTCTTTGCAGGCATCAACCATATCCTTACAATCCTGGTAATTTAAGGCGATAGGTTTTTCACAAAACACGTGTTTACCCGCTTTAGCCGCCGCAATGACCGGCGCTTTATGTAAGTAATTTGGTGAAGCAATAATTACGCAATCCACATCAGGATGGGTACAAAGCGCCTCCATCGTTGCAGTGGCGACACAGTTCAGCTCTTTCGCTATCGGATCCGCATTTACCGGATCGTAAATCGCAGTGATTTTCGCTCCTTCAACCTTAGACATAAATCGCGCCAGTTCAGCGCCAAAATAACCCGTACCTACAACACCGTATTTCGTCATCATTTATCCTCTATTAAAATTCTTTTGTTGACTGAAAACTTTCACGACGTGCTTTTAGTCTATCCGGTATGGATAAACCAATAATGAGTAGAATTGTTGCGGTCCAGAAAGCAACAATGAACGTTAGCGCAGCGCCTAGCCCCATTGTTATTCCAAGCCAGGTCGCCGCCATTGAATTGAATGTGCCTGATGTCGCAGCAAGATTATAAATCAGTCCGGTACCCAAACCACGAACCTCAAGAGGAAAGTAGTCGTAGAGGAATTTGGGAACCAGCCCGCCAACACCTACGTTAGTCGCCATTAAACCGAATAAACATGCGCCCAGCAGTAAATAATTATCTTGCGGAATTCTGAATAACGGGAAAATGAATAAAAAGGACATGAGAAGACCAATGCTGAACGTTTTCTTCAAACCAATTCTATCTGCGCACAGACCCCAAACGATATTTCCCAATACAGTGCCGAATGCTGCCGCCGTCATTAAATTAGAGACCACGCCCGTATCAAAGCCCTCGCCCGCTAAATATGTAGGCAGTAGACCAAAGATTGGCCAGTTTGCGCCGAAAATAGAGAACAGAACAATAAATACACATAATGTCAGTGGAAATTGAGCTCGATTAAATAGCCCTTTCATTGACAAAGAGAAAACTGACCAGGCACTTTGTGAGAGCTTTCCGAGACCACTGAGTTTGGCTTCTTCCCACTCTTTAGATTCAGGAGCCCTGGCCCGGATGTAGATTACTAAAAGAACGGGTAGCAAACCGACAAAAAAAGCAGCACGCCAACCATACGCTTCGGCAAATGAAGGCATAAAGTAGGCTGCTATGATGTTACCAATACCGAAACCTGAAACCAGAAATGCGCTCGCTTTAGATTTTAAATGCTTTGGCCAACTTTCCACGGCATAAGTAGAAGCGCAAGCATACTCCCCCGCCATCCCCATACCGACAATGAAACGACTAAGCGTCAGCATAATTACACCGGAAGCCAGGCCACTTAACCCTGTACCTACAGAATAGGCAACTATCGACCACATCATTAACGGCTTACGGCCAAATTTATCTGCCAGCAGACCAAATAGCGCCCCGCCAAATGGTCGCCCAATAAAGGCCGCTGTGGCAAGGAATGCGCCCTCCATATCTGTCAATCCTAAGTCAGCCTTGATCAGATACATAATGTAGAAAATCAGCATAAAGTCGAAGCCATCAAAAACGTAACCCAGCCATGCTGAAAATAAAGCATTTTTTTGTGGACGAGTTATCTCGCTATACCACGGGAAGAATTTTGCTATCACAATAAAACCCTTATTTGCTGTTACCGTCTGAAATGCTTACGGAATTAATTTTTAAGTCATATCAATTGCCGAATAAGACACTATCAACCGGCACTTTCCGACAACCGCCTGAGATCGTAGCTATGTAAAGCGTATATTCATTGTTTATCATCCTTATTCGTAGCTACGTTAAGGACGTGAATACTCAAGACAAAGTCTAACGTTCTGTAACGTAGCCACGGGCTATAAGATTATCGATATGAATACTAAGCAAAGATTAGTACAGTAACTCTTTAACCTTTCTCAAAAGTGGTATTGTAATCCAACGCGATAACGGGTCTGTCTCTCATCGGTATTATTTCTCACCGCTACATTTCCGACCTCAACGTATGGTGTAAATGACTTATTCAGTTTCCAGGCTAAAGCCACATTATGCTCATAGTTTGTTTTTTTGTTATCAAATTTAATTTGATCGCTATCCATCCAGGTAAAGTTATATTCTAATTTCAACTCATCAAAAACATAACCTATATAAGTATCAAATCTATTCGTTTTCTCATCATCATTGTAGTTAGCTGTCTTTCTTGCATAGTCATAGCGGTAACGACCAGCCATATAAATACCAGAATCAAAATTATATTGCACCCTTAAATAAGGCTTATAAATTGAAGTGTCTGGACCGCTTTCAAATATAAATCCAGGCTGCAAAACAAAATGGTCCGTAACTTTATAATTATAACTTACGCCCAGTTCTATAGCGTTTGCGACGAGATCGCTTAAATGCTTATCCTGCTCACCATCTACTCCTCCCGATTTAACGCTGGCATCGACATAAAAACCAATGCCGTTAGGAAGTTTTTCAATTATAGCAATACGGTCTTTATTAATTCTGGTTCTATCAGCATATTCATGCCGATAATCAAGGGTTGCCGCTTGTAGATATGATGAAAATGCTATAAACGAAACCATACCCAGAAGATATCTGTTGATTTTCATAAAATACTCCGCTTATCAATTAACTTTATTTTTGTATTTAAAAATTATTTTATTAATAAATTACCATCACGCATGGTAAAGGAGGTTACAGACGAAACAGGTTTCCCTTTAGCATTTTCACCACCGATAAGGAAAACTTCATCACCATAACTTACTGATACACCATAGCCGAGAGGTTGTTTCATTTTACCCATATATTGCCAATGGCCATTAACCAAACCATAGACTTCATCTCGCCATTTTTTATTTATTCCTTCGTGGGAATAAAACTTTCCATTGGTATAATTTTGTTTTGCTCCCGGAAAATTCGCGCCACCACCGACAAGCAGGACACCGTGACTATAGCCCGAAAATGCTCCGGCCAACCCTTCCTGCTGTTGTTCTCCAGGCGATGGCGGTAACTGGCTGTTCTTCAACCATGTTAGCTTATCGTTATCCCACATGGCGCGGTAAATCACATCGGTACGTAAACCCGGTTTGAGCTCACCATTAATCAGCATCAGGAAATTATTTTCCATTACCGATGACGATCCTGCCGTCCCCGCGCCTGGCAGCTCACCGGCATTCTTCCATGTGTTCTCTTTAGCATTGTAGATAAATACGATTTTATTAAAAAAATAATCTTTGGCAGGTTTATTAAAATAATTATAGATGACTTTATTTTTTTCACTTTCATCCGCAGCCGCTATATCAATAAAATACTTATCAAAGATATGCTCATTAACCCCTCCGGTAATAAGTACCATCGTTTCGTTTAATTTTACTCCCGTATGCCCTGTTAATCCAACTGGAGATATAGTGTCAACTTTTTGCCATGTATTTTTCACCGGTGAGTATTTGTACACATCGCTATAAACCTGCAACGGTGATTCACTGTTTTTTTTCCCTACGCCACCAAAAACATAAAGCTCATCATTTAAAAATACCGACACGGATTGCTCACGAGCTCCACCAGGAAACGACTTTATACGCTCCCAGTCTTTATGTTGCTTTTTAAGATCAATTTTATACCAGGATGTCCCTGCGGTACCTAAGCCGACATAAATCACGCCATTATTATCAATAGCGCCAGTACCATTTTTCAGTGGTTCTGGTATATCAGGAAGCGTCGTTGCATATCCTGATGTGGTGATAGCAACTGAGAAACATAGCGCCATTAGCGTCATCATTTTCTTAAAATTTTTCATCTGCATCCCCATGCGAAGAAATACAATTGGAGTAAAGCTTCATCATTAGTGATCTTATGGTGCACAATTTCAACAATGACAATGACAAAATGTGACCAAGCGCTAAAAATAATTACATGGAGTTATCATGTGCGAGGTAAAAGCACCCCATGGTGATGTTAGAAGTGATTATGGGTGATCTGTTATGGCCAAACTCATTAGTGATAGCATTCTGAATAAATACAACAAGAATTATGTGATGCATTTCATACTGGCTATCCCGTGGCGTATAAGCTCCTTCTGAGCATTTTATCTTTATGCCGGAAGCAGTTAATAAAATACAGCATGCTGCCGTCAGAATGAATTGTATTTGTCTTGTAGCTTCAGGTTATAGCCTCAAATCCGCTGGCGCAGTAATTGAATAACAAACATACCTTATGACTGTGTTCACATTTTTCTATCTTTTTGCTTGATGTAGCAACACTCCAAGACATAACATAAAACGGAGCAAAACTTCAAATATATAAGGCGGAACTGGATGTCACTATTAGCCAGGCTGGAACAAAGTGTACACGAAAACGGTGGGCTGATTGTCTCATGCCAACCGGTACCAGGCAGCCCTATGGATAAACCTGAAATTGTGGCTGCAATGGCACAGGCAGCGGCTTCGGCGGGTGCGGTCGCTGTGCGCATTGAAGGCATTGAGAATCTGCGGACTGTTCGTCCCCATCTTTCTGTTCCAATTATTGGGATAATTAAACGTGACCTTACAGGGTCGCCAGTCCGTATCACTCCCTATTTACAGGATGTTGACGCCCTGGCGCAGGCAGGTGCCGATATTATCGCTTTTGATGCCTCATTCCGCTCTCGCCCGGTTGATATTGATAATTTACTGACACGTATTCGCCTGCATGGATTACTGGCGATGGCAGACTGTTCAACCGTGAATGAAGGCATAAGTTGCCATCAGAAAGGAATCGAATTCATTGGTACAACATTGTCTGGCTATACCGGCCCCATCACGCCGGTTGAGCCAGATTTGGCAATGGTGACGCAACTGAGCCATGCAGGTTGTCGTGTTATTGCCGAGGGGCGCTATAACACGCCTGCACTGGCGGCCAATGCTATTGAGCATGGTGCCTGGGCAGTTACCGTTGGTTCCGCTATCACCCGTATCGAGCATATCTGTCAGTGGTTCAGTCACGCAGTAAAACGCTGAACAGGAAAAGAAAATGAACACGCTTACTATTGATATTTATGTCTCAGAGAATAATCCGACGTTAATAATGCTATCGGCAAATACGATACCCAGGCCTGAAGCCTGTTTGAACGCAATATCGGATATCTGCTATTTCAGGTATCCGGCAGGACATACGTCTGGGCATCACCATTGGTGGAGCATAAATGTTCTGCCTTTTACATCTCATGATTACCGTCATTGAGATTAACAAAAACTATTACTTGATCTGAATATCGTATCGTCTGAATGATGGGAAGATAAAAATACACAGACGATGACCGCAACTCTACTCAAAACCATAAGCAGGAAAGAACTATGATTACACATTCTTTCGGCATCGTTAATTATCTTGTATTATTTGGCTACCTCCTGGCCATGATGTTAGTCGGTGTCTATTTTTCCAGACGGCAAAAAACAGCAGACGATTATTTTCGCGGTGGTGGCCGGGTTCCTGGTTGGGCGGCTGGGGTCAGTGTATTTGCTACTACGTTAAGCTCAATTACATTTATGTCAATTCCTGCCAAAGCGTTTACTTCCGACTGGACGTTTATCATTGGTCAGTATCTGGCTATCGCAATTTTACCGCTGGTTTTTTATTTCTATATTCCGTTTTTTCGGAAATTGAAAGTCACATCAGCCTATGAATATCTCGAAGCACGGTTCGATGTGCGCTGCCGTCTATTCGCCAGCATGTCATTTATGTTGTTTCATATCGGACGTATCGCCATTATCACTTTCCTCACCGTGCTGGCCTTGCGCCCCTTCATCGCTATAGACCCGGTGATTTTGGTACTGTTGATTAGCGTGATGTGTATCATTTATACCTGGATGGGTGGAATTGAAGGAGTAATATGGACTGATGTTATTCAAGGCCTCTTACTTTCTGGCAGCGCGATACTGATTTTTATAGTGATATGTCTCAAAGTCCAGGGCGGCATTGGTGAAATTTTTACGGTGACGCAGCAGGCGGATAAATTCTTTCCGGCTACGCAGTTCCACTGGAGCTGGACGGAAAGCACAGTACCTGTATTGATGATTGGTTTTCTGTTTGCCAATATTCAGCAATTTACTGCCAGTCAGGATGTGGTCCAACGCTATATCGTGACTGACTCCATAGAGGAAACGAAGAAAACATTACTTACAAATGCCAAACTGGTTGCTGTGATCCCTGTTTTCTTTTTTGCTATCGGCTCGGCATTGTTTGTCTACTATCAGCAACATCCACAATTATTACCGGCGGGATTCAACACTGGCGGCATTTTACCCTTATTCGTGGTCACCGAAATGCCAGTCGGCATTGCAGGGTTGATAATCGCCGCTATTTTCGCTGCCGCGCAGTCCAGCATCTCCAGCAGCTTAAACAGCATTTCCAGTTGTTTTAATTCCGATATCTATCAGCGTTTGAGTCATAAAAAAAGAACGCCAGAAAACCGTATGAAAATAGCTAAGTTAGTTATTCTGGTCGCGGGCCTGATAAGTAGCGCGGCCTCGGTATGGCTGGTCATGGCCGATGAATCAGAAATCTGGGATGCATTTAATAGTCTGATAGGTCTGATGGGAGGGCCAATGACCGGTCTGTTCATGCTGGGCATTTTCTTTAAACGAGCAAATGCCGGGAGTGCGGTTTTAGGAATTATTATCAGCGTCATTACCGTGCTGGGCGCACGCTATGCCACTGACCTTAACTTCTTCTTTTATGGGGTCATTGGCTCGCTAAGCGTGGTGATCAGCGGCGTTATTTTCGCCCCGTTATTTGCCCCGGCACCGCCATTGACGCTGGATGAAAAACCTGAACCAAAGGTGACATTATGATTTCATGATACCACGCTATACCGACACAGCACACGGTGACGCCAACGCCCGGGGCGACAATACCGGGCCAGGTATAAACCATCCGTCAAATGGCGCGCTATAAACACCGTAAGAGCAAACAGATTACTCTCCAGTGATGTTCTGTCATAAGTTGGCAACGCGATGTAAATATTCCCCCTCCTTTACTTACATCGCGCTTTTTTTCATGCCGCAGACTTGATAGGCTCTGCTCTGTTCGATATTGCAGGCTTTGTGCCGCAATCAGCCCTCAAGAGCAGGAACTATATGGAGCCTCAACCCCCACGTCTTAAACCCGGAAAAATCCTTGACACTCTGGGTGCTATGCAAAAAAGCCTGACACGTGCCTCCCAGCGTATTGCGCAATATATTTTAGCCTTCCCCAGACAGGTGACACAGTCATCTATTGCCGATTTGTCACG
Source organism: Salmonella sp. SAL04196 (assembly GCF_046550835.1). NCBI lineage: Bacteria > Pseudomonadati > Pseudomonadota > Gammaproteobacteria > Enterobacterales > Enterobacteriaceae > Salmonella > Salmonella sp. SAL04196. The sequence continues at coordinate 1,187,238 of NZ_JBGDXE010000001.1, forward strand.
CGAAACACAGGCCGGAGAAGCCACGGTTATTCGCTTTTGTCGCACCCTGGGCTATAAAGGTTTTCAGGATTTTAAAATGGACCTGGCCATTGAACTTGCCACTACCGAGTCTGATGACAGTAGTCCTCTACTGGATGCCGAAGTTAGCGAATCCGACGATGCCCACGCCATTGGTTTAAAATTGCAGAACACCATTAGTAATGTATTATCTGAAACGCTAAATCTGCTTGATATGCAACAGGTTCTCGGTGTCGTGGACGCCCTACGTCACTGTCACTCAGTTTATATCTTTGGTGTGGGCTCATCGGGGATCACGGCGCTGGATATGAAACACAAGCTAATGCGTATTGGTTTACGGGGCGATGCGGTAAGCAATAACCATTTTATGTACATGCAGGCTACGCTATTAAAAGCAGGCGATGTCGCGATGGGTGTCAGTCACTCGGGCACATCGCCAGAAACAGTGCATTCACTCCGATTGGCCCGACAGGCTGGCGCCACCACAGTCGCCATTACCCATAATCTGGGTTCTCCATTATGTGAAGAGGCCGATTTTTGCCTGATCAATGGTAATCGGCAAGGAATGTTGCAGGGTGACTCGATCGGTACGAAAGCCGCGCAGCTTTTCGTCTTTGACCTGCTCTATACCCTTCTTGTACAGTCCTCGCCGGAACAGGCCCGAGAAAGCAAATTACGGACAATGAATGCCCTGGACATGACAAAATAATTCCCTTCACGTACAGGCGTCATTTTCCTTTTTTGTCCATGAGTCTGCTGGACGCTTTATAGACAACAAAGCCCGGTCTCCCGGGCTCTGAAAGTCAATGCTATATTAGCTGTATGCGTGGAGCGTTCGCTGACAAAGCGCCGAGCGCACGCAGTCGTCTTTGTTGAAATGCACAATCCCTACCATTTCATCTTCTTCAAAGCGTTCCAACGCATCGCTCAATCCGGAACGCACGCCGCGCGGCAGGTCGCATTGCGTAATATCGCCATTGACAATGACCGTGACATTTTCGCCTAATCGCGTCAAAAACATTTTCATTTGCGCCGCAGTCACATTTTGCGCCTCATCGAGGATCACGACCGCATTTTCAAAAGTACGCCCACGCATATAGGCGAACGGGGCAATTTCTACCTTACCGATTTCCGGGCGCAAGCAATATTGCATAAAGGACGCGCCTAACCGTTTAAGCAGGACATCGTAGACGGGCCGAAAATAAGGCGCGAATTTTTCAGCGATATCACCGGGCAAAAAACCAAGATCTTCATCAGCTTGCAATACCGGACGCGTCACAATGATCCTCTCGACGTCCTTATGAATCAATGCTTCTGCCGCCTTTGCCGCACTGATCCATGTTTTCCCGCAGCCGGCTTCGCCGGTCGCAAAAATAAGCTGTTTACTGTCGATAGCGTTCAGATAATGCGCCTGTGCTTCATTTCGTGCCTTAACAGGCGAGGTATCGCGACTATCGCGCGCCATGCCAATGGCTTCTACTCCGCCCATCTGTACCAGTGACGTGACCGATTCTTCTTCACGTTGCTTATGACTACGCGAATCTCGTCTCAACACACGCTTTGCTTCACGACGAGCTTTGATCACTGCTTTTTGTCTTCCCATGGATAGCACCTTGAGTTGTAGGTATACATCACCCGCGTTCTCTTAAACGCGATTATGCGCACACACATCTGAGGGTTGGCTTCCTTGTAAGCCTTAGCTTGCTTTTTGAAACGACGCCACACACGGCTACGCGCACCACATATGACGTCATGGGTATGGACAGTAAGGGAAATGATGAGAGCTTTTAAGATGACAAGACCACCACCGGAGAGAGAATGTCCGTACAGGGTGTTGTAACTACTGTAAACAATGTGTCCTGGTACGGACATTACCATTCGCGATCTCCATAGTGAGTGGCCATCACTGCCGGGGAACTACCGCTATTACTACTAAGTACAACACAAAACATCAATAATGCAACAATATATTCACCAAACATTAACTAAACATTATTGCGTCATTGTCAGTCTCTTACAGAAAGATTACACGATTATTTCATCGGCAGGAGACTAAAAAAGATAATCATTAGCTACTGCGGGTATTAATGCTGAAAACATCCATAACCCATTGAATATCCAATATATAAAAGGTTAAAACGGAGTAATTAACGTGTCCTCTCTCCCATCGCTAAAACGGCATTATTTATGCAAAATTTTGTACGGCATACTTACGCCAGTAACGCTGACTCGTTTTAATTTTTGTCATTACTCTATTGCGTCAAGGCTATTGGTACCATTAACAGGCGATTTCATATATGGCCAGTTAGTGATTACTCGAGACGTATTACGCCCGCGTTAACGGCGCTCAAGGGCTAAAAATAGTTTGAGAGAGCGTCCTCATTTACCTGAACATCTTCAGTCAATCGGTCCGGGACTTATCAGAGGACCAGGCGGGCGTATAACGCCGCCTGGTAAAATATGTCCGATGGCAATAATGCTATCGGACATGTCGGTTATTCCGCCTGTAGCTTCGACGGCGGCGCGGAATGATAATGCGCGTCCGCTTTTGCAAAGCGTTCCTGCATCGCTGCTGTCGGCGCTTTGCCAAGCAGGCTAAAGATTACGATCCCCAGGCTGCCGAAAATGAAGCCAGGGATGATCTCATACAGATCCAGCCAGCCATATTGTTTCCAGACGATAACCGTCACCGCGCCAATAATCATTCCCGCCAGCGCGCCGTTACGTGTCATACGCGACCACATCACAGAAAACAGGACAACAGGTCCAAATGCCGCGCCGAATCCAGCCCAGGCGTAGCTCACCAGCCCCAGCACACGGTTATCGGGATTCGCCGCCAGCGCAATGGCGATCAGCGCTACCACCAGCACCATCACTCGCCCTACCCATACCAGCTCTTGCTGGCTGGCGCTTTTACGCAGAAAAGCCTTATATAAATCTTCCGTAATCGCGCTGGAGCATACCAGCAACTGACAGCTCAACGTCGACATCACCGCCGCCAGGATAGCAGACAGCAGAACACCGGCAATCCACGGGTTAAACAGGATCTGCGCCAGTTCAATAAATACGCGCTCTGAGTTTTGGTTCACCGCCCCGGCCAGCGCGGGGTTATTGTTAAAGTACGCAATGCCAAAGAAGCCCACCGCCACCGCGCCCGCCAGACACAGAATCATCCAGGTCATACTGATACGACGCGCATGAACAATGCTGTGATGGGAGTCCGCCGCCATAAAGCGCGCCAGGATATGCGGCTGACCGAAGTAACCCAGTCCCCAGCCCATCAGGGAAATAATGGCGACAAAATTCAGCCCCTTGAGCATGTCGACATTCTCGATGCTCTTTTGCTTGATCACCTCCAGCGACTCGCTAAAACCGCCTACGCCGACAATAACCATCACCGGCGTCAGGATTAACGCAAAAATCATCAGGCTGGCCTGAACGGTATCCGTCCAGCTAACGGCAAGAAACCCGCCGATAAAGGTATAAATAATGGTTGCCGCGGCCCCCGCCCACAGTGCGGTTTCATAGCTCATACCGAAGGTGCTTTCGAACAGTCGTGCTCCAGCGACAATACCTGACGCGCAATAGATAGTGAAAAACAGCAGAATGACCAGCGCGGAAATAATACGCAGGACTCGGCTCTTATCCTCAAACCGACCGGTAAAATAGTCCGGCAACGTGAGCGCGTTATTGTTAAATTCGGTATGCACGCGCAGGCGCCCGGCCACCAGCTTCCAGTTAATCCATGCGCCTAACGTCAGGCCAATGGCGATCCAGCTTTCAGAGATCCCCGACAGAAAGATAGCGCCAGGCAGCCCCATTAACAGCCAGCCGCTCATATCCGACGCGCCGGCTGATAAAGCCGTAACAAACGGCCCCAGGCTGCGACCGCCAAGAATATAGTCATCAAAGTTTTTGGTTGAGCGCCAGGCGATAAACCCAATCAATATCATGCCCAAAATATAGACACAGAATGTCACCAACATCGGTGTGCTAATAGCCATCAAGGTTCTCCAAATTTATTTATTGGCACTACCGTAGCGTGCCGTTTTGTACCCTGCCGGAACGTGGCAAGGGTGTTATGTTTACCAGGGCGACCGTATCCTGCCGGAAGCGGTGGTTATTCACAATCGATTTAACACACCATTTACATCAAATTTGATTGCAGAGGGATACTATTTTTCTCCAGGTTGCACTCTCTCACATTTTTTGCGGTTGCACCTTTTAAAAGTGTTAACTACCGCAGAGAAAATAAATCCAGATGGTTTTCCCCGTCAGACTCCCACTTTCTTTTTTTAACAATTTATTCATTTTTAAGCTTGCAACGCAGGTCACATTTAACGCGGTTGCACAAAGTTGCAACATAGTGGATATTTTCCGCTAACTATTGGTTAGCAGATAGAGCGAATAACAGGAGTAGAGGGTATGGGAACCACCACGATGGGGGTTAAGCTGGACGACGCCACGCGCGAACGGATCAAAATGGCCGCCTCGCGTATCGATCGCACGCCGCACTGGTTAATAAAACAGGCAATCTTTAGCTATCTGGACAAGCTGGAAAATAGCGATACGCTACCGGAGCTACCTGCGCTGTTTGCCGGCGCGGCAAATGAAAGCGAGGAGCCGGTCGCGCCGCAGGATGAGCCGCATCAGCCCTTTCTGGAGTTTGCCGAACAGATTCTTCCCCAATCCGTCTCTCGCGCCGCCATCACTGCCGCCTGGCGCCGCCCGGAAACCGATGCGGTGTCAATGCTAGTGGAACAGGCGCGCCTGTCGCCGCCTGTCGCTGAGCAGGCGCATAAACTGGCGTATCAACTGGCGGAGAAATTGCGCAATCAAAAATCCGCCAGCGGTCGCGCGGGTATGGTGCAAGGCCTGTTGCAGGAGTTTTCCCTCTCTTCGCAAGAAGGCGTAGCGCTGATGTGTCTGGCGGAAGCGCTGCTGCGTATTCCCGACAAAGCTACGCGCGATGCGTTAATTCGCGACAAAATCAGTAATGGCAACTGGCAGTCGCATATTGGCCGTAGCCCGTCGCTGTTTGTAAACGCCGCCACCTGGGGGCTGCTCTTTACCGGCCGCCTGGTCTCAACGCATAACGAAGCCAATCTTTCGCGCTCGCTGAACCGCATTATCGGCAAGAGCGGCGAACCGTTAATCCGCAAAGGCGTCGACATGGCGATGCGTTTAATGGGCGAGCAGTTCGTGACTGGCGAAACCATTGCTCAGGCGCTGGCGAATGCCCGAAAACTGGAAGAGAAAGGGTTCCGCTATTCTTACGATATGCTGGGCGAAGCCGCGTTAACCGCCGCCGATGCGCAGGCCTATATGGTTTCTTACCAGCAAGCGATTCATGCCATCGGCAAAGCGTCTAACGGTCGCGGTATTTACGAAGGGCCAGGCATCTCGATTAAGCTGTCCGCCCTGCATCCACGCTATAGTCGCGCGCAATACGATCGGGTAATGGAGGAGCTTTATCCGCGCCTGAAATCCCTGACGCTGCTGGCGCGCCAGTATGATATCGGTCTCAATATCGACGCCGAAGAGGCGGATCGTCTGGAGATCTCGCTCGATCTGCTGGAAAAACTCTGCTTCGAACCCGAACTGGCGGGCTGGAACGGCATTGGCTTTGTGATCCAGGCTTACCAGAAACGCTGCCCGCTGGTCATTGATTATTTAGTCGATCTGGCCTCCCGTAGCCGCCGTCGGCTGATGATTCGTCTGGTGAAAGGCGCCTACTGGGATAGCGAGATCAAACGCGCGCAAATGGAAGGGCTGGAGGGTTATCCGGTTTATACCCGCAAAGTGTATACCGATGTCTCTTATCTGGCCTGTGCGAAAAAATTGCTCGCCGTACCTAATCTGATCTACCCGCAGTTCGCGACCCATAACGCACACACACTGGCGGCGATTTATCATCTGGCCGGGCAAAATTACTATCCGGGTCAGTACGAATTCCAGTGCCTGCACGGCATGGGCGAACCGCTGTATGAACAGGTCACCGGTAAAGTAGCGGACGGAAAACTTAACCGTCCCTGCCGTATTTACGCGCCGGTGGGAACACACGAAACCCTGCTGGCCTATCTGGTACGACGCCTGCTGGAAAACGGCGCCAACACCTCTTTTGTCAACCGCATCGCCGATGCCACCCTACCGCTCGATGAACTGGTGGCCGACCCGGTCGAGGCCGTGGAAAAACTGGCGCAGCAGGAAGGTCAGGCTGGCATACCGCATCCGAAAATTCCGCTGCCGCGCGATCTGTACGGCGAAGGTCGGATAAACTCCGCCGGACTTGATTTAGCGAATGAACATCGCCTCGCCTCGCTTTCTTCTGCCCTGTTAAGCAACGCCATGCAGAAATGGCAGGCCAAACCTGTGCTGGAACAACCGGTGGCCGACGGTGAGATAACGCCGGTTATCAACCCGGCGGAACCGAAAGATATTGTCGGCTGGGGACGCGAAGCGACAGAAAGCGAGGTTGAACAGGCATTGCAAAACGCGGTCAATCAGGCGCCGGTTTGGTTTGCGACGCCGCCGCAAGAACGCGCCGCCATTTTGCAGCGGGCGGCGGTATTGATGGAAGACCAAATGCAGCAGTTGATTGGCCTGTTGGTGCGCGAAGCGGGGAAAACGTTCAGCAACGCCATTGCCGAAGTGCGCGAAGCGGTAGACTTCCTCCATTATTATGCCGGTCAAGTGCGTGACGATTTCGATAACGAAACGCATCGCCCGTTAGGGCCGGTAGTCTGCATCAGTCCGTGGAACTTCCCGCTGGCCATTTTCACCGGCCAAATCGCCGCCGCGCTGGCGGCAGGTAACAGCGTTCTGGCGAAACCGGCAGAGCAGACATCGCTGATTGCCGCCCAGGGCATTGCCATTTTGCTGGAAGCGGGCGTACCGCCGGGCGTCGTGCAACTGTTGCCGGGACGAGGAGAAACCGTCGGCGCCCAGCTTACCGCCGATGCGCGTGTACGCGGCGTGATGTTTACCGGTTCCACGGAGGTCGCGACGTTGTTGCAGCGCAACATCGCCACGCGTCTTGACGCCCAGGGCCGCCCTATTCCGTTGATTGCGGAAACCGGCGGTATGAACGCTATGATTGTCGACTCTTCCGCGCTCACCGAGCAGGTGGTCGTGGATGTGCTGGCTTCCGCTTTCGACAGCGCCGGACAACGCTGTTCCGCGCTCCGCGTGCTGTGTTTGCAGGACGATATCGCCGAACATACGCTGAAAATGTTACGTGGCGCGATGGCGGAGTGTCGGATGGGGAATCCAGGCCGTCTGACGACCGATATCGGGCCGGTGATTGATAGCGAGGCCAAAGCCAACATCGAGCGTCATATCCAGACGATGCGCGCCAAAGGCCGCCCGGTTTTCCAGGCCGCGCGTGAAAACAACGATGACGCGCAGGAATGGCAGACCGGTACGTTTGTTATGCCCACGCTTATTGAGCTGGAAAACCTCGCAGAACTGGAAAAAGAGGTCTTCGGGCCCGTGCTGCACGTCGTGCGTTATAACCGTAACCAACTGGCGGAGCTTATCGAACAGATTAACGCTTCCGGCTACGGGCTAACGCTGGGCGTACATACCCGTATTGATGAAACCATTGCGCAAGTCACCGGTTCCGCCCATGTCGGCAACCTGTACGTTAACCGTAATATGGTGGGCGCGGTCGTCGGCGTCCAGCCGTTTGGCGGCGAAGGCCTGTCCGGCACCGGGCCAAAAGCGGGAGGACCGCTCTATCTCTACCGCCTGCTGGCACACCGCCCGCCCAATGCGCTCAATACGACGCTAACTCGTCAGGATGCGCGTTACCCGGTGGATGCGCAGCTTAAAACCACGCTACTCGCGCCGTTGACCGCCCTGACGCAATGGGCGGCGGATCGCCCGGCGCTACAGACGCTCTGCCGACAATTCGCCGATCTGGCGCAGGCCGGCACGCAGCGCCTGCTACCGGGACCGACCGGCGAGCGTAATACCTGGACGCTATTGCCGCGTGAACGGGTGTTATGCCTGGCTGATGATGAACAGGATGCGCTGACACAGCTTGCCGCCGTTCTCGCCGTCGGCAGTCAGGCGCTATGGTCAGACGACGCCTTCCACCGCGATCTGGCGAAACGTCTCCCCGCCGCCGTCGCGGCGCGTGTCCAGTTTGCGAAAGCGGAAACGCTGATGGCGCAGCCGTTTGACGCGGTGATTTTCCACGGCGACTCCGACAAGCTACGAACCGTGTGCGAAGCCGTCGCCGCCCGCGAAGGCGCGATAGTGTCGGTACAGGGGTTCGCCCGCGGCGAAAGCAATATACTGCTGGAACGGCTCTATATTGAACGTTCGCTGAGCGTAAACACTGCCGCCGCTGGCGGTAATGCCAGCCTGATGACAATTGGCTAATACTGTGGTTAATTAAGGCTCCGTCAATGGAGCCTTTTTACTCGCGTCAGAGGACCGTATGAAACGAATTTTCCTTACCTGCGCTGCGTTGTTGTTCAGCAGTCAGGCGTTGGCTGATGAGTGTGCCAGCGCCAGTACGCAGCTGGAAATGAATCGCTGCGCCGCCGCGCAATACCAGGCGGCAGATAAAAAGCTGAACGAAACCTATCAAAGCGCGCTTAAGCGTGCGCAACCGCCGCAGCGCGAGCTGTTGCAAAAAGCGCAGGTGGCATGGATTGCCCTGCGCGACGCCGATTGCGCTCTGATTCGTTCAGGTACGGAGGGCGGCAGCGTGCAACCCATGATCGCCAGCCAGTGCCTGACCGATAAAACGAACGAACGCGAAGCGTTTTTAGCCTCGCTGCTGCAATGTGAAGAGGGGGATTTGAGCTGCCCACTGCCGCCAGCCGGTTAACGCACGCGAATCCCTTCAATAATAATGCGCTGAACGCTTTCGACCGTTTGGTTGAAAAAGGCTTCATCGCGAAGCGTCGCGCCGGTTACCGCTTCAACCTGAGGGGCGAAATCGGCGTAATGTTGCGTGGCGGCCCAAATCATGAAGATCAAATGGTGTGGGGAGACGGGCGCCAGTTTCCCGCTGTGCACCCATCCGGCAATCAGCGCGGATTTTTCATCTATCAACGCTTTTAGATCGCCGGTCAGTTCCTCCATTAAGAGCGGCGCGCCCGCCAGCATCTCCATGCAGAAGAGCCGCGACGCCTGCGGATAATCACGCGAAACTTCCAGCTTGAGACGGATATACTCTTTGATGGCCTCCAGAGGGGAAAATTCTGCGCGAAACGCCTTGAGCGGCGCCAGCCAGACATCCAGGATCTGTCGCATTACCGCGACATACAGCACCTCTTTCGAGGGATAATAATAAAGCAGATTGGTTTTGGAGACGCCTGCCCGCTCGGCGACCTGCTCAAGACGCGCGCCATGAATGCCATACTGGGAAAAAACAGCAAGCGCGGCGGTTAAGATAAGCTGCCGTTTTGCACCGGTGGCCTGCGAGCGTTTCCCGATTTTTTTCTCTGTGCGTTGCGACATGCGCCCTCTCCTTTTTGTCAGGACGCAAGCATACCAAATCCGGCTTATAAACAAAAAAACCGCCGGAAATCCGGCGGCGGTGGCGTATGACGCTTTTTAGCGCGAAACGCTCAGCGTCTTACTGTTGTGACGCAGGCTAGCTATTACGGTTACTGCTTTTGCCCCCTTTTTTGCCTGCTTCGGATGCACGCTGCGGGTCATTCTTAAAATTGCCCCCGCTGTGCTGACCACCTTTACGACCTGCTTCTGATGCTCTTTCGCGGTCTTCCGCAAAATTACCGGAACCGCCACGATGGTTTGCCATTACTGACCTCCGTCATAGATTAGACATCATATTGCATAGGTAATGAGGAGTATCTCCTCGCGCAGCGTATGAACGATATCATCAGTAACGCCGCGTAAAATTAAGCATAGTGAAAAACGCCGTGGTAGGCCGCTTACCGAAATATTCTGCAACATCGGAAGCCGAATACGCAGAATAATAACCATAAGAAATAAATAAGTTATTCTTATATTTAGAAAAATCAAAGCGCTTAAAAATGTATCATTTTGCAACAAAGGTCGCCAAATTAATTATTGTTATAAATCAAAGAAATGGCGCTGAAATTTGCACTCTTCACAGGAGGGCATATCTTTAAATAGACGTAGCGAATCGCTACACACCTGATTAATCTGAGGAGTAGTACAAATGGCAAAGATTCTGGTGCTCTATTATTCCATGTACGGACACATTGAAACCATGGCGCATGCGGTGGCGGAAGGGGCAAAGAAAGTCGACGGCGCAGAGGTCATTATAAAGCGTGTGCCAGAAACAATGCCGCCTGAAATCTTCGCAAAAGCTGGCGGTAAAACACAAAACGCACCGGTTGCCACCCCACAGGAGCTGGCGGATTACGATGCCATTATTTTTGGTACGCCAACCCGGTTTGGCAATATGTCAGGCCAGATGCGTACCTTCCTGGACCAAACCGGCGGACTGTGGGCATCCGGCGCGCTATACGGCAAGCTCGGCAGCGTGTTCAGTTCTACCGGAACGGGCGGCGGCCAGGAGCAGACCATCACCTCGACCTGGACTACGCTTGCCCATCATGGGATGGTGATTGTCCCGATAGGCTATGCAGCACAGGAACTGTTTGACGTCTCCCAGGTTCGCGGCGGCACGCCTTACGGCGCAACGACTATCGCCGGAGGCGACGGTTCACGTCAACCAAGCCAGGAGGAACTCTCTATCGCTCGCTATCAGGGGGAATACGTCGCCGGTCTGGCAGTCAAACTCAACGGCTAATCTTCAACAGGAGGATTCGAATGCCAACTCAAGAAGCAAAAGCGCACCGCGTCGGCGAATGGGCAAGCCTGCGTAATACGTCGCCGGAAATTGCCGAAGCCATTTTTGAAGTCGCTCACTATGACGAGAAACTGGCAGAAAAAATATGGGAAGAAGGTAGCGATGAGGTGCTGATCAAAGCCTTTGAGAAAACGGACAAAGACTCGCTCTTCTGGGGCGAACAAATCATCGAACGTAAGAACGTATAACACAAACGCCCCCGCCTGCGCGGGGGCATACGGCTATTTTGCGGCAGTGTTCATGACGTTATCGAACTTATCCAGCGGACAGAAGCCGTTCGCATCCACCGGACATCCTTTCAGTTCCAGGGTTACCCTTTGCGCGGGCGATTTGAGCGTTAACGCTTCCGCATTGCGTAACTGCCGGGCGCTCTGGTAGACATACTCGATTTTCATCAAATCCCGGTTAGCGTTGCCGTCATGCCAGCGTTGGAAGACAAGCTGGCCGCCAATCGGCGTTCTCTCATACTGGTCATGGAGCTGATAGGGTTTAAAATCCAGCGCCGTCAGCAGCGACGCGATATTGGAGTCATGCCCCACCAGCACGGTAACCTTCGGCGCGCTAACGCGATCGGCAACCAGCACCTTATCGATATATTTCACCAGCGGCGCAGCGATATTGCGCGCCACCGTGGGTGAGGTAAACAGGCTGTCCTGATAGCCGTTTTTCAGTTTTGACAGCACCTTCCACTGCCGATCGGTGTGGATCCCGCCCCAGGCGACCTGATCCATCGGAAACCCTTCGTAATATTGCAGGGTAAACGCATCCACCAGCGAGTTCCCTACTTTCAGCGGCCCCTGCACGCCAGGCTCTTGCTGATAGTTCGCGCTGAAGGTATCTTTCGCGTCGATTAGCGAACACTGATGCTTCTCTTTGCAGGACGGCGAGTCCTGATAATGCGTTATCTGCTCAAGCAGTTTATAACTCTCATCAAGATGTAGCTGACTACGCGCCTTTTCCATCGCCTGTACGGCCTGTTGCCGGAACGCGGCGGAATCATCGGTAATTACCGGATTGAAGGTAGGGTCCATAGTGCCCATTTTTTCCTGATGATGAACAGGAATATCACAGCCGGGGAAAGCGCCAGTAATGAAAAATTGCGCGGTGGCGACGGTGCGCTGCAAACTATTCGCATAGGCATATACCGTGTCGGGCGCCGGACATTCTCCCGACGGTATCAGCCCCTGCGCGACCAGCCATTCACGTGTGTAGTGTCCCATATAGACTTCCAGCACGCCGCCTTTCGTCGTCAGTTGCCCACCGGGAACGTCCCACGCCGGCCAGGCGTTCGGCGTCGACTGCGCCAGTACGCTGCCATTATTCGCCAGCGGCGCCCGCAGATTATGGCGGCTCATCATCAGCACCTGTTGTAATTGATAACCCTCCGGCGTTGTCTGCGCCTGTACGGCGGATGACAACAAAACAGCCCCTGCCACAGCAACAGCGAGTAATGATTTTTTCATCCCTATGACCTCTTGTTGTTATCAAATCGTTCTGAGTGTGACAGAAATGGATCATTTTTCCGGGAACGATTTCGCAAAACGGGGGTTTTTCTTACAGTAAACGCGTTAGCGCCGGGAAACCCCGGCGCATATTCAGAACGTTTTTGCCCACCATAGCCGAAGCTTCATGCCCCAATAGCTGGTCCAGCCGCTGGTGGTGAACACAACCCGACCTTGTGAAACCACCACCAGCGTTGGCGTCACGCTGATTTCCCAGCCAGCGGATAAGGCGCCATTAGCATCATTGACGACCGGAAAGTCAACGCCCTTGCGCGCCAGCCAGCGGGCAACCTCAGCGTCATCGCCGGAGCGGAGCGCAACGGTCATGACGTTTTCCCCTTCCGCCGCCAGGCGAGCGACCGCAGGCGTAGTAAAGCGGCATACCCCGCACCAGCTGGCCCAAAAATAGAGCAGTACGGGGCGTTCTTCGCTCAATGTCGCCAGAGTTGTCGACTCTCCCGTCAGCGTACGTAACGGTGTCGTGGCAAACGCCGGAGGCGCCTGCGGCGCGCGCCAGACGTCCATGACCACCATTATCGCGATGAGGAGCGCCAGAAAAACCGCGGCTTCACGCAGCCAACGCCGCAGTTTACCCGCCATTGGCAGCCGCCAGTTTTTCTTTCACCACCGCTTCCAGCGTATCCCAGGGCACTGCGCCCGGAATCAGCTCGTCGCCAATGATCGTCGCTGGCGTTCCTTGCACGCCGACCAGCCTTGCCAACTGCAAATTAGTGCGTATCGTTTCCATGCTTTTTTCATCCAGCGTCACTGGCGTAGCCCCTGCTTTCTGCTGGGCCTGTTTAATACTGTCATCCGTATGGTAACCGCGCTTTTGCATGAGTTTTTCATGTAGCGCGAGGAACTGTTGCGGATGCTCGCGCCAGGTGGTCAGCGCAATACGCGCCGCCAGTACGGAGCTCTCTCCTTTGAATGGCAGCGGTTTAATAATGACCGCAACGTCAGGATATTTCTGCACAATCTTTTCCAGCATCGGATCGAGCTGTTTGCAGTACGGGCAGTTGTAATCCGTAAAGTTCACCAGCGTCAGCTTAGGGTGTTTAGTGCCTATCCGCGGGCTGGCAGGATCGTTAAACAACGCCGCATGGATCAGATTTTCAATCTGCTTTTCCTGATCCGGCGTAAAAGGAGCAGTTTCTTGCGCGATGCTCAGCGTCGAAAACAGCGCCAGCAGTAAAACAATCATGTATTTCATTGGGTTATTCCTTTCGCTTTTTTCAACGTTTGTAATACCGCATCGCGGGTCAGCAAAGTGGGCAGTGCCTCCCCTTCCGGCAAGCCGGGGCCATATACCTGATTAAACGGCACGGCGACCTGACCACGCGTTTTCAGAAAATCTGTAATGGCATCGGACGGCAGCGTCCAGTCTCCCCGCAGCGCCACAACATCCGGCTGTTGCAAGGCGTCCTGCACATCCTCTTTTTGCAGGACGTTGTATTTATTCACTTTACAGGTAATACACCAGTCCGCAGTAACATCGACAAATACCCGCTTATGCTGCGCCAGCGCCGACTGGATTGCCTGTTCACTCAACGGTTGCCACTGAACCGTGTCTTGCGCGCTCTTTGACGCAGTGAAGCCGAAATGCGGCAGGAGTAACGTCGCCAGCCAGATAGCCGACCCCAGCATCATCAGACCGAGGATCCTGCGCAGGACATTCATCCAACGCCCGGGGCGCGGTAAACGTAGCGCAAGCCCTGGTCGTATCGCGACCAGTAGCCACGGCGCGCTCATTCCCAGGCCAAGCGCAAGGAACAGCCCCCATAGCGTCGGCAACGACGCCGTGAGCGCCACCGCCACCGCCGTACCCAGAAACGGCGCGCTACAAGGCGTCGCCAGCAGCGTGGCGAACGCCCCCTGCCAGAAATGTCCCGACATACCGTTACCGCCGTAAGTGGCCAGTTTCGTGGTCATAGATGAGGGAAGCCTGAACTCAAAAAGCCCGAACAGGCTGGCGCTAAACAACAACATCACCAGAGCCATAAAACCAATAAACCATGCATTCTGGAACTGGACTCCCCAGGCCAGCGCATGGTTTGACAGGCGAAGGAGGGTCATAAACGCCGCCAGCGCCATAAATGACGCAATGATACCGGCGACCGAAGCCAAAAATTGTCGCCTGATGTGAGAGCGGCTTTTTTCCTCTACCAATAAAATAGAGCCAAGTTTCATGCCCAGAACCGGCAGCACGCAGGGCATTAAATTAAGAATCAGTCCGCCGATCAGCGCCATCATTACAACTTGCCAGAAAGGTAGCGCCGCATTGTCCGGCGTTTGCGCTGGCGCAGCGCCAATGGTTTGCGTGCTCTCCTGGGCGATAGCGCCATCGGCTAACACGAGGGTCAGCGATTTGTTGCGCAAATCGGGCGCCTTTTCGCCCCAACTGTCCGTCACCGGCACCGTCGCCTGTAACCTGTCGCCCTCTACGCGCAGGCGAGGCTTCGCAAAATCGACGTCATCTATGGTGTCAAGATAGAGCCCGGGCGATGACCAGCCCGCCGCTCGCGTAGCAGTGACCACCAGTTCTCCCGGGCGATAGCCGACTTCAAGCGAGTCCGTTAGCCCACTGCGGAGTGGAACTTTACCCATCGCCCGTGCATAGTCATGGGCAAAATCGGCATTCTGCACAGTGGGCGTCACGGAAAAGGGGTAATCGGTCAACAGACAAACATTGCTGCAGGTTGATAACGTCAACACGCCGCTCAAGGTCGCCGGCGGCGTACCGCGCACGATCATCGGAAAGGTCACCTCGTCGTGATATCCCTGGGTGGTGATATTCGCCACATCAAAGCGCGAGGGGGTTGGCCAGAACCAGCTTACCTCAGGCATGTCGCCTTTCCAGGCGATAGAGGGTGCCACGCCCCCTTCCCCCGGCGCGCGCCAGTAGGTTTTCCAGCCGTTTTCCAGTTTGACATCCAGCAACAGCCGGGTCTCACCGTTAGCGGACGTATCGGCACGTAGCCGTATGCTGGCATGGTCGTTATCGGGCGAACGCAGCCAGCCGCTTTCCGCCGCCCAGGAGACGGGCAGCCAAAGCCATAACAGGCAGAACAGTATCCGCCTGAACAAAATCATCATATTTTTTCTCCGTGAATGAGTAAGTAACCGTTAGCAATAACCGGTCTGTCATTCACGGAAGACACAAAATCGTAGATGTACCCGTAATGTGGGCGGCGAAATAGCCCGTGGAGGCGAAAACGGCAGGCGCATGACCCGGACAGGCGCCAGTAAGGAAAGCAGTAGACAAAGCGCAAGGATAGCGCCTTCAAAGAGTACCGGAGGCGCCGCCAGCAGCGACTTGGCGCTTAATTCACAGGGAGTGACCGGCGAGCCGTCATCTGTCGAAGAGGGAGCGCTGACCACCGCAGCAGAGGCCGTCGCCTGCATCTGCAAGGCGTGCAGGCCCGCCATGCGTTGCGCGGTACAAACCATTACCACGACACATGCAAGGCAAAGAAACCACCAGCCCATCCGTTGTTGTTTCGCCATTGCGCCCTCACTGTTTAACGCGAGTTATCTTAGCCACTGGCGCGGTTTTGGCAACCTTTCCCCTGTAAAGTTATGTCGGCGCGCTGCGCAACCTTCTGATAGTCGAACAACGTAATTTATTCTTACTAATGATATAACTGGTGTTTTCATACGCACTTTTCAGGTTTACCCTACACTTAGTGGAGAAACCTTTTTGGGGTCCCTTCTGTATGTATTGATTTAGCGAGATGATGCTATGGAACTTAAGGATTATTACGCCATTATGGGCGTGAAACCGACGGACGATCTCAAGACGATTAAGACCGCCTATCGCCGACTGGCCCGCAAGTACCATCCAGATGTCAGCAAAGAACCCGATGCCGAAGCCCGTTTCAAAGAGGTTGCTGAAGCATGGGAAGTGCTGAGTGATGAGCAACGGCGCGCCGAGTATGACCAGTTATGGCAACACCGTAACGATCCACAATTTAATCGCCAGTTCCAGCAACACGAAGGCCAACCGTATAACGCCGAAGATTTTGATGATATTTTCTCGTCTATTTTTGGTCAGCACGGTCGCCATTCGCACCACCGCCACGCCGCACGCGGTCATGATATCGAAATTGAAGTGGCGGTATTCCTGGAAGAAACGCTGGAAGAGCACCAGCGTACGATTAGCTATTCCGTCCCCGTTTATAACGCGTTCGGTCTGGTGGAGCGGGAAATTCCCAAAACATTGAATGTGAAAATCCCGGCTGGCGTCAGCAACGGGCAACGAATCAGACTGAAAGGCCAGGGCACGCCGGGGGAAAACGGCGGACCTAATGGCGATTTATGGCTCGTTATCCATATTGCCCCGCATCCGCTCTTTGATATCGTCAATCAGGATCTGGAAGTCGTCCTTCCGCTTGCCCCATGGGAGGCGGCGCTCGGCGCGAAGGTGTCTGTGCCAACGCTTAAAGAGCGTATTTTGCTGACCATTCCCCCCGGCAGCCAGGCAGGTCAGCGGCTGCGTATCAAAGGAAAAGGATTAGCCAGTAAAAAGCACACTGGCGATCTCTATGCCATCATCAAAATCGTTATGCCGCCGAAACCTGACGAGAAAACAGCTGCCCTGTGGCAACAACTGGCGGACGCGCAGTCGTCCTTTGACCCACGCCAGCAATGGGGGAAAGCATAATGGCTAACATCACTGTCACCTTTACCATCACCGAATTTTGTTTGCACACCGGCGTGACGGAAGAGGAGCTAAACGAAATCGTCGGACTTGGGGTAATTGAGCCTTACGAAGACGATAACGCCGACTGGCAATTCGACGATCGCGCAGCGAGCGTGGTACAACGCGCGCTACGCTTACGCGAGGAGCTGGCGCTCGACTGGCCTGGGATCGCGGTCGCGTTAACGCTGCTGGAAGAGAATTCACGGCTGCGCGAAGAAAACCGGTTACTGCTGCAACGCCTTTCTCGCTTTATCTCGCATCCCTAATCCACGATAAAGGCAATAAACCGAGGGTGGGCTTTCTGCCCACCCCGGATTTACATGCACCCGGTATAATACCAGAATGCCTCTGACATACTTCCCCCAACGGAAGAAATATAGCCTTTCACCGCGCACAACCCGATCAACGAACCGCCAATGTCAGCCATTAATGCGCCATTGCGAAGATCATCGTTTAAATAAAGACCAGCCACAAGTTCACATTTTTTAGATACGTCGGTTATTTTTACACGTTAGCGATCATTTATTGCCTGAAGAATATATTCTTTCACTGTTTTGTACTCTCTGGTTGATACGTACCTTCTCCCTGTCAATGCCGGGTAAAATGAACCGCTGCGCTTACAGGTTGCAGTATTTATAAATAAGAAATACAACAGTCACTTACAGTTTAATAATTGAGCGTTATAACATCCACTGCCGCCCAATATTTACACCACGTATAAAATACAAAAATGTAATAGAATGTAAACAAAATAAGAGCATAAAATAAATAACTTATTAAAAAATCAATATAAATAGAGTGGTCAATAAAAAACGATCGTTTTCAACGAGTTATGTTTCTCAGATTTTCATCTATCCTGAATAGGCTTGCGGAAAATGTAATTTACACCATTGACTATTTCACTTAAAAGGTTTCTGTAATGGAATGGAAGGTCGTTGATACAGTTATAAGTCCCTCTACCGGAGTATCGTTCTCATGCATACATAGCCTAAAAAATCTTAGATTGACCTTATGGTATCAGGCAGATGTTTACATGCCTCCAGGTAGCATTATCATCCCCTTTAATAAGGGGGTCTTAATAAACGATAAACTTTATCCCGTTACTGTTTACAACGTTACCAGGTTTAATCCTGCTCTATGGAAATCGCTTAAAGAAAATAGCCACTGTCCTGGTAACTGCAATCCTAAACCAGAAGCCTGCAGTTATCCTTTCGAGTGTCTGGTATCCGTTTGTCCATTTGGTTTAACCAGAAATATTCAAATAGATAATAAGAAAGTTTAGGAAATAAAGTATGCATTAGCCATACTACTGATTAAGTGTATTCGCGCACGTTTGCAGTATTTTGCAGTTAAATATGTTTGATATAAAAATTGTACAGTTCGGATATTTTTTGATTCGTTTAATCTAACCTTCACTTTGGCAACGAGGAGCCGGTACAGAGGATATTACTGATGGCCGGCAGACAAAGAAACGCATTGCTTTTAACACTGTATAAATTCCATCCGTGACATTCTTATTTAGTAATATTTCACCAGAGCAATCATCTTACCTTTATTGTGCATAAAAATCAGCAAGTAGTGTTTAGAAAAAATAATGTTTTAGACAAAAGCTCTGCGTGTCATGCTGATCGCCAAAAGCATAACGGGCTGACATCATGTCAGCCCGTGGGTTTACCCCTGCCCTGATACTTACGGTACGCTTATCGTCATATTGTCATGACCGACAATGACAGGGCCCGGGTAATTTTTCATGGCTTCCTGTTGCCAGACGTCATCCGCAACCGTCGCAGGCACCAGATGACTTAACACCAGTTTTTTCACGTGGGCCTCGCGAGCAATCTTACCGACATCTTCAATCGTGGTGTGATGCGACGCAATCGCTTCAGCCAGCGTTTTTCCGTTGCCAATACTATTAGCCAGTTTTGCTACCGAAGGGACATGTACCGCCTCATGTACCAGGATATCCGCCCCTTGGGCAAACGTTGCAAGCGGCGGAAACCAGGACGTATCGCCAGAGAAGACGATTCGCTTACCCTGGGTATCAAAACGGTAAGCAAACGCTTCACCGTCCGGGAAAGGGGAATGAGGCACTTTCAGCGCGCTTATTGTAACCAGTTCATCTTTATAGATGACGCCCTGGCTAATATCGGTCGCCTTAACCAGGTTGCGCGGATCGGGTTTCCCCTCTTCTTCCATGCGTAGCGTGATATCCCTGTCAAAGACCTTCCAGCTAGCCTTCGTCATCGCCTGGGTTCCCGGCGGGCCATACACCTGTATGGTATGGTCTTTCAGACCACTTGCCCAGGCATTCATCAGCAAGGAAGGATAATCCAGTATGTGGTCGCTGTGCAGATGGGTGAGCAAAATAGTATTGATGTTGCGCAGTGGAATACCGTTTTTCACCAGTTGCAGACTGGCGCCGTAGCCGGCATCTATCAGCCATATTTTATCGCCGATAGTGAGCGCCGTCGCTTGCGGTAGTCTGGCTGTATTGAGCAAAGAAGGCCCGCCTTTGGTGCCCAGTAAAACAATGTTGATCTCTTGAGGCGCAGGAGCACCAGCAGCAATAGCAAGGTGGCTTTGCGCCAGCATACAAACCGCCAGCATAGCGACGCTTTTTTTCATCATGTTTTTACTCTTCTTAGTTGAGAAAAGAGGGAACTTCACGTTGGCGAAACTGCGAAGGAGAACAGCCAGCAAGGCGATTAAAGAAACGGGCGAAATAAGCCGGATCTTTAAAACCTAATTGCCAGGCGATCTCGTTGACAGCATTGTCGGAAAAAAGCAGCAGTCGTTTCGCCTCGCGTAATTGCCGATCAAAAATCAGGCGTTTAGGCGGGCGATTAGCAAAACGTCGGCAAATATCGGTCAAACGAGATTCGGTAATATGCAACTCGCAGGCATAATCGGGCACCGTCCAGTGCTGATGGAAGTGGTTGTCAATTAACAGGGTAAAGCGCTGAAAAAGTTTCAGTTCACCGCGCATCCCGGTTGCGGCGTGATCGTCCAGCTTCGCATTACGCAACAGCAAGGTAAATACCGCCTGCGCCAGTAGCACCAGGGTATGTTCGCAGCCAGCCAGTTGTTCCGTGGACTCCCGCTCAATTAGCTGCCAGTAATGTTTGAGCGCCGCCAGCTCATTGGGTTTATCCGCCAGCGACAGACAGATCCCCGGCAAGCCGAAGGCCTCTCTGGTGCCGGGATAAAGCACTTCCAGCAGCGGCCAAACCAGCTCTTCGCGTACCGTCAGAACATGGCCATCGCTATCCGATTCGGTAATAAAAGCATGCGGCACCGAGGGCGGCGTAAGCACAAATAGCGGCGCCTGCACCGAATAGCGATGATCGTCGAGCTGTAGCTCAATCTGCCCGGTATCAAGAAAGTGCATTTGAAAAAACTGGTCGTGGCGATGCGCCTGCATATCACGACCAAAGAAATCCGCCATACGAGCAAACGATTGATAATGCACATCGTTACTGCCCATACTTTCGTCATACTCTTTGCTGATATCAATATTGGCGATCGCACGTTGGCACATAGTTTCTCCTCAAGGGGTGGCGCGCGGACGCGATGCTTTCATGGGAATGAGCCAGATAATGGCGGCGCCGACGACTAACAGAGAAGCGACAAACCAGAGTCCGCTATTGAAGCTACCGGTGATATCTTTTAGCCAGCCAATCATAAATGGGCTGAGTGCGGAGCCAATATTGCCGGTGGCATTGATGACCGCAATGCCTATCGCCCTGGCGCGTAAACTGATCGACTGATCCGGCGTGGTCCAGAAGATCGCCATCGCGCTAAAGGAACCCGTGGATGCCATCACGATCCCCAGGAGCTGGATCAGGTTATGGTCGGTCGCCGACGCCAGCAGCCAGCCCGCGGCGGCAAACAGGAACGGCAACGCCGTGTGATGTTTACGCTCCTGATGTTTGTCCGAATGGCGGCTCCAGTAAATCATGCCCAGAATAGTACAAATCTGCGGGATCGCCGCCAGCAGGCCGATGGTGATATTGCTGCTGCCTTCATTAAAACTTTTCAGGATTTGCGGCGTCCAGATACTAATGGCGCTAAGCGTATTGGTAAGGCAAAAATAGGCCAGCGTATACATCAGTACAATTGGCGTGAATACTTCGCGCCACAGACTACGCTGCTGCATGGCGTTATGGCTGATGGCCCCCTCCGGCTGAACCAGCGTCAGGCGGTCATTATCCATCATCTCCTGCAAACATTTTTTATCCTCTGCCGTCAGCCATTTGGCTTTTGCCGGGGTATCATCCAGGTAAAACCAGACCATAATGCCTAACAAAACTGACGGAAATCCCTCCAGCAGGAATAACCACTGCCATCCATGCAGATTGAATATGCCGTCCAGCGATAAAATATAGCCGGAGACAATCGACCCCAACGCGGTAGTGGCCGGCATGGCAATCATAAATAATGCGTTGGCGCGGGCGCGGAAAAATGCCGGGAACCAGTAGGTTAAATAGAGCAATATTCCTGGCAAAAAGCCCGCTTCGGTAATGCCCACCAGCATTCGCAGCACATACAGGCTTTTCGGTCCCACCGCGAACATCGTGGCGGTAGATGCAATGCCCCATAGCACCATAATGGTCGCAATCCAGCGGCGGGCGCCGACGATGCTCAACATCACGTTGCTGGGAATGCCGAAAATGACGTAGGTGGCGTAAAACAGCGTCGTGGCAAGGCCAAACATGGTGGCGCTTAACCCCAGATCCTGCCCCATCGTCAACCCGGCAAAACCGATGTTGATACGGTCTAAAAACGAGAAGATAAACAACACGAATAAAAATACGATCAGTCGGCGGAACAGTTTATTTATGACGGTTTGTTGACCCGTGCTGAGCGCGTTGTGCGAACGGACAGACTCGGGGCTTTCCGGAAGTGCAGATGATGTGTCGCTCATTTTTTTTCCTCTGATGGGAATTTTTGTAGGGTACTACGGTTGCCCGGTAGCGCTACGCTTACCGGGCCAGGCTTAATAGACGCCGGACGCACCGGACAGGTTTTTTTCTGCGCCAAAGCGCGCCGCCAGCGCCTCCGCTCCGCGCGCCAGCAGCGTGGTGTCAACGCCGACGGCGACAAATAGCGCCCCCAGTTCCAGATAACGTTTCGCCAGTGCTTCATTGGCCATCAGAATCCCCGGCGCTTTCCCCGCCGCGCGTATCTGCACGATGGCGTTCTCAATCGCCGCCTGCACTTCCGGGTGCTGCGGATTGCCGGCAAAGCCCATATCGGCGCTGAGGTCCGCCGGGCCGATAAACACGCCGTCAATGCCATCCACGTCGAGAATTGACGCCAGATTGCTCATCGCCTCACGCGTTTCAATCTGCACCAGTACGCACATGGCGTCGTTGGCCTGGTGGAGATAGTCCGGAATGCGGTTCCAGCGCGATGCCCGCGCCAACGCGCTGCCCACGCCGCGAATACCGGCAGGCGGATAACGCGTAGCCGCCACGGCGTTTCGCGCTTCATCGGCATTCTGCACCATCGGTATCAGCAGCGTTTGCGCGCCGACGTCGAGCAGTTGCTTAATCTGTACCGGATCGTTCCATGACGGACGCACCACCGGCTGGCTGGGATAAGGCGCAATCGCCTGCAACTGGGTCAACACCGTCTGCACGTTGTTTGGCGCGTGTTCACCGTCAATCAGTAGCCAGTCGAAGCCGGCGCCCGCTAACAGTTCAGCGCTGTAACTGTTGGCAAGCCCCAGCCACAAACCGATTTGCGGGCGCCCCGCTTTTAACGCGTCTTTGAAAGCATTTTTCATCGTTTTTTCCTTACACAAACCGGCAACTGATCGCGCCCATGTTGCCGTAATCGACATGGAAGGTGTCGCCCTTGCGCGCCGGCACCGGGCGGGTGAACGAGCCGCCGAGGATGATCTGCCCGGCTTCAAGCTGGACATCGTAGGGGGCAAGCTTGTTCGCCAGCCACGCCACGCCGTTGGCCGGATGATTCAGCACGCCTGCGGCGACGCCGGTTTCTTCGATCACGCCGTTGCGATAGAGCAGCGCGGAGATCCAGCGCAGATCCAGCTCGTCTGGTTTGATGGGACGACCACCGAGGATCACCCCGGCGTTGGCGGCGTTGTCGGAAATGGTGTCGAACACTTTGCGCGGGCGCTGGGTTTCCGGGTCGATGTTGTGGCTGCGGGCGTCAATCAGTTCCAGCGCCGGAATCACATAATCCGTGGCATTGTAGACGTCGAACAGCGTGCAGTGAGGGCCGCGCAGCGGTTTCGCCAGCACGAACGCCAGCTCCACTTCAATACGCGGGACGATAAAACGGTCGGTGGGGATATCGCCGCCGTCATGGAAGAACATATCGTCAAGCAGCGCGCCGTAATCCGGTTCGCTGATTTGCGAGCTGGCCTGCATCGCTTTTGAGGTCAGGCCGATTTTGTGGCCTTTGAGCGTGCGCCCTTCGGCAATTTTGATATTGACCCATTCACGCTGTACGGCATAGGCATCTTCAATAGTGATGTTGGGATAATCCAGCGACACTGCGCGAATCTGTTCACGCTGTTTTTCAGCCTGATTAAGTCGCTGGGCGATCAGGGTATGGGTCTGTTTATCGAGCATAGTTGCTTCCTGTTACGTCATGCGGTGCTGCTGCGCCGGGTGGCGACGCGGGTGCGTCTTACCCGGCCTACGGTTCGGTATTGCTTCGCGCATCGTTTTTTTGTAGGCCCGGTCAGCGCAGCGCCACCGGGCGAAACAGTGTGCTATTTAAATAACGCGTGTACGTTGTTTTGTTTGTAATTGAGCGTCGGATGTAGCTCGGCAATCTCAAACGACAGCGCCAGATAGCGGTTCTCCATCAGGTCGGCGAAGTGGGCTTTAATCAGCCCAAACAGCATTTCGCCGACTTCCTGACGGCTCTCCAGGCTGCGCCCGGCACCGATTTTCAGCGTCATATGCACAAACGCGTAATCATGCTTACCGTCAGCCATCTGCCAGGTATCCAGCCAGTGGGCGCGACTGCGGATACCGCCGATGGGGAAAATCCCGCTGGCGGCCAGCGCCTCGTTTACCTTGCTGAACAGGCCGGGTAAATCAGCCTGCTCGCGAATATTTTCAGTACATTCAGCAATAAAGTGCGGCATAAACACCCCTTACGCAGGCAGCGGGAAAACAGCGTTCACCTGGCCGGTACCGGAGCTGGCGAACAGATCGGTGATGAACTCCACCTTGCCGTCGTATTTGTCCCAACCCAGCATTCCCAGCAGCATGACCGTGTCGTGCATGTTGCCTTCGCCGTAGCAGTAGTCGGCGTACTCCGGCAACATGGTGCAAAACTCCTTGAATTTGCCTTCGCGCCACAGCTTGACCACGCGCTCGTCCATCTGGTGATCGAACTCGCGGGTGTAGCTGTTCATCCCCTCTTCCGCCCGTTGGTCGTCAATAAAACGGTGCGACAGAGAACCACTGGCGAATACCGCTACGGTACCGTCATATTTCTCAATCGCCTTGAGAATGGCTTCACCCAGTCTGCGGCTGTCGGCAAAATCATGCACAGTGCAGAACGCCGAGATGGAGACCACTTTGAAGTGCTTGTCGCTGTTCATGTAGCGCATCGGCACCAGCGTGCCATACTCCAGCTTCAGGCTCGGGATGTTATGCGCTTTAGCGCGCACGCCCAGTTTGACTGCCTCGTCGGCGATCAGATGGCCGAGCTCCGGATTACCGTCATAGTCATAGGTCATGTCGCGAATAAAGTGTGGCAATTCGTTGCTGGTATAGACGCCCTGGAAATGGTCGGCACAATTAATGTGGTAAGCGCTATTCACCAGCCAGTGGGTGTCGAATACGATAATGGTGTCAACGCCCATTTCGCGGCAACGCTTGCCAATTTCAATATGACCATCAATGGCTGCCTGACGACAACCGTGATTTTTTCCCGGCAGTTCAGAAAGATACATAGACGGCACGTGGGTAATTTTTGCTGCTAACGCTAACTTGCCCATATCAAACTCCCCATTTTGGGATAGGATGGTCGCCCATTGAGATGCAGACGTTTTTCATTTCCGCAAACACTTCGAAGCTATATTCGCCGCCTTCGCGCCCGGTACCGGAGGCTTTCACGCCGCCGAACGGCTGGCGCAGGTCGCGGACGTTCTGGGTGTTGACGAAGACCATGCCGGCTTCAATCCCACGCGCCAGGCGCAACACTTTGCTCACGTCCTGGGTCCAGATATAAGAGGCCAGACCGTATTCCACGTCGTTCGCCAAACGTAACCCTTCCGCTTCGTCTTTGAATGGCAGCAGGCAGGCGACCGGCCCAAAGATCTCTTCCTGCGCGACGCGCATACGGTTGTCGACATCGGCCAGCACGGTTGGGCGCAGGAAGTTACCGCCTTTCAGATGCGCAGGCAGGTCAGTGGGTTTTTCCGCACCGCCCGCCAGCAGCGTTGCGCCCTCTTCAATGCCGAGGCGAATATAACCGGAGACTTTTTCCCAGTGCTGTTGGCTAATCAGCGCGCCGACCTGGGTATTCGGGTCGGTCGGATCGCCGACACGCAGGCGATTCGCGCGTTCGGCAAAGCGCTTCACGAACTCAGGGTAAATGCTCTGCTGGATAAAGATGCGCGACCCGGCGGTGCAGCGTTCGCCGTTGATCGAGAAGATGGTGAACAGCGCGGCGTCCAGCGCGCGCTCAATGTCGGCATCTTCAAAAATCAGCACCGGCGATTTGCCGCCCAGCTCCATCGAGTATTTTTTCAGGCCAGCATTTTTCATGATATTGCGACCGGTGGCGGTCCCGCCGGTAAACGACACCGCACGCACGTCATGGTGGCGTACCAGCGCATCGCCCGCCGTCGCACCATAGCCCTGCACCACGTTCAGCACGCCTGCCGGAATTCCTGCCTCCAGCGCCAGCTCGCCCAGCCTGTCGGCAGTCAACGGCGACAGCTCGGACATTTTGAGCACCGCGGTGTTACCCAGCGCCAGGCACGGCGCGACTTTCCAGGTCGCGGTCATAAACGGCACGTTCCACGGCGACACCAGCGCGCAGACGCCGACGGGCTGCACCAGCGTATAATTGAGCATTTTATCGTCAACCGGATAGGTCTTGCCGTTCATCTGCTGGCACACTTCGGCGAAGAATTCGAAGTTATGCGAGGCGCGCGGAATCAGCACGTTTTTAGTCTGGTGAATAGGCAGGCCTGTGTCGGCGGTTTCCATCGCCGCGATTTCCGGCACATGCTGGTCAATCAGGTCGCCAAGGCGGCGCATCAGGCGCGCACGCTCTTTCATCGGCAGGTTGGCCCATTTCGGGAACGCCTCTTTGGCCGCCGCGACAGCCTGGTTCACTTCTGCTTCACCGCCGGAGGCCACTTCCGCCAGCACGTCACCAGTCGCCGGGTTAGTGGTTTGGAAGTAGTCGTTACCTGCAACATTTTTGCCGTTAATCCAATGATTTATTTTCTTCATTTTGCGCTCTCCTCACTGACGATTCGGTTAACCAGGCGACCCACGCCTTCTACTTCCACGACAACCTCATCCCCCGGCACCACATCAGACAACCCTTTCGGCGTACCGGTGGCAATCATGTCGCCCGGTTGCAACGTCATAAATTCGCTCAGATAAGAAATCAGGAACGGGATGCTGAAGATCAGATCGGCGGTCGTCCCTTCCTGCCGCAGCTCACCGTTGACAAAGGTGCGTAACGTCAGGTTATGCGGATCAGAAACCGCCTCTTTATCCACAATCCACGGGCCTATCGGCGTCAGGCCGTCGCGGCTTTTTACCCGCAGATTTGGACGGTAGTAGTTTTCCAGATAGTCGCGGATCGCGTAGTCGTTACAGACGGTGTAACCGGCCACATACTCCATGGCTTCGGCTTCGCTCACCTTACGCGCCGTTTTGCCAATTACCACGACCAGTTCGGCTTCATAGTGCATATATTCGACGTTGTTCGGGCGCACCGACGTTTGATGATGTTCGGTAAAGGTGTTTGGCGCTTTGATAAATACCAGCGGCTCTTTCGGCGGCGTAAATGCCAGCTCGCTGGCATGATCGGCGTAGTTCAACCCCAGCGCAAATAGCGTTCCCGTTGCTGACAACGGCCACGTAAACGTCTGGTGGCGGGCGAATTCATCTTCTGCGACAACCGGATTTTCCAGAGCGGGTAAACCTTTCGCCAGAATACGCACCCGATCGCCGGGACGCAGCGCAACACGATTCTGCGGCGTACCGAGTAAGATCGCATCGCCAGGGTTAAGCGTAGCGAACTCACTTAACGCGCTAAGCAGCTGTGCGGCGCTACGCTGTAAATCGGCAGTATTCCAGTGGTCCGCTTCTCGTCCGTTGATTTCAGTGATAATGGTGAGGTTATCCACATCACTCAGCGGCGCCATTTCACCCAGAGGGCAAAAGCCATCGCGACATTTCGCTTTAATCGCCGGGCGATAAAAGCTCTCTTCCGGCAGGCTGACCTCGTTAGCCAACGCATACCCGGCGATATAGTCCGCCGCCGCTTCAGGGCGTATCCGGCTGGCGGTTTTCCCCACAATGAGCGCCACTGTCGCGCCGCTCAGTACCTTTTCTCCCTGCGGATAAGGAATGGGTTCGCCGTGACGAATCACCGTATTACGCGGCTTGATGAACCACACTGCGGTTTTAGGCGGCGCATTATAGGGAGGCTGAGAGAAAGCCTCTTGCCAGGCATCAAGCTGGCTGCGATGGTTTAACGCAACGGCGAAAACAGTACCCTTCATACATAAACTCCTCAGGCCGATTTAACGGGCTGTGATTTCATTAATATATTAATGATTAGATTTATGCTTTCGCTGTACATTTAGCAAGCTGAAGTAAAGTATTTGTGATGTGATTAACAATATTTTCACAAAATAATAATTAAATACAAATATATCAAATAGTTAAATAAAACCCCTTGTTTCTGTTAAACTTTGGACATAAAACAGATGTCATAGCTCACATCGGTAAACACGATTATTCAGGTATTAATAATTCTGCAAAAGAGAAACGCTTATGCATGATTCATTAACCATCGCATTGCTTCAGGCGCGCGAAGCGGCAATGACCTATTTCCGCCCCATCGTTAAAAGCCACAATCTGACCGACCAGCAATGGCGCATTGTGCGAATCCTGGCCGATAGCCCCTCTATGGATTTTCACGAGCTGGCCTTTCGTACCTGCATTTTGCGTCCAAGTCTGACCGGAATATTGACGCGCATGGAGCGAGACGGACTGGTGTTGCGACTCAAGCCGGTTAACGATCAGCGTAAGTTATATGTCATGTTGACGGAGCAGGGACAAACGTTGTACGCCCGTGCCCGGAGCCAGGTAGAAGAGGCTTATCGAAAAATTGAGGCCGATTTCACGCCCGAAAAAACACAGCAATTGATGCTGCTGCTGGACGATCTTATTGCCCTGGGGCGCCAGCATCCTGATAGCGAAGCGGAAGCATAGTATTATTACCTTCCCACGCCGCCGACACGGGAATCCCCTCCCGCTTACAACGTTGACGGCGATCGCATTTTACTCTTCTTCTTCGACGTTCATCTGAAAAGTACCCGCCGTTGTCCTGAAAGTCTCTTCACAGTTTACGCTTCTGCCTATTCAATTAAACAACAAATAAGAAACATATTATTAACAAAACATTCCGATTAACGAGGAAGAGGCCGCAATGAAACCTGAAGATTTTCGTACTGATAACAAGCGTCCGTTAACGGGCGAAGAGTATTTAAAAAGCCTGCAGGACGGGCGGGAAATTTATATTTACGGCGAACGCGTTAAAGATGTTACGACACATCCGGCATTCCGCAATGCCGCAGCCTCTGTCGCACAACTGTATGACGCATTACATAAACCGTCGATGCAAGATACCCTGTGCTGGAATACCGATACCGGCAGCGGCGGTTATACGCATAAATTTTTCCGCGTGGCGAAAAGCGCAGACGATCTGCGCCAACAGCGTGATGCTATCGCCGAGTGGTCACGCCTGAGTTACGGCTGGATGGGACGCACACCGGATTACAAAGCCGCCTTTGGCTGCGCTCTGGGCGCTAACCCAGCCTTCTACGGCCAGTTTGAGCAGAACGCCCGCAACTGGTACACCCGTATTCAGGAGACCGGCCTGTACTTTAACCATGCTATCGTCAACCCGCCTATCGACCGCCACAAACCTGCCGACGAAGTGAAAGACGTCTATATCAAGCTGGAGAAAGAGACGGACGCCGGGATTATTGTCAGCGGGGCGAAAGTCGTCGCCACTAACTCCGCCCTGACTCACTACAACATGATTGGTTTCGGCTCAGCCCAGGTGATGGGCGAAAACCCGGATTTTGCGCTGATGTTTGTCGCGCCAATGGATGCCGAAGGCGTAAAACTTATTTCGCGCGCCTCGTATGAAATGGTCGCGGGCGCGACGGGCTCGCCGTTTGATTATCCACTCTCCAGCCGCTTTGATGAAAACGATGCCATTCTGGTGATGGATAAGGTGTTGATCCCGTGGGAAAACGTGTTGATTTACCGTGATTTCGATCGTTGCCGTCGCTGGACGATGGAAGGCGGCTTTGCCCGTATGTATCCACTGCAAGCCTGTGTTCGTCTGGCGGTTAAACTTGATTTCATTACCGCGCTGCTGAAAAAATCGCTCGAATGTACGGGTACCGTAGAGTTCCGTGGCGTGCAGGCCGATCTCGGCGAAGTCGTGGCCTGGCGCAATATGTTCTGGGCATTGAGCGATTCTATGTGTTCTGAAGCAACCCCGTGGGTAAACGGCGCCTGGCTACCGGACCACGCCGCGCTGCAAACCTATCGTGTGATGGCCCCAATGGCCTACGCGAAAATTAAAAATATTATTGAACGTAACGTTACCAGCGGCCTGATTTACCTGCCTTCCAGCGCCCGCGATCTGAATAATCCGCAAATCGACCAGTACCTGGCGAAATACGTACGTGGCTCTAACGGAATGGACCATGTTGAACGTATCAAAATTCTTAAATTGATGTGGGATGCCATCGGCAGCGAGTTTGGCGGTCGCCATGAGCTGTACGAGATTAACTACTCGGGCAGCCAGGATGAAATTCGTCTGCAGTGCCTGCGTCAGGCCCAGAGCTCCGGCAATATGGATAAGATGATGGCAATGGTCGATCGCTGCCTCTCCGAATACGATCAGAATGGCTGGACGGTTTCGCATTTGCACAATAACGACGACATCAATCAACTGGATAAGCTGCTGAAATAACGCGGCAGGAGGTTCTCATGCAAGTAGATGAACAACGTCTGCGTTTTCGCGATGCGATGGCAAGTCTGGCGGCAGCGGTCAACATCGTAACCACGGCGGGTCACGCCGGACGCTGCGGTATCACCGCAACAGCGGTCTGCTCCGTCACCGATACGCCGCCCTCCGTGATGGTATGTATTAATGCCAATAGCGCCATGAACCCCGTCTTTCAGGGCAACGGCAGGCTGTGCATTAATGTACTTAACCATGAGCAGGAGCTGATGGCGCGCCACTTTGCCGGTATGACGGGGATGGCGATGGAGGAGCGTTTTCACCAGCCATGTTGGCAAAACGGGCCGCTGGGCCAGCCGGTACTTAACGGCGCGCTGGCCGGTCTTGAAGGCGAGATCAGCGAGGTACAAACCATTGGCACGCATCTGGTGTATCTGGTGGCGATCAAAAATATTATTCTTAGCCAGGATGGGCATGGCCTGATTTATTTCAAACGCCGTTTTCATCCGGTCAGACTTGAGATGGAAGCGCCTGTTTAACCGTCACTCATGCCCACAAGCGGGATAACCACCGCTTGTGGGAGAAGAGTCAATACGCTGAAGATTTTTATTCCCGCCGCGATGTTTGCTCGCCATAAATCGCGGCGATTAATAAAATCTAAGAGCCTATCCCACCAGGCGTTATTGGCGCAGCCAGTTTGAACACGGACAGCGCGCAAAAACCGGAGCGTACATGTAGTACGTGAGGTTTGACTCGCTACGCTCGCCCTTCGGGCCGCCGCAAGCGGCGTTCAAAACGCTAACGCGTTTTGGCGAGCACTGCCCAGGTCCAAAATGGCAAGTAAAATAACCCTAATGGGATAGGATCTAAATTAGCTCCCGCGATAGGTTGAATAACCATACTGACTTAATAACAGCGGCACATGATAGTGCTCATTCGTTTTGCTGATATGAAACTCGACGGGAATCTCCGGGAAAAACGTATCCAGTTTTTTACTTTCAAAATACTGGCCGGTTTTAAAAATAACGCGATAATCCCCCGGCGCGGCAGCTTTTTCGGGCCACAGAGCTTTAATACGTCCATCCTGGTCGGTATGCCCGGTGTTTAATTGCGTCCATCCGTTATCCTTTTTCTGCTCCAGTACCACCTCCACGCCGGGCGCCGGTTTGCCTGTTTGCTGATCGAGAATATGTACGCTGAGAATATTGTTGCCAGCGGCCAGCGCCATTGCCGGGGCTGCAACAAGAGATGCTATCACGGTAGCCAGTATATATCGTTTCATGCTTCACTCCTTTACGGTATTGATGCAGGAAAATATATCTGGCGCGTCCAGGATTAACCTTACACGGACATGACAATTATGTCATCTTGTTGGAGATTTACGGATTCGCTAACAAGCCTATGGCATACTGCGTTGATGAAGATTTTATTGATTGAAGATAACCAGAAAACCATTGAGTGGGTACGTCAGGGACTCACGGAAGCAGGCTATGTGGTTGATTATGCCTGTGATGGACGAGACGGATTACACCTGGCCCTTCAGGAACATTATTCTTTGATTATTCTTGATATTATGCTGCCGGGGCTTGATGGATGGCAGGTTTTACGCGCGTTACGCACTGCGCATCAGTCCCCTGTTATTTGCCTGACGGCGCGTGACTCGGTTGAGGATCGCGTCAAAGGTCTTGAGGCGGGCGCTAATGATTACCTTGTTAAGCCTTTTTCCTTCGCCGAACTGCTGGCCCGGGTGAGAGCTCAACTCAGACAGCATGTCCCGGTCTTTACCCGACTGACGATCAATGGTCTGGACATGGATGCCACAAAGCAATCGGTGTTACGAAATGGCAAACCGATTTCCCTGACCCGCAAAGAATTCCTGCTCCTCTGGTTACTGGCGTCCCGGGCAGGAGAAATCGTGCCCCGAACCGCGATCGCCAGCGAAGTTTGGGGAATTAACTTTGATAGTGAAACCAACACCGTTGATGTCGCGATTCGTCGGCTGCGCGCCAAAGTAGACGATCCATTTGAAAATAAGCTCATTATGACCGTCCGGGGGATGGGTTATCGATTACAGGCGGAAGCGTCGCAGAATGGTTAAGTTATCAATGACGCTGCGCCTGACAATTTCTTTTATCGCCATACTTATCCTCGCCTGTACCGGCATTAGCTGGACGCTCTATAACGCGCTGAGCAAAGAATTAACGTATCGGGATGATATGACGCTAATAAATCGGGCGGCGCAAATGCAGCAACTGTTACTGGATGGCGCCAGGCCGGAAAATCTGCCGCTCTATTTCAATCGGATGGTGGATACGAAGCAGGATATCTTATTGATCCATTCAGCAACAGGCCACAATGTTGCGATTAATCATAGCGGCATCCCCGACCAACGCTTTAACGAGATTCCGCTGGCTAAAAACATCACCCGCGAAACCTTATTTCGCCAGGCGGTACAAGGCACGGAGCTGACCGCGGTACGAGTAAACGCCAGAAGCGGCGATGACCCGCTGACCCTTACTATTGCCAGGCTGGCGACGGAAAGGCGGCAAATGCTGACGCAATATCGCCGCAACAGTTTGCTGATTAGCCTTATCGCGATCCTCGTCTGTTCGGCGCTCAGTCCATTAGTCATCAGAAACGGGCTGCGGGCCATTACGTCGCTCAGCCGACTCACCGCGGCGACAGATAGCGGCACACTTCGCCAGCCGCTGGCGGAACAGGCGTTACCCGTCGAGCTCAGGCCGCTTGGACAAGCGCTAAATACCATGCGCCAGAAGCTTTCCGACGATTTTGAACGCCTGAACCAATTTGCTGACGATCTGGCGCATGAGCTGCGCACGCCGATTAATATTTTACTGGGGAAGAATCAGGTGATGCTGAGTCAGGAACGCAGCGCCGAAGAGTATCAACAAGCCCTTGTCGATAATATTGAAGAGCTGGAGGGACTGTCGCGACTAACAGAAAATATTCTCTTTCTGGCACGCGCGGAGCACCAGAATATAGCGGTAAAAAAACAGCCTGTTTCGCTCAATGCGCTGGTCGAAAATATGCTGGATTATCTTAGCCCCCTTGCCGAGGAGAAGCGCATCTGTTTTATAAATCAATGTCAGGGAACGGTATGGGCTGACGAAATATTATTACAAAGAGTGCTCTCAAACCTGCTGACGAATGCCATCCGTTATTCTGATGAAAACGCCGTGATACGTATTGAAAGCGCTTATGATGATAACGTTGCAGAAATTCGGGTCGCTAATCCGGGCAGCCACCCCGCCGATGCGGATAAGCTTTTCCGGCGTTTTTGGCGAGGAGATAATGCCCGCCACACTGCCGGTTTCGGCCTGGGGTTATCGTTAGTTAACGCGATTGCTCTATTACACGGTGGTTCGGCATCTTACCGCTATGCCGATGAACATAATATCTTTTCGGTTCGTCTGCCTGATAGCGGTGATAGCTAAGGTCAGTACAGGTTCTGTTCCCCTTCCCTGCCACAGGGCTGTGGTTATCAATACAACCTCAATAAAGAGAAAATAAAGGATGCCGGCAAAGAATATTGCTGGCTCGATCACTTTCTCGGTTTCCAATCCAGGGTCAATTCATCCCATAACGCGTTATTCAGTGGGAACCTTATGAAAAAGTATCTTGCATTCGCCGTTACGCTGCTGGGTATGGGTAAAGTCATCGCCTGTACTACCCTTTTGGTAGGCAATCAGGCTTCGGCTGACGGCTCCTTTATTATCGCGCGCAACGAGGATGGCTCGGCAAATAACGCCAAGCATAAGGTTATTCATCCCGTCGCGTTTCATCAACAAGGCGAGTATAAAGCACATCGGAACAATTTTAGCTGGCCGCTTCCGGAGACAGCGATGCGCTATACGGCGATTCATGACTTTGATACTAACGATAACGCCATGGGTGAAGCCGGTTTCAATTCGGCGGGCGTCGGAATGAGCGCAACGGAAACCATTTATAACGGCAGAGCGGCGCTGGCTGCCGATCCTTACGTGACAAAAACGGGAATCACGGAAGACGCCATTGAGTCCGTGATCCTGCCAGTGGCGCAATCGGCGCGTCAGGGCGCCAAATTACTGGGAGACATTATTGAACAAAAAGGCGCAGGCGAAGGTTTCGGCGTCGCGTTTATTGATAGCAAAGAGATATGGTATCTGGAGACGGGAAGCGGTCATCAATGGCTGGCAGTACGACTTCCGGCAGATAGCTATTTCGTTTCCGCCAATCAGGGACGTTTACGCCATTGCGATCCGAATGATAACGCGAATTATATGGCGTCACCAACGTTAGTAAGCTTTGCGAAAAAGCAGGGATTATATGATCCGGCCCGTGGCGAATTCGACTTTCATCAAGCCTATTCGCAGGATAACAAAAACGATACCACCTATAATTATCCGCGCGTCTGGACGCTACAACACCAGTTTAATCCGCATCTGGATACGGCCGTTAGCGAAGGAGAAACATTTCCTGTTTTTTTAACGCCAATAACGAAAATTAGCGTGGCGGCAGTAAAAAACGCGTTACGCAATCACTATCAGGGAACGTCGCACGACCCTTATGCCAGTCATAATCCACAAGAACCATGGCGACCTATATCCGTTTTTCGTACCCAGGAGTCACATATTTTACAGGTCAGACCGAAATTACCGCAGGCTATCGGCAACGTAGAATACATCGCCTATGGAATGCCATCTCTTAGCGTCTATCTCCCCTATTATCAGGGGATGCGTCATTATCAACCCGGAGATGATAAAGGAACCGATCGGGCGAGCAACGACTCTACCTACTGGACATTCCGCACGCTGCAAACGCTGGTTATGCAGGACTACAATGCGTTTGCGCCAGATGTGCAAAACGCCTGGAAAACATTTGAACAGCAAACAGCTAAGCAGCAGTATAAGATGGAACAGAGCTATCTGAGATTATATGCGTCGCATCCGAAAGAAGCGCAACGCTTACTGCAAAATTTTGAAGATAAAACGATGCAAAATGCGCAGACGCTCGCCCGTCGCCTGACCAATAATATTATTACGACAATGACTTACCGCACAGATATGAAATATCACTTTTCAAGTACGCAACCATAAATTTAATGACAATCTATTAGCCACTCATACACAATAAGATAAAGCGGCACCAGAATTAGCCAGATATAAAAGACAATAATTATTATGGATTCATAGAGAGGATAGTTTATGACACTCCAGGCAAATATCAGCAGAGAGACAAAAGCGGCAAAAACCCAGGAGGTATATAAGCACGTTGTTCTTTTCAAAATGGCCGCCTCCTCTCGCATAAAACGATAACTACAACTTATGTCCCGTGTTACATAACTTTTCCCGACAGGCCTCTTTTACCCACGCTGAAAAATTCCGCGTCTTTTCAGATTTCAACGCGAATTCTATCTGTTCAAGCATGGAATAGGAAAAACGAATATTCTTCGTCACGGTCTTACTTGTCCGGGGCTTTGCTGGCATACACACACCTGTATAACATTTGATGTAACGCCGTTACTTTACGCAGGAGTAAATCGGTGAATTTGATCTGAGTCAAGAAGGTGGGTTTTCAATAAAAGTTGTGCCCTAAATTGTGAAGTTTGTAGATTTTATGAACATTTGATGCGCCGTTCCCCCCCATGATCGCCACTACGTATGCACGTCAGGACACCTCCCCGCCTGATCAGAAGCGTTTCCTCATTAAAAAGGACATTTTTTTAAAGTTCCTGGCGCATAAAAGTCACATTCTTTTAAAGGGTTGTTAACCCTGTTGAATGTTCCCACTCCCCTATTCAGGAATACTAAAAACGCTATGCAAATACAGAGCTTCTATCACTCAGCTTCACTAAAAACCCAGGAGGCTTTTAAAAGCCTACAAAAAACCTTATACAACGGAATGCAGATTCTCTCAGGCCAGGGCAAAGCGCCGGCTAAAGCGCCCGACGTTCGCCCGGAAATTATTGTCCTGCGAGAACCCGGCGCGACATGGGGGAATTATCTACAGCATCAGAAGACGTCTAACCACTCGCTGCATAACCTCTATAACTTACAGCGCGATCTTCTTACCGTCACGGCAACCGTTCTGGGTAAACAAGACCCGGTTCTAACGTCAATGGCAAACCAAATGGAGTTAGCCAAAGTTAAAGCGGACCGGCCAGCAACAAAACAAGAAGAAGCCGCGGCAAAAGCATTGAAGAAAAATCTTATCGAACTTATTGCAGCACGCACTCAGCAGCAAAATGGCCTACCTGCAAAAGAAGCTCATCGCTTTGCGGCAGTAGCGTTTAGAGATGCTCAGGTCAAGCAGCTTAATAACCAGCCCTGGCAAACCATAAAAAATACACTCACGCATAACGGGCATCACTATACCAACACGCAGCTCCCTGCCGCAGAGATGAAAATTGGCGCAAAAGATATCTTTCCCAGTGCTTATCAGGGAAAGGGCGTATGCAGTTGGGATACCAGGAATATTCATCACGCCAACAATTTGTGGATGTCCACGGTGAGTGTGCATGAGGACGGTAAAGATAAAACGCTCTTTTGCGGGATACGTCATGGCGTGCTTTCCCCCTATCATGAAAAAGATCCGCTTCTGCGTCAGGTCGGCGCTGAAAACAAAGCCAAAGAAGTATTAACTGCGGCACTTTTTAGTAAACCTGAGTTGCTTAACAGAGCCTTAGAGGGCGAAGCGGTAAGCCTGAAACTGGTATCCGTCGGGTTACTCACCGCGTCGAATATTTTCGGCAAAGAGGGAACGATGGTCGAGGATCAAATGCGCGCATGGCAATCGTTGACCCAGCCGGGAAAAATGATTCATTTAAAAATCCGCAATAAAGATGGCGATCTACAGACGGTAAAAATAAAACCGGACGTCGCCGCATTTAATGTGGGTGTTAATGAGCTGGCGCTCAAGCTCGGCTTTGGCCTTAAGGCATCGGATAGATATAATGCCGAAGCGCTACATCAGTTATTAGGCAATGATTTACGCCCTGAAGCCAGACCTGGTGGCTGGGTTGGCGAATGGCTGGCGCAATACCCGGATAATTATGAGGTCGTCAATACATTAGCGCGCCAGATTAAGGATATCTGGAAAAATAACCTACATCATAAAGATGGCGGTGAACCCTATAAACTCGCACAACGCCTTGCCATGTTAGCCCATGAAATTGACGCGGTGCCCGCCTGGAATTGTAAAAGCGGCAAAGATCGTACAGGGATGATGGATTCAGAAATCAAGCGAGAGCACATTTCTTTACATCAGACCCATATGTTAAGTGCGCCTGGTAGTCTTCCGGATAGCGGTGGACAGAAAATTTTCCAAAAAGTATTACTGAATAGCGGCAACCTGGAGATTCAGAAACAAAATACGGGCGGGGCGGGAAACAAAGTAATGAAAAATTTATCGCCAGAGGTGCTCAATCTTTCCTATCAAAAACGAGTTGGGGATGAAAATATTTGGCAGTCAGTAAAAGGCATTTCTTCATTAATCACATCTTGAGTCTTGAGGTAACTATATGGAAAGTCTATTAAATCGTTTATATGACGCGTTAGGCCTGGATGCGCCAGAAGATGAGCCACTGCTTATCATTGATGATGGGATACAGGTTTATTTTAATGAATCCGATCATACACTGGAAATGTGCTGTCCCTTTATGCCATTGCCTGACGACATCCTGACTTTGCAGCATTTTTTACGTCTGAACTACACCAGCGCCGTCACTATCGGCGCTGACGCAGACAATACTGCTTTAGTGGCGCTTTATCGCTTGCCGCAAACCAGTACCGAAGAAGAGGCGCTCACTGGTTTTGAATTATTCATTTCAAACGTGAAGCAATTGAAAGAGCATTATGCTTAATTTAATACGTCAACATACTTTCTTAATGAGATAAAACGCGATACGTATGCCCTTTACAAGAGACAAAACCATAATCTTTGGTGGAAATGTAAGGGGCAAACGTTCCTCTTTCTCATTTTGCTCTGTTTGCGGGAGCATTTTTAGTGTGTAAGTATTTCTGCTCGTCAGGTTTTTACGCCATCTACGCACATTTATTCTGCTATAAGTTGAAATACTGCAAAAAAATATTAAGGCTTATTATTTTTTCTTTAGGTAAATTTTCGCTCAACAAACTTAATTGTTTATTCATTGATGATGAAGCGTAAGCTATGCTGGAAATGAAGGAAGTCAATAGTAAGGATAATCTTATTATTCACGGGTGATATTACTTCTGCTTCACCGTTATGGCAGATATCATCGCCTCTTGTCAGATGCCAGACACCTACTCATACTCAACCAAAGCTCTAAATACAAAAATCACCTTATATCTTTTTTTATTATTCCTTGTATAAATGTGACTTGACTCACACCTATAAGGAATCGACTCACTTCCATAAGAAGGAATCAAAATGCCAATAACTAACGCGTCCCCAGAAAATATATTAAGATATTTGCATGCGGCCGGTACCGGTACGAAAGAAGCAATGAAAAGTGCAACTTCACCACGCGGTATACTGGAATGGTTTGTCAATTTTTTTACCTGTGGTGGAGTAAGAAGAAGCAATGAAAGATGCTTTCGGGAGGTAATTGGAAAACTGACCACATCATTATTATATGTAAATAAAGATGCTTTCTTCGATGGTAATAAAATATTTCTGGAGGATGTCAACGGGTGTACTATATGTCTGTCATGTGGAGCAGCATCCGAAAATACGGATCCCATGGTCATTATTGAAGTGAACAAAAATGGAAAAACTGTAACGGATAACGTTGATAGTGAGAGATTTTGGAATGTATGTCGAATGTTAAAGCTGATGAGTAAACATAATATACAACAGCCTGATTCACTTATAACCGAGGATGGTTTTCTGAACCT
Source organism: Salmonella sp. SAL04196 (assembly GCF_046550835.1). Taxonomy (NCBI): domain Bacteria; kingdom Pseudomonadati; phylum Pseudomonadota; class Gammaproteobacteria; order Enterobacterales; family Enterobacteriaceae; genus Salmonella; species Salmonella sp. SAL04196. The sequence goes on from NZ_JBGDXE010000001.1 coordinate 1,226,385, forward strand.
GCGCGGAGTAAACCTGGCTCATAAAGATTTCCAGGGGGAAGATTTGTCAAAAATAGATGCTTCTAATGCAGATTTCCGTGAAACAACTCTTTCTAATGTAAATTTAGTCGGTGCAAATTTGTGTTGTGCAAATCTACACGCTGTAAATCTAATGGGTTCAAACATGACTAAAGCAAACCTGACTCACGCAGACCTGACTTGCGCTAACATGTCCGGTGTAAACTTAACCGCTGCAATTCTATTCGGCTCAGACTTAACTGACACCAAACTAAATGGTGCAAAATTAGATAAGATAGCTCTAACTTTAGCGAAAGCATTAACAGGAGCCGATCTGACAGGTAGTCAACATACCCCTACTCCACTCCCGGATTACAATGATAAAACGCTTTTCCCCCATCCAATATTTTAGTCGAGATAAAGGGATTTTATAAACAAGAAGTATTCAAACAGAAGCCCCCCTTGTTTTATTAAATAAACCCCGCCCCTAAGTTTCATTATAAATAACATTTTCAGCGTATTTTTACATTGTTGATATGAGAGCGTAGCAGAATAAGCTCTTTGATTAAAAATATCCAGGCTGTGGAGTACCTTATCTCAGGCGCGGGTGGAATAGACCCTGATACAGAAATTGATGACGACACTTATGACGAATGCTACGATGAACTATCCTCCGTACTTCAAAATGCGTATACCCAAAGCGAAACATTCCGCAGACTGATGAATTACGCATATGAAAAAGAACTACATGATGTGGAGCAGCGCTGGCTATCGGGGGCAGGCGAAGCCTTTGAAACTACCGTGGCTCAGGAACACTTCAAACTTTCAGAAGGCAGGAACGTTATTTGTCTCAATCTGGACGATTCTGATGATTCATATACCGAACATTATGAAAGTAACGAAGGACCACAACTTTTTGACATAAAACGTTCATTTATTCATGAAGTTGTACATGCACTGAGCCATCTTCAGGATAAAGAAAAAAATCATCCAGGAGACCCTGTTGTCGAATATACCAACATTATTCTGAAAGAGATGGGGCATCCTTCACCTCCTGGAATGGCCTACATCTTCAATAAATAGACACATCAGGAAACGAAAAGAAACTAAAGACCCGCGTAGTCCGTTTTTTCGGGAAATATTCTAGCAGTATTTTCTAACTATATTCTAAGCGCCTAAAAAAAAAAGGGGCTACCTTTCGGTAACCCCTTGTTTAATCTGGCGGAAGCGCAGAGATTCGAACTCTGGAACCCTTTCGGGTCGCCGGTTTTCAAGACCGGTGCCTTCAACCGCTCGGCCACACTTCCGGAATGAGGCGCACTATAAACATCCCGGTGCGTCATGTAAAGACCGAATGTGTTCGTTTGCGTGAAAAACAGGCAAAATTTCGTTAATTGCCTGAAATAGCGGCACATTGACCATTTCTTCAACACAAAAACTGGCTTAATACGTGTTGATCGTCCCCACTGTTTTACCGCTGTGATTATCAATTTTTTATCGGTAACGCGTGGTTGGCGCTGCCGCCTGTTTTATGGCGTAGCGCCAGGCATGAGAAGACCGTTTTAACGACTGTAATCACCTGAAATCTCTTAAGGAAACTAAACGTAAACGAATGCGTAAAGATGGGTAAAACCACTGGGTGACAGTGACTGTTTTTATTATTCTCCTTTATTAATTACATCTGTCATAAGAGAGTGACTAATGGATCGTATCATTACATCATCGCGTGATCGTAGCTCGCTACTGAGTACGCACAAAGTACTGCGCAACACCTATTTTCTGTTGAGCCTGACGCTGGCTTTCTCCGCAATTACCGCGACAGCCAGTACGGTACTGATGCTGCCCTCCCCCGGCCTGATTCTGACGCTGGTCGGTATGTATGGGCTGATGTTCCTGACCTATAAAACCGCCAATAAGCCGGTCGGTATCCTGTCTGCTTTTGCGTTTACCGGCTTCCTCGGCTATATCCTGGGCCCCATTCTTAACGCCTATCTGTCAGCAGGCATGGGCGATGTCATTGGCCTGGCGCTGGGTGGTACCGCGTTAGTATTTTTCTGCTGCTCCGCTTACGTTCTGACCACCCGTAAGGATATGTCTTTCCTGGGCGGTATGTTAATGGCCGGGATCGTCGTCGTGCTGATTGGTATGGTGGCGAATATTTTCCTGCAACTGCCTGCATTGCACCTGGCGATTAGCGCGGTGTTTATCCTGATTTCCTCGGGCGCTATCCTGTATGAAACCAGTAACATCATTCACGGCGGTGAAACCAACTATATTCGTGCGACCGTCAGCCTGTACGTTTCGCTGTACAACATCTTTGTCAGCCTGCTCAGCATTCTGGGCTTCGCCAGCCGCGACTAATCGACATTCCCCTCTTCCAGCCCTGCTTATGCAGGGCTTTATTTTTTGCTACACTGCCGTCCGTGTTGATTACGCAGTGAAACGTTATGTTGATCTTTGAAGGTAAAGAAATCAGTACTGATAGCGAAGGCTATCTGAAAGAGACGACGCAGTGGAGTGAAGCGCTGGCAGTCGCTATCGCCGCCAATGAAGGCATTGAGCTCTCTGCGGAACACTGGGAAGTCGTGCGCTTCGTGCGCGAATTTTACCTGGAGTTTAATACCTCTCCCGCCATCCGAATGCTGGTAAAGGCGATGGTGAATAAGTTCGGCGAAGAAAAAGGCAACAGCCGCTATCTGTATCGTCTGTTCCCGAAAGGCCCGGCAAAGCAAGCGACCAAAATCGCCGGTCTGCCCAAGCCGGTAAAATGTATTTAATACCGAATACTAAAGCCTGTTAGCGTCTCGCGAGGGCTGTGCGGTTCAGTGAGGATTTTGTCCACACGAGCAGAGCGCGGCCCGCCCTCTTTCAGCCACTTGATGAGTTTTTCCACCTGCGCTGCGTCGCCACAGGCCACCACTTCTACGCTTCCGTCATCCATATTCTTCGCATAGCCGGTTAACCCCAGCCGCTGCGCCTCATGCTGCGTGGTATAGCGAAACCCGACTCCCTGAACGCGACCATAAACCCAGGCGATAATGCAGACGTTCGACATGATGGTTCTCCTTTCATAATCAGTGGTGGAGGCTCATACAGGACATACTTAACGTACCTGACTGGGCAGACACCCATAATGTTGGCGGAATCTGGCCGTAAATCTCGACCCCGACAGGTAACCGCACCGTAGCGCTATTTCGCCGATCGGCAGCGTCGTCGATTGCAGTTGAGAAAGCGCGCAGGACATGCGCACCTCTTCAACAATTTGTCGATAACTCTGCGATTCGCGCTGCAAACGCCGACGCAGCGTCGATGTTCCCATAGCAAGACGGCGGGCTATCTCCTGGGCTGTCCATAGCTTAGCAGGCGAGAGCATAATCAGTTGCCGCACCTGCTCCGTGAGGGTGTAACGCCGTTCAATAAGCAGCGGTCCTGCCGCGCCATCATGCAAAAGCGCTAACAGTAACCCCATCGCCTGATGTTCCTGTAGCCCAACGGGTAAACCCTGGCGCACAGCATCCAACACGTTCTCCCACATAAATGTCAGGCTACGGCTCATCGGCGTACACAGCGATGTCAGGTTTGCCGGTGGATAATCCTGAACGTACATCGTTTTAAAGCGAGCAATAATCTCCGGTGAAAGTAACAACAGGTCGGAGCGAAAACCGTTCTGCGCAGGCTGATTAATAATCTCCAGCGGCGTGTTCGCCGGAATAATAATCAACTCGCCCGGCCCGGCGACAAGGCGGCTATCATCCTGAATGATGACTTTACTGCCCTGCGTAATATGGCAGATAGCGGCGGAAAAAAGCGTAACACGATGCAAACGGTGCAGATGACTGGAACGCACCTCTGCCGTCGTAAGATCCTGATGTCGAATATGCATCTCCTGCACCGTGCCGTCCTCTATTTTATCTTCCGTATGTGGCCGTGAATTGTGCTTTCGCAATCACATGCGCGTTAAGCATAAACCCTACCAACGCGCCACTCGACTCACTGTGGAGCGGCAGTGTTGCCGTATTCAGCGCCCACACAGTAAACTGATAGCGATGAGGCTTATCGCCCGGCGGCGGACAGGCGCCGCCAAAGCCAGCATAACCGAAATCATTCCGTCCCTGCACCACTCCAGCGGGTAACGTTTTTTTATCAGCCCCCGTCGGCAGGTCGTGGATCTGCGCAGGAATATTCACCATCGTCCAGTGCCACCAGCCGCTTCCGGTGGGCGCATCAGGATCGAAGACGGTAATAGCGTAGCTTTTGGTTCCGGCAGGCGGATTGCGCCAGCTCAGCTGCGGCGAAATATTTTCTCCGCTACAACCAAATCCTTTAAAGACGTGCTGTTGCGTTAAACGAAAATCCGCCGGAATATCCGCGCTACTGAGGCTAAACGCCGACGCGGCAGATACGCCGCCACTCAATGCCATCATTGCGGCTGCGGTCAAAGAGAAGACTGTTTTCATTGTATTTCCTTCTTCGTGTAAAGAAAGAACACTATAAAAAGCGTCCGCTGAAGAAACTGTGCCTTTACGATTCTATTTTGTGCAGAAACGCTCACCGCCATACGCTGGTGATTGCCTCTCTCATCTGTGCTACCCTACGCGCCATTTCGTTTTCACGGTCCCTGGCTGGAGCTATTATCCGGCTCGCGTCACTGTTTGTGAGAGGTTACTCCGCATGACTGAATCTACATTTCCGCAATATCCCCGTTTAGTCCTCAGCAAAGGGCGAGAAAAATCTTTACTCCGCCGCCACCCATGGGTCTTTTCCGGTGCCGTATCCCGCCTGGAAGGCAAAGCCAACCTCGGTGAAACTATCGATATCGTTGACCATCAGGGAAAGTGGTTAGCACGCGGCGCCTGGTCGCCAGCATCCCAGATCCGCGCGCGCGTCTGGACATTTGATAAAGCAGAATCCATTGATATTGCGTTTTTCACCCGCCGCCTGCGCCAGGCGCAGCAGTGGCGCGACTGGCTGGCGAAAAAAGACGGCCTGGATAGCTATCGTCTGATCGCCGGTGAGTCCGATGGCCTGCCTGGCGTCACTATCGATCGTTTTGGTCATTTTTTGGTGCTGCAACTGCTCAGCGCCGGGGCCGAATATCAACGCGCCGCATTAATTAGCGCTCTACAAACATGCTATCCGGATTGCGCTATTTACGATCGCAGCGACGTCGCCGTGCGGAAAAAAGAAGGGATGGCGCTGACGCAAGGTCCGGTCACTGGCGAACTGCCGCCTGCGCTTCTGCCAATTGAAGAACACGGTATGAAATTACTGGTCGATATCCAGGGCGGCCACAAAACCGGTTATTATCTTGATCAGCGCGACAGTCGTCTGGCGACGCGCCGCTACGTGGAAAATCAGCGGGTACTGAACTGCTTCTCTTATACCGGCGGTTTTGCCGTGTCGGCATTAATGGGCGGTTGTCGCCAGGTTGTCAGCGTGGATACCTCACAGGATGCGCTGGATATCGCCAGGCAAAACGTTGAACTGAACCAACTGGACTTGAGCAAAGCCGAATTCGTGCGCGATGACGTGTTTAAGTTGCTGCGCGCTTACAGTGAACACGGCGAAAAATTCGACGTCATCATCATGGACCCGCCCAAATTCGTCGAAAATAAAAGCCAGTTAATGGGTGCCTGCCGGGGCTATAAAGACATTAACATGTTAGCGATTCAACTGCTCAATCCGGGCGGCATACTGCTGACATTCTCTTGCTCCGGACTGATGACCAGCGATTTATTTCAGAAAATCATTGCCGATGCCGCAATAGATGCCGGTCGTGATGTACAATTTATAGAGCAGTTCCGTCAGGCCGCCGATCACCCGGTGATCGCCACCTACCCGGAAGGGCTGTATCTGAAAGGGTTTGCCTGTCGCGTCATGTAACTTGAAAAGTGGAATAGTATCCTCATATAAAGGGTATCTATTTCCCGGGAGGTGACTATGATAGCCAGCAAATTCGGTATCGGCCAACAGGTCCGCCATTCCCTGTTAGGTTACCTCGGAGTGGTCGTCGATATCGACCCGGAATATTCGCTTGATGAGCCGTCGCCTGATGAACTGGCGGTTAACGACGAACTTCGCGCCGCTCCGTGGTACCACGTGGTAATGGAAGATGATGATGGTCAGCCAGTGCATACTTATCTGGCCGAGGCCCAGTTGCGAAGCGAAATGCGGGACGAGCATCCAGAACAGCCATCGATGGATGAACTGGCGCGTACCATTCGCAAACAGCTTCAGGCGCCGCGACTACGTAACTGATTGTATTTAAAAGGCCGGAGGGCGATATCCGGCCATTTAAACTTTTATTTCGCCAGCCCCAGGCGAGGGATCTCAATCGCCGGGCAGCGATCCATCACCACGGTCATGCCTGCATCCCGCGCCAGTACCGCCGCCTGCTCGTTGATCACGCCAAGCTGTAGCCACAGCGTTTTTGCGCCGATAGCGATAGCTTCCTGCGCAACGCCCCATGCAGCTTCAGAGTTGCGAAAAACATCCACCATATCGACTTTTTCTGGAATGTCCGCCAGCGTGGCATACCCCTGTTGCCCCAGCAATGTCTTACCCGCGACTTTTGGCGCAACCGGAATCACATGGTAACCCTGCTCAAGCAGGTATTTCATTACCCGATAACTTGGACGATCGGGTTTATCGCTCGCACCTACCAGCGCGATAGTGCGAGTGGACGTCAATACATCAGCAATATCGGTCTCTTTCATCATCTTTCTCCTGGCTGTTTTGCAAAGTGTACGACAAACCTGACATAGCAACCATTCATCCCATACCGATGTATGAGAGCAAAACGCCAAAATATGTCTATATGTTAGTAAACATGATCTAAGAAAAATTTCGATACATTATTAGCCAGACGGCCTTTGGACAGGAGAACCTTATGAAAACCGGCGCGCTAACCACCTTCCTTGCTCTCTGTTTGCCGGTGACTGTTTTTGCCACAACGCTCCGTTTGTCGAATGAGGTTGATCTGCTGGTGCTGGACGGTAAAAAGGTGTCCAGCTCTTTATTACGCGGCGCAGAGAGCATCGAACTGGAAAACGGGCCGCATCAACTCGTTTTCCGGGTGGAAAAAACCATCCGCCTGCCCGGTAATGAAGAGCGGCTTTATATTTCTCCGCCGCTGGTGATAAGTTTCGATACCCAGCTGATAAGTCAGGTCAATTTTCAGCTCCCGCGGCTGGAAAACGAGCGCGAAGCCTCGCATTTTAACGCGGCGCCGCGTCTGGCGCTTTTGGACGGCGACGCCATGCCCATTCCGGTAAAACTCGATATTCTGGCCATTACTTCTACGGCTAAAGTGGTCGATTATGAAATAGAGACCGAGCGTTATAATAAATCGGCGAAACGCGCCTCGCTTCCTCAGTTCGCCACGATGATGGCAGACGACAGCACATTACTTTCCGACGTCTCAGAGCTTGATACCGTACCGCCGCAATCACAAACTCTGACAGAACAGCGGCTGAAATATTGGTTCCGACTGGCCGACCCGCAGACACGCCATCATTTTCTGCAATGGGCGGAAAAACAGCCGCCCTCTTGATATGAGTTGTCCCAGCGCGCAATTTTTTTGTCTTTCTCTTGCAGCATCAAGCGCTTCCAGTAATCTGTAGACAGGTTAACTACGGAATCGAATTATGGAACTGACGACTCGCACCTTGCCGACGCGCAAACATATCGCGTTGGTTGCTCACGACCACTGCAAACAGATGTTAATGAACTGGGTGGAACGCCATCAGCCGTTGCTGGAAAAACACGTTCTTTATGCAACCGGCACCACGGGGAATCTGATCCAGCGCGCAACCGGTATGGACGTTAATGCGATGCTGAGCGGCCCGATGGGCGGCGACCAGCAGGTTGGCGCGCTCATTTCAGAAGGGAAAATCGACGTGTTGATTTTCTTCTGGGACCCGCTTAACGCGGTACCGCACGACCCCGATGTCAAAGCGCTACTGCGTCTGGCCACCGTATGGAATATTCCTGTCGCCACTAATGTCTCAACGGCGGACTTTATCATCCAGTCCCCGCATTTTAATGACGCTGTAGATATTCTTATTCCGGATTATGCGCGTTATCTGGCCGAGCGCCTGAAATAACCGCTACGCGGGCGGGATGCTGTACCGCCCGCGCTTTAGGGCTTCCTCGCCACCGGCACATCCAGCTGTTTAAGCGCCTCCACAAAGCGCGAGGGATTATCTTTATTAAAAAGCAGCCAGACCCGCGCACGCGCGCGCGTCAACGCCACATATAACAAACGCCGCTCTTCAGCGTCCGGAAAATCCTCAACCTGAGGAAGAAGCGCACTTTCCATAATGGATTCTCGCGCCGGGGCGGGGAAACCGTCGTTACCCTCCTGCAATCCGACAAGAATCACGTAATCGGCCTGTTGGCCTTTGCTGGCATGGATAGTCATGAAGTCTATCTGTAACTTCGGCCAGCGAGTCGCCGCTTTTTGTAGACTCGCGGGTTTCAGATGATGATAGCGCGCCAGCACCAGGATACGTTCATCTTCCTTCGCATAGCCGGATAATTTATCCAGTAACGCGTCCAACTGGCTTTCATCTAATAACGTCACCGCTTTTTTATCGCCTGGGGTCAGACTATTTAACGGTTTTTTAAGCTGGTGCGGATTCTGCTGTACAAAGCGATTGGCAATATCGCCAATCCGACTGTTAAAACGGTACGTGGTGTCCAGGTGGCAATGCTCGCCCTCGCCGAACGTCTGATGAAACGCCGTCGTTAAGGAGAGCTGCGCCCCGCTAAAACGGTAAATCGCCTGCCAGTCATCGCCAACGGCAAACAGTGTAGTCTGGCTATTCTGCTTGCGCAGCGCCTCTAACAGCGACGCCCGTTGCGGGGAAATATCCTGAAATTCATCGACCAGAATATGCTTCCACGGGCTGATAAAACGCCCTTTTTCGAGGATCACCATTGCCTGATGGATCAGCCCGGAGAAATCAACGGCATTTTCCGCTTTCAACGCGCTTTTCCAGGACTTCAGCAGCGGCGCCATCAGCTTAATGCGTTTGCCAAACAGCTCGCGGCACTCCTCTGGCGCGCCAGCGATCATTTCTGCCTGCGCGCCGCCGTGCATACGCATCAAGCTGACCCAACGATCCAGACGAGGGGCCAGACGCCGCTGCAATGTCTCATCGTCCCAGAAATTACCTTCCGGCACCGCCCACTGCATCTCCTCTTCCAGCCACTGACGCCAGCCTTTGGCCTGCGCTTTTTTCTCGCTACACTGCTGACGCCAGGTGTGCAGAAATAGCTGATGCCGCGCGGTGGCGTCACTTTCCAGCTTACTGACAACCGGCGCTTTTTTACTGCCTTGCTGAATAATATATAGCGCCAGCGAATGGAACGTACGGGCAGTAATCTCTTCCGTATGTAAGCGCTCGCGGATACGCTCATCCATCTCCTCTGCCGCCTTGCGGCCAAACGCCAGTAAAAGAATTTGCCCCGCATCGGCTTGTCCGCGCGCCAACAGCCAACCCGCGCGCGCCACCAGCACCGAGGTTTTGCCGCTTCCCGCCCCCGCCAGTACCAGTAACGATGATTCGCCATTAACCACCGCCCTGGCCTGGGAGGGATTAAGCGGAGAGGATTCTATCTGCGTAAAAAAGTCGGCATGCGCTTCCAGCATGGCATCAGCATACGCCTGATTATGCTGCTGCCGACTTCCCTCGCTATCCTGTAACCAGGCCAGACACTTACGCCATATCTCGCGACAGTGAGCAAACTCCTCCAGACGTGAGACCGGTAGCGGCAAGGCGGCAAACGTCTGGCGAATTTCGTGTTCCAGCCCCCGAACGCGTTCACGGGTAAGCCATTGGTTTTCGCCCGTTCGCTCACTAATACGCGCCCATTGCTCTTGTAATGCCTGCGCGGCGACATCACTCATCTCCTGGCTCCAGCGACGCCAGTGCGCGTCCAGATAGCGATGGAATTTCTGGGTTTCCGACCACTCGGTACCGTGCAAACGCACGACTTTATCCTCCGGCAGGACAAACTCCAGCTCGCCCCATACCAGCCCACGCTTACAGTGAATCGCCAATAACTGATTGAATGGAATAAGATATTCATGCCTGTCGCCAGACACTTTCACCCCAGCGTTGAGGATCACGGCACGATCATACGGGTGTTGCGCCAGACGTTTTCCAAGAGAAGTTGCTTTCAGTTCCATGACTCAGCGAATCCAGACGTAAAGATGTGCTTATCAGTGTAACCGCCAGAGAAAACGTGCTCCAGTCTAAAAAAACGTTACAATTGCCCGCAGTGATAGAAAACCGGAATGAACTGAGGGTTTATGCGTACCGTTCTGAATATTTTAAACTTTGTACTGGGCGGCTTTGCCACTACGCTGGCCTGGCTGCTGGCGACGCTGGTCAGTATTGTGCTTATTTTCACCCTGCCGTTGACCCGCTCCTGCTGGGAGATAACCAAACTGTCCCTGTTCCCTTACGGTAATGAAGCCATTCACGTTGACGAACTTAATCCGGCGGCGAAAAGCGTATTAATGAATACTGGCGGTACTTTGCTGAATATTTTCTGGTTACTTTTTTTCGGCTGGTGGCTATGCCTGATGCACATTGCCTCCGGTATCGCGCAGTGTGTCACTATCATCGGGATACCTGTCGGTATTGCGAACTTTAAAATTGCCGCGATTGCGCTTTGGCCTGTCGGTCGCCGCGTCGTCTCTGTAGAAACCGCTCGCGCCGCGCGAGAAGCTAACGCGCGCCGCCGTTTTGAATGATCGGGACAAATAGCCTTTATGTTAAGTCCGTTGATTCGCCGTTATACCTGGAACAGTGCCTGGCTGTATTACATCCGCATTTTTATCGCTCTGTGCGGCACCACCGCCCTGCCCTGGTGGCTGGGCGACGTCAAACTTACCATCCCGCTCACGCTCGGTATGGTTGCCGCAGCGCTAACCGATCTCGACGACCGCCTTGCCGGACGCTTGCGTAATTTAATCATTACCTTAATTTGCTTTTTTATCGCGTCGGCTTCTGTGGAGCTGCTCTTTCCCTGGCCGTGGCTATTTGCGTTGGGCTTAACGTTATCCACCAGCGGATTTATTCTGTTGGGAGGATTAGGGCAACGCTATGCTACCATCGCGTTCGGCGCGTTACTCATTGCCATCTATACGATGCTGGGTACCTCTTTATACGATCACTGGTATCAGCAACCACTGCTCCTGCTGGCAGGCGCAGTATGGTATAACCTACTGACGCTAACCGGGCATCTGCTATTTCCGATCCGTCCGTTGCAGGATAATCTGGCACGCAGTTACGAACAGTTAGCGCACTATCTGGAACTGAAATCACGTCTGTTTGATCCTGATATTGAAGATGAAAGCCAGGCGCCGCTCTATGATTTAGCGTTAGCGAACGGGCAGTTAATGGCGACGCTGAACCAAACGAAAGTGTCGTTGTTGACTCGCCTGCGCGGCGATCGCGGTCAACGCGGTACGCGCCGCACCCTCCATTACTATTTTGTGGCGCAGGATATTCATGAACGCGCCAGTTCTTCGCATATTCAATACCAGACGCTGCGCGATTATTTTCGCCATAGCGACGTCATGTTCCGCTTTCAACGTCTGATGTCGATGCAGGCGCAGGCCTGTACGCAGCTGGCGCGCTGTATCTTACTGCGTACGCCGTACCAGCATGATCCGCGTTTTGAACGCGCCTTTACCCACATTGACGCCGCGCTTGAACGTATGCGCGCCAGCGGCGCTTCTTTAGAGCTGTTAAATACGCTTGGGTTCTTATTAACCAACCTACGCGCCATTGATGCGCAACTGGCGACGATCGAGTCGGAGCAGGCCCAGGCAATGCCGCGCAATGAGTCAGAAAACCAGTTGGCTGATGATAGCCTGCACGGGTTTAGCGACATCTGGCTGCGTCTGAGCCGTAATTTTACCCCGGAGTCCGCTCTCTTTCGCCATGCGGTACGCATGTCGCTGGTATTGTGCATCGGTTATGCTCTCATCCAAATTACCGGGATGCGCCACGGGTACTGGATATTGCTCACCAGCCTGTTCGTTTGTCAGCCTAACTATAACGCGACCCGCCATCGCCTTGCGCTCAGGATTATCGGTACGTTGGTAGGCGTTGCGATCGGCCTGCCGATTTTATGGTTTGTCCCTTCGCTTGAAGGACAGTTAGTTCTGCTGGTGATTACCGGCGTGCTTTTCTTCGCATTCCGTAATGTGCAGTATGCCCATGCGACGATGTTCATCACCCTGCTGGTATTACTCTGCTTTAACCTCCTGGGCGAAGGCTTCGAGGTAGCGTTACCGCGCGTCGTCGACACGTTAATTGGCTGCGCTATCGCCTGGGCTGCGGTCAGCTTTATTTGGCCGGACTGGCGCTTTCGCAACCTTCCCCGGGTACTCCAGCGCGCCACCGATGCTAATTGCCGCTACCTTGATGCGATCCTTGAGCAATATCACCAGGGACGGGATAACCGCCTGGCCTATCGCATTGCCAGACGCGACGCGCACAACCGCGATGCAGAACTGGCATCCGTGGTTTCTAATATGTCGAGCGAACCCGACGTCACGGCCGAAACCCGGGAGGCGGCGTTCAGGCTGCTTTGCCTCAATCACACTTTTACCAGCTATATCTCCGCCCTCGGCGCGCACCGCGAAAAGCTCAGTAATCCGGACGTGTTGGGGCTTCTGGATGACGCGGTCTGCTACGTTGATGATGCGCTTCATCATCAACCTGAAGACGAACAGCGCGTACACCAGGCGCTGGAGGGTTTAAAGCAGCGAGTTCAGTCGCTGGAAACACGTCCGGACAGCAAAGAACCTCTGGTTGTTCAACAAATTGGTTTGCTCATTGCCTTACTGCCCGAGATTGGACGCTTGCAACGGCAAATTTCACCGCCGACTTCTACATTAATTACCCAGCCGTAAGCGAATGAGCCCAGTCGGCAAGCTCCTGGCGACGACTCGCCGGGAGCGCCGCTTCATGTACGCCGACAATTGCGCCTTCCAGGGCATACAAAACTTTCACTGTCAGCAAGGGATTGCTTTGTCGCAACCTTAGCCAGCACATTTTCGCGCCCAGTATGCGTAACATATTTTCGTCCTTTATCCCTGACTCATTGAGCAATGTTTCCAGATGGAAGGTCATATTGGGGAGATCTTTGAGTCTGTGCTGTAAAATACGGCTGTGTTTTTCCTTCATTGCCGCGTCAAGAGAATACTTCGATAAACGTACCAGCTGCTGCTGATCGCGCCACAGGCTTTCATCCACCCGGTAATAGTTGAGCATAACGGGACGTCCACATTTCATAAACATGAGCCAGGCGGGAGGATGCTTCACACAGTAGGGTACGCTTTCTTCACAGGCGCGGAGATAAAGCTCGCCATTAGCCACCATCGCAAAGACGGTATCCTCCACGGTCAGACTATAGCTACCGAATAAAGATCGATACTGGATCGTCCCCAAAGAGGCCAAATATTCTTGCGATTTATAGATCCTGTCATAAGAGAGTGCTCTCATAAAATTCCTTTTAAATCATAAAGTAAAAGAATGATTTGCAGTAACGGATCCGTTAATGACGAAAATAGGCAACTTATACTCCGCGAGCAAGATGATTTTTATTTTTGACGCCACTAAGAATAAAAATTGCGAGACAGTTTCCGAAAATAGAGTTGATCTTTCATCGCCACAGGGGTACTGTATGAATATACAGTAACTCACAGGGCTGGATTGATTATGTACACTTCAGGTTATGCAAATCGTTCTTCGTCATTTCCTACCACTACCCACAACGCAGCGCGCACCGCTACGGAAAATGCCGCGGCAGGACTGGTCAGTGAAGTTGTCTACCACGAAGACCAGCCCATGATGGCGCAGCTCCTGCTTTTGCCTTTACTTCGTCAGTTAGGCCAACAATCACGCTGGCAGCTCTGGCTCACGCCACAGCAAAAGCTCAGCCGAGAGTGGGTACAGTCTTCAGGTTTGCCATTAACGAAAGTGATGCAAATTAGCCAGCTTGCGCCTCGTCATACGCTGGAGTCGATGATCCGCGCTTTGCGTACAGGAAATTACAGCGTGGTAATTGGTTGGATGACTGAAGAACTGACAGAAGAAGAACATGCCAGCCTGGTTGAAGCAGCGAAGGTAGGTAATGCGGTAGGGTTTATCATGCGCCCTGTACGTGCGCACGCTTTACCCAGGAGACAGCATTCCGGGCTAAAAATTCACTCTAATTTGTATCATTAAGTAAAATTAGGATTTATCCTGGACTTTTTTTTACGCGAACGCATCTCCTTTGAGTGGTAACGTTTTTTTTGCGAGAAAGCTTGCCAGAAGCGGTTTCCGCAATTTTTGCTGTACGATTTATCATCTGAAACTGTTAAATGATGTGTATATCCAGCATGTTTTTTTCACATGTCTGACGGAGTTCACACTTGTAAGTTTCCAACTACGTTGTAGACTTTACATCGCCAGGGGTGCTCAGCATAAGCCGTAGATATCGGTAGAGTAACTATTGAGCAGATCCCCCGGTGAAGGATTTAACCGTGTTATCTCGTTGGAGATATTCATGGCGTATTTTGGATGATAACGAGGCGCAAAAAATGAAAAAGACAGCTATCGCGATTGCAGTGGCACTGGCTGGTTTCGCTACCGTAGCGCAGGCCGCTCCGAAAGATAACACCTGGTACGCTGGTGCTAAACTGGGCTGGTCTCAGTACCATGACACCGGCTTCATTAACAATGATGGCCCGACTCATGAAAACCAACTGGGCGCAGGTGCTTTTGGTGGTTACCAGGTTAACCCGTACGTTGGCTTTGAAATGGGCTACGACTGGTTAGGCCGTATGCCGTACAAAGGCGACAACATCAATGGCGCTTATAAAGCTCAGGGCGTTCAGTTGACCGCTAAACTGGGTTATCCAATCACTGACGATCTGGACGTTTATACCCGTCTGGGTGGTATGGTATGGCGTGCAGACACCAAGTCTAACGTCCCTGGCGGCGCGTCTACTAAAGACCACGACACCGGCGTTTCCCCGGTATTCGCGGGCGGTATCGAGTATGCCATCACCCCTGAAATCGCAACCCGTCTGGAATACCAGTGGACTAACAACATCGGTGATGCCAACACCATCGGCACCCGTCCGGACAACGGCCTGCTGAGCGTAGGTGTTTCCTACCGTTTCGGCCAGCAAGAAGCTGCTCCGGTAGTAGCTCCGGCACCGGCTCCGGCTCCGGAAGTACAGACCAAGCACTTCACTCTGAAGTCTGACGTACTGTTCAACTTCAACAAAGCAACTCTGAAACCAGAAGGCCAGCAGGCTCTGGATCAGCTGTACAGCCAGCTGAGCAACCTAGATCCGAAAGACGGTTCCGTCGTCGTTCTGGGCTTCACTGACCGTATCGGTTCTGACGCTTACAACCAGGGTCTGTCCGAGAAACGTGCTCAGTCTGTTGTTGATTACCTGATCTCCAAAGGTATTCCGTCTGACAAAATCTCCGCACGTGGTATGGGCGAATCTAACCCGGTTACCGGCAACACCTGTGACAACGTGAAACCTCGCGCTGCCCTGATCGATTGCCTGGCTCCGGATCGTCGCGTAGAGATCGAAGTTAAAGGCGTTAAAGACGTGGTAACTCAGCCGCAGGCTTAAGTTTCCGTCTGATAAAAAACCCCGCGTCGCGGGGTTTTTTGCTCTGGTCTGGATGACAACGCCTTTCAGCGTTACTTCTTGCCTAATAACGCCTGTAAATCCTGCTTTAACGTGGTCATTTGCGTGGCATATTTCTCTTTATGCTCCGCGTCTTCTATCAGTTGCACTATCGTTTCGGATAATGTTTTACCGCGTCGCTGCGCAAGGCCCGCCAGACGCTGCCAGACCATAAACTCTAAATCGATAGATTTTTTGCGCGTATGCTGATGTTCCGCATTGAAGTGTCGTTTGCGTCTTGCCCGAATGGTTTGTTTCATCCGATTAAGCAAGGCAGGATTCATATGCCTGTCTATCCAGACATTTACCCGCACCGGTTCATTTTCGAGGGCCAACAACAAATTGACGGCTTCCTGGGCAGCACTGGCTTCCACGTAGCGGGTGATCAACTCCCCTTCGCGGTGCTTTTTCACCAGATATTTCCATTTCCAACCGCTTTCAAGATTTTCAAGTTGTTGATATTTCATTGTGATCCCAATGTTACCGTGTAACTGTTATCAGAATATCAGTTTTTTAGCCATCTGAAGAAAAGAATCTCGAACCTGTGAATGGTTACACGTCTTCATATTACTTTGCATTCGCTTTCCGCGTGTGCAGCGTGACGGGTTAGGCTATAATCCCCCCTTTTACAACAGACTAAAAAACCTCAACTTTGACCATTACGAAACTTGCATGGCGTGATCTGGTTCCGGATAGCGAAAGCTATCAGGAGATATTTGCACAGCCACACGCGACTGACGAAAACGACACCTTACTCAGTGATACTCAGCCACGACTGCAATTTGCGCTTGAGCAGCTTATTCAGCCGTGGAGCTCATCCTCTTTTATGCTGACTAAAGCGCCTGAAGAGCAAGAGTATCTCACTTTACTTTCAGATGCCGTCCGCGCTCTGCAAACCGATGCCGGACAATTAACCGGCGGACATTATGACGTTTCCGGGCATACTGTTCATTACCGCGCCGCGCAGAATGCGCAAGACAACTTTGCCACCGTCACACAAGTCGTCAGCGCGGACTGGGTCGAAGCCGAACAGCTCTTTGGTTGCCTGCGGCAGTATAACGGCGACATTACCCTGCAGCCGGGACTGGTTCATCAGGCGAACGGCGGCGTGCTGATTATTTCCTTACGAACCCTTCTGGCGCAGCCGTTACTGTGGATGCGTCTGAAAGCCATCGTTAGCCGCGAGCGTTTTGACTGGGTGGCGTTTGACGAGTCGCGTCCATTACCGGTCTCCGTGCCATCAATGCCGCTCAAACTGAAGGTGATTCTGGTTGGCGAACGTGAATCACTGGCTGATTTTCAGGAAATGGAACCGGAGCTCGCGGAACAGGCTATCTACAGTGAATTTGAAGACAATTTACAGATAGCGGACGCAGAAGCTATGACCCTGTGGTGTCAATGGGTGACGCGTATCGCTTTACGCGATAATTTGCCCCCTCCGGCACCGGACGCCTGGCCCGTCCTGATACGCGAGGCTGTGCGCTATACCGGCGAACAGGATACGCTGCCTCTTTGCCCACTGTGGATAGCCCGCCAGTTTAAGGAGGCGTCGCCTTTATGCGAAGGCGATACCTGCGGCGCAGAAGCGCTCAGCCTGATGCTTGCCCGACGCGAATGGCGAGAAGGCTTTCTGGCGGAGCGGATGCAGGATGAGATTCTGCAAGAGCAGATCCTGATTGAAACCGAAGGCGAACGTGTTGGACAAATCAATGCGCTTTCCGTCATTGAGTTTCCCGGACATCCACGCGCCTTTGGCGAACCGTCGCGAATTAGCTGTGTTGTGCATATCGGCGATGGCGAATTTAACGATATTGAGCGCAAGGCCGAACTTGGCGGAAATATCCACGCTAAGGGAATGATGATTATGCAGGCCTTCCTGATGTCGGAGTTGCAGCTGGAGCAACAAATTCCCTTCTCTGCCTCGTTAACCTTTGAGCAGTCCTACAGCGAAGTGGATGGCGATAGCGCCTCTATGGCGGAATTATGTGCGCTCATCAGCGCGCTGGCCAATGTGCCAGTGAATCAAAACATTGCGATTACCGGCTCGGTCGATCAGTTTGGTCGCGCTCAACCGGTGGGTGGGCTAAACGAAAAAATTGAAGGTTTCTTCGCCATCTGCGAGCAGCGGGAATTAAACGGTAAACAGGGCGTGATTATCCCTGCCGCCAATGTCCGCCATCTCAGTCTTAAATCTGAACTGCTGCAAGCGGTTAAAGAAGAGAAGTTCACTATCTGGGCGGTAGACGACGTGACCGACGCCTTACCGCTACTGTTAAATCTGGTGTGGGATGGCGAAGGTCAAACGACGTTGATGCAGACTATCCAGGAGCGTATCGCGCAGGCGACGCAACAGGAAGGCCGTCATCGTTTCCCGTGGCCATTACGTTGGCTGAACGCTTTTATTCCGAACTGATCGGACTTGTTCAGCGTACACGTGTTAGCTATCCTGCGTGCTTCAATAAAATAAGGTTTACATAAAACATGGTAGATAAACGCGAATCCTATACAAAAGAAGACCTTCTTGCCTCTGGTCGTGGTGAACTGTTTGGCGCTAAAGGGCCGCAACTCCCTGCGCCGAACATGCTGATGATGGACCGCGTCGTTAAGATGACCGAAACGGGCGGCAATTTCGACAAAGGCTATGTCGAAGCCGAGCTGGATATCAATCCGGACCTATGGTTCTTCGGATGCCACTTTATCGGCGATCCGGTGATGCCCGGTTGTCTGGGTCTGGATGCTATGTGGCAATTGGTGGGATTCTACCTGGGCTGGTTGGGCGGCGAAGGCAAAGGCCGCGCTCTGGGCGTGGGCGAAGTGAAATTTACCGGCCAGGTTCTGCCGACAGCCAGGAAAGTCACCTATCGCATTCATTTCAAACGTATCGTAAACCGTCGCCTGATCATGGGCCTGGCGGACGGTGAGGTTCTGGTGGATGGTCGTCTGATCTATACCGCACACGATTTGAAAGTCGGTTTGTTCCAGGATACTTCCGCGTTCTAAGTGTTGAATTGATATTCCGCGCTATCGGTATCATGCTTGCAAAGCCAATAAAGGCGAAACCTCCGCACTGCGGAGGTTTCTTTTTTCTAAAGAGACAGAATCAGGCCATTACCGCCCTGTCCTCCATGGCTTGTCGCCAACCTCCCAACCAGTATGACCGTTGATTCAGCGTCTGATAGGGACACATTTCTTTTGATCGTCCGGCGATGCCGGCCTGATATCCACGTTGATGTGCCCGTTCCAGGCGATCTCGTTTTTGTCTCTTCATGCCTCGTTTCCCTCATATTTGTATCTGGTGGAAAAGAAAACAGTGATTACAAAATGTGCAATCACACTACACGAATACCTCTAAATGGATCGCCCGTCAATGCGCAAAATTCACACCAATGTCATATTTGTGAGCTATACGGTAAATCATTTGTACAAAAAATGTGAGCCATAACAACTATTTTTCCGGCGTCAAAAATAAAAAAACCGCCTCAGGCGCACGACCTGAAGCGGTTAAATTTACATTACTTTTATCTCAGGGAAGGCGCTTTATCTCATCTGCGATAGCGGCTGCTTCCTGACTCCATGCGCTTGCCAGTACTTTGACCATCTCATCATAGCCATCTTTCTGCTGGCTGGCTTCGATATGGAAAGGCCGCTTAATCAGTTGTCCGTTGTGGTTTAATAGCCACTCCCCGCTGACGATAACCTTACCATCGTAACGTCCATGGAATCCGGTTACGGTAACGTTCAACGTATCCTGGGTGGTTCCCAACGGCTGGGAAGCGACGACCCAGCCAGGAAGCCGGGCGCTAAGATTCGCCACCAGCGTGTTACGTAATTGCTGGTCCAGCGGGCTGGCCCACAGATTGTTATTGGCAATCACATACTGGACATCACTGGTTTGATACACCACGCCGTTACCTGCCAGATAGTCAGGTACGGAAACCTGCTCTACCCATAAGAGACGGTTGCCCTGGCTTGCGGTGCTTTGCACACCGCTTTGCGCTATCGGGAGCTGATAATAGCTTTTATTCTCTCCGCCGGAGCTACATGACGCCAGCCAGAACGCCATTATCACGACTAGCCATTTTTTCATTGTTTCGCCCTCTTAGGCTCAGGATCTTTTTTATCCTTCGCTTCAAATACCAGCGCGTTGCTCTTCTCGTTCAGAGTTTTCAACACCGGTTGTAACTCACGAAGCACCTGATCGAGACGCTGCATATCCGCCATCATTTTGTTATACGCCGCCGATCCAGGCTGGAAGCCTTGCATACTGCGGTTAAGTTCGCGTAACGTCGTTTGCATATCCGCCGGAAGCTGCTGCATCGACTGACTGGAGGTAATCTTGTTCATATTATCCAGCGTGGTTTGCAGCCGACGCATAGTACGCTGGCTTTCAGACAGCGTATTGGTCGCTTGTTCAATCATCGGATTCAGCGGCAGGTTGTTGATCTTATCCAACGTTTCCACCAGTCGCTGTTGAATTTGCGCCAGGCCGCTGCTGACGGTGGGAATAATTTCATAACCATCAAATTCGCGTAGCCCGGTAATCGGCGGTTCCTTAGGATAAAAGTCCAGATCGACATACAGCGCTCCGGTCACCAGGTTACCGGTTTTAAGCGATGCACGCAGACCGCGCTTAAGCAGCTCCGCCAAATGCGCGGCAACATCCGCATTTTCTCCCAGTTGCGCTTTCAGACGCTCCGGTTCAATGCGCACCAGCACAGGAATACGGTAATCATCGTTAAATACCTGGCGCATTTTAGACGCAAAGAAAGGCACTTTGCTTACCGTCCCCAGACGAATACCGCGGAACTCCAGCGGCGCGCCAGGTTGTAATCCGCGCACCGAATCTTTAAAGAACATCAGGTAATCGATATGATCGGTGTACAGCGAATCCTGAATACTTTTTTGATCGTCGTAGAGATTAAACGCCGTTTTTTCGGCGACAGGTTGCCCCTGCTCAAGTCCTTCCGGCACATCAAAACTCACGCCGCCGCCAAACAATGTCGTCAACGATCCCATTTCCACGCGCATTCCCGCCGATGTCAGATCCACAGCGATACCGCTATCTTTCCAGAATCGGACATTACTGGTAACCAATCGATCGTTTGGCGCCTTAATGAACAACTGATAACTCATTGTCCGTTTTTGCGGATCGAAAGAGCTGGTTTCAACGGATCCTACCCGATAGCCCCGGAACAGAACGGGATCGCCAGGACTGAGCTGACCGGCCTTTTTGCTGTCCAGAATCACACGAATGCCTTTGGCATCGGGCGGCGCCAACGGCGGTGAATCAAGAAGCTGATAGCTTTCCGGCTGACTGCCCTTACTTCCTGGTTGTAGTTCAATATACGCGCCTGATAGCAGCGTCCCAAGCCCGCTGATGCCTTCACGCCCCACCTGCGGTTTTACGACCCAAAATACCGAGTCTTTATGCAGCAACTTTTCCATGCCGGAATGAAGCCGCGCTTTGATTTGTACATGGGTCAGATCGTCAGTCAGCGTCGCGCTTTCAACCACGCCGACATCCACGCTGCGACTTTTGATCGTCGTTTTTCCGCCTTCAATACCTTCCGCATTGGTGGTAATTAAGGTAACTTCCGGTCCCTGGTGGCTGTAGTGATAAAACAGAATCCAGGCTCCGATAAGCGCAGTAACAATCGGGAATATCCAGACAGGCGACCAATTTTTCACCTTTTGTACTTTGGCTTCCCCTTTTTTAGGTTCCATGCTATCAGGACTCCTCATGGCCTGGTTCGTATTCACGATCCCACGACAGACGCGGATCAAAGGTCATCGCAGAAAACATTGTCATTATGACGACTAAAGCAAACATCAACGCACCCATCGCAGGATAAATATTCATTAACCCTCCCATACGCACCAGCGCAGAGAGTACGGCAATGACAAAGACATCAATCATTGACCAGCGCCCCACAAACTCCACTACTTCATAAATAAAATGCATCCGTTCACTGTCGCGCTTACCGTGGCCCTTCGCATCCCAACAAAGCCAGGCAATAGCGATCATTTTTAGCGTCGGCACCATAATACTGGCGAGAAAGATAACCGCCGCCACCGGATAAGACCCCTCGCTCCACAGCAAAATCACGCCAGCCAGAATGGTCGACGGCATTTTAGAGCCCAGTAAGTCGGTAATCATAATCGGCAAAATATTGGCGGGCAGATAAAGCATGATCGAGGTAAATAATAACGCCAGCGTCCACTGCAAACTGTTTTTACGCCGGACATAGCCTTTCGTATGGCAACGCGGACAGACGAGACTCTCCGCAGGCAGGATCGCCGTGCAGCAGGCGCAAGAACGCAAAGACTGCCGGATACCGGTAATCCCCGGCGTTAACGGCTGCGCCAGTGCAGGCTGCGGGGCGATATCATCCCACAACCAGCGGCGATCGACACACTGGAACGCCCGCAGTTGAACGAGACAAAATAAGCACCAGGGAATAAAACTGCTGCCGATGCCGATATCGCCGTAGGCCATCAGCTTAACAAAACTGACCAACACCCCGGCGAGAAATATTTCCGCCATTCCCCACGATTTGAGGAGGAAAAAGATCCTTGCCAGCGTTTTTTTTACCGACAACGGCAGATTGGCACGGTTGACAAGTAATAGAATGGTCACCAGGCAAAATGCCGGCACCAGTTGGACAAATAATAAAAAGAACGTGCCGAGGCTGGCGTAATCTTCAGAAAACATGACGCCGGGGATTTCCAGAAGCGTGACTTCGCTGGTGACGCCCGCGACATTCATATTCACGAAGGGAAAAAGGTTAGAAAGCAGCAACATAAATAGTGCCGCTAACGCATAGGCGGTAGGACGCTGCCGGGGCGCGTCCCACTCGGTCGTTAACGTTGCGCCGCATCGTGGACATGCTGCTTTTTGCCCATGCGAGAGGCGGGGTAAAGCCACCAGCATGTCGCATTGCGGGCACAATATGTGCTTCGCAGCATGGTGATGTTCACACATAGGCGCTCCTTTCGTTATGCCCCGTTTTTCAGGCCTTCAAGATACTCCCAACGTTCGAAGGCTTGCTCAAGTTCTTGCTCCGCCTGACTTAAATCGGCCAGAACTTTTTGCGTTTGCTCATGGGGTTGGCTAAAAAAGGCCGCATCCGCAACCTGCGCCTGTAGCGCTTCCAGCTTCGCTTCCAGGTCTTCAAGCTGACCGGGTAACAGCTCCAGCTCGCGCTGCAGTTTATAGCTTAGTTTGCTACTGCCACGTTTTACAATTTCTGCTTTAGGGGCAATAACTTCCTCATTTTTTTTCGCCATCGGCTGTTTCGTCGCCAGATGCTGCTCTTGCTGCGCACGCGCATCATGGTAGCCGCCGATATAACGTCCGATTTTGCCGCCGCCCTCGAAAATCCAGCATTCCGTCACTGTATTATCGACAAATTGCCGATCGTGGCTGACCAGTAGTACCGTGCCCTGATAGCCATCAATTAATTCTTCTAATAGTTCCAGCGTTTCGACGTCAAGATCGTTCGTTGGTTCATCGAGAATTAAAAGATTGCTCGGCTTGAGGAACAGTCGCGCCAGCAGCAGACGGTTACGTTCGCCGCCAGAAAGCGCGCGAACGGGCGTCATCGCCCGTTTGGGATGAAACAGGAAGTCCTGCAAATAGCCCAGTACATGGCGCGGCTTACCGTTTACCATCACCTCTTGCTTGCCTTCCGCAAGGTTATCCATCACGGTTTTTTCCGGATCCAGTTCGGCGCGATGCTGATCGAAGTAGGCGACTTCCAGCTTCGTTCCTACGTGGATGCGCCCGCTGTCAGCCTGAAGCTGTCCCAGCATCAGTTTCAGTAGCGTGGTTTTACCGCAGCCGTTCGGGCCAATTAACGCAATCTTGTCGCCGCGCTGCACCTGAGCGGAGAAATCTTTTACCAGTTGTTTTCCTTCTACCTGGTAATCGACATTCTCCATCTCAAAAACGATTTTACCGGAGCGCGTCGCCTCTTCGACCTGCATCTTCGCCGTGCCCATCACTTCCCGGCGCTCGCTGCGTTCACGACGCATCGCTTTTAACGCCCGCACGCGCCCTTCATTACGGGTGCGGCGCGCCTTGATACCCTGGCGAATCCAGACTTCTTCCTGCGCCAGTTTGCGATCAAATTCCGCGTTTTGTAATTCTTCTACGCGCAGCGCTTCTTCTTTCTCCAGCAGGTATTGATCGTAATTTCCCGGATAGGTGACAAGTTTGCCACGATCGAGATCGACAATGCGGGTCGCCATATTGCGAATAAACGAACGATCGTGAGAGATAAAAATAATCGTTCCGTTAAAGGTTTTCAGAAACCCTTCCAGCCAGTCGATAGTTTCGATATCCAGATGGTTAGTCGGTTCATCCAGTAACAATACGCGCGGATTGCTGACCAGCGCCCGACCCAGCGCGGCTTTACGCAGCCAGCCGCCGGAGAGCGACGACAGCGCGGCGTTAGGATCGAGTCCAAGCTGCGCCAGCACTTCATTAATACGGTTTTCCAGCTGCCACAGATTATGATGATCGAGCTGTTCCTGTACGCGCGCCATTTCATTGAGGTTTTTCTCGCTGGGATCGGTCATCACCAGACGGGAAATCTCATGATAGCGCTTGAGGTATTCCGCTTGTTCTTCGATACCTTCGGCGACAAAGTCATAGACGCTGCCCGCAATATTACGGGGCGGGTCCTGTTGCAGACGCGCGACGATCAGATCCTGCTCATAAATAATACGCCCATCGTCCAGACCCTGTTCGCGGTTGAGGATCTTCATCAAGGTGGATTTCCCGGCGCCGTTACGCCCCACCAGACAGACGCGTTCGTTATCTTCGATATGCAACTCTGCGTTATCGAGAAGCGGCGCGTCGCTGAACGACAGCCATGCGCCATGCATACTGATTAATGACATTTACTTTTCCTTTCAGGCGGCGCGGATCAGCCAACAGTTATGAATCTGACGGTTACGGGCAAAATCCGGGGAAAGCGTTTTTTGCGTAATTTCTTGTGCGGTAAGCCCCAGCTCAGCCAGCCCTTCCAGATCCATACGGAATCCGCGCTTATTATTTGAGAACATGATGGTGCCGCCTTTACGCAGCAGGCGTTTTAAATCTTTCATTAACGCAACATGATCGCGCTGAACATCAAACGACTCTTCCATACGTTTTGAGTTAGAGAACGTTGGCGGATCGATAAAGATCAAATCGAACTGTTCATTCGCCTCGCGCAGCCAGCCCAGGCAGTCGGCCTGAATCAGGCGATGCGCGCGGCCACTCAGTCCGTTCAGACGCAAATTACGTTCGGCCCACTCCAGATAGGTGCGGGACATATCCACCGTTGTGGTGCTGCGCGCGCCGCCCAGCCCCGCATGTACGCTGGCGCTGCCGGTATAAGAAAAGAGATTCAGGAAATCTTTGCCTTTGCTCATTTCTCCCAGCATTCTGCGGGCAATACGGTGATCGAGGAACAGACCGGTGTCGAGATAATCCGTCAGATTTACCCATAAGCGCGCATTATATTCGCTGACCTCAAGGAACTCGCCCTTCTCGCTCATTTTCTGATACTGGTTTTTTCCTTTTTGTCGTTCACGGGTTTTTAACACCAGTTTATTCGGCGGAATACCGAGCACTGACAAGGTTGCCGCAATAATATCGAACAGACGTTGCCGCGCTTTTTGCGCATCCACCGTTTTCGGCGGCGCATATTCCTGAATCACTGCCCAGTCGCCGTAACGGTCTACCGCCACGTTATATTCCGGCAGGTCGGCATCATACAAGCGATAGCATTCAATCCCTTCCTGGCGCGCCCATTTCTCCAGCTTTTTAAGATTTTTACGCAGGCGATTAGCGTAATCTTCCGCCACCGTCGCCGGTTTACTGTCCGCCGTGGTTTCCGCAATATGATAGTTTTTCTGCACGCAGTCCAGCGGGCCATTCTTGGCTTTAAACTGTTTGTCGGCACGTAATTGCAGGCTGCCCAGCAAATCGGGCGAAGCGCTGAACAGCGACAGGTTCCAGCCGCCAAACTGATTTTTCATGGTACGGCCCAGCAGGCTGTGCAACGCAATCAGCGCCGGTTCGCTGTCCAGACGTTCGCCGTAAGGCGGGTTACTGATCACCGTACCATACGGGCCTTTCGGCAATGGATTACTCAGTTGCGCCACATCTTTCACTTCAAAGGTGATAAGCTCGCCGATACCGGCGCGACGGGCGTTGCTGCGCGCCCGCTCAATGACGCGCGCATCGCTGTCGGAACCGTAGAAATGAGAGGAATACTCCGCCAGTCCCTTACGCGCCCGGGTCTGCGCTTCGGCTTTCACTTCCTGCCAGATAGCCTCGTCATGCTGCGCCCAGCCGCTAAATCCCCAGTGACCACGGTGCAGGCCCGGCGCGCGATCGGTCGCCCACATCGCGGCCTCAATCAATAGTGTCCCCGAACCACACATAGGGTCGAGCAGCGGCGTACCTGGTTGCCAGCCGGAACGCATAACAATCGCTGCCGCCAGCGTCTCTTTAATTGGCGCCAGCCCGGTGCGATCGCGATAACCGCGCAGGTGCAGGCCATCACCACTGAGATCCAGCGCAATGCTGGCAGTTTCTTTATTCAGCCAGACGTTAATACGGAGGTCCGGTGATTCGCGGTCCACATTTGGACGCGGAAGATTTTTCCGCGTAAATGCATCGACAATCGCGTCTTTAACTTTCATCGCGCCATACTGACTATTACGGATGGTGTCGTTCAGGCCGCTGAAATGCACCGCAAACGTCGCGCCAGGATTAAAAATCTCTGTCCAGTTTATCGCCTGAACGCCGAGGTAAAGATCGAGATCGCTGTAGACCTTGCACTCACCCATCGGCAGGATAATACGCGAGGCCAGGCGGCTCCACATCAGGCTCTGGTAAATAAGCCGCGTGTCGCCCTGAAAATGGACCCCACCCTGAACAACCTGACACCCTACGGCGCCCAGTTTTTCCAGTTCAGTTTTTAACAGCTCTTCCAGCCCGCGGGCCGTACTGGCAAACAGAGAATTCATATTGTCACTTTTACGCTAAGAAAATTGTTGCGCATTATAGCTAATCTCACGCCCATGTCATAAAGTTGAAGGCTTATTTTCATTTGAGGGACTGTACGGTGGCGACGTTATCACGGCTCTTTATTCATCCGGTCAAATCCATGCGCGGCATTGGTCTGACTCATGCGCTGGCAGATATCAGCGGCCTGGCTTTTGATCGCATCTTCATGATAACCGAGCCTGACGGCACATTTATCACCGCCCGCCAGTTTCCACAAATGGTACGTTTTACCCCCTCCCCCTTACACGACGGCCTTCATTTGACCGCGCCAGACGGCAGTAGCGCGCTGGTTCGCTTTACGGATTTCACCCTGCAGGATGCGCCGACCGAGGTCTGGGGAAACCATTTTACCGCTCGCGTCGCCCCGACGGCGATTAATCAATGGTTGAGCGGCTTTTTCTCCCGCGATGTCCAGTTGCGCTGGGTTGGGCCGCAGTTGACGCGCCGGGTTAAACGGCATAACGCGGTGCCGCTGGGATTTGCCGATGGCTACCCGTATTTATTGACCAACGAAGCCTCGCTGCGCGATCTGCAACAGCGTTGTCCGGCAGGCGTACAAATGGAACAATTTCGCCCAAACTTAGTGGTTTCCGGCGTAGCGGCCTGGGAGGAAGATAGCTGGAAAGTGCTTCGCATTGGCGATGTGATTTTTGACGTCGTGAAACCCTGTAGCCGCTGTATTTTTACGACCGTCAGCCCTGAAAAGGGGCAAAAACATCCTTCCGGAGAACCGCTGGCGACACTGCAAGCTTTTCGTACTGCCCAGGACAATGGCGATGTGGATTTCGGTCAGAATCTGATTGCCCGCAATAGCGGCGTCATTCGCGTCGGCGATGAGGTGGAGATTCTGGCGACAGCCCCGGCAAAAGCTTATGGCACCACAACGGTCGACGACAGCGTTACGCCAGAGAAACACCCGGACGCGAGTGTAACCATCGACTGGCAGGGGCAAACCTTCTGCGGGAATAATCAACAGGTACTACTGGAACAGTTGGAGAATCAGGGAATTCGTATTCCGTATTCTTGCCGGGCTGGTATCTGTGGTTGCTGCCGGATACGTTTGCTGGAAGGCGAAGTAAGTCCGCTGAAAAAATCGGCTATGGGTGACGATGGTACGATTCTGAGCTGTAGCTGCGTGCCTAAGACCGCGTTACGACTGGAAAATTAAACCGCTTGTTCAAGGCTGAAACTGTGACAGTGAACCTGCGGTTTCAGCCTGTCGTTCATAATTTTAATCGCATCGCCAAGCTGCATGGTTCGGCCTGCTATCACCACGCCCGGCTGGGCCAGCAGACACAACGCGGCATTTTCTCCCGGCTCAACGACCAGCAAATTAACCTGTTCCGCCGTATCGCTTAACCAGACGCTTGCGGCATCGCCCGTTCCCGGGGTCCACATTTCGCCATGCGCCACAAAATGCCAGCTTTTTGGCATCTGCGGTTTGAGATAGCGAATCGCCACCAGCGCATTCAACACCAGCTCCGCGCGTTGCTCTTTAGTTAATTCGAAATCCCGGCATTTTTCTTCAAAGGAAAAATAGAGCGCGGCATCATCCACACAAAAACCGGTCGGGCAAAACGCGTCCGGCGTAAGCATTTTACGAGAGAAGCGCGAGCGAAAAAGCATACCATTGGCGAGATCGAGCATCATACGATCGTGCTCTTCATCATAATACCAGCGCCAGTTATCGTCAGGTTTAATTCGCATTACCTCTCTCCCGCTTTTAAGCAACTCGTAACAGCATTGTCCTTTCGCCGCTTCGTTTATTACCCCAATAATAAAAGCCTAAAATGTCTAAATAAGCAACAGTGGAGAAATATAAAACAACCAGCGCCGGAAATAAAGCCCTGGTTGTCTGATAAAGGGTAAAGTTTAGATGTGCGTTACGATTTCTTTAATCAATGGCGGGCCTTTAAAAATAAAGCCGGAATAAATTTGTACCAGCGTAGCTCCTGCCGCTATCTTCTCGCGCGCGGCGATAACTGAGTCAATGCCGCCGACGCCGATAATAGGCAATTGTCCTTTTAACTCCTGGGATAAACGGCGAATAATTTCTGTGCTTTTTAATTGTAATGGCCGGCCACTTAATCCCCCCGTTTGCTGGCAATTTTTCATTCCTTGTACCAGAGAACGATCGAGGGTGGTATTTGTCGCAATCACCCCATCAATATTATGACGAAGCAGGCTATCGGCAACCTGGATCAATTCTTCTTCACAAAGATCCGGCGCGATCTTTACTGCCACCGGCACATATTTATGGTGGATCGCCTGAAGATCGTTTTGCTTATTTTTAATGGCAGTTAACAGATCGTCCAGCGCATCGCCATACTGGAGCGTACGTAGCCCTGGCGTATTCGGCGAAGAAATATTAATGGCGATATAACCCGCATAAGCATAGACTTTTTCCATACAAATCAGGTAGTCATCTTTGCCATTTTCGACAGGCGTATCTTTATTTTTACCGATGTTAATTCCCAGAATACCATCAAAATGGGCTTTTTTAACATTCTCGACCAGGTTATCGACGCCCAGATTATTAAAGCCCATCCGATTGATCAGACCTTCAGCATCCACCAGACGAAAAAGACGCGGCTTATCGTTACCCGGCTGTGGGCGCGGCGTCACGGTGCCGATTTCCAGGGAGCCAAACCCCATCGCGCCTAACGCGTCGATGCACTCCCCGTCTTTATCCAGACCGGCAGCCAGCCCCAGTGGATTTTTAAAGGTAAGTCCCATGCAGGTAACCGGCTTTGTCGGTACTTTCTGGCGCACCAGCGCTTCCAGCGGCGTACCTGTAATGCGGCGTAATTGTTGAAATGTAAATTCATGAGCGCGCTCTGGATCGAGCTGGAAAAGGGCTTTACGAACGAAGGGATAGTACATGAACTCTCCTGGATTCCCGGTGTGCAAACCGGGGGCGTATTATGGGCGATAACAAAGCAAAAGGGAATTGACCTACGGCAATAAATAGCAATCGTTTTCCTTCATTCTCACTTCACGTTTCGCCAGCGAGCGTCATCGTCCGGCAAAAAAATGCCCGGCAGCGCTAACGCTTACCGGGCATGTCTTACCTCTTTATAGCAGATACTGTCAGGCTAACGCTTTAGTTATCTTCTCGTACAGATCGCCGGAAAGATTCTCCAGTCCTTTTAACTGCTCCAGCGCCGCGCGCATTTTCTCCTGACGCTTATCATCATAACGTTTCAGACGAATCAGCGGTTCAATGAGGCGAGATGCTACCTGCGGGTTACGGCTATTCAGATCGGTCAGCATCTCGACCAGGAACTGGTATCCGCTACCGTCTTGCGCATGGAACGCCGCCGGGTTGCTGCCAGCAAATGCGCCAATTAATGAACGGATGCGGTTCGGGTTGCTCATACTGAAAGAACGGTGTTTGAGCAGGCTGCGTACGGTTTCCAGTACATTTTCCGCCGGGCTTGTGGATTGCAGGATAAACCATTTATCCATCACCAGGCCGTCCTGATGCCACTTATCGTCATACTCCTGCATCAGCATATCGCGGCACGGCAACTGCGCCGCCACCGCAGCAGACAGGGCCGCCAGCGCATCGGTCATATTATTGGCGTCGCGATACTGTTTGCTGACCAGCGTATTAGCCAGCTCCGTCTCACCAAACGCCAGGAAGCGCAGGCAAGCATTGCGCAGCGTGCGCTTACCGATATCGCCGTGATCAACACGATACTCATCCAGATGATTGGCGTTATAGATAGCCAGGAACTCATCCGCCAGTTCTGCCGCCAGCGTACGCGTTAGCGCTTCACGAACTTGCGCAATGGCGATCGGGTCAATGACCTCAAACAGCTCCGCAATTTCATTGGCCGAAGGCAGCGTTAAAATTTCTGCGGCCAACGCCGGATCGATTTTCTCATCCAACAGTACTGCACGGAACGCATCAGCGACATGCACCGGAAGCGATAGCGGTTGCCCCTGCTGATGACGCGCCACATTCAGTTTAATGTATGTGGCCAGCAGGCTTTGCGCCGCATCCCAACGGGAGAAATCATTGCGCGCATGGCGCATCAGGAACGTCAACTGCTGATCGCTCCATTTATATTCCAGTTTCACCGGCGCTGAAAACTCGCACAGCAAGGCCGGAACAGGCTGGAAGTAGACATTATCGAAGGTAAATGTCTGCTCCGCCTGCGTGACGTTCAGCACGGCATTGACCGGGTGACCGCCTTTTTGCAACGGAATGACGTTGCCTTCGTTATCGTACAGTTCAATGGCGAATGGAATATGCAGCGGCTGCTTCTCCGCCTGATCCGCCGTCGCCGGAGTACGCTGGCTGATGGTCAACGTGTACTGCTCGGTTTCCGGATTATAATCATCTTTTACCGTTACAATCGGCGTGCCGGACTGACTGTACCAGCGGCGGAAATGGGACAAATCGACATTAGAAGCATCTTCCATCGCCTGTACGAAGTCATCACACGTCGCGGCGCTGCCGTCATGGCGCTCAAAATAAAGCTGCATCCCCTTCTGGAAATTTTCCTCACCCAGCAACGTGTGGATCATGCGAATGACTTCCGCACCCTTTTCATAAACGGTGAGGGTGTAGAAGTTATTCATTTCGATTACTTTATCCGGGCGGATAGGATGCGCCATCGGGCTGGCGTCTTCCGCGAATTGTAAACCGCGCATGGTACGCACGTTACTGATGCGGTTCACCGCGCGTGACCCCAAATCAGAGCTAAACTCCTGATCGCGGAACACGGTTAGCCCCTCTTTCAGGCTCAACTGGAACCAGTCGCGGCAGGTGACGCGGTTGCCGGTCCAGTTGTGGAAATACTCATGACCTATCACGCGCTCAATATCGAGATAATCTTTATCCGTCGCGGTATCGGTTCGCGCCAGCACGTATTTGGAGTTAAAGATATTGAGACCTTTATTCTCCATCGCGCCCATATTAAAGAAATCCACCGCGACAATCATATAGATGTCGAGGTCATATTCGAGCCCAAAACGCGTTTCATCCCATTTCATGGAATTTTTCAGCGAGGTCATTGCCCACGGCGCGCGATCCAGATTGCCACGGTCAACGTACAGTTCTAACGCGACTTCACGCCCGGAGCGGGTGGTAAAGGTATCGCGCAGCACGTCAAAATCACCGGCCACCAGCGCAAACAGATAACACGGTTTCGGGAACGGATCTTGCCACTGAACCCAGTGACGGCCATTCTCCAGTTCGCCCTGCGCAACACGGTTGCCATTGGAGAGCAGGAAGGGATATTTGCTTTTATCGGCAATAATTTTGGTGGTAAATCGCGCCAGTACGTCCGGGCGGTCAAGATACCAGGTAATATGGCGGAAGCCCTCCGCTTCACACTGGGTACAGAGCGCATCGCCGGACTGGTACAATCCTTCCAGCGCCGTATTCGCCGCCGGACTTACCTCGTTGACAATGCGTAACGTAAAACGCTCTGGCAGGTCGCGGATGATAAGCGCGCCCTCTTCTTCCTTATATGCTGTCCACGGCGCATCGTTGACGTGGATAGATACCAGCGTTAAATCTTCCCCATCAAGGCGAAGAGGCGCATCAGGCGCGCCATGACGAACAGCCTGGCTTATTGCGGTGACCACGGTTTTTTCGGCATCGAGGTCAAAGGTCAAGTCAATATCAGTAATCTGGTAATCCGGCGCGCGATAGTCATGGCGGTATTTGGCTTGTGGCTGTTGTGTCATAAAAAACCTTTCGCATCTTTGTGTAGAGTGTCGACTCCAGTCTATTCCTGTTGCGCAAATCGCGCTACGCAGAATGTTCATCTTTTCAGGCACAAACGGCCTCTTTGCTACATTTTTATAACATGGGGCACGAAATGCGCTCGACCCTAAAGACAGCTTATGGTGTGATCGGGGTTCAATAAATCGCTAAACAAGGTATACTCCAGCGGTTTTCTTAGTTGTTTATTGTACTAAACGCTCCCGTGAGAGGACGCAACAGCGCACCTATGACACAATTCGCTTCTCCTGTTCTGCACTCGTTGCTGGATACAGATGCTTATAAGTTGCATATGCAGCAAGCCGTTTTTCACCACTACTATGATGTGCAGGTAGCGGCTGAGTTTCGTTGCCGTGGCGACGACCTGCTGGGTATTTATGCCGATGCTATTCGCGAGCAGGTGGACGCGATGCAGCACCTGCGCCTCCAGGAGGACGAGTTCCAGTGGCTCTCCGGCCTGCCCTTTTTTAAACCGGATTATCTGAACTGGTTACGCGAGTTTCGCTATAACCCAGCTCAAGTCTGTGTCACCAACGATAACGGCAAGCTGAATATTCGCTTAACCGGCCCGTGGCGTGAAGTCATTATGTGGGAAGTGCCGCTGCTGGCCGTGATCAGTGAGCTGGTTCATCACTACCGCTCGCCAAACGCGGGCGTTGATCAGGCGCTCGACGCGCTGGAAAGTAAGCTGGTTGATTTCACTGCGTTAACCGCCAATCTCGATATGTCCCGCTTCCACCTGATGGACTTCGGCACCCGCCGCCGTTTCTCTCGTGAAGTGCAGCAGGCGATAGTTAAACGTCTCCAGCAGGAGTCATGGTTCGTCGGCACCAGCAACTATGATCTCGCGCGTCGCCTGGCGCTGACGCCGATGGGCACTCAGGCGCACGAATGGTTCCAGGCGCATCAACAAATCAGTCCGGACCTGGCGACCAGCCAGCGTGCCGCGTTGGCCGCCTGGCTTAACGAATATCCGGACCAGCTTGGTATCGCATTGACAGATTGCATTACAATGGATGCGTTTTTACGCGATTTCGGCATTGAATTCGCCAGCCGTTATCAGGGGTTACGCCACGACTCAGGAGACCCTGTCGCATGGGGCGAAAAGGCGATTGCCCATTATGAAAAGCTGGGGATTGATCCGCTGACAAAAACGCTGGTCTTTTCAGATAACCTTGATCTGCAAAAGGCGGTCGAGCTCTATCGCCATTTCGCCTCTCGCGTGCAGTTAAGCTTCGGCATCGGTACCCGCCTGACCTGCGATATCCCTCAGGTAAAACCGCTCAATATTGTGATTAAACTCGTGGAATGTAACGGAAAGCCGGTGGCTAAACTTTCCGACAGCCCCGGTAAAACGATCTGTCATGATAAAGCGTTTGTGCGCGCGCTGCGTAAAGCCTTTGATCTCCCGCAGATCCGCAAAGCCAGTTAATTCTTTCCAGGGAGCCTGCCTGGGCTCCTTTTTCAGGTTTATTTCCGAAATCTTTCACTTCAGCTGCGATTTCTGCTTGTCTGATTGCAGATGCCAGGTAACATAGGAATACCCCCATTTCGGGTGGACAAGTGTTTATTTTTTCCGACTATTAACAGAGAGAATATTATGAGCGTTGTGCCTGTAGCCGACGTACTCCAGGGCCGCGTAGCCGTTGACCAAGAAGTCACCGTGCGCGGATGGGTGCGTACCCGCCGAGATTCAAAAGCTGGCATCTCCTTCCTCGCCGTTTATGACGGCTCCTGCTTTGATCCTGTACAGGCTGTCATTAATAATTCTCTGCCCAATTATAATGAAGAAGTATTACACCTGACGACAGGCTGCTCCGTAGTAGTAACAGGTAAGGTTGTCGCGTCGCCGGGACAGGGGCAAAGTTTCGAAATCCAGGCTACGAAAGTAGAGGTCGCAGGCTGGGTGGAAGATCCGGATACCTACCCGATGGCGGCAAAACGCCATAGCATTGAGTATCTGCGTGAGGTCGCGCATCTGCGCCCGCGCACCAACCTGATTGGCGCGGTAGCGCGCGTCCGCCATACTCTGGCGCAGGCGCTGCATCGCTTCTTCGATGAGCAGGGTTTCTTTTGGGTCTCTACCCCGCTGATTACCGCTTCCGATACCGAAGGCGCTGGCGAAATGTTCCGCGTCTCAACGTTGGATCTGGAAAACCTGCCGCGTAACGACCAGGGCAGAGTAGATTTTGACAAAGACTTTTTTGGCAAAGAATCATTCCTGACCGTCTCCGGCCAGCTCAACGGTGAAACGTATGCCTGTGCGCTGTCCAAAATCTATACTTTTGGGCCGACCTTCCGCGCGGAAAATTCCAACACCAGCCGCCACCTGGCGGAGTTCTGGATGCTGGAGCCGGAAGTGGCGTTCGCCGATCTGGAAGACAACGCCCGTCTGGCGGAAGCCATGCTGAAATATGTCTTCAAGGCGGTTCTGGAAGAGCGTGCGGATGATATGAAGTTCTTTGCCGAACGCGTGGATAAAGACGCTATCGCTCGTCTGGAGCGTTTTGTCTCTACCGACTTCGCTCAGGTGGATTACACCGATGCGGTCGCCATTCTGGAACGCTGTGGTAAGACATTTGAAAACCCGGTGTTCTGGGGCGTCGACCTCTCTTCCGAACACGAACGTTATCTGGCGGAAGAGCATTTCAAAGCGCCGGTAGTGGTGAAAAACTATCCGAAGGAAATTAAAGCATTTTACATGCGCCTTAACGAAGATGGCAAAACCGTGGCGGCCATGGATGTGCTGGCGCCGGGAATCGGCGAAATCATCGGTGGTTCCCAGCGTGAAGAGCGTCTGGATGTGCTGGATGCCCGTATGGCCGAAATGGGGCTGAATAAAGAGGATTACTGGTGGTATCGCGACTTGCGTCGCTACGGTACTGTACCGCATTCCGGCTTTGGCCTGGGCTTTGAACGCCTTATCGCTTACGTCACGGGTGTGCAAAACGTGCGCGATGTTATTCCGTTCCCACGGACCCCACGCAACGCCAGCTTCTGATTTTTACGTCACACTCAAGGCCAGCTATGCTGGCCTTTTTTTTCGCCTGAATGTCAGTTTTATTATCAATAAGTAAATAAATTTAATTACAACCCTCTGAATTACCACATCTTGTTACTGTATATTTCACGAAAATATTTACACATAAAAATTAATCCTTAATTTTATTGCGGATTAGATTTTTCTGTTCTAATAGCACAATTTTTCACCATAATTTCAGACATCAAGACTTCTAAATGGCTATTTTTATGAAATGGCTCGTCTGCTGCTTTTTCAGGCACAACGGTTCTACAAGCCAATAATTACAATAAAATCATAGTGATAAAAGAAAAACGATCAAATCAAAGCGAGAACTCAGGGGAAGTTTGACGTTGTTCACAAAGTTCCGCGAAAATAACATTTGTTTACATATTTTTTCCTTTTGAAACTAAATCTTTATATTTGTAGCACTTTCACGGTAGCGAAACGTTAGTTTGAATGGAAAGATGCCTGTCAGACACATAAAGACACCAAACTCTCATCAATATTTCTGTAAAGTTTTATTGACGGAATTTATTGACGGCAGTGGCAGGTGTCATATAAAAAAACCAATGAGGGTAATAAATAATGATGAAGCGCAAAATCCTGGCAGCGGTGATCCCTGCCCTGCTGGCTGCTGCAACCGCAAACGCAGCAGAAATTTATAATAAAGATGGTAATAAGCTGGATCTGTACGGTAAAGCCGTGGGTCGTCACGTATGGACAACGACCGGCGATAGCAAAAATGCCGACCAGACTTATGCCCAGATTGGTTTTAAAGGGGAAACGCAGATTAACACCGATCTGACCGGTTTCGGTCAGTGGGAATACCGTACTAAAGCAGACCGCGCTGAAGGCGAACAGCAGAACTCGAATCTGGTCCGTCTGGCTTTCGCGGGTTTGAAATACGCGGAAGTGGGTTCAATCGATTATGGTCGTAACTACGGTATCGTTTACGATGTTGAATCCTATACCGATATGGCCCCCTACTTCTCCGGCGAAACCTGGGGCGGCGCCTATACTGATAACTACATGACCAGCCGTGCTGGCGGTTTGTTGACCTACCGTAACTCTGACTTCTTTGGTCTGGTGGACGGTCTCTCTTTCGGTATCCAGTATCAGGGTAAAAATCAGGACAACCACAGCATTAACTCTCAGAATGGCGATGGCGTAGGTTACACCATGGCATATGAGTTCGACGGCTTTGGCGTCACCGCAGCGTACAGCAACAGCAAGCGTACTAACGATCAGCAGGATCGCGATGGTAATGGCGATCGCGCAGAGTCATGGGCCGTTGGCGCGAAATATGATGCAAACAACGTCTACCTGGCTGCCGTATATGCTGAAACCCGCAATATGAGCATTGTTGAAAATACGGTTACCGATACCGTGGAAATGGCAAACAAAACGCAGAACCTGGAAGTGGTCGCTCAGTACCAGTTTGACTTCGGCCTGCGTCCGGCAATCTCGTATGTGCAGAGTAAAGGTAAGCAGTTGAACGGCGCCGACGGCTCGGCCGATCTGGCGAAATATATTCAGGCGGGCGCGACTTACTACTTCAACAAAAACATGAACGTATGGGTTGACTACCGTTTCAACCTGCTGGACGAAAACGACTACAGCTCCAGCTACGTTGGCACCGACGATCAGGCGGCTGTCGGTATTACTTACCAGTTCTGATCAGCAGACCCCTTTGTTTTATGCCTCAAAAACAGGACTTCGGTCCTGTTTTTTTATCTCTCTTAGAGAAAATGTGCGTCTTTCAAAAACAGGCGGGCTTTTTAGCGCTAACGGTTGGCATTTTGTAAATCTGCCGTTAACCTGATAGCGGATTTCCCTTCTGTAACTATAATGGAACCTCGTCATGTTTGAGAACATAACCGCCGCTCCTGCCGACCCGATTTTGGGCCTGGCCGATCTGTTTCGCGCCGATGACCGTCCAGGGAAAATTAACCTTGGCATTGGCGTATATAAAGATGAAACCGGCAAAACACCGGTGCTCACCAGCGTTAAAAAAGCCGAGCAGTATTTACTGGAAAATGAAACGACGAAAAACTATCTCGGCATTGACGGGATTCCGGAATTTGCTCGCTGCACTCAGGAACTGCTGTTCGGCAAAGGCAGCGCGCTGATTAACGATAAGCGCGCACGCACGGCGCAAACGCCGGGCGGTACCGGCGCGTTACGCATTGCCGCCGACTTTTTGGCAAAAAATACTCCGGTAAAACGGGTGTGGGTGAGCAACCCCAGCTGGCCGAACCACAAAAGCGTGTTTAACGCTGCCGGCCTGGAAGTTCGGGAGTACGCTTACTACGATGCGGAAAATCACACGCTGGATTTTGAAGCGTTACAAGCCAGCCTGAGCGAAGCTCAGGCCGGCGATGTGGTTCTGTTCCACGGTTGCTGTCATAACCCAACCGGCATTGACCCTACTCTGGAACAGTGGCAGGTTCTGGCTGAGCTTTCCGTTGAAAAAGGGTGGCTGCCGCTATTCGATTTCGCTTACCAGGGCTTTGCCCGCGGCCTGGAAGAAGATGCGGAAGGTCTGCGCGCCTTTGCCGCGCTGCATAAAGAGCTCATTGTCGCCAGCTCCTACTCCAAAAACTTCGGCTTATATAATGAACGAGTCGGCGCCTGCACCCTCGTTGCCGCCGATGCGGAAACCGTGGATCGCGCTTTTAGCCAGATGAAATCCGCCATTCGCGCTAACTACTCCAACCCGCCAGCGCACGGCGCGTCCATCGTCGCGACTATCCTGAGTAATGACGCCCTGCGCGCTATCTGGGAACAGGAACTGACGGATATGCGCCAGCGTATTCAGCGTATGCGTCAACTGTTCGTGAATACCTTGCAGGAAAAAGGCGCGAACCGTGACTTCAGCTTTATTATCAAGCAGAACGGGATGTTCTCATTCAGCGGTCTGACCAAAGATCAGGTGCTGCGTCTGCGTGAAGAGTTCGGCGTTTATGCCGTGGCTTCTGGTCGCGTGAACGTGGCGGGCATGACCCCGGATAATATGGCGCCGCTGTGCGAAGCCATTGTCGCGGTACTGTAAAAAGCTGCCGACTGGCGTGACCGATAAAAAAGCCTGCACATTGCAGGCTTTTTCATTCTGCTTACCAGACCGGCATCTCATCTTGCAGGAAGGGATTATGCAGACGCTCGTACCCGAGCGTAGAGAGCGGGCCGTGGCCAGGAATAAAGGTCACATCATCGCCAAGCGGCAATAATTTACGCTTAATAGCGTCAATCAACTGGGTGTGATCGCCGCGAGGAAAATCGCTGCGCCCGACGCCACCTTTGAAAATCACATCGCCGGAGATCAGCAGTTGCGACTGTTCATCAAAGAAAACCACGTGTCCCGGCGTGTGTCCCGGACAATGTAACACCTGTAACGTCACATTCCCCACGCTGACGCGATCGCCGTCGTTCAACCAGCGATCAGGCGTCAGCGGCTGACACTCATCCAGACCAAACATGCGGCTTTGCGCCGGCAGTCCTTGCAGCCAGAACTCATCTTCTTTTTCCGGACCGATAACAGGAACGCCGTAATGCTGCGCCAGTTCACTCGCCGCGCCGACATGATCGAGATGCCCATGCGTGAGTAAAATTTGCATCAACGTCACGCCGCTGGCGTCCACTTCCTGTTTAATTTTTTCCGCGTCGCCGCCCGGATCGACCAGCGCCGCCAGCCGGGTTTGTTCGCACCAGATTAATGAACAGTTCTGGGAGAACGCGGTGACCGGAATAATACGATAGTTCATACTGCTCCTTTGATTAAGCCTCGCTGATTACCAGTGCCGCGCCGGCCCGGTATCAATATGCACAAAGTTACTACGTGGGTAATATCCTACACCACCTGCGCGCATAGATAACGCCGCTTTGCGAATATTGCTCAGCGCCACGCCCTCAATATGAAAATCCATCGCCTGCCCTTTTGTATGGTAGCTTTTTTTCGCTACGCCGCTGCTACGGGCGCGTAATTCATTATTGGTATCAAGAGAACGGTAGCCCGAGATGAGCTGCACAGGTTTACGCGTCCCTAACAGCCCCTGAAGTCGGTAAAGTTGGTCAAACAGGCGGGGATCGATTGATCGGACTTTATTCGCGCGATAGTCACGGAAAAAATGGTTTAACTTTGCTAATTCATCCTGAATATAGGCTCTTCCATCGAAAAACTCCGCCTTGATTGACTCTCCGGTATGGAGATTGTTTAACGTCAAAATGCGCGGGCGTGGGGTCGAGAGTGTGGCAAACGCTGGCGCGGGCAGGATGGCGGCGCCGAGAGCGACACCACCAAGCGCCAGCAGCTTGCGGCGATTAGCGTCAAATTTGTCCATGATAATCAGGTCTACAGGTCAATGTTATCGTTAATACACTTCTACCTTTAAGCAGACATGATACCGGCTGGCACAGACTTCTGAACGGCCCGGTCGACTTAAAGGTTGTTGTATATGCACTTCTGGCGCACGAAAGGCACCTTAACTGCCGATAAAGCCCGCGTCAAGATGGCCCTCCCCCAGCCACAACGGGGGTCTACAGCGAAACGCCCCGTTGAAGCCAAACATTAGGACAACATATTTACCAGAACTTCTTCATTTACCTGATTAATTGTTCAACCTTTGGCACAATTTGTGCGCTGGATCGCGCTGTGAGATCGTAATTGTAAATATCTGTACGATATTGCATACGTCCATCTGCGCCGACAAACGCGGTCAGATAGTAAAGATTTACTGGAATGTTCTGCCGGATATTGACATACCGCGTGTCGCCTTGCTTCAGGGCGCCTGAGATCCGCGCATCGTTCCAGCCAGCATCCTGCAAGAGCATATTCGCCAGTTCAGAGGCCTTATTGACCCGCACGCAGCCGGAACTTAACGCCCTGGCGTCACGCTGAAAGAGAGTATGGTTGGGCGTATCGTGCAGATAGATCGCATCTGAACTCGGCATATTAAATTTATAACGCCCCAGCGAATTGTGCGCGCCTGGCGCCTGCTGGAAACGGAACGGAAGATTCGATGGCGTAATGGTGGCCCAGTCAACCTGCCACGGATCGATCGCTTCTTTGCTGTTCCAGCCGCGCATCACGGTGTAGCCATGGCGCTCCAGATAGCCTGGGTCATTCCACACCTTCGGTAAAATGTCTTTACGCGCAAGCGTGGGCGGAACGTTCCACGGCGGGTTCACCACCACATTATTCAGCGCGCTGCTCATCATCGGCGTTTTACGGTCAGGACGCCCGACGATCACCCTCGAAGCCAGCACCTGGTTGCCATTCTGATAGTAGACCAGCGAATAAGCGGGAATGTTTACCATAATACCGGTAGAGAGTTCCGCCGGCAGCAGGCGTAAACGTTGGATATTCAGTGCCAGTACGCCTGCGCGTTGCGCGGGGGTCATATTAAGCCAGTTACGCGTCGCCGGGCCAATAACGCCATCCGCCCCCAGCCCTTGCCATGCCTGAAAACGCTTTACCGCCTCGACCAGTTCACGATCGTAGGCGCGTGCCGCCGGAGCCGACTTACTACGGCGGGCCGTTTGTTCGTCGACCGGCTGCGCCACCGATGTTTCGACTACCGCGGCGGAGGGGCTGACGACGGCGCTATCAGCAGTGTTATCGCCGGGTAAGGCTATCTTTGGACCGCCATCCAGCGTCCCCGTACGCTGTAATATTTCGCGCAGCGCAGGCACATCGTTACTCCATTGCCCCGGGCGCAGCGTCGCGGTATTGGTCAACTGCGGCCACGGGCGAGAGTCCGCCACCAGCTTCAGTAGCGCGTCATGCATGGGCGCATACTGTGGATGCTGCGGCGCC
Source organism: Salmonella sp. SAL04196 (assembly GCF_046550835.1). NCBI lineage: Bacteria > Pseudomonadati > Pseudomonadota > Gammaproteobacteria > Enterobacterales > Enterobacteriaceae > Salmonella > Salmonella sp. SAL04196. The sequence continues at coordinate 1,267,742 of NZ_JBGDXE010000001.1, forward strand.
AGGCTGGCGATATACATCGGCAACTGCCCCTCTTCCAGCGCGATTTGCCACTGGTTAATCACCGAGACTGGCGGCGTCGCCAATGCGTAAGGTTTGTTGCTATATAACCAGCGCTGGCCTTTGACGGGGATATTCGCAATGAAATGGAGATAGCCCATCATGGCGTCTGACAACACAACATCGCGCGCCATACCGTTTACGGCGGGATCGGTCAACAATGCCACCCAGGCGGTAAACTGCGGCTGGAATCCGGCAATCGCCACCTCCGCCAACTGTTGCTGGAAGGCTTTCACCGCATCGCGATTATCCCACATGGGCTTCATGTCGCGCGCGGCATACAGCAATGTTAGCTGGCTCATATAGACCGGCGTATAGCCGGAAGGAAGCTGCGACTGTAAATCAGCCCGGACTTTCTCGGCTGAAACGCCCTCCGGCAGCGGCTGAATCCCGGCCATAATCGCCGTCGCGGCGGATTGCTTCTGCGGCCCAGCCTGATCCGTCGCGGCAACGGCGCTATCGCCAGGTATCATTTCAGGCTCATCGGCCTGCGCATTGAACAGTGGAGCGAATGTTACGGCCAGGCATAAACTGATTGCCGACAGACAACGACCACACATCTTGTTAAGCAACATCCCTTGCCCCCTGTTTTCGTTATCATACTCCGCATGACTGTGCTGCCCGCAGCGCGGGTCAACCTCAACCGATGCTTTTGTTTAGTATGACGAGTCAGCCTGCTCACTCGTCAGGCTTAACTCCAGTATATAAAGTTCGTTACGTTTTTGCCTAACCTAATGTAAAGAAGTTTAAAGAAAATGCACTACCCGGAGAGATTTTTCAGATAAAGAAAAAGGCGGCTTTCGCCGCCCCAGGGTAATGATAAAGCAGAACTTGTTGTGCCGGATGGCGGCGTAACCGACTTATCCGGCCTTGCCTGATAAACGAGGCGCCATCGGGCACTTCATTATTTCTGCCGTATTTAACTCGCTTCTGAAGGCGTATCTTCCGTCCGCGTACCGGGAAGCGTTTCCGGAAGCTGCGGCGCAAAGCCACGCAGCCCGACAACATGAACATGCTCAGTATTCTGAAACACTTTACGCACCAGTTTATACGTCGTGCCCTTCTCCGGACTGATGTTTTCCGGCGCGGCGATGATGAGCTGCATCTGCAAACGTTCGCATAGTTCAAACAGCGTGGCGATAGAGCGCGCATCCAGACGCGCCGCTTCATCGAGGAACAGCAGGCGACATGGCGAAATATCTTTCCCGCGCAGTCTGCGCGCTTCGTCTTCCCAGCTTTGCACCACCATCACCAGAATTGACATCCCGGTCCCGATAGCTTCACCCGTGGATAGCGCGCCGGATTCCGCACGCAGCCAGCCGTCAGACCCACGGTTAACTTCAACTTCCATTTCCAGATAGTTACGGTAGTCCAGCAACTCCTCGCCGATGGTCTGCGGCGTGCGTTGCCCCATATCGATCTGCGGATTCAGACGCTGGTACAGTTTCGCCAGCGCTTCAGAGAAGGTCAGACGATTGCTGTTAAACAGATCCTGGTGCTGCTCTTGCTGTTCTGAAAGCACATCCAGCAAGGTGGCATGCGTTTCACGCACGTTGACGTTTAACCGCACGCTATTCACCTGGCCAAACGAGACGCTTTGCAAACCCTGGTTCAGCATACGAATACGGTTCTGCTCACGCTGGATAGTCTTGCGGATGATGTTTGCCACGCTGCGGGAACTGATCGCCAGCTTTTGCTCACGCGATGTCAGCTCTTCCGTCAGACGGCTCAGCTCAATCTCCATTTGTTCAATGGCTTCAACCGGATCGTCGGTACGAATAATATCCTGACGAATACGTTCGCGCAGATGCTGGTAAACGGCCACAAAGAACTGGATTTTACGTTCCGGGCGTTTCGGATCTTCCGACAGACGCAATACGTCGCGCAGATGTTCGTTATCCGCGACGGCCAGGCGCAGCGCGCCCAACGCCTTATCCGACATGGAGCGCAGTTCATCCGCCGACAGATAAGCCAGCTCACGACGGTGCAGACGGCGTTCCACGCCATTGTCTTTCACCATCCGCATGACTGCGCACCAGCCGGCTTTCGCGGTTACGACCTGCTCGCGCATTTCATGATAATCGCGCTCCAGCTTGCGCAGCTTACGGGTCAGGTTCTCCATCTCCGCTTCGCAGAAAGTGAGCGCTTTCTCAAGCTGATTGCGACGCGAACGGTTATTGCTCAACTGAGCGTGCAGTTCATCGCGACGCTGGCGAGCGCGCTCTTCCGCCCCGCTATCGGCGCGAACGCCAATATCCTGTAATTCGCGCTGCAAATCGTTAAGCAGCTCTTTTTTCGTGTCGTAAGAGCTTTTTAGCGAGGCCAGGACCTGGCTGTACTGACTTAACTGCGCGGCATGGCTGCGCAGCGCTTCGCGGGCGCGGGTACGCTCGGCTTCCGCCTGCTCCAGCCGCTGGCGCAGCTTTTCGTTAAGATCGCTGTTGCCGCTCAACATTTCCGCCGAGTCGGAATAGCTGAAATGCGCCCGACGTTCGACGACTTCAGCCAGCGCAAAAGCCTGCTGGCGCGCGTCGCGCTGCATTTGCTGCGACCATGCATAGTCTTCTTTTAACTGCTCAAACTGTTCCGGATCGCTTTGCAGAACGGAAACCACCGGCTCCAGTTTGGCTAACTGGTTGCCATATTGCTGCACAAATCGCGCCGCTTCCTGCGCCTCATCCAACCGTTCCTGAATTTCATCGACCCGATCGGCCAGCGTTTCATCGGCCAATAAATTCAGCCGCGGCAGCAAACGGTTAAGCGCGGAAACGCCCTCTTTCGCCTGCTCAAACTGAAGGCGCTGCTGCTGGTTGTCGCTTTCATGCGTCGCCAGCGCGCGCTCCAGTTCGACGCGACGCCCGTTCAGTCGGCGAATTTCCGCTTCCGGATCGTCCTCAAAAGCAACGGAAAGGTGGCTGCCGATAAAACGGCTGAACGCCTGGTGCAAACGCTGGGTTTTCTGAACGTCAAACGAGAGCGTGGCAAAGCGCTCGGAAAGCACTTCCCGTTCCGCATGGAGACTTTCAATACGGTTCTCGCGCGCCGCGCGGCCAAAAATAGGCAGCGACGGGAAACGCGAATAACGCCACTGACGGTCGGCAATTTTCACGACCACCGCCTTTTCCAGCTCGTCAACGCTGAATACGCTGTCATCAAAAGACTGCGGATCGCCTTCGATCAGGTACAGATCTTCCGGGCAGTCGGTCAGACCTTCAAGCTGTTCGGCTATTTGCGATAAATCCGGTACGACGATCGCATGGCGCGACGGGCCATACAGTGCGGAAAAGTACGGCGCATCTTCAAGACTGACATCATCGTAGATTTCCGACAGCAGTACCCCGCCAAAACGCTCCGCTAGCGCATTCAAACGCTGATCTTCCGCGCCGCCCGGCTGGCTTAAACGTTCGATCTCTTCATCAACCGCATTTTTACGCGCGCCCACTTCGTCGCGTTCGACAATGGCTTCGCGCTCACGCTCCAGCAGCTGTTGCAGGTATTCGGTCACTTCCTGGCTGGACGTAAACTCCTCGCCACACTGTTCGCTAAGCTGGTTAAGGCTGTTTTGCGCCGCCAGCCAGACAGGAGCGCGTTGCATCAGATGCTGGATACGGGATTGAAGCTGCTCCTGCTCCTGACGCAAGGCCATACGCTGTTCGCTGGCTGACGATACGCTATCAGACAAGGACGCGATGCGGGCTTCCAGCTCCTGATGCAGCGCTTCCAGTTCGTCAATATCAAAATTTTTGCCCTGTCGCTTACAGAACTCCGCCAGCAGACGTTCCGCCTCTTGCTGCTCGCGCAGCCGCTGTTCCAGTTCGCTCAGGCGCATCCGCAGCGGCTGTACCTGTTCCGCCAGATGACGCTGGTTCACGCCGTCCCGTAACAGCTCGCGCGCCACGTCCCAGGCTTCGCTACGCGCCAGCGGGCCGTTGATCGCCGCCACCAGCTGGTAAGCCTGCTCAAACTGACTGTGCGCGGTTTGCGCCACGCTCATTTTTTGTTCCAACGACAGCAGTTTTTCCGTAGCTTCCTGCTCTTTTGCCTGGAAAGTATCCAGCCATTCGGCGGCGCTTTCCGGCGTTAGATCCGGCAGATGGCAAAGTTCTTTAGCGCGGGCAAGCGCTGATATCGCCTGGTTATACTGAATCGCGCGCGTTTGCTGTACATCCAGCGCCTGCTGGTAATCCGCAAGCTGGCTTTTGAGTTCATCGACTTCCAGCTCGGCGGCTTCGGCACGCGCTTCATTTTCGTCCTGCATTTCGGCGGCTTCCGCCACCACTTCGTTTTGCTCTTCGAGTCGAATCTGCAGCTCTTCAAGATCTGCTTCGTAGCGTTCAATTTTTTCCTGCTGGCGCAGCGCGGTTTGCACCAGATTCAGGTGATCGCTCGCCGCCTGATAATCCGCTTCAAGAGAACCTTCGGCGCCGTTATGTTCGCCCAACTCACGGGCCATATCGACGTGCTTATACTGCTCTGCCGCCAGTTGCTTGCGCGATGTGTACAGTTCGCGTCGAAACGCCAACGCCTGATCAAGGTGAACCCGACGCTCATTGGCGTGGCGCATATAATCCGCCGCCACATAATCGGTGGCTTCGCTGATCAAATGCTTAAACAGATCGCGATCGGATTGGGTAACACGAATCGCTTCCAGCGTGAGTCGGTTCTCGCGCAGCGCCGCTTCCATATCCTGGAATGCCTTGCGCACGCCGCTGTTTTCTGGCAATAAATAATCGCGCAGCGATCGGGTAATGGCGCTGGAGATCCCGCCGTACAGCGAGGCCTCTATCAAACGATAGAATTTACTACGATCGGAAGCGGAGCGCAGACGACGGGCGATAATCCCTAAGTCAAACATCAGCGAATGATAATCGGTGATGGAGTTAAACTGCTTAAACTGCACGCCTTCCATCTCGTCAAGCTTGTCTTTCAGCTCAGCAAGCGACAGTACGCGCGCCTGACGTTCGTTTAATGTCTCCGTCACCAGTTGTGTCGGCTGTACCGACATCGGCAGCCCCTGGATAGCGAACGGTTTGATGTCCACTTTGCGATCGCGCCCAGCGACCTGCTGCAGACGCACGCCGACCACCACCCGCTGATGGCGGGAATTAATGGTGTCGAGCATGGAGTAACAGACGCCCGCCTTCAGCTTACCGTGCAGACCTTTATCGCGCGAACCGCTGGTGGCGCCGGCTTCCGTGGTGTTACGAAAGTGCAGTAATGTGAGATCCGGGATCAGCGCCGTGACGAACGCCGCCATCGTCGTGGATTTTCCGGCGCCGTTGCCCCCGGATAACGTCGTGACCAGTTCATCCAGGTCAAAAGTGCGGGCAAAAAAACCGTTCCAGTTAATCAGCGTTAGCGAGCGAAATTTACCGCGTTCAATCATTATTCTTCCTCTCCACTGTCCGGCTGACTCTCTTCGGTCTCATCATTAAGTTGCAGATGGTTTTCAATGGGCATCGCTTCCCCGTCGCGGATGAGACGACGCTGCGCCTCGCGAGGATCGTCGCCGGCGCGGACATCCGCGCCAAAGCGGAAGACCGATTCGGTAATGCGGAATTTGCTGCTGTCGTGGCCCATAAACCATACCATGCCCAAACGACGCAGGCGGTTCAAAGAAGAACGCACCTTTTCCTGCAGTTTCTGACGATCAACGTCAGATCCCGTCGAGCGGTTATTCACTAGCTTTAGCAGTTTGGCTTCGTCCGCAAGGGTAAGCAGCTCGTCGTACAACTCTTGCTGAGTAAAGATCCCTTCGTTGGCCAGACGCTCCGGGCTAAGATAGAGGTAGCAGAGAATTTTACCGACCATCATATCCAGTTCGGATAACACCGAGCGCGGGATAAGCGTGGTAGAACGCGGACGCAGGTAGAAGAACCCCTCCGGCGCGCGAATCAGTTCCACGTTATAACGCGCGTAAAATTCTTCCAGGTATTCCTGAAAATCCATCAGAAAGGCATGATTATCCAGTTCGTCCAGCCCGATGTGGCGGCCCGAACGTAATGCGCTATCCAGCGCCGGAAATAACGGATTCGCCAGCGCCTGCGCCAGCTTAACCGGCATCACTTGTTCAATATTTGTCAATGACATGCGCCTGTACCTTGGCTCCGTAATCATTAATCGGCTGCCATTTGGCTGGCAGTCCGGTGAAATCTGCTTGCGCTACGCCAAGACGTACCGCTTGATCGATAACAATACGCGCCACGTCGAAATGACGCGCGCGCGGGTATTGCGCCAGATACTCGCGCACCACCAGCCCAAGATCCAGTGGCGTTTGTCTGGTTTTGTAGATAGCCAGCTGTTCTTCAATGATGGCCGCTAACTGCTCGCGGATCTCGTTAAACTCTTCATATTCCAGATCCGGCGGCAACTCCCCGGTGACTTCATCGTCACGCAACGCCATCTCTTCATCGCGCATATCCAGCAGACGATCGGCATTCGCGTAGGTTAGCGCCCACGGATCGTCAAAATAAGTCTGCACGGACTGGCGCAACCGCTGGGCGAAGACACGGTTTTTATCCATATCGATCGCGGTACGGATAAATTTATGCACGTGACGATCGTAGCCGATCCATAAATCAATAGACTGTTGACCCCAACTGATAATGCGGTCAAGTTTACTTTGTAAGTCAAACACCAGCCTGTCGACAAAATGCAGATCGTCGTGCGTCATCGTGGCATCCTGAATGCGCAGCAGGTTAGCCTGCAGCTTATCGCCCGCCGCCTCCAGCGTATCCTGCAATTCGCGCAGCGTACCGGACGTTTCGGAAAGCAGCAGTTCACAGCTGGAAATCGCCGCCCGCCAGTCTTTATTCAGCAGTTGTGCGATATCGTCTTTCACCTGCTGCTGCTGTTCATCCATGATGCGCTGGGTGAGATCGATACTGTCGAAAATCTCCGCCACCGAATATTTCAATGGCGCGTAAACGTTGCGATGCCAGTGGAACTCATCGCCACCCTCCGCTGCCGCATCCGCCGCGCGCTTCAATTCGCCGGCCACAATCGACAACTGCATAGAAAGACGCAGCGTAGAGAATTCGCGTTGACGAATGTAGTAATCGGTGATGCCAATCCCGAGCGGGGTTAATCGGTAAATCGCATTGCCTTCCGCCTGCTCGCTGGTAAAGCGGTTCAGCAGACGTTGACGCACCATATCGTTAATCGCGTTATTAGCGCGCACGCCGATGGTTTCGCTGGTTTGCTCAAACGCATCACTCACATGGCGGAATGCATCCACCAGCTCGCCTTCACTCATCTCGCCGTCAAGGCGTTCGCCGTTCAACGTGGCGACCGCCAGCAGAAAGGAAAGTCTGTCTACCGGCAGCGAGATGGAAAAGTCGTTTTTTCTGGCCCAGGCAACCAGTTCGGGGACTGTCTGGGAAAATTCACTCATAGGTTATCCTTGCATCTGCGGCTAGCGCCGGGCTTTTAATCGCGGTGACATGAATGTAGCGCCCAAGGCTAATATACGGCTCCTGGCGGCAATAACGCGTTTCCAGTTCGACCAGGGTCTCATAACAGTCACGCTGCTGGTGTTTTTCACGCAGATAATCATGAAACACACGCACGCCGGTTTTACCGGTAATCTGCCAGCCAATCGCCTCCAGCCACTGGTACACCTGCGCGGGGTCGCGCGGGTAGTCAGGCGACAGCGTGCGCTTCTTGCGTTTAGGCATCCCCGCCTGCACGTAGTCAAAATTACCCGCCACCATATTGTGCATCAGCAAACCGTTAGCGTTATAGAACATCAACGACAGCGCGCCGCCAGGGCGCAATACTGACCAGAGCGTTTCTAATACGCCGACAGGATCGGCTACCCACTCCAGCACAGCATGAAACAATATCAGATCAACCGGGCTTTCCAAATGCGAAGCGACGTCCTGAGCCGGGCATTGTATAAAATGCATGTCTTTGCTCACACCTTTTGCCTCGGCCGCCTGCCGCGCGTGGGCGATCATTTCGCCAGACAGATCGCATAACGTCACCTGATGGCCGCGTTCCGCCATCTTAATCGCCGTTTGCCCTTCGCCGCCGCCGGCATCCAGTACCCGCAGTTTTCGCCCGCCAATCTCCTCCAGCACGCGATCCAGGTCTTGCCACAGAATGGCTTGCCGCAGTTGTCCTTTGGTCGTGCCGTAAATGTTACGGGAAAACTTTTCAGCAATGTCATCAAAATTGCGATCCTGCATCGGACTCTCCACAGGCTGGCTCAGGCGTTATCTGATAAAACCGCTATTTTGTCACAGCCGCGGCCAGAATGAACCTGTCTGGTGTAATATCACCGTTAATCCTCCGCTATATGGTTAAAAAAGGAACCAAAAAGGATGCTTTTTACGCTAAAGAAAGTGATTGGCGGTATGTTATTGCCGCTTCCGCTGATGTTGCTAATGATTGGCGTCGGCCTGGCGCTGCTCTGGTTTAGCCGCTTTCAGAAAACCGGAAAAGTATTTATCAGCGTAAGTTGGCTGGCGCTATTGCTATTAAGCCTGCAACCCGTCTCCGACCATCTGCTGCGTCCGATAGAAAACCGCTACCCTACCTGGCAGGGTCCGCAAAAGGTGGAATATATTGTGGTTCTCGGCGGCGGCTATACCTGGAACCCGCAGTGGGCGCCGAGCTCTAATTTAATTAACAACAGTTTACCGCGGCTGGCGGAAGGCATTCGGCTGTGGCGCGCGAATCCGGGAGCAAAGCTGATTTTTACCGGCGGCGTAGCAAAAACCAATACGGTAAGCACGGCGGAAGTCGGTGCGCAGGTGGCGCAGTCGCTGGGCGTACCGCGTAGCGATATTATTACGCTGGATAAGCCAAAAGATACGGAAGAAGAAGCCGCCGCCGTTAAGCAGGCCATCGGCGACGCCCCTTTCCTGTTGGTAACCTCCGCCTCGCATTTGCCGCGTGCGATGATTTTCTTTCAGCATGCCGGGCTGAATCCGCTTCCCGCGCCGGCGAATCAGTTGGCGATCGATTCGCCGCTCAATCCCTGGGAGCGGGCAATTCCGTCCCCGGTCTGGCTAATGCACAGCGATCGCGCTGGGTATGAAACATTAGGACGACTTTGGCAATGGCTGAAAGGCATATCAGGCAAGCCAGGGGAGTAATGATTTCGCCGCCAGATCAAAGTTGGTACGGTTAAAACGTCCGGTATTGACCAACTGTGCAACCTCGTCCCACAGCACATAGAGCCAACGCCGCCAGATGAAGGACTCCGCCACTGGCGCGCGTTGCAGATAATGCCAAAGCAATCCCTCCGCCAATGGATTATCCATCAGGCGAAACAGTTCGAACTCTCTCGGCGCCCACAGCATCAGCCCGGGGCCGACCATCGCCAGAAGCTGATCGCTACGGGCGTCTTTAAGCATACTGCGCAGGCAGAAGTTGCCATGCACCAGTACGCAGTTGTCGTTAAACCCTTCAAATAACGAAGGAAGACATTCTCTGGTACGAAACAGAATGCGTTTGTCCTGCATCGTCAGGCCGGTATTGCTGAACTGATTTAGCGTCGTCCACAGCACCTCCACCCGCTGACGATACCAGGAAGGCCAGATATTCTCCTGAGTATGGTCTACGGCGCCAACGCAACCGCGGCTATCCTGCCGATGCCAGGCTAACAATCCTTCGACAATCTGATCTTTTAGCTGTTCCCAGCGTTCCGGAGTGCGCGCCGGTGCCTCGACCGGCACACCGCGCAGTCGTTCCAGTAGCAGCACATCCGGACCAGGATGCTCTTCATGCGTCAATACGCCATAGATTACCGGCATCCTCACCGTACCGCTACGCGCCAGCATTGAGGTTTTCCATGCCAGTTGCTGCGCAACGCCGGGAGTGGTAAAGCTTCGCGCCATCAGCGGCATCGGATTTCCCTGGCTGTCATATAATGACCACAATGCGGAATCCGCTTTCTCATTCACGCACTCTATACGGCTAAGTTTTTCACCCAACAAATGACTGAGTTCGGCCCGCAACTGTTCCATTCCAGATTACCCCCATTAGTGCTACTGCTTTAATAATGAGCGTCGTATGGACAGATGTCACCCGTATCAGATCAAGGGAAGAAAAGAAAAATGAGGAAAATCGTAACGGTACGAGAAAGCCGCCACTAGTGAGCAGACGTGAGTATTCATCTTTGCGCTACCATACCGCGCTGTTCATGACCGTCTAAGACGATCATGAACAGGATCATGTTAACGCATTTCAGCGCGAACGCGCTCCAGGTCGTCGGCAGTGTCTACGCCCGTGCCGGGCACCACTTTGGCGACGGCGACATGAATTTTTTCGCCGTACCACAGCACACGGAGTTGCTCCAGCATTTCAATATGTTCCAGCGGGCTGGGTTGCCAGCTCACGTAACGGCGGATAAAACCCGCGCGATAGCCATAAATGCCTAGGTGGCGCAGGCAAGTATCCCCTACTGTTTCCAGACTTTTTGCAAAGCGGTCGCGATCCCAGGGAATCGTCGCCCGGGAAAAGTAAAGCGCATAGCCTTCAGCATCCAGCACGACTTTTACCGCATTCGGGTTAAATGCTTCTTCGGCGCTGTGAATCGGCACCGCCAGCGTCGCCATGCCAACCTGGCGCTGCGCCAGATTTTCCGCGACCTGGCGAATAATAACCGCCGGGATCATCGGCTCATCGCCCTGAACGTTCACAATAACGGTATCGTCGCTGAATCCGCACTTCTCTACCACTTCCGCCAACCGTTCGGTGCCGGACTGGTGATCGGCGCGCGTCATGCACACTTCGCCGCCAGCCGCTTCTACCGCACGAGCCACGTCTTCATGATCGGTGGCGACAATAATGCGTTCCGCGCCAGATTCGCGCGCCCGCTCCAGGACATGAACAATCATGGGCTTACCATTAATATCCACTAATGGTTTGCCTGGCAGTCGGGTAGATGAAAAACGGGCCGGAATGATGACGACGAAACTCATGATTTACTCTCATCAGATGTCAGGGAGCGAGCTTCATTTTCCAGCAATACAGGAATGCCGTCGCGTAACGGGAAAGCGAGATTATCCAGTTTGCAAATTAATTCTTGCTTTTCCTGGTTATACCAGAGTTTGCCGTTACATACCGGGCAGGCGATGATTTCAAGCAGACGATGATCCATAGTTCCTCCAGATGGACCGGATTGTGAATCCTTCAATATTAACATAATCGGTTATGGTGCAGGGTCTATTTCCCAGCCATGACGCATGGCGCTAAACAGGCCTGGCGGACATTGTCCCAGCGTCACGCGCGATGCCCGTTGCCAGGCAGCAAACGCGCTAATAGCCTGCCAGATTCCTTTTTGCAGACTAACGCCAGGGCGGATATCGTCCTCCAGATACAGCGAGATAACCTCAAGCACCCCCGTTTTACGGTGCATTTTGGCATCCATTCGCCCGACTAAACGGCCCAGGTATAATAGCGGCAGCACAAAATAACCGTACTGGCGCTTCGCTGCGGGCGTATAACATTCCAGCCGATAGTTAAATCCGAAGAGCTGCGCTGCCCGCTTGCGATCCCATACCACAGGATCGAAAGGCGACAGTACTGCGCTATGAGTCGCCTTTAAGGCGTTATTTAGCGCCGGTTCCAGCTGCGAAAGAAGATCGGCATGAAGCCACATCCGCCCCAACGTTTCCACCTCGACCGGAATAATCTGCTGCTGTTCCGCCCGGCTCTCCCGCCATCCCTTCAGGTCAGCACGTTTCAGGCGGTAGTAATCCGCCAGCCACTGTTCACGGAAAATCCCCAGACTGCGCGCGCTATTATCCAGCATCAGGCTTTCCGCCTGCGACTGTGACAGTCCATCGCGTTCATCATCCCAGTGCGGCATCACACGGGGCGTTAAATCATAGACACGTTGAAAATTACGCCGCTCAACAACCATGACTTTTCCGGCGGTAAATAAACCCTCAAGGTGGCGTTTATGCGGTTTCCATTCCCACCAGCCGCTGACGCCTTTCCGCGCATGTTCAAAATCGGCAGAACGCACCGGACCGTGCTCCTGAATATGCCGAACCAGCTGTTCTATTTCTTCCGCGTGTTCATGCATCCATGCCGCGCGATATTTCCAGCCCATCTTTTCCGGCGACAGCATACGATGGCGGATAAGTTTAAAGTCGCGGCGTGGTAAGAAACAGGCCTCATGCGCCCAGTATTCCATTAACTCGCCGCGTCGCAGCGCCTCATCCAGCCAGGCCTGCGGGTACGAACCGAGACGGCTAAACAGCACCAGATAGGGGCTACGTGCGACAACATTGATGGTATCAATTTGCAACAACGCCATGCGTGAGATGGCGGCAAGAACATCGCCAGGCATCGCGTTACGGCGCGGCTTTTTCAATAGCCCCTGCGCAGCAAGGTGAAGACAACGGGCCTGGGAAAGAGAAAGGTACGGCAATGACATTCATGACTCCATAAATTCATCACTGCCGCAGCATTGGGGTACGCTAGCGAACCAGCGAGGTGATATGTTCAAGCAGCTTATCAGGCTGCTCACCGGACAAACGCGCATCAACCGGTAAGAACCACCAGTTATCTTCGGCAAAAGCACGGCATTTCACCGCGTCTTTTTCCGTCATTACCAGGGTCTGCCCTTCACCGACCAACGCCTGAACGTCAGCAGGGGCGAGCGTTTGATGATCGGCCAGCGGGACGCACTTTTGCGGATGCGCGCCACAGGCTTCCAGCGTCGCGAAAAAGCGCGGCGGATGACCGATGCCCGCCATCGCCACAATATTGCTCAGTTGCGCCACATCGCAACGCGCTCCCGTACGTAAGTTCACCGCCAGTCCAGGCGCTAGCTGCATGGGGATTTCGCCCGCCCGGGCGACGCCGCCATTCACGATAGCGGCGTCCACGGTTTTCAGGCGACTGGCGCGTTCGCGCATAGGACCGGCAGGAAGCCACCAGCCGTTGCCAAAGCGGCGCACGCCGTCAATCACCACAATTTCAATATCTCGCGCGAGTCGGTAATGCTGCAACCCATCGTCGGTGATAATAATCTGCACATTATGCGCCGCCAGAATCGCTTTCACCGCCGCGGCGCGTTCAGGCGCCACCGCGACAGGCGCGCCGGTCCGTTGATAAATCAATACCGGTTCATCTCCCGCTTCTGCGGTTGTCGTCTCCGGCGTCAGGAGCAGCGGATAAGCGGCAGCTTTCCCGCCGTAGCCGCGGGAAACGACCCCCACGCGCACGCCACGCTGTTGCAGCTTTTCCACCAGCCAAATGACTACGGGTGTTTTACCGTTACCGCCAGCCGTAAGATTCCCTACCACAACCACCGGTACCGGCGCTCGCCAGGCGCGTTTAAAACCAAGCTTATAGCTCAGACGAATCGCCCCGCTCACCAGGCCATACAGCCAGGAGAGCGGCAGCAGTAACCGCCATAGCGGGGATTCACCCGACCAGATACGCGCAATCATTGGCCAAATTGCATCTTATGTAGCTGGGCGTAAACGCCGTGTTGCGCCAGCAGCTCGCTATGAGTGCCGCGCTCAACGATAATACCGTCTTCGACTACAACGATCTCATCCGCCTGTTCGATGGTAGAGAGACGGTGCGCAATCACCAGAGAGGTACGGTTTTTCTGCAGCTCATCCAACGCGGCCTGAATCGCACGTTCAGATTCGGTATCCAGCGCGGACGTAGCTTCATCAAGGATCAAAATCGGGCTGTCGCGCAGTAAGGCGCGGGCAATCGCGATACGCTGGCGTTGACCGCCGGAAAGCAGTACGCCGTTTTCGCCGATGATGGTATCCAGGCCATTATCCATCTTGTTGATAAAGTCCATGGCATAGGCCATGCGCGCCGCCTCTTCAATCTGCTCGCGGCTATATTCTTCCGTCCGGGCATAAGCAATGTTATTGGCGACCGTGTCGTTAAACAGATGCACGTTTTGCGAAACCAGCGCCACCTGATTACGTAGAGAGGCCAGAGTGTATTCGCGTAGATCGTGACCATCCATGAGGATGTGTCCTTCATCAATATCGTAGAAACGGGTGATCAGACTGGCGATAGTTGATTTACCCGATCCGGAACGCCCCACCAGCGCCACGGTTTTCCCGGCAGGAATTTTCAAATTGATGTTACGCAATGCCGGCACTTCACGGCCCGGGTAAGTAAACGTCACATTGCGGAATTCGAGATCGCCGGTCGCGCGGTCAATGACACGTTTACCTTCATCTTTCTCCTGTTCGCTGTCCAGAATCGCAAACAACGTCTGACAAGCCGCCATCCCACGCTGGAACTGCGCGTTAACGTTTGTCAGCGATTTTAATGGACGCATCAGCGCGATCATGGAGGAGAACACCACGGTGATGGTCCCTGCCGTCAGGCTATCCATTACGCTTGGGAAGCTCGCAGCATAGAGGACAAACGCCAGCGCCAGCGAGGCAATGAGCTGAATGATAGGATCGGAAATTGACGAGGCAGAGACCATTTTCATGCCTTGCAGTCGCATCTTATTGCTGACTTTATCAAAGCGTTTAGTTTCGACTTCCTGACCGCCGAAAATCAGTACCTCTTTGTGTCCTTTCAGCATTTGTTCAGCGCTGGTAGTCACTTGTCCCATCGTGTTCTGCATATTTTTACTGATGCTGCGGAACCGCTTTGAGACAACGCGAATCGCAGTCGACACAATCGGCGCTAAAACAACCAGGATGATCGACAGCTGCCAGCTGTAATAGAACATCATGATGAACAATCCGATGATCGATGCCCCTTCACGCACCACGGTAATCAGTGCGCCAGATGAAGAAGAGGCAACCTGTTCTGAATCGTAAGTAATACGCGACAGCAGCGTACCGGTAGACTGTTTATCAAAGAAGGCGACGGGCATTCCCATCATATGGCCAAACAGGCGACGGCGCATGGTCATTACCACCTTGCCTGACACCCATGAAATACAGTAGCTGGAGATATAGCTAGTGATGCCTCGTAATATCATCAGCCCAATAACCACCAGCGGCATCCACAGCAACACTGAGCGATCCGTTTTACCGAAACCATCATCCAGTAATGGCTTGAGGAGCGATAGCATGAAGGTATCGCTGGCTGCGTTGAGAATTAACGCTATGCCCGCCACGATCAGACCTGCTTTAAAAGGCGCTATGGTTGGCCACAGTCGGCGGAAGGTCTGCCACGTAGAGAGATCTTTATCGTTATGCATTCAAAAAACCAGCATTTGTTGAAATAGCCGCATATTCTACCCGTTATCCTCGGACACGCCAAACCACTGATGATACCAGCGAGGTAAAATTTGATCCCGTAAGCCTTGTATGCGCCAGCCCTGCGGAGAAAACCGCAGCGAAATTTGCCCCTGGTGGGGTGTATCAAACCACTGATACGCCTGCTGTCGGTAGCGCTGTTTTACCTTGCGGGACGGCAGCCGCCATGCGTTATAGCGCGATGCGGACGCCAGCGCCGCTTCACCATGTACGCGCTGAATAAATGGTAGCGACGACGACGTATTACTACCATGATGCGGCACCTGGATAAACGTCGCCGCAAGATGTCGCCAGTAACGACTTAGCATTTTTTGTTCAGCGCCAGCTTCGATATCGCCCGTGAGCAGGATGCTATGTACACCGTCATCCACTTTGACCACACAGGAGCGGTTATTTCCTCGATCGGCACTTTTGCGTAACGGCCAGTGCGCCTGAAACGTTAGCCCCTGCCATTGCCACTGCTCGCCGCGAAAACAGGGCAAATGTCCCTGCCAGCCTAATGGGCTGCGAATCCACATTGACGGCCAGACCTGCTGTAGCGAACGCAGCCCGCCCCGATGATCCAGATGCTCATGACTCAAAATAACGCCCTCCGGCGTCAGATTATGCCAGCGCAACCAGGGAATAATAACCTGTTGCCCGCTGTCGCCCTCCGGCCATGCCCGACCGGTATCGTAGAGTATTACTTTATCGCCCCTGACGATCGCTATCGCCAGCCCCTGACCGACATCCAGCATATGCACCTGCCATCCGCTGGCGTTTATCGGTCGCCAGAGTGGCCAGCTCATCAACAATAACCCGCATAAACAGACCGCCGGCCAGGTACGCCAGACGTTTAATCGCCACGCGATAAGCATTAGCCAGGGCAAAAACGTCAGCCACTGCCAACGGTTATCAATATTCACCCAGCCCTGCGGTAAAGCATTCAACAGGTAAAATAGCGCGGCTAACGCGCGATCGGTCAGGTACCATACCCACTCTTCAAGAAAAAACGGCCCGGTTAAATGCAGAACCATTCCCGCCAGGATGAGTGGAACCGTCACAAATGTGACCCAGGGTACGGCAAAAAGATTCGCCAGCATTGCGGTAACGCTTATGCCATGAAAAAGCGCCACCTGGAGAGGCAAAAGCAGAAGTGTAATGCCTGCCTGTAGGTGAAGCAGGTTAAGCAACCAGCGTAAGCCCCGTGGAAAATTTCCGTTTGGCGCAGGAAACCACTGATACCAGAATAACAGGCCGGCAACCGCAAATGCTGACAGCCAAAGACTTTGTGATATAACCGCCACAGGGTCGGCGAAAATAATCGCGGCCAGACAGCAGCACCAGACTTGCCAGCCGCTCCACTGTCGTCCGCTTAATTTTAATCCTCCCCAGACGCTCAGTGCCGCCACCGTGCGCAGCGCAGGCGGTTGTAAACCGGTAAGCCAGGCATAACATATCGCGCAAAGAATGCCGCCCAGCAATGGCGTCTGCCAACGAATCCATCTGGCCGGCAAAAAGAATTGTCCGCCACGGATTAATCCGGCAGCCAATAACGCGGCAAAAGCGATATGCAGGCCGGAAATCGCCATCAAATGGGCAGTCCCCGTATCGCGCATAACGGCCTTCACCTCCTGCGACACCTCTCCCCGCTCCCCCATTCCCAACGCCAGAATAACCTGTTGCCACGGATAAGGCGCAAGCGTAGCGCGAAGCGAAGCAAGATAGCGCCCACGCAAGCTACACTCAGGTTTAATCGCTTTAGCCTGTAGAAAACGCCCGGTCAACGGTTGGTGCTGCGCCAGCGCGTAACGTTGGCTATCAAAACCGCCTTCGTTAAGCTGTCCGTGTACCGCTCTGACCTTCAGCGTCATCGCCCACTGTTGCCCGGCACACACTTCCGTGGGTAAGTACTGGCCATGCAGGACAATCCCTACAGCAGGAAAGAGCGGCTTTCCGCGCAAATGGGTGATTCGCCCATAATGAGTGGTCATATGATCGGTGGCAGTAATGACGACTGTCGCCTCCTGCGTCGCGGCGGGCAGGACGTTTCCCGCCCAGATGGCCTGCCTGGCGGCAAATATCCCCCACATGAAAAAGAGCAAGGTTAATGCCGCGTAGCGCGCATAGTGATGGGGTATGAGGCAAAGCAAACATGCCAGACAAAACAGCACCGCGAGAATCCACGTGTCAGGTAATACTGGCAATATCATGAGCGGAAGTATGCCGCATACTACGCATACGCTGACCGTCGTTATCTTCATAGACACCTCCCTGTGCGGGAAAGTGTGCAGGTTCAGGACGCCATTGTCTGGAGGGGATTTTGTGCTATACGGCGCGGATTCCAGGTTTTTTACCTGATAAATGTAAGACGCAGCAAAAAATGCGAAACGTTTTCCAGTTTTCGGTCGAATAGCGTTTGCGCCTGACGGCGTATAAATGAAAAAAGCACCCTGGAGGTGCTTTTTTCGGGTTCAAGTTTTGCGTTAAAACTTAACCGTAAATATTGGCGCGATCGCGCAGTTCTTTACCCGGTTTAAAGTGAGGAACGTATTTTCCTTCCAGTTCCACTTTATCGCCGGTCTTGGGGTTACGTCCGGTACGAGGCGCGCGGTAATGCAAAGAAAAACTGCCGAAACCGCGGATTTCAATACGCTCGCCCTGCGCAAGAGTCGAGGCCATATGCTCCAGCATCTCTTTTACCGCGTCTTCAACCGCCTTAGCGGGAATGTGAGATTGCTGGGTTGCAAGTCTTTCAATCAATTCTGACTTGGTCATGATTCCTCCGGTTCCTTAAAGGCAAATTGGCTGCAGCCGTGAGATTGATTAAGGGCGGCCGTAGCCGCCCTTAGTGCTTGATTACAGGCCGAAACCTGCAATCTGTCAAGTAATCTCGTTATACTTCGGACTAAAAGGCCCGAAGTTTCAGAGGATTACTCGCCTTTAGCTGCTTTGAATGCTTCAGCCATTGCGTTGTTAGAGAAGTTTGCATCTTCCTGTTTGTTAACAGTTGCGATGGCATCTTTCTCGTCAGCTTCGTCTTTCGCACGAACAGACAGGCTGATTGCGCGGTTTTTACGATCAACGCCGGTGAATTTAGCTTCAACGTCGTCGCCAACGCTCAGAACCAGAGTCGCATCTTCAACGCGGTCACGGGATGCTTCAGAAGCACGCAGGTAACCTTCAACGCCGTCAGCCAGTTCTACGGTTGCGCCTTTCGCGTCAACTGCAGTGACTTTACCGGTTACGATAGCGCCTTTCTTGTTCAGAGCAACCCAGTTGTTGAACGGATCTTCTGCGAGCTGTTTAACGCCCAGGGAGATACGTTCACGTTCTGCGTCAACCTGCAGAACAACTGCAGCGATTTCGTCGCCTTTTTTGTATTCACGAACTGCTTCTTCGCCTGCAACGTTCCAGGAGATGTCAGACAGGTGAACCAGGCCGTCGATGCCGCCGTCCAGGCCGATGAAGATACCGAAGTCAGTGATAGACTTGATTTTACCTTCAACGCGGTCGCCCTTGTTGTGGGTTTCTGCGAACTGCTGCCACGGGTTAGATTTGCACTGCTTCAGACCCAGGGAGATACGACGACGTTCTTCGTCGATATCCAGAACCATCACTTCCACTACGTCGCCAACGTTAACCACTTTGGACGGGTGGATGTTTTTGTTGGTCCAGTCCATTTCGGAAACGTGAACCAGGCCTTCAACGCCTTCTTCGATTTCAACGAAGCAGCCGTAGTCGGTCAGGTTGGTCACGCGACCGGTCAGTTTGGTACCTTCCGGATAACGTTTAGCGATAGCTACCCACGGATCTTCGCCCAGCTGTTTCAGGCCCAGGGATACACGGGTACGCTCGCGGTCGAATTTCAGCACTTTCACGTTGATTTCGTCGCCAACGTTCACGATTTCGCTCGGATGCTTAACGCGTTTCCAGGCCATATCAGTGATGTGCAGCAGGCCGTCAACGCCGCCCAGATCAACGAATGCACCGTAGTCAGTGAGGTTCTTAACGATACCTTTAACTTCCATGCCTTCCTGCAGGTTTTCCAGCAGCTGATCGCGTTCTGCGCTGTTTTCGGATTCGATAACGGCACGACGAGAAACCACAACGTTGTTACGTTTCTGGTCCAGCTTGATTACTTTGAATTCAAGCTCTTTGCCTTCCAGGTGCAGAGTGTCACGCACCGGACGAACGTCTACCAGAGAACCCGGCAGGAACGCGCGAATACCGTTCAGCTCAACAGTGAAGCCACCCTTAACTTTGCCGTTGATAACACCGGTAACAGTTTCAGCATCTTCGTAAGCTTTTTCCAGCGTGATCCATGCTTCGTGACGTTTAGCTTTCTCACGAGAGAGCAGAGTTTCACCGAAGCCGTCTTCTACTGCATCCAGAGCAACGTCAACTTCGTCACCAACCTGGATTTCCAGTTCGCCCTGGGCGTTTTTGAACTGCTCAGCCGGAATGGCAGACTCAGATTTCAGACCGGCGTCAACCAGTACTACGTCTTTGTCGATAGCAACAACAACACCACGAACGATGGAACCCGGGCGGGTTTCGATTTCTTTTAAGGATTCTTCAAAGAGTTGAGCAAAAGATTCAGTCATGTTTAATCTTCAGGTTTCATATTTAACGTCCACCTGGCTCCGTGCCGGATGGGGTTGTTTAACATACCCGCTGTCAATCCTTTGCAACGGGGGTACTACAAATTCGGTCGCATTTAAGCGAGAGCCAATTTTTGGCGCGCATATTGTAACGCTTTTTCAATCACTTGCTCAATGCTTAATCGGGTAGAATCCAAAACTAATGCATCAGCAGCAGGAACTAACGGCGCTACAGCGCGATTACGATCGCGATCGTCGCGTTCCTTGATCTCGGCCAAAAGGCGTTCAAAGTTAACACTAAAGCCATTCTCCTGCAACTGTAGCATACGTCGATGCGCACGTTCCTCCGAGGAGGCGTCAAGGAAAATTTTTACCGGCGCATCCGGGAAGACCACGGTCCCCATATCGCGTCCATCGGCGATTAAACCAGGCGCTTCGCGGAATGCACGTTGGCGGCGAAGAAGCGCTTCACGCACGCGTGGGAATGCCGCCACCTGGGATGCCGCGTTCGCGACTTCCTGCGTACGGATTTCGCCGCTAACGTCCTCGCCTTCCAGGATAACTTCCAGGTTGCCGTCCGTTGAGACGAAACGCACGTCCAGATGGGACGCCAGCGGCACCAGCGCATCTTCAGAGGCGAGATCGACATGGTGGTGCAATGCCGCCAGCGCCAGTACGCGGTATATCGCGCCGGAATCCAGCAGATGCCATTGCAATGCTTCCGCCATTGCTTTGCACAAGGTGCCTTTACCTGCACCGCTTGGGCCATCAATGGTTATTACCGGGGCAATTGCCGTCATCTTTATCTCCTTAAACAGGCGTACCGTTAACGTAAACGCCGCGCATTATACGCGCCAACGCTCGCGACCGTTAACGTTGCGTGCAAAAACCAGTTTTGTCTGTAATCAGATGCGGAATAATTGCGCAATTATAGCGGGCCGGCGAGAAACCAGCCCGAAAGATGACAATGATTTACTTTTTATCTTCGGCAATTCTGTCGCGCATATGCTGCGCGCGATCGGCTGAGGCCGGGTGGGAGTCCATCAATGATTTTGCATGACCTGCGTCCATTGTGGCGAATTTATCGAATGCCGTGACTAAGCCCTGGGTGTTAATCCCACGTTTTTTCAGCAGATCGTAAGAGAAATCATCCGCATCCGACTCCTGACTGCGAGAAAACGCCGAATTGATGACGCCTTCCGCCAGATCGCCCAATTGAGACTGGGAAAGCTGCGCTGCGACACCGCTGGTGGCGGAAATCGCATCGCGAGCCGCCAGCGTGGCATAGGCGGTCTGCATTGCCTTGCGGGAGTGCCCTAAAGAGACATGGCCCAGTTCATGGCCCAGTACGCCTTCAATTTCATTATCGGTCATCAGATCCATCAGGCCGGAGTATACGCGAACGCAACCGTTCGCCATCGCCCATGCGTTGATATCGCTGGTCATATAGACTTTATAGCTAACCGGCGTACCGTCAATGTTGTTACCCAGCGCTTTGGCGATTTTGCTCAGACGTTTGGTGTATTTGCTTTTCGAACCTGCCAGTTGATTCTCGCTGTCCATTTGTTTACAGGCATTATTAGATAATGCCTTAACATCCGCATCGGACAGTGTGGCGGCTTTGTAGGCTGACATGCCGGAACTGGCGATTAAATTGCCATTCACGCCATTTTTACATCCTGCCAGTAGCGTAGCGGAAATCGCCACCGCCAGTAATAATGATTTATTTTTCATACTAATCTTCCGTTGATAACTATTATAAAAAACACATAAATCAATGTGTTAAATCATCAACAAATTAGCATTAGTCATAATTGTAAAAATAGTGCGAATGCGGACTCGGCGCGCCAGCCCGTCGACTGGCGCAACAGAAGACTTAGGCAGGCGTACTCATTCGCGCCAGTTGTTCGAAATAATCAGGGAACGTTTTTGCGGTACATTTAGGGTCCAGGATCGTGACTGGCGTATCGGACAGTGCGACCAGTGAGAAACACATCGCCATACGGTGGTCGTTGTACGTGCCAATATCCGCGTGTTGGAGCTTCGCCGGCGGCGTGATACGAATATAGTCGTGCCCTTCTTCGACTTCAGCGCCCACTTTACGTAGCTCGGTCGCCATCGCGAACAGGCGATCGGTTTCTTTCACTCGCCAGTTATAAATATTGCGCAACGTCGTGGTTCCTTTCGCAAACAGCGCCGTGGTGGCAATCGTCATCGCCGCATCCGGAATATGGTTCATATCCATATCTATGGCGTGCAATTCGCCGCGCGTGCAGGCAATAAAATCATCGCCCCAGGTAATGGTCGCGCCCATTTTCTCCAGCACATCGGCAAAACGAATATCGCCCTGCATACTTTTGCGGCCAATTCCGGTCACTTTTACCGTGCCGCCTTTTATCGCCCCGGCGGCGAGAAAATAGGACGCTGACGAGGCATCGCCCTCGACCAGATAGCGACCCGGAGAGTGATACTGTTGACCGCCCTTCACGACAAATTGTTGGTAGTGATGGTTCGTTATCTCCACGCCAAAGGTTTTCATTAAATTTAGCGTGATATCGATGTAAGGCTTTGATACCAGTTCGCCTTTAACGCGAATAGTTGTGTCTTCAGGCGCCAGCGGCGCAGTCATCAGCAGAGCGGTCAGGAACTGGCTGGAAACGCTACCATCAACCTCAATGTCGCCGCCGGTAAAACCGCCGCGCAGACGCAGGGGCGGATAGTTTTCCTGCTCCAGGTAATCAATATTCGCCCCGCCCTGGCGCAGCGAATCAACCAGATGGCCTATCGGACGCTCTTTCATACGCGGTTCGCCGGTTAACACTATCTCATTTTGCCCCAGACATAGCGCTGCCGCTAACGGACGCATCGCGGTTCCGGCATTACCGAGAAACAGTTCCAGAGCGCCTGGCGCACGTAATGCGCCGCCATTACCCGTGATATCACAGCGGGTGCGATCGGCAGAAAGGGTGTAATTGATCCCCAACGCGCTCAGGGCATTGAGCATATGGCGGACGTCATCGCTATCCAGCAGATTCGTCAGAACGGTTTTACCACAAGCTAAAGCCGCCAGGAGCAAAGCACGGTTTGAAACACTTTTGGAGCCAGGTAAATTAATGGCGCCATCGACCCGCGCGATGGGTTGTAACGTCAGGGATTCCATGAAACTCAACTCTCAAAAAACAGAAATAAAAACCCCACAGACTGGCCGTGGGGATGAAAAAAGAAACGTATTAGCCGTGGCGACGCTCAAAATCGATCATGAAATCGGTCAGCGCTTTCACCCCTTCAATCGGCATGGCGTTATAGATAGAGGCGCGCATACCGCCAACAACACGGTGCCCTTTTAAGGCGTGCAGACCGGCGGCGAAAGACTCTTCCAGAAAGACCTTGTCCAGCGCATTGTCCGCTAACTGGAACGGAACGTTCATCCGCGAACGGTTGGCCTGTGCGACATCGTTACGGTAGAAATCGCTGTTATCAATCACACCGTACAGCAACTCCGCTTTTTGCTGATTGATTTTGTGCATCGCCGCCACGCCGCCCTGCGCTTTCAACCATTTGAACACCAGGCCGGAAAGATACCAGGCGAAAGTCGGCGGCGTATTAAACATCGAGTCGTTATCATTCAGGACGGTGTAGTCGAGGATGGACGGGCAACTCTCATGCGCCTTGCCTAACAGATCCTCCCGGACGATAACCAGCGTCAGTCCTGCCGGACCGATATTCTTCTGCGCGCCAGCATAAATTACGCCATAGCGAGAGACGTCCAGCGGCGCAGACAGGATGGTAGAAGAAAAGTCCGCCGTGACGACCACCTCCGGGCCAAAATCCGGCGTTTCATCGATGGCGATGCCGTCAATAGTCTCATTCGGGCAATAGTGTAAATAAGCGGCGTTATCGGAAAGCTGCCACTCGCGCATCGGTTTTACGGCACGTTTGCCGTCAACGGTGATTTTGGCGTCGATAATCTGCGGCGCACAGTATTTTTTGGCTTCTTTGATGGCGCTCGCCGCCCAGTAACCAGCATCGACATAATCCGCCGTGGTTTTATCGCCCAGCAGATTGAGCGGCACGCCAGCAAACTGCCCGCGACCGCCGCCGTGACAAAATAAAACTTTATAGTTGGAGGGGATATTAAGGAGATCGCGAAAATCCTGCTCCGCCTCTTCAGCGACCTGGATAAACTCTTTGCCTCGATGGCTAATTTCCATTACCGACGTACCAAGACCGTGCCAGTCACGCAGTTCCTGTTGCGCCAGTTTAAGTACTTCCGCCGGTAGCATCGCCGGACCTGAACTAAAATTAAAGACCTGAGCCATTTCCCCTCACCACGCTGCATTGTTTCCTGCCTGACAGACATCAGGCAAACGTTATTCATGTGAATATCGGTTTTATCATTCAGTGACACGCGCCGCAATGGGTAAAACAATGCGAGGAGAAAATGCGGCATGCGTCACACAACAGAATCTTCCGGATTAACCGTATAAATCCGATATTTTCGCTGTTAAACAACGCGTTTAGCCCGGCTTGCCTTCGTCCATTCTGGATTTGCGCAGCGCGGACATAATTGCTTTTCCCCGACGTTCATGCGTATCACTTCACTGCAACGTACGCAGGCATAGTCGCCAGCCTCCGGCGCCACGATAAAGCGTGGCGTACAGTGCTCAGGAAGAATGCTTAACCCCGGCTTAACGTCTTTATTTTCAAAGAAATAGACGCTGATTTGTCCGTTTGTCTCCAGGATGGCCAGTCTGACCTGCCCCAGTTGCTCAACGCCATTCAAGCGAAGCTCCATAAAAAACTCAAACTCCGTCATGTTCGAGCGCTGCAGTTTTTCCCACGCCAGTTCGCCGTCTTCAACAATGACTACCGACTTGCCTTCCAGCAGATCTTCCAACTTTTCACTATGCGCCATCAGCCACATGACCAGGCGATAGAGCAGCGCCAGGGTGATGAATACCACCAGAACAGGGAGCATCGGAACGTCATCATAAAACGCGACGTCGCCTGCCGCCGACCCCAATGTCAAAATGATCAGCACTTCAAAAAGCGACATTTGCCGTACGCCGCGTCGTCCTGTCACCTTTAAGAAAAGAAACACCAGAACAAAGGTGTAAAAGCTACGTAGCGCCACTTCCCCCAAAAACGCTACCGGCACGTTATCCAGCGCCATTCGTTGCAAATCAAATGCTTTCATTTTTTATGCTCTTCCTGTGAATTCCAGTGTAAAAGCATAGCCAATACTTTTATTTCCGCCGATGTCCCGGCGAGATAGCGCCCGTCACATAAAACCCGTATCATTGCGCGCTTTCCGTACGACAAAAGTGATTTTCATGACGCAAACATTTATTCCCGGCAAAGACGCCGCGCTGGAAGACTCCATCGCCCGCTTCCAGCAAAAGTTACTCGACCTCGGCTTTCACATCGAAGAGGCCTCCTGGCTGAACCCGGTGCCAAACGTCTGGTCAGTGCATATTCGCGATAAAGAGTGCGCGTTATGCTTTACCAACGGAAAAGGCGCGACCAAAAAAGCGGCGCTGGCCTCGGCGCTGGGCGAATACTTCGAGCGTCTGTCAACCAACTACTTTTTTGCTGATTTCTGGCTTGGCGAAACGGTTGCCAACGGGCCATTCGTGCATTATCCGAATGAAAAGTGGTTCCCGCTGACTGAAAATGACGACGTACCGGAAGGCTTGCTTGATGCCCGTCTGCGCGCGTTTTACGATCCGGAAAATGAACTCACCGGAAGCCAGTTAATTGATCTTCAGTCCGGCAATGAAGAACGCGGCGTCTGCGGCCTGCCATTTACCCGTCAGTCCGATAACCAGACCGTGTATATTCCGATGAATATTATCGGCAACCTGTATGTCTCTAACGGAATGTCCGCCGGCAATACGCGTAATGAAGCCCGCGTTCAGGGACTGTCGGAAGTCTTCGAGCGCTATGTGAAAAATCGTATCATTGCAGAAAGTATCAGTCTGCCGGAGATTCCCGCAGAGGTGATGGCGCGTTATCCGGCGGTAATGGAGTCAATCGCCACGCTGGAAGCCGAGGGTTTCCCGATTTTCGCCTATGACGGCTCGCTGGGCGGTAAGTATCCGGTTATCTGCGTCGTGCTGTTCAACCCGGCTAACGGTACCTGCTTTGCTTCTTTTGGCGCCCATCCTGACTTTGGCGTTGCGTTGGAACGTACAGTGACCGAACTACTCCAGGGACGCGGTCTGAAAGATCTTGATGTCTTCACCCCGCCAACGTTCGATGATGAAGAAGTCGCGGAGCACACTAATCTGGAGACCCACTTCATCGACTCCAGCGGCCTGATTTCCTGGGATCTGTTCAAACAGGACGCCGATTACCCGTTCACGGACTGGAGTTTTTCCGGCACTACCGAAGAAGAATTCGCCACGCTGATGGCCATCTTTACTGCTGAAGATAAAGAAGTTTACATTGCCGATTACGAGCATCTTGGCGTATACGCCTGTCGTATTATCGTACCGGGAATGTCTGATATTTATCCTGCCGAAGATCTGTGGCTGGCCAACAACAATATGGGTAGCCATCTTCGTGAGACTCTGCTTTCGCTGCCCGGTAGCGCCTGGAATAAAGAAGACTATCTCAATCTGATTGAACAATTGGATGAAGAAGGTTTTGACGATTTCACCCGCGTGCGTGAACTGTTGGGTCTGGCGACCGGAGCGGACAATGGTTGGTATACACTGCGCGTCGGCGAATTAAAAGCAATGCTAGCGTTAGCGGGCGGCGATTTGGAGCAGGCGCTAATCTGGACAGAATGGACGATGGAGTTCAATTCGTCGGTCTTTAGTCCGGCACGCGCAAACTATTACCGTTGCCTGCAAACGCTGCTGCTCCTGTCGCAAGAAGATGCGCGTCAGCCGCTGCAATATCTCAATGCTTTTATAAAAATGTATGGCGCGGAGGCTGTAGAAGCCGCCAGCGCTGCGCTTAGCGGTGAAGCGGCTTTTTACGGGCTACCGGCTGTCGACCACGATCTACAAGCGTTCCCGGCGCATCAGTCCTTGTTAAAAGCGTATGATAAATTACAGCGTGCGAAAGCGGCATACTGGTCAAAATAAGGCCATATGAGTGACTTAGGGTAGGTTTACCCTCTCGGCTGCGTTATATTACGGGGCGCCTTTGCGGCCCCGTTTTATTTATTTTCGCTAAACGGCGAAAAATGTAATAACAAGGTTAAATATTGGTTGTTGATATTAAATTAATTGACATAGTGATGTTACTTTATTTGTTGATTACTCCATATTAATTAACCGTGCAGCAGGAGGAGTCAGGAAAAAATTCAACTCTATTTATAATTTTTAAAATTTATTTTTATTAGTATAATCAAAAAGTTACACCGTAATTGCATAAAAGCCATGCGACTTACGGGCCTATAAGCCAGGCGAGATATGATCTATATCAAATTCTCATCTATAATGCTTTGTTAGTATCTCGTCGCCGACTTAATAAAGAGAGAGTTAGTGTGAAAGCTGACAACCCTTTTGACCTTTTACTCCCTGCAGCAATGGCCAAAGTGGCTGAAGAAGCAGGCGTCTATAAAGCAACGAAACATCCGCTTAAGACTTTCTATCTGGCGATTACCGCCGGCGTATTCATTTCAATTGCCTTTGTTTTTTATATTACTGCGACAACCGGTACTGGCGCGATGCCTTATGGCATGGCGAAACTTATCGGGGGTATCTGTTTCTCTTTGGGACTGATTCTCTGTGTTATTTGCGGCGCTGATCTTTTCACCTCTACTGTTCTGATCGTTGTAGCTAAAGCTAGCGGTCGCATCACCTGGGGGCAACTGGCTAAAAACTGGTTAAACGTCTATTTTGGTAACCTGATTGGCGCTCTGCTTTTCGTGTTACTGATGTGGCTTTCCGGCGAGTATATGACTGCCAACGGTCAATGGGGACTTAACGTCCTGCAAACCGCCGACCACAAAATGCACCACACTTTTATTGAAGCTGTCTGCCTCGGTATTCTGGCGAACCTGATGGTTTGTCTGGCCGTGTGGATGAGCTATTCAGGTCGTAGCCTGATGGACAAAGCGTTCATCATGGTACTGCCCGTCGCCATGTTTGTCGCCAGCGGTTTTGAGCACAGTATCGCAAACATGTTTATGATTCCTATGGGTATTGTAATACGCGATTTCGCTACACCGGAGTTTTGGACCGCAGTCGGTTCGTCTCCGGAAAGTTTTTCTCACCTGACCGTGATGAGCTTCATCACTGATAACCTGATTCCGGTCACGATCGGTAATATTATCGGCGGCGGTTTGTTGGTCGGGTTGACATACTGGGTCATTTACCTGCGTGGTAACGAGCATCATTAATCTGTTGATGCCCATTACACGCAGTAAATAAAAAATCCACTTAAGAAGGTAGGTGTTACATGTCCGAGCTTAATGAAAAGTTAGCCACAGCCTGGGAAGGTTTTACCAAAGGTGACTGGCAGAATGAAGTAAACGTCCGTGACTTCATTCAGAAAAACTACACTCCGTATGAGGGTGACGAGTCCTTCCTGGCTGGCGCTACTGACGCGACCACCAAGCTGTGGGACAGCGTAATGGAAGGCGTTAAACAGGAAAACCGCACTCACGCGCCTGTTGACTTTGACACCTCCGTTGCTTCCACCATCACTTCTCACGACGCTGGCTACATCAACAAAGCGCTTGAGAAAATTGTTGGTCTGCAGACTGAAGCTCCGCTGAAGCGTGCGATTATCCCGTTCGGCGGTATCAAAATGGTTGAAGGTTCCTGCAAAGCGTACAATCGCGAGCTGGACCCAATGCTCAAAAAAATCTTCACCGAATACCGTAAGACCCACAACCAGGGCGTATTCGACGTTTATACTCCGGACATCCTGCGTTGCCGTAAATCTGGCGTTCTGACCGGTCTGCCGGATGCGTATGGCCGTGGCCGTATCATCGGTGACTACCGTCGCGTAGCGCTGTACGGTATCGACTACCTGATGAAAGACAAATTCGCGCAGTTTACGTCTCTGCAATCCGATCTGGAAAACGGCGTAAATCTGGAAGCGACTATCCGTCTGCGTGAAGAAATCGCTGAACAGCACCGCGCTCTGGGTCAGATCAAAGAAATGGCAGCTAAATACGGCTGCGATATCTCTGGCCCGGCGACTAACGCTCAGGAAGCAATCCAGTGGACTTACTTCGGTTACCTGGCTGCGGTTAAATCTCAGAACGGCGCAGCAATGTCCTTCGGTCGTGTATCCACCTTCCTGGATGCGTACATCGAACGTGACCTGAAAGCAGGCAAAATCACCGAGCAAGACGCACAGGAAATGATTGACCACCTGGTCATGAAACTGCGTATGGTTCGCTTCCTGCGTACTCCGGAATATGATGAACTGTTCTCCGGCGACCCGATTTGGGCAACCGAATCTATCGGTGGTATGGGCGTTGACGGCCGTACTCTGGTCACCAAAAACAGCTTCCGCTTCCTGAACACCCTGTACACCATGGGGCCGTCTCCGGAGCCGAACATCACCGTTCTGTGGTCTGAAAAACTGCCGCTGAACTTCAAGAAATTCGCCGCTAAAGTCTCCATCGACACCTCTTCTCTGCAGTACGAGAACGATGACCTGATGCGTCCGGACTTCAACAACGATGACTACGCTATCGCATGCTGCGTAAGCCCGATGATCGTTGGTAAACAAATGCAGTTCTTCGGCGCGCGTGCAAACCTGGCGAAAACCATGCTGTATGCAATCAACGGCGGCGTTGATGAAAAACTGAAAATGCAGGTTGGTCCGAAATCCGAACCGATCAAAGGCGATGTTCTGAACTTCGACGAAGTGATGGATCGCATGGATCACTTCATGGACTGGCTGGCTAAACAGTATGTCACCGCGCTGAACGTTATCCACTACATGCACGACAAGTACAGCTACGAAGCCTCTCTGATGGCGCTGCATGACCGTGACGTTATCCGCACCATGGCGTGTGGTATCGCAGGTCTGTCCGTTGCGGCTGACTCCCTGTCTGCCATCAAATATGCGAAAGTTAAACCGATTCGTGACGAAGATGGTCTGGCTATCGACTTCGAAATCGAAGGCGAATACCCGCAGTTTGGTAACAACGACGCTCGTGTAGATGACATGGCGGTTGACCTGGTAGAACGTTTCATGAAGAAAATTCAGAAACTGACCACCTACCGTGGCGCTATCCCGACGCAGTCTGTTCTGACCATCACTTCTAACGTTGTGTATGGTAAGAAAACTGGTAACACCCCGGATGGTCGTCGTGCTGGCGCGCCGTTCGGACCAGGTGCTAACCCGATGCACGGTCGTGACCAGAAAGGCGCTGTCGCTTCTCTGACCTCCGTTGCTAAACTGCCGTTTGCTTACGCGAAAGATGGTATTTCTTATACCTTCTCTATCGTTCCGAACGCACTGGGTAAAGACGACGAAGTTCGTAAGACTAACCTGGCAGGTCTGATGGATGGTTACTTCCACCACGAAGCGTCCATCGAAGGCGGTCAGCACCTGAACGTCAACGTCATGAACCGTGAAATGCTGCTGGACGCGATGGAACATCCGGAAAAATATCCGCAGCTGACCATCCGTGTATCTGGTTACGCAGTACGTTTTAACTCCCTGACGAAAGAACAGCAGCAGGACGTTATTACTCGTACCTTCACGCAGACCATGTAATGGGTTTGACTGAAATTACGCTATAAAAAGCGTACAAAAAAGGCTCCATGTCAGTGGGGCCTTTTTAATTTTTATAAAAGCATATTTCGACAACCAGAATTTTTACTTATAAATAAAGTGTTATTATGTGATCTATATATTCTTCTCAGAATAGCATCAATTTCTCTTTTATTATTTTGATAATCATCATAATCCTTATTTAATACATCAGAAAACAGCATGGTGTTAGCTTCTGTAAAATCACATGACAATGACGGCATATATCCATGTAGCAGATAGATAAGTGTTGGATGAAACATATCAAACAGGACTTCTCCCTCTAATTCCCAGTAACCTATTTTACAAAATTGGGTAGAAATCTCAAAAGACCCCATTTGGAGACAGCGTAGTTTATCCATCTCATCCTCAGTAAGCGTACCATTCCATTCAACACATGCCATTTTTCGATCTTCTCCAGATCGCATAAGCTTATAAACTTCATCCTTAATTTCATCATCTTCATTAACTTCCTGCCTAAGTTTAAAAGCAAAGTTTTCTAATAATTCTGGATAGCAAGCAATTTTTTCTCCATACTTAATACATACTTTAAAAAACAACTCTTCTTCATCTTCTTCCATCACTTTAAAAATACAGTTTTCTGAAACATTGAGGATACGATGCAAATTACATTTATCAATAACCTTGCCATCAATCTCAAATGAAACTTGTGTCTGACTCACATCAAAACGCATAACAAAGCGGTCTTGTTGAGATGGATTAGCATATTGTTTTAATTGTGCAAAGGCATATATCTTCTCCATGCCGACTGTATCAACATTAAGGTCAGCTTGATTTTCACGTTCACATCCATGGATGAGTGTATATAATACCTCCAGCACCTCTCTTTTTTTGTGTGTTCTGAAGCAGTCCTTAAATCTATCCCATACCCCCATGTATAGCGCTTCTTCTTTGTCAGAACTCATCAAACGGACTAGCCGTGAAGCATTAACTTCATAGTTATGACGATTACCAAAACTTAACGTAACTGGCATAATAACTCCTTTGATTATTTACCGCGAAAGCAAAATTCAATCCGTTGCTCTCATTTTTTGATTAAAGCCACACTCTATTTAAGAGATTGAATCAGTCCGGCTTTAGAAATAACATCAGATTTAGACCTGATTGCATGTTGAATGCGGCGCCAGGCGCTGGACAGCGCATAACGTTCTTTGGACACATCTGAATTATGTTGAAAATTATTTTCGTTCTGACCACAACAAAACGGCGCCAACCATTTGAAAAAAGAGGCGGATCATAAACAGCAAAACCAGGGCGCTATGGATGATACACTTGCAGTATGTATTGCGGTTCGGGCGTTACGAGCTGATGAATGAGCCAGAATTTCTGGTGGTGCAAGTTATACAGCATAGATTTGCCGTATATTTTATACTGAATAGAGGTAAAATAGCTCCATTGCAGCACATTCTGGAACAGCCACACATTCTGTAGTCCAAAATTTACGCTCGCAGTACCGCTTTTTTACAGGATGCAACCCCCTTACCAGGGTGCTCAACATGCCCGGAATGTGTCCATAAACCCCATGTTATTTAGAGCTAGCCGAAGCGATATGAGTAACTTAACCGATTGTATTACAAATGAAAGTGTTGCAGTAACTGCTGATAAAAAGCCGGTTATTGGTCGCATTCACTCCTTTGAGTCCTGTGGCACCGTTGATGGCCCAGGCATCCGCTTTATTACCTTTTTCCAGGGCTGCCTGATGCGCTGCCTGTATTGCCATAACCGCGACACATGGGATACGCATGGCGGTAAAGAAATCACCGTTGAAGACTTAATGAAAGAGGTGGTGACCTATCGGCATTTTATGAATGCTTCTGGCGGCGGCGTGACGGCATCCGGCGGCGAGGCCATTTTGCAGGCAGAATTTGTACGCGACTGGTTTCGCGCCTGTAAAAAAGAAGGTATCCACACCTGTCTCGACACCAACGGCTTTGTGCGCCGTTATGACCCAGTGATTGATGAACTGCTGGACGTTACCGATCTGGTGATGCTCGATCTCAAGCAGATGAATGATGAGATCCACCAGAATCTGGTCGGTGTCTCTAATCACCGGACGCTGGAATTCGCTCAGTATTTATCAAAGAAAAATGTGAAGGTCTGGATCCGTTACGTTGTCGTTCCCGGCTGGTCTGACGACGATGATTCCGCGCATCGCCTGGGTGAGTTTACCCGCGATATGGGGAATGTCGAAAAAATCGAACTGCTGCCCTATCATGAGCTGGGCAAACATAAATGGGTGGCAATGGGCGAAGAATATAAACTGGATGGCGTGAAGCCGCCTAAAAAAGAGACCATGGAGCGTGTGAAGGGCATTCTTGAGCAGTATGGTCATAAAGTGATGTATTAATCGCCTGCTATCTTATCCGCTTTTAAACGGCTACCCGTGACGGTAGCCGTTTTGCTGTCTGGATAACGCTCTTACCGCTAAAATACCCGACTCCGCCGTCAGACAGGCCTGGTTAACAATATTGCGCTTACCAGGTATTACGCTTATCTGCTGCTGGGTTGAAGGTCTGACAACTATTGCTGACCCGGTGCCTGTTAATACCATGGTCTCCGCCTGGAACCCAGGCACCTGTGACCTTAAAAGGCGCTCGCCTGACAGGAGCGCCGTGGAAAAGAGCGTCGTTATGTGTTTCTACGCGCCAGCAGTGGGAAAATTAATCCCAACCCGACCAGGACAAAAGGCGTCACGATGTTCAACGTCAGCTGGAATGTCCACTCCGGTGTGAACGCCTCCATTTTGGGGAAAATACCGGTAAGGCAGGCAAACGCGGTGAAGGCAAAACACCATATTCCCACAGTTAACGCCAACGCCCGGTTGCGAATAAACACATATTCGGGTTTGTACTTTTGCGCCAGTCGAATGACAGCAATAAAGGCGACAAATACCCACAGATAGCGCAGCGGCATAACAACTGAGTTGAGATTAAGCAGCCATTTGTACAGGTTGTTCATATCGCCGATGCCAAGCGTTGGCAACATAATCAAGATAGCGACCAACACCAATGTCAGCAAATAACCGTTAACTGGCGTACCTGAAGCGTTAGTACGACATAAGCGCTGCGGGATATATTTACTGTCTGCATCACCCAGCAATACTTTTAGTGGCGCATCAATAGAAAACACCAGCGCGGCGATTTGCCCCAGAGTATTGGCAATGGCATAAATCACCATTAATGAATTACCCATATGGTAATACTCACCCAATTTCTGGAATGCATAATATTGCCCATTGGTCATTAAATCGTCAGGTATATGCCGGGAATCAAACATCATTCCCATCGCCAACGAACCGAGGATAGCGCAGACCGCAACCATGACGGCTAAAAAGAGCATCCCCTTCGGAAATTCTTTTCCTGGATTCCGCGTCTGGTTGACATAAGGCGAGATCTTCTCTGCCCCACCAACCGCAAAGACCAACATAGAGATAGTGGTGATATAGGTAAAATCGATATGAGGAATAAATGACTGCCAGGTGATGTTTGCGGTCGCAATTTCAACGTTTGTAATTGCTGGCGCGGTCACTGCCATCACAACATATAAAATTGACATGATAAACATGGCAATCCCGGCCACAGACCCAACAACCTTTAGCGATTTCATCCCCCTGGAAGCAACCCACATAAAGAAAACAAACAATGCCAGCGTCAGCCCCTGCAAGGCAACGACGGTATATTCTTTTATCAACGAGCCGTCGCCTTTTAAAGCCCATCCCAATGCAATGAGTATCGCCTGCGGCTTTTGCGCCAGGTAGGGAATATGCACGACCCAATAAGTCCATGCCGCAAGGTAAGCCAACCCCGGCCCCATCGTATGCTTAATCCAGGTACTGACGCCCCCTTTTCCCTCTTTGAAGGTTGAGCCCAGTTGCCCCACGATTAAGGCATAAGGAATAAAATAGAGCGCAAAAATAAACACCCAGGAGAAGACAACCACTAACCCCTGGTTAGCATAGTTATTGACAACATTGCCGAATCCCCAAACGGTAATAAACGACATCAGGGCGATGTTGTACCATCGCAACTGTTTTTCCTGCACATTCGGCATAACGTGATCCTTCGTGAACACAATGCTATTACTATAAATGAAGCGGGGAATTATGCGCGGTAAAGACGAAGAGAGAAAATAGAGGAGCGCAAAATTATAACCTTCGGCACATTTTATTTTTCAGTAAAGCAAGAAAATTATGCAGGTCAATTATTTTACGTAAAACATAAACAAAGAGTATGCAAGACTCACGTCCTGCATACGATTCAGAGAACAGTTAGATGTGGGCGACAGGATTAGGCGTCTGGCCGGCGTTACGTAACAGCATCAGCAGATAAATAAACGATACGCTGGCGATCATAATAAACAGCAGATTATCTGAATAATTCTGCATTAACATCGCAGCAAAAGACGGCCCCAACAGGCTCCCTACTGTATAACTTAACAACAGTGCCTGGTTCATTGCCACAAGCTGGTGGTGTTCGACTTTTTCACAGGCCCAGGCCATTGCAACAGGATAAAGCGTAAAACCCGCCGCCCCCAGAATAAACAGAGCTGGCGCCATCGCCGCCTGGGTTAACATGGCAATACTACCGAGTATGACAACGAAGACCTGTACGCGTAACACCAGCAAGCGACCAAATTTGTCCGCCAGACGTCCCATTGGCCATTGCCCCAAAATGCCGGCGCTCACCAGCACCGCCATCCAGAAACCGATGCTGGCGTTAGCCATCCCCTGATGCTTCAGATATAACGGCATCAGGCCATATAATGAACCAAGAACAATGCCGGAAATAATGCAACCATTCACGCCAAGACGCGCCTGGCGTAGCTTCAGCATGGCGCTAATAGAAGAGGAATGACGTGCCTGCGTTTGCTGATTTACAATTCGGGTAAAGAGTAGCGGCAGAATTCCCGCCAGAATCATTCCGGTCACCCAGGGAAGGGCGTGCAGCAATTCACCAGATACTTTACTGACCAATAATTGTCCAAGGAAGGTCCCCATGTAATAGACCATCATATAGGCAGCCAGCAGGCGCCCGCGATTATGCGAGGTTCCGCTGCACATCAACGCGCTTTCGACAACCACCCAAATCATGGCGCAGCCGATACCGGCAATAAAACGCCAGCTCATCCAGCTCCAGAACCCCACCATCACGCCCAACCCGACACAACCCGCGGCGAAGATCAGCGAGGCAAGATAATAGCTACGGTTAAACCCAATGCGTTTAATTAAATACCCGGTAAATAACGTCCCGACCAGATTGCCGGTAAAATAAGACGAGCTGACCATCCCCACCTGCCAGGTCGGAAGGTTTGCCTGAGCAAGCCACAGCGGCACAAGCGTATTCAGTACCGCAATGGCCAGGGTCAACAAAAGTAGCCCGCACAGCAAAAGCATGACGGGACGGGTATAGGTGGACATGAATAAAAACCGTGAGGAAGTTCAAATTTCATGCGCATCATGCCATCGCCAAAAACATTGTCAATCGGCTCCGCATGGGCGATCCGCAAGTTTTGAGACTATCGATTTGATTTACTTATTCTGCACGTGAATATATTAAAAGGCTAAAAATTCATCCCCTTGTTTTTATTGATCTAACCCGCAAAATCGGCGTTTTGTTCAGTCGAAAAATTTCATGGTTCCTTTAGCTTCGTTTTCTTCTCTATGGATTTATATGCGCCTTCCCCGCCCCGGTTATATTCCTTATATTGATGGTGGCTAAAGGCGTATTCGGCCTGCACGTTCTGCAGGCCGAATACGCGTCAACGCGTTAGCTGGCTACCGCCATGCCCACGGTCATATGCAGCCCATAGAATACGCCGCGGCCAATCAATTCCCCCGCCAGCATCAGAATGAAGGCGACAGAGAGCAACGGTACCGCAGGTTGATACCCTTTTAACTGTGGCACAATCCAGCAGCACAACGCCGCCGCAAGCAGCACCATACGCCAGGCCATCAGCGAGCCATAATCCGGCACCAGAGCAGACGCCTGCTGAATGGAACTGTGAATCGTCGCCAGTTCCGCGCCCTGCATGGCCGCCATAATGGCGATAACCACCAGCGCCAGCACCGAAACCGCAGGTAACAAACGCATCGCCCAACCGTTCACGCCCGCGATGCGCAGCAGCAGATAACCCAGTAGCGGCCCCCCCATAAAGAGCGTCAGGAAGAAGCCCAGCGGCGTCCAGACGCTATACCAGGTCGGTACTGTATCGATGCTGTTATAGACGCGTACCATCATCCAGACGAAGACGACGCCCAGTACCATCGTGATAATCAGCCAGAGTGTGCGCAGTGCCGGCGGCAGCTTTTTCAGTACCGCCAACAGCCAGCCAATCCCGCCGACCGCAAAAAACACCGAACCGCTGGCAATTTCATTGCTCAGTGCGGAAGCACCTACGCGGTTAAGCGAGTTAAACGCGCGCATCGGCGAACCCAGATGCAGCATCGAGGCGATAAAGCCAATCCCCATCAGCACCCACAGACCAAACATACAGGCGATCACCCGCTGCTGCGTTTCCGCGCGCAGGTCGCCCTTCATCAGCGCCAGAGCCAGAACAATAAAACCACCGGCCACGCACTGACCAAAGACCGTGAAGATCATCAACGGCCATTCATGCCATCCACTTCCCATCTTATACCTCCTTCGGATTGGCCAGATAACCGGTAGTGTCCCCGGTCGGGCGGCTGTTGGCGTTGGGTTTAATCACAATATTCGGCTTCGTGAAATGCGCGCGCGGCAGCGGCGCGACGGCAGCCAGCTCACCGTGTTTTTTACGCAGCTCGTCGATAGGACCAAAGTCCAGCGCTCGCAGCGGACAGGATTCGACGCAGATCGGTTTTTTGCCTTCCGCCACCCGGTCGTAACAGCCGTCGCACTTGGTCATATGACCTTTGGCCGCGTTGTACTGCGGCGCGCCGTACGGGCAGGCCATGTGGCAGTAGCGACAGCCGATACAGACCTCTTCGTTCACCACCACAAAACCGTCATCGCGCTTGTGCATCGCGCCGCTCGGGCAGACTTTGGTACAGGCCGGGTCTTCGCAGTGGTTACAGGAGATGGAGAGATAATAGGCAAAGACGTTCTGGTGCCAGACGCCGTTATCTTCCTGCCAGTCGCCGCCCGCATACTCATAAATGCGGCGGAAGCTGACATCCGGGGTCAAATCTTTGTAGTCCTTGCAGGCCAGTTCGCAGGTTTTGCAACCGGTGCAACGGCTGGAATCAATAAAAAATCCATACTGGGTTGTCATCGGTTACTCCTTACGCCTTTTCAACCTGAACGAGGTTCGTATGTGACGGGTTCCCCTTCGCCAGCGGAGAAGGACGTTGGGTCGTCAGTACGTTAATACATCCGCCCTGATCCACGCGTTTTGCATCCGGGTCATACCATGCGCCTTCTCCCAGGGCGACCACGCCCGGCATCATGCGCGGCGTCACTTTAGCCTCGATATGTACTTCGCCGCGATCGTTGAAGATGCGGACTTTATCGCCATTGTTGATACCGCGTTTCTGCGCATCCATTGGGTTAATCCACATTTCCTGGCGACAGGCGGCTTTCAGTACGTCTACGTTGCCATAAGTGGAATGTACACGCGCTTTATAGTGGAAACCCGTCAACTGCAGCGGGAATTTATCCGTTAGCGGATCGTTATAGTTTTCAAAACCTGGCGTGTAGATCGGTAATGGATCGATCACGTCGCCTTCCGGCAGCTCCCAGGTGGCGGCGATATCCGCCAACGCCTGTGAATAGATTTCAATCTTGCCCGATGGCGTTGTAAGTGGATTCGCTTGCGGATCTTCGCGGAAGTCTTTATAGGCGACATGGTGGCCTTCGGGGTCACGCTGTTTGAAGATGCCTTGCTTACGGAACTCCTCAAAGGTGGGCAGATTCGGAATGGATTTACGCGACTGTTCGTACAGATGACGCATCCACTCTTCTTGCGTCCGTCCTTCGGTAAACTGTTGTTCCACGCCAAGACGTTTCGCCAGTTCGCTGGTCATCTCATAAATCGTCTTACACTCGAAGCGAGGTTTAATCGCCTGGTCAGTGAAGATAACGTAAGACATGTTTCCGCAGGAGGCATCCAGCGCAAAGTCCATCTGCTCAGAAGCAGTGCAATCAGGCAACAGAATATCGGCGTATTTTGCCGACGATGTCATATGACAGTCGATAACGACGATCATTTCACATTTCTTGTCATCCTGCAGGATTTCGTGGGTGCGGTTAATCTCAGAGTGCTGGTTAATCAAACAGTTGCCAGCATAGTTCCAGATCATTTTGATCGGCACGTCCAGCTTATCTTTCCCCCGCACGCCATCACGCAGCGCCGTCATTTCCGGGCCGCGTTCAATGGCATCGGTCCACATAAACATGGAGATGCTGGTTTCAACCGGGTTTTCTAACGTGGGCATACGTTCAAATGGCAGGGCATAAGACCCTTCGCGCGCGCCGCTGTTACCGCCGTTAATCCCAACATTACCCGTCAGGATCGCCAGCATTGAGATGGCGCGCGTGGCGATTTCTCCATTAGCATGACGTTGTGGTCCCCACCCCTGGCAAATATAGGCGGGTTTAGCGCTGCCGATTTCTCGCGCCAGCTTAATAATGCGATCCGCCGGGATACCGGTAATTTGCGCCGCCCACTCCGGCGTCTTCGCGATACCGTCTTTACCCTGGCCCAGAATATAGGCTTTGTAGTGACCGTTTTTCGGCGCGCTGGCAGGCAAGGTTTTTTCGTCATAACCGACGCAATATTTGTCCAGGAACGGCTGATCGACCATGTTCTCGGTGATTAAGACATATGCCAGACCATTGACCAGCGCCGCATCGGTACCTGGACGAATCGGAATCCACTCATCTTCGCGACCGGCGCCGGTGTCGGTGTAACGAGGATCGATAATGATCATCCGCGCGTTTGATTTCTGCCGCGCCTGTTCAAGATAATACGTTACACCGCCCCCGCTCATGCGGGTTTCGCCAGGGTTATTACCAAACAACACCACCAGCTTACTGTTTTCAATGTCGGATGGACTATTGCCATCCGCCCAGCCGCCATAGGTGTAATTCAGACCCGCTGCGATTTGCGCGGAAGAGTAATCACCGTAGTGATTAAGATAACCGCCGCAGCAGTTCATCAGACGGGCGACCAGCGTTTTTCCTGGCGGCCATGAACGTGTCAAAGTGCCGCCCAGCGTACCCGTGCCATAGTTCAGATAAATGGACTCGTTGCCATACTCTTTGATAAGACGCTGCATATTGGTAGCAATGATATCGTAGGCTTCGTCCCAGCTAATACGCTCAAATTTACCTTCGCCGCGCGCGCCGACGCGCTTCATCGGATACTTGAGCCGATCCGGGTTATA
Organism: Salmonella sp. SAL04196; assembly: GCF_046550835.1. Classification (NCBI taxonomy): domain Bacteria; kingdom Pseudomonadati; phylum Pseudomonadota; class Gammaproteobacteria; order Enterobacterales; family Enterobacteriaceae; genus Salmonella; species Salmonella sp. SAL04196. The sequence continues at coordinate 1,307,716 of NZ_JBGDXE010000001.1, forward strand.
GACGCGACGACGCATAGAACGACCGCGCAGGCAGGCGCGAACCTGGTGCAGGCCATCGTAATCATCGTTTCCGGTATTATCCGTTTCTACATATTTGATTTCGCCATCCACAACATGCATACGTAGCGGACAACGGCTGCCACAGTTTACCGTACAGGCGCTCCAGACGACTTTCTCGCCGGTTTTCGCCGGGCTTATCGCCTCTGCGGCGTTAGCGATGCGGGTAAATGGCAGGGTAAATGCGCTACTGGCCATCGCCAGGCCGCCTATCGCGGTGGTTTTGACTAAACCACGACGGCTCACCTCGGCTGCCAGCACGGCATCAGGGATCTTAGTTTTCATAAGGGCTCACTCTGCTGCTCACAATAAAAAAAACAATAAAACGATGTATAGAATTTTATATAGCGATAACGTCGCTATAAAGTCTGATATATATCGAAAAAATAGAAAAATAGCGTTAAAAACTGACCTTCATTCGAAATCAGTATTACCCCTAATAGGGTAGGGATTATTGTCCGGTATCAAACTGGCATAAAAAAAGCGCCCGAAGGCGCTTTTTAGAAGAAGAGAAAGCGAGGATTAGCCGATATATTCCAGTCCGTTCATGTACGGACGTAATACTTCCGGCACTTCAATGCGACCATCAGCCTGCTGATAGTTTTCCATCACGGCCACCAGGGTACGACCTACCGCCAGACCAGAACCATTCAGGGTATGGACCAGACGGGTCTTTTTGTCGGACTTGCTGCGACAGCGTGCCTGCATACGACGCGCCTGGAAGTCCCAGACGTTAGAGCAGGAAGAGATCTCGCGGTAGGTATTCTGCGCCGGAACCCAGACTTCGAGGTCATAGGTTTTGCAGGCGCCGAAGCCCATATCACCAGTGCACAGAATAATTTTACGGTACGGCAGTCCCAGTAGCTGGAGCACTTTTTCCGCGTGACCGGTCATCTCTTCCAACGCAGCCATAGAATCTTCCGGGCGAACGATCTGCACCATTTCCACTTTGTCAAACTGATGCATACGAATCAGGCCACGGGTATCACGACCATAAGAACCTGCTTCAGAACGGAAACAAGGCGTATGCGCCGTCATTTTAATTGGCAGCTGATCTTCGTCGATGATTTCATCGCGTACCAGATTGGTCAGCGGAACCTCCGCCGTCGGGATCAAAGCATAGTTGCTGCTGTCTGCTTCTTCTTCCAGCGGACGGGTATGGAACAAATCGCCTGCGAATTTCGGCAGTTGACCGGTGCCATACAGCGTGTCGTGGTTAACCAGATACGGCACGTAGTTTTCGCTATAGCCGTGCTGTTCCGTATGCAGATCCAACATGAACTGCGACAATGCGCGATGCATACGCGCAATCTGTCCTTTCATCACTACAAAACGGGAGCCGGTCAGCTTAACCGCGGCGGCAAAGTCGAGGCCGGAGTGCATTTCCCCTAAGGTGACGTGATCGCGGATTTCAAAATCAAACTCACGCGGGGTACCCCAGCGGCTGACTTCAACGTTGTCGTTTTCATCTTTACCTACCGGCACTTCATCCGCAGGCAGGTTTGGGATGGTCAGCGCGATATTGCGGATCTCCGCCAGCAAGGTATCCAGCTCGGCTTTCGCCGCATCCAGCTCTTCGCCCAGTTTATTCACTTCCAGGCGTAAAGGCTCGATATCTTCCCCGCGCGCTTTCGCCTGGCCGATGGATTTCGATCGAGAATTACGCTCCGCCTGCAGGTTTTCCGTGTTGACCTGCAAAACTTTACGACGCTCTTCAAGAGCGCGCAGCTTATCTACATCCAGCTTAAAGCCCCGGCGTGCCAGTTTTTCAGCGACTGCGTCTGGCTCATTACGCAGCAGATTGGGATCGAGCATGCTTATCCTGTGCTTATCGAATAATAAAAGGAAACGCGATCAATTGATGATCGCCTCTGATTGTATTGATGAACGTAAACCGCGTTTACGTAATAGCGACGTTTTCGCCTTACCTGACCGACGACAGCAACAACGCATCCATTGCGCTATACCCGCAGACCTCATAAGCAACGTGCTATCAGGCATAACGAGATTCATCATCAACGCCATGATACCTGGAGCATCATATTTAGAGATAACCTTACCGCAACGTTTACACTAGCGGTAGCGTTTTGTGGGGCTATTTTGATCCTGTTCAGCCAGCCAGGCGAGCTTTTCGCCAATCTTGCCTTCCAGACCACGATTTGTCGGATGATAATAGCGCGTTTGCGCGATTTCCGGCGGGAAGTACACTTCACCCGCAGCATAGGCATTGGGCTCATCGTGGGCATAGCGGTACTCCTGGCCATAGCCCATCTCTTTCATCAGTTTGGTTGGCGCATTACGCAGATGGACAGGAACGTCATAATCAGGACGTTCGCGCGCGTCGGCCAGCGCAGCCTTAAAGGCGGTATAGACGGCGTTGCTCTTCGGCGCGCAGGCGAGATAAACGATAGCCTGCGCGATCGCCCTTTCGCCTTCAGCCGGACCGACGCGGGTGAAACAATCCCACGCGGCAATAGCGACCTGCATCGCGCGCGGATCGGCATTACCCACATCTTCCGAGGCAATCGCCAGGCAGCGACGCGCCACGTACAGCGGATCGCCTCCCGCGGTAATGATACGGGCATACCAATAGAGGGCGGCATCCGGCGCGCTGCCGCGCACTGATTTATGTAAGGCGGAAATAAGATCGTAGAAGCGATCACCTTTGTTATCAAAACGCGCGCTGCGTTCGCCGGCGATCTCGGTCAACAAGGCGGGCCATAAAACGCGTTTGCCGCTATCATCCGCCTCCGCCATATCGGCCATCATTTCCAGCGTATTTAAGGCGCGCCGCGCGTCGCCATTGACCAGCTCAGCAATCGCTCGCCGTGTCTCATCCGGTAACACGATATCCTGATCGCCGTAACCACGCGTTTTGTCCTGCATCGCCTGGTCCAGTACTTGCTCAATATCGTCAGTGGTCAACGATTTCAGCAAATAGACCCGCGCTCGCGACAATAGCGCCGAGTTCAGCTCAAAAGAGGGATTTTCCGTGGTCGCGCCGATAAAGGTGATAGTGCCATCTTCGATATGCGGTAAAAAGGCGTCCTGCTGGCTTTTGTTAAAGCGATGCACTTCATCGACAAACAGGATGGTACGGCGACCGGCATTACGATTCTGGCGGGCGCGCTCGATAGCTTCGCGAATCTCTTTTACCCCAGAAGTGACGGCGGAAATACGCTCGACATCGGCGCTGGCGTAGCGGGCGATCACTTCAGCGAGCGTGGTTTTCCCCGTCCCTGGCGGCCCCCATAAAATCATGGAGTGCAGGTGCCCGGCCTCAATAGCGCGAGGCAACGGTTTACCTGCGGCCAGCAAATGCTGCTGGCCGATATACTGCGCTAAATTTTCCGGCCGCATTCGCGCGGCCAGCGGTTGAAACGTATTATCAGAAAAATCGAGCGACAGATTGCTCACTCATCGCCTCTACTTACGTTGGTCGTCTATCGTTACCCCTTGCGGCGGAGTAAACGTAAATTTTGACGGATCAACAGCGCCGTTTTGCTGGGATTTTAGCTGATAGGCGCTACGCTGATCGTCTTGTTCTACGGCGCTAAACTGGTGGATAGTCCCGTCGCGTCCCACATTGATGGTGAACTGTTTCAGATTGCCGTTGCTGGCTTTCGGCGTCAGCACAAAATTATCGCCATCCTGCTTAATATTATACTGCTGCCAGTCGCTGGCCTGGTTGCGGGCAATCAGCATAAACGGTGTATTTCCGGTGGCATCTTTCAACCACGTGGCGGTAGCCTGTTCTACAAACGGGTTATAGAACCATAACGTTTTGCCGTCAGAAACCAGAATACTCTCGTCAGGTTGCGTCATATGCCAGTTGAATAAATTTGGCCGCTTAACCCATAAATCACCCTGTCCCTCCTGCACCGCGGCACCGCTGCCATCGGTGACTTTTTGAGTAAAGGTGGCATGAAAGCTGCTCACTTTATCCAGACGGCTTTTCAGAGAGCTGGCGGCGTCAGCCCATACGCTGCTGGCTACAACGCTTGAAAGTAATGCACAGGCGATTGCCATTTTTTTCATCATTATTCCTCAGGTTTCGACACTCCCGACCAGGAGCTCCTTTTGCTTTCTATTCCAGGCCAAAAATCAGCATGAGGAAAGAAGAAAATACTGAATTTTGTTGCCGGATGGCAACCTGCACAGCGCCATCCGGCTTACAGGTTTACTCAAAAGGCGGCGGAGCCAGCACTTCACGATTACCGTTATGCCCCTGAGCGCTGACAATACCCTGCGCTTCCATCTGTTCGATAATACGCGCCGCACGGTTATAGCCGATGCGGAACTGACGCTGAACGCCGGAAATGGACGCTTTACGCTTCTGGGTGACGAAATTAACGGCCTGATCGAATAGCGCATCTAATTCTTCGCCGCCGTCAAAACCGCCACCACCACCTTCGCTTTCGCTGTCGGAGGTAATGCCATCCACATATTGCGGACGACCGCGCGCTTTCCAGTCCTGAACCACCGCATGGACTTCCTGGTCACGCACAAACGCCCCATGGACACGTACCGGCATGGTGGAGTTTGGTCCGGAATAGAGCATGTCCCCCATTCCCAATAACGACTCAGCGCCACCCTGATCAAGAATGGTGCGGGAGTCGATCTTACTGGATACGGTAAAAGCGATACGGGTTGGAATGTTGGCTTTAATTAAACCAGTAATCACATCGACCGACGGACGCTGCGTCGCCAGTACCAGGTGAATCCCCGCGGCGCGCGCTTTCTGCGCCAGACGCGCGATCAGCTCTTCAACTTTTTTACCGACGGTCATCATCAGGTCGGCAAATTCATCAACCAGTACCACGATATACGGCAGTTTTTCCAGAACCGGATGCTGAACATCCATACTGTCACCCGGCTTCCAGTACGGGTCTGGAATCGGACGTCCCATGCGGGCCGCTTCGGCGATTTTCTCGTTATACCCAGCCAGATTACGCACGCCGAGCGCGGACATCAGCTTATAGCGACGCTCCATCTCATTGACGCTCCAGCGTAACGCGTTAGCCGCGTCTTTCATGTCGGTAACAACTTCTGTCAACAGATGCGGTATACCCTCATAGACCGAGAGTTCTAACATTTTCGGGTCGATCATGATAAAGCGAACGTCTTCCGGCTGCGCTTTATACAGCATACTGAGGATCATGGCGTTAACTCCGACCGACTTACCGGAACCGGTCGTACCGGCCACCAGCAGGTGAGGCATTTTCGCCAGATCCGCCACTACCGGATCGCCCGCGATATCCTTACCTAACACCACGGTAAGCGGCGACGGATTCTCGCGGAATTTGGCGTTATCCAACACTTCGCGCAGATAAACGGTTTGCCGTTTCTTGTTCGGCAATTCCAACCCTACGTAAGGTTTGCCTGGAATGACCTCCACAACGCGTACGGCTACCGTTGACAATGAGCGCGCCAGATCCCGGGAAAGGTTGGAGATACGCGCCGCTTTAACGCCCGGGGCCAGATTCAGTTCAAAGCGAGTAATGACCGGGCCTGGCGAATAGTTCACCACATCAGCTTTAATGCGGAAATCCGCCAGACGCGCTTCAACCAGACGCGCCATTTGCTCCAGCGCAAAGGTATCTACCGGTTCAACTTCGCTCGGCGGCGGCGTCAGAAGATCTAACGAAGGCAGCGGCGTCGTCGGACGCTGTAATGGACGACTGTCGCCGTTACGCATCAACAGCGGGTGAATCAGGCTGTCTTGCGGCGCTGTCGGCTGTTGCGGCTGCTGATACTGCGGCTGCGGCGCTGTCGGTTGCTGCGGCTGCTGATACTGTGGCTGCGGCGCTACCGGCTGCTGCGGCTGCTGATACTGTGGCTGCGGCGCTACCGGCTGTTGCGGCTGCTGATACTGCGGTTGCGGCGCTACCGGCTGTTGCGGCTGCTGATACTGCGGCTGCGGCGCTACCGGCTGTTGCGGCTGTTGATACTGCGGCTGCGGTGCTACCGGCTGCTGAACAGGCGTTGATTCGGGCATGACACTCGGCGTGAACAGCGGTTCGTGCGGACCTTCATCAACCAATACTTTCATTGGCGAGAAATCCAGATCGTCCAGTGAGAACGGCTGCGCGCCAGCGGGTTGCTCGCCGGAATATCGCTGCTGTTGCGAAGCGGCAAACTGGCGGGCTAATTCAGCTTCCGCAGCGGTATCGTCATCTTCTGCCTGTTGAGTATCATGCTGATACGTCTCACCATAACGATGCTGCTGCGACTGCGCAAACTGACGGGCTAACTCGTCCTGATGCATTGCATCTATTTCTTCATCGGTTAGCTGCGCGCCCGTCTCGTACTGATTGCGCTCCGCCTCGCGGGCTTTTTCTTCTGCAATCCTCTGTGACGGCAGCTTAATACCGTACGACGCCAGTTCCCGTCGGGTCGGCACGCGAACGCGGTTCGGACGCGGCAGTTGCGGACCAATCCCCTCTTTCACCTGCGGACGCGGCGCGCCGCCGGTAGCCAGACCAAATGCAGGCGCAGCGGCCGCGGCGCCTGCTGCCAGAGCGCCACTCTTAATACCTGCGTCAAGCGACGCGGCGGCGGCTACCGCTTCCACTGGCGGTATGGATGGCGCGACAGATACCGTAGGTTTGACCGGCACGTTCTCTTTTACCGGCTCCGGAATCGGTTGATACCATGCCGCCAGTTGTTCGCGCTCACGGGCGCGTTTCTCTTCCACCTCTTCAAAATAGTAAAGCGGAGGACGGGCGGGTCTGGTCTCTTCTATGACAGGTTCAGGCTCGGTGGCAACCGGCTGTTCGATAACCGGCGGCGGCATGTGGGAAGGTTCAGCCGCTATCGGCTCCGGCTGATAAACCGGCGTCGGCTGATGGGTCGGCTCCGGCTGCCAGTGTTGTTCGGCATCCGGCGCCTGCCATTGCGGCTGTGTTTCCTGCGGCGCAAGAGAGTCATACTCTGCTGCGGTCGCTGGCGTCGCGGCGTATTGCGGCGCGGAAGCGACAGGCACAGGTTGCTGCCACGGCGCACTTTGCGCCTCCTGCGGTTGAGCATATTGCGGATGCGGCTGATACCCCTCCGGCGCAGGCGCGATAACCGGCTCGCCGGTTTGCGGCCCCGGTACGGGCTGCCACTCCACGGTCGGTTGCGCGACAACCGGCTCAGCCCCCGGCATGGGCGGCGTTTGCATTATGGGATCGGCGGACGCTGCCCACGTCTGGGTGACGGCAGTTGCGGCCGCAGCGGCGGCAACCGGTTCGGTGACAGAATGGCCGTTTAACAGCGGATCATATTCATCATATTCCGGCTGCGTCGCACGGTTGCCCGAAAACAGAACGTCGTCGGGATCGGCAGCGACGCCGCGCGCGCTATACTGAATGTCCTCGTCATCATCCATCCGTTTGCCGGAAAAGAGCGCGGCATCGGTCTGACGGCCCCGTGGATTGCTGAATTTTTCAGCCAGTCGCTTACGACGCGCCAACGCGCCGCGCAAAATACGCGCCCGGCGAGATTCACGCTGCACGCCGTCGGTTTCTTCATCGTATTCGTCATCATACTCTTCGTCGTCAACCCACGTATCATCACGCCGGGTACGGTTGCTGGCGAAGGTCAGTATATTAAGCAACCAGCCGCCTAATTTTTCGGCGATACTAACCCAGGACCAACCGGTAAAGAGCGTCAGCCCGGCAGCCCAAATACAGAGAAGCATTATCGTTCCGCCGCTACTATGCAACAACGGCTGCAGCGTGGTGCTTAACAGGCTGCCAATTACGCCGCCGGAGGCGAAATACCAGATATCGTCGGCATTAATGGCCGCCAGACCGCAGGAAGTGAGAATCAGCGCCAGCACGCCGATAAGGCGTAGCGACACAGCAAAATAGTCGATGTAATCATCCGTAGACTGATGACGCCACGCAAACCAACACCCGCCGACAATAATGACAGGGATGGTGTAGGCCATTACGCCAAAAATAAAGAACAGTGTATCGGCCAGCCACGCGCCCGGCGCGCCGCCTAAATTATGGATGGGTTCATGCCAGGCGGTTTGCGACCAACTGGGGTCCGAAGGGTTAAAGCTCAACAAGGCCGCCATCAGCCAGACGGCAAAAAGGGCAATAAGTATCAACAACGCTTCCAGAAGTCGGCGCCCGCTGCTTAACTTCGTCAATGTGACGTCTTTGTCTTCAGTATATTCCTGGCTCAAAAAAGGCTCTCCAGGTTCCAGGCTTTTCCCGCCCGATGCTAAAACGGACAACAGCACCGGGTTACCCCGGCACTGTTGCTGTATGGATTAACAGGAGTGTAATCAAACTACGGCGATTTTGCACCTGTTCCGTGTTAGCGTGTCTTAATAACCAGACGATTACTCTGTTTTACCTCTTCCATCACTACGTAAGTTCGGGTGTCGTTCACACCTGGCAAGCGCAGCAACGTCTCTCCCAATAGTTTTCGATACGCTGACATATCCGGTACACGGGTTTTCAACAGGTAGTCGAAATCGCCGGAAACCAAATGACACTCCTGAATCTCTTCAAGCTTTTGCACGGCGGCATTAAACTGTTCAAACACATCCGGCGCGCCGCGATTTAAGGTAATCTCAACGAATACCAGAAGTGACGCATCCAGATAATGCGGGTTCAACAGCGCCGTATAGCCCTGGATAAACCCCTGTCGCTCCAGCCGACGCACACGCTCAAGGCAAGGTGTCGGCGAAAGCCCTACTCGTTTAGAAAGCTCGACGTTGGAAATACGCCCATCCTTTTGCAGTTCATTAAGAATGTTACGATCGATACGGTCGAGATCTTTGCCAGGGCGCTTCTTGCTATCTACCATTATTATTGTCTCTCTGTATTCCTTCCCTACTCCTGCCTGACTCTACTCACATCACTGTTCAGAGTCGCTGCCCATCACAATAGACCGAAACCCAGAGGGATTAACGGCGCGCAATGCCTGGTCTATGGTGAGAAGACCGTTGCCTCGCGGCAGCTATCGACATCACGAATGGCGTCTGTCCACGCCATGCGTAGATTTCACTAGCCCGGTAAACATGGTATTTACATGCATGATTATGCAGCACATACATAACACAGTTTTTTTCTTCCTCGAATGTTTTCGCAAAACAGCAGGTGATTGTCAAAGCAAAACATCGATTTTTAGTACAACATGCCAGTTATTCATTAGAGAGGGCGGTAAACTGTCATTTCGTCACCTTATAAGTTACCGATTTCAAGTAAAATTTGTGATGATAACGTCGCTGTCCCGGTCGTTCATCGGTTCATGCTATTACACATATTGTTAACAAAATCGTTATGCTCTTTTTTTACGTCTGTAAATTCCCTACAATTCTGCTCATTGTCTGCCAACAACTATGGGGATCTCATGGGCACGACCAAACACAGTAAGCTGCTTATTCTGGGCTCAGGACCGGCGGGATATACCGCGGCGGTGTATGCCGCGCGCGCAAATTTACAGCCAGTACTTATTACCGGTATGGAAAAAGGCGGTCAACTGACTACCACGACGGAAGTGGAAAACTGGCCCGGCGATCCAAACGATTTGACCGGCCCGCTGCTGATGGAACGCATGCATGAACATGCGGCAAAATTTGAAACCGAGATAATTTTTGATCACATCAACAAAGTGGATCTGCAAAATCGTCCGTTCCGTCTGACAGGTGACAGCGCAGAGTACACTTGCGATGCGTTGATCATTGCGACCGGCGCTTCCGCGCGCTATCTGGGGCTGCCATCGGAAGAAGCCTTTAAAGGGCGCGGCGTTTCCGCCTGCGCAACCTGCGACGGTTTCTTCTACCGCAACCAGAAAGTGGCGGTGATCGGCGGCGGCAACACCGCAGTTGAAGAAGCGCTTTATCTGTCCAACATCGCTTCGGAAGTGCACCTTATCCATCGCCGTGACGGTTTCCGCGCTGAAAAAATCCTCATTAAGCGCCTGATGGATAAAGTTGAAAATGGCAATATCATTCTGCACACCAACCGGACGCTGGAAGAAGTGACCGGCGATCAGATGGGCGTCACTGGTCTGCGTCTTCGCGACACGCAGCAGAGCGATAATATCGAGACGCTGGACATCGCCGGACTTTTCGTAGCCATCGGTCATAGCCCAAACACGGCGCTCTTCGAAGGCCAGCTTGAGCTGGAAAATGGTTATATCAAAGTTCAGTCCGGCACCCATGGCAACGCCACACAAACCAGCATCCCTGGCGTATTCGCGGCGGGTGACGTTATGGATCATATTTACCGTCAGGCGATCACCTCTGCAGGTACGGGCTGTATGGCGGCGCTGGATGCTGAACGCTATCTCGATTGTCTGGCCGACGCGAGCAAATAGTTTTTACAAATCAGTAACAAAAGTAAAAAAGGCGACTATAAGTCGCCTTTATTTTTGCGTCGTTGTAACATTGCCCTTGCCTGAAATTCTAATAACTCACCTGCTAAGCGTGCAATGAATAAAACCCGTCAAAAAGAGCTGACCCGCTGGTTAAAACAGCAAAGCGTAATCTCCCAACGGTGGTTGAATATTTCCCGCCTGTTGGGATTCATGAGTGGCGTATTAATTGTCGCTCAGGCCTGGATCATGGCGCGTATCCTGCAACATATGATCATGGAGAACATTCCACGGGAAGCGCTGTTGCTCCCTTTTATCCTGCTAATACTGGTCTTTGTCCTTCGCGCCTGGGTGGTGTGGTTGCGCGAGCGCGTCGGTTTTCATGCCGGACAACATATTCGCTTTGAGATCCGCCGTCAGGTGTTGGATCGTCTGCAGCAAGCCGGCCCTGCCTGGATTCAGGGCAAGCCCGCCGGTAGCTGGGCGACGCTGGTGTTGGAACAGATTGACGATATGCATGACTATTATGCGCGCTATCTGCCGCAAATGGCGCTTGCCGTTTGCGTACCGCTCTTAATCGTGGCGGCGATTTTCCCGTCAAATTGGGCGGCGGCGCTGATTCTGCTGGGCACTGCCCCGCTCATTCCCCTATTTATGGCGATGGTGGGAATGGGCGCGGCTGACGCCAACCGCCGCAATTTCCTGGCGCTTGCCCGGCTAAGCGGCCATTTTCTTGACCGTCTGCGCGGGATGGAAACGCTGCGAATTTTCGGTCGTGGAGAAGCGGAAACCGAGAACATTCGCGCAGCATCGCAGGATTTTCGTCAACGCACGATGGAAGTACTGCGCCTCGCCTTTTTATCTTCCGGCGTGCTGGAGTTTTTCACCTCGCTTTCTATTGCGCTGGTCGCCGTTTATTTTGGCTTCTCTTACCTGGGCGAGCTGAACTTTGGTCATTACGGTACTGGTGTGACGCTCGCCGCCGGGTTCCTCGCTTTGATCCTCGCGCCGGAGTTTTTCCAGCCGTTACGCGACCTCGGCACGTTTTATCATGCTAAGGCGCAGGCGGTTGGCGCGGCGGATAGTCTGAAGACATTTCTGGAAACACCCCTCGCCCACCCGGCGCGCGGCGAAGTTGAGCTGGCGGAAAACGAACCTGTAACCATTGACGCAGTCAATCTTATTATCACCTCGCCAGAAGGCAAAACGCTTGCCGGGCCGCTGAATTTCTCATTAGCGGCAGGAGAACGCGCCGTCCTGGTAGGACGCAGCGGTTCCGGTAAAAGCTCTCTGTTGAATGTATTATCCGGTTTTCTCTCCTATCAGGGATCTTTGCGTATTAACGGTGTCGAGCTTCGCGATCTCTCGCCGGAATCCTGGCGCCAGCATCTCTCCTGGGTCGGACAAAACCCGCAATTACCTGCGGCGACGCTACGCGAAAATGTATTACTGGCGCGCCCGGACGCCAGCGAGCAGGAACTTTATGCCGCGCTTGACGCCGCATGGGTAAGCGAGTTTTTACCGCTGCTGCCGCAGGGAGTAGACACCCCGCTCGGCAATCATGCCAGCAGACTTTCCGTCGGCCAGGCACAGCGTGTAGCGGTCGCCCGTGCGCTACTTAATCCCTGTCAACTGCTACTGCTGGATGAACCGGCGGCAAGCCTGGACGCTCACAGCGAGCAACGCGTCATGCAGGCGTTAAAAGCGGCGTCAAAACGCCAGACCACATTAATGGTGACGCATCAGTTGGAAGATCTCGCCGACTGGGACGCTATCTGGGTTATGCAAGATGGCGCGATTGTCGAACAAGGCAGTTATGCCGAACTCAGCGCCGCCAACGGCGCTTTTGCGACGTTATTGGCTCACCGTCAGGAGGATATTTAAATGCGCGCGCTACTCCCTTATCTGACGCTTTATAAACGCCACAAATGGATGCTAACGCTGGGAATTGCGCTGGCAATCCTGACCCTGCTTGCCAGTATCGGGCTGCTGACGCTTTCCGGGTGGTTCCTGTCCGCGTCCGCTATCGCAGGCTTCGCGGGAATTTACAGTTTTAACTATATGCTCCCGGCAGCCGGCGTGCGCGGCGCGGCCATTACCCGTACCGCCGGTCGTTATTTTGAACGTCTGGTAAGTCATGACGCCACGTTCCGCGTGCTGCAACATCTGCGTATTTACACCTTCAGCAAACTTCTACCGCTCTCCCCCGCGGGTCTGGCGCGATATCAGCAAGGTGAACTGCTGAACCGCATCGTTGCCGACGTCGACACGCTGGATCATCTCTATTTGCGCGTCATCTCCCCGCTGGTCGGCGCTTTTGTAGTGATTATGATTGTCACCCTGGGGCTTAGCGTTCTCGACGTGACGCTGGCGATCACGCTGGGCGGCATTATGCTGTTGACGCTGTTTATTATGCCGCCGGTGTTTTATCGCGCCGGCAAAAATACCGGCCAAAATCTGACGCATCTACGAGGTCAGTATCGCCAACAGCTCACGTCATGGTTACAGGGCCAGGCGGAACTCACCATTTTTGGCGCCAGCAAACGCTATCGGGCGCAAATGGAAGCCACCGAATTACAATGGCATGAGGCCCAACGCCGACAGTCTGAACTGACCGCCTTATCGCAGGCGTTAATGCTGCTGATTGGCGCGCTGGCGGTGATGTTAATGTTGTGGATGGCCTCCGGCGGCGTTGGCGGCAATACGCAGCCCGGCGCGCTCATCGCGCTGTTTGTCTTCTGCGCGCTGGCGGCTTTCGAGGCGCTTGCGCCCGTTACCGGCGCATTCCAGCATCTGGGGCAGGTTATCGCCTCTGCGCTTCGTATCACTGAATTAACGGAGCAAAAACCGGAGGTGACCTTTCCACAGGCAGAAACTCCCGCGCCGGAAAAGGTCACACTCACCCTGCGGGACGTTTCGTTTCGTTATCCCGACCAGCCGATTAATGCGCTCAATGCCCTCTCATTACAGGCTAATCCTGGCGAGCATGTCGCTATTCTGGGGCGTACCGGCTGCGGAAAATCAACGCTGTTGCAGCTACTCACCCGCGCCTGGGACCCGCAACAAGGCGAAATTCTGCTCAACGATCTTCCGCTATCCTCGCTGAGCGAATCCGCCTTACGCCAGACTATCAGCGTGGTGCCGCAGCGTGTCCACCTGTTCAGCGCCACACTGCGTGATAATTTATTACTGGCGGCGCCCAATGCCAGCGACGAAGCCCTTTCCGACATGCTGCGTCGCGTCGGCCTCGAAAATCTGCTCGAAGATAGTGGGCTTAATAGCTGGCTTGGCGAAGGCGGTCGTCTGCTGTCCGGCGGCGAACTTCGTCGCCTGGCCATCGCCCGCGCGCTGTTGCACGATGCCCCGTTAATGCTGTTGGATGAGCCCACTGAGGGGCTGGATGCGACCACCGAGAGCGAAATGCTGGAATTACTTGCCGATGTGATGCGCGAGAAAACCGTCCTGATGGTGACTCACCGTTTGCGCGGCCTGGCCCGTTTTGATCAAATCATCGTAATGGACGACGGGCGCATCATTGAGCGAGGCACTCATGCAGAATTGTTAGCCGGACAAGGGCGCTATTATCAGTTTAAACAACGTCTGTAAGCTATTATTGAACGATCCGACTTGCGTACTGGAGTTTCGCCGTCATGCGTCTGGTTCAGCTTTCCCGACATTCTATCGCCTTCCCTTCGCCGGAAGGCGCTTTACGCGAGCCTAACGGTTTACTGGCGCTGGGCGGCGATCTCAGCCCTGCCCGGTTGTTAATGGCCTACCAGCACGGGATTTTCCCGTGGTTTTCGCCGGGCGACCCGATTCTGTGGTGGTCGCCCGATCCGCGCGCCGTGCTGTGGCCTGAAAAGTTTCACCTCAGTCGCAGCATGAAGCGCTTTCACAACGCATCCCCTTACCGCGTGACGCTCAATTACGCTTTCGATCGGGTCATTGATGGATGCGCCAATCACCGTGACGAAGGCACCTGGATAACGCGTGGTATTGAGGAAGCCTATCGCCGATTACATGAATTGGGCCACGCGCACTCCATTGAAGTGTGGCGTGATCAGGAACTGGTCGGCGGGATGTATGGCGTCTCGCAGGGGGCGCTGTTTTGCGGCGAATCGATGTTTAGCCGCCAGGAGAATGCCTCTAAAACCGCACTGCTGGTTTTTTGCGCTGAATTTATCCGTCACGGCGGTAAACTTATTGATTGTCAGGTACTTAATAGTCATACCGCCTCGCTCGGCGCCATTGAAATTCCACGTCGTGACTACCTCGATCACCTCGCGGCCTTACGCCAACAGCCGCTGGCCTCCCGTTTTTGGGTGCCGCGGACATTATTTTTGCCCCGGAAGTGAATGTTTTCGGCACATTTTTTATTGGGGTGTTATAATTGCTGCCGCAGAATTGGTTTAGCATATTATCCCGCAGCCCGTTGTCAGGTAACGCCCATCGTTTATTTCACCGTTCCCTTATATGTTGCGCTTATGTCGATACATCAGGCGGTAGTATCAGGGAAAAGGTGTATAACGCGGCGTTGTCGTGTGTCGCGGAATCATGTGCTAAACCTGGTTTGCTGTGTTTTAAACGCACAAATCTTTACTTATCAAAAGAAGTTCGGCATTATCTTGCCGGTTCAAATTATGGTAGTGATACCCCAGAGGATTAGATGGCCAAAGAAGACAATATTGAAATGCAAGGTACCGTTCTCGAAACGTTACCTAATACCATGTTCCGCGTAGAGTTAGAAAACGGTCACGTGGTTACTGCACACATCTCCGGTAAAATGCGTAAGAACTACATCCGCATCCTGACGGGCGACAAAGTGACCGTTGAGCTGACCCCGTACGACCTGAGCAAAGGCCGCATTGTCTTCCGTAGTCGCTAATTGTCTCCTCACGCCCTGAAGGGCGGCTGGATAAAAGGTCGGTTTAACCGGCCTTTTTTGCGTCCATTAAGTCGATGAATGACGAGCAGGTTACTCTTCCACCATGCGCGCATACTCTTCCGTCAAAAAATCGACCAACGCGCGTACGGAAGGTAATAATCCTCGCCGGGATGGGAACACAGCATGAATAACCTCCCGCCGGGGCTCCCACTCTTCCAGCACCGCGACCAGTTCACCGGCGGCCAGTTGTTCTTTCACCATTAAGACAGGTAACTGCACAAGCCCCACGCCCGCCATCGCCGCCTCGCGTAGCGCCAACATGTCGGTGGTAATCATACGCGGGGTAAAATGGACTTCCGCACGCGCGCCCTGCGGGCCGTAAAGTTCCCAGCGGTGGATATGCTTGCCGGATGCAAGACTTAGCCCTGGCCAATGACTCAACTCCGCCGGCGCGGAAGGGATTCCCATCCGTGCGATAAGATCCGGGCTGGCAAACAGGCGATGCCCTCTGTCAGCCAGGACGCGCATCACCAGGTCGCTATCTTCAAACGGGCGCGGCCTGACGCGAATCGCCACATCCACCCCCTCCCCTACGACGTCCACCCGACGATTGGTCGCTTCAAGCTGTAGCGAAACATCAGGATAACGCGCCATAAATTTCGCCAGCATTGGGCCGATGTGTACATGCAGCAGCGTCACCGGGCAGGTCAGCTTCACGATACCGCGAGGCTCTACCTGCAATGCGGCAATGGCATCCTGCGCCGCCTGAGCTTCCACCAGCATCGCTTTACAGTGCTCATAGAATGTTTGTCCCACTTCGGTAACGTTAAACTGCCGGGTAGTTCGCTGAATCAATCGCACGCCCAGCCGTTCCTCCAGTTGCGCAATACGCCGGCTCAGTTTTGATTTTGGTTCATCAAGCGCACGCCCCGCAGCGGCAAACCCACCCTCTTCGACCACATGCACAAACCACGCAAAATCATTGAGATCCGTTTTTATCATTACATTGTCCTATTAATGGAACGGTATGAGCCATTTTAGCCACTACCGAACCTTTTGTCATGAATATAAGCTTATTCACATCAAGACAACGCCACTGAGGAGAACACCATGAAACAGATTACAGGCGTCTATACCGCACCTCGCCCGCACTGGGTTGGCGATGGATTTCCGGTTCGTTCACTCTTTTCTTATCAGTCACATGCGCAGCAGTTGAGTCCATTCCTGCTGCTGGATTATGCCGGGCCGCACACATTTACGCCGGGTAATGAAAAACGCGGCGTTGGAGAGCATCCACACCGCGGTTTCGAGACCGTGACGATTGTTTATAGTGGCGAAGTCGAGCACCGGGACTCTACCGGTCGCGGCGGCGTTATCGGCCCGGGCGACGTTCAGTGGATGACCGCAGGCGCAGGCATTTTGCATGAAGAGTTCCACTCCGACGCGTTTACCCGTCGGGGCGGCGAACTGGAAATGGTGCAGTTGTGGGTTAACCTTCCAATGAAGGACAAAATGACCACCCCGGGTTATCAAAGCATTACCCACGATGTTATCCCGACCGTTACGTTGCCGGATGACGCCGGAGTCGTGCGGGTCATCGCAGGGCGTTATGAAGAGACAAAAGGCCCAGCGCACACTTTCTCGCCGCTCAATGTCTGGGATATGCGCCTGCAACGCAATCGCCAGCTTACATTGGCACAGCCGGAAGGATGGAGCACCGCGCTGGTGGTACTGAAAGGCAATATCACGGTGAACGGCACGACGCCGGTCAACGAAGCGCAACTGGTGGTATTGAGCCAGCAAGGGAAAACGCTGCACCTTGAGGCCAGCAGCGACGCCAGCGTATTGCTGTTATCAGGCGAGCCGCTGAATGAACCGATTGTGGGTTACGGCCCATTTGTTATGAACACGAAACAAGAGATCGCAGAAGCAGTCCGCGATTTCAACTCCGGCCGTTTTGGCCAAATCTGAAAACATGAAGGAGAACACGATGTCAAGTCCTGCTAATTTTAATGGTTTGCGCCCGGTAATTGATGTTAACGATTCCGTGATGCTTTTAATCGATCATCAAAGCGGTCTTTTCCAGACCGTAGGTGATATGCCAATGCCGGAATTACGCGCTCGCGCCGCGGCGTTGGCGAAGATGGCGACGTTAGCGAAAATGCCGGTCATTACCACGGCATCCGTACCGCAAGGTCCGAACGGCCCGCTGATCCCGGAGATCCACGCTAATGCGCCACATGCGCAGTACATTGCGCGCAAAGGTGAAATTAACGCCTGGGATAACGAAGATTTCGTTAAGGCGGTAAAAGCGACGGGTCGTAAGACGCTGATCATTGCCGGGACGATTACCAGCGTGTGCATGGCATTCCCGGCCATTAGCGCGGTAGCGGAAGGTTATAAGGTATTTGCCGTGATCGACGCATCCGGTACCTACAGTAAGATGGCGCAGGAGATCACCCTGGCGCGTATCGTACAGGCTGGCGTCATACCGATGGATACTGCCGCAGTCGCCTCTGAGCTGCAAGGCACCTGGAACCGTGAAGACGCCGCCGCGTGGGCCGACGTTTATACTCAGGTATTCCCGGCCTATCAACTGCTGATCGAAAGCTACAGCAAAGCGCAGGATGTGGTGAAAAACAACGAAATGTTGGATTCACAGCGCTAATTTGCCCCCCCGCGCCAGTTTGGGCGGGGATTATGTCTATTGCATGAGCAAACGACAGTGAATATGTAAATTCTGCTTGACCGTTTTAGCGCAACTCCCTATAGTAGCGCCCCGTTGCCCCCCAAGTGGTCAGGCAGCAATACAATATGGTGAGGTGTCCGAGTGGCTGAAGGAGCACGCCTGGAAAGTGTGTATACGGCAACGTATCGGGGGTTCGAATCCCCCCCTCACCGCCATATTCAAGAAAGAGCTCGTACGAAAGTACGGGCTTTTTTTTTCACATTGACCCGTCGATTACCGGATGATGACGCAATTTACAAGCGCCTTGTCCGCCTACCGCGAGCACAACGCCATCAGGCTAACTATTAGCCGGCATAAAAAAACCGGGCGCTAAGGCCCGGTTTGTACGGCAGTGAAACGAAGATTAATGCGCGGCTTCCGGCTTGTGCTTTTGCGCACTCTGGAAGCCATACGTCAACGCATTTTTCTCTTTATCCAGCGCGACGGTGACCTGTCCGCCATCAACCAGCGATCCAAACAGCAACTCATTGGCCAGCGGTTTTTTCAGGTTATCCTGAATCACACGCGCCATCGGTCGTGCGCCCATCGCCCGGTCATAGCCCTTTTCCGCCAGCCAGTCGCGCGCTTCCTGACTGACTTCCAGGGAGACGCCTTTCTGATCCAACTGGGCCTGCAACTCGACGATAAACTTATCGACAACCTGATGAATCACCTCGCCAGACAGATGATCGAACCAAATAATGTTGTCGAGACGGTTACGGAACTCCGGCGTAAACACTTTCTTGATCTCGCCCATCGCATCGGTACTGTTGTCCTGATGAATAAGACCAATAGATTTACGTTCGGTTTCTCGCACGCCGGCGTTGGTGGTCATCACCAGCACCACGTTGCGGAAATCCGCCTTACGGCCGTTGTTATCGGTCAGCGTACCGTTATCCATCACCTGCAGCAGCAGGTTAAAGACATCCGGGTGCGCTTTTTCGATCTCATCCAGCAACAGCACCGCATGAGGATGCTTAATCACCGCATCCGTCAGCAGCCCACCCTGGTCGAAACCGACGTATCCCGGAGGCGCGCCGATCAAACGGCTCACCGTATGACGCTCCATATATTCGGACATATCGAAGCGCAACAGCTCAATACCCAGCGCTTTTGAAAGCTGTACCGTAACTTCAGTTTTCCCTACGCCAGTTGGCCCGGCGAACAAGAATGAGCCGACAGGTTTATGCTCATGGCCCAGACCCGCACGACTCATCTTAATAGCTTCGGTCAGCGCCTCAATCGCGTTATCCTGGCCGAAGACCAGCATTTTCAGACGATCGCCCAGGTTCTTCAGCGTATCGCGATCGCTCTGCGAGACGCTCTTTTCAGGAATTCGCGCAATTCGCGCCACTACGGACTCAATATCCGCCACGTTGACCGTTTTCTTACGTTTGCTCACCGGCATCAGACGCGCCCGCGCGCCCGCTTCGTCAATCACGTCAATGGCTTTATCCGGCAGATGGCGGTCATTGATATATTTTACCGCCAGCTCGACCGCCGCACGCACCGCTTTCGCGGTATAACGCACGTCGTGGTGCGCTTCGTACTTAGGTTTCAAGCCGTTGATAATTTGCACCGTCTCTTCTACCGAAGGCTCGGTAATATCAATTTTCTGGAAACGGCGCGCTAATGCGCGGTCTTTCTCAAAAATATTGCTGAACTCCTGATAGGTCGTTGAGCCGATCACCCGGATCTTGCCGCTGGAAAGCAGCGGTTTAATCAGATTTGCCGCATCCACCTGTCCGCCCGACGCCGCGCCAGCGCCGATAATGGTATGGATTTCATCGATAAACAGGATGCTGTTGGTATCCTGCTCAAGCTGTTTCAGCAACGCCTTAAACCGTTTTTCAAAATCGCCGCGGTATTTGGTGCCCGCCAGCAGCGAACCGATATCCAGCGAGTAAATGGTGCAATCGGCCATCACTTCCGGCACATCGCCCTGCACGATACGCCAGGCCAGCCCTTCGGCAATCGCCGTTTTGCCAACGCCGGATTCCCCCACCAGCAGCGGGTTATTTTTACGGCGACGACACAAGACCTGGATCGCGCGTTCCAGTTCTTTTTCACGACCAATCAGCGGATCGATGCCGCCCACGCGAGCAAGTTGGTTAAGATTCGTCGTGAAGTTTTCCATACGTTCCTCCCCACCAGCTTGTTCGTCGCCAGTTGGCTGATTGCCGAGATCGGAAGATTGGCTCGGTTCGTCTTTTCGCGTCCCGTGAGAAATAAAGTTCACGATATCCAGACGGCTCACTTCATGCTTACGCAGCAGATAAGCCGCCTGTGATTCCTGTTCGCTAAAGATAGCCACCAGCACATTCGCGCCAGTCACTTCACTACGCCCGGAAGACTGAACGTGGAAGACGGCACGTTGCAGGACACGCTGGAAACTTAACGTCGGCTGCGTATCACGCTCTTCTTCACTGGCAGGCAGTACGGGTGTGGTTTGTTCAATGAAGGCTTCGAGTTCCTGACGGAGCGCCACCAGATCCACGGAGCATGCTTCCAGCGCTTCGCGAGCCGATGGGTTGCTGAGCAGCGCCAGCAACAGATGCTCGACGGTCATAAACTCATGACGGTGCTCGCGCGCTCTGGCGAAAGCCATGTTTAAACTGAGTTCCAGTTCTTGATTGAGCATAGGCACCTCCCCCAATTTTTATACCTGCATTCAGGCTTTTTCCAGCGTACACAGCAACGGATGCTCGTTCTCCCTTGCATACTTGTTCACCATCGCCACTTTGGTTTCCGCCACCTCGGCGGTGAACACGCCGCAGATGGCTTTGCCTTGATAGTGAACCGCAAGCATCAATTGCGTTGCACGTTCTACATCATAAGAAAAGAATTTTTGTAACACGTCAATAACAAACTCCATCGGAGTGTAATCATCATTGACTAATATCACTTTATACATAGATGGCGGTTTTAGCGCGTCGCGCACGCTATCTTCCACCAGCTGGTCAAAATCCAGCCAATCGTTCGTCTTACCCATCGTCAGTCGTCATTATCGGTTACGGTTGTCGGCAGGAAAATCTGCCGCTGACCAGAGTCTATGCACACAATCAATCTACCTCAATTGATAGATAACTAACATCTATCAGTACCATCCGCGACATCTGTCACATTCCCGGCAATAGCGTTAACTGCTTCAAATTTTTGATTCATTTTTACCCGATCCCCCCTGCCTGATGCTTGACGCCTCGCCTGATTTCTCTAAATTGTAATGTCGAGAGTTGGTGAGGTTTTGAACAGCCCCCACTCCGTCACCGGTTCATTCCATCTTACTTATATAAGATTTACGAAGGATGTCGAAGCATGGAAACGGGTACTGTAAAGTGGTTCAATAATGCCAAAGGGTTTGGTTTCATCTGCCCTGAAGGCGGCGGCGAGGATATTTTCGCCCATTATTCCACCATTCAAATGGATGGTTACAGAACGCTTAAAGCCGGACAGTCTGTCCGGTTTGATGTACACCAGGGGCCAAAAGGCAATCACGCCAGCGTCATCGTGCCCATCGAAGCAGAGGCCGTTGCATAGCTCCTCTGTCTCATTGTGTACATCCAGGAGGCAAAATGCCAGCCCGATCGGCTGGCATTTTTATTTAACGCCAGTTCCTGATAGCGACACTGTTACATCTTATCAGGCCGACAAATGACGTCAGCAAGATTACTCCCTTGCCAGCGCATCCACCGGGTCCAGTCGCGCCGCGTTTCTCGCCGGTAGCCAACCAAACAGTATCCCAGTAAACGTCGAACATAAAAACGCGCTCGCCAGCGCAGTCAGTGAAAAACCGATCTCCCAGCCGGGCAGGAAAAGCTGTAGCATAAATGCGATGAACATCGACAAGCTAATCCCCAGCGCTCCCCCAACCAGGCAAACCAGCACCGCTTCAATAAGAAACTGCTGTAGCACATCGCTGGCGCGCGCGCCTACCGCCATACGGATGCCGATTTCACGCGTTCGCTCGGTGACGGAAACCAGCATAATATTCATAACGCCGATGCCGCCGACAACCAGCGAAATGACGGCCACCAGCGTCAGAAATAACTGAAGAGTATAGGTGGTTTTTTCAGCCGTTTTCAGGACGCTGTCCATATTCCAGGTAAAGAAGTCTTTTTTACCGTGGCGTAAGGTGAGCAGGCGGGTAAGCTGCTGTTCAGCCTGATCGCTATCAACGCCATCTTTCACACGAACGGTGATCGAGTTAAGCCATGACTGACCCATTATGCGATCTGACATCGTGCTATAGGGCAACCAAACTTGCAACAGATTGCTATTGCCGTACATGGACGGTTTCTCTTCCGCCACGCCAATAACAATAACCGGCATATTACCCACCAGCACCACTTCCCCTACGACATTCGCTTTATTTGGAAATAGCTGGCGTCGCGTGTTGGCATCCAGCACCACCACCTGCGCGCGATCCTGTTGCTGTACAGCATTGAAGGTGTTCCCCTCCCTAAAGGACATGCCGTAAACGTTAAAATAATCGCCACTGACGCCATTAGCATTTACGGCAATATCAATATTGCCATAGCGAAGACGTAGGCTCTTTGAAACGCTGGGCGTCGCAGAGTTAACCCACGGCTGTTTCTGAATAGCCACCAGATCGTCATATTTCAGCGCCTGTCGATACTGCGGGTTGTCGTCGCCAAAATCTTTGCCTGGATGAATATCAATCGTGTTAGTGCCCATAGCGCGGATATCCGCCAGTACCATCTTTTTTGCGGCGTCGCCGACCACCACAATCGACACCACCGACGCAATACCGATAATAATTCCCAGCATGGTCAGTAAAGTACGCATTTTGTTAGCGGCCATCGCTAACCACGCCATCGACAGCGCTTCGCGAAAGCTGCTGGCAAATTGCCGCCAGCCGGGAGCCGTATTAACTACGGCAGCGTCAACGCCCTGTTCGCGTTTCTTTTCCTGCGCGGGCGGATTATGGACAATCTTGCCATCGTGAATTTCAATAATCCGCTCCGCCTGGGCGGCAATCAGCGGATCGTGCGTCACAATGATCACCGTGTGTCCGCGATCGCGCAGTTGGCGCAAAATCGCCATCACCTCTTCGCCGGAATGGCTATCCAGCGCGCCGGTCGGCTCATCCGCCAGAATCACCTGTCCGCCGTTCATCAGCGCGCGGGCAATGCTGACACGCTGCTGCTGTCCGCCAGAAAGCTGTGAAGGTGGGTAATCGACGCGATCGCTTAATCCCAGCCGCAAAAGCAACTCTCTGGCGCGCGCCTGGCGTTTTTTGCGTTCAATGCCGGCGTAGACGGCGGGGATTTCAACATTTTGCGCTGCCGTTAAATGCGACAACAGATGGTAGCGCTGAAAGATAAAGCCAAAATGCTCACGCCGCAGCTGCGCCAGCGCGTCCGGGTCCAGCGTCGAGACGTCCCGCCCCGCCACCCGATAAGTGCCGCTGGTCGGTTTATCCAGGCACCCGAGGATATTCATCAGCGTTGATTTTCCAGAACCGGAAACGCCGACGATCGCCACCATCTCCCCGGCGTGGATTTGCAGGGAGATATCTTTCAACACCGCCACCTGCTCTTCTCCGGAGGGGTAGCTGCGACTCACATTGCGCAGTTCAAGCAATGCCGTCATGGCATCGCTCCTGGCCTGCTCTCGCCGATGATCACCTCATCGCCCGCTTCCAGACCTTTAACCACTTCCACGTCTGTATCGTTACGCTCGCCAATGACCACTTCGCGCTCACGTTTTTCGCCGTTACGCAACAGCGCCACTTTATAACGATTGCCGCCCACCGGTTCGCCAAGCGCGGCGAGAGGAATAATCAGCACATTTTTGACATCCATGAGTTGAATATAAACCTGTGCGGTCATATCAAGACGCAAGATTCTTTTGGGATTCGGCACTTCAAACCGGGCGTAATAAAAAATAGCGTCGTTGACCTTTTCCGGCGTCGGCAGAATATCTTTTAAAACGCCTTCATAGCGCGTTTGCGGATCGCCTGCAATGGTGAACCATGCTTTCTGCCCCGCCCGAAGATGGATCACGTCCGCTTCCGAGACCTGCGCTTTTACCAGCATGGTGCTCATATCCGCCAGCGTCAGAATATTGGGCGCCTGCTGAGCTGCAATCACCGTTTGTCCTTGCAGGGTAGTGATTTGCGTCACTTCCCCCGCCATGGGGGCAACAATACGGGTATATTCCAGGTTGGTTTTCGCGGTGTCCAACGAGGCCCGATTACGTTTGATCTGGGCATCTATGGTGCCAATACGCGCCTGTTTAACCGCCATCTCCGTCGCCGCGGTATCCAGATCCTGTTGCGATACCGCCTGAGTCTTAGCTAACTGCTGCTGGCGCGCCAGCGTAACCCGCGCCAGCTTTAACTCAGCGGCTGCCTGCTGACGCTCCGCGTTCAGCTCCATCAGGGTGGCCTCGACCTCTTTTATCTGGTTCTCCGCCTGATCTGGGTCAATCACGCCGAGTAGCTGATCTTTTTTAACGTTATCTCCAATGGAGACCAGCAGCGTTTTCAACTGGCCGCTCACCTGCGCGCCGACATCCACTTTACGCAACGCGTCCAGTTTTCCAGTCGCCAGTACACTCTGTTCAAGATCGCCTGGCCGCACGATTAATGTCTGATAAGTTGGCAGCGGCGCATTTATCATTCGCCAGCTAACCATCCCCCCCACTAAAAGAATTAAAATAATGGCCAGATAACGCTTTTTAAATTTCTTTCCCTTAGCACGCATAGAAACCCTGACGGCAAAATTTTAACCAGAAAGTAAACCGTATCTAAACAAACCTGACACAATAAAGATAGCGTCGGCTGTATTGACGATTGGTTAATGTTTCCTGTGGTTCAATCTCGACAATCTTATGTCGCGGATTACGATCATGACACAGCTTACAGATAATACCTGGTACACTTCAGATCACATCTCTCCTTTACAATTATTTATTCGTCTGACGCGCGGGCAATTACAGCCAGGAAAATTCTGGCGTAAAGCCAGCTTTCGTCGCAAGTTTTTAATCCGCTCATTAGTCATGCCGCGTGCGACCAGCCAATTACTGACCAATCTCACCCAATGGCCGGAGTTAAATACGTTACTTGCTCGTCAGCCGCGTTTGCCTATTCGGCTACATCGTCCTTATATGGCTGTAAATATTAAACGCGATTTCGCCTTAGATGCGCTGTGTTTTCATTATCAACAGATGCGCCAACTTTTATCGCGGGAACAACAGGTTAGCTATTTAAGTCAGTATGGCCTGAATCTTGCTAAATTTGAAACTAAAACCGGCGAGTTGTTTCAACTTGATTTAGTCAGTCTGGTCTCACTGGATAAAGAAGGTGAAAGCACTATTGTTGTTCGCGACGCACAGTTACGTATTCTGGCAGAGATCACATTTACCCTGTGTCGCTTTAACCAACAACGCACACTATTTATCGGCGGATTACAGGGCGCGGCAAACGACGTTCCTCACGAAATTATCCAGCAGGCGACCAAAGCCTGCCATTGTCTTTTTCCCAAACGCATCGTGATGGAGGCTCTCTGTCAGTTTGCGCAAGTCTTTCAGGCGGAGCAGATTATAGCCGTGAGTAACGATGCGCACGTTTACCGTAGCTGGCGATACATGGATAAAAAGACGCAAATGCATGCCGACTATGACGCGTTTTGG
Organism: Salmonella sp. SAL04196; assembly: GCF_046550835.1. Classification (NCBI taxonomy): domain Bacteria; kingdom Pseudomonadati; phylum Pseudomonadota; class Gammaproteobacteria; order Enterobacterales; family Enterobacteriaceae; genus Salmonella; species Salmonella sp. SAL04196. Next base: position 1,333,362 of record NZ_JBGDXE010000001.1, read on the forward strand.
GAATCGTTAGGCGGTGAAAGAATTAAAGGGAATTACTATACGCTACCGCTGGCGATCGCCCGAAAAAGCGAAGCGGAGATCGCCAGTAAAAAACGGGCCGAGTATCGCCGCCGCTATGCTTTACTCGATAGCGTTGTCGAACAGGTTCCGGCCACATTCAAACGCTAATCCGCCCGGCCCCGCGCCAGCCAAACCACGCGCGAGAACATCTTTCTGAACAGCGGCGGCACGGCGTCAATTCCCCGCCGCCCGGCTTCCATCGCGACTTCAATCGCCAAATCCGGCTTTGACGAGCGGTGGATAGCTTTAGTGATAATTTTCCGGGTATTCATCGGTACATTAGGCGGAAGCTGCGCAACCCGGTGAAAAACATCGGCAAAGCCCTGACGATACATAAAATGTTCCATATCCAGCGCAGGCAGCGCCGTGAGATGTTCGCGTTCTTCTTCCCGATCGTTATTAAGCAGGCTGCGGACCGTCGCGGCATATTTTTTCCCCGCTTCGTCGCCATCCACCAGGACATGCCACTCGATTCCCATACGGCGGGCGAACTTCACCAGCGGTTTCAGACCGGACTGAGCAAACTCAATGACTTTAATGCCCTCCGCATCAAAATGATGTCCACACTGACGCGCCAGCTCATTAATAACCCAGGTTTCCGTCTCGCCTTCCACCAGTAGCCAGCAACGCGCAAACAGCGACGACGCGCGATTAAAGCGGATATGAAAGGCGATGCGCCGTCCATCTTCCGCGCTTAACCCGCCCGGGCCCAAACGCCAGGCGGCGACGCGGGAAGATTCGCGCACCAGCCGTACGACATGCTCCACCGGCGTTAGCGAGAGCAATTCGCCTGAGTTAGTCGTCGCTATCCGCTGTAGCGGCAACAGATTGAGCAATTGCCAGGCGACTGAAAGCATAATGGGATGTAAACGGGTTTCCGGATCTTCCACCAGCAGTAATGGTCGCGCGTCTTTATGTAACCGCAGCGTCCCTTTCGCCTGTAACAGCGTGGAGAAAAGCCCCAGCAGGATCACCCGATGCGACCGGCTGCCCGGTTTGTCGATCATCCGATTAATAATATCCAGATAGCGCCAGCTACGTTGCTCATTTTGCGAACGCCGGCGCATGAGTCGGTGACGCGCCTGTCCTGCGCCCTGCTCCGAAAAATAGTGCTCAAGCAGTTGCACCATCGCGGACAGTCCCTGACGAATCTGCCCGTCAGTTAAATTTTGCGGCCGGGTCGCCAGCTCACGCGCCAGAAAATCCAGCTGTCGGGCCGTGACTTCAACATCCGGCACATTGGGCACCGTACCGTTGCGAATACGTCGCATAAAGCGCGCATCGCGCAAACGTAGCACTGGCATCAGACGAACCAGGTGGCGCACCTGATCGTTAATATTTTCCACCGGCAATGGCTGCCCATCGCTATTAAGAAAACTGCGTAGCGTCATCACGCTGCCATCAGCGCCGCATTCGCCCTCTAGCCGATAAAAAATACGGTGAAAATCATCCTCGCAAGGCGACCAGCATGCTTCCAGCGCTCGATAACGACGTACCCGATGCCGCCCTGGCTGCGTTTCGCGAAAAGTCAGAATAATATGCAGGTGATGCTCGCGTCCTTTTATGTCGCCAGGCGGAAACCAGAAATCCTCACGGACAAAATGGTAGAGATCGAGTTCCGGCGACAATAACAGAGTCAGCGCATCCAGCAGGCTGGATTTGCCCCAGGCGTTTTCCCCAATCAGCACGTTGTTTTGCTCCAGCATCAACGACAGTCGGTTGATACCGCGAAATCCCACTATTTCAACGCGTTCGAGAATCATGCTTCCTCCAGAAAAGCGTCACCACTCCATTAAACTCACCGCAGTATAACGGCAAATGCTTCCGCCTGGCGTGATATTCCCCCCTTTGCCTGAGGCAACTGTATGATAAATGTACGGCTGACGGTGTCGCTTTACTGATAGTCTGGAATTCGGTAGTGTCATGTACGCTATTCAAACAATAAAAAAGGGCCCGGCTGTTCATGTTTTCAGGACTTTTAATCATTCTGGTTCCACTGATTGTGGGCTATCTCATTCCACTGCGACATAAAGCCGCATTACAACTTATTAACCGGCTACTGAGCTGGATCGTGTATCTTATTCTCTTTTTTATGGGAATAAGCCTGGCGTTTTTGGATAACCTCGCCAGTAATCTGGTGGCGATTTTTCATTATTCCGCCGTCAGTATTACGATTATTTTATTGTGTAATATCGCTGCCTTATTGTGGCTGGAACGTATCCTCCCGTGGCGTCACCATCATCAGCAGGAAAAACTGCCTTCGCGTATTGCCATGGCGCTGGAGTCGCTGCAACTGTGCGGCGTAGTGGTATTGGGGTTTGTTATCGGCCTGAGCGGACTCTCTGTTTTACAGCACGCCACCGAAGCCAGTGAATATACGCTGATCTTTTTATTGTTCCTGGTGGGGATTCAGCTACGAAATAGCGGCATGACCTTAAAGCAAATTGTGCTTAACCGCCGGGGAATGATGGTCGCGGTCGTTGTCGTGGCAAGCTCATTACTGGGCGGCGTGATTAATGCGTTTATCCTGGACTTACCGCTAAAAACCGCCCTGGCGATGGCGTCAGGTTTCGGCTGGTACTCTCTTTCCGGTATTTTGTTGACGGAGTCGTTTGGACCGGTTATCGGCAGCGCGGCATTTTTTAACGATCTGGCCCGCGAACTTTTGGCCATTATGCTTATTCCCGGTCTGGTTCGCCGCAGCCGTTCAACGGCGTTGGGCCTGTGCGGAGCGACCTCAATGGACTTTACGTTGCCGGTATTACAGCGCTCCGGCGGCGTGGAGATTGTTCCGGCGGCTATCGTACATGGCTTTATCCTCAGCCTGCTGGTCCCCCTCTTAATGGCGTTCTTCTCGGCCTGATACCTCTTTGGCGGTAGGCATCTGCCGCCAAAATTGCGCTAAATCAATCTCCTTGCACATTATGGCAGAAATCCCTTTTATCCCTTTGTTCACAGGCATAATCTTAAACATGTATATTAAATATAACTTTAAAAGGTGTGACCATGTTTTGTGTGCAATGTGAACAAACCATCCGTACACCAGCCGGAAACGGCTGCTCCTACGCGCAGGGAATGTGCGGTAAAACAGCTGAAACGTCCGATCTGCAGGATCTGCTGATTGCGGCTTTGCAAGGTTTGTCTGCCTGGGCGGTGAAGGCCCGTGAATATGGCATCATTAATCACGACGTTGATAACTTTGCGCCGCGCGCGTTTTTCTCCACGCTGACCAACGTTAACTTCGACTCTCCGCGTATCGTCGGCTACGCCCGTGAAGCGATTGCCTTGCGTGAAGCGTTGAAAGCGCAGTGCCTGAGCGTGGATGCCAATGCGCATTGCGACAATCCGATGGCCGATCTGCAACTGGTTAGCGACGATCTGGGCGAACTGCAACGTCAGGCGGCGGAATTTACCCCGAATAAAGACAAAGCCGCCATTGGCGAGAACATCCTCGGCCTGCGTCTGCTGTGCCTGTACGGTCTGAAAGGCGCGGCGGCGTATATGGAGCACGCGCACGTTCTCGGTCAATACGACAACGACATTTACGCGCAGTACCACAAAATCATGGCCTGGCTGGGCACCTGGCCTGCTGACATGAACGCGCTGCTGGAGTGCGCAATGGAAATCGGCCAGATGAACTTCAAAGTGATGAGCATTCTGGATGCCGGTGAAACCACCAAATACGGTCACCCAACGCCGACTCAGGTCAACGTCAAAGCGACTGAAGGCAAGTGCATTCTGATCTCCGGTCACGATCTGAAAGATCTCTACAACCTGCTGGAGCAGACCGAAGGCACCGGCGTTAACGTCTACACTCACGGTGAAATGCTGCCCGCACACGGCTATCCGGAACTGCGTAAATTCAAGCATCTGGTCGGTAACTACGGCAGCGGCTGGCAGAATCAGCAGGTCGAATTCGCCCGCTTCCCTGGCCCAATCGTGATGACCTCTAACTGCATTATCGACCCGACCGTGGGCAGCTATGACGACCGTATCTGGACCCGTAGCATCGTCGGCTGGCCGGGCGTTAGCCATCTTGAAGGCGATGACTTCGGGCCGGTCATTGCCCAGGCGCAGCAGATGGCGGGCTTCCCGTATAGCGAAATTCCGCATCTCATCACCGTCGGTTTTGGCCGTCAGACCCTGCTCGGCGCTGCCGATACGCTCATCGATCTGGTCAGTCGTAAAAAACTGCGCCACATCTTCCTGGTCGGCGGCTGTGACGGCGCGCGCGGCGAGCGTAACTACTTTACCGATTTCGCCACCAGCGTACCGGATGACTGCCTGATCCTGACTCTGGCGTGCGGTAAATACCGTTTCAACAAACTGGAGTTCGGCGACATCGAAGGGCTGCCGCGTCTGGTCGATGCCGGTCAGTGTAACGATGCTTACTCCGCGATTATCCTGGCGGTGACGCTGGCGGAAAAACTGGGCTGCGGCGTCAACGATCTGCCGCTATCGCTGGTGCTCTCCTGGTTTGAGCAGAAAGCGATCGTGATTCTGCTGACGCTGCTGTCATTAGGCGTGAAAAATATTGTCACCGGGCCGACCGCGCCGGGCTTCTTCACGCCGGATCTGCTGGCTATCCTCAACGAGAAGTTCGGTCTGCGCTCCGTGACCACCGTTGAAGAAGACATGAAGCAATTGCTGAGCGCGTAAGGAGGCCAATGATGACGATGCCAACCTCACAATGTCCCTGGCGAATGCAGGTGCATCACATCCGTCAGGAGACGCCGGATGTATGGACAATTGCGCTATTATGCCATGACTACTACCCTTACCGCGCCGGGCAGTATGCGCTGGTGAGCGTGCGTAATTCAGCGGAAACGCTGCGCGCCTACACCCTTTCGTCTACGCCGGGCGTCAGTGAATATATCACGCTGACCGTTCGTCGGATTGAAGATGGCACGGGTTCACAGTGGTTGACCCATGACATCAAGCGCGGCGATTACATCTGGCTGTCTGATGCAATGGGCGATTTTACCTGTGACGATAAAACAGAAGATAAGTTTCTGCTGCTCGCCGCCGGTTGTGGCGTAACGCCAATCATGTCGATGCGTCGCTGGCTGGCGAAATACCGCCCGCAGGCCGATGTGCAGGTCATCTTTAACGTCCGTTCGCCGGATGATGTGATTTTTGCCGACGAGTGGCGACAGTATCCGGTCACGCTAGTGGCGGAAAATCATGCCACGGAAGGTTTTGTCGCGGGCCGTCTGACCACGGAATTATTACAGCGCGTACCGGATTTGGCATCGCGCACCATCATGACCTGCGGCCCGGCGCCCTATATGGATTTCGTCGAACAGGGCGTGAAAGCGCTTGGCGTAACGCGCTTCTTTAAAGAGAAGTTCTTCACGCCGGTGGCGGAAACGGCAACCAGCGGCCTGAAATTCACCAAACTACAGCCAGCGCAGGAATTTTATGCCCCGATCGGTACGACGCTGCTGGAGGCGCTGGAGAGTAATAAAGTACCGGTTGCCGCTGCCTGTCGGGCAGGTGTTTGCGGCTGCTGTAAAACCAAAGTCGTTTCCGGCGACTATACGGTGAGCAGCACCATGACGCTGAGCGAGGCGGAGATTGCCGAAGGTTACGTACTGGCCTGCTCCTGCCATCCGCAGGGCGATCTTGTTCTCGCATAATCGGTAAACGTTCCATCGTAGGCCCGGTAAGCGTTAGCGCTACCGGGCGATTTACCACTCGCTTCATCCTTTCGCCCCTCTCTTCGCCAAAGAAAAACGTCATCGTCATCTTCAACTAAACTTGTAACCGTTATCACATTTAAGGAGATGGAGAACCATGAAACAAACCGTTGCTGCTTTCATCGCCAAAACGCTGGAACAGGCTGGCGTAAAACGAATCTGGGGCGTCACTGGCGATTCCCTGAACGGCCTGAGCGATAGTCTTAATCGTATGGGAACCATTGAATGGATGCCAACCCGCCACGAAGAGGTTGCCGCTTTCGCCGCCGGCGCACAAGCGCAGCTTACCGGCGAGCTGGCAGTGTGCGCCGGTTCATGCGGACCGGGCAACCTGCACCTGATCAATGGCCTGTTTGATTGCCACCGTAACCACGTCCCTGTTCTGGCGATCGCCGCCCATATTCCGTCCAGTGAAATCGGCAGCGGTTATTTCCAGGAGACCCACCCGCAGGAGTTGTTCCGTGAATGCAGCCACTATTGCGAGTTGGTTTCCAGCCCGGAGCAGATCCCGCAGGTGCTCGCCATCGCCATGCGCAAAGCGGTGCTAAACCGCGGCGTCTCCGTGGTCGTACTGCCGGGTGACGTGGCGCTGAAACCCGCGCCTGAAAACGCCGTCACTCATTGGTACCATGCCCCGCACCCCGTCGTCACGCCGGCGGAGGAAGAGCTGAAAAAACTGGCGCAACTGCTGCGCTACTCCAGCAATATCGCATTGATGTGCGGTAGCGGCTGCGCGGGCGCGCATGAGGAGTTGGTCGCGTTGGCGGCAAAACTAAAAGCGCCAATCGTTCATGCCCTGCGCGGCAAAGAGCACGTTGAGTACGATAACCCTTATGATGTGGGAATGACCGGCCTGATTGGCTTTTCTTCTGGCTTCCACACCATGATGAACGCCGATACGCTGATCCTGCTCGGCACCCAGTTCCCCTACCGCGCCTTTTATCCGAGCGATGCCAAAATCATTCAGATTGACATCAACCCGGGCAGTATTGGCGCGCACAGCAAAGTCGACATGGCGCTGGTGGGCGATATTAAAGCCACGCTTCGCGCCCTGCTACCGCTGGTGGAAGAAAAAAGCAATCGTAAATTCCTCGATAAAGCTCTGGAGCACTATCGGGACGCCCGTAAGGGACTTGATGACTTAGCCAAACTCAGCGACAAAGCCATCCATCCACAATATCTGGCGCAACAAATTAGCCATTTCGCCGCTGACGACGCTATTTTTACCTGCGATGTCGGCACGCCGACCGTCTGGGCGGCCCGCTATCTAAAAATGAACGGCAAGCGCCGCCTGTTGGGCTCGTTTAACCACGGGTCAATGGCCAACGCCATGCCGCAGGCGCTCGGCGCTCAGGCCACCGCGCCGGGTCGGCAGGTTATCGCGATGTGCGGTGATGGCGGCTTCAGTATGCTGATGGGCGATTTTCTCTCGGTGGTACAGATGAAGCTGCCGATAAAAATCGTCGTCTTTAATAACAGCGTGCTGGGCTTTGTGGCGATGGAAATGAAAGCTGGCGGCTACCTTACCGACGGTACCGAACTGCACGACACCAATTTCGCGCGTATCGCCGAAGCCTGCGGCATTACCGGTATTCGCGTGGAAAAAGCCGCAGACGTGGACGGAGCGCTACAGCGCGCGTTTTCCATTGACGGCCCGGTACTGGTTGACGTGGTCGTGGCAAAAGAAGAGCTGGCGATCCCGCCGCAGATCAAACTGGAACAAGCGAAAGGCTTTAGCCTGTACATGCTACGCGCCATTATTAGCGGCCGCGGCGATGAAGTGATCGAACTGGCGAAAACGAACTGGCTAAGGTAAAACAGTGCACATCACCTTTTAAAATCCAGGGATGTGCCATGATTGATTTACGCAGTGATACCGTTACCCGACCGGGCCGCGCCATGCTCGAGGCGATGATGACCGCCCCGGTCGGGGACGACGTATACGGCGATGACCCTACCGTTAACGCCCTTCAGCGCTACGCCGCCGACCTTTCCGGTAAAGAAGCGGCGCTTTTTTTACCCACCGGCACCCAGGCCAATCTGGTCGCGCTACTTAGCCATTGTGAACGCGGCGAAGAGTATATCGTCGGTCAGGGCGCGCATAATTATCTCTATGAAGCTGGCGGCGCTGCGGTGCTCGGCAGCATTCAGCCGCAGCCCATCGACGCCGCCGCGGACGGTACACTGCCGCTGGAGAACGTGGCGGCGAAGATTAAAGCGGATGACATCCACTTCGCGCGCACGCGCTTGCTCAGTCTGGAAAATACGCATAACGGGAAAGTGCTGCCGCGCGCGTATCTGAAAGACGCCTGGACATTTACCCGCGAACGTGGACTGGCGCTGCACGTTGACGGCGCCCGAATTTTTAACGCGGTGGTTGCCTACGGCTGTGAGTTAAAAGAGATTACGCAGTATTGCGACTCTTTTACCATCTGCCTGTCAAAAGGTCTCGGAACGCCGGTCGGTTCGCTGCTGGTCGGCAACCGCGATTACATTAAACGCGCGACGCGCTGGCGTAAAATGGTCGGCGGCGGAATGCGTCAGGCCGGGATTCTGGCAGCGGCCGGACTGTATGCGCTGAAGCATAACGTGGCGCGTCTGCAAGAGGACCATGATAACGCCGCCTGGCTGGCGCAGCAGCTTCGCGAAGCGGGCGCGGAGGTCATGCGCCACGAAACAAATATGCTGTTTGTTCGCGTTGGCGAAGCACAGGCCGCCGCGCTTGGCGACTATTTACGGGAACGGAATATCCTGATTAACGCCGCGCCGATTGTGCGTCTGGTGACGCATCTGGATGTTTCTCGCGAACAGCTTGCCGACGTCGTCGCCCACTGGCGCGCCTTTTTAGCCCGCTAAGGAGAGCAACGTGGCGCAACGCATTCTGGTTCTCGGCGCCAGCGGCTATATCGGCCAGCACCTGGTCTTTGCGCTAAGTCAGCAAGGACATCAGGTGCGGGCGGCGGCGCGGCGCGTGGAACGTCTGGAAAAGCAGCGCCTCGCCAACGTCAGTTGTCATAAGGTCGATCTGCACTGGCCGGAAAATTTACCCGCGCTGCTTCGCGACATTGATACCGTTTACTATCTGGTACACGGCATGGGCGAAGGCGGCGATTTTATCGCCCATGAGCGTCAGGCGGCGCTCAACGTGCGCGACGCGCTGCGCCAGACGCCGGTTAAACAACTTATTTTCCTCAGTTCATTGCAGGCGCCGACGCATGAGCAATCCGATCACCTGCGCGCCCGCCAGCTTACGGCTGACACACTGCGCGACGCAGGCGTGCCGGTGACGGAATTACGCGCCGGGATCATCGTCGGCGCAGGCTCCGCCGCCTTCGAAGTCATGCGTGACATGGTTTACAACCTGCCAATACTCACGCCGCCGCGCTGGGTGCGTTCGCGCACCACGCCCATCGCTCTGGAAAATTTACTCTACTACCTGGTCGGCTTGCTGGACCACCCTGCGCGCGAGCATCGTATTCTGGAAGCCGCCGGGCCGCAGGTATTAAGTTATCAGCAGCAGTTTGAACGTTTTATGGCCGTCAGCGGTAAACGGCGTCCGCTGATCCCGGTTCCTTTTCCGACCCGCTGGATTTCGGTCTGGTTTTTAAACGTCATTACCTCCGTGCCGCCGACTACCGCAAAAGCGTTAATCCAGGGGTTAAAGCACGATTTGCTGGCCGATGACGCCGCGTTAAAAAAGTTGATCCCCCAAACGCTTATCACCTTTGATGACGCCGTTCGCCGCACGCTGAAAGAAGAAGAAAAACTGGTGAACTCCAGCGACTGGGGCTACGACGCGCTGGCCTTCGCCCGCTGGCGTCCCGAATACGGCTATTTTCCAAAGCAGGCGGGCTTTACCGCGCAGACCCCGGCCAGCCTATCGGCGCTCTGGCAGGTCGTAAATCGGCTGGGTGGCAAAGAGGGCTATTTTTTCGGCAATATTTTGTGGCAGACGCGCGCCGCGATGGACCGTCTGGTGGGGCATAAACTGGCGAAAGGCCGCCCGTCGCATACCTTGCTCAAGCTTGGCGATACGGTAGATAGCTGGAAAGTGATCATTGTCGAGCCAGAAAAACAGCTCACGCTCTTGTTTGGTATGAAAGCGCCGGGTCTGGGGCGGCTTAGCTTCACGCTGCACGATAAAGGTCGCTACCGCGAAATTGACGTGCGCGCCTGGTGGCATCCACACGGAATGCCGGGCCTGATTTACTGGCTACTGATGATCCCGGCGCACCTGTTTATTTTCCGGGGAATGGCAAGGCGTATTGCCCGACTTGCAGAACAAATCACAGAAAAATGAGAAAAAGTTGCTGTATTCTTTCGTGTTTCCCATTGCATACCGACGTAATTCACGGAAGAATGCGCACGACGGTTTATTAAACACAGTGGATTGATATGAAGGTACTGGTTACCGGCGCCACCAGCGGCTTAGGTCGAAACGCGGTTGAATTTTTGCGCAATAAAGGCATCAGCGTCAGAGCGACGGGTCGCAATGAAGCGATGGGCAAGCTGCTTGAAAAAATGGGCGCGGAATTCGTCCATGCGGATTTAACCGAACTGGTCTCCTCGCAGGCTAAAGTGATGCTCGCCGGGATCGACACGTTGTGGCACTGCTCCAGCTTTACCTCGCCCTGGGGAACCCAACAAGCTTTCGATCTGGCGAATGTTCGCGCCACCCGCCGTCTGGGAGAATGGGCGGTCGCCTGGGGCGTGCGCAATTTTATTCATATCTCCTCTCCCTCACTCTATTTTGATTACCACCACCACCGTGATATCAAAGAGGATTTCCGTCCGCATCGGTTTGCCAATGAGTTCGCCCGCAGTAAAGCCGCCGGCGAAGAGGTGATTAATCTGCTGGCGCAGGCCAATCCGCAAACACGTTTTACGGTGTTGCGTCCGCAAAGCCTGTTTGGCCCGCACGATAAAGTATTTATCCCACGTCTGGCGCATATGATGCACCATTACGGTAGCATCTTATTACCGCACGGGGGCAGCGCGCTGGTCGATATGACCTACTATGAAAATGCGATCCACGCCATGTGGCTGGCCAGCCAGCCGGGCTGCGATCATCTGCCTTCTGGCCGCGCTTATAACATCACTAACGGCGAAAACCGCACCTTACGCAGCATCGTACAAAAGTTAATTGATGAACTGACTATCGACTGCCGCATTCGCTCTGTGCCTTACCCGATGCTGGATATGATCGCCCGCAGTATGGAGCGCTTCGGCAAAAAATCCGCCAAAGAGCCCCCGCTAACGCATTACGGCGTGTCAAAACTGAATTTTGATTTTACGCTCGATACGACTCGCGCGCAGGACGAGCTGGGCTACCAGCCCATCGTCACGCTGGACGAAGGCATTGAGCGCACCGCCGCCTGGCTACGCGATCACGGAAATTTACCGCGTTAATCCTGGCCGTACTTCTCCAGTAATGCTTCGGCAATCGCCTGCGTTTCGGCATCTGCGATACCGTTCCATTGCGCCGGACGGAAGTGCATCTGGAACGCCATAATCACCCGCTGTTGCTCGCGTGCCGTCATATCGGCTTTGACTTCATAACCATAGCGCGAGAGTAACGCAAGCACCGTTGCGGTATCGACTGGCGTATACGGCGCGCGTCCAGCCAGATAAAACGCCACACGCTGGGCGTCAGGCCAGGCGCCAATTCCCTGCGCCGCCAGCTCGCGCCACGGGAAGCGCGGGCCGGGATCGTCTTTACGCTGCGGCGCGATATCCGCATGGGCCACCACATTCTGCGGTTTGATGTCATAGCGCGCGATAATGTCCTTCGCTAACGGAATCAATGCCTGAATTTGCGCGGATTCAAACGGCGCGAAAGATTTCACCCCGCCGGACATTCGCCAGCCGCGATTTTCCAGCTCAATGCCAATAGACGTATCATTGAGACGCGTGGCGCCTCGCCAGAAACTGACGCCCGCATGCCAGGCCTGATCCTGTTCCGGCACCAGTTGCCAGATGCGCGGTTTACCGCCATATAATGGCGGGGTTGCGGGAATCAGGTAATGCGAACTGACGTTGCGACCCGTTAACGTCGCCAGCGAAACGTCAAAGTTTTCCGCCGTATAGTGAATCACCAGGACTTTAATGCGCGGATAGGCCGCCTGCGCCCGATGTCGGGTATCAAGCTGATATCCCTCTTTATCGATAATTCCTTTTTCGCTCGCGCAGCCTGTTAACAGCAACGCGAGACCCACCAGCCACAGTAGCGCTCTCATCGGCGCGTTTTCACCGCCGTTCCGCTGACGCTGACCATCAGCATACTGCCATCCTTGCCGACAGTTTCGTAATCAATATCGATGCCTACCACCGCATCGGCGCCCAACGCTTTAGCCTGCTCGCCAAGTTCCTGGAAAGCGATTTCACGCGCTTTACGCAGCTCTTTCTCATACGCGCCGGAACGTCCGCCGACGATATCCCGAATGCCGGCGAAAAAATCGCGGAAAATATTGGCGCCTAAAATGGCTTCGCCCGTTACCACACCGCAATACTCCACGATGCTTTGTCCTTCCAGCGTTGGGGTTGTTGAAAACTGCATAGTGAATCTCCCGGGTTAGCTAAGCACACGATCTCAAACGCATTATCAAGCTGATACGCTATCATTGAAAGGATATAATTGATTATCGTAGATCGGTTTTTGCTCGATCGCCTATAAGGAAATCATCATGCGCTATTCTAAACTCTCTTTGCTCATCCCGTGCGCGCTTCTGCTTAGCGCCTGTACGACCGTCACTCCCGCCTACAAAGATAATGGCCCGCGTATCGGCGCGTGTGTGGAAGGCGGCCCGGACAGCGTGGCTCAACAATTTTACGACTACCGTATTCAACACCACAGCAATGATATCGCCGCGCTTCGCCCCTACTTGAGTGATAACCTGGCGAAATTGTTGACCGACGCCAGCCGCGATACGGAGCACCGCCAGTTGATGAGCGGCGATCTGTTCTCCAGCCGCGCTACGCTGCCGGATAGCGCCAACGTCGCCAGCGCATCAACCATTCCGAACCGAGATGCGCGCAACATTCCTCTGCGGGTAGCGTTAAAACAGGGCGATCAAAGCTGGCAGGATGAAGTGCTTATGATTCACGAAGGCTCATGCTGGGTGATTGACGACGTTCGCTATCTGGGCGGAGATGTCCATGCCCCTGCCGGTACGCTGCGCCAGTCGATAGAAAACCGTTAACAGCCAGTATTCCCCGCTTTTGCACCCATAACCCCGTAAATTGTCTGGCATTCTGCCCGGGATGCCGACAATTCTTCTTACCTACTATTCCTCCTGCTATTTTGTGCTATGTTTAGGGAAGAATGTGGGATATATTTAACTTTTAACGCATAAATATTGCATAACTATTCTGCGAAAGGTACTATCTGCGGCTTCAATAGCTATCAGACTGCCTGTATACGAGTGTCAATGAGTATTCAATTAAACGGCATTAATTGCTTTTACGGCGCGCATCAGGCGCTGTTCGATATCACGCTGGATTGCCCCGAAGGCGAAACGCTGGTGTTGCTTGGCCCAAGCGGGGCGGGTAAAAGTTCGCTGCTGCGTGTACTCAATCTGCTTGAGATGCCGCGCTCCGGCACTCTGACTATCGCCGGGAACCATTTTGATTTTACGAAAACGCCGTCCGATAAGGCGATTCGTGAGCTACGTCAAAATGTCGGAATGGTCTTTCAGCAATATAATCTTTGGCCGCATCTCACCGTTGTGCAGAATCTGATTGAAGCGCCCTGCCGCGTACTGGGTCTGACAAAAGATCAGGCGCTGGCGCGCGCAGAAAAGCTGCTGGAGCGTTTACGTCTGAAGCCCTATAGCGATCGTTATCCGTTGCATCTTTCCGGCGGTCAGCAGCAGCGCGTCGCGATTGCCCGCGCGCTGATGATGGAGCCGCAGGTGCTGCTGTTTGATGAACCGACCGCCGCGCTGGACCCGGAAATTACCGCTCAAATCGTCAGCATTATTCATGAGCTGGCGGAAACGAACATTACTCAGGTGATCGTTACGCATGAAGTCGAAGTGGCGCGTAAGACCGCCAGTCGTGTGATTTATATGGAAAATGGTCACATCGTCGAGCACGGTGATGCGGGTTGCTTTGCCCACCCTCAGACCGAAGCGTTCAAAAACTATCTCTCTCACTAAGATTCGGGACAATGACAATGAAAAAAGTTCTGATTGCCGCGCTAATTGCAGGCTTTAGCCTTTCCGCTACAGCAGCCCAGACCATTCGTTTTGCGACCGAAGCGTCCTATCCGCCGTTCGAATCGATGGATGCTAATAACAAGATTGTCGGCTTTGACGTCGACCTGGCCAACGCGCTATGTAAAGAGATCGACGCCTCCTGTACCTTTACCAATCAGGCGTTCGACAGCCTGATCCCCAGCCTGAAATTCCGCCGCTTCGACGCTGTAATGGCGGGAATGGATATCACGCCGGAACGTGAAAAGCAGGTGCTGTTTACCACGCCATATTACGACAACTCCGCGCTGTTCGTGGGTCAGCAGGGCAAATACACCAGCGTCGATCAACTGAAAGGCAAGAAAGTCGGCGTACAGAACGGTACGACGCACCAGAAATTCATCATGGATAAGCATCCGGAAATCACCACCGTACCGTATGACAGCTATCAGAACGCGAAGCTGGATCTACAAAATGGCCGTATCGACGCTGTTTTCGGCGACACGGCGGTCGTGACCGAATGGCTGAAAGCCAATCCTAAGCTGGCGCCGGTCGGCGATAAAGTCACCGATAAAGATTATTTCGGCACCGGCCTGGGTATCGCGGTACGTCAGGGCAACACCGAGCTGCAGCAGAAATTCAATACTGCGCTGGAAAAAGTGAAAAAAGATGGGACTTACGAGACCATCTATAACAAATGGTTCCAGAAGTAATCTTTGATGAACGAATTTTTTCCTTTAGCAAGCGCCGCCGGGATGACCGTCGGCCTTGCCGTCTGCGCGCTGATCATTGGCCTCGCGTTAGCCATGTTCTTTGCCGTCTGGGAGTCCGTAAAATGGCGCCCGATTGCCTGGATAGGCTCCGCGCTGGTCACTATTTTACGCGGCCTGCCGGAAATTCTGGTGGTGCTGTTTATCTATTTCGGCTCCTCGCAACTCCTGCTTACGCTGTCTGACGGGTTTACCCTCCATCTCGGCTTTACACAGATCCCGGTGCAAATGGAGATTGAGAACTTTGACGTCAGTCCGTTCCTGTGCGGCGTGATTGCGTTGTCCCTGCTGTATGCGGCCTATGCGTCGCAGACGCTACGCGGCGCGCTGAAAGCCGTTCCGTCTGGTCAGTGGGAGTCGGGTCAGGCACTGGGATTATCAAAGACGGCGATTTTTTTCCGTCTGGTGATGCCGCAGATGTGGCGTCACGCCCTGCCAGGGCTGGGTAATCAGTGGCTGGTGTTGCTAAAAGATACGGCTCTGGTCAGCCTTATCAGCGTTAACGATCTGATGTTACAGACCAAAAGTATTGCCACACGCACCCAGGAACCGTTTAACTGGTACATTATTGCGGCGGCTATTTACCTGGTCATTACGCTGATCAGTCAGTACATTCTCAAACGCATAGACCTGCGCGCGACACGTTTTGAGCGGAGGCCAGACTAATGCTTGAGTACTTACCTGAACTGCTAAAAGGGCTACACACCAGCCTGACGCTGACCGTGGCTTCTATTGCCGTCGCTTTGGTGCTGGCGTTAGTTTTTACCATTATCCTGACGCTAAAAACGCCGTTCGTGGTGTGGCTGGTGCGCGGCTATATCACGTTGTTTACCGGTACGCCGTTGTTGGTGCAAATTTTCCTGATCTACTACGGACCCGGTCAATTCCCGACACTGCAAGAGTATCCGCTACTCTGGCATCTACTGTCTGAACCGTGGCTGTGCGCACTGACCGCGTTGTCGCTAAACAGCGCCGCTTATACCACGCAGCTATTTTATGGCGCGATTCGCGCGATTCCGGAAGGTCAGTGGCAGTCCTGCGGCGCGCTGGGGATGAGTAAGAAAGATACGCTGGCGATTTTGTTGCCCTATGCGTTTAAACGCGCCCTCTCCTCCTATTCTAATGAGGTAGTACTGGTCTTCAAAAGTACCTCTCTGGCCTATACCATCACCTTGATGGAGGTCATGGGGTACAGTCAGTTGCTCTATGGTCGTACCTACGATGTGATGGTATTTGGCGCGGCAGGCGTAATTTATCTGGTCGTCAACGGTCTATTGACGCTGATGATGCGTTTGATTGAGCGTAAAGCCCTGGCATTTGAGCGGCGCAATTAACCAGGCAGGATAAGGCATTCTCGCCGCCGTTCGACAATGGTCAGATGGCGCTGCGCTTATCAAGCCTACGATGCATAATATTGAATAAACCCGACGGACAAGTGGTTAACTTGTCCGTCTTTTTTTATCCATTTTAAAATATTTAATCATTTTTATTGCATACAAATTCAATTAATGGCATTGTAAATCTATGCCGCAGACACGGCGCATAATCATAAGATTACGGGAGTGACATCATGAAAAAGTTAGTTCTGGCCGCATTACTCGCCTCTTTCGCCACTGGCAGCATCGCCGCTGAAAAAATCAATTTCGGGGTTTCCGCCACCTATCCCCCGTTTGAATCCCTGGATGCGAGTAATAAAATTGTGGGCTTCGATATCGATCTGGCAACCGCATTATGCAAGCAAATGCAGGCAGAATGTACTTTTACCAATCATGCTTTCGATAGTCTTATCCCGGCGCTGAAATTCAGAAAATATGATGCCGTCATTTCCGGAATGGACATTACCCCGGAGCGCAGTAAGCAGGTCGCCTTTAGCAATCCCTATTATGCGAACTCCGCGCTGGTGATTGCCAAAAAAGACACCTATAAAACCTTTACCGATCTAAAAGGTAAGCGTATCGGTATGGAAAATGGCACCACGCATCAAAAATATCTCCAGGATAAACATCCGGAGGTCAAAACCGTGGCCTACGACAGCTACCAGAATGCGATTATCGACCTGAAAAATGGCCGTATTGACGGCGTCTTTGGCGATACCGCAGTGGTCAATGAGTGGCTGAAAACGAATCCGCAACTGGGTCCGGCAACAGAGAAAGTGACCGATCCGCAATACTTCGGTACCGGACTTGGCATCGCGGTGCGCCCGGACAATAAGGCGTTGCTGGAAAAACTGAATAATGCGCTGGCCGCCATTAAAGCGGACGGCACTTATCAGAAAATCAGCGATCAGTGGTTCCCACAGTAAGACGTATGTGATTAGCCCACCGTGTTGCGAAATGGCAGTATAAATACCTTATTCAGACCACGAAATCATCCTGGCCTGATAAGCGCAGCGCCATTGAGCATTCTACAGTTTGTCATCAGTCTCAAACGCCTGCATCAACAGGCGATTCGGACTAATACTTGCCGGGTGACGCTGACGCGTACCCGGCTTATAACATTGTTACGTTTTTAGATAACATCCAGACCCAGACGGCGATACTGCTCCGCCGGAGCATCATTTTCTTTCATCAAACGGATAAGTAAGTTGATCATCCTTGCTTCGATGGCCTCATCATGAATAGGATGTTGCTGCTGCGGATCGTCTCTGAGATCAAACAAGAGATGACCAAAGCTATTCACACCTTTATATTTTTCCCTGGCCGGAATACGTAATACCTGAAGCCCTTTAGTGAATTTAAACGGAGGCGCCAGAGATAATTTTCCCAGTTCATCCACGTCATAACGCGCATTCATCTTGATCGGCATTAACGTGTAGTTCGCAATGTCATGCTCACGCCCCGGCTGCGCGGCCCGCATATAAACATACCGTCCGTCGGTAACATTAACATGTCCGCTAAACACGCCAAACAGCGCGCCTTCCCTGACGGGTTCATCACTGGCAATGACTTTCGCCAGCGGTTGGCCCTGCATATCTGCGGGAATAGGTTGTTGAAAATAATCCAGTAGCGTTGGCGCCCAGTCAATCATCTGCACCAGCGACTGCCGTCGCGCTCCGCATACCGCGCTGCGCGGGTCCCAGATAAACAGCGGGTTATTCGCCACCTCGTTATAATAGGGCATTTGATTTTTAGCCCACCAACCGTGCTCCCCCAGCAAGAAGCCGTGATCGGTACCGACAATCAGCATCGTATCGCGCCAGAGATCGTGTTCACCCATCAGATCAAGGATACGTCCAAGATTGCGGTCGCACATGGAAACCAGGGCCCGATAACGACAGCGAATATGCGCTATCGCCTCCTCGCTTTCACTGACTTTGCCGCGCGGCCAGTCATAATGCGGGCCTTGCCACTCATCGTCATAGAGCGATAAATATTCCTCGGTGGTATAAAACGGTTCATGCGGATCGAACGTCTCAACCTGCAATAACCAGTTATCTTCGGCATGATTTTTATGGATAAAATCGCACCCGGCGTCAAAAACTTTCGTCTGGGGAAAATCGGCTTCCTGCTGGATGTATTCGCGGTTCGCCCAGTCATGACGCCATAGCCCGGAAACGCCGCCTCCGGTTTGTTTTTGTGGAACGCGCAGTACTTCCGGAATGGGCGGCTCGCCAACACTTGCCTTCCAGTGATCGCCCTCCTGACCGCGTACTACGTCCCAGGAGCTATAGCGGTTATGGTAGTTACCGCCGCCGTCTTCCCAGTAATGCAAATGATCGCTGATAAGATGGGTGTAGATCCCCGCTTTTTTCAATAATTCCGGCATGGAATCATCAAAGGGTTCCAGCGGGCCCCACTCACGATGCAGGAAATTATAGCGCCCGGTGTGCAGTTCCCGACGGGCTGGCATACAGGGCATACTGCCGACATAACTATTGTCAAAGGTGGCGGCATGTGCCGCCAGGCGTTGAAAGTTAGGCGCTTTCGTTAGCAAATCGCCATAGGGCGGCAAATAGTTTTTATTCAGACTGTCAAACAGCAGAATAATCGCTTTCATGACTCACCCTCATTTGTTGAGCAGGTGCGGAAAATTTTTCTCTACCACATCGTAAATCTGTTTACCTATTGATTCGCCATCCATGATATTTTCAATGGGAATGAGATATTGTCCGTGTTTAGGATCGAGGCTAACAACATCAAGCAATTTTTTCGAAATCGCATAAATATCTGCCCAGTCGGTAAATCCACCGACCTCTCCCGCTGCCGTATGCTCCATATCAAAAGAGAAGTCATATTTTGCTAACGCTTTTTTAACCACAGTCTGTAACATTACGCTACTGCCTACACCATAACCGCATACGAATAAAATATTTACAGAATCTTTCATAATAAAATCCTTTATATAAACCGAATCAATTAAATGGAATAAGGACCAAGATGGAACGTTGAAGCAATAAATTTCAGTAATTCACAAATCGCAGGCCACAGAGTCGCCCAGTCAAATATTCCCGTCCAGCCCACGCCTTCTTTTGCCAGCCCGGTTAAAGGAATGGCCCATACCGTACCGAAAGTCTGAATAATCCCTAACAGGAAAGTACAAATAATAACGGAACGATATCCCCCCATTCGGTTGGCTAATACGCCGATGGGACCGCCGGAAAAGAAGAGCGGAACAAAACCAGGCAATACCATAATAGGGCTATGGATGAGCAGCAGAATGCCCATGGAAAAAATCGTGCCGAAGGTACAAAAGACGAATCCCAGCGTGGCCGCGTTCGGCGAAAAAGGTAATAAAGCAGCAACATCCACAGCCGGTATAGCGTTAGGAATAAAGCGATCCTGCCATCCTTTAAACGAACCGTTAATTTCGCCTACCATCATCCGCACGCCCTGCAGCAAGATGACCATATACATAGAGAATTGCAGGCCCAGATTGATGATATAGATATACCAGGGTTTGCCTTTCGCCATTAACTGTACGTTATCGATTCCTGTCGCCAATAAAAAACCGCCAACGAAGAGCGTCATCACAATGGCGATTGCCGTCACGTTGTGGTTAAAAATGGCTAACCAACCGGGAAGTTTCAGGTTTTCGGCGTCATGCTTTTCCGGATCGCCGAATTTATGCGCGAATTTCGAGAAAAACCACAGTCCCAACATCTGGTTATGCGCGATGGTAAAACCGGCGTTATTGGTCACTTTGGCGATGGGTTTAACAATAAGCGTGGTTGAAAACGCCCAAAAGACCCCGGTCAATACCCCGGCAATCACAATGGATTGTACCCAACCGAACCCCAGCCAGAAGACAATTAACCACAGTACCGCCTGTGAATGTGAGACCCCGGTATTACCGGTAAGAAATATACCTTTTGCGCCAGTATAACGACCAAATAAAACTAATATCAGGTTAGTAAAAAACGCCAGTACAAAAACGTATCCTACATAGCCGAAATTATCGCCCAGCGCTATTTGCGTCGCGGCTTTCATGGCGTATGAATCCATTAAGTATCCATGCACGCCATAAGCCTTGCTGACTGCCTCTGCAACCGGTTTAAAAGTGGCTGAAAATTGAAAGCCGCCAAATAGCACCATCATCAAACCGACCATCGCGCTGATCATACCGGTGATAATTTTTATAGGCGTCTTTTTATCCAGCGCATAGCCAACACCGACTAATATCCCAATTAATATTGCCGGTTCAGTTAAAAACGTTTGAATAACATCTATAAATTTGGCAAACATCGTCTGAACGCCCTCCATAAGCGTGCCTATTCGTTGTCATGATTGACCCCTTTACTGACGTTACGTATTGCTTCGCTGATGCTATTGAAATTTACCCGATAAACCACCTTGTCTAATTTTGCCTTACACGCACTGTAATAATCAAAATTAGTCATTAAAAGATTTAAAGTGATTATTTGTGATTTGATTTGCAAAAATAGGATAATATATAACCATGATCGATCGGAGTTTTTTATCGATCGATCATGGTTATTATTATTTATGGATAATTAGACAGTTAATATAGATATTTTGTATGTCTAGCTTTTGGCGCTACAGCCTGCAAAGCAATGTTAACACTTCATAATGCGCGGTATGCGGGAACATATCGAAAAGTTGAACACGTTGAATACGGTAGTTCGGCAGATGACGAATATCCTGCGCCATCGTCTGCGCGTTACAGCTTGAATAAATGATAAAACGCGGCGCCATTTGTGCAAGGTAATCGCACAACGGCTTGCCAATGCCGCGGCGGGGAGGATTCACCAACACCAGGTCGGGCGTTTCACCTTGTGCGGTGGCGAATTGGGTGGAATCCAGCGCCTGGAAATGAAGGCGGGTCAATCCCAGCTCGGCAGCGGATTGCTTCGCGCAGGCAATCGCCTCCGGCGCGATCTCAATACCGGTTAATTGCATCTGCGGCGTCGCGCAGTGCAGGCCGAATCCGCCCACTCCGCAAAAAAGATCCCACATATGGCGTACCGGCAGTTGTCCTACCCAGTCGCGCGCCGTCGCATATAATCGGCTGGCGACCGTAGGGTTGGTCTGAAAGAAACTTTGCGGACGAATCCACAGCGGCACATCGTTAAAACGTTCCGCCAGCGCCTGCTGATCCGTCAGGTAGATTTCCGTCTCCCCTTCCATAATCGCCATATGTACCGGCTGAATATTTGCGGTGATCACCCTGAGCTGCGGCAGTTGCGCACGCAGCCACGGTAACGCCGCGCGCAGTTGCGTAAGTTTGGTTTCTGAACGCAACACGAAGCGTAGCATCATGCCGCCATCGAACTGACTTTCCGTCAGCAACAGGTATTTCAGTTCGCCGCGTTTTCGCGCCACGTTATAAGGCGTGAGTCCGGCACGGGCAATAAAAGGTTTTAGCGCGCTGAATACGGGGGCAAAGGAGGCGGGATACAGCGGGCAGCCGCAAAGATCGACCGGCGTACCGTCGCGATGCAGCATCCCGAAGAGCGGTTTTTCTACACTACCGCTCACGACCATTTTCGCTTTGTTGCGGAAATGCTGTTCCGGGCCGCCAATCGACGCGCACCACTGTTCAACAGGCAGCCCGGTCAGCAAACGATGTAAATCAGCTGTTTTTGCGGAAAGTTGTTCATTAACCGACTGCGTAATCCATTGACAGGAACGGCAGCGACCCGCGTCATAGAGTGCGCACTGCATACCAAAAAACCTTCATATTATCCGGGGCGACGATTATACACATTATTGCAGCCGGAAGAACCGACGGCTGGGAGCGGGAATAAACAGCAGAAACAGAATTAAAAGATCGGGGAGTTTTTGCATGACCAGGGAATGCAGGATATCACGCTTCGATTCTCCCGCGATGCTAAACAACTCCGGATACCCGTAGCCTAACGACGCCGCCCACAGATATCCGCTCACAATAATTTGTGTCGCCAGGTACACCCAGCGCGCCCAGCTACGGCCTTTCACCAGCGAAAACGCACAATAAATTTCAACAAAGACCAGCACTAAGCTTGCCAGAAAGACAAGGGTTAAGCTCCACGTCTGCACACTGCGATGAATAAACTCGCCCATCCCGCGTATGCCGAGGGTATTCATAATCATCAGCACATCGAGACCGCGAATCAAAATAATCGCCATAGCCGCAACCTGCACCAGCGTAGGCACATTTAAACGGGCATGTGATGAGGTTGATTGCTTTATAAATCCCAATGAATGTCTTCCCTGAAAATGATGCCGCGACCCGCGCGGCAACGCATTGCCATAGTGGAAGATTTTAGTGGCTTCAGCCGCGTCTTGCACGCTGGATATCGCGAATCCGCTGTTTTTCCGCTCGCGCCATCAGGTACCAGGCAATAAATCCGACGATTCCTACCACGCCGAGGATTAACGTCGCCAGCGCGTTGATTTCCGGGTTCACGCCCATGCGCACGCTGGAGAAAACCAGCATCGGTAGCGTGGTGGCGCCGGGACCGGAAACGAAGCTGGCAATCACCAGATCGTCAAGGGAAAGCGTAAAGGCCAACAGCCAGCCCGAGATCACCGCTGGCATGATCATCGGTAACGTAATGACGAAAAAGACCTTCAACGGCGCCGCGCCAAGATCCATCGCCGCCTCTTCAATCGAACGATCCAGTTCGCGTAATCGCGAAGCGATCACCACTGCCACGTAGGCGGTACAGAAAGTGACGTGCGCCAACCAGATGGTCAGCATCCCGCGATCGGAGGGCCAGCCGATAGCATGACCGAGCGCGACAAACAGCAGCAGCAGCGACAGCCCGGTAATCACATCCGGCATCACCAGCGGCGCGGTGATCATAAACGCAAAGCCGTTTGCGCCGCGAAACCGTCCAAATCGCACCATCACCACCGCGGCAATGGTACCGAGCACCACCGCCATCGTCGCCGCGCAGGCGGCAATTGTCAGGCTTAGGCCCACTGCGCTCATCATGGCGGTATCCCGAAAGAGCTCGCCATACCAGCGCGTCGACCATCCCGCCCACACCGTCACCAGCTTCGAACTGTTAAACGAGTAAATCACCAACATTAACATCGGCGCATAGAGAAAAGTAAACCCCAGCACCAGAATCAGAATGCGCCAGGGCGAGCGAACGACCGGTAAGTTATTCATCCGTGCTCCCCCACACTTTTTTGCTGATGTTTATGGAACCACATGATCGGTACTATCAGCAGCAGCAACATAATAATGGCGACCGCAGAAGCCACCGGCCAGTCGCGGTTATTGAAAAACTCCTGCCACAGAACGCGACCAATCATGATACTGTCCGGCCCGCCAAGCAGTTCCGGGATCACGAACTCGCCCACCGCCGGGATAAAAACCAGCATCGAGCCGGCGATGATTCCGCCTTTGGTGAGCGGTACAATGATGCTAAAAAACGTTTTCAGCGGTCGGGCGCCGAGATCCAGCGACGCTTCCACCAGCGAATAATCAATGCGCGTCAATGCGGTATAAATGGGCAGAACCATAAACGGCAGATAAGCATAAACAATGCCGATATAGACGGCCAGGTTAGTGTGCAGGATCGTCAGCGGCTGATCGATAACCCCTAGCCACAGCAACACATTGTTCAGCACGCCGTTGTTTTTCAAAATGCCCATCCAGGCATAGACGCGTATTAAAAAAGATGTCCACGAGGGCAGGATCACCAACAGCAGCAGGATATTGCGCGTGGAGGGCTTGCTGTGCGCCACCGCCCACGCCAGCGGGTAGCCCAACAGCAGGCAGCAGATTGTGGAAATACCGGCAATTTGTAACGATTGCAGATAGGCTTCGAAATAAAGCGGATCGTCGGTCAGTTGCAAAAAATTGCCGAGGTTGAGCGTAATCGACAACTGACCGTCAGCCCATTCCAGCAGATCGGTATACGGCGGGATCGCCCTCGCCATTTCCGCCAGGCTTATCTTAAAGACGATAAGAAACGGCAGTAAAAACAGCAGAATGAGCCAGATATAAGGCAAAGCAATAACCAGCTTACGCCCATGTTTCATTTGCATCCGCGCCAACCATAGCGCCGCGCCGCCAGGTTTACTGATGCGTGCCGGAGGTTCAAGTGTGCTCATGTTTCCCCCTTATACCGTCAGGACCACGCAGCTATCCGCTTCCCAGCACAAACGCACTTCATCGCCCCAGGTCGGTAACCCTTTCCGGTAACGGTGCGCATTCTGCAGTTGAGCGCTGATCATCTGCCCGCTTTTTAGCCGCACATGATAAATAGACAGATCGCCGAGATACGCAATATGCGCCACTTCGCCGACGGCGAAATTATAGCCATCGGCAGGCGGCGACTCACACAGCATGATTTTTTCCGGACGTAGCGCCACATATACCGGCACATTATCAACGACAGAGGCATCTGCATCGACTTTTAACGGATGAACCAAACCGGGCGCGTCAATGACCAGACCGTCCTCTTCACGCGCTTTCAGTAAGCCCTCAAAAACATTTACCGATCCGATAAATTCGGCGCTGTAGCGGGTCGTCGGATGCTCGTAAATCTCCTCCGGTTCGCCAATTTGCACAAATTTTCCACGGTTCATGATGGCAATGCGCCCCGCCATCGTCATCGCTTCTTCCTGATCGTGCGTCACCATGACGCAGGTCACGCCGACGCGCTCAAGGATATCCACCACTTCAAGCTGCATCCGGTCGCGTAATTTTTTATCCAGCGCGCCCATCGGTTCATCCAACAAGAGCAGCTTAGGACGTTTCGCCAGGCTGCGAGCCAGGGCCACGCGCTGACGCTGACCGCCGGAAAGCTGATGCGGCTTACGTTTCGCAAACTCCTGCATGTGCACCAGACCCAGCATCTCATTGACGCGGCTGGTAATCTCCGCCTTCGGCAGTTTGTCCTGCTTCAGACCAAAAGCGATGTTCTGCTCTACCGTCATATGCGGAAACAACGCATAGGACTGAAACATCATATTAATTGGACGCTGATACGGCGGAACATGCGCCAGATCGACGCCGTCGAGCATAATTTGCCCGCTGCTCGGCGGTTCAAAACCTGCCAGCATCCGTAGCAGAGTCGATTTTCCACAACCTGACGCGCCCAGCAGGGCAAAAATCTCGCCTTTATAGATAGTCAGACTGACATCATCGACAGCATGTTGCCCGTCGAATGACTTCGTCAGGTTGCGAATTTCCAGAAGCGGCGTCAGCGCTTTACGGGTTTTCACCTGCGGGCGGTGGGGGACATCATTCACAAGGCGCTCTCCGGCATAACACAATCAAACGATACAAACGGTGGAATGCCCGATAGCGCACGCTTATCAGGCCATACCGTTAATAAATTACTTACCGCTTTTCACCTTCGTCCATGCGCGGGTGCGGACGCGATCAATCTTCGGCTCCTGCACTTTCAGGGTAAACAACTTGGCCCGCACATCCGCCGGCGGATAAATTCCCGGGTTATCGCGCACCTGCTGGCTGACCAGCGCCGTCGCCTCTTTATTCGCATTGGCGTAGAAAACGTGATCGGAAATATGGGCAATCACATCAGGGCGCAACAGATAATTAAGGAACTGGTAGGCCTCGTCTTTATTTTTGGCGTCAGCCGGCATGGCAAACACATCAAAAAATGCCATTGCCCCCTCTTTGGGGATCGAGAAAGAGATATTGACGCCATTTTTCGCCTCTTTCGCCCGGTTAGCGGCCTGCCAGACATCGCCCGCCCAGCCGATGGCCACACAGGTATCGCCATTAGCCAGATCGTTAATGTATTGCGAGGAGTGGAAATAGCGAATGTTTGGCCGTAGCTTCAACAACAGATCGGTTGCCGGGCCGGTGTAGTCATCCGCTTTGCTGCTATTCGGATCTTTACCCAGATAGTTCAGCACGGTGGCAAAAATTTCTTCAGGCGCATCAAGGAAAGAGACGCCGCAGCTTTTTAGCTTCTCCAGATTTTCCGGCTTGAGGACTAAATCCCAGCTATTCACTGGCGCATCATCCCCCAGCACCGCTTTCACTTTATCAACGTTATAACCAATGCCCGTCGTGGCCCACATATAGGGCATGGCGTATTTGTTGTCAGGATCGTGCTTCGCTACCAGTTTCAGCAGTTCAGGATCGAGGTTTTTCCAGCCGGGAAGTTTGCTTTTATCCAGCGGCTGAAAAACGCCCGCGGTGAGCTGGCGCTCAAGAAAACTGGCCGATGGCACCACCAGATCGAACCCGGTGCTGCCTGCCATTAACTTGCCTTCCAGCACTTCGTTAGAGTCAAAGACATCATAGATAACGTTAATCCCGGTCTCTTTTTCAAAGTTCGCCACCGTGTCCGGCGCGATATAATCTGACCAGTTATAAATGTGCAGCGTTTTTTGTTCGGCAGCGAGCGTGCCGACAGAGACGACCATCAGAGCACCCGCAACCAGACCCGATAGCCATTTTTTCTTTAAGGCGGTCATCATCGCTTTCCTTCTGAAATCCGTTAACAAATGAACCCATTAGGCGTGGTTTAAAACATGCCTGAAATGTGCATACCTTTTCATTTGATACAAATGAAGAAGAGAGGTCGCCCTCCCTGCCATCAAGCTCGCTATAGAAGCTTCGCAAGAATAACTTTAGCTAAGGTTTGAGGCTATAGCCCAGATTAAA
This sequence comes from Salmonella sp. SAL04196, assembly GCF_046550835.1. NCBI lineage: Bacteria > Pseudomonadati > Pseudomonadota > Gammaproteobacteria > Enterobacterales > Enterobacteriaceae > Salmonella > Salmonella sp. SAL04196. The sequence goes on from NZ_JBGDXE010000001.1 coordinate 1,360,122, forward strand.
AAACGCCTTTTATCAATTTTTTATGCAGGTTTTGTCTATGTGATAAAGCGAAATGGTCAGAAAGGAGGTGAATAATTCTTTAAATAAAGGTTAACAGCAGCATAAAAAAACGTAAACAGCAGCCGCGCTGGCAGCGACTGCCTGATTATCGGGAGGGATCAGTGAAGAAAATGGTCAACCGCGCTGGTTTTTTGCGCGTCTTCTTCCGCGTTAAACAGAAGCTGATGCGCCCCGGCCTCAAGGATCACCATAGAAATCTGCTCTTCACTTTGGCGAACAAACCATTCGAACTGTTCGTAGGTGACGCCTTGCATAACGGATAAAGACTGGCACACAACCAGTTTTGGCAGATTATCATCCTGCATATCGAGAAAGGCTTTTACCGTCAACGAACTGGCGTTGATAGCAGAGAGATCGGCCGCCAGCGGCAGCAACGCGGAAGGCCTGACCTCCGCCATCGCGGAAAAAAGAATGGTGTTGTCCACCAAATCGATTTTAGCATCGTAGACGCCGTCAAAATTCTGCATATGCGGCAAATGCAGCGCCTGGCAGGTATCACATTCGAAGAAATTCATGCCCAGGTCGTCGAGCCATTGACGCAACGTATCCAGAGTGGGAACGACCAGTGATATCATAATAATGTGCTACCTCTTACGATGACGATGAAAAATTACCGGCACAGCTTACGCAAAAAGCGTGCTTCGTACTACGGCGGAATCCACGATTGCGATTAGCCGCCGATTTTAAGGCAAAATTCAGGCGTAGCGTGACGTTCTATCCACTGAATCATTCGCCCCGCGATATCCACGCCCGTAGTCTTTTCGATACCTTCCAGTCCCGGCGAGGCATTCACCTCCATCACCAGCGGCCCGCGCGCGGCGCGTAAAATATCGACACCCGCCACATCCAGCCCCAGCGTCTGTGCGGCTTTGATGGCGATATCCCGTTCACGGGGCGTGATCGTCGCGATGCTGGCCACCCCGCCACGATGAAGATTGGAGCGAAAATCACCGGCTTTCGCGCACCGCTCAATCGCCGCCACAACCTCATTGCCGACGACCAGACAACGAATATCGCATCCTTTAGCTTCGGCAATGTATTCCTGAACCAAAATATGGGCATTCAGCCCCCGAAACGCATCAATAACGCTTTCAGCAGCCTGACGCGTCTCCGCCAATACCACGCCGATCCCTTGCGTGCCTTCTACCAGCTTCACGACCAGCGGCGCCCCGCCAACCATCTTAATAAGATCGCTGGTGTCATCCGGCGAATGGGCGATCCCGGTAATGGGAAGATCGATCCCCTGGCGCGCCAGAAGTTGTAGCGATCGCAGCTTATCGCGCGCGCGGGTAATGGCGACGGATTCATTCAGCGGATAGCTACCCAGTAGCTCAAACTGACGTAGCGCAGCGGTACCATAAAAGGTAATGGCCGAACCAATACGGGGAATAACGGCGTCATAATGGGGCAGACGACGCCCCTTGTAATGGATCGACGACGCAGCCGGATTAATATTCATATAGCAGGAAAGAGGATCGAGTATCTCGACCAGATGGCCGCGCCGCATCGCCGCTTCACGCAGACGTTTGCAAGAATAGAGCGTTCCATCCCTGGACAATATGGCAATTTTCACCCTGCACCTCGCTGAAAACCCTGAAAAGCCCGCGTATCATACACTGGCCCGCAGGTTTTAGCGCGTCGCCCAGCCCTGTTTATGCAAATATTCAAGGATAAATGGGCGATTTTCTTTAATCAGGGTGCGACGGATATGATCGCTCCAGGTATCGCGTCGCGTATTACTGCCTCGGGTCAGATAATACTCAGCCAACTGCTCGTCATAGCGCGCCAGCAGCTTTTCATCAAGCGGTTGATACTGGTTCTCATGAACCACAAGCTCTGCAGGCAGGCGCGGTTTCAGATCCGGATTATCCGCAGGCCATCCCAAACACAGGCCAAAGAGCGGCAATACATGCTTCGGCAATTTTAACAGTTCGGTAACAGATTCAATATTGTTACGAATACCGCCGATATACACGCCGCCTAACCCCAGTGATTCCGCCGCCGTCAGCGCATTTTGCCCCATCATCGCCGTATCGACGACACCGAGCAGCAGTTGTTCGGCAAGCCCCAACTGCGCGTCAGGGCAGATCTGCAAATGACGATTAAAATCGGCGCAAAATACCCAGAACTCAGCGGCCTGCGCCACATGCTTTTGCCCGCCCGTCAGGGGCACTAACGCCTCGCGCAGCGCCCGATCGGTAATACGGATAATAGAGCTGCACTGTAAAAAACTGGAACTGGACGTGCTGCGCGCGGCGGCAATAATGGCCTCTCGCTGCGCGTCAGTCACGGGTTCATCGGTGAAATGGCGAATAGAACGATGGCCACAAAGAAGTTCAATGGTCGGACTCATTATGCTTTTCTCTATCTGAACGGGAAGAAATGTCGGGTGGACGTTTCATCAACTGCGGCGCCAGTAACTGCGCAATACGCCACATCATCGCCACCGCGGCGGGGAGGATCAACACGACGCCCAGGAAAACCATCAATACGCCAGCCAGCGGCGTATTGAACGGCGCGGGCAGCGTAAGGTAATGATTAAGCGATAGCAGAGCAAGCGCCAGCAAAATCATACCGAGGTATTCCAGTATCAGTACGCTTTTGGGTAACACGCCAATCGTGCGCATATCAAGCCTCCCGGTTAACTGACGCACAGTGTAGAACGTTCTGGTCCGGCGTGCTTAACAGATATAGCCCTGGGTTATCAAAGGAACAGGCGTAACCTGCTTTTCATCTGCCGTAAATCGCGGCATGATAACACCTGTTCGCCGTCTGGCTTTATGTTCGAGGAGAGATATGTTTACTGTTATTTTTGGCCGCCCAGGGTGCCCTTATTGCGTGCGTGCAAAAGAGTTGGCGGAAAAACTGAGCAAAGAACGCGACGATTTCAACTACCGCTATATTGATATCCATGCCGAAGGCATTACTAAAGCGGATTTGGAAAAAACCGTAGGTAAACCTGTAGAAACCGTACCGCAGATTTTTGTCGATCAAAAACATATCGGCGGCTGTACGGATTTTGAAGCATGGGCAAAAGAAAATCTGAATCTTTTCGCCTGATTGCCCTAGCAACGCCCTCTACCGGAGGGCGCTATTGGCGTTTTTTTCGCCGGTGGCTAAACAGGCTGCTAATAAACAAATAACAGAGCGCGCCTAACGCACACCAGAATACGGCGCTAAATAACCACGCCAGTTCTTGCCAAAACGATCGGGTAGGCATAAATACCACGCGCATTAACACCAGGCAAAACGGCGCCGCCAGCATCGCCCCGATCAGCGGTCGGATCACCTCGCGTCGGTGAGAACAAAAACTGGCCACCGCACCAGGCAACGTAAAAAATAACAGTCCAATCTCAGGATGCCCTGCCGCGCGAAAAGCGCCTTGTACATGCATAGTTAATGAAAGACACACCACAATAAAGAGTACAAAGCAGCAGACAACGCTTGCCCACCCGTGTTTATGTTTCAATCGTTCCTCCTGACACTCTCTATCGAACACGCTTTCCGCCGTGAGGCATCCAGTCAGATAAAGTCATGTGGCATTCCATGCCAAAAACACACCTGCACGATTCTTATAGCCGTTAGTACGCAATAAGATTAAACTAGCAGGATATATTGTTGTGTTGTTTTTATTTGGATGCTGTATGCAATACGATTGCACCCTTAATTCATGATAAAAACAGTAGCGTAAATTACCATTTCTTTCAACAGCTTACTCGTAAACAAGAAGTTAGTCTCCGTGAATATAAACGTCGCAGATTTGTTAAATGGGAATTACATCCTGTTATTATTTGTGGTCCTGGCTCTTGGCCTGTGTCTTGGCAAGTTACGTCTGGGTTCAGTCCAACTTGGTAATTCCATTGGCGTTTTAGTGGTCTCTCTATTATTAGGGCAGCAACACTTTAGTATTAACACCGACGCGCTAAATCTGGGATTTATGCTGTTTATTTTTTGTGTCGGCGTCGAGGCTGGCCCCAACTTTTTTTCGATTTTTTTTCGCGACGGTAAAAATTATCTGATGCTTGCCCTGGTCATGGTCGGTAGCGCTCTGCTAATCGCCTTAGGCCTTGGTAAGCTATTCGGCTGGGATATCGGCCTGACGGCCGGTATGCTGGCCGGCTCAATGACATCCACGCCCGTGCTGGTTGGCGCAGGCGATACCCTGCGACATTCCGGCATCGCCAGCACCCAACTTTCCTCCGCTCTTGATAATCTGAGCCTGGGTTATGCCCTGACCTATCTGATTGGGCTAGTCAGTCTGATCGTGGGCGCGCGCTACTTGCCTAAACTACAGCATCAGGATTTGCAAACCAGCGCCCAGCAAATTGCTCGCGAGCGCGGTCTGGATACCGATGCTAATCGCAAAGTTTATTTGCCGGTTATCCGCGCCTATCGGGTTGGCCCGGAGTTGGTGGCCTGGACTGACGGCAAAAACCTGCGCGAGCTGGGTATTTACCGTCAGACAGGCTGCTATATCGAACGTATTCGCCGTAACGGTATTCTGGCGAACCCGGATGGCGATGCGGTGCTGCAAATGGGCGATGAGATTGCGCTGGTCGGCTATCCGGACGCGCACGCCAGGCTCGATCCCAGCTTCCGTAATGGTAAGGAAGTGTTTGATCGCGATCTGCTTGATATGCGCATCGTGACGGAAGAAATTGTGGTGAAAAACCACAATGCGGTCGGTCGCCGCCTCGCTCAGCTCAAGCTGACCGATCATGGCTGTTTCCTTAACCGCGTCATCCGCAGCCAGATCGAAATGCCTATCGACGATAACGTCGTGCTGAATAAAGGCGATGTGTTACAGGTGAGCGGCGACGCCAGACGCGTAAAAACCATCGCCGATCGCATTGGTTTTATTTCGATCCATAGCCAGGTGACGGACCTGCTCGCCTTCTGCGCTTTTTTTATCATCGGGTTAATGATCGGGATGATTACCTTCCAGTTCAGCAATTTTAGTTTCGGCATCGGCAACGCGGCCGGATTGCTGTTCGCCGGGATCATGCTCGGTTTCCTGCGCGCTAACCATCCTACCTTTGGTTATATTCCGCAGGGCGCGCTTAACATGGTGAAAGAATTCGGCTTGATGGTATTTATGGCCGGCGTTGGTTTAAGCGCCGGCAGCGGCATCAGCAACGGTCTGGGCGCGGTCGGCGGACAAATGCTGATCGCCGGGCTTGTCGTCAGCCTGGTACCGGTGGTGATCTGCTTCTTGTTTGGCGCTTATGTGCTGCGCATGAACCGGGCGCTGCTGTTTGGCGCCATGATGGGCGCGCGTACCTGCGCCCCGGCGATGGAAATCATTAGCGATACGGCGCGCAGCAATATTCCAGCGCTGGGTTATGCGGGGACTTACGCCATCGCCAACGTTCTGCTAACGCTGGCGGGGACGCTTATTGTCATCATCTGGCCGGGGTTAGGATAAAACTGAAGTTTGCCTTTAAGTGAAAAAATTTTGCCAATAGGTCGAACTTTTCGTTAAAGCATCAGTCATACCTATTGCCACTGCTTTTCTTTGATGTCCCCATTTTGTGGAGCCCATCAACCCCGCCATTTCGGTTCAAGGTTGGTGGGTTTTTTGTTGCCTGACGCAGAGTGACACGACATTGACTCTCCGGCGATTCGCTTTACCATCTGTAAAATCGCTTCACGCGCCAGCGGCGTTCGATCCGTTACAAAATGCAGCGTCATCCCCTCGATAAACGCATCCAGCGCGCGGGCGGTCTGTGCGTCAAACCACTGCGCCAGCGTATTCTGGCTACGCTGCATCCAGTTTTGCATGACTATTTTTAACGCTGGCTTATCGCTGGCATAGGCATATAACTGATACATTAACGCCATATTATCCGGCGTCGTAACCTGCGAGCCGTAAATCATTTCCGTTATCGCCTGGCACGCCCCCTCCGCATCCGTCACCTGCGCAAAAAAGTCCTGGTATTGACGCGACATGTTCTCGGTGAAAAGTGTAAAAGCTTCACTCAATAACGCATCCATACCGGCAAAATAGTAGGTCATCGAGCCAAGCGGCACCTGAGCAATAGCGGCGATTTTCCGGTGCGTCACGGCATGAACGCCATAGGTCTTTACCGCTTCCAGTGTGGCCTGAATTATTTTTTCCCGTCGCTTAGGATCATTGGCGCGTCTTACGGCATTTTCTTTCATGATGAGTTCCACATCTCATTCAGGATGCAGGCTATAGTAACCTGCCGCTTACGCTGAAAAAATAGACAGTAAAAACTGTCTGCACAACGAAGTATGACGACGATATGTACAAATGTACACAAGCTTGCTAATGTTTACCTCTCGCTTCTATTTTCTGGCCTGACGCTATGACCGTCCTCTCCTCACGTAACGCCTTAAAACGCCGTACCTGGGCGCTGTTTATGTTCTTCTTTTTACCCGGACTGCTGATGGCCTCCTGGGCAACCCGAACGCCTGCTATTCGGGATATTCTTTCCGTCTCTACCGCGGAAATGGGGGCGGTCTTATTCGGGCTTTCTATCGGTTCAATGAGCGGTATTCTTTGTTCCGCCTGGCTGGTGAAACGATTTGGCACCCGAAAGGTTATTCGCACAACGATGACCTGCGCAGTAACCGGGATGGTTATTCTTAGCGTCGCGCTGTGGTGCGCCTCGCCGCTGATTTTTGCCCTTGGATTAGCCGTTTTCGGCGCCAGTTTTGGCGCCGCCGAAGTGGCGATTAATGTCGAAGGCGCGGCGGTCGAACGCGAGCTGAATAAAACCGTTCTGCCGATGATGCATGGTTTCTACAGTTTCGGCACGCTGGCGGGCGCTGGTGTCGGCATGGCGTTAACCGCATTAAGCGTCCCGGCTAACATCCATATCATCCTCGCGGCTGCCGTGGCGATCGCGCCCATTTTTATCGCCATTCGGGCGATCCCTGACGGTACGGGTAAAAACGCATCGGAAGATGCTCACCTTCAGGAAAAAGGATTACCTTTTTATCGGGACATCCAGCTTTTGCTTATTGGCGTGGTGGTGCTGGCAATGGCATTCGCCGAAGGCTCTGCGAATGACTGGCTGCCGCTACTGATGGTAGACGGACACGGTTTTAGCCCAACCTCCGGCTCTCTGATCTACGCCGGTTTCACGCTAGGTATGACCGTTGGCCGCTTTACCGGCGGCTGGTTTATTGACCGCTATAGCCGGGTGACGGTTGTTCGCGCCAGCGCGTTGATGGGAGCGCTGGGCATTGGTCTGATTATTTTTGTCGATAGCGACTGGGTTGCCGGCGTCTCGGTCATTCTTTGGGGCTTAGGCGCTTCGCTCGGCTTCCCGCTGACCATTTCCGCCGCCAGCGATACCGGTCCCGACGCGCCGACGCGCGTGAGCGTTGTCGCCACGACCGGCTATCTGGCGTTTTTGGTCGGGCCGCCGCTGTTGGGCTATCTGGGAGAGTACTATGGATTACGCAGCGCCATGATGGTTGTGCTGGCGCTGGTTATTCTGGCGGCGCTGGTGGCGAAGGCCGTCGCCAAACCTGTATCGACTCCGCAACCGGTGATGGAGCATAACGCATGAGTATCAAATTAATCGCCGTCGACATGGACGGCACTTTTCTGAGCGATCAAAAAACCTATAACCGTGACCGGTTTATGGCGCAGTACCAACACATGAAGCGGCAAGGCATTCGCTTTGTCGTGGCCAGCGGCAACCAGTATTACCAGTTAATCTCCTTCTTTCCGGAAATTGCGCACGAAATCGCTTTTGTCGCGGAAAACGGCGGCTGGGTGGTCAGCGAAGGAGAGGATATTTTTAACGGCGAGCTGACAAAAGCCGACTTCCAGACGGTTGTCGAACACCTGCTCACACGCGCCGATGTGGAGATTATCGCCTGTGGAAAAAACAGCGCCTACACGCTGAAACGGTATAACGATGCGTTAAAAGCCGTTGCGGCAATGTATTATCATCGTCTGGAGTTTGTGGATAATTTTAATAATATCAACGATGTCTTTTTCAAATTCGGCCTTAATATTACCGATGAACGGATACCGGAAGTACAGGCGGCGCTGCACGACGCCATTGGCGATATCATGGTCCCTGTTCATACCGGCTATGGCAGTATTGATTTAATAATTCCCGGCGTGCATAAAGCCAACGGCCTGCGTCTGTTACAGCAGCGCTGGGGCATTCATGATAGTGAAGTGGTGGTCTTCGGCGACGGCGGCAACGATATTGAGATGCTGCGTCAGGCCGGGTTTAGTTTTGCCATGTCGCACGCCAGCGAAGCGGTCGCGGCGGCGGCGAAATACCGCGCCGGATCGAACAACCAGGAAGGCGTGTTGGATATTATCGACAGCGTATTAAACAACGAGCCGCCGTTCAACGTCTAGCGGATGCCTCTCTATGCCTGATAACAGAAAGCTTATCAGGCGTAGCCGCTCTCTCAGACTGTTTGCAAATTCCCCGTCCGCTTATCTTTTAAGAAGACCAGCATCAGCAGTAGCCAAAGAATACCGTTTGCCAGATTAAACAGGCTAAATAGCCCATTGCCGCCGCTTAACCAGGCGTGTTTACTTACTTCAATGCCAACGGTAAAAATCAGCATTTGTAGCATTCCCATCGCCGCCGAGACCGTTCCTTTACTCATATCGCTGGAAAAGAGCGTCAAACGCACCAGTCCGGCATTCGCCAGCCCAATGCCAAAAGCGTATACGCTTAATCCCGCCGTCATCCATAAATAAGCATGGGATGAAACCACCGTCGCCGCCGCGGCGATGATCAGCCCCGCGACGATAGGCCAGCCGCCCATCACGATCAGCGAGCGAACCGTACGTCGGGAGGTTAAACGCGCCAACACCAGATTACCGGCAATGAGCGCGCCAAAAACGGGCACCTGTAGCAGACCATATTCATAGCTGCTGAGCTGTTCGCCGCTAATGATGATAATTGGCGACTGCGCAATCCAGGCCAACAGCGGCAGGCTGACAAATCCCAGCGCTAACGCCCCTGCGACGAACCGCCGGTTTTTTATCACCAGCCGATAATCCCGGCCCAGCGCCTTAAATGACAACGTTTCGCCCCGCCGCGTGGCGGTCTCCGGCATTGCGCGCTGTAGCCCGAAAAAGGCGATAGCGGCCAGTGCGGCAAATAAAATAAACATCCCCTCCCACGGCAGAACATGCACCCATGCCGCCCCAACCAGTGGTCCCAGTAGCGGCGCGATTAACGCCACGTTCGCCATCAGCGCGGTAATTTTTATACACACCGCCTCCTCAAAGGATTCCTGAATCGCGGCATACCCTACAGCGCCGATAAAACACAGGCTAATCCCTTGCAAAAAACGCAGGAAGGTAAATTGTTCGATGTTTTTCGCCAGTAACGTCGCCAGGCAGGTGACAATAAACCACACGACGCCCGCCAGCATCACGGGACGACGGCCAATCCGGTCAGACAACGGGCCAAGCAGCCACTGTAAGAACATACCGCCCGCCAGATAAGCGGTCATGGATGTCGGAACCCAGTCCAGGCCCGCCTGATACTGCTCAACCACCGCCAGCATACCCGGCTGGATCATGTCGTTGCCAATATAAGTAGAAAATTCGTACAGCACCAGACAGAGAGGAAAAAGCAACGCCTGACGTCCCAGCCTGCCGCCTGATTGTAAACGATTCTGCATACCATCTCTTCGCCAATAAAAACCGCGCAGAGTGTAATGAAAGTCGGGGAACTGAGATAGCGAATTATGAGGCTGCAAGGGAAATAGCGCACATTTTTACAGAAAGCCACTTAGCGCTTGCGTACTTTAAGGTTAATTTAAGTTTGCGCCGTTATCATCGACATTATTTTATGCCATTGTCTTAAATCTCTTCATGTTGCCGCCAAATAAGACAATACTGCTTTTCCTCCCTGTTACGCTGCATTTATGCTCAGTTTGCACGGGGATGAGCTGGCTATCCCTTTTGATTTCATTGCTCCGAGCCTGGATGTTATGCTGGAAAACCTTAACAACTCGCTGTTTTATTTTATTAACGCCACGCCTGATTCCGCGCAGTGGACAATTTCGCTCGCTATCTTTATCGCCAAAGATGTCATCAACATCGTCCCGCTCTTAGCCGTGGTACTCTGGCTGTGGGGTCCCCGCGATCGGGTCTGCGCCCAGCGTCAGCTGATCGTTAAAATCGGCATCGCGCTGATTATCAGTCTGGCGGTCTCCTGGACAATGGGACACCTTTTCCCACACGACCGTCCGTTTGTCGATCATATCGGCTATAACTTCCTGCATCATGCCGCCGATGACTCGTTCCCCAGCGATCACGGTACGGTGATTTTTACCTTTGCGCTGGCGTTTTTGTTCTGGCACCGCCTCTGGTCAGGCATCGTGATGATGGCGATAGCTATTACCATCGCCTGGTCGCGCGTCTATCTCGGCGTACACTGGCCGTTAGATATGATTGGCGCGCTGCTGGTAGCGATGCTTGGCTGCCTGAGCGCACAGCTGATCTGGCAATGGTACGGCGCGCCGCTCTACCAGGCGCTGCAACGTTGTTACCGTTTCTGTTTCGCGTTGCCCATTCGAAAAGGCTGGGTACGTGACTAAACAGCGAAAAAAAGAGTAATATTAAGCGCTCTGTATGGTGCGGAGCGCTTATTTAACTCTCCAGGGGAACTATGGAAACGCGACGCGACGAGCGTATTGGTCAATTGCTGCAGGCCTTAAAACGCAGCGATAAACTTCACCTTAAAGAAGCCGCGACCCTGTTGGGCGTCTCTGAAATGACCATTCGTCGCGACCTGAACCATAAAAGCGCGCCTGTCGTGTTGCTGGGCGGCTATATCGTACTGGAGCCCCGCAGCGCCAGTCATTATCTGTTAAGCGATCAAAAATCTCGTCTGGTGGAAGAAAAACGCCGAGCCGCTCAGTTGGCTGCGGGCCTGGTACAAGCGCATCAGACGGTATTTATTGACTGTGGCACCACCACGCCGTGGATCATTGAAGCCATTGATAATGACCTTCCCTTTACGGCGGTGTGCTATTCACTTAATACCTTCCTGGCGCTGCAGGACAAACCCCATTGCCGCGCCATCCTCAGCGGCGGGGAGTTTCACGCCAGCAACGCCATTTTCAAACCGCTTGATTTCCATGAAACGTTAAACAATATTTGTCCGGATATCGCGTTTTATTCCGCCGCCGGCGTTCATACCAGTAAAGGCGCTACCTGCTTTAATCTGGAAGAGCTGCCGGTAAAACATTGGGCAATGACAATGGCACAGTGCCATGTACTGGTGGTGGATCACAGTAAATTCGGCAAGGTACGTCCGGCGCGGATGGGGGAACTATCACGCTTTGATACGATTATCAGCGACCGCCGTCCCGATGAGGCCTTTGTGGCCTACGCTAAAGCGCAACAAATTACTCTGATGTATTAACCGCCCGTTGCCGGATGCGACGCACACCCGGCAACGGGGTTATTTTACGAGAACCAACTGCCAAACCACTGATGGAGTTTCATCAGCACAAAATCCCACATCCGGCTGAAAAATCCCCCCTCCTCGACGTTTTCCATCACCATTAACGGGCGTTGCTCAATGGATTTTCCGTTAAGCTGGAAATCGATGGTGCCGACAACCTGCCCTTTCTTCAACGGCGCCGTGAGCTGTGGTTCGTTCAACGTAAAGCTGGCCTTCAGGTTTTTAAGCTGCCCACGCGGAATCGTCACAGACCCCGCATCGCCCGCCCCCAAATTGACCTCACGCTTATCGCCAAACCAGACCCGTTGCGTCACGAATGTCGCGTCAGGTTTAATCGGCGTGACCGTTTCAAAGAAACGGAAACCCCAGGTCAGCAGTTTTTCTGACTCATTAAAACGAATACGGTCTGTTTTCGCCCCCAGCACGACAGAGATCAGGCGCATATCGCCCTGGGTGGCGGAGGCGACAAGGTTATACCCTGCGCCAGCCGTTGTCCCCGTTTTCATGCCGTCGACATGCAGATTGGTGCTCCACAACAGGCGGTTGCGGTTCGGTTGACGAATATTATTAAAAGTAAATTCTTTCTCTTTATGAATGGCGTATTCGTCAGGCACATCGTGAATCAAGGCCTTGCCGAGCAACGCCATATCGCGAGCGGTACTGAACTGCCCTGGCGCATCAAGACCGTGTACCGTCTGGAAGGTTGTATTCGTTAATCCCAGTCGTTTCGCATAGGCGTTCATCAGGCCGATAAAGGACTCCTGGCTTCCGGCGACGTAGTCGGCAAGCGCGATACAGGCATCATTACCTGACTGAATGATGATGCCTTTATTAAGATCCGCCACCGACACCTGATCGCCTGGCTTCAGAAACATCACCGACGACCCACGTAGCGCCGGGTTCCCCGTCGCCCAGGCATCTTTGCCCACCGTTACCATATCGGTCAACTTGATTTTCCCTGCCTTCAGCGCCTGGCCCACCACGTAGCTGGTCATAATTTTTGTCAAACTGGCAGGGTCAAGTTTCTCATCGGCGTTGCCTTCCGCCAGTACTTTACCGCTGGCGTAATCCATTAAGATCCAGGCTCGCGCATCAACGCCCGGCGGCGCGATCGTTTGTTCCTCTGCCTTTACAGGCGAAGCGAAAAGGAATAAGAGAACCGAACCTGCCGCGAGGCTACGAAGGGAAGAAGCGTATTGCGTCATAGTACCACCCGAGTATCCATTCCAAAAACACACGTCACACCACCGTGTAATAAGTGCGGTGAGTAATAACGCACTCACGACGTTAAAGAAACCGTAACTTGGTAAAGTTTTTAAAGTTTATGCAATAACATCCCGTTACGCTTCCTTCATAACGATTTTTTTACAGACCATTGTGTAAATGTTAGGTTTATCTCACGGTAGGCCGATTACTGTCATCATCCTGATAAAACAGAAGGGGTTAATATGATTACGCTGTGGGGCCGGAACAACTCGACTAATGTTAAAAAAGTGTTGTGGACGCTTGAAGAGCTGGAACTGCCATACGATCAAATTCTGGCAGGCGGAAAATACGGCGTTAACCAGGATGCCGACTATCTGGCGATGAATCCTAATGGGCTGGTGCCGCTGCTTAAAGATGATGAAACCGACCTGTTATTATGGGAATCCAATGCCATTGTCCGCTATCTGGCGGCGCAATACGGCCAGAACCGGCTATGGGTTGATAATCCGGCGCGGCGTGCGGAGGGCGAAAAATGGATGGACTGGGCGAATCAAACGTTAAGCCCGGCGCACCGCGTGATCCTGATGGGACTGGTCAGAACCCCGCCGGAAAAACGCGACCAGGCGGCAATTGAAGCCGGTATCGAAAAGTGTGACAGCCTGTTTGCGCTGCTTGATGATGCGCTGGCCCACCAGTCGTGGTTCTCCGGGGATAACTTTGGCACCGGCGATATCGCTATTGCGCCTTTCGTCTATAACCTGCTGAACGTGGGTCTGAAATGGACGCCGCGCCCGAATCTGGAACGCTGGTATCAACAGCTTACCGAGCGCCCTGCTTTTCGCAAAGTGGTGATGATCCCGGTGACCTAACGCGTGGCTGCAGGACTTACCTTGAGTAACTGCCCGTCGGACTCATCGGTTAACACATATAAGTAGCCGTCAGGTCCGACACGCACATCCCGAATACGCTGCTTTCTGTCACCCAGAATACGGCCTTCTTCCGTCACCGTATTGCCATCGACGCGCATCACAATGACCTCTTTATCTTTTAGCGCGCCGATAAACAGTTTGTGCCGCCACGGCGCAAAAACGTCGCTGGCATAAAAAGCCATCCCGCTGATCGCCGGAGAATCCTTCCAGTAGTAAACCGGTTGCTCCGTTCCCTCGACAATTTCACCTTTGGCTTCCGGCACTTTCAGACCACTATAGTTGACGCCCCATGTGGCCAGCGGCCAGCCATAATTTTTGCCTTTTTCCGGGATGTTAATTTCATCGCCGCCGCGCGGACCGTGTTCATGCAGCCATAGCGCGCCGCTCCAGGGATTGATGGCCAGCCCCTGCGGATTACGAATACCGTAAGACCAGATTTCCGGACGCGCGCCCGCCTGATGCACAAACGGATTATCCGGCGGAATTTCGCCCTGCCCGGTCAGGCGCACCAGCTTACCCTGTAATTTATCCAAATCCTGCGCGGTAGCGCGCTGGTTATTTTCACCCAGGGCAATAAAAAGAGATCCTTGCGCATCGAATACCATACGTCCGCCGAAATGGTTGCCGGTAGACAGCTTAGGCATCTGGCGAAACACGGTACGAAAATGCTCCAGACGCTGAAGATCGTCGCTCAGCCGTCCAAAACCGACTGCCGTACCGGCATTTCCTTCGCGGTCAGGTTCAGCATAGCTCAGCCAGACGCGGCGCGACTGGGCAAAGTCAGGCGCCAGCACGACGTCCAGCAAACCTCCCTGCCCGTTTGCCCACACTTTCGGTACGCCAGCCAGCGGATCGGAAAGTCCCTTCCCCGTCTGCCAGTGGCGCAGTTGTCCCCCTTTCAGGGTAATGAGCATCCCACGGTTATCCGGCAAAAAAGCCAGCGACCACGGGTGATCGAGTCGGGTTTGCAGCACCTCAACGTTCACCGGCGCAAGATTGGCGTTCGCCCATGAAGAGAAAAGAGAGAATGAAACTATCGCGAGAAGTATTCGACGCATACCGCCTCCTTCAGGGCTCTGCGTTAAAGCGTAGTCAGCATCGCAAGAGGTCGGGTTTATTTTTACAAAACATTAAGCGGCGCGGTTCGATAAAAAGGGGGAGTCGCCTCCCCCTTATTCAGACCTGTGTAAGCGGTGAATGTGCTTTCAGACTCTGAATACTCAGCGTCAAAGTTGTCAGACAGTTTTCAAGTTTATCTGCGTTGACGGCAATAAAGGTCGGACAATCATGGTGTCCGCTCATTAAACAAACGGCGGCGGCTGCAAGCGCGCCTTCGGCACGACGCAGCGCGTTCCACTCTTCCTGATCGAGATGCAGTCCCTGCCGTAAAGCGTGATCGTGGAGCTCGCGATTCAGTTCAAAAAAATTGTCACGCAGAGTGTCACTTTCGCTGACTGACATATACCCCTTCGCTTTTCGCAATTGCAGATAAGCGGCAAGATCGATACGCGCGTTTATCAGCTTGTTGAGAAGATCGGTTCTCAGTCTGTCAACGACCATACCTTTTTTCCTCCTCTT
This sequence comes from Salmonella sp. SAL04196, assembly GCF_046550835.1. Lineage (NCBI taxonomy): Bacteria > Pseudomonadati > Pseudomonadota > Gammaproteobacteria > Enterobacterales > Enterobacteriaceae > Salmonella > Salmonella sp. SAL04196. The sequence continues at coordinate 1,375,327 of NZ_JBGDXE010000001.1, forward strand.
TTCTACCAGGGTTCAACTTAATAGTATGGTCGTTTTTTAGACAAAGGGGTGTCAGAGATCAAGAATTTTCTTAGAATTGCCCTTTTTCACCTTTTGCTGATAACCACAACGGTTGATGCCGCCGCTCACGATGAGATTGCGATACAATTTTTGTTCGGATATCTGTAGAATCCCTGCCCTGACCACTCCAATAAATGAACATTTTTTAAGCTATGAGTAATGTAACCCACCAGCCAAAGATCGGCTTCGTTTCCCTGGGCTGTCCGAAAAACCTCGTTGATTCGGAACGCATCCTGACTGAGCTGCGTACCGAAGGCTATGACGTTGTGCCACGCTATGACGATGCGGATATGGTTATCGTTAATACCTGTGGCTTTATTGACAGCGCGGTACAAGAGTCGCTGGAAGCCATTGGCGAAGCGCTGAACGAAAACGGTAAGGTAATCGTCACCGGCTGCCTGGGCGCAAAAGAAGATCAGATCCGCGAAGTGCATCCGAAAGTACTGGAAATCACCGGGCCGCATAGCTATGAGCAAGTTCTGCAGCACGTACATCATTACGTACCGAAGCCGAAGCACAATCCATTTTTAAGCCTCGTACCGGAACAGGGTGTAAAACTGACGCCGCGCCATTATGCGTATCTGAAAATTTCTGAAGGCTGTAATCACCGCTGCACGTTCTGCATCATTCCGTCGATGCGCGGGGATCTGGTCAGCCGTCCGATTGGCGACGTATTAAGCGAAGCGAAACGTCTGGTTGATGCCGGGGTCAAAGAGATTCTGGTGATTTCGCAAGATACCTCCGCCTACGGCGTAGATGTGAAGCACCGCACCGGATTCCATAATGGCGAACCGGTGAAAACCAGTATGGTGAGCCTGTGCGAACAGTTATCAAAACTGGGCGTCTGGACACGTCTGCACTACGTCTACCCCTACCCACACGTTGATGATGTGATTCCGCTAATGGCGGAGGGCAAAATCCTGCCCTATCTGGACATTCCGCTGCAACATGCCAGCCCGCGGATTCTTAAACTGATGAAACGTCCTGGTTCCGTTGACCGCCAGCTGGCGCGCATTAAGCAGTGGCGCGAAATCTGCCCGGAACTGACCTTACGCTCCACCTTTATTGTCGGCTTCCCCGGCGAAACGGAAGAAGACTTCCAGATGCTGCTCGACTTCCTGAAAGAGGCGCGCCTCGATCGTGTAGGCTGCTTCAAGTACAGTCCGGTGGAAGGCGCAGGCGCGAATGACCTGCCGGATCAGGTGCCGGAAGAGGTGAAAGAAGAGCGCTGGAACCGCTTTATGCAACTGCAACAGCAAATCTCCGCTGAGCGCTTGCAAGAAAAAGTGGGCCGCGAAATTCTGGTGATCGTCGATGAGGTTGACGAAGAAGGCGCTATCGGACGTAGCATGGCGGATGCGCCGGAAATTGACGGCGCGGTCTATTTGAACGGCGAAACCAACGTCAAGCCGGGCGATATCGTGCGCGTGAAAGTGGAAAACGCCGACGAATATGATTTGTGGGGCAGTCGGGTTTAACGCCACCTCCCCCGGCGCGGGTGCCGGATGTGTTACCCCACCTGGCGAGCCCGTTCCAGGCCCGCCAGGCGTCAACGCCACCGGGCTGGCTTACCCCTTAATCTTCGGGTCCAGCGCATCGCGCAACCCGTCGCCTAACAGGTTAAACGCCAGCACAGTCAGGAAAATCGCCACCGCCGGGAAGAGCGCTACGTGCGGCGCGATGACCATATCCGCCCGCGCTTCATTGAGCATCGCTCCCCACTCCGGCGTTGGCGGCTGCGCGCCTAATCCGAGAAATGACAGGCTTGCCGCGGAAATAATTGACGTACCGATACGCATCGTAAAGAAAACCACAATTGACGAGACCGTTCCCGGCAAGATATGGCTAAACAAAATCGTCGTGTCGCTGGCGCCGATACTGCGGGCAGACTCAATAAACGTCTGCTGTTTTAAGACCAGGGTATTTCCGCGCACCAGACGTGCAAACGCCGGAATAGAGAAAATCGCCACCGCAACGATCACATTAGCAATACCGCTGCCTAACACCGCCACAACGGCAATCGCCAGCAAAATGCCGGGGAAGGCGAACAGCACATCGCAAATGCGCATAATGAAACGATCCCACCAGCCTTCATAATATCCCGCTAGCAATCCCAACACCGTGCCGATTATCGCGCCGATAAATACCGCGAACACGCCCGCCGCCAGTGAGATCTGCGCCCCAACGAGAACCCGGCTAAAGATGTCTCTTCCCAGCGAGTCAACGCCAAACCAGTGCTGCAAAGAGGGGCCATTGTTCAGGCTATCGTAGTCAAAATAGTTTTCCGCATCGTAGGGCGTCAGCCAGCGGGCAAAAATCGCCACCAGAATTAACGCCAGTACGAATCCCCCGGCGACCAACGCGACATGCTGGCGGCGAAAACGACGCCAGAACTCCCGCCATGGCGTGCGTATCTGGTCGGGTTTTACCACCGGCATAGCATGTAAAATCGCCTGACGGCGCCAGTTAAATAATCGCATCCTTACTTATACCTGATAGCCGGATTAATGGCGGCATAGAGGACATCCACCACTAAGTTGATAAGAATAAATTCCAGAGAAAACAGCAGCACTTCCGCCTGAATCACGGGGTAGTCGCGCATGTCGACCGAGTCGACCAGTAATCGCCCAAGCCCCGGCCAGTTAAACACTTTTTCGACGACGATCGATCCGCCAAGCAGAAAGCCAAATTGCAGTCCCATCATGGTGACGACCGGGATCATCGCATTGCGCAGGCCATGTTTTAACACCACCCACGTTTCACTGACGCCTTTCGCCCGCGCGGTCCTCATGTAATCCTCGCTCAGGACATCGACAAACGAGGAGCGCGTAAAACGCGCCATGACGGAGGCCACCGCCGCGCCAAGCGTCAGGGAGGGTAAAATATAATGTTGCCAGCTATCCGCCCCCACGGTCGGTAGCCAGCCCAGATCCACGGAAAAAATCTGCATTAACAACATTCCCAGCGCAAAAGCCGGGAAAGAAATGCCGGTCACGGCAAGCGTCATTCCTACCCGGTCAGGCCAGCGATTACGCCACACGGCGGCGGCGATGCCGATCGCCATGCCAAACAGCACCGCCCATATCATACTGGTTATCGTCAGCCACAGCGTCGGCAAAAAGCGGCTGGCGATCTCCTCAGAAACCGGGCGGCGGGAAACCATTGACGTACCGAAATCGCCTTGTAAAACATGAGTGATGTAATGCCAAAACTGGACATGAAGCGGCTGATCAAGCCCCAGCTGCTGACGAACCAGCGCAATCACCTGCGCGTCGGCTTCTGGTCCGGCTATCAGCCGCGCCGGGTCGCCGGGCAACAAATGAACAAATAAAAACACCAGCACTGCCACAATCAACAGCGTAGGAATTAATCCCAGCAGGCGCTTGAGAACATAGTTAAGCATCACACGAACCTTTTACCGGATGGCGGACAACGCGCGCGCCATCCAGCCCCATCGCATTACTTACTTCAAATCCGCATCGTCAAAGCTGAAACCGGTATCCGGCATAATCCAGAAACCGGTCAAATTCTTACTGTGCGCAGAAACCAATTTCTCCACCACCAACGGTATCCAGGGCGACTCTTTCCAGATAATATCCTGCGCCTCTTTGTATAGTCGTGTTTTCTCCTGCGGATCGTTGGTCTTTAAGGCCGCCGCCAAATCGCTGTCGACCTGCTTGTTGCTGTAAAAAGCGGTATTAAACTGCGTCGGCGGCCAGTTTTGTGATGCGAAGAGCGGCGATAACGCCCAGTCAGCTTCGCCCGTCGACGCCGACCAGCCGGTATAGAACATTCGCACGCCGCTCTCTTTTTGCCCTTTGCCCTCAACTTCCGCGGCGCGCTGGCCGGCGTCCATCGCGGTTATCCGGGCTTTAATGCCAATCTGCGCCAGTTGCTGTTGGGTAAACTGCAACACTTTTTGCGCGGTGCTATGGTTGTGCGATGACCACAGCGTGGTACTGAAACCGTCTGGATACCCCGCCTCTTTCAACAGTTCGCGCGCTTTAGCCGGATCATAGGGCCACGGCTGATAGCTTTGCGCATAGGCTATCGACGGCGGCACCACGCCCGTCGCCGGCGTGGCGTATCCGGCAAACGCCACTTTAACCAGCGCCTGACGATTGATAGCGTAATTCAACGCCTCACGCACCTTAGGATTATCAAACGGCTTCTGCGTCACATTCATACTGATGTAACGCTGCATAATAGACGGGCTGGCGACCAGTTCGAGGTTTTTATTTTTCGCCAGTAACGCGGCCTGCTCATAAGGGATAGGAAAAGCAAATTGCGCTTCGCCGGTTTGCAGCATCGCCGCGCGGGTATTGTTGTCAGTAACCGGACGCCAGGTAATAGAATCCAGCTTGGGTAAGCCCTGCTGCCAGTAACCGGCGAACTTTTTCACTTTGACAAAGTCGGTCTGATTCCAGGTTTCAAGCTGGTATGGACCGGTACCGACCGGATGAAAACCAATATCCTTGCCATATTTTTCCAGCGCTTGCGGCGAGATCATCGCCGTCGCCGGGTGCGCCAGAATATTAATGAAAGCGGAGAACGGCTGTTTCAGGGTAATTTTTACCGTTGCCGGGTCGACAACCTCCGTTTTTGCGATATTTTTATACAGGTTATAACGCTTGAGGTGGTTATCCGGATTGCTGGCGCGATCGAGATTCGCTTTCACCGCCGCCGCATCAAAATCCGCGCCGTCCTGAAATTTCACCCCCTGCCGTAGGGTAATGGTGTAGGTCAGACCGTCATCAGAAACGGTGTAGCCCTCCGCCAGGACGTTTTTTACCTTCATGTCTTTATCCAGGCCAAACAGCCCCTGATAAAATGACTTCGCCACCGCCTGCGAGAGCGTATCGTTGGCGTCATACGGATCGAGCGTGGTGAAATTAGACCCTACCGCCACCACCACATCTTTGGCCGCCAGGGCCGGAAAAGCCGCAATGGATGAGGCCAGTCCCAGCGCCGCCAGCCATTTATGCGTAATAAATTGCGTCATGTTGTTCTCCTGAAACCCTGCCTGTCTGAATGTTATAAGCGCGAGAGCGCATTATCCTGCAGCGGCCGCGCAACATAATGTCCCGGCCCGACCAACTGCAATGAAACGGCGGGCGTCTCTTCGCCACGTTTATGAATATTGCTGGGTATATCATCTGATAGCAGAACGCGCCGCGGCCGGTGTCTGGAAGGATCGGCAACCGGCACCGCCGCCATCAATTTACGCGTATAAGGATGCTGCGGGTTTTCAAAAACGGCGCGCCGCGGCCCCATCTCAACAATTTGACCAAGATACATCACCGCCACGCGATGGCTAATTCGCTCCACGACCGCCATATCATGCGAAATAAACAGGTAGGCGATCCCCATTTCCCGTTGTAAATCGAGCAGTAAATTAATGATCTGTCCGCGAACGGAAACATCCAGCGCGGAGACCGCCTCATCGGCAATAATCACTTTAGGATTCAATGCCAACGCGCGAGCTATGCAGATGCGCTGACGTTGACCGCCGGAAAACTCGTGCGGATAACGCCAGGCATGTTCAGGACGTAATCCGACACGCTCAAGCAACCAGGCCACGCGCTTTGCCGCAGCGTCCCCCTGCCCCAGGCCATGAATCCGTAAAGGTTCCATAATGGAATACCCCACGGTCTGGCGCGGGTCGAGCGAGGCGTAAGGGTCCTGGAAAATACATTGAATATCGCGGCGCAACGGCTGGAGTTTACCCGCAGACAACGTGTCAATGCGCTGTCCGTTAAAGATAATCTCCCCCTGCCGGGATTCAACCAACCGCAGCAGCGCGCGTCCGGTCGTCGATTTTCCGCTACCGGACTCGCCCACCAGCGATAGCGTTTCGCCAGGCCAGAGATCGAAACTGATATTCTCAACGGCATGAACTTCACGCGTAACGCGGTTAAAGAGACCGCTACGCAGCGGGAATCGCGTCACCAGCCCCCGAACCTGGAGAATAGGCTCGCCTTCCACCACCGTGTCTTGCTCAATCTGCGATTCATAAAGGGCCGGTTCGTCAGCGGAAATCAACGGGAAACGGCGTGGCAGCGAGTGGTCGTGCATCGCGCCAAGCTGAGGGACGGCGGCCAGTAACGTTTGGGTATAAGGATGCGTCGGCGCATGGAAAATCTGCTCTACGCTGCCGGTTTCCACAGCCTCGCCCTGATACATCACCAGCACGCGATCGGCAATATCCGCCACGACGCCCATGTCGTGGGTGATAAAAATCACGCCCATCGACATCTCTTGCTGCAACACTGTGATAAGTTGCAGAATTTGCGCCTGGATAGTGACATCCAGCGCCGTGGTGGGTTCATCGGCAATCAATACCGCCGGACGGCAGGATAGCGCCATCGCGATCATGACTCGCTGGCGCATCCCACCGGAAAGCTGATGCGGATAACGCGATAAAATCGCCTGCGACTCCGGGATCCGTACCTGATCGAGCATACGTTTCGCTTCCGCCAGCGCCTCTTCGTGGCTGGCGCCCTGATGCAAACGAATAGATTCGGCAATTTGCTCGCCAACGGTAAATACCGGGTTGAGCGAGGTCATTGGCTCCTGGAAAATCATGGCGATATCCGCGCCGCGCACACGCCGCATCTGCGCGTCACTCTGCTCAGACAGCTCAATCACCTGGCGATTACGCCGACGCAACAGCATTTCGCCGCAGCGCACGTTCGCGCCCGACTGCTCAATCAGCCGCATTAACGCCAGCGCCGTCACCGATTTTCCCGATCCCGACTCGCCGACAATCGCCAGAGTCTCTCCACGCTTCAGGCGTAATGACACATTACGCACGGCGTCTACCTGTTGCCCTTCGTGGTGAAACGCGATATTCAGGCCACTGACGGACAGAACATCGCGGCTATCCAGTTCATCGCTGTGCGGCACCTGCGGCTCCTTATTCCCGGTAAATTCCTGTGGTAGGGGTATCCCCGGCATATCCCCAGGCGCGATACATCCCTTCGCTGTTAAACGGCAACGCGACATTACCTTCGTGATCAACGGCGATTAATCCACCGCTGCCGCCCAGTGCCGGTAATTTTTCCATCACCACGCGCTCACAGGCATCGGCAAGGCTGAGTCCGCCATATTCCATCAATGCGGCGATATCGTAAGCCGCGAGCGTGCGAATAAAGACCTCTCCCGTTCCGGTACAGGAAACGGCGACGCTGGCGTTGTTGGCATAACACCCGGCGCCGACCAGCGGGCTGTCGCCGACGCGCCCGGGCAATTTATTGGTCATCCCACCGGTAGACGTTGCCGCCGCCAGATTGCCGAATTTATCCCGCGCCACCGCGCCGACTGTACCCATTTTTTTCGTTTCGTCCAGCGGCGCGCCGCTGTGATCGAGCGCCATTTCGCCCGCCGCACGCGCCGCCAGCAATTGCTCGTAACGCGCCGGGGTGGAAAAGATATCCGGCGAAACGCGCGCCATCCCCTGTGAAAAGGCAAAGTTTTCCGCCCCTTCCCCCACCATGAGTACATGCGGGCTGCGCTCCATCACCAGTCTGGCGGCGAGCACAGGATGGCGAACATGACTCACGCCCGCGACGGCTCCGGCTTTCAGGGTATTGCCGTCCATCACGCAGGCATCCAGTTCATGAGTCCCGTCTCGGGTATAGACCGCGCCGATACCCGCATTGAAGAGCGGACACGCTTCCAGCAGGCGCACCGCTTCCGTCACTACATCAAGCGCGCTGTCACCTGCTTCCAGCATCTTTTGCCCGCTTTCGACAATCTCTGACAGCGCCTGGATATAGCGTAGCTCCTGCTCATGGCTCATTTGCGCGCGAGCAATCGCGCCTGCGCCGCCGTGAATCGCAATCACTGCTTTATTCATTTTTAGGGTCCATTAACGGTGGCACACAACTTTTACTATAACTATCAGAATTGTTGTGAGTTATTCATTCGATTTTTGAATATAGAAAGATGCGTAAGGTATGTAAAGGCGCAAGGCCGTCTCTAAGACCGAGGTAGCATACTGCCCGCCACTGTTTTCTGACATAATAGCCGGATTCGATTTTGCCTCGCAGGAGTATGTTCATGGAATTTTCCGCCGGATTGATGCCGCTTGAAACGGCGCTGACCCAGATGCTTTCACGTATTACCCCGCTCACCGCCGTAGAAACGTTGCCGCTGGTGAACTGCTTTGGCCGCATCCTGGCGACCGATATCGTTTCTCCCCTCGATGTCCCCGGCTTTGATAATTCAGCTATGGATGGTTATGCAGTACGCGTGGCGGATTTGTCCGCCGATAAGCCGCTGCCCGTCGCCGGCAAAGCATTTGCCGGTCAGCCTTACCAGGGAGAGTGGCCTGCGGGCACCTGCATTCGCATTATGACCGGCGCCCCGGTACCGGCAGGTTGCGAGGCGGTAGTTATGCAAGAGCAGACGGAACAAACCGATGATGGCGTGCGTTTTACCGCCGATGTTCGTTGCGGACAAAACATCCGCCGCCGCGGCGAGGATATTCGCCAGGATGCGGTGGTCTTTCCGGCCGGTACGCGCCTGACTACTGCCGAACTGCCGGTGCTGGCGTCGCTGGGAATTGCCGATGCGCAGGTTGTACGTAAAGTGCGCGTAGCGCTGTTCTCGACCGGCGACGAGCTCCAGCTTCCGGGCCAGCCGCTGGAGGCGGGACAAATTTATGACACTAACCGTTTAACCATACATTTGATGCTGCAACAGCTTGGCTGCGAAGTGATCAATTTAGGCATTATTCCTGACGATCCTGGTAAGCTCCGCGCCGCGTTTATCGACGCCGACAGCCAGGCCGATGTAGTGATAAGCTCCGGCGGCGTCTCGGTTGGTGAAGCGGACTATACCAAAACCATCCTTGAGGAGTTGGGCGAAATCGCCTTCTGGAAGCTGGCTATCAAGCCAGGCAAACCGTTTGCCTTCGGCAAACTCAGTAATAGCTGGTTCTGTGGCCTGCCGGGGAATCCAGTCTCTGCGGCGCTCACTTTTTATCAACTGGTTCAGCCTTTACTGGCGAAGCTTGGCGGCAACACGGCAAGCGCTGTACCGCCGCGCCAGCGTGTACGCACAGCATCTCGCCTGAAGAAAACGCCGGGGCGTCTCGATTTCCAGCGCGGCATCCTGCAACGTAGCGCCAACGGCGAACTGGAGGTCACGACCACCGGGCACCAGGGTTCACATATTTTCAGCTCGTTTAGTCTGGGCAACTGCTTTATTGTGCTGGAGCGTGAACGCGGCAATGTTGAGCCGGGAGAATGGGTGGAAGTCGAGCCGTTTAATGCTCTGTTCGGAGGCCTGTAATGGCGGAACTTAGCGACCAGGAGATGCTGCGCTATAACCGACAAATTATTCTGCGCGGCTTCGATTTTGAAGGGCAGGAAGCGTTAAAAGATGCGCGGGTATTAGTGGTCGGGCTGGGCGGACTCGGCTGCGCGGCAACGCAGTATCTGGCCGGCGCTGGCGTCGGGCAACTGACGCTACTCGATTTTGATACCGTTTCCGTTTCCAATCTCCAGCGTCAAACCTTGCACAGCGACGCCACGGTCGGGCAGCCAAAGGTAGAGTCCGCCCGCGACGCGCTGGCGCGAATCAACCCGCATATTACCATTACGCCCGTTAACGCGCGGCTGGACGACGACGCCATGACCAGCCTGATTGCCGGGCATTCGCTGGTACTGGACTGTACCGATAACGTTAGCGTACGTAATCAACTTAACGCCGGGTGCTATACCGCGAAAGTGCCTCTAATCTCCGGCGCGGCAATTCGTATGGAAGGACAAGTTACCGTCTTTACGTATCGGGAAAACGAACCCTGTTACCGCTGCCTGAGCCGTCTGTTTGGCGAAAACGCTCTGACCTGCGTAGAGGCAGGGGTGATGGCGCCGCTGATTGGCGTGATCGGTTCGCTACAGGCAATGGAGGCCATTAAGCTGCTGGCGCATTACGGTCAGCCTGCCAGCGGAAAAATCGTCATGTACGATGCGATGACCTGTCAGTTCCGCGAAATGAAGTTGATGCGCAACCCCGGCTGTGAGGTCTGCGGTCAGTAGTCACTTTACGGATAAACATACCGAAGCACGGTTTATGGCCGTGCTGTATCAACAGATAATTACTGTCATCAGACGCAAAGCCAGCTTACCCAAGCTCCGACTGACGATCGGCTCAAGCAGCGCGGCATCATCTTAAACGCCATATCACAGCCTCAAACCGTGATGTTGTACCTCATTTAACGCCTCTTTATCAGAACCTCTCCATTCGTTGACGCACATCAAGATAACTTTCATTCGAAAGTAGTTTAATCTTTATATGAAATAAGAGAGGCCGTTTATGATCTTCAATATTCAGCGCTATTCTACCCACGATGGCCCCGGTATCCGTACCGTAGTATTTTTCAAAGGCTGTTCGTTGGGCTGTCGCTGGTGCCAGAACCCGGAAAGCCGCGCCCGCGCTCAGGATCTGTTATACGACGCGCGGCTGTGTCTCGAAGGATGCGACCTGTGCGCGCAAGCCGCGCCGGACGTCATTGAGCGCGCGCTAAACGGCCTGCTCATCCATCGCGAGAAACTGACCGACGCCCATTTTTCCATCCTGGCGCATTGCTGCCCCACACAGGCGTTAACCGTGTGCGGCGAAATAAAAAGCGTGGATGAGATCATGGCGACGGTACTGCGCGATAAACCTTTTTACGATCGCAGCGGCGGCGGTCTTACGCTTTCCGGCGGCGAACCGTTTATGCAGCCGGAGCTGGCGGCAGAGCTGTTTAAAGCCAGCCATGACGCCGGTATTCATACTGCGGTTGAGACCTGTCTGCATGTCCCATGGAAATACATTGCGCCCTCACTGCCTTATATCGATCTGTTTCTGGCTGATTTAAAGCATGTCGCCGACGGGCCGTTTAAGCAGTGGACCGATGGCAGCGCCTCGCGGGTGCTGGAAAATCTCAGGAAACTCGCCGCCGCGGGCAAAAAAATGGTGATTCGCGTCCCGCTGATTCAGGGATTTAATGCCGATGAGGAGGCCATTAAAGCCATTACCGACTTTGCCGCCGACGAACTGCACGTCGGGGAAATTCATTTTCTGCCCTACCACACGCTGGGCATCAATAAATACCACTTACTCAGTCAGCCCTATCATGCCCCGGATAAACCACTGGATGCGCCGGCGTTACTTGATTTTGCCCAGAAGTACGCCTGCCAAAAAGGTTTAACCGCGACCCTACGAGGATAATTATCATGACCCAACTGAAACTGGACACGCTCAGCGACCGCATTAAGGCGCACAAAACCGCGCTGGTACATATCGTGAAACCGCCGGTCTGTACCGAACGCGCACAGCATTATACCGAAATGTACCAGCAGCATCTGGATAAACCGATTCCGGTACGCCGCGCGCTGGCGCTGGCCCATCACCTGGCGGAACGCACTATCTGGATAAAACACGATGAACTGATCGTCGGCAACCAGGCAAGTGAAGTCCGGGCCGCGCCGATTTTCCCAGAATATACCGTCTCGTGGATTGAAAAAGAGATCGACGACCTGGCGGACCGGCCCGGCGCAGGTTTTTCCGTAAGTGAAGAAAACAAACGTATTCTGCACGACATCTGTCCGTGGTGGCGCGGTCAAACCGTCCAGGATCGCTGCTACGGCATGTTTACCGATGAACAAAAAGGGCTTCTGGCGACTGGCATTATCAAAGCCGAAGGCAATATGACTTCCGGTGACGCGCACCTGGCGGTGAACTTCCCGCTGCTGCTGGAAAAAGGGCTTGATGGCCTGCGCGATAAAGTCGCCGAGCGCCGCTCACGCATCAACCTGACCGTGCTGGAAGATCTGCATGGCGAGCAGTTCCTGAAGGCGATTGATATAGTGCTGGACGCGGTAAGCCAGCATATCACGCGCTTTGCCGCGCTGGCGCGCCAGATGGCAAGCGAAGAGTCCCGTGAAAGCCGTCGTAAAGAACTACTTACCATCGCCGAAAACTGTGAGGTGATCGCCCACCAACCGCCGCAGACCTTCTGGCAAGCACTGCAATTGTGCTACTTCATTCAACTGATTCTACAAATTGAGTCTAACGGTCACTCGGTGTCATTTGGTCGTATGGACCAGTATCTTTACCCCTATTATCGTCGCGATGTCGAACTAAACCAGACGCTGGATCGTGAGCACGCCATTGAACTGCTGCACAGCTGCTGGCTGAAACTGCTGGAAGTAAACAAGATCCGTTCCGGTTCGCACTCTAAAGCTTCCGCGGGCAGCCCGCTGTATCAAAACGTCACCATTGGCGGTCAGAATCTCATCAACGGTCAGCCAATGGACGCAGTGAATCCGCTGTCTTACGCCATTCTGGAGTCCTGCGGACGTCTGCGTTCTACCCAGCCCAACCTCAGTGTGCGTTATCACGCCGGAATGAGTAACGATTTCCTTGACGCCTGCGTCCAGGTCATCCGCTGCGGCTTTGGGATGCCGGCGTTTAACAATGATGAAATCGTCATCCCGGAATTTATCGAGTTGGGGATCGAACCGCAGGACGCTTACGATTACGCGGCGATCGGTTGTATCGAAACCGCCGTCGGCGGGAAATGGGGTTATCGCTGCACCGGCATGAGCTTTATTAACTTCGCCCGCGTCATGCTGGCGGCGCTGGAAGGCGGTCGCGACGCCACCAGCGGCAAAGTATTTCTGCCGCAGGAAAAGGCGCTCTCCGCAGGCAACTTTAACAATTTTGACGAAGTGATGGCCGCCTGGGATACCCAAATTCGCTACTACACGCGCAAATCGATCGAAATTGAGTATGTGGTCGACACCATGCTGGAAGAGAATGTCCACGATATTCTCTGCTCAGCGCTGGTAGATGACTGTATTGAGCGAGCGAAAAGTATCAAGCAAGGCGGCGCGAAATATGACTGGGTATCCGGTCTGCAGGTCGGTATCGCCAACCTGGGCAACAGCCTCGCCGCCGTGAAAAAACTGGTCTTCGAACAGGGCGTTATCGGTCAACAGCAGCTTGCCGCCGCGCTGGCCGATGACTTCGACGGTCTGACTCACGAGCAGTTGCGCCAGCGTCTGATTAACGGCGCGCCGAAGTACGGCAACGACGATGACAGTGTCGATACCCTGCTGGCGCGCGCTTATCAGACCTATATTGATGAGCTGAAGCAATATCATAACCCGCGCTATGGTCGTGGCCCTGTCGGCGGCAACTATTACGCCGGTACGTCCTCTATCTCAGCAAACGTGCCATTTGGCGCCGCGACCATGGCTACCCCGGACGGTCGCAAAGCGCATACACCGCTGGCGGAAGGCGCAAGCCCTGCATCAGGTACGGATCATCTCGGCCCGACGGCGGTGATTGGTTCCGTAGGCAAATTACCTACCGGTTCCATTCTCGGCGGCGTGCTGCTCAACCAGAAACTGAACCCAACGACGCTGGAAAACGAATCCGACAAACAGAAACTGATGGTTCTGCTACGGACGTTCTTTGAGGTGCATAAAGGCTGGCATATTCAGTACAACATCGTGTCACGCGAAACGCTGCTGGATGCGAAAAAACATCCGGACCAGTACCGCGATCTGGTCGTGCGTGTGGCAGGCTACTCCGCCTTCTTCACCGCGCTGTCGCCGGATGCGCAGGACGATATCATCGCCCGTACCGAACATATGCTGTAATTTGCCCTGGCGCCATCGGCAATATGTCCGAATTGCCTGATGGCGCTACGCTTAACAGGCCTGCGCAGGCCTGTTAATCAGAAGGGATCGGTGCCGTCAAGCACGGCCTGAATGACGTTGAGCGCGCCTTGATGGTTATTATCATCAGTGTGATAGCGTGAAAGCGCTTTGATATTGTCTGCGGCATTGCCCATGGCAAAAGAGTAATGCGCCATTTTCAACATTTCCGCATCATTACCGCTGTCGCCAATGGCGACGACATTCTGTGGCGACCTGTTCCAGCGCTTTAACAGACGACTGATGCCATTCGCTTTATGCAGTCCCGGGATAATCAGGTCGATAAAACCGAAGCCGCTGGTGACGGGCTTCATGATGCCATCCAGAGATACGTGCAGTTTGTCGATAACCAGCGGAATTTGTTCATCAGGCAAATTCAGGGAGAACTTAAACAGGATATCGTCAATGTCGTGATAATCGTTTACCGGCTGCAGGCGGTGATAATGTTTGGCCATCAGCGCCACGAAAGTCTCGGGAGCGTTTTTGCTGACATAAGCGCTTTTCAGACCGCAGGCGACAAAATTAAGCTGCTTATCCTTCAGCAGTTCGCCAATCACAATACGCGATTCATGCCGGGTTAGCTCCCCGTGAAACAACTGTTTGCCATGTTCATACACCAGCGCGCCATTTTCTGCGACGAAGGAAATTTCGTCTTTCAGCTCGGGGAAGAAGGAGATCAACTGGTAGTACTGATTACCGCTAGCGACCACAAATTCGATATTACGTTTTTTCAGTTCCTGGTATTGCGCCATGAAGCGTACACGATCGTACTGCTTGGCATCGTCGAGAAAAGTGCCGTCCATATCGGTAACGACAACGTTAACGGTCATACTTAAGCTCCTAGCTGTAACTGCGACCAGAAACATTTTAATAACAATGTGAGCAGAACCACAAATTTATTTCGAATGAAAAGTGGCTGAACGAAAGGAATAGCCGCATAAGACATTAAGGCGTCCTGGCCACCTTACGTTTTCCTCTCGCTTCCCTCTTTGTATTCCCCTGCAATATTTTAAACTTGCATTAACCTTACTTTAACTTAAAGTATCACATGTAACTAATTTTACTTTCGAACGAAAGATGATGAGGTTGATATGACGACTCCTTTTACCCACGAAACGCTGCCCGCCGACCCAAAAGCGGCCATTCGTCAGATGAAGCAGGCGCTACGCGCGCAAATCGGCGACGTACAGGCGGTGTTCGACCGTTTGAGCGCCACCATAGCAGCCCGGGTGGCGGAAATTAACGATCTGAAGGCGCAGGGACAGCCGGTATGGCCAATTATCCCTTTTAGCGAACTGGCGATGGGCAACATTAGCGATGCCACCCGCGCCGAGGTTAAGCGCCGCGGGTGCGCGGTGATTAAAGGTCATTTTCCACGCGAACAGGCGCTGGCGTGGGACCAGTCGATGCTCGACTATCTGGACAAGAACCATTTTGACGAGGTGTATAAAGGACCGGGGGATAATTTTTTCGGTACGCTGAGCGCCTCCCGGCCTGAAATCTATCCTGTCTACTGGTCGCAGGCGCAAATGCAGGCCCGCCAAAGTGAAGAGATGGCGCTGGCGCAGTCGTTCCTCAACCGTCTGTGGCAGGTAGAGCACGACGGCAAGCGATGGTTTAATCCGGATATCAGCATCATTTATCCGGATCGCATCCGTCGCCGCCCGCCGGGCACCACATCCAAAGGACTGGGAGCGCATACCGACTCCGGCGCGCTGGAACGCTGGCTGCTGCCAGCCTATCAGCAGGTATTCGCCAGTGTGTTTAACGGCAACATCGAACAGTACGATCCGTGGAATGCGGCACACCGTACCGAAGTTGAAGAGTATACGGTGGATAACACCACAAAATGCTCGGTATTTCGCACCTTCCAGGGCTGGACCGCGCTCTCCGATATGCTGCCCGGTCAGGGGTTGCTTCATGTCGTCCCTATCCCGGAGGCGATGGCGTATATTCTGTTGCGCCCGCTGCTGGATGATGTCCCGGAAGATGAATTATGCGGCGTCGCGCCGGGCCGGGTGCTGCCGATTTCTGAACAGTGGCATCCTTTACTGATGGCGGCGTTAACCAGCATTCCGCCACTGGAAGCCGGGGATTCCGTGTGGTGGCATTGCGATGTCATCCACTCCGTCGCCCCCGTAGAAAATCAGCAGGGCTGGGGCAATGTGATGTACATTCCTGCCGCGCCAATGTGTGAGAAAAATCTGGCCTATGCGCGTAAGGTGAAAGCGGCGCTGGAGACAGGCGCATCACCGGGCGATTTCCCGCGCGAGGACTATGAAACCACCTGGGAAGGGCGCTTCACGCTGCGCGATCTGAATATTCACGGTAAACGGGCATTAGGTATGGACGTTTGATGGTCGTACAGCCCTGCCCGCTTAACTGCGGTGCGCCCTTTGTCTGGGCGCACCCGTCTTACCGGACCTACGCGCCAGGATACGTAGGCCCGGTAAGCACAACGCCACCGGGCGTCAGTGTTTAGCTTTCAATCCCTTTACTACGCAAATAATCGTCGTAGTTGCCGCTGAAGTCCACCACGCGCTCCGGCGTAATTTCAATGACGCGGGTTGCCAGCGAGCTGACGAACTCACGGTCGTGCGAAACAAAGATCAGCGTGCCCTGATACAGCTCCAGCGCCATATTCAGCGATTCGATCGACTCCATATCCAGGTGGTTAGTCGGTTCGTCCATAATCAGGATATTCGGCTTTTGCATCATCAGTTTGCCGAAAAGCATACGGCCCTTCTCGCCACCGGAAAGGACTTTCGCAGGCTTTTTGATATCATCCTGGCTAAATAGCAGGCGGCCCAGAATACTGCGCACTGCCTGCTCGTCGTCGCCTTCCTGCTTCCACTGACTCATCCATTCAAACACCGTCAGGTCATTTTCGAATTCATATTCGTGGTCCTGCGCGTAGTAACCAATACGCGCGTTTTCCGACCATTTAACGGTGCCATGATCGGCGTCCAGATCGCCAACCAGCGTCTTCAGCAGCGTAGATTTACCCACGCCATTGGTGCCGAGTACCGCCAGCTTCTCGCCGACTTCGAGCAGCAAATTGACATTTTTAAACAGCGGACCGTTATCAAAACCTTTCGTCAGCGCTTCCACTTCCAGAGCGTTACGGAACAGTTTTTTATCCTGCTCGAAACGGATGAACGGGTTCTGACGGCTGGAGGCTTTCACCTCTTCCAGCTTGATTTTATCAATCTGCCGCGCGCGCGACGTTGCCTGACGCGATTTAGAGGCATTGGCGCTAAAACGGCTAACAAAAGATTGCAGCTCGGCAATTTGCGCTTTTTTCTTCGCATTATCGGCCAACAGACGTTCACGCGCCTGAGTCGCCGCCGTCATATACTCATCATAGTTACCCGGATAGACGCGCAAGTCGCCGTAATCCAGATCCGCCATATGCGTACAAACCATGTTCAGGAAGTGACGGTCGTGCGAAATGATAATCATCGTGCTATCGCGCTCGTTCAGCACCTGCTCCAGCCAACGGATAGTATCAATATCCAGGTTGTTGGTCGGTTCGTCGAGCAACAGGATGTCCGGATTAGAGAATAACGCCTGCGCCAGCAGCACACGCAATTTCCAGCCTGGCGCGACTTCACTCATCAGACCGTAATGCTGCTCCAGCGGGATGCCCACCCCCAACAGCAATTCGCCTGCACGCGCCTCAGCGGAATAACCGTCCATCTCGCCGTATTTTACTTCCAGATCGGCGACTTTATAGCCGTCTTCTTCGCTCATTTCCGGCAAAGCGTAGATACGGTCGCGCTCCTGCTTGACTTCCCACAATTCGCCATGCCCCATAATGACAGTATCAAGTACGGTGAATGCTTCAAAAGCGAACTGGTCCTGACGCAGCTTACCGATGCGCTCATTCGGATCAAGGGAAACATTGCCCAGCGTCGGCTCCAGGTCGCCGCCGAGGATTTTCATAAAAGTGGACTTTCCGCTACCGTTGGCGCCGATCAGGCCGTAACGGTTGCCGCCGCCAAATTTGACGGAAATGTTTTCGAACAGCGGCTTACTGCCGAACTGCATGGTAACGTTGCTGGAAACTAACACAGGCTTATCCTGAAAAAAGATGTGACAAACCGCTTATTATGCCACAAGTCTGAAATAAGATCGCGCCCTGTACAAAGGGCTACACTGAACCGTAAGGGAAAAAAACGTGATTTCGTACACATCTGAATTCCCTGTTTACTGGAATGCACCTATAATGCGCTCCCAACATGACAGAATTCTCAACCTACTAGCCTGCTTGGCACAGAATCTCGCATAACATGAATATGAAATTAACAACGCTTTTCGCGGCGGCTTTCGCTGTAGTTGGTTTTTGTAAAACAGCCTCAGCAGTCACTTACCCGCTGCCTACCGATGGTAGCCGTTTAATTGGGCAAAATCAGGTCATCACCGTTCCGGAGGGCAATACCCAGCCGCTGGAGTATTTTGCCGCGGAGTATCAGATGGGGCTCTCCAACATGCTGGAAGCCAACCCGGGCGTGGATACCTTCCTGCCGAAGGGCGGTACCGTGCTGAATATTCCGCAGCAGCTGATCCTGCCGGATACCGTACACGAAGGCATTATCATTAATAGCGCGGAAATGCGCCTCTATTACTACCCGAAAGGCACAAACACCGTTATCGTCCTGCCGATTGGGATCGGTCAGTTAGGTAAAGACACGCCTATCAACTGGACGACCAAAGTTGAACGTAAAAAAGCCGGTCCGACCTGGACGCCTACGGCAAAAATGCACGCTGAATATCGCGCCGCCGGCGAGCCGCTGCCTGCGGTCGTGCCTGCGGGCCCGGATAACCCGATGGGCCTGTACGCGCTGTACATCGGTCGCCTGTATGCTATTCACGGCACCAACGCCAACTTCGGCATCGGGCTTCGCGTGAGCCACGGCTGCGTACGTCTACGCAACGACGATATCAAATTCCTGTTTGAAAATGTGCCGGTCGGTACCCGCGTGCAGTTTATCGATGAACCGGTAAAAGCCACCACCGAGCCGGACGGTAGCCGTTACATTGAGGTGCATAACCCGCTGTCAACGACGGAAGCGCAGTTTGAAGGTAAGGAAGCGGTGCCGATCACGCTTAATAAGAGTATCCTGGCCGTCACCAACGAGCCTGACGTTGATCAGACCGTCGTACAACAGGCAGTTCAGGATCGTTCCGGGATGCCGGTTCGTCTGAACTGACAGACTCTGCCTGCGAAGCCCGATAGACACTATCGGGCTTCTCTTACGGCATCAGTTGCAATAATCCATATCCCACCAGCGCCGCCCATGCCAGCATCGGCAGTGAATAGAAATGAAATCGCCACCAGATTCGGCGATCGTTCGCCATCCGTAAAGCAATAAGATTTGCCAGCGACCCCGGCAGCAGACCAAACCCGCCGATATTCACCGCCCACGCCAGCAGCGTCGAGGCCGGTACATAGTTCAGCAGGAGAATGGTACTGGGCACATTACTGATAACCTGAGACAAGCCGATAGCGGTTAGCCAAAGTCCCAGGTGAGACAGTGCGCCAACCTGGTTGAAAACGCCCTGCAACGCCGGCAATTGCGTTAGCAGATGGACATCAATAAACATCGCCATAAATACCAGCAGCAGCGTCCAGTCCACGCTGACTATCACCCTGCGCGCCAGCACAATAAACCCAGCCGCCACCAACACCAGTCCCCATAACTCTTGCCTGAGCTCCAGCGCGGTAAGAAAAACGACATATAATCCCAGGCAACTCCACACCAGACGGGGCTGCCACTGCGGCGAACGCGTACCGGTATGGTACTGTAACGCCCTACCCGGAAAACAAAACCAGCACAGGAGCAGTAACGTCAGCATCATCATGACGGCAAGCGGCGCCATTTGCCCGCTAAATTCAGCAAAGGTTAAGCCGGAGCGTCCCCACAACAGAATATTTTGCGGATTACCGACAGGCGTCAGCAGCGAACCGGCGTTCACCGCCAACGCCTCAAAAATAATCAATCGGTTGACCGGAATCGCACACAGTTTTTTCAACGTTATCGTCAGCGGCACAACGATAAACAGCGCGACATCGTTTGTCAGAAAGGTCGACAGCACCGCCGCAGCCAGCACCAGGAACATCGCCAGTTGCCGCTCGGTATGAAATCGGCGCGTCATCTTGCGTCCCAGCACATCGAAATAGCCGCTCAGCTCAACGCCTTTAGTGAGCAACATTAACCCACTGAGGGTAATAATGGTGTGCCAGTCAATCGCGCCAGGCCAGGCGCGAGGCGCAAAAGGAACAAACAGGCTTAACGCCATCCCCACAATGATCAACAACTGAAAAAAACGGTCACGCCGCAGCGCCCGTAAAAAAGCCAGATTCATTCTGCAGATGTTCCATGCTGTTGCGTGAAGGCCAAAAAGGCATCCAATGTCTCCTGGCTGACATGGTGTTCCATCCCTTCCGCATCACGACGCGCGATCTCCGGACTTACGCCTAACACCAGTAAAAAATTTTCGACAATTTGGTGCCGCTCGCGGCTTTCCTGCGCCAGCTTCTCCCCTTCCGGCGTCAGAAAAACGCCGCGCCAGGGGATCATTTGAATAAATCCTAACGATGCCAGGCGCTTAAGCATTTTGGCCACAGTTGGCTGGGAGACGCCGAGCCGAGCCGCCATATCCACCTGACGCGCTTCCCCTACCTCAATAATTAAATCGGAAATCAGCTCAACGTAATCGTCTATCAACTCACGGCGATGCGCCTCTCTGACCTGACGAAATCCTTCAACGTGTTCTTCTACGTTCACCAATTGCGTCACTTTTTTTGTTGTTGGCGTACCTGCGCGACGACCCATTTTGCTTCCTCGTTTCTGTGACGCGTTAACGCGTCAGCTGACAGAGCGCTCATTGTAAACCAGAGTTGTCCGGGCACAAAAAATTAACGTTTTAGCAATAGCTATAAAACATAGCCTGTGCTATATCTGTATGTAATGCAGACATCCCTCACGGATCGATGGGATAGAAACATCAGGAGGTTTATATGAACGAATTTAAGAGGTGTATACGCGTGTTCAGTCACTCTCCCTTTAAAGTCCGGTTAATGCTGCTCTCTATGTTGTGCGATATGATCAACGGCAAACCGGAACAGGATAACCCTTCCACGAAATAACGCGGCGGTGCGGTACGCCGCTTTATTTTGCATCCTCAACGGAAATGGCGCCCATTTCCCCTGTTTTTTTGTGGTTTTGCTATTCTCTTCGCAAAACATTTTCTTTCCGGCGGTTGACCTTCTTACCCGCACGCTCTATCTTCTGGCAGCCCTGAATATTTTGCGACTCGCCGTTGCGAACCCAATACCTTTTTTACGCATAATCAGGCAGGTAATGACCCTTCGCGCCAGGGTTAGCACATGGCGTTTTTGCAATAGTGGCATATGAATTCAACCCTTATCGATTCACTTCTCGCCCGTCGTCGGGCTGTAAGCCCGTGGGCGGGCCTCTACTTTTTACAGTCGCTGCTGATTAACCTCGCGCTCGGCTACCCCTTTAGCCTGCTTTATACCGCGGCGTTTACCTGCCTGTTGCTGCTGCTCTGGCGCTACCTGCCCCGCGGACAAAAAGCGCTGCTCGGCATCTGTTCGCTGGTAGCTGCTTGCTATTTTCCCTTTGGCCAGGCTTACGGCGCGCCGAACTTTAATACGCTGCTGGCGCTGCACTCCACCAATATGGAAGAGTCGAGCGAAATCCTGACCATCTTCCCGTGGTATAGCTACCTGACCGGACTTTTTATTTTTGCGCTGGGTATTATTGCGCTTCGCCGCCGAAAAGAAGAGGTCAGGCCGCGCTGGAATAGCCTCGACAGCCTGTGCCTGCTGATTAGCGTCGCGGCATTTTTCGTCGCGCCGGTACAAAATCTGGCATGGGGCGGCGTTTTTAAGGTTATTGATACCGGCTATCCGGTTTTTCGCTTCGCTAAAGACGTTATCGTCAATAACAACGAAGTCATTGAAGAGCAGCACCGTATGGCGCAGCTATCCGGCATAAAAGATAGCTGGACGGTTACTACGGTGAAACCCAGATATCACATCTATGTCGTGGTGATAGGTGAAAGCGCGCGACGGGATGCCATGGGCGCTTTCGGCGGCCACTGGGATAATACCCCCTTCGCCAGCCATGTGAATGGCGACTTCTTTATGGATTACATCGCCGCCAGCGGCTCAACGCAAAAATCGCTCGGTTTAACGCTCAATCGCGTGGTGGATAACAAACCGCAGTATCAGGATAACTTCGTCACGCTGGCTAACCGCGCCGGTTTTCAGACATGGTGGTTTTCCAATCAGGGGCAAATCGGTGAATACGACACGGCCATCGCCAGTATCGCCAAACGCGCCGATGAAGCGCATTTCCTGAAAAACGGCGATTTTGAAGCGGATAAAAATACTCGCGACGACGCGCTGTTAACCATGACGGCGCAGGTATTGGCGACAGAACGCACGCAACCGCAGTTGATTGTGTTGCATTTAATGGGATCGCATCCCCAGGCCTGTGACCGTACTCAGGGAAAATACGCGACGTTTGTCCAGTCGAAAGAGACGTCTTGTTATTTATACACCATGACGCAAACCGACGATTTGCTCCGTCAGCTCTATACTCAGCTTCGTCATAGCGGCGACAGTTTTTCGCTCGTGTATTTCTCCGATCACGGGCTGGCGTTTAAAGAGCGCGGCAAAGCGGTACAGTACCTGGCGCATGACGACAAATTCCAGCAAAACTTCCAGGTGCCGTTTATGGTGCTATCCAGCGACAGTAAAGCGCATCGGATCATTAAAGCTCGCCGTTCCGCGAACGATTTCCTGAGTTTTTTCTCGCAATGGACAGGAATTAGCGCTAAAGAGATCAAAAATCGCTATCGATTTATTTCGGAACAGAAAGCCGGGCCCGTTTATATCACCAATTTCAAATTACAGAAAGTGGACTATAACCATCTGGGCAGCGATATTTTTTCACTAAAATAATGCATGTTTCAGGCAAAAAAAATCCGCCCCGAAAGGCGGATTTTTCATTTTCACCGACGTGATTAGAAGCGGTAACCCACGCCAGCAATCCAGGTGCCAACGTCAACGCTACGAATACGGCTCTGCTCGTAAGAGAAGTCCAGAGCAACATTTTCCATCGGGTTGAATTGCAGACCAGCGCCATAGGAGAAGCCATAATCGCTGGTGTCATGCTTGTAGGTTGGGTAATCGGTCGTCTGGAATTTACCGTAACCCACACCGACTACGCCGTAGATGCTCGCCCAATCGTTCAGACGGTAAGCCGGGCCGGCAGTGATGCCGTAGTACTGACCTTTGTTGTAATCGCCCGCACCGTTAGTACGATCTTTTTCGGTGTAGGTGAAGGAACCGATTACGCCCAGCGGGTTGTCGTCCTGCTCGTAACGATACTTCAGGTTGAAACCGCTCATTTTATTCGCTACGCCCTGCGCGTCGCTCTGAGCGTAACCACCGGTAACGGTAGAAGTAGCAGCTACTGCAGTACCTGCGGAAAAAGCCAGAACAGCGGCCAGTGCTGAAAGACATGCAATTTTTTTCATAACCACCTCAAATGTGCTTCAAGTAAGTCCTAAGTTTTAAATATATCAAAAATTAATGGGAAACTCTTTGCGATTCACGGTGTCTAAGGGCTCCTTTCATGTAACAGAACGTTTCCATATCGCGCTATCTTATTCAATTAACATCACTTTTCCGGCTGATTGCACCAATAATGCGCGTGCGACGCGATACATTCATCCAGATTATTCCTAAACTAACAGTCTATTTATCCATCAATTTAAGTTCATTTTATGGAATCCTGGAAATTTTTTTTCAACGAATCCTCAACCGCCACGGGGAATTTCCATTACACTGCCACCTTTACTCGTACTGACATTTTTTGACAGGAGAAAGGATGCCGGGGTCAACACGTAAACTACCAGTCTGGTTGCCCATTTTGGTTTTGCTCATTGCCATGTCCTCTATTCAGAGTGGCGCTTCACTGGCGAAATCGTTATTTCCTCTTGTCGGCGCGCCGGGCGTAACGGCGCTTCGTCTGGCGTTGGGAACGCTTATCCTTATCGCCTTTTTCAAACCCTGGCGTTTGCGTTTTGCCAAAGAGCAGCGGCTGCCTTTACTGTTTTATGGTCTGTCGCTGGGCGGGATGAACTATCTATTCTATATGTCGATTCAGACGGTGCCGTTGGGTATTGCGGTCGCGCTGGAATTTACCGGCCCTCTGGCGGTCGCGCTGTTTTCATCCCGGCGGCCGGTAGATTTTATTTGGGTCGTACTGGCTGTGCTTGGACTCTGGTTCCTGCTGCCATTAGGGCAAGATATGTCTCACGTCGATCTTACCGGGGCCGCGTTAGCGCTCGGCGCTGGCGCCTGTTGGGCTGTCTATATTCTTACCGGCCAGCGAGCAGGCGCGGAACATGGTCCGGCCACGGTGGCGGTAGGCTCGCTGATTGCCGCCATCATTTTCGTGCCGATTGGCGCAGTTCAGGCTGGCGACGCGCTATGGCACTGGTCGATTCTTCCCTTAGGGTTAGCGGTCGCTGTGCTTTCTACGGCACTGCCTTATTCACTGGAAATGATTGCGCTGACGCGCCTGCCAACCCGCACCTTCGGTACGCTGATGAGCATGGAACCCGCGCTGGCCGCCGTTTCCGGGATGATTTTTCTGGGCGAAACGCTTACGGGCATACAAATCATGGCCCTGTGCGCCATCATTGCCGCCTCAATGGGATCTACCCTAACGATTCGTCGCGAACCGCAAATTAAACAAGTTGACGTAAAATAGTTTCTTATTCTGCATGATGTGCATAATCATGCAGAATATCACCTCGTTATTCACCTTTTATTATCGCGCTATTACTTCGTCATTTTTTGTCATATTTTTTCTCATTTTTTACATTAAAATGAGAATTATTACCCAACAAACAACAAGCTCACCTAACTAATTGATTTACAATCAAAATAAATATTAAATCTTGTCTGTACTATTAAAGTGATAGGTAAATTCAAAAAAGCAAAGTTAAAAACCGGTGCTATACTTATTTTCGTTAATTACCTGGGACACAAACATCAAGAGGATATGAGATTATGAGTACCGCTAAACTGGTAAAAACAAAAGCGTCTAATCTGCTTTATACCCGTAACGATGTATCAGAGAGCGATAAAAAAGCGACGGTTGAGTTGCTTAATCGTCAGGTGATCCAGTTCATTGACCTGTCGCTGATCACGAAACAGGCCCACTGGAACATGCGCGGTGCTAACTTTATTGCCGTTCATGAGATGCTGGATGGCTTCCGTACCGCACTGACCGATCATCTGGATACTATGGCCGAGCGCGCCGTACAGCTTGGCGGTGTGGCGTTAGGCACCACGCAAGTTATCAACAGCAAAACTCCACTGAAAAGCTATCCGCTGGACATCCATAACGTGCAGGATCACTTAAAAGAACTGGCCGATCGCTACGCTGTTGTCGCTAATGATGTTCGCAAAGCTATCGGTGAAGCCAAAGATGAAGACACTGCCGATATCTTTACCGCTGCATCACGCGACCTCGATAAATTCCTGTGGTTTATCGAATCCAACATCGAATAAATCTATCTCTACCCTGAATACTTCGAGTTGCAGGAAGGTACAAACGCAGCGAATCCGCAGGAGCCAGACTTCCGTCGGTAACTGAAGCGAACGCACCTGCAACTTGATGTACACAGGTATATAAGTCATCCCTATACCCCTGCCTGTCACAGGGGTTTTGCACTTAAATAGTGCACACGTCTTGTACTCCCCTCTGATAAAAGTGAATTATTTGTAATAATTACATCACACAATCGTTAATTAAAGATTGTTTTAACAACAATTTTTACGCTAAATAGACCCTGTATCTCTACTTTGTTATTCATGCACTAAATCAGTGCCCCAAAACGGTGCGGCATACTGGTTTTGCCCGACTTATTGTGCACAGGAATGATTGACGCTTCTGTTAAAACAATGAGTTACATAATTGGCATGATTTTTTCATTACGCTACATGTTCTCGCAGGGGATCGCCCCGTGGATAGAAAAGGAAATGCTATGAAGTCTCTATTAAAAGTTTCACTGGCTGCACTTACCCTGGCTTTTGCGGTGTCTTCGCACGCCGCGGATAAGAAACTCGTTGTGGCAACCGATACGGCGTTCGTTCCGTTTGAATTTAAACAGGGCGACAAATACGTCGGTTTTGATGTTGATCTGTGGGACGCTATCGCGAAAGAACTGAAGCTGGACTACACCCTGAAACCGATGGATTTCAGCGGCATTATTCCGGCATTACAAACCAAAAATATCGATCTGGCGCTGGCGGGTATTACGATTACAGACGAGCGTAAAAAAGCGATCGACTTTTCCGATGGCTATTACAAAAGCGGTCTGCTCGTGATGGTGAAAGCCAACAATAACGACATTAAAAGCGTTAAAGACCTCGATGGCAAAGTCGTTGCCGTGAAGAGCGGAACCGGGTCGGTGGATTACGCGAAAGCGAATATCAAAACCAAAGACCTGCGTCAGTTCCCGAACATTGATAACGCGTACATGGAATTAGGCACCAACCGCGCAGACGCCGTTCTGCACGATACGCCGAACATCCTGTACTTTATCAAAACCGCAGGCAACGGCCAGTTCAAGGCGGTAGGCGAATCGCTGGAAGCACAGCAATACGGAGTTGCCTTCCCGAAAGGCAGCGATGAACTGCGCGAGAAAGTCAACGGCGCGCTGAAAACGCTGCGTGAGAATGGCACCTATAACGAAATCTACAAAAAATGGTTCGGTACAGAACCTAAATAAAACGACCTGATGTTGGCTTGTGGCCCGGTAGTGAGGACGCTCACCGGGCCTACAGCTCTTTTCCGTGACGGATAAGACACTTTCACGCCATTTCCGCGCCGGATAGAGCATTTGACTATTTACACCACGGTAACAGGAACGACATATGCAGTTTGACTGGAGCGCCATCTGGCCCGCCATTCCGCTTTTACTTGAGGGCGCTAAAATGACCCTGTGGATCTCGGTCCTCGGTCTGGCTGGCGGCCTGGTTATTGGACTGGCGGCAGGTTTTGCCCGTACGTTTGGCGGCTGGTTCGCCAACCACATCGCCCTGGTTTTCATTGAAATTATTCGCGGCACGCCCATCGTTGTCCAGGTCATGTTTATCTACTTTGCCCTGCCGATGGCATTTAATGATTTGCGTATTGATCCGTTCAGCGCAGCGGTCGTGACAATTATGATTAACTCCGGCGCTTATATCGCGGAAATTACTCGCGGTGCAGTACTATCCATTCACAAAGGTTTTCGCGAAGCGGGTCTGGCGCTGGGCCTTTCTCGCCGGGAAACCATCCGCCATGTTATTTTACCGCTTGCTCTGCGCCGTATGCTGCCGCCGCTG
The DNA here is from genome assembly GCF_046550835.1 of Salmonella sp. SAL04196. Lineage (NCBI taxonomy): Bacteria > Pseudomonadati > Pseudomonadota > Gammaproteobacteria > Enterobacterales > Enterobacteriaceae > Salmonella > Salmonella sp. SAL04196. Next base: position 1,402,549 of record NZ_JBGDXE010000001.1, read on the forward strand.
GGCAACCAGTGGATCATTAGCATCAAAGACACCTCGTTGTTTATTGTTATCGGCGTAGCCGAGCTGACCCGTCAGGGCCAGGAAATTATTGCCGGTAACTTTCGCGCCCTGGAAATCTGGAGCGCCGTGGCCGTCTTCTATTTGATCATTACGCTGGTGCTGAGCTTTATTTTGCGTCGTCTTGAAAGAAGGATGAAAATCCTGTGATTGAATTTAAAAACGTCTCCAAGCACTTTGGCCCCACCCAGGTGCTGCATAACATTGATTTAAACATCCGTCAGGGCGAAGTGGTTGTGATTATCGGCCCTTCCGGTTCGGGTAAATCCACGTTATTACGCTGTATCAATAAACTGGAAGAGATCACCTCCGGCGATCTGATTGTCGATGGTCTGAAAGTCAACGATCCTAAAGTAGACGAACGGCTGATTCGCCAGGAAGCCGGCATGGTGTTTCAACAGTTTTATCTGTTCCCGCATCTGACCGCGCTCGAAAACGTGATGTTCGGCCCTCTGCGCGTGCGCGGCGTAAAGAAAGAAGAAGCGGAAAAACAGGCGAAAGCTCTGTTAGCGAAAGTTGGACTGGCGGAACGGGCGCACCACTACCCCTCCGAGCTTTCCGGCGGTCAACAACAGCGCGTCGCCATTGCCCGAGCGCTGGCCGTGAAGCCGAAAATGATGCTCTTTGACGAGCCAACCTCCGCTCTGGACCCTGAACTGCGCCATGAAGTGCTGAAAGTCATGCAGGATCTGGCGGAAGAAGGCATGACCATGGTCATTGTCACTCACGAAATCGGCTTTGCCGAAAAAGTCGCCTCACGGCTGATTTTCATCGATAAAGGCCGTATTGCCGAAGATGGCAGTCCGCAGGCGTTGATCGAAAACCCGCCAAGCCCACGTTTACAGGAATTTTTACAGCACGTCTCCTGAGATATCGCCCTTCCTGCCCTGCGGCAGGGAGGGCATCATGGAATAGTCCCATTTCATTTTCCCTTCCCTGCGCCATCTATACTTAGTGTTTTGCGTCTCTTTTCTCACTGGAGGAGTCATGCGGTGGACCCTGTTCATCCTTTTTTGTCTACTGGGCGCGCCTGCCCATGCGGTCGCCATACCCGGCGTGACCACGGGGACATCAACCAGCCAGCAAGCAGCGCCAGAGCCCAGTCCTGAACAAAAAAAAGCGGCCTATGCGGCCCTGGCTGACGTACTGGAGAACGAGGCTTCACGTAACGAATTAATAGCGCAACTCCGCGAAGCCTCAACCACGCCGCCGACCGAGCCAGCGCCAGCGCTTGCGCCGCCTGCGGCCAAAGATGAGAAAACGGTACTGGAGAACGTCACCACCGTTACCCGTCAGTACGGCGATGCTTTCGCTACCCGTTTCGCCCAGCTTTATCGCAACATCACCGATGCGCCGCACAAGCCGTTTAACTCGCAAACCTTCACCAACGCGTTAACCCACTTTTTATTTCTGGCCGTCGCGGTATTTGGTTTTTATAGCGTGATACGGCTTTGCGCCCTGCCGTTATATCGAAAAATGGGCCTGTGGGCACGCAAGAAAAACCGTGAACGCAGCAACTGGTTACAGCTCCCGGCGATGATCGTCGGCGCGTTTATTATCGACCTCCTGCTACTGGCGCTCACCTTATTTATCGGTCAGATGCTCAGTGATAATTTCCATGCGGGAAGTCGAACTATCGCTTTTCAGCAAAGCCTGTTCCTGAATGCCTTCGCGCTAATAGAGTTCTTTAAAGCGATTCTGCGGCTTATTTTTTGCCCTAATGTACCGGAGTTACGCCCATTCGCGATTCAGGATGCGACAGCGCGTTACTGGAATCGCCGTATGAGTTCCCTTAGCAGTTTGATTGGCTACGGGCTAATTGTTGCCGTTCCGATTATTTCCAACCAGGTGAATGTTCAGGTTGGCGCGATGGCTAATGTGGCGATCATGCTCTGCATCACCATCTGGGCGCTGTACCTGATCTTTAAAAACAAAGCGGAGATTACGCAACATTTATTAAGTCTGGCGGAACGATCATTAGCCTTTTTTAGCCTGTTTATCCGCGCCTTTGCGCTGGTGTGGCACTGGCTGGCCAGCGCTTACTTTATCGTGCTGTTTTTCTTCTCGTTATTCGACCCAGGCAATAGCCTGAAGTTTATGATGGGCGCGACCGTGCGCAGTCTGGCGATTATTGGCATCGCGGCGTTTATCTCCGGCATGTTTACCCGCTGGATAGCGAAAACCATCACCCTGTCGCCCCATACGCAGCGCAATTACCCGGAATTACAAAAGCGGCTTAACGGCTGGCTCTCCTCGGCGCTAAAAGTCGCACGCTTTTTGACCGTCTGCGTCGCCGTTATGCTGTTGCTCAACGCCTGGGGGTTATTCGATTTCTGGCACTGGCTACATTATGGCGCGGGGGAAAAGATGGTCGATATCCTCATCCGTATCGCGTTAATCTTATTCTTCTCCGCCGTGGGATGGACGATTCTCGCCAGTCTGATTGAGAATCGCCTGGCCTCCGATATTCATGGTCGCCCGCTACCCAGCGCCCGCACGCGCACGCTGCTGACGCTGTTCCGCAATGCGCTGGCAGTGATTATCAGTACCATAACCATCATGATCGTGTTATCGGAAATCGGCGTCAATATCGCGCCATTGCTGGCTGGCGCGGGGGCGTTAGGTCTGGCTATCTCTTTCGGTTCGCAAACCCTGGTGAAAGATATTATTACCGGCGTCTTTATTCAGTTTGAAAACGGGATGAATACCGGCGACTTAGTCACCATAGGCCCGCTGACGGGGACGGTCGAAAGAATGTCGATTCGTTCCGTCGGCGTGCGGCAGGATACCGGGGCATACCATATTATCCCGTGGTCCTCGATCACCACTTTCGCCAACTTTGTGCGCGGTATCGGCTCTGTTGTCGCCAACTATGACGTGGATCGCCATGAGGATGCGGATAAAGCGAATCAGGCGCTGAAAGACGCGGTAACGGCGCTGATGGAGACGGAGGATATTCGCGGGCTGATTATCGGCGAACCCACGTTCGCCGGTATTGTCGGTTTAACGAACACGGCGTTTACTTTACGCGTATCGTTCACCACCCTACCGCTCAAGCAGTGGACGGTGCGTTTTGCCCTTGATAGCCAGGTGAAAAAGCATTTTGATCTAGCCAATGTGCGCGCGCCGGTGCAAACGTATCAGGTTCTGCCCGCCCCCGCTGGCGGCCCGTCGCCTGATTCGCCGCCGCCGCGCGAACCGACGATTTAGCGTTTACGGGTGATAAAACGGCGACGCTGGTCGTCATCCATAAAGGTCCAGGCAATAAAGCGGCTTTGCTTTTGCCCCTGGGCCATCTCTTTTTTCACCACTTTCACCGCGCCAGCCTCCGTCAACGCCCGGTAAAGCGGCGGTAAATTCTCGCCGCGCGACACCAACGTCGTAAACCACAACACCTGACGGCGGAAGGATTGGCTTTCAGCAATCATTTTTTTAATAAAGGCGACTTCGCCGCCTTCGCACCATAGCTCCTGCTGTTGACCGCCAAAGTTCAGCGCATCATCTTTATTCTGCCCCAAATTGCGGCGCTTACGCTCGCTGCCCGCGCGGGCTGCGGCGGCGGAGTCGTGAAAAGGCGGGTTACAAAGCGTTGCGTCATAAAATTCATTTTTATGAATGATACCGGTAAAAATGGCTGCCGGATCTTTTTGCCGACGCAGACGAATGGCGCGGCTTAACCCCGTATTAGCCTGAATGATAGCCTGCGCGCTGGACATCGCTGCGTCGCTGACTTCACTACCGGTAAATCGCCAGCCATATTCATGAACGCCGATAAGCGGATAAATACAATTGGCGCCCACGCCCACGTCCAGAATAGTTGCCTGCGCCGGAATACTCCCTGTCGTTTCGCCAAGCAGATCCGCCAGATGATGGATATAATCCGCACGGCCAGGCACCGGCGGACATAAAAACCCTGGCGGAATGTCCCAGTGTGTGACGGCATAAAAATGCGCCAGCAACGCCTTATTGAGCGCTTTTACCGCTTGCGGATTAGCAAAATCAACGCTCTGTTCACCGGCGGGCGTGCGGATAAGAAAGGACGTCAATTCCGGCGTGGTCTGACACAGTGCGGCGAGATCATAACGGTGTTGATGGCGGTTGCGCGGGTGTAACCCCGATTTCTGGGCGGACATGGCATTCTCCTTTTAGCAGCGGCGTAAGATACCCGTATAACGCCACGGGGTAAATATACCACCGCGAATTCCCTGCCTCGCTCGTTTGATCGGATATCTGAATGACATTGGTTCTGCTCATGGTCTGAAAAGATCGCGCGATGCGATTTTTTCGCCTGACGGCGCTACACTTAACCTCAGGTACCCTAAAATCAGGAGAGCGTGATGGCATCCGGCTGGGCAAATGATGACGCAGTGAATGAACAAATCAACAATACCATTGAAGATGCCGTTGCCCGCGCTCGCGGCGAACTTCCCCACGGCGAAAGTCGCGATGAATGCGAATCGTGCGGCGACCCTATCCCTGAAGCGCGGCGTAAAGCCGTACCGGGCGTTCGGTTATGCATATCCTGCCAGCAGGAGAAAGATTTACATAACGCAACATTTTCAGGATATAATCGCAGAGGTTCAAAAGACAGCCAGTTACGCTGACTTTTCTTTACCGAAACCGCCAGTATTATCCATTCCTTTACGCTCATGCTTTTTAGCATTCTGCGTCGCAGAATGTGCCGTTAACCTCGACTCTGTAAAGCCAGATGACAAGAACGGTAAATGCCACCGTTGAATTAATTAATAATCAATATGTTATTTGTCATTCAAAAATTTTGAGCAAGGCCGTCAATTCTATTCGATTTTATCTTTCGCAAAAAACCGTGATACTCATCACATCGACGGAACATCGTCCCATAAACAGAATAACCTGCGAGAGATTAATCATGAAAACCATTAAATATGCTGTTGCAGCCATCGCGCTCTCCACCCTTTCTTTTGGCGCTTTTGCCGCAGAACCGGTTAGCGCGTCTCAGACGCAAAACCTGCATAAAATCGGCGTAGTGTCTGCCGATGGCGCCACCACGCTGGATGGCCTGGAAGCTAAACTGGCTGAAAAAGCCGCCGCTGCTGGCGCAAGCGCTTATAACATCACCTCCGCCGTAGGTAATGACAAAATGAGCGGCACTGCGGTGATTTATAAATAATTTACCTGCCCGCCAGATTTCAGGCTGTAACATCGCTGTTGTTTGAATTCTGACGGGTATTACCCTCGTCTGTTTGCCAACAGACCCACTGCTCCAACCCTCATTAACCCTGTTTGTTACCCTTATTTGCCCGTCCGCCACTGGACGGGCTTTTTTTATTCGCTAAAAGCCTGTTCGACGCGCGCAATCCCGTCTTCTAACGTCGCCGCCTCTCCCGTCGCAACCAGACAACAGACCATTTGCGTTTTTAATGATTGCGGCACCGGCTCGTGGCCGGCAAGGCAGCGCTCAATCCAGCGCGCGGTGATTTCAGGATCTTTAGTCGCAGGCAGTAAAAGCGGCTCGTCGTGCGTGTCGCTCTGACGCTCATGTAGTACCTGCACGCCACGGCTATCAATCAGGCTGATTTGCGGACAGCGTTGCGGGTTGGCATAGACTTCGCCTTCGGTACCATGCATCAGCAAAGCCCGCCCGCCAATGCGGCTAAAAAAGGTCGCCACACGCGGGACATATTCAGGGTGAGAAACGCTTGATAAACGCAGCGCGGCATCCTCAGCAAATGGCGTCGCCAGCTTGGCCAGTGAATGTGCGCTGTTGCGCACGCCCATCCGCCAGCGCATCGCCAGCTGTTTTTCCAGCGGCGGGCAGAGCGCGCTCACCGGGATAAACACCGGCTGGTGCCCGTCCAGTTTGGCCTGCGCTTGTCCACCGTGTAGAGTGGGGACAATCCCCATCAGCTCAAATATTGTTTCCGTCAGTACACGGGTCGGATCTTCACTGACGCCGTGTACTACGACTGGAAAGCCCAATTTATGCAGCAGGATAGCCAGCAGCGGCGTTAAATTCGCCTGTTTACGCGCGCCGTTATAGCTGGGAATAACGACCGGCAACGGCCTATCTGCGGGCGGTGTCAGTTTGATGGTATGATTCTGCATGGCTTCATAAAAGCCCAGCATTTCGGCTTCGCCTTCGCCTTTAATACGCAGCGCCATCAATATACTGCCCATTTCCAGGTCGGGGATGTCGCCATTCAGCATTCGGGTATACAAACCGCGCGCGGTGTCCAGATCCAGATCGCGGGCGTGATTTTTACCTCGCCCGATCTCTTTGATGATCTTGCGATAATCCATTGAAAGCTCCTTGAAGTGTGCTCACAGCATTAACGCCGTCGGCGGCGTGCAGGTTTTGCTTTTGGTTTTACTATAACGTCTGGCACGGCAGGCTGCTCTATCGGAAAAACAGGTAAGGCATTCAGTAAACGCTGTCCGTAGTTTTTGGTCAACAACCGCTTATCATAAATGACCACTTCTCCCCGACAGGCATGGCTACGGATCAATCGCCCTACCTGCTGAATTAAATTAAAAGACGCGCTTGGTAAGCTTTGTACCTCAAACGGATAACGATTCAGGCTTTTTAGCCATTCGCCTTCGGTGATCACGACCGGGCTGTCGATCGGCGGGAAGGCAATTTTATGGATATGGACCTGCGTCAGCAGCTCGCCTTTAAGATCCAGCCCTTCGGCAAAAGACTGAAGCCCAACCAGCACGCTGCGTTCGCCGCTCTCCACCCGTTTACGGTGCAGCTCCACCAGCCGGTAACGCGGCTGGTCGCCCTGGACCAGGAGGAGTAAGCGCACATCAGCGACATGCTCCAGAAAACGCTGCATCGCCCGCCCGCTGGCGAACAGTACCAGCATACCATGATGTTTTTTGCTCTCCAGTTGCTCACGAAAATAGGCCGCCATTTCGGCAATATGCTGCTCTTCGTTATCAATGGTGGGTTCGTAGCGCATTTGAGGAATCACCAGTTTCCCCTGTTCCACATGATTAAACGGCGAATCCAGCGCCACAAAGCGATCGCCGGCTTTTTCTTTTAAGCCGCTCATTTCCTGCAGGCGCGAAAAGCTATTGAGCGAGCGCAGTGTCGCCGAGGTGACAATAATGTGCGGTACGCTGCGCCATAACAATCTTTCCAGCTGATCGCTGACGCGGATACCGACACAATGGAACCAGACGTGGAGTTGCCCTTCGCGTATTTCACGCGTCGCCCATTTGGACACCGGCGCGCCTGAAGACTGCGCCATCGAAGCCAGCCGCCATAATTTACTTTGCGCCTCGAACATTCCCAGCGCCCGGTTCATCTGTAAAATCACCCGATGCAAACGCACAATATCGTGCGACCCGGTTTTTTCGCTGAGATCGTTGAGAAAGGATTCCGCCAGCCCACGCAGCGTCTCGGTCAGCTTCGCCAGTCGCTGACAGATTTCCATGACCTCATCAGGCAACTCGCCCATTGCAAAACGGTGCTCCGCCTCCTGCGCTGCGGGCATATACAGATTAAGAATGGCATTGAGCGAGGCGATCAGTTCGTATACCTCCTCGCAATGGGCGTTAAGTCGCTCAGGATTCGCTAACGGCGGCGTGGTTTTAGGGCGAAATTGCTCCATGCAGGTCGCCACCAGTTTGCTGAACAGATCCAGTTGCAAGCGATACCAGGAGGCGGTAATTTCCGCGCTCATCTCCAGCGCATCGCGAGCGACATCGGGCAGATGATGACCTTCATCCAGTACCAACAGCAGATGCTTTGGTTCCGGCAGTACGGCTTCACTTTCCATCGCCGCCATTACCAGCGCGTGATTCGCCACCACGACTTCCGCTTCCTGTATTTCACGTCGGGCGACAAAGAATGGACATTCGCGGTAATAGTGACAGTTGCGGTTCAGACAACTGGCTTTATCGGTACTTAATCGCCGCCACAGATCGTCGTCAATAGCAATGTCGGTATGATCCCGCAGACCATCCCATTTGTAACCGTCAAGATCCCCTTTCAGCCTGGCGCAGCGCTTTTGCTCTTCCTGGTTGTTAGGCGTCAGTTCGTCATCAAGAAAGGCGAGCAGATCCTGCTGCGTAGGCTCGCTACTGGCGAGCGCCGCCAGGTTTCGCGGACACACGTAGCGCCCGCGGCCAAAGGCGGCGGTAAAACGCAGATCGGGGATGATTTTTCGTAGCAGCGGCAAATCTTTGCTAAAGATCTGATCCTGTAACGCCACGTTAGCGGTACTGACCACCAGTGTTTTTTGCTCTTCCCGGGCAATGGCAATACCGGGAATAAGATAGGAGAGGGTTTTTCCGACGCCGGTCGGCGCTTCAATAGCCAGATGTCTCCCTTCTTCCCCGGCCAGCGTTCTGGCGACGTCAGCAATCATCTGCCGCTGCGGCGCACGGGGAATAAAGTCGGGAATCTGGTCCTGAAGCGCCTTATACCAGGCGGCGATTTGCGCTTTCAGCGCAGCGGTCAATGCCATGAGAAAACCTGAAGTACTGTATAAACAGCCACTATTGTGTCACATTTCAGGGGCGGGAAGTACCTTTTTTACCGGTTCTGGAAGGCGGCTCGCAACGCGATGTGTATTTTGCCGGATGACGGTGCAAGCACCTTATCCGGCCTACGTATTTGCATAGTCCGTAGGCCCGGTAAGCGTCGCGCTACCGGGCATGTTGCCGGATAAAATTTACTGGGCAGGCGTGATTCTGCGCGGGCGACGCGGCGGACGTGCTTTGTCGCCAGCGGGTTTCCCCTCGCCTGTGCGCGGTTTTGGTTTCGCCTTCGCCGCCCCGCTATCCTGACGTCGCGGCTGCTGACTGCGCCCCGCTCCCCCCTGATTTTGTCCGCGACCACGACCGCCGCCGCCGCGCTGCTGACGGCCATTCTGAATCGGCTCCGCTTTAATCGACGGGTCCGGCTCATAGCCCGGCGTCGTAATGCGTGGGATCTCTTTTTTCAGCAATTTTTCGATATCACGCAACAGTTTATGCTCGTCAACACAGACCAGCGACAGCGCCTCGCCAGTTGCCGCCGCGCGACCGGTACGGCCAATACGGTGTACATAATCTTCCGGCACGTTCGGCAGCTCATAGTTGACCACGTGCGGCAGCTCTTCAATATCCAGACCACGCGCCGCAATATCCGTCGCCACCAGCACGCGAATATCGCCGGATTTAAAATCGGCCAGCGCGCGGGTACGTGCGCCCTGCGATTTATTACCGTGGATCGCCGCGCTGCGAATACCGTCTTTGTTAAGCTGTTCCGCCAAATGGTTCGCGCCATGCTTGGTGCGGGTGAAGACCAACACCTGCTGCCAGTTGCCCTGGCCAATCATCTGCGACAACAGTTCACGTTTGCGTTTTTTATCGACAAAGTGCACGTGCTGCGTTACCTGCTCTGAGGCCGTGTTGCGGCGCGCCACTTCGATTTCCAGCGGGTTGCGCAACAGCTTTTCGGCAAGCGCTTTGATGTCGTCGGAGAACGTGGCGGAGAACAGCAGATTCTGACGCTTCGCCGGCAGTTTCGCCAGCACGCGACGAATGTCATGAATGAAGCCCATATCCAGCATACGGTCGGCTTCATCCAGTACCAGAATCTCAATCTGATCCAGCTTCACGGCATTTTGATGTTCCAGGTCGAGCAGACGTCCCGGCGTCGCCACCAGCACATCCACGCCGCCGCGCAGTTTCATCATCTGCGGATTGATGCTTACGCCGCCAAATACCACCAGCGAGCGAATGTTGAGATATTTACTGTAATCTCTGACGTTTTCGCCAATTTGCGCCGCCAGCTCGCGGGTTGGCGTGAGGATCAATGCGCGCACCGGGCGACGACCTTTAGCGTGCGGCTGATGGGTAATCAGATGCTGCAACAATGGCAGGGTAAAACCCGCCGTTTTACCGGTTCCGGTCTGGGCGCTGGCCATCAGATCGCGGCCTTCCAGCACGGCGGGAATCGCCTGTTGCTGAATAGGGGTAGGTTCACGGTAACCCTGCTCGGCAATGGCGCGCAGGATATCAGGGTTTAATCCCAGGGAATCAAAAGACATAACTACTCCGGACCGCCCCGACCGTTGCCGGTGTAGTTTTCAGGGAGATGCTCAAATTTGGAATGACAAAAACCACAATGTCATGAAGGGGCGGAGTGTAGCAGTTTTTGTGATGCGGCGCATAAATTATCCCGGAAGGTGGCAAAGACAAATTAATCGACCACACTGGACAAGTGCCATTATGAGTCATAATCTTAATCAATCGATTGATTAAAAATTAGGGCGTGTGATGAATATTCCCACCACGACCACCAAGGGCGAGCAGGCGAAAAGTCAGCTCATTGCCGCCGCGCTGGCGCAGTTTGGCGAGTATGGCCTCCATGCCACCACGCGCGATATCGCCGCGCTGGCGGGGCAAAATATTGCCGCTATTACTTACTATTTCGGCTCAAAAGAGGATTTATACCTCGCCTGCGCCCAGTGGATTGCCGATTTTCTTGGCGAAAAATTTCGCCCCCATGCTGAAAAAGCGGAACGTCTGTTTAGCCAGCCTGTCCCTGACCGGGACGCCATACGCGAGCTTATTCTGCTCGCCTGCAAGAACATGATTATGCTGCTGACGCAGGAAGACACCGTTAACCTGAGCAAATTCATTTCACGCGAGCAGCTCTCTCCCACGTCGGCCTATCAATTGGTTCATGAACAGGTTATCGATCCGTTGCATACCCATCTGACAAGATTGGTTGCCGCTTATACCGGCTGCGACGCCAATGATACGCGCATGATTTTGCATACCCATGCCTTACTGGGCGAAGTGCTGGCGTTTCGTCTCGGCAAAGAAACTATTCTGTTACGTACCGGCTGGCCGCAGTTTGATGAAGAAAAAGCGGAGCTGATTTACCAGACGGTAACCTGCCACATCGATCTTATTCTGCATGGTTTAACGCAAAGGAGTCTGGACTGATGAAAAAACCTGTCGTTATCGGACTGGCAATCGCAGCGATCGTCGCTGTGATTGCCGGTGGAACCTGGTGGTATCAAAGTCGGCAGGACGATGGGCTGACGCTATACGGTAATGTCGATATCCGTACCGTCAATATCAGCTTTCGCGTCGGCGGCAGGCTGGCGTCGCTGAATGTTGATGAAGGCGATGCCATCAAAGCCGGACAGGTGCTCGGCGAACTGGATCACGCGCCATACGAAAACGCGCTGATGCAGGCGAAAGCTGGCGTGTCGGTCGCGCAGGCGCAATATGATTTGATGCTGGCAGGCTATCGCGATGAAGAGATAGCCCAGGCCGCCGCCGCCGTCAGACAGGCACAAGCCGCCTATGACTACGCGCAAAACTTTTATAACCGTCAGCAAGGATTGTGGAAAAGCCGCACCATTTCCGCTAACGATCTGGAAAACGCCCGCTCATCGCGCGATCAGGCGCAGGCGACTCTGAAGTCCGCGCAGGATAAACTGAGCCAGTACCGTACCGGTAATCGTGAACAGGATATCGCCCAGGCGAAAGCCAGCCTGGAACAGGCAAAGGCCCAACTGGCGCAGGCGCAGCTTGATTTACAGGACACCACGCTTATCGCGCCTGCCAACGGAACCTTGCTCACCCGCGCGGTCGAGCCTGGCAGTATGCTGAACGCCGGCAGCACGGTATTAACGCTCTCGCTGACCCGCCCCGTCTGGGTGCGTGCCTATGTCGATGAACGCAACCTCAGTCAAACGCAACCGGGGCGCGACATTCTGTTGTATACCGACGGTCGTCCTGACAAACCTTACCACGGCAAGATTGGTTTCGTTTCGCCCACCGCGGAATTTACGCCGAAAACCGTCGAAACGCCGGATCTGCGTACCGATCTCGTCTATCGCCTGCGCATTATCGTCACCGATGCGGACGATGCGTTACGCCAGGGGATGCCAGTCACGGTGAAATTTAATGACGAGGCACGGCATGAGTGAGGCCGTTATTACGCTGCACGGTCTGACGAAGCGCTTTGCGGGAATGGATAAACCCGCCGTCGCGCCGCTCAACTGTACCATTCATTCCGGTTATGTCACCGGGCTGGTAGGGCCGGACGGCGCAGGAAAAACCACGCTAATGCGTATGCTGGCAGGCCTGCTCAAAGCCGATGGCGGCAGCGCGTCCGTATTGGGCTTCGACCCGATACAAAACGACAGCGAGCTGCACGCGGTTCTGGGCTATATGCCGCAGAAATTCGGTCTGTATGAAGATCTTACCGTCATGGAGAACCTTAATCTCTATGCCGATTTGCGCAGCGTTACCGGCGAGATACGGGAAAAGACCTTTGCCCGTTTGTTGGAGTTTACCGCCCTCGGCCCTTTCACTGGCCGTCTGGCGGGGAAATTGTCCGGCGGGATGAAGCAAAAACTGGGGCTGGCCTGTACGCTGGTCGGCGAACCGAAAGTGCTGCTGTTGGATGAACCGGGCGTTGGCGTTGACCCGATTTCACGGCGCGAGTTGTGGCAGATGGTCCACGAGCTGGCGGGGGATGGGATGCTAATCCTCTGGAGCACCTCCTACCTCGACGAAGCCGAACAGTGCCGCGATGTGCTGCTGATGAATGAAGGCGAGCTGCTCTATCAGGGCGAACCTAAAGCGCTGACGCAAACGATGGCCGGTCGTAGCTTTCTGATGAGCAGTCCACAGGAAAACAACCGTAAGTTACTACAGAGAGCGCTCAGACTGCCGCAGGTGAGCGACGGCATGATTCAGGGACGTTCGGTACGTCTGATCCTGAAAAAAGAGGCGACCGCAGCAGATATTCGTCAGGCCGAAGGGATGCCGGAAATCACCCTCAATGAGACCGCGCCGCGCTTCGAAGATGCGTTTATCGATCTGCTTGGCGGAGCGGGAACCTCGGAGTCTCCGCTGGGTTCAATCCTGCATACGGTTGAAGGCACTGCCGGCGAAACGGTGATTGAAGCGCAGGAACTGACAAAAAAATTTGGTGATTTCGCGGCCACGGACCATGTTAATTTCGTCGTACAACGCGGCGAGATTTTTGGCCTGCTCGGCCCGAACGGCGCGGGTAAATCAACCACCTTTAAAATGATGTGCGGCCTGCTGGTGCCGACATCCGGCAAGGCGCTGGTGCTGGATATGGATCTGAAAGTCAGCTCCGGCAAAGCCCGTCAGCATCTGGGATATATGGCGCAAAAATTTTCGCTTTACGGCAACCTGACGGTTGAGCAGAACCTGCGTTTTTTCTCCGGCGTCTACGGTTTGCGGGGCCGCGCGCAAAATGAAAAAATTCAGCGCATGAGTGAAGCGTTTGGTCTGAAAAGCATCGCGTCGCATCCCACCGATGCGCTGCCGCTGGGCTTTAAACAGCGACTGGCGCTGGCCTGCTCGCTGATGCACGAACCGGATATTTTATTCCTTGATGAACCAACGTCCGGGGTTGATCCCCTCACCCGCCGTGAATTTTGGCTGCACATTAATAGCATGGTGGAAAAAGGGGTCACGGTAATGGTGACGACCCACTTTATGGATGAGGCGGAATATTGCGATCGCATCGGACTGGTTTATCGCGGGAAGCTTATCGCCAGCGGTACGCCGGACGATCTCAAAGCGCAGGCCGCCGATGAGCAACAGGCCGATCCGACGATGGAGCAGGCCTTTATCACTCTCATCAATGACTGGGATAAGGAGCATACGCATGAGTAAGTCTCTCTCCTGGCGCCGCGTGCGTGCGTTGTGCGTCAAAGAGACGCGCCAGATCGTGCGCGATCCCAGTAGCTGGCTGATTGCGGTGGTGATCCCGCTGCTGTTGCTGTTTATTTTTGGTTACGGCATTAACCTTGACTCCAGCAAGCTGCGGGTGGGGATTCTGCTTGAACAGCAAAGCCAGGAGGCGCTGGATTTCACTCATGCGATGACCGGTTCACCCTATATCGACGCGACCATTAGCGATAATCGCCATGAATTAATTGAAAAAATGCAGGCCGGACGCATTCGCGGACTGGTGGTGATTCCGGTGGATTTCGCGCAGCAAATGGCGCGCGACGGTGACAGCGCGCCGATTCAGGTGATTACCGACGGCAGCGAGCCAAACACCGCCAACTTCGTTCAGGGTTATGTGGAAGGCATCTGGCAAATCTGGCAACAGCAGCGGGCGGAAGATCGCGGCGACACCTTTGAACCGCTCATTGACGTCCAGACGCGCTACTGGTTTAACCCGGCGGCGATCAGTCAGCATTTTATTATTCCCGGGGCGGTGACCATTATCATGACGGTAATTGGCGCAATCCTCACCTCGCTGGTCGTTGCCCGCGAATGGGAGCGCGGCACGATGGAGGCGCTGCTCTCAACCGAAGTGACGCGTGTTGAACTGCTGCTGTGTAAGCTTATTCCCTATTATTTTCTCGGTATGCTGGCGATGCTGCTCTGTATGCTGGTATCGGTGTTTATTCTCGGCGTGCCGTATCGCGGTTCGCTGGTGATTCTGTTTATTATCACCAGTCTGTTTTTACTGAGTACGCTGGGGATGGGGCTGTTGATTTCCACCATCACTCGCAACCAGTTTAACGCCGCGCAGGTGGCGCTGAACGCCGCCTTTTTACCCTCGATTATGCTGTCCGGATTTATCTTCCAGATAGACAGTATGCCTGCGGTGATCCGCGCGGTGACCTATATTATTCCGGCGCGCTATTTTGTCAGCACCCTGCAAAGTCTGTTTCTGGCCGGCAATATTCCGGTCGTGTTAGGCGTTAACGTACTGTTTTTAATCGCCTCGGCGGTGATGTTTATTGGCCTTACGTGGCTAAAAACCAAACGACGGCTGGATTAACTCTGGCGCTCGTATTTTGCCCGGTGGCGCTATGCTTACCGGGCCTACGGGCCATGTAGGTCGGGTTAGCGTAGCGCCACCCGACATGAGGAAGGTTCTATGTTTCATCGCTTATGGACATTAATTCGCAAAGAACTGCAATCGCTTTTACGCGAACCACAAACGCGCGCGATCCTGATTCTGCCGGTGCTGATTCAGGTCATCCTGTTTCCATTCGCCGCGACGCTTGAAGTCACTAACGCGACTATCGCTATCTACAACGAAGATAACGGCAAACATTCGGTAGAACTTACCCAGCGCTTTGCCCGCGCGAAAGCGTTTACCCATGTGCTATTGCTGAACAGTCCGCAGGAGATCCAGCCGACTATCGATACGCAAAAAGCGCTGCTGCTGGTGCGCTTCCCGGCGGATTTCTCGCGGAATCTGGATACCTTCCAGCCTGCGCCGATGCAACTCATTCTTGATGGACGTAACTCTAACAGCGCGCAAATCGCCGCCAATTATCTGCAACAGATCGTCAAGGAGTATCAGCAGACATTGATGGACGGCAAGCCAAAGCCCAACAATAGCGAACTGGTGGTACGCAACTGGTATAACCCGAATCTGGACTACAAGTGGTTTGTGGTGCCCTCGCTGATCGCCATGATCACCACTATTGGCGTGATGATCGTCACTTCGCTGTCCGTCGCCCGCGAGCGTGAACAAGGCACTCTGGATCAGCTGCTGGTCTCTCCGCTCACCACCTGGCAGATTTTCGTTGGTAAAGCGGTGCCGGCGCTGATTGTCGCGACCTTCCAGGCCACGATCGTGCTGGCTATCGGCATTTGGGCATACCAAATTCCCTTCGCCGGTTCGTTAGCGCTGTTTTATTTCACGATGGTGATTTACGGGCTGTCGCTGGTAGGCTTTGGCTTGCTGATATCATCGCTTTGCGCCACGCAACAGCAGGCGTTTATCGGCGTCTTTGTCTTTATGATGCCGGCGATTTTGCTCTCGGGTTATGTCTCGCCGGTGGAAAATATGCCGGTCTGGCTGCAAAACCTGACGTGGATAAACCCTATCCGCCACTTTACTGATATTACCAAGCAAATTTATCTTAAGGATGCGAGTCTGGGGATTGTCTGGGGAAGTTTGTGGCCGCTACTGGTGATAGCGGCCACCACGGGTTCAGCGGCGTATGCGATGTTTAGACGCAAAGTGATGTAGCTTTTTATCTTTCGCCAGTAGCGAGACCACGGCGGGCCCGGCCAGGATAGCCAGCCCCGCCAGCGCCAGTAAGACATTGTTTTGCAATACGCGGGATAGCAGCCAGAGGACAATCAGCGCGGTGCCGAAGTACCAGGTGGTAGTCAGCTCTTCCAGCACATCCGCCACATCGCGCCAGCGTTGCTCATGATGGCGCTGCAACGCCAGCATCAGCAGTACCGTCACGCCATAAAGCACGCATAATCCCAGGCCGACGCGCACTAATGTGCCGCTCATCCAGCCTATTACCAGCATCGCCACTACCAGTAAATGCAACATAATCTGCCAACAACCGAGGCCGGTTGCGACACGAACGCGTTGTTGCCACTTCATGGCTTTTCTCCTGAAGCATTTTTCTCTCATTATTCAGAGTACCGAACTTTACGGAAAATTCCGTAAGACCGCATCTTTTTGTGACGACGACTACACTATTTCAATCAGGATAGTGACGCGGACAGGAAGAAAATGACTCAACACACGCGAAATTTTTCATTCAAAGTGCTCACAATTAATACGCACAAAGGTTTTACCGCCTTTAATAAACGCTTCATCCTGCCGGAGCTGCGCGACGCCGTCAGAACGGTCGGCGCCGATATCGTCTGTCTGCAAGAAGTGATGGGCGCGCATGAAGTACATCCGCTGCATATCGAAAACTGGCCGGACACTACCCACTATGAATTTTTGGCCGACACCATGTGGAGCGATTTCGCCTATGGCCGCAATGCGGTCTATCCGGAAGGCCATCACGGTAACGCGGTTCTTTCTCGCTATCCCATTGAACATTATGAAAATCGCGACGTCTCGGTCGGCGGTAGCGAAAAACGCGGCGTGCTCTATTGCCGCATTACGCCGCCCATGCTCAACCGCCCTATCCACGTCATGTGCGTACATCTCGGCCTGCGGGAGAGCCACCGCCAGGCACAGTTAACCATGCTGGCGGGATGGGTGAATGCCTTGCCGGAATCAGAACCGGTGCTGGTGGCCGGAGACTTTAATGACTGGCGGCAAAAGGCCGGCCCGCCGTTAAACGCGGCCGGGCTGGAGGAGATATTCACCCGTGCCCATGGCCGACCGGCGCGCACATTCCCGGTGAGTATGCCGCTGCTGCGACTCGATCGTATTTACGTCAAGAATGCGAACGCCAGTTCTCCTACGGCACTACCGCTGCGGAACTGGCGACATTTATCAGACCATGCCCCCCTTAGCGCGGAGATCCATCTATGAAATGCGGCTGGCGTGAAGGTAATCAAATTCAGCTACTGGAAAACGGCGACCAGTTCTATCCTGCCGTGTTTGAGGCTATCGCTCAGGCACAGCAAAAAATCATTCTGGAAACCTTTATCTTGTTTGAAGATGAGGTGGGTAAAAAACTCCATGCCGCTCTGCTAAAAGCCGCACAGCGCGGCGTAAAAGCCGAAGTATTACTCGACGGCTACGGCTCTCCCGATCTCAGCGACGCGTTTGTCGGCGAATTAACCTCGGCGGGCGTGATTTTCCGCTATTACGACCCCCGCCCGCGTCTACTGGGGTTGCGAACCAATATCTTCCGCCGAATGCACCGCAAAATTGTGGTAATTGATGATCGTATTGCCTTTGTCGGCGGCATTAACTACTCCGCCGAGCATATGTCGGATTACGGCCCGCAGGCGAAACAAGACTACGCGGTACGGGTCGAAGGGCCTGTTGTGGCCGATATCCTGCAATTCGAAGTCGAGAATCTGCCGGGGCAAAGCCCCGCGCGCCGCTGGTGGAAGCGCCATCACCAGGCTGAAGAAAACCGTCACCCCGGCGAAGCGCAGGCGCTGTTTGTCTGGCGGGATAACGAAGAGCACCGTGACGATATCGAACGTCATTATCTGAAAATGCTGACCCAGGCAAAGCGTGAAGTGATTATCGCTAACGCCTATTTTTTCCCCGGCTATCGCTTGCTCCACGCAATGCGTAAAGCCGCCCGCCGTGGCGTGAGCGTAAAACTGATTGTCCAGGGGGAACCAGACATGCCGATAGTCAAAGTCGGCGCGCGGTTGCTCTATAACTATCTGGTGAAGGGCGGCGTGCAGGTTTATGAATACCGACGCCGTCCGCTGCATGGCAAAGTGGCGCTGATGGACGATCACTGGGCCACGGTAGGGTCGAGTAATCTCGATCCGCTCAGCCTGTCGCTTAACCTTGAAGCTAACCTGATCATTCACGATCGTACCTTTAACCAGACCCTGCGCGATAATTTACAAGGCATCATCGTGAACGATTGTAAGCAGGTCGATGAGTCTATGCTGCCGAAACGCACCTGGTGGAACCTGACCAAAAGCGTGCTGGCGTTCCACTTTTTACGTCATTTCCCGGCGCTGGTCGGCTGGCTACCTGCGCATACCCCGCATCTGGCGCAGGTTCCCCCGCCTGCCCAGCCAGAAATGGAAACCCAGGATCGCGTTGATCCAGAAAATACAGGAGTGAAGCCCTAATGGCTAAATCGCATCCGCGCTGGCGGCTGGCTAAAAAAGTGCTGACCTGGCTGTTTTTTATTGCGGTCGTCGTTCTGCTGGTGGTTTATGCTAAAAAGGTCGACTGGGGTGATGTCTGGACCGTCATCCGCGACTATAACCGCACGGCGCTTTTAAGCGCTGTAGGACTGGTGATCGTTAGCTATCTTCTGTACGGCTGCTACGACCTGCTTGGACGGCTTTATTGCGGCCATAAACTGGCGAAGCGACAGGTGATGTTGGTATCGTTCGTCTGCTATGCCTTTAACCTGACGCTCAGCACCTGGGTCGGCGGGATCGGGATGCGTTACCGACTATACTCTCGCCTCGGGTTGCCCGGCAGTACTATCACGCGCATTTTCTCGCTCAGCATTACCACTAACTGGCTGGGCTATATTCTGCTGGGCGGCATCATTTTTACCTTCGGCGTTGTCCAGCTTCCCGACCACTGGTATATCGATGAAGGCACGCTACGTATTCTCGGTATCGTTTTATTGTTGATTATCGCGGTCTATCTGTGGTTTTGCGCCTTTGCAAAGCGGCGGCATATGACGATTAAAGGGCAGAAACTGGTGCTGCCATCATGGAAATTCGCGCTGGCGCAGATGGCGATCTCCAGCGCGAACTGGATGGCGATGGGCGCCATCATCTGGCTGCTGATGGGTCAGGATGTGAACTATTTCTTTGTGCTGGGCGTACTGCTGGTGAGCAGTATCGCGGGCGTCATCGTGCATATTCCGGCAGGCATCGGCGTGCTGGAGGCCGTATTCATCGCGTTGCTGGCGGGCGAACATACGTCGCAAGGCACGATTATCGCCGCCCTGCTCGCGTACCGCGTGCTTTACTATTTTATTCCCCTGTTGCTGGCGCTGGTGTGCTACCTGATCCTGGAAAGCCGGGCGAAGAAGCTGCGGGCGAAAAACGAGCGGGCGATGGCGAAATAAATTTAAGCAGACGCGTTTTCGCTTTCCAGCACAACGCGTTTTATCCGGTAAAAATAAACATATGCTGAGAAAAAAGACGTATTCATCTGTAAGCGGGAAAAAAGCAGCAATGACCAGCTAAACAGCAGCAGGAGCACTTCGTTAAACTCACCCATGAATACTGATGACAGGGTACAGAACGTTGCCAACGTAACGGAAATAATGGCCAGCAATAGCGCATAGCGGTAAATAATGACCCCGCTCATTCTTCCTTTAAGCAGCAGCTGATTTGACGGGGTAAGAAAAGCGATATAGCCCACGGCCAGGAAGAAGACCAGCTCCAGATGCTTTTTATTGTGCAGCTCAAACTGCGCAATAATCATGTTTATACTGACGATCCATGTCATCGTCATCATGATCGCCGTAAGCCCGATAACGCCTCCGTGAGGAATACCTTGTTCATACCAGTTTTTTTTGTAGTGGCTGGCCGGATACACAGGTAACTTAATCTCTGGCGGGATCAACTGCCCTTTTTTCACCAGCTCCGCCAGTGTTTTTCCTGTTAGCCACGTCATCAGGTTCATGGGCTTATCATTTCCTTGTCTGTGAGGTGAGATATTTTTGTAATGCGACTCGCACTAATCGACGCCCCAGGCAGAAACGAATCATCATCGTAAACGTTTCGCCATTCATCACCCAGCGGCAAAGCACAACCATAATAATCGCGATAACCAGATCGCCCCTTAATTCACCATTTTGCTGGCACAACACGTCAAATAATCCAGTACCGCAGAATACAATGTTTAATAAAAGCAGTAAAACGCAGAGGCGCAAACCCAGGATAAAACCTTTGGCAATAAGCCATAGCTCAGCCATAACGCATAACACCATACCTATAGCACTGCCAAAATAAATGATTATATTTAGCGGCCAATATAGAATAAACTTATCGAAAGCAAAATGCGCACTGCACACACCTCCCACAAGAAGCATAAAACTAAACGCGCAAACAGGCGCAGGATTGGGTAATGAATATTCCCATGACAATCCGTTAATAAAATGAGAAATCAGCGCTGGCGGGCATTTCTTATTAAAATCCTCGCCGCCATTTTTAATGGCGCGAGTGACGTCTTTAGCTTCACAAAACGCTAACCAAAATTGTTTGCCACATAATTTACTCATTATACCCATCATCACCAACCTGAATAAAAAACCTGCAACGCCTACGGCCTGAAAGATAATAGTATTTCCAGAATCATCAAAATGATATAACGACACAGCGTAACCACAGCATTAATAATGCCAAGGTAAAGCGTCAGCGCGCCAAATAAAGCGCAACGAGACAGGGATGAAAACTCGCTGTGGTATAACATGCGGGCATAACCATGAAGTGTCGATTTTTCTAGCGCTGTAATCAATGTCCACACCAATACCGTCACCACACTGACTATCCAGACCAGAGTGCTACTGGCCACCAGGCTATTGACAACTATCGCAGCGATGATCCCGCTTACCGCCATAAAAATTAACGGCCTGAATAGACCAGAACTGATATTCAGGTAGAAAATAAATAAAGCATTAAGACTAAACATGATTCCAACAATCACGAAAATGGTCGCGCCACCTGAGAAAAAGTAAGCTAATGACACGCCGGTAAGCGTAATGATGGCAATATATATCAACGTTACGGCAACAGTGCCAAAGCGGGAAAGACAGGTAACGGCCCCATACCCCAGGCCAAGCAAAAGTGCTGATACCCACAAAACAACAACAGGTTGAACGTAGGTTATCAAAAAATGAGTATACAACGTTAACCATATAATGCCGGCGGTACACCATAGTCCCAACGCAGTATACCAATAGGTAAGGGATAACATTGTCGCGGGAATAAATGCTATTTGCCGTATACGTATTGCAGCCAGAGGGCCCACTTGTCATTTATCACTCTTCACATGATCACGGTGATAAGAATGGCAAGCGCAGGAAAACATTTCTAAGATATTTATGCTGTTTCGCCCTAAATATATTCCTAAAAAAATCCTGGCGCAGGGCCAGGATTTTAAGAGATCAATATAATTAGCGGCGATTGCCAAAAATACGCAGTAACATCAGGAACAGGTTGATAAAGTCCAGGTACAGCGTTAACGCGCCGAGAATCGAATATTTACGCAGATTAGCGCTATCGCGGGTATCTATTTGCTCGCCGATATTCTTCAGTTTCTGCGTGTCATAGGCCGTCAGACCGACAAACACCACCACCCCGATATAGGTTACCGCCCACATCAGCGCTTCACTTTTCAGCCAGAAATTGACCAGCGAGGCCAGAACGATACCAATAAGCGCCATAAACAGCATATTGCCGAAACCGCTAAGATCGCGCTTAGTGGTGTACCCGTACAGGCTCATGGCGCCAAACATTCCCCCCGTCACCACAAAGGTGCTGGCGATAGAGGAGTAGGTGTAAACGATAAAAATACTGGATAACGTCAATCCGGTTAGCGCCGAATAGAGCATAAACAGCGTGGTCGCCATTCCGGCGCTAAGTTTATGCACCAGTCCCGACAGAACAAACACCAGCGCAAGCTGGGCAATAATTAAGCCAAAGAAGGTGATCTTACTGGAAAAGACAAACATCATGACGGCTGGCGTATTAGCCGCATACCACGCGATAAACGCGGTCAGTAACAGTCCGACCGTCATCCAGCCATACACTTGCGCCATATAGGTCTGCAGGCCGGACCGCGCCTGCACTATTGAATCAGATCGTGGAAATCTGTCCATGATGAACTCCTGTGTGGAAATGATACCCTAAAGCGTATCACATTCTGCTACCAACGTTTCGCCGACTGCTGGTCGCTGTCGCGCGCTTCGACCCAGCGATCGCCTTCCGGCGTGGCTTCACGCTTCCAGAACGGCGCACGGGTTTTCAGATAATCCATAATGAACTGGCCGGCGTCGAACGCGCTACTGCGGTGCGCGCTGGTGACGCCGACAAACACAATCTCATCGCCCGGCCATAATTCGCCAACGCGATGAATCACCGTGACCCGCCCCAGCGGCCAGCGGGAACGCGCCTTCGCGACGATCTCCGCCAGAGCTTTCTCAGTCATGCCGGGATAATGCTCCAGCGTCAGCGCCTTAACGCTATCGCCCAGGTTATGATTGCGCACTTTTCCGGTAAAGGTGACGACCGCGCCGTCTTCGTCGCGCGCCGCCAGCCAGGAATATTCCTCCCCGACGCTAAACGGCGCAGGGCCGACTACAATTCGCGTTTCGCGCATGTTAGCCCCCCGTGACTGGCGGGAAAAACGCCACTTCATCGCCCGCCGTCAGCGGATGGTCAAAACTTACCAGCGTCTGGTTGACCGCCGCCAACAGCTTGCCGTCTTCCAGCGCCAGCGCCCAACGATCGCTCTTTGTCGCCAGATGCTGTCGCAGCGACTCAACGGTGGAAAAATCTGCTGGAAGCTCCAGCGCGTCAGTTCCTGTAAGCTCGCGAACCTGGGCGAAGAAAAGCACCTTAATCATGCGCATCCACCTTAAAATCCCCCGATTTGCCGCCGCTTTTCGCCAGCAGGCGCACCGGACCAATTACCATATCTTTTTGTACCGCTTTGCACATGTCGTAGATGGTTAACGCCGCGACGGACGCCGCGGTTAATGCTTCCATTTCGACGCCGGTTTTACCGGTCAGACGGCACAGAGACTCAATACGCACACGGTTATGCTCCGGCTCGGCCTGAAGCTGAATCTCCACTTTACTTAGCAGTAGCGGGTGGCACAGCGGGATCAGCTCCCAGGTGCGTTTGGCGGCCTGAATACCGGCAATACGGGCGGTCGCGAAAACATCGCCCTTGTGGTGTTTGCCATCAACAATCATCGCCAGCGTTTCACTACGCATGGTAACGAATGCTTCCGCCCGTGCTTCACGAACGGTTTCCGCTTTCGCGGAAACGTCCACCATGTGCGCTTCGCCTGCGGCGTTTATATGGGTTAATTGCGACATCGTTATTTCTTTAAATGAGGGTGAAAATTACATGGGCGTGTACGGGCATCCAACTGCGGCGCAATGATATTCTCCCATGCGGTTCTGCACGCTTTTGTGGAGCCCGGCATGGCGAAAATCAAGGTGTTATTCGCCACGCCAGCTACCGCGCGCGACTGCAGAGTTGCGGTGCCGATCTCTTCAAACGAGAGCATGCGAAACACTTCGCCAAATCCTTCCACTTCACGATCGAACAGCGGCAACAGCGCTTCCGGCGCCTGATCGCCTTCGGTCAAACCGGTCCCACCAGTTATCAATACGACCTGCACCTCATCACTGGCGATCCAGGCGGAAACCTGGGCGCGAATCGCGTAACGGTTCTCTTTAACGATGGCTTTCGCCACCACTTCATGCCCGGCCTCCTGCGCCGAATCACGCAGATAATGACCGGAGGTGTCGTCTTCTTCGCCGCGTCGGCTGGAAACAGTAAGAATAGCGATGCGGGTCGGGATAAATTCAGCGCTGACCTGACTCATCTGAAATCTCCTTATTAAGGATTAACCGCCAATGTAAGATAAATTTTGCGTAATACCAGTATTGCTCTGGTGAAGGAAATGGGTCTGCTTTTTCTCCCGCAACGCGTCGGAAATACGTTCCTCAAGCGCGTATTGCTGCGCATCATCCTGTAACAGGTCGCGTAAACTTACGCCGCCGTCGCCAAACAGACATAAATGCAGCTTACCGACAGACGAAACACGCAGGCGATTACAGGTGGCGCAGAAATCTTTTTCATACGGCATAATGAGGCCGATCTCACCGGCGTAATCGGGATGACAAAAAACCTGCGCCGGGCCATCGCTGCGCAGGCGTTGCTGGTGGATCCAACCGCGCTTAATCAGCTCGTCGCGTAATACCTGACCCGAAATATGATGTTTGCGGAAGAGATCGCTCCCCTCGCCCGTCTCCATAAGTTCAATGAAGCGTAGCTGAATGGGGCGAGGCTGAATCCAGGCAAGGAAGGTATCCAACTGATGGTGATTCACGTCGCGCATCAGCACGGTGTTGACTTTCACCTTTTCGAAACCGGCGTCAAAGGCGGCATCGATGCCCGCCATCACCTGGCGGAATTTGTCCTGACCGGTAATCGCATGGAACTGACGCGCATCCAGACTATCCACGCTAACATTGACGCCCGTCAGCCCCGCTTCGCGCCAGTTCGCGGCATCGCGCGCCAGTCGATAACCGTTAGTGGTCACCGCGATCTGGCGAATAGCATCATTTTCACCCACGGCGGCAATGATGTCGGTAAAATCGCGGCGTAATGAAGGCTCGCCGCCGGTAAGACGCACCTTTTCCGTGCCAAGACTGGCAAAAGCGCGCGTAACGCGACGAATTTCATCGACGGTAAGGAAACCGTTGTTAGTGACGCCGCCAGGTTTGTAGCCATCCGGCAGGCAGTAGGTGCAACGAAAGTTACACACATCGGTAATCGACAAACGCAAGTAGTAAAACTTACGCGCGAAAGCATCGGTAAGTTGTGAAGCCATGTACACCTTTCCAAATACGGGAGGCGGAGTCATTTCTTCCTGCGCCCTGGTGGCAAACGTTAAACGTTGTCACGGCCAAAGCACCGTATCAAAAATGACCCAGGTGCAGAGGCTAGAGTGTTTACTGTGGTTACGCCGATACTAGCGTGTAAATGACAATTTCGCCATCACGCTTTCGCTATATAAACATATACATAGCGATATGATCGTGCTATTTAGCGACAGAATACGTGAAAATCACACTTTTACATTGATATATATCATTTAGCCGTGGTAACGCCCTCGCTATAAAGGGGTAGTCGGGAATAATTAATTGTCTTTTAGCCGGTCGGCTAATTGCTGAAAACCCGCGACTTGCGCTACTGTAGCGCTGCTTATTTGACTTCAGGAATTTTTATGCGCAATCGTACGCTGGCTGACCTTGATCGTGTCGTTGCCCTCGGCGGAGGGCATGGATTAGGACGCGTCCTCTCCTCGCTTTCTTCTTTAGGTTCGCGCCTGACCGGCATTGTGACTACCACAGATAACGGGGGGTCAACTGGCCGTATTCGCCGCTCGGAAGGCGGGATCGCCTGGGGCGATATGCGCAACTGTCTGAATCAGTTAATTACCGAACCCAGCGTCGCATCCGCTATGTTTGAGTATCGTTTTGGCGGTAATGGCGAACTTTCTGGTCATAACCTCGGAAATTTGATGTTAAAGGCGTTAGATCACCTGAGCGTGCGGCCTCTGGAAGCGATTAATTTAATTCGTAATCTGCTTAAAGTGGACGCGCAGCTGATCCCGATGTCGGAGCTACCGGTAGATCTGATGGCGATTGACGAACAGGGGCATGAGATTTACGGCGAGGTGAATATCGATCAGTTAGCGACGCCGCCGCAGGAGATCATGTTAACGCCGAACGTGCCGGCGACGCGGGAAGCGGTACAGGCCATTAATGACACGGATCTGATTCTGATTGGCCCTGGCAGTTTTTATACCAGCCTGATGCCTGGCCTGCTGCTGGATGAACTGGCGCAGGCGCTGCGGCGCACCCCGGCGCCAATGGTGTATATCGGCAATCTGGGCCGCGAACTAAGTCTGCCCGCCGCCAGTTTAACGCTGGTCGATAAGCTGGCGATGATGGAGCAATATATTGGCAAAAAAGTCATTGACGCAGTGGTGGTTGGACCGCAAGTTGACGTCAGTGCGGTGAACGATCGGGTGGTGATTCAGGAAGTGCTGGAGGCCAGCGATATCCCCTATCGCCACGATCGTCAGTTATTACATAACGCGCTGGAAAAAGCGCTACAGGCGTTGGGTTAAGCCCGTTTACCGACGACGCTGCGCTTATCAGATGCCTGTTTACACCGAAGGGTAAACAGGCTCTCTCCCCCTTCTGATAAACTGCGTTCAGCTATCGCCAGTAGGCGCTCATGAGCGAGCTCACCTCTTTTTTCAGCAATATATTCTCCATGATCCCAGTAAAGTGGGTCTGATTGATCTCTTCCATTATCCGCATCCCAGCCATGCGCTCTGCGTCAGGATCACCCGCTATTCCTAACGCTTCCAGTTCAGCATTGACCCGGCTCTGATACTCATCCGTTTCAATATACTCAGCCCTTTTAGCCATCATTTCACGCCACTCTTCTGGCGCTATACGCTCCAGCACTTTATGCCACGGCCCCCACAGCGCAAACCATTTGTGAAAATTCCTATTTTCAGCAATTTTTATCCTTAATTCCGCCTCGTCAAGGTCAGACTCAGTGATACCCGAAACGTTATAAAATCGCATATCCTGGGTCATTGTTGTCAGCGACAGCGACTCTCGTAACTGATTCTGAAAACCCAGAAATACTTCGATTTCGTCAATAAAAAACAGCCGTTTTACCTTTTCTCTCGCGAGCGATTCTATTTGCTCCAGCCGAAAGATTTCACGCCCCGCCATAATCAGTTCCGCTAAGTGGCTATCAAAGGCGCCTCTTTCAGCATCATGAACCAACGTCGCTTCCTGCATTTGGTGGTATGCCAGTGTGACCCGATCTTCACAGCTTATCGTTGCATCCATCGCTATAATAAATGCGGTTTCTCTTAGTGTGCTATCATCAGCCAGGCGCATTAGCCAGGCGGAGACTTGCTCCTTAAAATCCGAATGTCGGGTGTTCTGCGTATCGCCAAGACGATCCAGAAACATGCTGAAGGCTGCCGCGTTTACTTCCGTCTCAAACGCCCGCCATTGGTTGACGTCTTCCTCCTCGAGATTGGTTAGCCACCCCCGGACAGCTTGATGCAGTGGTCGAGTTACCCGAACAATTGAAAAGTCGCCCATGGCAAACAATACCCGGGGTCCCTGATAACCCGCAGAGGACATTAGCCGCTGCATATTCTGTATTGTTCGTTCTGAAAAAGGATTACGTTCTACGATTATTCTTGTAGGTTGAGGTCCTTCACCACGAAAATGGGGTAACGACTCCGGGAGACGGACCAGGCGATTGCGAGAGGCCTGCATTATTTGTAATGCCGCCGGGAGGTTTTCCGGTAGATTACTCAATGCGTTACGGGAAACGTCCAGCGTTGTTATCGTGGGAGGTAGTGTTTCAGGCAGAACAGTAATCTGATTTTTACTTACATCCAGGAACTGTAATTCTGGTGGTAACGATGCGGGCAGACTGGTTAAGGCATTTTCGCCGGCCTCCAGATTCTTCAGGCCCGGCGGCAATGTTTCAGGCAGAGCGGTTAACGAATTACTCTGCACATTCAAATGGGTAATCCCTGACGGAAGATGTTCTGGCAGTGTCCTTATGCGGTTATCATAAACGCTCAGGTACCGAAGTTCCTCAGGTAGATTTTCAGGTAAGGAACTAATTTTATTATGAAAAAGATCCAGCGATTGAAGCGCTGAAGGCAAACGTTCCGGTAATTCAGTAATACGGTTAATGCTCAGCTCCATTTTCTGTATGGTATCCGGTAACGTGGCAGGGATACTGGTTAGCCGATTACTGCTGGCATACAGGGTCTTTATATTTCCCTGTAAATTTTCCGGCAAACTTTTCAGTTCATTGTTATCGAGTGTCAGAGTAGTTATCTGCTCAGGAATACAGGCGGGTATAGTGGTAAGTCCTAATATTTTCAGACGGAGTTCCGTCTTATTATTTTTCAGGCAGTCACGCATCCGTTGTACGGCTTCTTCACGATTTGCTGCCTCTTCCGCTGGTGCCTCTTTTACCCACTCAGACCAGATTAACTCATAATTCACAGCAACTTTGGAGCCGGAAGCGCTACTCGCCTGCTCGCTTTCTGTTACACGGGTATAGGTGACTGACTTTCCCCCTCCCTCAACGGTATAGCCCTCTGTATTAAAAATTATAGACAGAATTTCCTGACTATTTTCATTCAAAATACAGTATTGGTCTGTCCCCCCTCTATTACTCTGAATATTATCCGCATACGCCGGGAAGGCTAACTCCCTCAAACATTCAAACTTGCTTTTGATCTCTTCTGGCGAGGCGGTTTCAGGTGGATGACAAAGATAAGCGATGCAGCTTTGTGCTTCAACCTGATGTTCTGAAGAGAAAAAGGCACTTATTTTATTCCATATCTCTTCTTTTAAAGGCACCTCTGTTAATGCCTCATTGCTAATACTTTGATGCCTTGCCGTAGATTGTATATTAGTAATATTAAACATATTTTCCCTACCTGATCTGAACGTAACCTAAAGTAACAGATAAGGATATTCTCAACTTTAAACAAGAGGTCATAGTCGTCATTATTTCGGACAAATCATTCAGTATTTGCAGCGCTTGACTTATAAATGCTCGCGCTTCCATCACCTCTTTTTTAAGTAGAATGATGTAATCTGTTGCCATGACACGCTTTCAACGAACTCACATAAGATTAAAATGACGATCATAAGGATAGCTATACCGATAATACGGGGCGTTTTTTTCATAGCCGAGGAGAGAGGGAAAATTAGCGTTGGGTTCAGCCTCAACGCTAATTTTCTTCAGTGGTGATTAAACTAGCTACCCCATTGATGTTTTGAGTTTTTCGACAATCTCGTTAGTCAAAGCCTGTCACTGTTTTTCATTCCTGACTGACTTAGCCCTTACTATTGCACTGAAATTCTCAAAAGCGAGCCATGGTAACGATAACTCGCTGGCGATCGACACATTGTCAGGACGCCGCGATAAACAACTCGCGTAACTGGTGCAACTGGTCGCGAATTTGCGCGGCTTCTTCAAACTCCAGATTTTGCGCGTGCTGCATCATTTGCCCTTCCAGTTCATGAATTTTCTGCTGCAACGCTTTCGGCGTCATATCCAGTTCGACAATTCCGGCTTTTGCCGTAGAACGGCCCTTGCCTTTCCCCTTCGCTTTGGTTTTCGCAATGTTCTGCCCCAGAGCCAGGATGTCGACCACTTTTTTGTTCAGCCCCTGCGGAGTGATACCGTGCTCTTCGTTGTACTTCTGCTGCTTCTCGCGACGTCGCTCGGTTTCGCCAATCGCCTTCGCCATCGACGGCGTGATTTTATCGCCATACAGAATCGCTTTACCGTTAACGTTACGCGCCGCGCGTCCTATGGTCTGAATCAGGGAGCGCTCGGAGCGCAGGAACCCTTCTTTGTCAGCGTCCAGAATCGCCACCAGCGAGACTTCCGGCATATCCAGCCCTTCGCGCAGCAGGTTAATCCCCACCAGAACGTCAAACTCGCCCAGACGCAAATCGCGGATGATTTCCATGCGCTCCACGGTATCAATATCTGAGTGCAGGTAACGCACGCGCTCGCCGTGCTCTTCCAGATATTCGGTCAAATCTTCCGCCATCCGTTTGGTGAGCGTAGTGACAAGGACACGCTCATTAATGGCCGCACGCTGACGAATTTCGGACAGCAGATCGTCCACCTGGGTCGCCACCGGACGCACTTCAATAATCGGGTCCAGCAGCCCGGTCGGTCGCACGACCTGATCCACCACCTCATCACCAGATTTTTCCAGCTCATAGTTGCCGGGCGTGGCGGAAACATAGATAGTTTGCGGCGCTAAGGCTTCAAACTCCTCAAACTTCAGCGGACGGTTATCCAGCGCCGAAGGCAGACGGAAGCCATACTCGACCAGCGTCTCTTTGCGCGCCCGGTCGCCGCGGTACATGCCGCCTATCTGCGGGATGGTGACATGAGACTCATCCACCACCAGCAGTCCGTCGGCGGGCAGATAATCGAACAAGGTTGGCGGCGGTTCGCCCGGCCCGCGGCCCGACAGAAAGCGGGAATAGTTTTCAATGCCTGAGCAGTAGCCCAGCTCGTTCATCATCTCTAAATCGAACTGCGTGCGCTGGCTTAATCGCTGCTCTTCAAGCAGCTTATTATTCGCCAGCAAGACCTTACGCCTGTCCGCCAGCTCATCTTTTATCTCTTCCATCGCCTGCAGAATACGCTCGCGCGGCGTTACGTAGTGCGTTTTGGGATAGATAGTATAACGTGGCACCGTTGACTCTACCTGCCCGGTTAACGGGTCGAACAGCGACAGGCGTTCCACTTCTTCATCAAATAGCTCAACGCGTAGCGCGATGTCGTCAGATTCAGCCGGGAAGATGTCGATCACTTCGCCGCGCACGCGAAAGGTACCACGCTGAAAAGCTTGATCGTTACGGGTGTATTGCAATTCCGCCAGCCGACGCAAAATCGCGCGCTGGTCAATCAGCATTCCCACCGTCAGATGCAGCATCATTTTCAGGTAGAGATCCGGATCGCCCAGACCGTAAATCGCGGACACGGAAGCCACCACCACGACATCGCGTCGCTCAAGCAACGCTTTCGTTGCCGACAACCGCATTTGCTCAATATGTTCGTTTACCGAAGCGTCTTTTTCGATAAACGTATCCGAACTTGGCACATACGCTTCCGGCTGATAGTAGTCATAGTAGGAGACGAAATACTCCACCGCGTTTTCCGGGAAAAACTCTTTCATTTCGCCGTAGAGCTGCGCCGCCAGGGTTTTATTGGGCGCAAGCACCATCGTTGGCCGCTGCAAGTCCGCAATGACGTTGGCGATGGTGAATGTCTTCCCGGAGCCGGTCACGCCCAACAACGTCTGATGCGCCAGCCCGTCCTCCAGCCCCTCTTCCAGACGACGTATAGCGTCCGGCTGATCGCCAGAAGGTTTAAAAGCGGAATTCAGTTTGAACGGTTTACTCATGAGCGGCTACCTGAAGGAGTGAGCGGGCAGGGGTGTAATTTTACTCTCGACGGTGAATATTGCCAATAAAAAATACTGGATGAAAAAACAGTAACACTCCAGTGTATAATGGCTATCGGCAGATATCCCACGCTATTTAGAGGTAAAACATAGACAGTCGCGGGGTAAAATTCCAGCAGTGTGCTGGTTATCCCCAGACCAGAGTCTTTTTTAACATTTGTCAAGTCGGATGATGAAAGTTTTATGTCAACGTATCCCCCTTCCTTTACAACCATTGATTTTATATAACTTGCTGTCTAAAAAGGGATATTTTCTCAAGCCGTCTTTCGCGCCAATTTAGTCGCAGGCCGCGTCGCCTCTCGCTTACGTTGTGTTTTCTAACTCTAATACACAAGGTTATCCACAGGAATAGTGGATAACTGCTTCCAGCCCGTATCCCCTGCCGCCTGGCAAAATCAGCCCCTGACGTTTTCGCCGGGCGATAAAAAAAAATTATCGCTATTTTTGGCAGATTATTGGCTAACGAGAAGGGAAAAATTGAGGCGTAGACGCTCACATTTTGCACATTTTTAGCCTGGCGACGTCAGGAGGGTCTGGCGAAAGAACAGCAGGATCGTCTGATCCTGCAAGAAGGCGGTTTTTAAGCGCGGTCAGGCGCGTTCCAGGGGGCTAAGGTCCAGATACTGTCCTGTCGCCGCCTGCGATGGAGAAACGCCCAGCCACGGGATTTCCCCTAACAGCGGGGCCGGGATGACGCGGCGAAGCGTCGCGAGATATTCACCATGACGCGCGCCCGGCGGCTGTACGTCGTTGGCTATCCATCCGACAAGCGGTAATCCGGCCTGTTCTACCGCCAGCGCCGTCAGCATGGCGTGATTAATACAGCCCAGCTTGACGCCAACAACCAGAATCACCGGCAGCTGCTCCGTCTGTACCCAGTCGGCAAACGTCAGCGTGGCAGAGAGCGGTGTAAACCAGCCGCCCGCCCCTTCTGTCAATACCCAGTCTGCCTGCGCCTCCAGCGTTCGCAATCCGCGTGATAACACCGCCGCGTCTATCGCCCGGCCTTCGTCGGCGCTAACGATGTGGGGAGAGGTAGGCTCGGCAAAAGTATAAGGATTGATAGCGGAATAAGGTTGCGGCAGGCTGCTGTTACGCTGCAAGGCCAGGGCATCGCTATTGCGTAGCCCGTCGGTTGTCATTTCGCTGCCGGAAGCGACGGGCTTATAGCCTACGGTTTGATAACCTAACTGCGTTGCGGCCTGCAATAAGGCGCAACTGGCGACCGTTTTACCGACTTCAGTATCAGTACCGGTGACAAAATAGCATTTAGTCACGTTCAATCACTCCCATAAAAAGATGGTACGTCAGCGGATATTTCCCCTGCCGCTGCGGCCATGCCAACTGAATCTGTCTAAGCCGGGCGCGGGTTAATACATCCGACTCCCGCCCTTCATGAAGATGGGTGGCGCCAATGCCTTTAAGCGAGCGCATCGCACTCAGGGCATCCTCAAACCACAATGTCATCGCCTGAGTATGACGAGACGCCCGCCAGCCGCGCAGCGCGTGGTCAATTGCCTCTTCCGGCAAAAAGCTATTCGCGTGAGCGCGATTATCGACGGCCTGCCATGCCTGACGCAGTTCCGGCAACGACCCCTGGCACAAGGTGGTAAACGCCACCACGCCGCCGGGCCGTACAACCCGATACAACTCGCTCAACGCATCACGTAAATCGCCGCACCACTGGACCGCCAGGTTGCTCCAGGCCAGGTCAAAAACTTCGGCGTCATGGGGAATCGCTTCGATATCCGCCAGCAAATAGTGATGCGCCGCCTGACGATCGCGCGCCTGTTGCAGCATCGCCAGCGAAAGATCCAGGGCGGTCACTTCGCTCCCCCGCTCTCGCCAGTAACGACTCATACGTCCAGGGCCGCAGCCTGCGTCCAACACACTGGCAAACTGGCGGCCTGCCAACAGCGTCAGCAGCGCATCCGCGCTGTGTTGCTGCAAAGAGGCGTGTTGTTCATATTGCGATGCGGCCCGGCCAAACGCCGCCGCAATAGCCTGCTTATTCACCTGCGCCATGCAGCACCTCCAGCAGACGGTCGATATCGCACGCTTCATGCGCCTGCGTTAACGTTAAGCGCAGGCGCGCCGTACCGACAGGCACCGTCGGCGGACGAATCGCCGTCGCCCAGCATCCTTGTTGACGCAGCGCCTCCGCCAGGCGCAATGCACGGCTGTTATCGCCCACGATTAACGGCTGGATGGCGCTATGGGCATTCAGTAGCGTAAATCGGGACGCGTTAACGCCGGCCCGAAAGCGCTGAACCAGAGCGGCGAGTTTTTCGCGCCGTTCACCACCTTCATCGCTACGGATCACCGCCAGCGAGGCGCTTAACGCCTGCGCCTGGGCGGGCGGCATACTGGTGCTGTAAACCAGATGGCGGGCGAATTGCAGCAGATAATCCGCGACGCTTTCCGAGCAGAGCACCGCTGCGCCGCTGACGCCAAACCCCTTACCGAAAGTCACCACCAGCAACTCAGGCTTCACCCCCCGTTGCCAGCAGGTGCCCCGCCCCTCATCGCCAGTCACGCCGATGCCGTGCGCATCATCAACCAACAGCCAGGCATGATGCCTGCGGGCAATGTGCTGGATTTCCGCCAGCGGCGCGCTGTCGCCGTCCATGCTGTATACACCTTCTGTCACCACCAGTTGCTGACCCACGCAGGGCGATTGCAGTAAACGCGACAGATGCTGCGTATCGTTATGGATAAAGCGGCGAATCTGCGCCGGACTCAGATTAGCGGCTTCCAGCAGGGAAGCATGACTCAACCTGTCGGCCACAATCCGGTCATTTTTTTTCATTAAGGCGGTAATGACCGCCTGATTCGCCGCAAAGCCAGAGATAAACAGTAGCGCGCGCGGATATCCTAACCATTGCGCCAGTTCCTCCTCTAACGCCTGGTGCGCCACGGAATAACCGCTGATATGACCCGACCCGCCGCTGCCGACGCCAAAACGCGTCGCTGCCTGTTGCCAGGCGCGAATAATCTGCGGGTGTTGACTTAAGCCGAGGTAATCATTGCTGGAGAAGTTAAGATACTGTCGCCCGTTCGCTACCAGCCAGCGTCCGGCGCCCTGCGACACCACATAGCGGCGGCGCAATGTATCCGTCGCCCGACGCGCCGTCAGCGCATCGTCGACGCGTTGTTGCCAACTCATAAGGCTGCCGCGTTGTAATAATCATCGGTGTCAGGCGTCATCAGCGTCTGCTCCAGACGTTGCTGCTGCTCGTTATCGCCCGCCAGCACCCTGGTCTGCTGCGGATTCAGCCCCAGCTTACGGAATAACTGCAGATCCTTGTCCTCTGCCGGATTTGGCGTAGTTAACAATTTGCAGCCATAGAAAATCGAGTTCGCCCCGGCCATAAAGCACATCGCCTGGGTCTGCTCGTTCATCTGTTCACGTCCTGCGGAAAGACGCACGTATGAGGTCGGCATCATGATGCGCGCCACGGCGATAGTACGAATAAAATCAAACGCATCCACGTCATCGTTATCCGCAAGCGGTGTGCCTTTCACCTTCACCAGCATGTTGATTGGCACGCTTTCCGGCGGCGTCGGCAGGTTCGCCAACTGCAACAACAGTCCGGCGCGATCGGTAACCGTTTCGCCCAGACCCACAATGCCGCCGGAGCACACTTTAATCCCTGCTTCACGGACTTTTTCCAGCGTGTCGAGGCGCTCCTGATAGGTACGGGTAGTGATGATATTGCCGTAAAACTCCGGCGAGGTATCGAGATTGTGGTTGTAGTAATCCAGCCCGGCGTTAGCCAGACGCTGCGCCTGGCTCTCGTTCAACATGCCGAGCGTCATACAGGTTTCCAGCCCCATCGCTTTGACGCCCTGTACAATCTGCTCCAGATAAGGCATATCGCGTTCATGCGGATTCTTCCAGGCCGCCCCCATACAGAAGCGGGTCGAACCGGCGTTTTTCGCTTTACGGGCGGAGTCCAGTACCTGCTCTACTTCCATTAAACGCTCGGCTTCCAGCCCGGTTTTATAGCGCGAGCTCTGCGGGCAGTATTTACAATCCTCCGGGCAGGCGCCGGTTTTGATCGACAGCAGCGTACTAACCTGTACCTGCTGCGGATCGAAATGCTGGCGATGAATTTGCTGCGCTTCAAACAGCAATTCCAGCAGTGGTTTTTCAAATAATTCGGTTACTTGCGACAGTGTCCAGCGTGGGTGGCGAGCCATCGGGCTTCTCCAAAATATGTTGTTTGTTTTTGATATGGTGTAGACTCGTAAACCTAAATCTTTTTAATTTGGTTTACAAGTCGATTATGACAACGGACGATCTGGCCTTCGATAAACGCCATATTTGGCATCCTTACACTTCCATGACCTCGCCGCTGCCGGTATATCCCGTTGAGCGGGCCGAAGGCTGCGAGCTGGTTCTCGCCTCGGGCGAACGCCTGATTGAGGGGATGTCCTCCTGGTGGGCGGCCATTCATGGTTATAACCACCCGCAATTGAACGCGGCGATGAAAGCGCAAATTGACGCCATGTCGCATGTCATGTTCGGCGGCATAACCCATCAACCTGCGGTGAATCTGTGCCGTAAGCTGGTCGCGATAACGCCTGAGCCGCTGGAGTGTGTCTTTCTGGCCGACTCTGGTTCGGTGTCGGTAGAAGTGGCCATGAAGATGGCGCTGCAATACTGGCAGGCGCGGGGCGAATCGCGTCAGCGTTTTCTGACGTTTCGCCACGGTTATCATGGCGACACGTTCGGCGCGATGTCGGTGTGCGATCCGGATAACTCCATGCACAGCTTGTGGAAAGGCTATCTGCCGGAAAATCTGTTCGCGCCGGCGCCGCAAAGCCGGATGGATGGCGAATGGGATGAAAGCGACATCGCGCCATTTGCCCGCCTGATGGCCGCGCATCGCCATGAAATAGCCGCCGTGATTCTGGAACCTATCGTTCAGGGCGCGGGCGGGATGCGCATATATCATCCACAATGGCTCAGGCGTATTCGTAACATGTGCGATCGCGAAGGCATTCTGCTGATTGCCGATGAAATAGCCACCGGGTTTGGCCGTACCGGCAAACTGTTCGCCTGCGAGCACGCCGGGATCGCGCCGGATATTCTGTGTCTCGGCAAAGCCTTAACCGGCGGCACCATGACCCTCTCGGCAACGCTCACGACACGCCAGGTTGCAGAGACTATTAGCAACGGCGAGGCGGGGTGTTTTATGCATGGCCCGACGTTTATGGGGAATCCGCTGGCCTGCGCCGTCGCCTGCGCCAGCCTGACGCTGCTGGAGAGCGGCGAATGGCGTCAGCAGGTGGCGTCTATCGAGTCTCAGTTACGTGCTGAGTTAGCCCCCGCGCAAAGTTCGCCCTGGGTGGCGGATGTGCGGGTGTTGGGCGCGATTGGGGTGGTTGAAACCACGCATCCGGTCAATATGGCGGCGCTTCAACGCTTCTTCGTCGGGCAAGGCGTCTGGATCAGGCCGTTCGGCAAGCTAATCTACCTGATGCCGCCCTACATTATTCGACCGGATCAACTGCGCCGTTTGACCCAGGCGGTCAATGACGCGGTACACAATGAAACATTTTTTAGCCATTAATCAGCGGTAAGCGATGCTGCTTCTGGCTACACTTCTGGTGAGTCAAAAGGAGAGCGCATGAAACTTATCAGCAACGATTTGCGCGATGGAGATAAACTTCCTCATCGCCACGTTTTTAACGGTATGGGCTATGATGGCGATAATATTTCGCCGCATCTGGCCTGGGACGACGTGCCGATGGGCACCAAAAGTTTTGTCGTGACCTGTTACGATCCCGACGCGCCGACCGGCTCCGGCTGGTGGCACTGGGTGGTGGTGAACCTCCCGGCGGATACGCGCGTACTGACCCAGGGGTTCGGCTCAGGCCTGGTGGCCGTACCAGACGGCGTCATTCAGACGCGTACCGATTTCGGTAAAGCGGGCTACGGCGGCGCGGCGCCGCCTAAAGGGGAAACGCACCGCTATATCTTTACGGTTCACGCGCTGGACGTCGAGCGTCTTGACGTTGATGAAGACGCCAGCGGCGCGATGGTCGGCTTTAACGTGCATTTCCATTCGCTCGCCAGCGCCTCGATCACGGCGATGTTCAGTTAAACGCTGTGCCGGATGGCGGCGTAAACGTCTTACCCTACCAACGAGTTGGGTAAGCCGAATAAGCGCCTCGCCATCCGGCAGCATTCACATAAAGTCCGGCACCAGACGCTGTAACGCGCCTTGCGCCAGCAGCGCCGTCGCACACTCAATATCGGGTGCGAAAAAACGATCCTGCGTATAGTGCGCCACCCGCTCGCGCAGTGTCTGCCGCGCCTGTTCCAGTAACGGGCTGGAGGTTAACCCTTCCCGTAAATCTATCCCCTGACAGGCAGCCAGCCACTCCACGGCAATGATGCCGCGGGTATTCGCCGCCATTTCCCAGAGTCGTCGCCCTGCCGCCGGGGCCATTGAGACATGATCTTCCTGATTCGCCGAGGTCGGCAGGCTATCCACGCTGTGCGGGTGCGCCAGCGCTTTATTCTCGCTGGCGAGCGCTGCGGCGGTGACCTGGGCAATCATAAAACCGGAATTAACGCCGCCATTTTTCACCAGAAACGGCGGTAACTGCGACATATGTTTATCCATCATCAGCGCGATGCGCCGCTCCGATAGCGCGCCGATTTCCGCTATCGCCAGCGCCAGATTATCCGCCGCCATGGCAACCGGTTCAGCATGGAAGTTACCGCCGGAGATCACCTCCCCCGCATCGGCAAAGACCAGCGGATTATCGGACACCGCGTTGGCCTCAGCCAGCAGTACCTCTTTCGTCTGACGTAACTGGGTCAGACAAGCGCCCATTACCTGCGGCTGGCAGCGAAGGGAATACGGGTCCTGAACTTTATGACAATGGTGATGTGATTCAGCAATGGCGCTGGTATCGGTCAGCAGATGCCGGAACAACCGCGCGACGTCAATTTGCCCCTGTTGTCCGCGCGCGGCATGAATGCGCGCATCAAAAGGACGGCGCGATCCCAGTACGGCTTCGGTAGTCAGCGCGCCGCAGACAACGGCGGAGGCAAATAACTCCTGTGCCTCAAACAAACCGCGCAGCGCGAAGGCCGTCGACGCCTGGGTGCCGTTAAGCAGCGCCAGCCCCTCTTTGGCCGCCAGCGCGACAGGCTCCAGTCCGGCCTTTTTTAGCGCCGTCTGCGCCGGAAGCCATTCGCCCTGCCAGCGCGCTTTTCCTTCGCCAAGCAGCGTCAGCGACAGATGCGCCAGCGGCGCTAAGTCGCCCGACGCGCCAACCGACCCTTTTGCCGGAATCAGCGGATACACGCCGGCATTCACCAGAGCGATGAGCGCTTCTATCACGCTCAACCGAATCCCGGAAAACCCGCGCGCCAGACTATTGATTTTCAATACCATGATCAGACGCACCATCGCGTCATCCAGTGGGTCGCCTACGCCCGCGGCGTGAGACAGCACCAACGATCGCTGTAGATTTTGCAAGTCTTCATCAGCGATGCGCGTCTGCGCCAGCAGGCCGAAACCGGTGTTGATGCCGTAGGCGGTACGCCCTTCGGCAACGATATCATTGACGCACGCGACGCTGGCGTTAATGCCGTCAATGGCGCTGGCGTCCAGCCGAAGCTGTACCGGATGACGCCAGACATCGTACAGTTGAGAGAGGCTTAACTGCCCCGGAGTGAGTGTTATGGTGTTCATATCAGCCTTTCCCCTGCGTCGCCGCAACCATCGGTAAATTCAGACCTTGCTCAACAGCGCATTCCACCGCGAGATCATATCCGGCATCGGCATGGCGCATGACGCCCGTCGCCGGATCGTTGTGTAACACGCGGCGAATACGCGCGGCGGCCTCGTCAGTGCCATCACAGACAATCACCATACCGGCGTGTTGCGAAAACCCCATCCCCACCCCGCCGCCATGATGGAGCGATACCCATGTCGCCCCGCTGGCGGTATTCAGCAACGCATTTAACAGCGGCCAGTCGGAAACCGCGTCGGAACCGTCGCGCATCGCTTCGGTTTCACGGTTAGGGCTGGCGACAGAACCGGAATCCAGGTGATCGCGGCCAATCACAATAGGCGCGGATACCTCACCGCAACGCACCATTTCGTTGAATGCCAGCCCCAGTTTTTGCCGCCACTCCAGGCCTACCCAGCAGATACGCGCCGGTAACCCCTGAAAATGAATGCGCTCGCGCGCCATATCCAGCCAGTGATGCAGATGTTTATCCTCAGCCACTATCTCTTTGACTTTGGCATCGGTTTTATAGATATCCTGCGGATCGCCGGACAGCGCCACCCAGCGAAACGGCCCGATGCCACGACAGAACAGCGGACGAATATAGGCTGGCACAAATCCCGGAAAATCAAAGGCGTTTTCCACCCCCATCTCTTTCGCCATCTGGCGAATATTGTTGCCATAGTCAAAGGTCGGCACGCCCATTTGACTGAACGCCAGCATCGCCCGAACATGTGCCGCCATGGAACGTTTCGCTGCCTGCATCGTCCCGTGGGGATCGGATTGCGCGTTTTTCTGATACTCCTCCCAGCGCCAGCCGGAGGGTAAATAGCCATGTAGCGGATCGTGGGCGCTGGTCTGATCGGTCACCAGGTCCGGGCGCACGCCGCGATTAACCAGTTCCGGCAGGATATCCGCCGCGTTCGCGCACAGGGCGACGGACACGGCTTTCCCCTCGCGGGTGTAGCGCGTAATGCGGGCCAGCGCGTCATCCAGCGTGGCGGCCTGCTCATCCACGTAACGAGTACGCAGACGAAAATCGATACGGCTTTGCTGGCATTCAATCGTCAGCGAACACGCTCCGGCCAGCGTCGCGGCTAGCGGTTGCGCGCCGCCCATGCCGCCCAGCCCGGCGGTCAGCACCCAGCGTCCCGCCAGCGTGCCGTTATAGTGCTGACGCCCCGCCTCGACAAAGGTTTCGTATGTTCCCTGCACGATTCCCTGGCTGCCGATATAGATCCAGCTTCCGGCCGTCATCTGACCGTACATCGCCAGCCCTTTCGCATCCAGTTCGTTAAAATGTTCCCATGTCGCCCAGTGGGGAACCAGGTTGGAGTTGGCGATTAATACCCGCGGCGCGTTGTCGTGCGTTTTAAATACGCCGACCGGTTTGCCAGACTGAATAAGCAACGTTTCGTCCGCCTCCAGCCGGGTGAGCGCATCAACAATAGCGTCATAGCATTCCCAGTTGCGCGCGGCGCGACCAATCCCGCCGTAGACCACCAGCTCATGCGGATTTTCCGCCACGTCAGGATCGAGATTATTCATTAACATCCGCAGCGGGGCTTCTGTCAGCCAGCTTTTCGCCGTTAATACCGTGCCTCGGGGCGCGCGGATAGTCTGCTGACGATACTTGCTTTCAGGCATAGCAATGACTCCTCATTGTTATCGGTCTGCCATCGCCAAATAACGCTAAAACGCCACTATCAGGCACCGCCGCAGACCCACAGATAAGAATCAGACATATACTTGTCTATACAAGTAAGCACAAGAATAGAATCAACAAAAATGATACAATTTTGTTATATTGTGTCAGCAATCACGTTTTCCGGCAGCAGTCCGCTCAGGAGATAAATCGTCCCTGTAGCCGGTAGCGCGACCCGGGGAAAAGTAAGCGGGCGTGAGAAACAATCCGCGACGCGGACCAGGTTGTACGACGAATGAGCAGACAAGGCTCATGCTCTTTGATAGTTAACCACGCGCACTCTTGCGCCGTGGCGCGCACCGCCTCCACAATATGTTCCCCTTCCGTTAGCGGCGCGATCCGCGACAAATAAGCGTGCGGCGTGGTCTGACGGTAATCTTGCGTCAGGTAATCCACGGCAATATCCGCATTCACGCAGCGATCTTCAATTTGTACCGGCAGATCGTTTTCATAATGCACCATGATGGAATGGAAAATGACATCGCTCTCATTGACGTTGAGAGCGCTGGCCTGGATGGCGTTTGCCCGCACGCGCTCCAGCGTGAGCACCTCACAACGATGCTGATGACGGCGGGCGGCAATCTCCTCGGCGATACTGCGGACTTCAAACAGCGCGGACTGGCCTTTTGGTTCGGCGACAAACGTCCCCACGCCCTGTAAACGCACCAGCCACCCTTCATCCGTCAGCTCACGCAGCGCCCGGTTGATGGTCATTCGGCTAAAGCCATACTGCGCGACCAGTTCAGCTTCCGACGGAATGCGATCGTGCGGCTGCCAGACGCCGTCGGCTATTTTTTTACAGATGTCCTGTTTCACCGTTTCGTAAAAAGGCGCAGGCGCAGAACGGGAGCGGGATGAATACATGCGTGAAGCCTTCCTTATGCGGATAGTGTTTTCCGGATGACAGATTAACGCCACCAGTGCGCGATTTGCCAGCCAAGCCGCGCCGCCACGCGCGCCGCTGCGCCATCTTCATCAAAGCGTGGATTAAATTCAACCAGATCCGCCGCCTGTAATTTTCCGCTGCGGCAAACCGGCTCAATTAAACGCAGAACCTGTATCAGTGGCACGCCCAGCGCTGCGGGAGCGGAGACGGCCGGCATTTCCCAGACAGGCAATACGTCGAGATCGATAGTCAGATAAATTTTATCCACCTTGTCGATAAACTGCGCCATCTGCGCCAGCGCGTCATGGCAGTCCAGATCCTCCACCACGGTAGCATTCCGCCACTGCGCTTCCCGCCACAACGCCTGCGTATTTGCCGCACGGCTCACGCCGAAACAGGCATAATGAAACGCGCGGCTCTGCGCGTCGCATAGCTGCGCCAGTTGACGAAACGGCGTCCCGGATGTTGCCCGGTCGGTCTGACGGAGATCCAGATGCGCATCAAGATTAATGATCCCTACGCTTTCCTGCGCAAACGCGTCCAGCACCCCCGCGCCGTGTCCAAACGCGGTTTCATGCCCGCCGCCCAGCACCAGCGTGCGCATCCCGGCCCGCAGACAGCGGCTTACCGCATCGCGCAAGGCCTGCTGCGCGCCTTCCAGATCGGGCGTCGGCGCAACCCAATTGCCTAAATCCACCAGCCGTTCATGTCCCTGGTGGCTGGCCATATTCGCCAGCGCTTTACGCAACGCGTCCGGGCCGCCTGCCGCGCCGGGACGACCTGCATTGCGTTTTACCCCCTCGTCGCAGGCAAATCCCATTAACGCTATCTTTTGCTGCCAGTTGTCGGGGGAAAAGGTCTCGCTGCGCGTGACAGTCTGAAACAGACGCCGCGCATCCGGCGCTTCTATACTGTCATCGCGCCCCTGCCAGAGCGCCGGAGAAGCCGGATACCATTGCGTCATGAGATTTGTCCTCTGTATACCCGCAGATATAAAGGGTTACGCCCCGGCTCATACACAATCTCTACCGGCTGTTCAGCATCCCACACCACAAAATCTGCCCGG
This sequence comes from Salmonella sp. SAL04196, assembly GCF_046550835.1. Lineage (NCBI taxonomy): Bacteria > Pseudomonadati > Pseudomonadota > Gammaproteobacteria > Enterobacterales > Enterobacteriaceae > Salmonella > Salmonella sp. SAL04196. The sequence goes on from NZ_JBGDXE010000001.1 coordinate 1,445,208, forward strand.
TAGCCGGCCCTGAGCTGCCCATGCGTCGCCTGTCTTCCCAGCGCGCGTGCGGCATGGCGCGTAACGCCCGCCCATGCCTCTTCCGGCGTCAGACCAAACTGTACGCAGGCCATATTCATCGCCAGATGCAAACTGCAAAACGGGCTGGTGCCGGGATTGAAATCGCTGGCGACGGCGACAGGCACCTGATAGCGGCGCAGCAGTTCAACCGGCGGGCGCTGCGTCTCGCGCAGAAAATAAAACGCACCGGGCAACAACACGCCGACAGTACCGCCGTCACGCATCGCCGCGACGCCAGCTTCATCAAGATATTCGATATGATCCGCCGATAAACCCTGATAACGGCTCACTAGCTGCGCGCCGCCCAACAGCGAAAGCTGCTCAACATGGCCTTTAACGGGAATACCTAACGCCTTCGCCGTCTGCAATACGCGCTCACTCTGCGCCACATTAAAGCCGACGCTCTCGCAAAAGAGGTCTACCGCATCAAATAACCCTTTTTGCCAGAGCTGCGGAATCATCGTCTCGCAGACCAGAGTGATGTAGCCGTCCGGGTCGTCACGATACTCCGCTGGCGTAGCATGAGCGGCAAGTAGCGTGGGGCTAATGTCGATAGCGTTTTCGGCGGCAAGTTTTGCAGCGACGCGCAACAGCTTTTCTTCTGTCGCCAGCTCCAGACCATAGCCGGATTTAATCTCCAGCAGCGTAACGCCTTCGCTGGCAAGGCGCATCATGCGTTCGCGCGCCAGCAGGTAGAGCGTCTCTTCCGCACAGGCGCGGGTTGCTGATACCGTCGCGTTAATGCCGCCGCCCTGAGCGCTAATATGCTGGTATGACGCGCCGTTAAGCCGCTGCTCCCACTCTGCGGCGCGGTTACCGGCAAACACCAGATGCGTGTGGCAATCGATAAGTCCCGGGGTTACCAGTCGTCCCTGCATATCATGGATATTGTCCCCGCTGACAGGAAGCTGCGTCTCTGGCACGATATCGCAAATATGCCCTTCGCGTACAATCAGCGCCTGGTTATCCACCAGCCCATACGGGGCTTGCCGCTGCGGGTCCATTGTCGCCAGCCTGATGTTTCGCCAGACAGTATCGCCCGGTAAAAGTTGCCGCATTCCTGTCGCTCTCTTGCCTGTCATGAGTTGTATAGACATTTATTTTCTTTCTGCTCCGGATTGTCAACTCAAAGCGCGAAAGTTGTTGCTTAATTGTGATAAAACTATCTGATGCTACAGGTGTTTCCAGCCTGAAAAGGAACTTTTTACCTTTTCGCCTTCCCGTTTCGTTCAACTTAGTATAAAAAAGCAGGCTTCAATGGATGTCATTTAACTTTTTCAAGCCCGGAGCAACCTGTGAATACATTATCGGTTTCCCGTCTGGCGCTGGCACTGGCTTTTGGCGTGACGCTGAGCGCCTGTAGCTCTACGCCACCCGATCAGATCCCTTCCGATCAAACCGCGCCTGGCACCGCCTCGCGCCCAATTCTGTCGGCAAATGAAGCGAAAAACTTCGTTGCGGCGCACTATTTTGCCTCCCTGACGCCGAATACCGCCCCGTGGTCGCCGTCGCCGATTACCCTGCCCGCACAGCCTGACTTTGTGGTAGGGCCGGCAGGTACGCCAGGCGTTACGCACACCTCGATTCAGGCCGCGGTCGATGCGGCAATGGTTAAACGCACGAACAAACGCCAGTACATTGCTATTATGCCGGGCGACTATCAGGGGACCGTGTATGTTCCCGCCGCGCCGGGAAGTTTGACCCTGTACGGGACCGGTGAAAAACCGATCGATGTGAAAATTGGGATGGCGATTGATGGTGAAATGAGCGTCGCTGACTGGCGCCGCGCGGTGAATCCCGGCGGGAAATATATGCCTGGTAAACCCGCCTGGTATATGTTCGATAACTGCCAAAGCAAACACGCCGCGACGATCGGTGTGATGTGTTCTGCCGCGTTCTGGTCGCAGAATAACGGTCTGCAGCTACAAAATCTGACCATCGAGAACACGCTGGGCGACAGTGTCGATGCCGGAAACCATCCGGCGGTGGCGCTGCGTACCGATGGCGACAAAGTCCAGATTAACAAGGTCAATATCCTTGGCCGCCAGAACACCTTCTTTGTGACCAACAGCGGCGTGCAGAACCGTCTGCAAACCGATCGTCAGCCGCGTACGCTGGTGACGAACAGCTATATTGAAGGCGATGTGGATATGGTGTCCGGACGCGGCGCCGTGGTGTTCGATAACACCAACTTCCAGGTCGTCAACTCCCGCACACAGCAGGAAGCCTACGTCTTCGCCCCGGCTACGCTGTCCAATATTTACTATGGCTTTTTGGCGATCAACAGCCGCTTTAACGCCTCCGGCGATGGCGTTGCGCAGCTTGGCCGCTCGCTGGATGTCGACGCCAACACCAACGGTCAGGTAGTGATCCGCGACAGCGTGATTAACGAGGGCTTTAACGTTGCCAAACCGTGGGCCGACGCGGTCATCTCGAAACGTCCGTTTGCCGGAAATACGGGAACCGTGGATGACAAAGGCGAGGTGCTGCGTAATCTGAACGACACTAACTACAACCGCATGTGGGAATACAACAACCGCGGTGTAGGCAGTAAAGTGGTGGCGGAACCTAAGCAGTAATCGCCGTTCCGGTTCAGGCTTATAAACGGGCCGCCGCAGCAGATGTGGCGGCCCGTGGTTTTACTGCAAGCGATGTTTATTGAAATTAATCAGGCATCCTGCCCTGATGAGCTCCAGCCCGCCGCCCTCCGGCACACAGCGCTTTAGTACGCGTTCACCACAACCCACATTGGCCCCTGGCCGACGGCATAACGACCTTTTTCCGTCAGCAACCCCTGAGTGCCCGTAATTTCATAGACCGCGATATGATGTGATTTTTGACCCGCAGCAATCAGGTATTTTCCGCTATTGTCGATATTAAAGCCGCGCGGTTGGGCTTCCGTCGGCTGGAAGCCTTCAACGCTCAGTACGCTGCCGTCTTCGGAGACACTAAAGACGGTAATCAGACTGGCGGTGCGGTCACAGGCATACAGATGCCGTCCATCCGGCGTAATATGAATATCCGCCGCCCAACGGGTATCGGAAAAATCGGCGGGCATCATATCCAGGGTTTGTACGCACTCTATCTCGCCATGCGGATTTTTAAGCTGCCAGACATCCACCGAACTGTTCAGTTCATTGACGCAATACGCATATTGTCGATTCGGGTGGAAGACCATATGACGCGGGCCTGCCCCTTCGACTGTATTTACTTCCGCCGGCTCCTGGGCCACCAGATGGCCGTCATCGCTTAGCGTAAACAGACAAATGCGATCCTGTTTTAGCGCAGGCACCCACAGGGTACGGTTATCAGGCGTAATATTTGCCGAGTGGCAGCCATCCAGCCCCTCCACCACATCCACCAGCTCAACCGGCAGGCCATCCTGTAAACGCGTCACGCTGACATTACCGGCGTTATACGATCCGACAAAGACAAAACGACCATGATGATCGGTAGAAATATGGGTCGGGCTACCCGGCAGGGCGGATTCGGCGGCAAACGTCAGCGCGCCATCATCCGGCGCAATACGATACGCCAGGACACGAAACTCCGGGCGCACGCCGACATAGAGGTAGCGTTTATCCGGACTGACCACCATCGGCTGAACCTGACCGGGCACATCCACGACCTGCACCAGCGTCAGCGTCCCTTCGTGGTTCAGGCTCCAGACGTGAATTTGCTGACTCTCAGGGCTGGCGGTATAGACTGTTTGTTTCATGAATACTCCTTTGCATATGGCATGTAGCTGCAATAACAGGACACAGCTTAACGTAGTCGCTTTTGACGGCGAATGCTGAATTCAGACGCAGAATTTTGTCTGCTTACCGTCCCGGTGTACCATGCCGACAGACGGAATTATTACTCTTAATCTGGAAAAAATTATGACTGCACGCGTGATTGCCCTCGATTTAGACGGAACGTTATTAACCCCGCATAAAACCTTACTCCCCTCCTCGCTTGACGCGCTATCACGCGCCAAAGAGGCGGGCTTTCAACTTATCATTGTCACTGGTCGCCATCACGTTGCTATTCATCCTTTTTATCAGGCGCTGGCGCTGGAAACACCTGCTATTTGCTGCAACGGCACCTATTTGTATGATTATCAAGCTAAAACTGTCCTGGATGCCGATCCTATGCCCGTGGATAAGGCGTTGCAGTTGATTGATTTACTGGATGAGCATCAGATTCACGGCCTGATGTATGTTGATGACGCTATGCTTTACGAACACCCAACCGGTCACGTCGTGCGTACCTCCCGGTGGGCGCAGACCTTGCCGCCGGAGCAACGTCCGACCTTTACACAGGTCTCTTCGTTGGCGCAGGCGGCGCGCGACGTGAATGCCGTGTGGAAGTTTGCGCTTACCGATGAAGATATTCCCAGACTACAGCGGTTCGGTCAGCATGTTGAACAGGCGCTTGGCCTGGAGTGCGAATGGTCATGGCACGATCAGGTGGATATCGCGCGCAAAGGCAACAGTAAAGGCAAGCGCCTTACCCAGTGGATAGAAGCGCAGGGAGGGTCAATGAAAAATGTGATCGCTTTCGGCGATAACTACAACGACATCAGTATGCTGGAGGCGGCAGGCACCGGCGTTGCGATGGGCAACGCCGATGAGGCGGTGAAAGCGCGCGCTGACGTTGTGATCGGCGATAACACTACCGATAGCATCGCCAAATTTATTTACACCCACCTGCTATAGTCAGGCGGTGATAGAAACGCTTTTCACCTGCGCGTAAAGCCACAGGCCAGGCTTGATATTCAGCTCATCCCTGGCCCACGGGCTTATTCGCGCCCACAGCGTTCTGCCGCCTATCTCAAGCTGGACTTCCACCTGTCCGTTATCGTCATAACAATTCGCCACTTTTGCCCGCAATACGTTGCGGATACTGGTCTGCTGCGGCGGCTGTAGTACCAGCGAGACATCCGACGCCTGTATACGAATACGCAGTGTGGATTGCAGCGGCTGATTGAGTTTATTTACCCACAGGTGCTGGTCGCCAAGCGCCAGAGCGGTCATGGCATAATGCGGGTGATGCTCCAGCACGCTGACTTTCAGAATACTGCTCTGTTGCTCTTTCGGCAGCCACGGGTGCATAACGCTGCTTCCCCAGACCTCCTCCAGCGGGCCAAACGCTTTAACCTGTCCATCCTCCAGCACCATGACTTTATCCGCCAGGTGGAGAATTTCATCGAGAGAATGGCTGACATACAGCATGGGAATATTGATTTCCCGCGCCAGCCGTTGCAGGTACGGCAGTAATTCGCGTTTTCGCGGGATATCCAGCGAGGCCAACGGTTCGTCCAACAGCAGCAACTCCGGGGCGGTGAGCAATGCCCGGCCTATCGCTACGCGCTGTTTTTCTCCGCCGGACAGGCTCCCCGGCAGGCGATCAAGCAACGCTTCAATTCCCAGCAGCGACACCAGCTTATCAAACTGACCGGTCATGCTTTTCGCCATACCGTAGCGCAAATTGCCGCGTACTTTGTAATGGGGGAACAGGCGCGCATCCTGGAAAACATAACCGATGCGGCGCTTTTCCGGCGTTAAACAGATACCGTTTTCCGCGTCATGCAACACCCGACCATTCAGCGCGATGCGTCCTTTTTGCGGGCGAGTCAAACCGCTGATGGCATTAATCAGCGAGGTTTTTCCCGCGCCGGAGACGCCAAAGATAGCCGTGATCCCACTGGCTGGCAGCGTTTCGTTGAGGGTTAAACAGTGCGTTCCCAGCGTCTGGGAAAAATTAAGCTCCAGCATGGTTAGCGCCCCGTCCGTTCACGGCTAATCCGCGCCAGCCATTCAGAAATCAACAGCGAAATCAGCGCTAATACAATCGAAATCACGCACAGCCTCGCCGCCGCGCTCTCCCCGCCAGGCGTCTGAATCAAAGTATACATGGCGGAAGGTATGGTGCGGGTTTCGCCCGGAATATTGGAAACAAAGGTAATGGTCGCGCCAAATTCGCCAAGCGAACGGGCAAACGCCAGCACCGTACCAACAATAATACCCGGCAGGGTAAGCGGTAAGGTGATAGTCAGAAAAACGCGCCAGCGCCCGGCGCCCAGCGTTCTGGCGGCCTGTTCAAGCTTGATATCCACCCCCTCCAGCGCCAGCCGAATGGCCCGCACCATCAGCGGGAAGGACATCACCGCCGCCGCCAGCACGGCGCCGCGCCAGCTAAAGGCAAACGTGAGACCGAACCAGTCATACAGCCACTGGCCAATAAATCCGCGTCGCCCCATCGACACCAGCAGCAGATAGCCGACCACCACCGGCGGCAGCACCAGCGGCAGATGCAGGACGCTATCAAGTAAGGCTTTGCCCGGAAACCGGCATCGCACCAGTAACCAGGCAAAAAAGATCCCAAACGGCAGGCTAAACAGCACGGCCAGGGAAGACACTTTCAGGCTAAGAAGGACAGCCTGCCATTCTGGATCGGTCAGTATCATTACTTCGTCGTAAATCCATAACGTTTAAAGATTGCCGAGGCCTGCGGTCCTTTCAGGTAATCATAGAACGCGCTGACGGTCGCATTTTTATGCCCCTCCACGATAGCGATGGGGTATTCCACTTTTTTATGTGAATCTTCCGGGAACGTCGCCACCACGTTGACCCCCTTGCTGGCGACCGCATCAGAACCGTATACAATGCCCAAAGGCGCTTCGTTACGTTCGACCAGCGCCAACGCGCCGCGCACATCCTCGCCCGGCGCCAGTTTCGGTTCAAGCGTTTGCCATGCGCCCAACTTTTGCAGCGCTTCTTTGGCATAAATTCCCGCCGGTACGTGTTGCGGATCGCCCACTGCCAGACGTCCGCCGTTCAGCAGACGAATCCAGTCCGTTTTGTTGTCGATGGTAAACGGTTTTTGCTCGCTGGCTTTCGGCGCCACCACCACCAGGCTATTGCCAAGCAATGTTTCGCGCGTCGTGGTATCCACCGCTTTTTTATCGGCTGCGTAATCCATCCATTTCTGGTCAGCAGAGATGAACAGATCCGCCGGCGCGCCCGCTTCTATCTGGCGCGCCAGCGTTGAAGAGGAGGCGAATGAGGAGACCACATCCACATTTTTCTCTTTTTTATATTCTGCCGCAATGTCTTGCATCGCGTTCGTTAGCGACGCGGCGGCAAATACGGTGATCTTGCCTTCATCCGCCAGCGCATGACCAGCGATGACGAAAGATAATGTCGCCCCTGCGACCAGGCGTAACCAGGAATGCGCCATCTGTAACTCCTTGTGCGTTTCGTTATGTAAACGATAATATAACGATAATCTCAGGGGTTTCCCAGCGGTTATTCATACCCATTAACGATTAAACACAGAAAATATCGGCAGGAAAAGCAGGATCTTGAGTAACAAAAACGCCCGACTGAGCGGGCGTTTGGGGAAATCAGCGGTTCTGTCTGGACTGGTCTTTCTGACCGATACCGGAAAAAATGTTGAACACCTCACCCAGACCGTAAATCAGACCGAGGATGATGGCCATCACTACCGGTACCATGATGACGGCGAATACCAGACTTTTTAATAACTCTAACATGGGCAACTCCAGATATAGTCCTCTTTGTATTTTAACCGCATCACACAGAAAAGCACTCCCCTTTTGTGCGGTCGGCTTTGCGCTGACGCGCTTTTCAGTCACAATAGTCTTTTTACCAGGAGCTGGTTATGCAGGCCGAAATCCTTCTTACCCTGAAACTTCAGCAAAAGCTTTTTGCCGATCCCCGACGTATCTCTCTGCTGAAACACATTGCGCTTTCCGGCTCGATTAGTCAGGGCGCGAAAGACGCGGGAATCAGCTATAAGAGCGCCTGGGATGCGATAAACGACATGAACCAGCTTAGTGAACATATGCTGGTTGAACGCGCAACGGGCGGCAAAGGCGGCGGCGGCGCGGTATTAACCCGCTATGGTCAGCGTCTGATCCAGCTTTACGATTTGCTGGGCCAAATTCAGCAAAAAGCGTTCGATGTGTTAAGCGACGATGACGCCCTGCCGCTTGACAGTCTGCTGGCCGCTATTTCCCGCTTTTCACTGCAAACCAGCGCCCGAAATCAGTGGTTCGGCACCATTACCGCCCGCGATCGCGATCAGGTGCAACAGCATGTCGATGTGCTGCTGGCCGACGGCAAAACGCGGCTTAAAGTCGCGCTGACGGCGCAAAGCGGCGAGCGTCTCGGCCTGGAGGAAGGTAAAGAAGTGCTGATCCTGCTAAAAGCGCCGTGGGTTGGCATTACCCGGGATGCAGCCGTTGCGCGCGCCGCTGACAATCAGTTGTCGGGAACGATCAGCCATATCGAGCGCGGCGCGGAACAGTGTGAAGTGTTGATGGCGCTGCCGGACGGCCAGACGCTGTGCGCCACGATACCGACTTCAGATGCCGCCACGTTAAAGGAAGGCGATGACGTGATTGCCTGGTTTAATGCGGACAGAGTGATTATTGCAACGTTGTGCTAAGCACATTGACATCCGTTGCCGAAAGACGTATCCCTGTCATTCATCGCTGCAAAAAATGGGATGCAAAATGTCATCGTTGCAAATTTCGCAAGGCACGTTTCGTCTGAGCGATACAAAAACACTTCATCTGGATTCGCTGACGCTCAATGCGGGCGATAGCTGGGCATTCGTTGGGGCTAACGGGAGCGGGAAGTCGGCGCTCGCCCGCGCGCTGGCGGGTGAACTGCCGTTATTAACAGGCGAGCGCCAGTGTCGGTTTACCCGCATTACTCGTCTGTCCTTTGAACAATTGCAAAAGCTGGTCAGCGATGAGTGGCAACGTAATAACACCGATATGCTCAGTCCTGGCGAAGACGATACCGGGCGCACTACCGCGGAAATTATTCAGGATGAAGTTCACCATCCTGCCCGCTGTGCGATGCTGGCGCAGCAGTTCGGCATTTCCGCTTTACTCAACAGGCGTTTTAAATACCTTTCTACCGGCGAGACGCGAAAAGCGCTGCTGTGTCAGGCGCTGATGTCTGAGCCGGAGTTATTGATCCTTGATGAACCGTTCGACGGACTTGACGTGACCGCCCGTCAACAACTGGCGCAACGCCTGACGGCGTTGAACCAGGCGGGTATGACCCTGGCGCTGGTACTCAACCGTTTTGATGAGATCCCGGACTTCGTGCAGTTTGCCGGCGTGCTTGCCGACTGTACGCTGGCGGAGACCGGAACGACGACAGAGTTACTGCAACGGGCGTTGGTCGCTCAACTCGCGCACAGCGAGCGTCTGACCGACGTACAATTACCCGAACCGGACGAACCTTCCGCCCGCCATGCGTTACCCGATGGCGAACCACGGATCGTACTTAACGATGGCGTAGTCTCGTATAACGATCGCCCTATCCTCCACCACCTAAGCTGGCGAGTAAATCCAGGCGAACACTGGCAGATCGTCGGTCCTAACGGAGCGGGTAAGTCTACATTGCTTAGCCTTATTACTGGCGATCACCCGCAAGGCTACAGCAACGATCTTACGCTGTTCGGGCGGCGGCGAGGAAGCGGCGAAACAATCTGGGATATCAAAAAACATATCGGCTACGTCAGCAGCAGTTTACATCTGGATTACCGCGTCAGTACCACGGTACGCAATGTCATTCTCTCCGGCTATTTCGATTCTATCGGCATTTACCAGGCCGTTTCAGACAGGCAACGAAAACTGGCGCAACAGTGGCTGGATATTCTGGGAATCGATAAGCGCACGGCGGATGCCCCTTTCCACAGTCTCTCCTGGGGACAGCAGCGGCTGGCGCTGATCGTGCGCGCGCTGGTTAAACATCCGACAGTGTTGATTCTGGATGAACCGCTGCAAGGGTTGGATCCGCTGAACCGCCAACTGGTACGCCGTTTTGTGGATGTATTAATTCGCCAGGGAGAGACCCAACTGCTGTTCGTTTCCCATCATGCAGAGGATGCGCCTGCCTGTATTACCCACCGACTGGAATTTGTACCAGAGGGCGAAAGCTATAAGTACGTTTCCGGACGATGCAATAATTAAATGTATTATCAGAATGGCGCCGCGCGCCATTCTGGAACCGCTCTCCTTTTATTAAGAATAATAATAACGGTCGATAAGCTTACTATCTCTTGAATCGCTGACCGCCTCATTGTCATAATAATCCTGAAATTTTCGACAATGATGTCGTATGTGAATATAAGGGATTCATTATGGCTTTTCGTTTTCCACAAATAATACTATTTTTACTGGCAGCCATGTTATTTTGCCCCGGCAGTTATGCTGAGCAAAAGCCGACCGCTGCGCAGGAAGCACGTAAAACCGCCGTTGAGGTCGCTGTTGAAGGCATGAGTCGCGCCGCCGTTGCGGGTCCGACAAAGATTAGTTTAGGTGATAAAGCCACGCTTAATCTGCCGGAAGGATTTACCTGGATACCCGCAAAAGAAGCGGCGGTATTTATGCGTGAAATTGGTAACTATGTTGACGATGAATATTTTTACGGTCTCGTATTTAAAAAGGAAATGAATGGATTTATTTCTATCGAATATGATGATTCTGGTTATGTAAAAGATGATGATGCAAAAAATTGGGATGCCGATGAATTAATGGATAACCTGCGCAAAGGCACAAAAGAAGCGAATAAAGATCGTATTGCAAAAGGCATTGAGCCGATAGAAATTATTGGCTGGATCGAGAAGCCTACCTACGATGCAACCAATCATCGTCTGATCTGGTCCGCCGCCATCCATGATATCGGCACCAACGAACCACTGAATGAACAAGGCGTGAACTACAACACCTATCTGCTGGGACGTGAAGGCTATTTTTCTTTAAATCTGGTGACCGACAGAGGTTCTGTTGACCACGAAATCCCGCTGGCGAAAAGAATTCTCAGTTCCGTCAAGTTCAACCCTGGACAACGCTACGCTGACTTCAACGAATCAACGGACAAAATAGCGGAGTATGGGCTCGCCGCGCTGATTGGCGGTATCGCGGCCAAAAAAGTAGGTCTGCTTGCTATGCTCGGTATCGCGTTACTTAAATTCTGGAAAGTGACCGCCATCGGCGTCGTCGCTGTCGGGGCGCTCGCCAGGAAGCTACTCTCGCGTAAAAAAGACTGACAGCTCCTGCCCCGTCCGTTTCATTCCCAGGCGCGTAACGCGCCTTTTTTTCGGATAAAAAGCAGAAGCATTCTCAAGCCAGATGATTTGTAATCATTTAATTGATATAAATGCGTAAAATCACCAGCGTGTAAACGATTCCACTAATTTATTACATGTCACACTTTTCGCATCTTTGTTATGCTATGGTTATTCCATACCATAGGCTTAACGGAGCGAATTATGAGAGTATTGGTTACAGGTGGTAGCGGTTACATTGGAAGTCATACCTGCGTACAATTGCTGCAAAATGGTCATGACGTCGTCATCCTCGATAACCTCTGCAACAGCAAGCGCAGCGTGCTGCCCGTTATTGAACGTCTGGGCGGTAAGCACCCGACCTTTGTCGAAGGCGATATTCGCAACGAAGCGCTTATAACCGAAATTCTGCACGATCACGCGATTGATACCGTGATTCACTTTGCCGGCCTGAAAGCCGTCGGCGAATCGGTCGCCAGGCCGCTGGAGTACTATGACAACAACGTCAACGGTACGCTGCGGTTGGTCAGCGCCATGCGTGCGGCCAACGTTAAAAACCTTATTTTTAGCTCCTCCGCCACCGTTTATGGCGATCAGCCCAAAATTCCTTACGTCGAAAGTTTTCCTACCGGCACGCCGCAAAGCCCCTACGGCAAAAGTAAATTGATGGTAGAACAGATCCTCACCGATCTGCAAAAAGCCCAGCCGGAGTGGAGTATTGCGCTGCTGCGTTATTTCAATCCGGTCGGCGCGCACCCGTCGGGCGACATGGGAGAAGATCCGCAAGGTATTCCGAATAACCTGATGCCCTATATCGCCCAGGTCGCCGTGGGTCGTCGCGAATCGCTCGCCGTTTTCGGCAACGATTACCCGACCGAGGATGGCACCGGCGTACGCGATTACATTCACGTTATGGACTTAGCCGACGGGCACGTCGTGGCGATGGAAAAACTGGCGGACAAATCCGGCGTACATATTTATAACCTCGGCGCGGGTGTCGGCAGTAGCGTCCTGGATGTGGTCAACGCCTTTAGTAAAGCCTGCGGTAAACCCATTAATTACCACTTCGCGCCGCGTCGCGACGGCGATCTCCCGGCGTATTGGGCGGATGCCAGCAAAGCCGATCGCGAGCTGAACTGGCGCGTCACCCGCACGCTTGACGAAATGGCGCAGGACACCTGGCACTGGCAGTCACGCCATCCGCAGGGATACCCAGATTAAGGATGTTGTTATGACCCCATTTAATCCCATCGATCATCCGCATCGCCGTTATAACCCGCTTACCGGCCAGTGGGTTCTGGTTTCGCCGCATCGCGCAAAACGCCCCTGGCAGGGGGCGCAGGAAACGCCGTCTCAGCAAATGCTGCCGGCCCACGATCCGGACTGCTTCCTGTGTGCGGGCAATACGCGTGTCACCGGCGATAAAAATCCCGATTACAAAGGGACTTACGTCTTTACTAACGATTTCGCGGCGCTGATGGCCGACACGCCGGATGCGCCGGACAGCCACGATCCGCTGATGCGCTGTCAGAGCGCGCGCGGCACCAGCCGCGTGATCTGTTTTTCTCCCGATCACAGTAAAACGCTGCCGGAGTTGAGCCTGCCCGCGCTGACGGAAATCGTCAGAACCTGGCAGACGCAGACCGCCGAGTTAGGCAAAACCTATCCGTGGGTGCAGGTCTTTGAAAATAAAGGCGCAGCGATGGGCTGTTCGAACCCGCATCCACATGGACAGGTCTGGGCCAACAGCTTCCTGCCGAATGAGGCCGAACGCGAAGATCGTTTACAAAAAGCCTACTTCGCCGAGCAGCGCTCGCCAATGCTGGTGGATTATGTCCAGCGGGAACTGGCGGACGGCAGCCGCACCGTGGTCGAAACCGAACACTGGCTGGCGGTGGTGCCTTACTGGGCGGCGTGGCCGTTCGAAACGCTACTGTTACCCAAAACGCATGTCCTGCGCATTACCGATTTAAACGACGAGCAGCGCGACTCTCTGGCGCTGGCGTTGAAAAAGCTGACCAGTCGTTATGATAACCTGTTCCAGTGTTCCTTCCCCTACTCAATGGGCTGGCACGGCGCGCCGTTTAACGGTGAAGAAAACGCACACTGGCAGTTGCACGCGCACTTTTATCCGCCGCTGCTGCGCTCTGCGACCGTCCGCAAATTTATGGTCGGCTATGAAATGCTGGCGGAAACCCAGCGTGATTTAACCGCAGAACAAGCGGCTGAACGCCTGCGCGCGGTCAGCGACATCCATTTTCGCGAATCCGGAGTATAAAAATGAATCTGAAAGAGAAAACGCGCGCGCTGTTTGCTGAAATTTTCGGCTACCCTGCCACCCACACGATTCAGGCGCCAGGCCGCGTCAATCTGATCGGCGAGCACACTGATTACAATGATGGTTTTGTTCTGCCCTGCGCTATCGATTACCAGACCGTAATTAGCTGTGCGCCGCGCGACGATCGTACCGTACGGGTGATTGCCGCCGATTACGACAATCAGGTGGACGAATTTTCACTGGATGCGCCGATCGTGACCCACGATAGCCAGCAGTGGTCTAACTATGTGCGCGGCGTAGTGAAACATCTGCAACAGCGTAACAACGCGTTTGGCGGCGTGGATATGGTCATCAGCGGCAATGTGCCGCAGGGTGCCGGGTTAAGCTCCTCCGCCTCGCTGGAAGTGGCGGTGGGCACCGTCTTCCAGCAGCTTTATCACCTGCCGCTGGACGGCGCGCAAATTGCGCTCAACGGACAAGAGGCCGAGAACCAGTTTGTCGGCTGTAACTGCGGCATTATGGATCAGCTCATCTCTGCGCTCGGCAAAAAAGATCATGCGTTGCTGATTGATTGCCGTACGCTCGGCACCAAAGCGGTTTCCATGCCGAAAGGTGTGGCCGTGGTGATCATCAACAGTAACTTTAAGCGCACTCTGGTGGGCAGCGAGTATAATACCCGCCGTGAACAGTGCGAAACCGGCGCCCGTTTCTTCCAGCAGCCGGCCCTGCGCGATGTCAGCCTTGAGGCGTTCAATGCCGTTGCCAGCGAACTGGACCCGGTAGTCGCAAAACGCGTTCGCCATGTATTGAGCGAAAATGCGCGCACCGTTGAAGCGGCAAGCGCGCTGGAGAAAGGTGATTTGCAACGTATGGGCCAACTGATGGCGGAGTCCCATGCCTCAATGCGCGATGATTTCGAAATTACCGTCCCGCAGATAGACACGCTGGTAGACATTGTCAAAGCGACCATCGGCGATCAAGGCGGCGTGCGCATGACCGGCGGCGGCTTTGGCGGGTGTGTTGTCGCGCTGATCCCGGAAGATCTGGTTCCCGCTGTTCAGCAGGCCGTTGCGCAACAGTACGAAGCGAAAACCGGAATCAAAGAAACCTTTTATGTATGCAAACCGTCACAAGGAGCAGGACAGTGCTAAATGAAACGCCCGCACTGGCCCCCGATGGTCAACCGTACCGCCTGCTAACCCTGCGCAACAGCGCAGGGATGGTGGTAACGCTGATGGACTGGGGAGCCACTCTTCTTTCCGCCCGTATACCGCTGTCTGACGGCAGCGTTCGGGAAGCATTACTGGGCTGCGCCAGCCCGGAACACTACCCTGAACAGACGTCGTTCCTCGGCGCCTCTATTGGCCGTTACGCGAACCGTATCGCCAATAGCCGTTATACGTTTGCCGGCGAAACCGTACAGTTAAGCCCAAGCCAAGGCGAGAACCAGCTACACGGCGGACCGGAAGGCTTTGACAAGCGCCGCTGGCAAATTGTGAACCAGAACGATCGCCAGGTATTATTCGCGCTCACCTCTGATGACGGCGACCAAGGTTTTCCCGGCCATCTTTGCGCCACGGCGCAATATCGTCTGACCGATGACAATAGAATCTCCATCACTTACCGGGCAACGGTCGATAAACCCTGTCCGGTGAATTTGACCAACCACGTCTATTTTAATCTGGACGGCGATCGGACCGACGTGCGCCAACATAAGCTGCAAATTCTGGCGGATGAGTATCTGCCGGTAGATGAATCCGGTATTCCACGCCAGGGGCTAAAATCGGTAGCCAATACCTCGTTTGACTTCCGGATGCCAAAAGTCATTGCCAGCGAGTTTCTCGCCGATGACGATCAGCGCAAGGTTAAAGGCTACGATCATGCTTTCCTGCTACAGACGCAGGGTGATGGCAAAAAGCCGGCGGCCCGTCTGTGGTCACAGGATGGAAAGCTACAAATGATGGTTTACACCACCGCCCCGGCGCTACAGTTTTATTCCGGCAATTATCTGGCGGGTACACCTTCCCGCGGGCCGGAACCTTATGCCGACTGGCAAGGGCTGGCGCTGGAGAGCGAACTGCTGCCGGACAGCCCGAATCATCCTGAATGGCCGCAGCCTGACTGTATCCTTCGCCCTGGCGAGGAGTACGCCAGCCTGACCGAGTATCAGTTTATTCCGTTCTAACGATATGCCGCTACATGCCCGATGACGCAAGCTTATCGGGCCTACGCGCCATTGCCCTGCTCAAACCTCCACCACTTAAAGACAAAATCGCAACTCTGAGTTCACAAGAACCTTACACTGCGCCACTATTTTCGCTATGGTTATGCGTAAGCATTGCCGCCAACACCTCGCGGCAATATAATGAGAATTATTATCATTACATATGATTTATAGGAGTGAGAGTATGGCTGTAACTAAGCTGGTTCTGGTACGTCACGGTGAAAGTCAATGGAACAAAGAGAACCGTTTCACCGGCTGGTATGATGTTGACCTGTCTGAAAAAGGCGTAAGCGAAGCAAAAGCAGCGGGTAAACTGCTAAAAGAAGAAGGTTTCAGCTTTGATTTTGCCTACACTTCCGTACTGAAACGCGCTATCCATACGCTGTGGAACGTACTGGATGAACTGGATCAGGCGTGGCTGCCGGTGGAAAAATCCTGGAAACTCAATGAACGTCACTATGGCGCGTTGCAGGGGCTGAATAAAGCGGAAACGGCAGAAAAATATGGTGACGAGCAGGTTAAACAGTGGCGCCGCGGTTTTGCCGTGACGCCGCCGGAACTGACTAAAGATGATGAGCGTTATCCGGGTCACGATCCACGTTATGCCAAACTGAGCGAGAAAGAGCTGCCGTTGACCGAAAGTCTGGCGCTGACCATCGACCGCGTTATTCCTTACTGGAACGACACCATCCTGCCGCGTATGAAGAGCGGTGAGCGCGTGATCATCGCCGCTCACGGTAACTCATTGCGTGCGCTGGTGAAATACCTGGATAACATGAGTGAAGATGAGATTCTTGAGTTAAACATCCCGACCGGCGTGCCGCTGGTGTATGAGTTCGACGAAAACTTCAAGCCGATCAAACATTACTATCTGGGTAACGCTGACGAAATCGCCGCGAAAGCGGCTGCCGTGGCGAATCAGGGTAAAGCGAAGTAATCACCTTTGCCGGATGGCGGTATAACTGCCTTATCCGGCCTACGAGCAATGGGTAGGCCGGATAAGCGCAGCGCCATCAGGCAATATGTCTTAAACAGCGATCACGCCGTCCAGCACCACCTGCAATTTCCCCTGCGAACAGCGCTCCACGCGTCCTCGTACCCGGTACACTTCAGCCAGACGCTCCGCAGTAATCACCGTCTCCGGCGCGCCGCTGGCGACCAGCCTGCCGTCTTTTAGCATCAGGACATGGTCACCATGACGCAGTGCAATATTAATGTCATGCGCCACGACTATCGTTACCCTATTTTGCGCCTGGGTATCCCGACGCACGAGATCCATTACGTGAAACTGATAGTTTAAATCCAGCGCGCTGAGCGGCTCATCCAGCAACAGAAGTTCAGGGCGACGAATCAGCGATTGCGCCAGCCCCACTAACTGCCGCTGACCGCCGGAAAGCTGGTCGAGATACTGCAACGCCAGATGCGTTATGCCCAATTGCTCAAGGATAGCCAGTATCTGCGCTCTGCCCTGCGCATTGTCTCTGCCGCCTGATGCCCGCAGTACCACGATAATCGACTCCAGTACATGCAGATGCACGCCCTGCGGTAATGACTGCGGCAAAAACACAACTTTCTGCGCCCGCTCGGCAAACGATAACGACATGAGATCCTCGCCATCAAGCAGCGCCTCGCCGTCGGCGTTATTCAGCCCGGCCAGCGAACGTAGTAACGTCGATTTACCACAGCCGTTCGGCCCCAGCAAAATGGTAATTTTCCCGCGCGGCAGTAAGGGAACGTTGAGATCTGCAATAACCGGCTGAGTGGAATAGCCGGCGCTAAATGAGCGGAGCATTAACCCGCGCATCAGAGACTCCCCCGATGTCGCAATACAATGCTTAAAAAGAACGGAACCCCGACCAGCGAGGTGACAATCCCCACCGGCACCATGACGCCCGGAATACTATTTTTCGCCGCAATAGAGGCCAGCGATAACACCAGCCCGCCTATCAGCACGCTGCCCGGAAGGTAGAAACGGTGATCTTCCCCCAAAAGTATTCGCGCAATGTGCGGCGCAACGAGACCAATAAAACCAATCGGCCCGACGAAAGCTACCGCCAGCGCTGATAACAAGCTGATACGCAACAATGACAGCAGGCGTAAACGGCGGACATGAACCCCAAAGCTCATCGCCCTCTCTTCGCCCAGACGTAATGCCGTGAGTTGCCAGGCGCTTCGTAACGCGCAAAAAAGCACAGCAATAAACACCACGGCCAGTACGCCCAATTTTTCCCACGACGCGCGGACCAGGCTCCCCATCGTCCAGAATACCAGCCCCTGCAGCGTATCTTCATCAGCCACAAACTGCATAATGGCGACCAACGCGTTAAAGGTGAATACCAACGCAATACCGAACAACACCACTCCGGATGCGGCGACGCCTGTCCAACGGGTAATACCGTCCAGGAGTAACGCGGATAAAAGCGCAAAGATGAACGCATTGGCCGGGATAAACCAGGCGGCAGGAATACCGGGAATACCGATCCCCAACACAATCGCCAGCGCAGCGCCAAAAGCCGCCGCGGACGATACGCCGAGGGTAAACGGCGTCGCCAGCGGATTATTTAAAATGGTTTGCATTTCGGCGCCCGCTAACCCTAACGCCATGCCTACCAGCAGCGCCATCAGGGCATAGGGTAAACGAATATCCCAGACAATAACGTGTATGCCCGCATTCACCTTTTCCGGCTGGAAAAGGGCCTGCCACAGCGCACTGAGCGGTAAACCAGAAGACCCACAGGTTACATCCACCATCAGTGAAGCCATCATCGCCAGCGCAATAGCTAACATGAGCACGGCCCGTTTGCGTATGAGCTGGCGATAGCGCGGAATGACGGGCGTGGAAGCGAGAGCGGGGGCTAAAAGTGATTTGTCCTGACAGGTCATGGTTCGGGCTACGTTATTAATCAGAGGAGAATTATAGCGCCGAATTATTTCGTTATATATTTATTTATATTTCGATTGATGACACGGTGGCCTATCTCACCGGTTTCCAAATAAAAAACCGGCCTTACGGGCCGGTTTAAGACGTAATGAAGATTAACCACGACGGGCTTTTACCGCTGCCGACAACTGACGAAGCAGCGCATCGGTATCTTCCCAGCCAATACAGGCGTCAGTAATGCTTTTACCGTAGGTCAGCGGCTGACCGCTTTCCAGACTCTGGTTTCCTTCTACCAGATGACTCTCTACCATCACGCCAATAATCGCTTTTTCACCGCCCGCTATCTGCTGACAGACATCGGCGCAAACCTCCATCTGCTTTTGAAATTGCTTACAGGAGTTGGCATGGCTGAAATCGATCATGACCTGCGGCGTCAGTCCCGCTTTGGTGAGGCCTTCTTTCACCTCAGCAACATGTTGCGCACTATAGTTTGGCGCTTTACCGCCGCGCAGAATGATATGGCAGTCGCCGTTGCCGCTGGTATTCACAATCGCCGAATGACCCCATTTAGTGACGGAGAGGAAGCAATGCGGCGCGCCGGCGGCGTTGATGGCGTCAATGGCGACTTTAATCGTGCCATCAGTACCATTTTTAAAACCGACCGGACAAGAGAGGCCAGACGCCAGTTCGCGATGAACCTGGGATTCAGTAGTCCGCGCGCCAATGGCACCCCAGCTCATCAGATCGGCCAGATATTGCGGCGTGATCATATCGAGGAATTCGCCGGCGGCAGGCAGGCCGCTGTCGTTAATATCCAGCAGCAGTTTACGCGCAATACGCAGACCGTCGTTAATCTGGAAGCTGTTATCCATGTGCGGATCGTTAATCAGCCCTTTCCAGCCGACGGTAGTACGCGGTTTCTCAAAATAGACGCGCATGACAATTTCAAGCTCGCCTTGAAGCTCATCGCGTAGCGCCAGCAAACGGGCGGCATACTCTTTCGCCGCTGCCGGATCATGAATTGAACAAGGACCGATCACCACCAGCAGACGATCGTCATTGCCTTTGAGAATTTTATGGATGGCTTTGCGCGCGTGAGCAACGGTATTCGCTGCATTTTCCGTAGCGGGAAACTTTTCCAGCAGCGCGACCGGAGGTAATAACTCGTTGATTTCTTTAATGCGTAAATCGTCGTTCTGATAATTCATGTTTATTCCAGTGTTGCCGTACTTATCCCAATGAATGCAATCCCTCCAATCTATCTCTTCAATTAAATAGTGTAAACGGGCTTTTACACTTTGAACGGAATAATCCTGGAATTCAGGAAAAAAACGCACAAATGTAGCGAAAAATGGGATCTAACCTACACTTTTTAACTGTAACCACTCTGTTTATGAATTATTGCAAGATTCTCTGCTGCGTTAACCCGCGGCGGCGAACGCTTTTTATCCCTTATTTGAGGATTTGACTGACACGTGCACTGTTGGAAGAGGTTATCCGACATATCCACCATAACAGGAGCATCTTATGAAAATGACAAAACTGACTACGCTTTTACTGACCGCTACCCTCGGCCTTGCCAGCGGCGCAGCGTTAGCTGCTGAATCTAACGCGCAATCCAGTAATGGCCAGGCGAACTCGGCGGCAAATGCCGGTCAGGTTGCCCCGGACGCCCGCCAGAATGTTGCGCCGAATGATGTGAATAACAACGACATCAATACCAACGGCAATACTAACAGCACGATGCAGCATCCAGACGGTTCAACCATGAATCATGACGGAATGACCAAGGATGAAGAGCATAAAAATACCATGTGTAAAGACGGTCGCTGCCCGGATATTAATAAAAAAGTGGAAACCGGTAATGGCGTCAATAATGACGTGAATACCAAAACCGACGGTACCACACAGTAATGCAGAAAAAAGTCTGATAACGGGAGAGCTTTCGCTCTCCTTTTTATTTTGTCAGCGAAAAATCAGTATGATGTCTACAGTATTGATGAGAATAACAAAGGAATGACGTTATGGCGCACTCACACTCTCATGCCGATTCACACCTGCCGAAAGATAATAATGCTCGTCGCCTGCTTTTCGCCTTTATCGTCACTGCCGGATTTATGCTCCTTGAGGTGGTGGGCGGGATACTCTCCGGCTCTCTGGCGTTGTTGGCGGATGCGGGACATATGCTCACCGACGCGGCGGCCCTTCTCTTTGCGCTGCTGGCGGTTCAATTTTCCCGTCGCCCCCCGACTGTTCGCCACACTTTTGGCTGGCTAAGACTCACCACACTGGCGGCCTTTGTGAATGCCATTGCGTTGGTGGTCATTACCCTTCTCATTGTCTGGGAAGCGATAGAGCGCTTTTACACGCCACGTCCGGTGGCAGGTAATCTGATGATGGTGATTGCGGTCGCGGGTCTGCTGGCGAACCTGTTTGCATTCTGGATTCTCCATCGGGGAAGCGATGAAAAAAATCTGAACGTGCGCGCTGCCGCGCTACATGTGATGGGCGATTTGCTGGGTTCCGTCGGCGCAATAGTCGCCGCGTTGATCATTATCTGGACGGGCTGGACGCCAGCGGACCCGATTCTCTCTATTCTGGTTTCGGTACTGGTGTTACGCAGCGCCTGGCGTTTGTTAAAAGATAGCGTCAACGAATTGCTGGAAGGCGCGCCGGTTTCACTGGATATTAATGCCTTACAGCGCCATTTAAGCCGGGAAATCCCCGAAGTCCGCAACGTACACCATGTGCATGTCTGGATGGTCGGCGAAAAACCGGTCATGACATTGCACGCTCAGGTCATTCCGCCACACGACCATGATGCGCTGCTGGAACGTATCCAGGATTTCCTGATGCACGAATACCATATTGCGCACGCTACGATTCAAATGGAGTATCAAGTGTGCCACGGCCCGGACTGTCATCTGAATCAGACGCCATCCGGGCATGTTCATCACCATTAACGGGAAAGCGCGCGCGATCCTCGCTCCCGCGCGCTGTTTATCCACAGGCGGCTACCGTTCACGGCGATAAATGTCAGGATCAGATATTCCAGCGACATCGCATAGACGCCCTGCAAAGCAAAAATCACCACACTGATCACGTTGATTATCACCCACAGGAGCCAGTTTTCGACATATTTGCGTGTCATCAGAATCATCGCCGCGATAGACAGCACCATCATGCAAGAGTCCCAGAACGGGAAGGCGTCCGGTTGCAGTACGGGCATTGTCACCTGTAATCCCAGCATCTGCATAATGGCGACGGCCACGCGCGTCAGGACGGCGAATACGGGATCGATATATCGCGTCATCAAACCGATAGCTATCACACATATCGCCAGCCATGCCATTGCTTTTGGCAACGGCAGCCAGCGGATTTTAAGCTCGGCTTGATTATCCTTTGTTTGCCGCGACCACGCATACCAGCCATAAATATTGGCGGCAAAGAAAAAGAGTTGCAGCAACAGGCTGGCATAAAGCTGGATCTGAAAGAAAATAATCGCAAACAGGGTGACGTTAACCAGTCCAAAAAAGTAGTTGCTGATCTTCTCCAGACTGGCAAGCCAAATACAGAGCAGGCCGGCGATGGTTCCTACCGCTTCGATCCACGAGAGATCGTACCCGCCAGCGCCAATCGGAATATGAATCAGTATGTTGTGCGTACTAAAAAAATCCATTCTCTCCCCCAAAGATTTCCGTCTTTACGCCCGAAGTGTAGCCGCAAAATCCAGCATCCGGTTGAGCGGCAGTAATGCGCCCTCGCGTAGCGCCGCATCAACCTGTATTTCATGCGCCGCGCCTCCCTGCTCCAGCCCTTCAGCAATGGCTTTCAGGCCATTCATCGCCATCCACGGACAGTGCGCGCAGCTACGGCAGGTCGCCCCCTCGCCAGCCGTGGGCGCTTCAAGCAGTTCTTTTTCAGGCACCGCCTGCTGCATTTTGTAGAAGATGCCGCGATCGGTCGCCACGATAAGCTGTCTGTGCGGCAGCGTTTTTGCCGCCTTAATAAGCTGACTGGTGGAGCCCACCGCATCGGCCATCTCGACAATGGACTGCGGCGATTCAGGGTGAACCAGAAGAGCGGCATCGGGATAGATTTTTTTTAAACGGGTCAACGCCTGGGTTTTAAACTCGTCATGCACGATACACGCCCCTTGCCAACACAGTACATCGGCCCCAGTCTGTTTTTGCACGTAATTCCCCAGGTGTCTGTCCGGCGCCCAGATAATTTTTTCCCCCAAACTATCCAGATGCTCAATCAATTCTACGGCGATACTGGAGGTCACAACCCAGTCCGCACGCGCTTTAACAGCAGCCGAGGTGTTAGCGTAGACCACTACGGTTCTGTCAGGATGCGCATCACAAAAAGCGCTAAATTCGTCTATTGGGCAGCCTAAATCCAGCGAACATTCCGCCGCCAGGGTAGGCATAAGAATGGTCTTTTCCGGGCTGAGGATTTTGGCGGTTTCCCCCATAAACCGTACGCCCGCTACCAGCAGCGTGGATGCGGCGTGCTTCGCGCCGAAACGGGCCATTTCCAGTGAGTCGGAAATACAGCCGCCGGTTTCTTGTGCTAACTGTTGTATTTCCGGATCGGTGTAGTAGTGCGCCACCATGACGGCATTGCGCTCTTTGAGCAACCGCTTGATTTTCTCACGATAAAATTGCTTTTCATCGTCGTTCAACGGCGTTGGTTTCGGCGGGAACGGGTAGATTGCGGCTTGTGGGTCAAACATTACGCTCATCGTGGCTTCTCGTTTTACTGACTTAACGAAACAACCGAATGAAAGCGTAATAAACGCCACAATCGGTTAATTTGTTTTATATGCTAAACAAGATAGCTGATTCAATAAGGAAAGTCACAATAATTACGTAGCCCCGTATCTGATGGCGGCGTAACGTCTTATCTGGCCTACGTGAGCGGTGCCGTCTGTAGGCCTGATAAGCGCAGCGCATCAGGCAAGACCCGAACCTGCGGCAGGTTCGAATCTTCCATATTGCAGATAGCAAAAAGGCGCCTTTAGGGCGCCTTTTTACATTGGTGGGTCGTGCAGGATGACTCGGCTTCGCCTCGCCCTACGGGCCGTCGCTGACGCAACGTTATCCTTCACGCTCAACATCTGAGTTTGATGTTAAATTGGTGGGTCGTGCAGGATGACTCGCTTCGCTCGCCCTTCGGGCCGTCGCCGTAAACGGCTCCGTTGTCTCACTGCGTTCGACCCGAACCTGCGGCAGGTTCGAATCTTCATATTGCAGATAGCAAAAAGGCGCCTTTAGGGCGCCTTTTTACACTGGTGGGTCGTGCAGGATTCGAACCTGCGACCAATTGATTAAAAGTCAACTGCTCTACCAACTGAGCTAACGACCCCTTGGATAAGGGTTACTGCTTCAATCATTCAGGATGGTGGGTCGTGCAGGATGACTCGGCTTCGCCTCGCCCTTCGGGCCGTTGCTAAAGCAACATTATCCTTCACGTTCTCTACCAGTTACCACCTTGTATATTGGTGGGTCGTGCAGGATTCGAACCTGCGACCAATTGATTAAAAGTCAACTGCTCTACCAACTGAGCTAACGACCCATACGGGTGCTGCCTGAAAGATTTTACTCGGACCATCTAAAGATGGTGGGTCGTGCAGGATGACTCGGCTTCGCCTCGCCCTACAGGTTGCTGACGCAACGTTATCCTTCACGTTCAACATCTGAGTTTGATGTTAAATTGGTGGGTCGTGCAGGATTCGAACCTGCGACCAATTGATTAAAAGTCAACTGCTCTACCAACTGAGCTAACGACCCGAGTGGTGGGTGATGACGGGATCGAACCGCCGACCCCCTCCTTGTAAGGGAGGTGCTCTCCCAGCTGAGCTAATCACCCGATACTACGCTGGATATTACTGACTAACCGAAGTTAGTGGTGGGTCGTGCAGGATTCGAACCTGCGACCAATTGATTAAAAGTCAACTGCTCTACCAACTGAGCTAACGACCCACTTTTACGTTGCTTTCGAGTTGTTTAATATCCCGTGGCAACGGCGGCATATATTACTGATTTCAGATTTGAGCGCAACAAAAATTTCGACGCAGGGGGCTCAACTGCTTAGGAATCGCACGACGCGACCAGAAAAAAGGCGTTTTCTGGTCGCATGGTACGCATTACATCGCGTTAAGACGCTTTTGCGCCTGTTTCGCGCCATCAGTGCCAGGATATTTGTTAATCACCTGCTGATAAACCGCTTTCGCTTTTGCCGTATCACCTTTGTCCTGCATGATAACGCCAACTTTGTACATCGCGTCCGCAGCCTTCGGCGACTTAGGATAGTTTTTTACTACCGAGGCGAAATAATAGGCGGCATCATCTTTTTTACCCTTGTTGTAATTCAACTGGCCCAGCCAGTAATTGGCGTTCGGCTGATAAGTAGAATCAGGGTATTTCTTGATGAAGTTCTGAAACGCCACAATCGCATCATCCTGGCGAGACTTATCCTGCACCAGCGCAATTGCCGCATTGTAATCGGTATTCGCATCGCCACTTTGTACCGGCGCCCCTGAGGTTGCCGTACCGGCATCCGGAGCGGAGGTCGCAGCGGTTGCCGCCCCACTCTGGTCACCAGCTGCTGGCTGCGCTGCGCCGCCATTATTTAAGCTCCCCAGCTGCAGCATAATTTGCTTCTGGCGTTCCATCACCTGATTCAGTTGATACTGATTTTCCTGGATTTGGCCGCGCAAAGAATCGATATCGGACTGATTATCGGAGAGCTGCTGCTGAAGTTGGGTTAAAAGCTGGCTGTGAGCGTTAGAGATACGCTCAAGTTGAGTGACGCGGTCTTCGACCGAGCCTGAGCCGACACTACTGATTGGCGCCTGAGCAAAAGCGGCCCAGGGGGCCGCTATGCCAACCAGTAACGACAGACTCAACAGGTGATGTCTGAAGTTACTGCTCATGCAATTCTCTTAGTAAACCAGTACAGCGCGACGGTTCTTAGCGTAAGCCGCTTCGTCGTGGCCCAGTACGGCAGGTTTTTCTTTACCGTAAGAAACGATGGAGATCTGGTCAGCGGAAACACCTTTACCCTGCAGGTACATTTTAACGGCGTTTGCACGACGTTCGCCCAGGGAGATGTTGTATTCAGGCGTACCACGTTCGTCCGCGTGACCTTCTACGGTGACTTTGTAAGACGGGTTGCTACGCAGGAAGTTAGCGTGCGCATCCAGCATTGCCGCGAAGTCAGAACGGATATCGTACTTGTCGAGATCGAAGTAAACGATGTTGTTCTGCTGCAGCTGCTGCATCTGCAGACGCGCTTGCTCTTCAGATGACATGTTGCCGTTGCCGTTAGCGTCCATACCAGTGCCGGCGCCGTTCAGCATGCCGCCTTCGCTACCGTCATTGCTGGCGTTCTTGTTGGAAGAACATGCCGCGATTGCCATAACAGGCAGGGCAATCATCAGGCCCTTCAGCACTTTGTTCAGTTGCATTTCTTTAATTCCTTTAGTAATCAATTAATTATTATCACAGATACGGCGACCAGGCAGGCGATTTCACCTGACCATCAGTTGCCGGAAGACGCGCTTTGAAACGCCCATCTGTAGAAACCAAATTCAGCACAGATCCCATCCCCTGAGAAGAGCTGTAGATTACCATCGTGCCGTTAGGTGCCAGACTTGGCGTTTCATCCAGGAACGTTGACGACAGAACCTGTACGCCACCCGTCACCAGATCTTGTTTGGCAATGTGCTGCTGCCCGTTATTTGAGCTTACCATTACCATAAATTTACCGTCGCTGCTGACATCCGCATCCTGGTTTTGCGAACCTTCCCAGGTAATACGCTGCGCCGCACCGCCGTTAATGTTCATTTTATACACTTGCGGACGTCCAGCCTGGTCAGAGGTAAAGGCCAGAGTCTGGCTGTCCGGGAACCAGGTCGGCTCCGTATTGTTGCTACGCCCGTCCGTTATCTGACGAATCTGGCCGGAGGCGAGATCCATAACGTACAGGTTCAGACTTCCGGTTTTCGATAACGCGAACGCCAGTTTCGTCCCATCCGGCGAGAAGGCCGGCGCGCCGTTGTGACGCGGGAAGGACGCAACCTGACGCACTGCGCCGTTTGCCAGCGTCTGGATAACCAGCGCGGAGCGACCGCTTTCAAATGTCACGTAAGCCAGTTTTGAGCCGTCCGGAGACCACGCCGGAGACATCAACGGCTGCGGAGAACGGTGCACTACGAACTGATTGTAGCCATCGTAATCCGACACACGCAGTTCATACGGGAACTGACCGCCGTTAGTCTGTACCACATAGGCGATACGAGTACGGAACGCGCCCTTAATGCCCGTCAGTTTTTCAAAGACTTCGTCACTGGCGGTATGACCTGCATAACGCAGCCACTGCTTGTTCACTTTATAAGAGTTTTGCGCCAGTACAGTCCCCGGCGCACCTCCAGTGTCAACCAGCTGATAAGCAACATTGTAGGAACCGTCCGGATTCGGCGTGACCTGTCCAACGACGACGGCATCAATACCCAGCGCAGACCATGCGGTAGGCTGAACTTCCTGAGCGGTGGCTGGCTGCTGCGGCAGTCGGGACCGGTCTAACGGATTAAATTTACCGCTATTGCGTAAATCTGCCGCCACGATGCCGCCGATATCTTCAGGCGCAGCGCCCGGCCCGGCCCATTTAAAAGGCACAACGCCAATCGGTCGCGCCGAGTCCACCCCCTGGGTGATCTCGATACGGACTTCTGCGTGCAGCACCGCCGCCCACAGCATCAGAAAACCAAATGCTACTCGTAATGCCTGCTTCATCATATCTCCCATACCTGGGCCTGCGACCCACGATAATTTAGCAGAATGTTAACAAACTCAAATACACAAAACCACCAGGACCAGTAACAACTCAACTGCTCCAACTTCCATAAAGAAAAGTATCTACAGTTTAAAGTCTAGTTTGGCATCCTTTATTTTCTCATAAACAGCCTGGCTTGGCGGTTTAGGAATTTTCGCGGTTTTTGCCGCCATTAACGCCGCCTGACAAAGCGCCGGATCGCCGCCCTCAGACGTAATGCTTTTTAATGAGCCATCCGGCGCCAGGCTAATATGCAAGACACATTGTTTGCCCTGATACAGGCTCGCATCATACAGACGGCTCTGAATGGCGACCTGAATCTGTTTCGCGTAGGCGCTGATATCAGCGCCTGTCGTCCCACCGTTAGCGCCCGATGTACCGCTATCTTTCGATGGCTGACCATTCCCTTTCGCGCCGCCGCCGGTTTTCGGCGCATTCTTACCCGAGCTGAGATCGCCAAGCAGATCGTCGACGCCTTCTGCGGCGGCCGCTTTTTCAGCAGCGGCTTTTTCGGCAGCCGCTTTCTTCTTCGCGTCCGCCGCTGCTTTCGCCGCCTCGGCATCCGCTTTCTTCTTCGCCTCCGCCGCTGCTTTCGCCGCCTCGGCCTCTGCTTTCTTCTTCGCATCCGCCGCCGCTTTCGCCGCCTCGGCTTCCGCTTTCTTCTTCGCGTCCGCCGCTGCTTTCGCCGCTTCGGCCTCTGCTTTCTTCTTCGCATCCGCCGCCGCTTTCGCCGCTTCGGCCTCTGCTTTCTTCTTCGCGTCCGCCGCCGCTTTCACCGCCTCGGCCTCCGCTTTTTTCTTCGCGTCCGCCGCCGCTTTCGCCGCTTCTTCGGCCTGTTGCTGCTGCTGTTGCGCCAGTTTTGCCGCTTCTTCAGCCTGCTTTTGCTGCTCCTGAGCCGCTAAACGTTCTTTCTCAAGTTGTTTCAACCGCTCCTGTTCGGCAGCCTGCTTCTGCTGCAGCTCCTCTGCTTGCTGCTGTTGCAGCTTTTTACGCTCTTCTTCCGCGCGTCTGGCGCTGGCCTGTTGATCCTGTTGACGGTTGTACTGCTGCACAACGGCGCCAGGATCGACCATCACCGCGTCGATAGCGGAACCGCCGCCGCCGCCGGCAGAAGCCTCTATATGCTCATCAAACGAACTCCAGATCAGCACTGCAAATAAGATGATATGCAGCACGGCTGAAATAATTATCGCCCGTTTGAGCTTGTCGTTTTGTTCGGTTGCCTTTGACACTCTCGGTTCCCAAAAAACTGTTCGCCTGTTACTCGCCGTCTTTCAAGCCAACGGGACGCAGACTTCAGATTGGCTGCGTCATTAAGCCAACCGATTTTACGCCCGCGCTGTGTAACAAGTTCAGCGCTTTAATTATTTCATCGTACGGCACCTCTTTCGCGCCGCCGATTAAAAAGACTGTTTTCGGATTAGCCTGCAGATGACGCTTTACTTCTGCGATCACCTGTTCAGACGGCAGTTGATCCATTCGATCTTTATCAACCACTACGCTGTATTGCCCTACTCCGGAAACCTCAATAATGACCGGTGGATCGTCGTTACTACTGACCGCCTGCGACTGATTCGCCTCCGGCAAGTCGACTTCCACGCTCTGGGTAATGATCGGCGCGGTTGCCATAAAGATCAGCAGCAGCACCAACAGTACGTCGAGCAGCGGTACAATATTGATTTCGGACTTAAGTTCGCGACGACCTCGTCCACGCGTTCTGGCCATGGCTTACCCCTTGTTGCTTTCGCTTACGGTAAACGCCTGGCGGTGCAGAATCGCGGTGAACTCTTCCATAAAGTTGTCGTAATTCAGTTCCAGCTTGTTCACGCGCTGATTCAGTCGGTTGTAAGCCATAACCGCAGGGATGGCGGCAAACAGACCAATCGCCGTGGCAATCAATGCTTCGGCAATACCCGGCGCAACCATTTGCAGAGTCGCCTGTTTTACCGCGCCCAGGGCGATAAACGCATGCATAATCCCCCATACGGTGCCAAACAGACCGATATAAGGACTGATAGAGCCTACCGTGCCAAGAAACGGGATATGCGTTTCCAGCGTTTCCAGCTCTCGGTTCATGGAGATGCGCATCGCACGCGACGCCCCCTCTACCACTGCCTCCGGCGCATGGCTGTTGGCGCGATGGAGCCGGACAAACTCTTTGAACCCGCTATAAAAGATTTGTTCCGAGCCCGACAGACTATCGCGTCTCCCCTGGCTTTCCTGGTACAGACGCGATAGTTCGATTCCGGACCAGAATTTATCTTCAAACGCTTCCGCCTCACGCGCAGCGGCGTTCAGGATACGCGTTCGCTGGATAATGATGGCCCAGGATGCTATTGAAAAACCAATCAAAATCAACATGATAAGTTTAACCAGAAGGCTTGCCTTCAGGAACAAATCAAGGATATTCATGTCAGTCACTGCTTAAACTCCGCGACAATAGACTTAGGAAGCGCACGAGGCTTCATTTTGAGTGGATCAACGCAAACAATCAGAACCTCTGCTTCATTTAGCAGCGTGTTCTCTGCGTTGACAATGCGTTGCGTGAAAACCAAAGCGGTGCCACGCATTGACGTAATTTCTGTTTGAACTTCAAGCATATCGTCGAGCCGCGCAGGCGCATAGTATTCCAGCGTCATCTTGCGCACCACAAAGGCGACCCGCTCCGCCAGCAGCACCTGTTGGCTGAAGTGATGGTGACGCAGCATCTCCGTGCGCGCTCTTTCATAAAAAGCGACATAGCTGGCGTGATAAACCACACCGCCGGCGTCCGTGTCTTCGTAATAAACTCGAATTGGCCATCGAAACATATACTTATTCATCCCTGCAGCCTCTTTGTTGGCGTCATCCGCTTGCCGCCGTAATGCCTCAAGAATGCCGTTGTATATCGCCTTGTATTCACTTTACATCCCGGTAATGCAACAAAAGTAGAGCTTTTAAACGTTGCTACTATACGCGCGGGAATGAGGCTTGGGAATGGGGGGAAGTTAAGGGAGAGTAAAAATATATGGGCTTATGCAAGCCCCTATATTTTTAAGGAGGTTTCTTATTCACAAGAAGAAGAAAATCAGGCCGACGATAAGGACAATATCCGCAAGGAGCGGACAAAAAATCCCTTGCCAGTGTACGGATTCAGGGCGAAAACCCACGCCGTGGATTATGCCTGCGCAAACCGCCCACATCAGCAGTAATCCGTGCCAGATTTCAAGCGTGCTGGTCCTGGCGGCAAACCGTGACGGGTCCCAGAACATACATCCTGCCAGCACTATCGCCATCACGAAGGAAAGCGCCCTTAACGGGCGCTTGTCCATTACCGCATACAGTTTTGCGATAATATGGGTCATTAGCTTTCTTCTTGACCGGTTTTACCCGCTTCAACGTGCTCAAGCGCCAGGGCGGTAATGATCCCGAATGCACAGGCAAGAAGCGTTCCCAGAATCCATGCGAAATACCACATTTTAAGCTCCTTACTTAGTACAGAGAGTGGGTGTTGCTTTCAATATGTTCTTTAGTGATACGACCGAACATTTTCCAGTAACACCAGCTGGTGTAGATCAGAATGATCGGTACGAACACCGCCGCAACCCAGGTCATCAGGTTCAGCGTCATCTGGCTGGATGTCGCATCCCACATGGTCAGACTGGCATTCATCATCGTGCTGGACGGCATCACAAACGGGAACATAGCGATACCCGCCGTCAGAATAATGCAGGCCAGGGTCAGCGAAGAGAACAGGAATGCCCACGCGCCTTTCTCCATACGGGAAGTCAGGATAGTCAGCAGCGGCAGAACCACGCCCAGAGCCGGAACCAACCACAGGATCGGAGCATTATTAAAGTTCACCAGCCAGGCGCCAGCTTCACGCGCCACTTCTTTAGTCAGCGGGTTAGAGGCGGCATGATGATCAATCGCGGATGTCACGACATAACCATCAATACCATACATTACCCAAACGCCCGCCAGCGCAAAGCACACTAATGTCACCAGCGCCGCAATCTGCGAGGTGGCGCGCGCGCGCAGGTGCAGTTCGCCAACGGTACGCATTTGCAGGTAAGTCGCCCCCTGCGTGATGATCATGCCTACGCTTACGATACCCGCCAGCAGACCAAACGGGTTCAGCAACTGGAAGAAGTTACCGGTGTAGTACAGACGCAGATACTCATCCACATGGAACGGTACGCCCTGCAACAGGTTGCCAAAGGCCACGCCAATCACCAGCGGCGGCACAAAGCTACCGATGAACACGCCCCAGTCCCACATGTTGCGCCAGCGCGGGTCTTCAATCTTGGAACGGTAATCAAAACCGACCGGACGGAAGAACAACGACGCCAGCACCAGGATCATCGCCACATAGAAACCGGAGAACGCCGCAGCGTAAACCATCGGCCAGGCAGCAAACAACGCGCCGCCCGCGGTGATCAACCACACCTGGTTACCGTCCCAGTGCGGGGCGATAGAGTTAATCATAATTCGACGTTCGGTGTCGTTACGACCGAGGAAACGGGTGAGCATCCCCACCCCCATGTCGAACCCATCGGTGACAGCGAAACCAATTAGCAAAATGCCAACCAGCAGCCACCAGATAAAACGTAGTACTTCATAATCGATCATTTGACGACTCCTGTCTTAGCGTGCCGGCTGAGAAGTCACGGTGGACTGCTCAAAGTGATAGCGACCGGTTTTCAGGCTGCTTGGGCCAAGGCGTGCAAATTTGAACATCAGGAACAATTCTGCCACCAGGAACAGGGTATACAGGCCGCAAATCAGGAACATGGAGAACAGCAGATCGCCCACGGTCAGCGATGAGTTCGCCACGGCTGTCGGCAACACTTCGCCGATCGCCCACGGCTGACGACCATACTCGGCGACGAACCAACCTGCTTCAACCGCAATCCACGGCAGTGGAATACCGTACAGCGCCGCGCGCAACAGCCATTTTTTCTCACCGATGCGGTTACGAATCACGCTCCAGAAGGAAAGTGCGATGATCGCCAGCAGCAGGAAGCCGCACGCCACCATGATACGGAAAGCGAAGTACAGCGGCGCAACGCGAGGAATGGAATCTTTCGTCGCTTGCTGGATCTGCGCTTCGGTCGCGTCAGTCACATTAGGCGTATAGCGTTTCAGCAGCAGGCCGTAACCGAGATCTTTCTTCATGCTGTTGAACTGGTCGCGAACGGCCTGGTCGGTAGAACCGGCGCGCAGCTGCTCCAGCAGTTCATAGGCTTTCATCCCGTTACGGATACGCTCTTCATGCTGAACCATGAGATCTTTCAGGCCAATAACCGGCGTGTCCACGGAACGCGTAGCGATAATACCGAGCGCATAAGGGATCTGAATCGCCAGATGGTTTTCCTGTTTGTCCTGGTCAGGAATACCGAACAAGGTAAAGGAGGCCGGAGCAGGTTGCGTTTCCCATTCAGCTTCAATCGCAGCGAGCTTGGTTTTCTGCACGTCGCCCATTTCGTAACCGGATTCGTCGCCGAGTACGATAACGGACAGTACGGCAGCCATACCGAAGCTGGCGGCAATAGCAAAGGAGCGTTTAGCAAAGGCGAAGTCACGACCTTTCAGCATGTAGTAAGCGCTGATACCGAGGATGAACATCGCGCCGGTGACATAGCCGGACGCCACAGTGTGAACAAATTTCACCTGTGCTACCGGGTTCAGCACCAGTTCAGAGAAGCTCACCATTTCCATACGCATGGTTTCGAAATTGAAATCCGCAGCGATTGGGTTTTGCATCCAGCCGTTCGCTACCAGAATCCACAACGCGGAGAGGTTGGACCCCAGAGCCACCAGCCAGGTGACGCACATATGCTGAACTTTACTCAGACGATCCCAGCCGAAGAAGAACAGACCTACAAAGGTGGATTCGAGGAAGAAGGCCATCAAACCTTCGATGGCCAGCGGCGCACCGAAGATGTCCCCAACATAGTGGGAGTAGTACGACCAGTTTGTCCCGAACTGGAACTCCATGGTCAAACCGGTAGCCACACCCAGAGCAAAGTTGATACCAAACAACTTGCCCCAGAACTTGGTCATATCTTTATAAATCTGTTTGCCGGAAAGGACGTATACCGTTTCCATAATGGCCAGCAGGAACGCCATACCGAGCGTTAGCGGCACAAACAGGAAGTGGTACATCGCGGTCAAGGCAAACTGTAAGCGCGACAGTTCGACTATATCTAACATCATGACTCCTTGCTCATCGCATGAAGACTCCGAGAGTGAACCCCGTTAGAAAGGGTCACACGCATGCCCCAATACAAATTTATTTGCGGCCTTCCATCGTACTATCCCCTCGGGAAGGAAACAGTAATGATGAAAGGTTACAAACATGTTAATAAAAAACCCAAATTGATCCCGCAAATATATTACGCCGTAAAACCCTTACAATAAACAGGTTTTTAGTGGGTCAGATTTGCTTTTTTCGACAGCGATCAATTTATGGCTAATCTATCGCTTTTCAGGGAATTTGATCACGGACAATTTAACCAGTTTTGATGCTCTTTTCCAACATTTAAATATTGATTAAAATCAATTTTTGAAGTTAATGTTAATAATGTTTATTCATTGAATGCATGGTGAATTTTTTGTTAACTTTTTGTTTTTGCAAAGAGTAATTTCAAACCCCCTGTAAAAAGAGGCTTATTCGGTAAGGCTAAACATTTTGTGCGTTTTTTACTGCCCCTCATCCAGTAAAAAACATTCCACATTGATGTTCAATTATTGCTAAATAGCTCACAGATTTTTTCTGTAGGTTATCAACACTTATTATTTTATACATTTAGTCTATTTTTATTTTACTTATAATTAACACCGCAAAGAAACTATCTCATTGCACACGCGCCATCATCCCACCGGGATTACCCTGCCCCAACTTCCCTTTCCCGACGACTAACGGCCAGGATCATCTTGCCAGGTTATCGCCTTAATTATCGCTAATAAGCTTTCCAGATAGCCAGAAACAAACATTTTATTCGCTAATTTTTCTTTATTTCAATAACACCGTATTTGCCTCTCTATAATTATTATAGTGAAGATTCTGTTATCACCTTCACAGATTTACCCTCAATTTCTACGTCACTCATAGTGATAATTCTGTTTATTCGCAGCCATAAATACCCTTTAAACATGATTAATCACGAACGAATAGTGTCAATAAGTTCTTAATAATTTTTAAAGTTAACCTCTTTTAACCAGCAAAAGTTCATATAATTTATTAAACGATATCTTTAATACTTCAGGGAAATAATGCCGGTACTCTTATGATTAAAATAGCTGTTTTATTCTGCCATTAAACAAGCAGTCTGTGTAAGCGCGATACATCTGAGGAGACATGTAGTTCGCGCTCAGGCAAACATGCGCGGCCACAGAGTCAAGCGTCAATTTACTATAGAGGTTAGCGTCAACATAGTGTAATACTGCAATGCGTTTTTTTCATGGCGGAAAGCGCATAATCCGTCTCCAGTGAGGTCGGCAGGTCTTTCACTAAGACAGCATCTGTATTTGCTGCAAAAGAGTTAACCGGCAAACTGAGTAAATTTACTGCCGCTGCCAGACGGTTATTATCAATTATTTTTAGACTCCACCATGTTTTTTAATGAGGCATTATTTTCCTATAGTTCAATATTTACAAAGCCAATAATTTTATATCCCGGATGCTTCACCCGTACTTTGCCACAAACAATAAAGCCATAAAAAAGGCCACCGTAAAGGTGGCCAACCATGTCGAAAACGGACATTTATCTGTTCCCGCAGGAACAGCGAGTTTTATTTTATAATTGCTTTCAGCGCTTCGCCGATATCGGCCAGGCTGCGAACGGTTTTCACGCCCGCGGCTTCCAGCGCGGCGAATTTTTCATCCGCAGTGCCTTTACCACCGGCAATGATGGCGCCAGCGTGGCCCATACGCTTGCCTTTCGGCGCGGTAACACCCGCGATATAGCCAACAACCGGCTTGGTCACGTGGTCTTTAATATAAGCCGCCGCTTCTTCTTCTGCGCTACCGCCGATCTCGCCGATCATCACGATCGCTTCAGTCTGCGGATCTTCCTGGAACAGTTTCAGGATGTCGATGAAGTTAGAGCCCGGAATCGGGTCACCGCCGATACCCACACAGGTGGACTGGCCGAAACCGTAGTCGGTGGTCTGCTTAACCGCTTCATAGGTCAGCGTGCCGGAACGGGAAACGATACCCACTTTACCCGGCTTATGAATGTGACCCGGCATGATGCCGATTTTGCATTCGCCCGGGGTGATCACACCTGGGCAGTTCGGGCCGATCATGCGTACGCCCGCTTCGTCCAGCTTCACTTTCACGGTCAGCATATCCAGCGTCGGAATACCTTCGGTGATGGTGATAATCAGTTTGATGCCTGCGTCGATCGCTTCCAGAATGGAGTCTTTGCAGAACGGCGCCGGGACGTAGATAACGGATGCAGTCGCACCGGTAGCTTCTACCGCTTCGCGCACGGTGTTGAACACCGGCAGACCCAGATGCGTAGTGCCGCCTTTGCCCGGCGTTACGCCGCCGACCATTTGCGTACCGTAAGCAATCGCCTGTTCGGAGTGGAAAGTCCCCTGGCTACCGGTAAAGCCCTGGCAGATAACCTTGGTATCTTTATTAATTAAAACGGACATTATTTCCCCTCCACTGCGGCAACAACCTGCTGAGCTGCATCCGTCAGACTTTTCGCTGCAATAATATTCAGGCCACTGTCAGCCAGTTTCTTCGCGCCGAGTTCGGCGTTGTTGCCTTCCAGACGCACCACCACCGGAACATTCACGCCCACTTCTTCCACCGCGCCGATGATACCGTCGGCAATCAGGTCACAACGGACGATACCGCCGAAGATGTTAACCAGAACCGCTTTCACGTTGTCATCCGAGAGGATGATTTTAAACGCTTCGGTGACGCGCTCTTTGGTTGCGCCGCCGCCCACGTCAAGGAAGTTAGCCGGTTCGCCGCCATGCAGCTTAACGATGTCCATAGTGCCCATCGCCAGGCCCGCGCCGTTCACCATGCAACCGATGTTGCCGTCCAGCGCGACGTAGTTCAGTTCCCACTGCGCCGCCTGCGCTTCACGCGGATCTTCCTGAGACTGGTCACGCATTTCACGCAGATCCGGCTGGCGGAACAGCGCGTTGCCGTCAGCGCCCAGCTTGCCGTCGAGGCAAATCAGATCGCCCTGCTTAGTGATCACCAGCGGATTAATTTCGATTAGCGCCAGGTCGCGCTCAAGGAAAATGGTTGCCAGGCCCATAAAGATTTTGGTGAACTGCTGCACCAGTTTACCTTCCAGACCCAGTTTGAACGCCAGTTCACGCCCCTGATACGGCATCGGGCCGGTCAGCGGATCGAGCGCGACTTTATGGATCAGATGCGGGGTTTCCTCCGCGACTTTTTCGATCTCTACGCCGCCTTCGGTAGACGCCATAAAGACCACGCGACGAGAACTACGGTCAACTACCGCGCCGAGGTACAGTTCTTTGCCGATGTCGGTCGCCGCTTCAACCAGAATCTGGTTTACCGGTTGGC
The DNA here is from genome assembly GCF_046550835.1 of Salmonella sp. SAL04196. NCBI lineage: Bacteria > Pseudomonadati > Pseudomonadota > Gammaproteobacteria > Enterobacterales > Enterobacteriaceae > Salmonella > Salmonella sp. SAL04196. The sequence continues at coordinate 1,482,133 of NZ_JBGDXE010000001.1, forward strand.
CATTAGCGTCTGTTTGATAGGTCACCAGACGTTTGCCCAGCCAGTTTTCCGCAAAGGCGCGAATCTCTTCCTTGCTTTTTACTACCTTCACACCGCCCGCTTTGCCGCGGCCGCCAGCGTGAACCTGACATTTCACTACCCACGGGCCGGCGCCGATTTTAGACGCGGCTTCTTCGGCTTCACGCGGAGTAGTACAGGCATAACCCACCGGCGCCGGTAAGCCATAGCGGGCAAAAAGTTGTTTTGCCTGATATTCATGTAAGTTCATGTGTTCTGTCCATCCTTCAGGTAATCGTTATCTTTAGACCTGTAGGCCTGAAAGCTGCGCGCCATCAGGCATTACACCATCGCCGGATGGCGGCGTGAACGCCTTGTCCGGCCTACAGGTAGCAGGTGATGCTCTTGCTGACTACACGTCCAACAGCAGACGGGTCGGATCTTCCAGCAACTCTTTGATGGTGACCAGGAAGCCCACGGATTCGCGACCATCGATCAGGCGATGATCGTAAGAGAGCGCCAGGTACATCATCGGCAGGATTTCTACCTTGCCATCCACCGCCATCGGCCTGTCTTTAATAGCATGCATTCCCAGAATCGCGCTCTGCGGCGGGTTGATGATCGGGGTAGACATCAGCGAACCGAATACGCCGCCGTTGGTAATGGTAAAGTTACCGCCGGTCAGGTCTTCTACGGTCAGCTTGCCGTCGCGGCCTTTGACAGCCAGTTCTTTAATTTTTTTCTCAATGTCAGCCATGCCCAGCGTATCCACGTCACGCAGGACCGGCGTGACCAGGCCGCGCGGCGTAGACACCGCCATGCTCACATCAAAGTAGTTGTGATACACCACGTCATCGCCGTCGATAGAGGCGTTCACTTCCGGATAACGCTTCAGCGCTTCCACTACCGCTTTCACGTAGAAGGACATAAAGCCCAGGCGGATACCATGACGTTTTTCAAACACTTCGCCATACTGCTTACGCAAATCCATAATCGGCTTCATGTTGACTTCATTGAAGGTCGTCAGCATGGCGGTGGAATTTTTCGCTTCCAGCAGACGCTCGGCCACGCGCTTACGCAGGCGGGTCATTGGCACGCGTTTTTCGCCGCGCGCGCCCAGAGCGGGTTGTGCTGCAGGTTCAACAGCGGGTGCTTTAGACTCGCCTTTCGCCAGATGTTTTTCCACATCTTCACGGGTCAGACGCCCACCCACACCAGTGCCTTTAATGGCGCTGGCTTCCAGATTGTGTTCAGCCAGCAGGCGACGGATCGCCGGGCTGAGCGCATCGTTGTTTTGTTCTTCCAGCGACGCCTGCTGGCGCTGTGCCGGCGTAGACGCTTTCTCTTCAGATTTCGCGCTGGTCTCTTTACCCGCGCTGTTGCCTTCACGCAGGCGACCCAGGATCTGGCGAGAGGTGACAGTCGTCCCCTCTTCTTCCAGAACCGCATCCAGAATGCCGTCCGCTGATGCCGGTACTTCCAGTACCACTTTGTCAGTTTCGATTTCTACCAGCACTTCGTCACGAACAACCGCATCGCCCGGTTTTTTATGCCAGGTGGCGACGGTCGCGTCCGCTACGGACTCAGGCAGGTCGGGAACAAGAATATCTACGCTACTCATTATTTATCCTTTATTTAATCGACGTTCAGCGCGTCATTAACCAGATCTTGTTGCTGTTTCTGGTGAACGGACATATACCCTACCGCCGGAGAGGCGGAGGCCGGGCGACCTGCATAACGCAGAGCGGCCCCAAACGGAATCACTTCACGGAAATGATGCTGGCTGCAGTACCATGCGCCCTGGTTGAGCGGCTCTTCCTGGCACCAGACAAAATCATGGACGTGAGCGTATGGTTGCAGCGCTTCCTGCACCGCTTTATGCGGGAACGGATAGAGCTGTTCGATGCGCACGATAGCGACATCTTTCTGGTCGTTTTTGCGACGTTGTTCCAGCAGGTCGTAATAAACCTTACCAGAACACATTACCACGCGTTTTACGGCTTTAGGGTCCAGCTCGTCAATTTCGCCAATGGCCGGCTGGAAGGAACCGTTCGCCAGTTCATCAAGCGTGGAAACCGCCAGCGGGTGACGCAGCAGCGATTTCGGCGACATCACCACCAGCGGACGACGCATCCCGCGCAGCGCCTGACGGCGCAGCATATGGTAGACCTGCGCCGGAGTGGACGGCACGCAAACCTGCATATTCTGCTCGGCGCAAAGTTGCAGATAACGTTCCAGACGCGCGGAGGAGTGCTCCGGCCCCTGCCCTTCATAGCCGTGCGGCAACAGCATCACCAGACCGCACATCCGACCCCATTTCTGCTCGCCGGAGGAGATGAACTGGTCAATCACCACCTGCGCGCCGTTGGCAAAATCGCCAAACTGCGCTTCCCAGATAGTCAGGGTACGTGGTTCCGCCGTGGCATAACCGTATTCAAAAGCCAGCACCGCTTCTTCAGACAGCACGGAGTCCCAGACTTTAAACTGTCCCTGACCGCTGTGAATATGCTGCAACGGCGTATACGTTGAGCCGTTCGTCTGGTTGTGGATCACCGCATGACGATGGAAAAAGGTGCCGCGACCAGAGTCTTCCCCGGACAGGCGCACCGGAATGCCTTCATCGACCAGCGTGGCGTAAGCCAGATTTTCCGCGCCGCCCCAGTCAAACAATTTCTCGCCTGCCGCCATTGCCTGACGGTCGCCATAAATTTTCGCCACGCGAGACTGCATTTCAATGGCTTCCGGCACGGTGCTGATACGTTTTGCCAGCTCCTGCAGGCGCTTCATTTCTACCTTGTTCGGGTATGCTTCATCCCATTCGTGGTTTAGATACGGCGACCAGGTGAACGAGTGCATATTCATCGGACGCCACTCTTTCACCACGCATTCGCCTGCATCCAGCGCATCGCGATAGAGGTTGACCATTTCGGTGGCATCTTCCAGCGTTGCGACCTTATCAGCTTCCAGTTTGTCGGCGTAGATTTTACGCGGCGTCGGATGCTTTTTGATTTTCTGGTACATCAGCGGCTGGGTTGCGCTTGGCTCGTCGGCTTCGTTGTGGCCGTGACGGCGGTAGCACACCAGATCGATGAACACATCGCGTTTAAAGGTATTACGGAAGTCCAGCGCCAGACGGGTCACAAAAGCTACGGCTTCCGGATCGTCCGCATTGACGTGGAAAATCGGCGCCTGGACCATTTTACCGATATCGGTGCAGTAAGGCGTTGAACGCGCATCCAGTGGGTTAGAGGTGGTGAAACCCACCTGGTTGTTGATAACGATACGTACCGTACCGCCCACTTCGTAACCGCGCGCTTTCGACATGTTCAGGGTTTCCTGAACCACGCCCTGGCCGGTCACCGCGGCGTCGCCGTGAATAGTGATCGGCAACACTTTGTTGCTGCTCGGTTCGTCCAGTCTGTCCAGACGGGCGCGCACGGAGCCCATCACCACCGGGCTCACAATTTCCAGATGCGATGGATTAAACGCCAGCGCCAGGTGAACCAGACCGCCTTCGGTTTCGATATCTGACGAGAAGCCCATGTGATACTTCACGTCGCCGGTACCCAGATGTTCTTTATGCTTACCGGCAAATTCGTCGAACAGATCCTGCGGTTTTTTACCCAGTACGTTGATCAGCACGTTCAGGCGACCGCGGTGCGCCATCCCCAGCACCACTTCGCGAGTGCCGCTGTTACCCGCATGGCGAACCATCTCTTTCAGCATGGGTATCAGCGCATCTCCCCCCTCGAGCGAGAAACGTTTCGCACCCGGGAATTTGGCACCCAGATAACGTTCCAGCCCTTCAGCGGCGGTCAGCTCGTTCAGGAAGCGTTTTTTCTCGTCAGCGCTAAAGGCCGCGCGACCGGATTCGATGCGCTGTTGGATCCAGCGTTTCTCTTCGGTGCTGGTGATGTGCATATACTCAGCGCCAATCGGGCCGCAGTAGGTCTGTTTGAGCGCGTCGAGCAGCTCGCCCAGCTTCATCGTCTCTTTGCCGCTGGCAAAGGAGCCGACATTGAAGGTTTCCTGGAAATCGGCCTCGGTCAAATCATGGAAAGAAGGATCCAGATCCGCCACGCGTTCTTGTTTCCACAGTCCCAGCGGATCGAGGTTTGCATGCTGATGGCCACGGAAACGATAAGCGTTGATAAGCTGCAGGACTTTAACCTGCTTCACATTGGTGTCAGGGTCGGAAATCGTAGAAGAGTGACGTGAGCCAGCCAACGCCTGCCGCCGGAAATATTCACGTGTTTTTGAATGGAGTTGATCCGGTTTGACTCCGGTACCAGGTAACTGCTGGAACGTCAAACGCCAGTTAGCGTCTACCGAGTCAGGATCGGTTAAGAAGTCTTCATAGAGCTGTTCTATCCAGCTCTGATTCGAACCAGAGAGGTAAGAAGAGTCCAACCAGGCTTTCAAAGCGCTGTTCTGCATCGTGATCCCTTAAGCATCTTTTCTGCTTATTTAATACTCTAAATAGGTCACGTTTCAGGAAGGCGGCAAGCTTGCGAATCCCTGGGAGCTTACATCCAGTAAGTGACCGGGGTGAGCAAGTGCAGCCAACGCACATGCAACGTGATCTATGACGAGTATTTCGCCGTGGATACTAACCACGCATACGCTGTATGCGTGCCGGGGTTCACTTGTTGCGGACTGTCGTGTCATCTGCGTCCGCTAAGGAACCTTTAAAAACTGTCTAATAATCTTCGCTGTTCAGGCTACGACTGCGTTGCGGCCTTCGCTCACTCCGGTCACATAGTTAACTATGCTCCCGAAGATTCGTTCAGACCGCGCCTTGTCTCGCTCTGAACATCTCGATTATTACTAATCATATGGCAGTTTTTAGAGGTTTCCTGCACTTCTATTGCCTGATGGCGCTGCGCTTATCAGGCCTACGGGATTGCGCCTGTAGGCCGGATAAGACGGTACGTCGCCATCCGGCAACCACTACAACTACTTACGCACTACGCTGCAACAGCATCGACTTAATATGGCCGATAGCGCGCGTCGGGTTCAGTCCCTTAGGACATACACTGACGCAGTTCATAATGCTGTGACAGCGGAATACGCTGAATGCATCGCTCATCCCTTCCAGACGACTATCGGTCTCGGTATCACGGCTATCGATCAGGAAGCGATACGCCGCGAGCAGACCCGCCGGACCGATAAACTTATCCGGGTTCCACCAGAATGACGGGCAGGATGTTGAGCAACAGGCGCAAAGAATACATTCATACAGCCCATCGAGTTTTTCACGCTGCTCCGGCATCTGCAGATGCTCACGAGCCGGTGGATTTTGCCCATTATTCAATAAGTAAGGCTTAATCTTCTCATATTGTGCGTAGAATTGCCCCATGTCTACCACCAAATCGCGGATCACCGGCAAACCGGGTAGCGGGCGAATCACAATCTTCTTACCCGGCTGAGTCAGCGCCGAAATAGGGGTAATACAGGCCAGACCATTCTTACCGTTCATATTCAAACCATCAGAACCACACACGCCTTCGCGGCAGGAACGGCGGAAAGAAAGGCTGGGATCTTTTTCTTTAAGCTGGATTAACGCATCCAGCAGCATCATGTCACGCCCTTCTTCGCCTTCCAGGGTGTAGTCCTGCATACGCGGAGCGTTATCGACATCCGGGTTATAACGATAAATCGAAAATTCGAGTTTCATCATCCTGTCTCCGCAATTAATAAGTACGAATCTTCGGCGGGAACGCCGGACGCAGTTTCGGTTCCATATTGACGCTTCGGCGCGTCATGGATTCCGTTTGCGGTTGATACAGGGTATGACACAACCAGTTGGCATCATCACGCTCCGGGAAATCGAAGCGGCTATGCGCGCCGCGGCTTTCCGTCCGGAAGTTGGCTGATACGGCAGTGGCGTAGGCGGTTTCCATCAGGTTATCCAGCTCCAGACACTCAACACGCTGGGTATTAAACTCGCTGGACGTGTCATCCAGACGGGCGTTTTTCAGACGCTCGCGGATCACTTTCAACTGCTCAAGCCCTTTCGCCATCGCGTCGCCTTCACGGAATACGGAGAAGTTATGCTGCATACACTCCTGCAACGCTTTGCGGATAGCCACCGGATCTTCGCCATTGCGGTTATTGTTCCAGCGATTCAGGCGCTCCAGAGAACCTTCAACGTCAGACTCGCTGGCGTCGCGCAGCACGCCCTGCTCGGCGATGGATTCCTGTAAATGCAGCCCCGCCGCACGGCCAAAGACCACCAGATCCAGCAGTGAGTTACCGCCCAGACGGTTGGCGCCGTGAACCGATACACAGGCGATTTCGCCTACCGCAAACAGCCCCGGAATCACCACATCTTCGCCCTGCTCGTTCACGGTCAGCGCCTGACCGGTCACTTTAGTCGGAATACCGCCCATCATGTAGTGGCAGGTCGGGATAACCGGAATCGGCTCTTTCACCGGGTCAACGTGGGCAAATGTGCGGGACAGCTCCAGGATACCCGGCAGGCGAGATTCCAGCACCTCTTTACCCAGGTGATCCAGTTTCAGTTTAGCGTGCGGCCCCCACGGACCATCACAGCCGCGACCTTCACGGATTTCGATCATGATGGAACGCGCCACCACGTCACGACCCGCCAGGTCTTTGGCGTTCGGCGCATAACGCTCCATAAAGCGCTCGCCGTGTTTGTTCAGCAGGTAACCGCCTTCGCCGCGGCAGCCTTCTGTCACCAGCACGCCCGCCCCGGCGATACCGGTCGGGTGGAACTGCCACATTTCCATGTCCTGCACCGGGACACCGGCACGCAGCGCCATACCGACACCGTCACCGGTATTGATATGAGCGTTGGTGGTGGACTGGTAGATACGGCCTGCGCCGCCGGTCGCCAGCACCGTCGCGCGGGCTTTGAAGTACACCACTTCACCGGTTTCGATGCACAGTGCGGTACACCCCACCACCGCGCCATCCTGGTTTTTCACCAGATCCAGCGCATACCATTCGGAGAAAATCGTGGTGTGGTTTTTCAAATTCTGTTGATACAGCGTATGTAGCAAGGCGTGACCGGTACGGTCAGCCGCTGCCGCGGTACGTGCCGCCTGCTCGCCGCCAAAGTTTTTCGACTGGCCGCCGAACGGGCGCTGATAGATACGTCCATCATCAAGACGGGAGAACGGTAGCCCCATGTGCTCCAGTTCCAGAATCGCTTCCGGTCCGGTCTTACACATATATTCGATGGCATCCTGGTCACCAATGTAGTCCGACCCCTTAACGGTGTCGTACATGTGCCATTCCCAGTTATCTTCATGGGTATTGCCGAGCGCCACGGTGATACCGCCCTGCGCGGAAACGGTATGGGAACGGGTCGGGAAGACTTTCGAGAGCAGCGCACAGGTTTGGCCGCTTTGGGAAATTTGCAGCGCCGCGCGCATACCTGCGCCACCGGCACCAATCACAACAGCATCAAATTCTCTGACTGGCAGTTTCATTACACACCCCACACCACAACAAATCCATAGATGACGTAAACCACCAGCGCAACAACAATAACGAGTTGCAGTATCAGACGCACTGCTAGTGGTTTAACGTAGTCGGTTAACACCTGCCACATGCCGATCCAGGCATGAATCAAGATGGAAAAAAGCGCCAGCAGGGTGAAGACTTTGGTGAAGGCCGATGAGAAGAAACCGGTCCAGGCTTCAAAGGTCAGTTCGCCGCTCGTGGCGAAAAAACCCACCATGTAGATGATGTATAACGTCAGAACGATAGCGGTAGCACGGACCAGGATGAAGTCATGTACGCCATTGCGTCCTAATGCGGAGGCGTTGCTTACCATACGAGGACTCCTGCGAGAAGTGAAAGCACGACAGTGATAACAAAAGAGATTTTGGCAGAGCGTTGACCCGCTTCGAATGTTTCTTCCAGATAGCCAAAATCCATTAACATGTGACGAATTCCCACGATGACGTGATACGCCAGCGCGGTAAGGATGCCCCACATGATAAATTTAACGATGAAGCCGTCCATAATGTCGGCGGCCTGCTGGAATCCTTCCGGAGAAGAGAGGCTGGTGCCCAGTAGCCACAGTAGTATGCCGACGGCGATGAAAGTAATCACACCGGATACGCGATGGAGAATGGACGCTATCGCTGTGATGGGGAACCGAATCGTTTGTAGATCCAGATTGACAGGTCTTTGTTTTTTCACATTTCTTATCATGAATAACGCCCACATGCTGTTCTTATTATTCCCTTAAGACTTCGGTTACAGAGGTGAATCTACCTGTAGCCAGAAAGACGACGGGATTTCCTTCCTCCGGTCTGCGTGCGGGTCAGACAGCGTCCTTTCTATAACTGCGCGTCATGTAAAACACTGCTTCCAGTAGCTAAAACGACACGTTACAACGCTGGGTGGCTCGGGATTGCAGGGTATTCCGGAGACCTGGCGGCAGTATAGGACGTTCACAAAATCATTACAATTAACCTACATATAGTTTGTCAGGTTTTATCCTGAACAGTGACACAGGTCACGATAACAACATTTTTTTAATTTTCAATCATCTGATTTGACAAACATTAAACAAAATTGTTACAAACAACACCAGAAAAAGCATATAATGCGTAAAAGTTATGGGGTCACTCTTTCACCTGTTAATAAGTTATGCAACAGTACAATGATATTGACCCATTCTTTCAGGACAGTTATTAGTGATAGACAGGTTACATTACTCGGATTGCTACGTTCCTGATTTGCTGCTAATTCGAAATTAATCAATCCGTTACCTGCAAGCGCCCATTGCTCTGTACCCAGGTCATCCCCTCTTTCACAGAGCGGCGAGCCAAATAACAAACTGGTAACGGTTGATTGATGCATACACAGAATCTTCCCTGCGCTAACGACAGGGAAGGTGACGTGGAGAAGGCAAGTCTGAGTTCCGGCAGTCTTAAGCAATAAGGCGCTAAGGAGACCGTAAATGGCTGATACAAAGGCAAAAATCACCCTTACTGGTGACACTGCTATTGAACTGGATGTGCTAAAAGGTACACTCGGTCAAGATGTTATTGATATTCGTAGTCTCGGTTCAAAAGGAGTTTTTACTTTTGACCCTGGTTTCACCTCTACCGCATCCTGCGAATCTAAAATCACCTTCATCGACGGCGACGAAGGCATTTTGTTGCATCGCGGTTTCCCGATTGACCAGCTTGCTACCGATTCCAACTATCTGGAAGTCTGTTACATCCTGCTGTACGGCGAAAAACCGACGCAGGAAGAGTATGACGAGTTCAGAACGACAGTCACCCGCCATACGATGATCCATGAGCAAATCACTCGCCTGTTCCATGCTTTCCGTCGCGACTCACATCCGATGGCGGTAATGTGCGGGATCACTGGCGCGCTGGCGGCGTTCTACCACGACTCGCTGGATGTGAACAATCCGCGCCACCGTGAAATCGCGGCGTTCCGCCTGCTGTCCAAAATGCCGACCATGGCGGCGATGTGTTACAAATATTCCATCGGTCAGCCGTTTGTTTATCCGCGCAACGACCTTTCCTACGCCGGTAACTTCCTGAACATGATGTTCTCCACGCCGTGTGAAACCTATGAAGTGAATCCGGTACTGGAGCGCGCGATGGACCGTATTCTGATCCTGCACGCTGACCATGAGCAGAACGCCTCTACGTCAACGGTACGTACCGCAGGTTCAAGCGGCGCCAACCCGTTCGCCTGCATTGCCGCCGGGATCGCCTCCCTGTGGGGACCCGCGCACGGCGGCGCAAACGAAGCCGCGCTGAAAATGCTGGAAGAAATCAGCTCTGTTAAACACATTCCGGAATTTGTTCGTCGTGCGAAAGACAAGAATGATTCTTTCCGCCTGATGGGCTTCGGTCACCGTGTTTACAAAAACTACGATCCGCGCGCCACCGTGATGCGTGAAACCTGCCACGAAGTGCTGAAAGAGCTGGGCACCAAAGATGATCTGCTGGAAGTGGCGATGGAGCTTGAGCACATTGCGCTGAACGACCCGTACTTCATCGAGAAGAAACTGTACCCGAACGTAGACTTCTACTCCGGCATCATTCTGAAAGCGATGGGCATTCCGTCCTCCATGTTCACCGTGATCTTCGCCATGGCGCGTACCGTTGGCTGGATTGCACACTGGAATGAAATGCACACTGATGGCATGAAAATCGCCCGTCCTCGTCAGCTGTATACCGGCTACGATAAACGCGACTTTAAATCGGCGCTGAAGCGTTAATTGACAACCGGATGGCGACGCAACCCTCGCCATCCGTTACATTTTCCCTTTTTTCTTATCCTCATTATTTTATTCTTACCCCGTTACTCTCTATGATTAATTAAGGTTTCGCTAAATATCATTCAGGGAGCATGGAATGCCGATTCTGCAGTGGTTTTTGTTGTTCCTGTTATCGCTGCTCATTTCCCTTATTTTTCTCTATCTGCACCTTCCGGCGGCGATGCTGCTCGGTCCAATGATTGCGGGTATCGTGTTGAGTTTGCGAGGTAGTACGCTACAACTTCCGCGCGGTATTTTTCTCGCCGCACAGGCGATTCTCGGCTGTATGATCGCCCAAAATCTAACCGGTTCGATATTGACCACCCTCGCCCTCTACTGGCCGGTCGTGCTTTTAGTGTTGCTGGTGACGCTGCTTTCCAGCGCGATAGTCGGCTGGCTGCTGGTACGCTACAGCTCGCTGCCCGGCAACACCGGCGCATGGGGGTCATCGCCGGGCGGCGCAGCGGCAATGGTAGCGATGGCGCAAGATTACGGGGCGGATATCCGCCTGGTGGCGTTTATGCAGTATCTACGGGTACTGTTTGTGGCTGGCGCGGCGGTGCTGGTGACACGCCTGATACTCGGCGACAGCGCGGCAGCGGTCAGCCAACAGGTGATCTGGTTTCCGCCGCTTAGCGGTAATTTATTGACGACGCTGCTATTAGCGATCGTGGCGGGCATTGCCGGTCGCCTGATGCGTATCCCTTCCGGCACGATGCTGCTCCCCATGTTGGCAGGCGCGCTTCTCCATTCGCAAGGCATCATTGAGATTGAATTACCCGAATGGCTGCTGGCCGTGGCGTATATGGCGATAGGCTGGCGTATTGGGCTGGGTTTTGACAGACAGGTGTTTTTTATGGCGCTGCGGCCATTGCCGCAAATCTTATTGTCAATTTTCGCGCTGATGGCGATTTGCGCCGCGATGGCGTGGGGAATGGCTTACTACATGCAGATTGATTTTATGACGGCTTATCTCGCCACCAGTCCCGGGGGTCTGGATACGGTTGCCGCGATCGCGGCAGGAAGCAGTGCCGATATGGCGCTCATCATGGCAATGCAAACCCTACGGCTGTTCAGCATTCTGTTAACTGGGCCAGCAGTGGCCCGTTTTATATCAACCTATGCGCCCAGACAACCTTTGTAGGACTGATAAGCGTCGCGCCATCAGGCAATAGCCGCTCGCCGATGGCGGTTCCGGCTATTTCTGGCAATGCGGGCACCAGTAAAACGGGCGTGAGGACAGTGTTGTCTTTTCAATAATGCCGCCACACCGCTCGCACGCTTCGCCGTCACGGTGGAAAACCTTAAAGCGAAACAGTGCGCCATGATGCTTGTTTTCATCCGCCTGACCGCGAGTCGTGTAGGACAGGCGCGGAATATCCAACAGCGCGTGAGAAAGCGCATTCAGTTGCGCCTCGTTGAGATCTTTCGCTTTATGCTGTCCGGTTAACCCTACCTGCCAGAGGATTTCAACGCGCAGATAATTCCCCAATCCCGCCAGAAAGGCCTGATCCAGCAACAGTCCGGAAAATTGTCGGTTGCGAAAACGCGGCGACAGCAATCGAGCTTTAACCTCTTCCGGAGTGAGACGCGCGTCCAGCACATCCGGACCGACTCGCTGTAAAAAGGGGTGCGTCGTGAGCTGCTCTGCTGTCAGCATTTCGATATCAGACGCGCTATAAAGCAGTATAGTTTTATCCGCCGTTTGTAGCCTGACGCGCAATATACGCGTGGTCTGCGGTATTTCACCAGTGTCGATCACCCGCCATACGCCATAGAGTTGGTTGTGGCTGTAGAGCGTCAGGCCATTTGAAAAGTGGGTCAATAACGCTTTTCCCCGCGTCTCTATCCGGGTAACAATTTGACCGGTAAGCTGCGATTCATACGGTTTTAACTGTGCAAAGGCAAACCAGACATCGGTTAAGGGTTTGCCTTTGATTGCCGCCTCCAGATTATCCGCCGCACGACGAATTTCCGGGCCTTCAGGCATGATAATATCCTTTGTTAACAGTTGATTAATGGACTACACCGCCTCTGACTATCTGGAATGCACATCGAACGCCATAATGAACATCCACAGCGGATGGACAAACAAGCGGTGGTATCCAGTGATAATAACATTATCGCAGCACGAGACCACTTCCCCGTCAGGGTTAACGTGATCGCGCCAGGGCATAATCGACTCAGCCCTTGTCGGGCAAGCGCCCAATAATGATTGTCTGCCTACTGGAATTAAATGACGCTTAGTTATATTTTGCCCAAAATTTTTTTCTGTTGATCCTTTTAAAGCCTTCTTTCCAATAACTGGCATTCAACTCTTTGATATACTTTTCTCCGGGAAAAAGTTTATCCTTTAAAGGCAGTTTTTTGGCTAGCACGATTCTTTCTGCGTTAGATCCCGCGGACTCTGAATGTGTGAGGGAAGATAAGGCGTCCAGTTGAGCGCTTGAGGGTCTGGCTATCAATTCAAAAAAAGGTTCTGACAATACAACACTACTAAGTGCTGCATAATTTTCTTTTTGTATGAGCGGTTTGACGTACTCAAAAAAAGAAATAATCCCTGATTGCAATCTTGCCGCTTTTTTTAAATACTCAATTTCAGAACCACTGCTATCCTCACGTACAGGAATTATTCCATTATCCGTTTTTTTATAACCAATTGTTGACCCGGTATTGTCAGCCATAGCAAACTCCATTATTTCCACCCCTCCTGATAAGAAAAGATCACACTTATCGTGGGGATGGCCATAGTTAGTTAGCCAACCAAACATCTTATTATAAATAGATCGGTTATCATTGGCGCCAACAAAAGTTGCCAAATAAAACCCATGTATTTGTTTTTCTGCCCATTGCGCACCTAAAGAACGAGCAAATACTGATTGAATATTACCCATCCACCCTACATCGATAAGTGCTATATTTTTATAACCTTCACAGGCCGTTTTAAAGTAATCAGCGTAAACTTCCCTGTGCTGAGTATTTTTTAATAAAATATATGGAAATAATTTATTTATAAGCCAGTGAACCTTATGTTCCTCTCCTGAAACAGGAATATATTCCTCGTCAGGAAAGCCAACATGATGTATATCTGAAATATGCTCACTCGCATCTAACCCCGCGATAGCAAGTATCTTTTTAATACTTTTCTTATTCTTACCACCAAAAAGATGCCAAATCCTGTGCATCGGCCAATCAGTCATCCCCACCATATAAGCTGATGCGCGGGATATATATAAATATTCACATTTTACATGTTCTTCTGAAAAGTATTCATTATAAATTTTATAGATTAAGTGAGCATCGCGTGCTAAAAAAAGCGCTTTATCAATTTTATGAATCTTTAACTGATTCGCTAACCAGGATACATAACCTAATAATAACGGACCAAATACTTTAAATCCTATCTCGTTTAAAGGATCATTTTGATGGAAAGCAGAAACTTGTTTAAGTAATAAAGTCTTACAAATAGATTCACCAATAATATCTTTAGTTTTCCAATGATTAGATACCCCATGATTATACTCTGACCAATCAGCATGGAGAGTATTTATGCCGAGTTTTTTAGCATTCAGAATATCAGCATGAACATTGTCGCCAACATGCATCCATGATGCAATATCTACATTTTCATTTTTCTTGACTATTGAAAATAATTTACCACTATTTTTAGAGTACCGCTCTTCGCCAGATGAGTAAACTGGAATGTTACTGATATCATAGCCACATGATGTTAACAACTCCTTTAATATTGCTGATGGAAGGTACATATCACTAATTAAAATGACTTTACAACCATCACTAATAGCCTTTTCAAACAAACAGCTTCCACGCGCATTTTTATATAAAACAATCTTCTCCATTTGTATTTCCAGATCGATTATCTTTTTTACTGTCGCTGGTGAAAGCTGCGGATGCTTTTTTAAAATTTCATCGTATATTTCAGATATAAGTATTTCCGGCTCGCCGCCAAAACGCCTGACCCTATTCTCTCTGGCACTTACTTCCGCCTGAACTCTTATCTCTGGGAAATTATCAATAATACCAATCTCGTACGCTGATATAAAAAAGTTCTCAGTTGCTAAAGTTGATTGCATTAATGAAAACAAATCTCTGGGACGGTAAATCCTCCGGCTAACCAATGTATCAAAGATATCAAAGCTTACGGTCTTGTATTTTTTAAAGTTCATATCCATATTTTATTTAATCTTATTTTCAATATAAGAAATTTTATGAAAAAGACTATTGTTAGCAATATTTGAAAGTAACACATTGAGCAATGATGAGTCATCAATACTTCTCATCATTTTATTTTCTGCAATTTTGCATTCTATATCAAATAACTCATTGTTAATTACGGTATAATTGCCAAATTCAAAGTCATCATTTTCTCTGAAATGATAAAATGCCAGTGCTTCAGGTAAGATCCAAACATCATTTTCTGCCAGGTAATGAATAAAAAAAGGCCAGAAAAATGCAGGAGAGGATAATTTATGACTTTCAATCACATCGATAACAGAATTTTTATCGAATAAACACGAGGAAAGTGGAATAGAATTCCTGTAATAAATAACATCAAAACTAACAGGGCCAGCATTTAAATAGTGGTTCCATGGTTGCGTTGAATTTATAATTATTCTATTATTTTCCGCAATCTCAGCAACTTTATTTGTATGGCATGCTATTGCATTTACAGATGAATACATTGACTGTATATTCGCCAAAACACTGAGTAGCCTTGACACATATTCAGGGGCCCAGGAATCGTCATCATCCATAAAGCATAAATAATTAGATTCAGACATCTTAATAGCATTAAAGATAAAGTTTTCGTCGTAGATAACACTATATATATTTGACAGTTCTTTCAGATAAAAATCATCCACATTGTGACATTTCAATTCTTCCTCCATGCAGAAAATGATGATATTTATTTTTTTGAACGTCTGGTCATTAATGGATTGCAAGGCCCGCATTAATAGACGAGTACGCCCAGGTTTATGTCGGACAATAACTAAAAGACTCTTTTCCATATTCTGATTTCGCGTTTTACGGTATATATAAAAATTAACACCCTATGAATGAATGCTGACATTGGGTAAGGATTATAATATTTTATTAGACTGACACCAGATAAGGTGTAGCAACAGAACCATACCTAAGATTATCATAGTCATATAATTAAAAAATCGGTATAATTCTCATCAACACCACTTACATCATGTTTAATATTTATCTTCAGATTTTTTATTGAATTTTTTATACCAAAAGAGCTTTGAGGTAAGATAGGGCAAACTATTTTTCATCTCTTTTTTTGCAGATTTAAACCGATAAAAATTTTTGACTGCCGTAAACAAACCATTAATAATAACTTTAAAAAACTCCATTTTTGAGTGGGTAAGTTTTAATAATTTGCCATTTTCTATATTTAAATGATAGATAGTAATTCTCCGGAATGAAAACTTAGTAGGGTGATAATGACGATAATCAACCACGATTGGTTTTTTAATTAAAAAGAAAGCTGGAATTAAGTGTCCATTAAGGGTTATGCATCTAAAAAATTTGTAGATGGCTTTTTCTTTACCAGAACATGGGTAATCAACACAACCATTAACAATATCAATACCTTCTACATTGAATTTTTCATTATGAGTTATTGCATTAATTCTTTTTCTTATCTCCAGAAGATCTACATTATCTTCCCAAAACTCCCGCCCAGAAAGACAATCGTTATATGACATAATCATTGCTCTGGCAAGTTCATAGCGGCATGAAAAACTCGCAAGAAAGACTTCCCTCACAAAGAAAACACTTAACAGTAGTGCAGCAAACTTTCTTTTACTAATTAATGCAGGTACAGCAACAGTCCTGAAGTTCAAATAGCTATTTAGAACCGATATTTTTCTTTCAAAATCCATTTGCCACGAAGCCACACCATTAAGTGTGACAATATTATGTTTTTTATGCATATATCCAAATAGCAGGTCATCACCACGAACAAAGAAAGGAAATGAGTAATATTCAATAGCGTTAATATTAAAGGCAAAAAACCACCATCCACCGTAGCCTATTTTTCTTTCATTATCAAAAGTATCTAAAGAATCTATTTCCCGAGCATCCAGATAATGTTTATCCGGGTAATGTAAAAAATCTCTATGCCATATGGCACCAGATTCATGTATGATTGCCGGGTTATCCTCAAAAAGCATACAGCCAGTAACAACTGTATTTTTGTCTTTAGCCATCAGTAAAAAAGCATGAGTTCGACAAATCGATTCAATTTCACATGAGCCGTCGTCATCCATAAATATGACATGTTTGACATCGTTGATTTTCCCTGCCTCTATCAAACCTCTCATAAACCCGCCTGAACCACCGAGGTTTTCATTATTGATAACCATAATGCCGTTTCCTGACGGGTGATTAATCGCCTCGCCATTATTAACGACAATCAATTTAAAACGATCTTTAAATTCGCTCTGGGTTAAGAGTGTTTTATTAATTCTATTGATTGTTTTAGTAACAGCTTCTTTTCTATTATAAGTTGTTATAACTAAAGCCATAGATGATTTACTAACATGATCTTTAGTCAGAAATTCAAATCCATTTAAAACAGAGTCTTCGTCTGATTGCCACTCCACATAGATATATCCGAAATTTATTTTTGATATATCAATCTCAATCTCATCACTAATATTGCATGACGATTTAAAATCAATTTGTTTTAATACTCTAATGACACCATTCTCTTTGTGCCTTACGTTTATAGTTCCGCGACCAATTATATTAACCCGCAAAAAAAGTGATGTTAAGGTTGTATATTTTTTCCATTTCTTAACTGAGAATGCATTAAAAAAAGTATCAAAACATGCAACCTTATGACGCGGAACAAGTAAGTTACGTGAGGTATAGTTATACTTCCCGCCCTGAGTTCTGAAATAAAGCTGCTCTTCCGTGCATAGATCAATGTTTGGTAAAATTACTTTTTGAAGTAAAAAATACATAACGAACCTATAAATTTATATTATCCGGGGTAACGCTATTATAAAATAGTAAATTACTCACCGCGTAGTGATATAAATACTGCAATAAGAATATTAAAATCCGCCTTTGCTAACTATCTCACCGTGCTCAAGCCTGATGAACTTATTACATACAGATTTAGCCAGTTCATCATCGTGAGTGGCCATTACCATAATGCCCGCTTTAGAGATAAAGCTATTTAATCTCATCTCTGCTTTTCTTTTAAAATCACTATCACCCACGCTCATCCATTCATCCATCAGTAAAATTTCAGGATTGATTGCAGTGGAAATAGAAAAACCAAGCCTCAGAACCATACCACTAGAATACGTTCTAACGGGGACTTTAATAAAATCACCTAACTCGCTGAACTCGATGACATCTTCTGTAATATTTTTTATTTCATTTTTTGACAGACCGAGAAATAGTCCTCTCAGTTTTATATTTTCCAGGCCGGTAAGCTCACCATCCATTCCCATCATGGGATCAATGAGGCTGGTGACTCGACCGATACATTCATACTTCCCTGAAGTTGGTTTATAGGCCCCTGCAAGTACTCTCAGAAGAGTTGTTTTGCCCGAACCATTGTGTCCAATAAGCGCAAGACGGTTACCTTCGGTAAGCGTAAAATCAATTTTTTTTAATGCCTCTACTTCAATAATCCCGGTATTCGATGAGCCAATTCGTCCACCTGAAGCAGCCTGTAGAAAAGTTTTTTTAAATGAACGGTGGCTGGAGTTAAATATGGGGAGTATTACGCCAACGTTTTTGCAAGAGATTTTCATTAATTATAACCAGTATACGATTCTTGAGCGATATTTAGTCAACACTAAGGTTGAGACCATCAACATAATAATAGAGGTTATTATTGTGTAAAACCATATAGTTACATCTGGTACAGTTCCCATTAGTGGTTTCCTGAGCATCTCCATAAAGTAATAAAAAATATTATAATCAACAAATTCCTTTCTTCCCTTTGGTAATTGTTCCGATGTCCAGATGATAGGAGTTATAAAAAAACACAACGTTACTACACTTTGAACAACCGGTCCCATATCACGATATCTTGTGCAAAAAATGGCGAGAATCATACCTGTAGAAATTAATGAGATGGATGTTATTATAATTGCAGGTATAAAAAGGAGAATATCAAGATTTACCGATGTATTGGTAAAAAAAATCACGAAAGGTATAATGATAAAATTATGCAACATAATCATAAACTGCCGATAGAAAACACGTAATATATATAAATATAGCGGAAGGTCAGATTGTTTAATAATTGATGCGGACTCATTAAATATTCCGCATGACTCATTAATAGTTGCTGATAGAAAGGCCCAAAAGATCATACCTAAAGTAAGATGCATGATAAAATTTTCGGAACCAGAACTGAACAGCGAACCGTAAAGAGGTCCCATTGCTGATATGGTGACCCCCATCGAAATCGTTATCCAAAAAGGCCCTAACACCGATCGCCGGTATCGTCCCAGGACATCATTCCAACCTAGCGAAATCCAAAGTTGGTGCCTGGCCAGAGCTTCTTTCAAATCATTCATTGTTTCCGTGTCACCTTTACCTGAAGAACTTATTCTTTAACGATATGAAAATATAACTTATTTATTTTCTATAATATTTACATACTATTTATCTAAACACTGACCCACTTCATAAGCACTTTATGGTGTTAGCAACCAATAGTGTCTTTATAAATTTGCAATGTCTTATTAATGACTAATATGCTGGAAAACAATTCCTTTACACGTTTTCTTCCATTCGCCCCCATCTCTAAGCGAATCTGTGGATTTTTTAACAAATACTCTAATTCTACCGCTAACTCCTGAGCTGAATTACTTTTCACGATCAACCCATTATAGTTATGAATAATCAAGCTATCACATCCGCCGGTATCATAAGCAATACATGCACGTCCTACAGATGATGCCTCTAATAAAAGCCGTGGTACTCCTTCCGGATAAATAGATGGTAATGCAACGATATTCGATTTCTGAATAAGCTCATATACATTCGAAGAGCGTCCCAGCCAGTTAATTAGCCCTTCATGATGCCAGTGATGAATGAGCTCCAAAGGGATAGCATCTTTATCGTCCTCGGCCAATATACCTGCAACATTTAAAACAAAATGAATATTTTTTTGTCTGAGGATCTTTTTTGCTTCAATGAGATCGCCAAGACCTTTACTCCATAACATTCGGCTTGCAAAAAGGACTATCGGTATCTCATGTTTTTTCTCTATAGAGAATTTATAAATATCCGGGTTAATTCCAGCACCTTCGATAACGATGGTTTTATGATAATCAATACCTACTAAACGCGATATTTTTCGTCGATCTTTATCATGTTCAAAAACAAAAACACCACGCTTATTACCGGCAATGTATTTGTAAACCAAAACGGTTAACGCACGCAATATTCTCATTGGCACGGTATTATATAAAAAGATTCGACCAAGTCCGACAAAGCTGATAACAACTGGACTATTACTTCTCCTGGCGCTAACCCCACCAATCAGACAAGGTTTGAGCGTAATACAATGCAATAAGTCAGGATTAATCTCTTTAATAATTTTCCGAGCGTTAAGGAATGCTCTAAAAAAAACAAACATATTAAATGACTGAGCAACAAGAGACACATTGTGACAAATAAAACCAAGCGTTTTGAATTTTTTTATAATCTCTTCACCAATAAAATGACTTATGATATGAATTTCATAACCCGCATCCCTTGCCGCTATCGCACGTTCTGTCCAATGTAAATCAAAGTACCAGTCTGAATTTACAAAATAACATAACCTTTTCATCTCTTCTTCCTGCTAATGATATTTCCCGCTAATACCTTTAAGTCCATGAAGTATTCCTTGCCAGATAAAATATAGATAAAGAAATTTCTTACGCTGCCATGGCAAAATGGCGAGATATTTAGAGAGGCGTAAAACTATAGAAAGAACACTGAATATCCTGGGAACGGGTAAAAGTTTTCTCAACAGCAACAAATTTCTACAAAGATAATATACTTTCCATTCGGGACAGATACACTTTCCATGAATAGAGATATCATGAATAAATTTAATTTCTGGGGAGTAACGAATTTTCTGCCCGGACAATACTAGCTTATAACCAAAGAAAAAATCATCATAATAAAGGAAAAGTTCATCATGGATATCGTTAAGATGGTTATTCAATACCTTTCGATCAATAATCATACCAACGAATGACACAGTTTGAACATCAGTAACCTGAGTTCTTACTGGAGAAAACCTCTCTGGGCGTATCACATAATAAATAGTCTCAAACACCGTAGATGGAACCCTGATGAAAGGCAAATTCATCCGACAAGACCGTCCATAGGTGTCCTGAACTCGCGACGCAAATATACGGTATCTTGAGGTATCTAATAACGAGAAATGCTTTAAAATATTAATTTCCGGGTAAGCATCATCATCATAGAAAAATACCCAATCGGCATTACTATATGAGCATATATATTGACTACCTACTTTAAATCCGCCAGCACCACCAAGATTATCTTTAAGATTAAGTATCGTGATGCCAGGTTCACTTAATGAAGAAAGCCATTCCCTGGTACCGTCGCTTGAGCCATTATTAACGATAACAATAGAGGAAAAACCCGCCTTAACAGTCTCTCGCACACTTTTTTTTAATTTTTCAAGACGGTTAAAAGTTACGATTAGCGCTGTACACTTCATCAAACGGTAACTGTAAAAGCTGGCATTTCTTTTTGTTCATATAGCGACGTTAAGTATACGTCCGCCGTCTGTAATGCTTCAGCTATCGTGATGTCCATATCGAGATAACGATAAGTGCCAAGACGACCAATGAAAGTAATATTTTTTTCTTTTTTAGCCCGCGACAGATATTTATTCAGTAAATCCATTTTATCTGCCCTGCGAACAGGATAGTAGGGTATATCACCAGCTTCACATTCCCGACTATATTCTTGATAACATATTGAAGCTTCATGTCTCTCCCACGGAGAAAAATATTTGTGCTCAGTAATCCGAGTATAAGGAGTATCTATTGAACAATAATTCATTACTGCGCATCCTTGATAATCACTCTGGCAAATTATTTTTTTAAAGTCTAATATACGATATTCCAGCCGGCCATATTGACAGGAGTAAAAGGCATCCAGCGCGCCACTGAAAAAAACATGATCATAATCTGTCCGCATTTCCTGAGTGAAGGAGCGACATAGTTCAACAGCGATATTTTCGTGTTCGACAATGGACTTGACCATTTGTGTATAACCAAATTTTGGTATTCCCTGAAACTTATGATTGAAATAGTTATCATTATAATTAAAGCGAACAGGGATACGTTTCAATACAGAAGCGGGTAACGCGGAAGGATGAAGCCCCCATTGTTTAATGGTATAACCTTTAAAAAAGGCTTCATATAACTCTTCGCCAATGAAACGCAAGGCCTGTTGCTCAAAATTTTGTGGTTCCAGAATGGTGCTATCACATTTTTGAAGCAGTAATTTCCTGGCGTCATCAGGTGAGCAGGCGACACCAAAAAATTGATTGATGGTATGAAGATTGATAGGTAGAGAAAATACCTGACCATTTACTGTAGCCTTAACCTTATTGATATAAGGCATCATCTCAGCGTATTTATTTACATAATTCCATACAGTTTCATTATCAGTATGAAAAATATGAGGACCATAAACGTGCACCATAATACCCGTGTGCTCATCTCGGGCATCATAAGCGTTACCACCGATATGCGAACGTTGATCAATAATATTGACTACATGTCCCTGCTCGGCTAACTGGCGTGCTATTACTGCGCCTGAAAGGCCCGCACCTACAATTAGTATCTTTTTACGTTGCATTATTTTTGTCACTCTGTTCGCAGACACAGATAATATTAGATGGTTTATCCAGAATCATTGTCATTTATATCAGTAGGGTAAAGTGAAATTTACTCAACGCATCCAGATAATTCCACGCTACCGCCACAGCGCGTAAACCCTCGCACTGATTACAGATTCATTAATGTCACACGTTATGCGGTATTTCCGGACAACGATGATTGCCATATTTATTTTGCGAAGATAACTCATTCAGAACGCAACATAACGGGTCTGAATACCGCGCGGCATGATGTAAATATGCTGTCAGCATAAATCCGGTGCGTTACCGGCCCCAGTTTTTACCAACGCACTCTGTTGACTGATGTCCGGGCCGACGTCCGGTATCCTTATTCTTACCGCATCAGATAGCGGTACTCCTGTCGGGATATCCCAGCGTTGTTTCAGCGTCTGCTCCGCGAGCCAGACCTGCCTCACGCCGGTTCCCAGCATACGGGCCGTCATTTCCGGGCTACAGCCTGACAACAGTAATCCCAGCACCCGCCGTCCCTGTTTTGGCAGACGCTCTGACAGTAACCTGACCAGCGTGCGGCTGTTTATCTCCATCACCAGCTCCGGTACGCTCAACGCGTTTTTCATCTCCTCCTCGTAAGGCGATGTCTGTAGTGATGACCATATGGCAAGCTCAGCCATTCTGGCCAGAACCCTTACCGACATAGCGCGTTTAATCAACCTCAGATGGCGGAAATAACCTTCCACGCTGACGTCAACCGGTAAAAACGCGTTACTGCTGCAAAAAACCACTGTCCGCGGATAACGCTGAAAAACCTGTTGCCACAGCAGAAGCTGAGTTGATGGCCGTCCGGCGGATATCACCATCGCGCCGGGCCACCGACGCAACCGATCCAGCAGCCCTTCTGGTGTCCTGAGACGAACGCAGTCCTCCACGCAAAGGCCACCGGTATCCGGAAACTGCGCAGGATTTTCGCCTGACTGACAAAACATAATCAGCCGGAGAGGCGGCAGTACTCTGGTTAACGTCTGCATATCAGTACGTCAGAACCTGGTACAGGCTGAACAACGCTGCGACGGTGGAGACCGACAGCAGGAGCAAAAATATTTTCGCGCCCATACTGTACCGACACTTACTGGTGCCCCCCCTTCCGGTGGACATTTCCGCATATTCTTGCGTCATCAGATTGTTCTCCTCTGGCCATTGCCGACCCGGCACTGCGCCAGCAACGGCAGCTTCGTGTTGTGGAAACAACATGTCCGCACCCTTTCGTGGACCGGGAGCCATTCCATGTCTGTATGAAAAATGACGTCTGGCCCTATCTAAACACAGCACTCTGACACCCTGTCCGGTTCTGCTTTTCGGCTGCACAGGCCGTCAGTCCCCCTGGTAGTAAATGCTCCTGCCGCAGGGTAATTCTGCCCTGTGCGGAGTACAAAATGACAAATAAAAAACACAGTAATCTATTGATTTATATATTTATTATGTAAATCAGCTTTCCCTGAACAGACTTCTCTGTGATTTAACAATATGATTCAAAAAGTTAAATAAAGTATTTAATTCTTTGATATGATTATTAATCAGCATTAAATATTATTTAATACGTTTTTTTAACACTTAAAATTAACATTTTGTGCAGGCAGGACAAAAATGGATACAGCATAGTGCTGGTTGGACCAGGTAAATTTTCCCTTAGTTTTTTTATTGTTATATGGATAACTCCTTAATAAGCAAGAGATTACGATTGCATGACTCTTGTGTGGAAGGGGTAAATCTGAGAGGATGATGAAAGCGCGAAGCGGACTTAACTTTTTGAATCAGAACGTACGGTTATACTCGACGTTTTTTTCGCCATATTCCATGAAAACGCCCGGCGTTACTTGCGGTGTATCTTACGGTGTGCTGGATATTCCTGTGCCCCAGATAGTCCTGTATGAGCCGAGTATCAATCCCTTTATCAGCAAGGGCGTAGCCGCAGGCATGTCGCAGCATATGAGGATGTGGCGCTATCGTTAATTCGGCTAACCGCCCTGCCTCACGAAGTATGTAAAAAAATTGTTGCCTGCTGAGCGGATGCCGTCGCAGCGACAGGAACAGCCAGTCTCCGTCAGCCCCTTTCTCAAGATACTTCCTGGCCCTGAGCCAACTTTTCAGTACGTTATACTCATCGGGAAGGAGGGGGTGACACGTTGAAAAGCCATTTTTGAGGCGCCGGATATAAAGCTGTCTTCCTGCAAGATCAATATCCGACAAGCGCAGCCCCAGCAGCTCACTGGCCCGGAAGCCGTGAATAAACGCCATCAGGATTAAGCAGCGGTTTCTTTCCGGGAAGGGCATTCTGTCGGTCGCTGACAGCAGTTTTTCAATCTCTTCTTGCGTAAGATATTTTCTTTTCACAAAACAAATCCATCATAACAAAATGAGTAATATACTAAAAAATCACTGATCAGATGAGTTTAATTTTCGCTAAAAAAGTTGCTATGCGTAAACAGCTTAAAATCCATATAGCTGACAATCTGGCACGCTATCCATGACGTGATAGTGAAACAGCGAATCAATCTGGCTTCAGTCTCCTGATAAGTTGTCATGACGAGGAATATAAATGCTAAAAATGAGGCTATCGTGAGGTAAATCAATCAGAAAGGGGTAATAGAGAGTCAGGTAGTTTACCCGCCCCGGAGGTTTGATTAGATGGCGATAGCTAACAATATCATAGTGATTTTCAAAAATTCTGCTGCTAACAGCAATAAGCTCATCATACTGGCTATTACAGCATCACTTGGTTATTTTTAAAATAATATATTATAAAGGGATTTATATAGTATTGAATAAATCCCTCTTCCTGACATTAAGAGGACAGAACACGATAATTTTTAGCAGCCGTAATATAATAGCTTCAATCGTCTGGCTCTCAGGCAATAACGTGTATATTACGCGCATTGAACGCGGCGCGTAGCCTGCGTGCGAATGCAAGCGCATATTCGCCGTCGCCATGAATGCACACCGTTTGCGCCGTGACAGTCGTCCACACACCAGTAACACTTTTCACTCTCCCGGCTTGCACCATATCCAGCGTTTGCGCCAGCGCCTGCTCTTCGTCGTGAATCAGCGCGCCAGGTTGCGTGCGCGGCACCAGGCTACCGTCGGCCTGATAGCCGCGATCGGCAAACACCTCCTGCCGCGTCACCAGGCGATAGCGTTCACCGGCCCGGATCAGCTCACTTCCCGCCAGTCCAACCAGTATCAGTGACGGATCATAGTCGTGTACCGCTTTCGCAATCGCCTGTGCCAGATGGGGATCTTTCGCCGCCTGGTTATAGAGCATACCGTGCGGCTTGACATGGCGCATCACGCCGCCTTGCGCCTGAACAATCGCCCCCAGCGCGCCGATTTGGTACAGCGTCTGGGCGTATACCGTTTCCGGCGGCAAAACCATCGCCGTCCGCCCAAAATTATCCCGATCCGGAAAGCTGGGATGCGCGCCGATCGCCACGCCGTTTTTCAGCGCCTCGCGCACGCAGGTCAGCATGGTTTGCGCATCACCGGCGTGAAAACCACAGGCGATATTGGCGGAGGAGACCAGCGTTAATAATTCGCTGTCGCTGGCGCAACCTTCGCCCAAATCCGCATTTAAATCAATGTTCATGCTGAAGTCGCCAGGTAAGCTGTTCCAGATAGCGCTGACGCTCGCGGCGCGCGTTGAGCGCCTCTTCCAGCGAACATTGCACAAAATGGATCGGTTGCCCTAGCGGGATCTGCGCCAGATGGTACATATCTGCCTCGATGATGCAGGCAATGCGCGGATAGCCGCCAGTTGTCTGGGCATCATTCATTAGCACAATAGGTTGACCGTTGTAAGGCACCTGTACGACACCGGGCAGCAAACCGTGCGACAGCAGTTCGCGATCCGTTGTCCGCGTTAACGATTGTCCCTGCAAACGATAGCCCATGCGATTACTTTGCGGACTGAGTTGCCACGGTGAACGCCAGAACGCTTCTTGCGAGGCGCGATCGAATTCACGGTATTCCGGCCCCGGCAGCGCACGGATGCGATTCCCCCACAGTAACTGCTTCACGCCCTGCGGCCCGCTAAACTGTCGCGATGGTTTACCCGTCGCCAACCGATCGCCATCTTTTAGCAGCCGTCCTTCCAGCCCACCGATACCGGACTTCAGATCGGTACTACACGATCCCATCACCTCCGGCACAGCAATACCGCCCGCCACCGCCAGATAGCTACGCATCCCGTGAAGCGGTCGATGCAGCGTAAGACGTTGACCCGCTTTTACCGGCAATCGCCAGCCTGTCCAGACCGGTTGATCATCCAACTGCGCTTCGCAGCCTGCGCCGGTAAGAGCGAACCAGGTCTCATTTTCAAATTCGACAACCAGTTGACCGAGAGTGATTTCCAGCGCCGGGGCATTCGCATCGTTCCCGACCAGGAGATTAGCGGTCTGAAAGGCGGGTTTATCCAGCGCACCGCAGTGACTCAGCCCCGACTGACGAAAGCCGTGACGCCCGCTATCCTGCACGGAGGTGTAAATCCCCGCGCGAATAATATTCAGCATATTCCCTCCTTTTGCGGCACAAAGCGTACGCTATCGCCAGGGCGTAGCAGAACCGGGGTCTCCCGCATCGGATCGAATAACTTCAACGGCGTGAGGCCGATCAGCTGCCAGCCGCCCGGCGTGGATAATGGATAAATCCCCGTCTGCGCGCCGCCGATGCCGACAGAACCGGCCGGAACCTGCAGGCGCGGCTCTGCGCGTCTGGGCATATGGAGCGGTTCTGGTAAATTCCCAAGATAGGGAAAGCCGGGCTGAAAGCCTAAAAACCAGACGACATACTCAACGGAGGCATGTAGCTCCACGACCTGCTTTTCACTCAAACCGCTGTGCCGTGCCACCGCCGCCAGATCCGGCCCGCCTGCGCCGCCATAGATCACCGGGATCTCAACCGAACGCGAGTCCGGTTCCAGCGCCTCGCTCTCTTCCCACCAGCGCTGCAGACGCTCAATCGCATCCAGCGCCAGAGTTTGCGGTTCCCGCAAGATCACGGTGATATTGTTCATCCCGGGAATGGCTTCCACCACGTTCGGCATATCGACCAGACGCTGCGTCAGACGCCAGATGCGTTTCTGGCTCGCCAGCGTAATCGGCGGTTCAAGTTCCAGGACGACCGCTGTTTCGCCTAACAGATAACAACGCGCTCGCTGCACTTTATTACCTCTCAGTTATGCCGGGTTAGGGATATCAATAAACGTCACATCCAACGCCGTGTTTTCGTTCAACCATTCGCTCAGGGCGCGAATACCGCCGCGTTCAGTGGCATGGTGACCGGCGGCATAAAAATGCAGCCCCTGTTCGCGCGCGGAATGAATGGTCTGTTCAGACACCTCGCCGGTAATGAAGGCATCCACGCCGAAGCGGGCGGCGCTATCAATAAAACTTTGCCCGCCGCCGGTACACCAGGCGACACGCTGCACATTCTCTGGCCCGGTATCGCCGCACCATAGCGGTTTACGCCCCAGACGCGCTTCAATCCATGAGGCCAGTTCCAGCCCTGGCACCGGCATTGAGAGCTCTCCCCACGGCACCAGCGGCTCAATTTCTCCTTTCACGGTAATGCCCAATAGCGCCGCCAACTGCGCATTGTTGCCCAGCTCAGGGTGCGCATCCAGCGGCAGATGCCAACCGTAAAGGTTAATATCATTTGCCAGTAACGTTTTTAAGCGACGGCGTTTCATGCCGCGAATAACCGGAGACTCGCCTTTCCAGAAGTAACCATGATGAACAATGACCGCATCGGCCTGCAAACGCACCGCCTCATCGAGCAGCGCCTGACTTGCGGTCACGCCGGTAACGATTTTCTGTACCGTCTCTTTTCCTTCGACCTGTAAACCATTCGGCGCATAATCGCTTATTGCCGCACTGTTCAGCTTGTCGTTAATCAGTTGTTCCAGCTCGGTGTTTTTCATCATCGCTCCCTTTAACCCACGTTCTACTTTCCCGTTACGGGTTCAGTCTCCGTTAACATAGCCTCCCGTTGGCCGTTCGTCGATAAACATTTGTTTGACACATCAAGAAACAATCACCCCCGGGTTTGGCGCAAATTACTTAGCAAAACACGATCGGTTTCATGTATATTTATGCAATCAGAACGCATATTGCAGAAAAAATCAGTTCTGTATCATGTTGGTAACTTTAAGGAAACACGGCGATACGGCAGGCTTAATAAGCCCACAAAGAAAGGCATTATCTGAGAATGCCGCGTTCTTGCCACAGCGTCTCTATCCCGGAAATACGATGAATAAACAAGCATCTCAACCCCGCGCTATTTACTACGTTGTCGCCCTGCAAATTTGGGAGTACTTCAGCTTTTATGGTATGCGCGCCCTACTGATTCTTTATCTCACCAATCAGCTAAAATACGACGATAACCACGCCTATGAGTTATTCAGCGCTTACTGTTCGCTGGTCTACGTAACGCCGATTCTTGGCGGCTATCTGGCGGATAAGGTGCTTGGCAACCGAATAGCAGTCATGCTGGGCGCATTTTTAATGGCGATCGGTCATTTAGTGCTGGGCGCCAGTGAGATCGCGCCGACATTCCTTTATCTGTCGCTGGCGATCATTGTCTGCGGCTACGGCCTGTTTAAATCGAATATTAGCTGCCTGCTGGGCGAACTGTACCAGCCGGAAGATCCGCGCCGCGACGGCGGGTTCTCGCTGCTTTACGCAGCGGGCAATATTGGTTCGATCGTGGCGCCTATCGCCTGCGGCTATGTGCAAGAGGAGTACAGTTGGGCGATGGGCTTTGCGCTCGCCGCCATTGGTATGCTGGCGGGGTTAGTGATCTTCCTGTGTGGAAATCGTCATTTCACCCACACCACCGGCGTTAATAAAGCCGTGTTGTGCGCCAGAAACTACCTGCTGCCGAACTGGGGCTGGCTGTTAATTCTGCTGGTAGCGGCGCCGTTGCTGATTACCGTTCTGTTCTGGAAAGAATGGTCTGTCTATGCCTTAATCGTGGCGACCGCGATCGGCCTGGTCGTGCTGGCAAAAATTTATCGTCAGGCGCAAACGGCCAAACAGCGCAAAGAACTGGGGCTGATTGTCACCCTGACCCTGTTCAGTATGCTGTTCTGGGCGTTTGCCCAGCAGGGCGGCAGCTCTATCAGCCTGTATATCGACCGCTTTGTGAACCGCGATATTCTGGGCTATTCCGTTCCTACCGCCATGTTCCAGTCGGTGAACGCCTTTGCCGTGATGCTGTGTGGGGTCGTCCTGGCCTGGCTGGTTAAAGAGAGCGTAAGCGGTAATCGCACCGTGCGTATCTGGGGCAAATTCGCGCTGGGTCTCGGTCTGATGAGCGCCGGATTCTGTATTCTGACCCTGAGCGCACGCTGGTCCGCCGCTTACGGACACTCTTCAATGCCGCTAATGGTGCTGGGACTGGCGGTGATGGGCTTTGCCGAGCTGTTTATCGACCCGGTCGCCATGTCGCAAATTACGCGCATTGATATCCCCGGCGTCACCGGCGTATTAACCGGAATTTATATGCTGCTGTCCGGCGCGATAGCTAACTATCTGGCAGGCGTCATCGCTGACCAGACCTCGCAAAGCGCCTTCGACGCCAGCGGCGCGGTTAATTACGCCATCAACGCCTATGTGGATGTTTTTGAACAGATCACCTGGGGCGCGTTAGCCTGCGTAGGGGTTGTCCTGCTGATTTGGCTGTATCAGTCCTTCAAATTCAAAAGCCGCGCGCTGGCCGTCGAATCCTGATAGCAGAATGCCCGGTAGTTTGCGCTACCGGGCCTGTATCACGTCCCTTTTCTCGCCGCCTCATAGGCGGAAAGCGTCGCGATTCTCGCCTGTTTGTGCTCCACAATAGGCCGAGGATAATCAAGCACGACTCCCGCTTTTTCCGCCCACCGCCACGGCTCGTGAATCGCTTTTCCAGGGATATCGCGTAATGCCGGTAGCCACTGGCGGATAAATTCGCCGTCGCGATCGAACCTCTCTCCCTGAGTCGTGGGATTAAAAATACGAAAATAAGGCGCGGCATCAGTACCGGTTGAGGCGGCCCACTGCCAGCCGCCATTATTGGCGGCAAGATCGCCGTCAATAAGCTGCGACATGAAATAGCGCTCCCCTAACCGCCAGTCAATCAGCAGATCTTTTACCAGAAAGCTGGCGGTAATCATGCGTAAACGGTTATGCATCCAGCCCGTCGCGTTAAGCTGGCGCATCGCCGCATCGACAATGGGATAACCGGTTTCGCCTTTCTGCCATGCCTGAAAATAGTGCGGGTTCTCCTGCCACGCGACGCGTTTTGTCCAGCGGATAAACGGCTGGTGTTTGCATAATGCCGGATACCAAGTCATTAAATGACGGTAAAATTCCCGCCAGATGAGTTCATTCAACCAGACGCTTCCCGGTCCGCCGTCCAGCGCCTGCGGCTGCTCCGCCAGTAATCGGTGCAGGCACTGTCGCGGCGACAGGCCACCCGTCGCCAGGCTGGCGGAAAGCCGACTGGTGCCGTCGACCGCAGGGAAATCCCGCCGTGACTCATACTCGTCTGCGCCCTGCGCGCAAAACTGACGTAGCTGCGCGATGACCGCGTTTTCTTCCACCGGGAAAAGCGCGGCGTCAAACGCCTGTTGCGGGTAGTTAAGCGAGACTGGCGTTAAGGGAGTAGAAAGCGCGCCGCTCACCCGGATCTTCGGGGCCGGAACGCATGGCGGAATATCCTCTTTTAGCCGTTTCAACCAGGCGTTTTTAAACGGCGTAAAAACTTTATACATTTCATGATTGCCGGTCATCACCGCGCCGGGCGCCAGAATCACGCTATCGTCAAAGCCTTCGCAGATGACAGATGGCAGCGTTTTTTCCACCGCCGCATCACGCTGACGCTCGTTAAACTCATACTGATAGTTATAAAACAGATGGCTGACGTCATGCTGTCGGCAAACGTTTTTGACCGTTTCAATACTGGCGTTAAAATCCGCCACTTCATGAAACAGCAGCGGAATGCCTTTCTCTGCAAGGGCCGTCTGTAGCGCATTGAGCTGCGCGCTGATGAATGCCGCCTGCCGCGGCGCCATATCATGAGCCTGCCACTGGGCGGGGGTGGAAATATAAAGCGCCAGCACCCGCGCGGATGCATCGCGGCAGGCGGCGGCCAGCGCAAGGTTATCCTGTAAACGCAGATCGCGCCTGAACCAGACTAAATGGGTGGGCATACAACTCCTGAAAGATGAAACGTCACGGCGAATAGCGTTAAACAGTGTAGACCCTGGCGCATAAAAAAACCGCCAGCGTGGCGGCTGACGGTTTTTCAGGCTGGTCGCGATTAATAAAAATCGCAGGTGGCTTTTTCAGCCTGCGCCATCCATACCGGTTTATCACTGGTTTTCGACCAGACACGGTGCAGATAACTATAAAAACGCGCACGGTCTTTCCAGAAGAGCATCACCGGCAGCGCCAACACGCCTGCGATCACCGCGAAAGCACGACGGACAAAAATGACATGCGCCGGATAGTCTTTATAGTGTTCCATACGTTTCCCCCCTTTATACCGACGCTACCCGCCCCGGTATAGATTGAATCGGTGAATAGCACCGAAAAATTGAACCTCGTTACCTGATTAAAATAGTACCGCTTTCGGTGTAATTTTACTACTCATCCGACCACTTATTTTCACGCTTTTCCAGCAGATTTACATTCAAAGCGTAAATTAGTTACAAAAAGGTTAAATTAATACTAATCATTAGTTAAATAATGGTCTTTGCCATTTTTATACTTTTTTTACACTCCGCCCGCCAATTTTTGCGAAATCTTTGCAGCCAAAAAATTACCTTTCTCAGGAGTAAAACAATGCCACTGGAGGTGCTCTGTGAGTGCAGGCGTGATAACCGGCATCGTGCTGGTTTTCTTACTTTTAGGTTATCTGGTCTATGCCCTGATTAATGCGGAGGCGTTCTGATGGCCGCGCAAGGATTTTTACTGATCGCCAGTTTTTTACTGATTTTATTGGTACTGGCGAAACCGTTGGGTTCGGGCCTGGCAAGGCTCATCGCCGCCGTTCCGTTGCCGGGCGTGGCTGGCATTGAGCGTATCCTCTGGCGAACTCTTGGCATTACCGACCACGAAATGAACTGGCGTCAGTATTTACTGGCGCTACTGACGCTCAATCTGCTGGGACTGGGCATCCTGTTTTGCCTGCTGTTCTGGCAGGAGTGGCTGCCCTTAAATCCGCAGCGGCTACCGGGTCTGTCCTGGGATCTGGCGCTGAATACCGCCGTCAGCTTTGTCACCAATACCAACTGGCAAGCCTACAGCGGCGAAAGCACGCTGAGCTACTTTAGCCAGATGGCGGGGCTGACGGTGCAAAATTTCCTGTCGGCGGCGACCGGGATTGCGGTGGTTTTTGCACTTATCCGCGCCTTTACGCGCCAGAATGTGCACACGCTGGGTAATGCCTGGCAAGATCTGGTACGCATTACGCTATGGATATTATTTCCTGTCGCGTTAATTATCGCGCTGTTTTTTATCCAACAAGGCGTACCGCAAAACCTGTCGGCTTATCAGCCCATCACCACTCTTGAAGGCGCTAAACAACTCTTGCCGATGGGTCCGGTTGCTTCGCAGGAGGCGATCAAAATGCTTGGCACCAACGGCGGCGGTTTCTTTAACGCCAACTCTTCGCATCCGTTCGAAAACCCCACCGCGCTCACTAATCTGGCGCAGATGCTGGCGATATTTTTGATTCCAGCCGCGCTCTGTTTCGCCTTTGGCGAAGCGGCGGGCGATCGCCGTCAGGGACGCGCGCTACTCTGGGCAATGTCATTCATTTTTGTGGTCTGCGTAGCGGTAGTGATGTGGGCGGAAGTTCAGGGAAATCCACATCTGTTGGCGGCAGGCGCGGACAGTAGCGTCAACATGGAGGGTAAAGAAACACGCTTTGGCGTGCTGGCCAGCAGCCTGTTTGCCGTCGTCACGACCGCGGCGTCCTGCGGGGCGGTAAATGCCATGCACGACTCGTTTACCGCTCTGGGCGGTATGGTGCCGATGTGGCTGATGCAAATTGGCGAAGTGGTCTTTGGCGGCGTCGGTTCAGGCCTGTATGGCATGTTGCTGTTTGTCCTGCTGGCGGTGTTTATCGCGGGGCTGATGATCGGTCGCACACCGGAATATCTGGGGAAAAAAATCGACGTGCGCGAAATGAAAATGACCGCGCTGGCGATTCTGGTCACGCCGATGCTGGTCTTGTTGGGTTCGGCGCTGGCGATGATGACGGATGCCGGACGCAGCGCAATGCTGAACCCTGGCCCGCACGGTTTTAGCGAAGTGCTATATGCCGTCTCCTCTGCCGCCAACAACAACGGTAGCGCCTTTGCGGGTCTGAGCGCTAACTCGCCTTTCTGGAACTGTTTGCTGGCGTTCTGCATGTTCGTCGGCCGTTTCGGCGTGATTATTCCTGTCATGGCCATCGCCGGATCGCTGGTCAGTAAAAAAGTACAGCCGGCCAGTCAGGGAACGCTGGCGACCCACGGCGCGCTATTTATTGGACTGCTTATCGGCACGGTACTGCTGGTCGGCGCGCTGACATTTATTCCTGCCCTGGCGCTTGGCCCGGTAGCGGAACATTTCTCTTTACCTTGAGCGATGCGGAGTACATTGATATGAGTCGCAAGCAACTGGCGCTGTTTGAACCTGTTTTACTCGTACAGGCGCTAACGGATGCCGTAAAAAAATTAAGCCCACGCGCCCAGTGGCGTAACCCGGTGATGTTTGTGGTCTGGGCCGGCAGCGTGCTAACCACTCTGTTAACGCTCGCTATGGTAACAGGACAAATAACGGGAAGCGCCTTGTTTACAGGGGTGATCAGCCTGTGGTTATGGTTCACCGTACTGTTCGCCAATTTTGCCGAAGCGCTGGCGGAAGGCCGCAGCAAAGCCCAGGCAAACAGTCTGAAAGGAGTGAAAAAGACCGCGTTCGCTCGCCGCCTGCGCGCCCCGCGCCATGATGCGCAGGCTGATAACGTGCCCGCCGCTGAACTGCGGAAAGGCGACATTGTCCTGGTCAAAGCGGGCGATATTATTCCCTGCGATGGCGAGGTCATCGAAGGCGGCGCCTCGGTGGATGAAAGTGCGATTACCGGCGAATCCGCGCCCGTGATCCGTGAGTCCGGCGGCGATTTCGCCTCTGTCACCGGCGGCACGCGAATTCTTTCCGACTGGCTGGTGATTGCCTGTAGCGTCAATCCTGGCGAAACCTTTCTTGACCGGATGATCGCGATGGTGGAAGGCGCACAGCGGCGGAAAACACCTAACGAGATTGCCCTGACGATTTTGCTCATTGCCCTGACCATTGTCTTTTTACTGGCGACCGCCACTCTGTGGCCCTTCTCCGCCTGGGGCGGTAACGCGGTCAGCGTCACCGTGTTGGTGGCGTTGCTGGTGTGCCTGATCCCCACTACCATCGGCGGGCTACTCTCCGCCATTGGCGTAGCCGGAATGAGCCGAATGTTGGGCGCGAACGTCATCGCCACCAGCGGCCGCGCCGTAGAAGCCGCGGGCGATGTCGACGTGTTACTGCTGGATAAAACCGGCACTATCACGCTCGGCAATCGCCAGGCGTCCGATTTTATTCCCGCCCGAGGGGTGGACGAACGCACGCTGGCTGACGCCGCGCAGCTCGCTTCGCTGGCCGACGAAACGCCGGAAGGCCGAAGCATTGTGATCCTCGCCAAACAGCGCTTTAACCTGCGTGAACGCGATGTGCAGTCGCTTCATGCCACCTTTGTTCCGTTTACCGCGCAAAGCCGCATGAGCGGAATTAATATCGATAACCGGATGATCCGTAAAGGCTCGGTGGACGCGATTCGGCGTCATGTCGAGAGCAATGGCGGCCATTTTCCCGCCGATGTCGAGCAAAACGTCGAGAACGTGGCGCGTCTTGGCGCGACGCCGCTGGTGGTCGTGGAAGGCGCGCGCGTACTGGGTGTTATCGCCCTCAAGGATATCGTTAAAGGCGGTATTAAAGAACGTTTCGCCCAGCTACGAAAGATGGGCATTAAAACGGTGATGATCACTGGCGATAACCGCCTGACGGCGGCAGCGATTGCCGCCGAAGCCGGTGTGGACGATTTTCTTGCCGAAGCCACGCCGGAAGCCAAGCTGGCGCTGATCCGTCAATATCAGGCGGAAGGACGGCTGGTCGCCATGACCGGCGACGGCACTAACGATGCCCCGGCGCTGGCGCAGGCTGACGTCGCGGTGGCGATGAACTCCGGCACCCAGGCGGCAAAAGAAGCCGGTAATATGGTGGATCTGGACTCTAACCCGACCAAGTTGATTGAAGTGGTGCATATCGGTAAGCAGATGCTGATGACGCGCGGCTCGCTCACCACTTTCAGTATCGCGAATGATGTAGCGAAATATTTCGCCATTATTCCCGCCGCGTTTGCCGCTACCTATCCGCAGCTAAACGCGCTCAACGTGATGGGGCTGCATTCGCCGAACTCCGCCATTCTGAGCGCGGTGATCTTTAACGCCCTGATTATCATTTTTCTGATCCCGCTGGCATTAAAAGGCGTGAGTTATAAGCCGCTTTCCGCATCGGCCATGCTGCGCCGTAATTTATGGATCTATGGTCTGGGTGGTCTGGTGGTGCCGTTTATTGGCATCAAAGTGATTGATGTGCTGCTGACCCTGCTGGGTCTGGCGTGAGGTGTATGATGATCGGTTTACGTCCTGCTTTTTCGACAATGTTATTTCTGCTGTTATTGACCGGCGGCGTGTATCCGCTTCTGACCACGGCGCTGGGGCAGTGGTGGTTTCCCTGGCAGGCTAATGGCTCGCTGATTCATAAAGACCATGTGATACGCGGCTCAGCGCTTATCGGACAATCGTTTACCGCCGCGGGCTATTTTCATGGCCGGCCCTCCGCCACCGCCGATACGCCTTATAATCCACTGGCGTCGGGCGGAAGCAACCTGGCCGCCAGCAATCCCGAACTGGATGCGCAAATACAGGCCCGCGTCGCCGCGCTACGCGCCGCTAACCCCCAGGCGAGTTCCGCGGTTCCGGTTGAGCTGACGACGGCGTCGGCAAGCGGGCTGGATAATAATCTGACGCCCGGCGCCGCGGCATGGCAAATCCCCCGCGTGGCGGCGGCTCGCCAGCTTCCCGTTGAACAGGTCGCGCAACTGGTTGCAGAATATACGCACAGGCCGCTGGCGAGCTTTCTTGGGCAACCAGTGGTGAATATTGTTGAGCTTAATCTGGCGCTGGATGCGCTACAGGGACACAGAGCGAAATGAACGACGAACCCTTGCGTCCTGATCCGGATCGCTTGTTGGAACAAACGCCCCGGCCCCACCGGGGGAAGTTGAAAATTTTCTTCGGCGCCTGCGCAGGCGTCGGAAAAACCTGGGCGATGCTGGCGCAAGCGCAGCGGCTGCGAGCGCAGGGGCTGGATGTGGTGATCGGCGTGGTAGAAACACATGGCCGTAAAGAGACCGCCGCGCTACTTGACGGGCTGACCATTCTGCCGCCAAAACGTCACTCGCACCGGGGGCGGCAAATCCGCGAATTTGACCTGGATGCCGCCCTCGCCCGGCGTCCGGCGCTGATTTTAATGGATGAGCTGGCGCACAGTAACGCGCCTGGCTCACGCCATCCTAAGCGCTGGCAGGATATTGAAGAGCTGCTGGAAGCGGGAATCGACGTTTTCACCACCGTGAATGTACAACATCTGGAAAGTCTGAACGATGTGGTGAGTGGCGTCACGGGGATTCAGGTGCGCGAAACTGTCCCCGATCCCTTTTTTGATGCCGCCGATGAAGTCGTACTGGTCGATCTGCCGCCCGACGATCTGCGCCAACGGCTCAACGAAGGTAAAGTGTATATCGCCGGTCAGGCGGAACGCGCTATTGAACATTTTTTCCGCAAGGGCAATCTGATCGCCCTCCGCGAGCTGGCGCTACGCCGGACAGCCGATCGCGTGGACGATCAGATGCGCGCCTGGCGCGCGCATCCGGGCGAAGAAAAAGTATGGCATACGCGTGATGCGATTTTACTGTGTATCGGGCATAACACCGGCAGCGAAAAACTGGTGCGTACCGCGGCGCGTCTGGCCTCCCGGCTCGGCAGCGTCTGGCACGCCGTCTATGTCGAAACGCCAACGTTACACCGCTTACCGGAAAAGCAACGACGGGCCATTTTAAGCGCGCTGCGCCTGGCGCAGGAGCTTGGCGCGGAAACCGCCACCCTGTCCGATCCCGCCGAAGAGAAAGCGGTCGTGCGCTATGCCCGCGAGCATAATCTGGGGAAAATCGTCATGGGCCGCCCGGCGTCGCGACGCTGGTGGCGACGTGACGCTTTCGCCGACCGTCTTGCCAGGCGCGCGCCGGATCTCGATCAGGTGATCGTCGCGCTGGAAGAACCGCCTGCCCGCGCGTTGGCGCAAACGCCTGATAACCGACCTTTTAAAGAGAAATGGCGTGGGCAGATTCAGGGCTGTCTGGTCGCCGTGGCGCTTTGCGCCATCACCACGCTTATCGCTATGCAGTGGCTTGTCACCTTCGACGCCGCCAATCTGGTGATGCTCTATTTGCTGGGCGTAGTGGTGATTGCGCTGCTTTACGGACGCTGGCCGTCGGTGGTGGCGACGGTGATTAACGTGGCGAGTTTCGATCTCTTTTTTATCGCGCCACGCGGTACGCTCGCCGTTTCGGACGTGCAGTATTTGCTGACCTTTGCCGTGATGCTGACGGTTGGTCTGGTGATTGGCAATCTTACTGCCGGGGTGCGCTATCAGGCGCGCGTCGCCCGTTATCGGGAACAGCGTACCCGCCATTTATATGAAATGTCTAAAGCGCTGGCCGTCGGGCGTAGCGAACATGATATCGCCGCGACCAGCGAGCGGTTTATCGCCTCGACGTTCCAGGCGCGCAGCCAAATTTTATTACCTGATGCTAACGGTAAGTTGCTGCCTCTCACCCACCAGCAAGGCATGACGCCGTGGGACGACGCAATTGCGCGCTGGAGTTTTGATAAAGGCCAGCCTGCCGGCGCAGGCACCGATACCCTCCCTGGCGTGCCTTATCAAATCCTGCCGCTGAAAAGCGCCGATAAAACGTACGGTCTGGCTATCGTCGAACCGGGTAATTTGCGTCAGTTAATGGTGCCGGAGCAGCAACGCCTGCTGGAAACATTTACTCTGCTTGTCGCCAACGCGCTGGAACGACTGACGCTAACCGCCAGCGAAGAACAGGCGCGTCTCGCCAGCGAGCGCGAAAGTATTCGCAACGCTCTGCTGGCGGCGCTATCGCATGATTTACGCACGCCGCTGACGGTATTGTTCGGCCAGGCGGAAATTTTGACGCTGGATTTAGCCAGCGCAGGATCGCCCCACGCGCGTCAGGCCAGTGAAATCCGCCAGCATATTCTCAACACCACCCGGCTGGTGAATAATTTGCTGGATATGGCGCGTATTCAGTCCGGCGGGTTTAATCTTAAAAAAGAGTGGCTGACGCTGGAAGAGGTCGTCGGTAGCGCGTTACAGATGTTAGAGCCGGGTTTATTGCATCCGATTACATTGTCGCTGCCGCAACAGTTAACGCTTATCCATGTCGATGGCCCCTTATTTGAGCGTGTCCTGATCAACTTGCTGGAAAACGCCGTTAAGTACGCCGGGCCGCAGGCCAGTATCGGCATTGATGCTGCGGTTAAGGACGATCGTTTACAACTGGATGTCTGGGATAACGGGCCGGGTATTCCTGCGGGGCAAGAACAGAAGATTTTCGATAAGTTCGCCCGCGGCAACAAAGAGTCCTCCGTCCCCGGCGTGGGGCTGGGGCTGGCGATTTGCCATGCTATCGTAGAGGTACACGGCGGCACGCTTACCGCCTATAATCGACCGCAGGGCGGCGCCTGTTTCCGTGTGACGCTGCCGCAAGGAAAGCCCCCTGAACTTGATGATTTTCATGAGGATATGTGACAAACGTTCTGATTGTTGAAGATGAACAGGCCATCCGCCGCTTTCTGCGCGCTGCGCTGGAAGGCGACGGCCTGCGCGTGTATGAAGCTGAAACATTACAACGTGGTTTACTGGAAGCCGCCACGCGAAAGCCCGATCTGATTATTCTCGATCTCGGCCTGCCGGATGGCGACGGAATCGATTTTATTCGCGACCTGCGTCAGTGGAGCGCAATACCGGTGATTGTCCTTTCCGCCCGCAGCGAAGAAAGCGATAAGATTGCCGCGCTTGACGCCGGAGCTGATGATTACCTGAGCAAGCCATTCGGCATTGGCGAGTTGCAGGCGCGTTTGCGTGTCGCGCTGCGACGGCACGCCGCCAGCCCTTGCGCCGATCCGATCGTCCGCTTTTCCGGCGTGACGGTCGATCTCGCCGCACGGTTGATCCACCGTGGCGACGAAGAAATCCATCTGACGCCGATTGAGTTCCGCCTGCTGGCGGTATTACTCAATAATGCCGGCAAGGTATTAACCCAACGGCAGTTATTAAACCAGGTCTGGGGCCCTAACGCCGTGGAGCATAGCCACT
Source organism: Salmonella sp. SAL04196 (assembly GCF_046550835.1). Lineage (NCBI taxonomy): Bacteria > Pseudomonadati > Pseudomonadota > Gammaproteobacteria > Enterobacterales > Enterobacteriaceae > Salmonella > Salmonella sp. SAL04196. The sequence goes on from NZ_JBGDXE010000001.1 coordinate 1,521,866, forward strand.
ATTTGCGCATCTATATGGGACATTTACGCCAGAAACTGGAACAAGATCCCACCCGCCCACGCCATTTTATTACCGAAACCGGAATTGGCTATCGCTTTATGCCGTGAATAGCCATTCATTATTTTTAAATAACTTCTAATTTTTATGTCATTTATTTTCGGCGTCGCGAATAATTATTTTCGCGGCGATATTATATTTTATGAAGGATATAAAAAACATATAATTAACATTTAAGAAACAATCCGTTATTTCACAGCACGATATGCATAATCGCCGACTAATTATTTTTCAAATGATCGTTTTTTGTTGATCTGGTTCACAGATCGCTGGCGCTCCCTGGATAAAATATCCATGCTTTCAATAAATCAATGAAAGGACCTCAAAATGGAAAATAATAATCGTTTTATGCCCCATATAAGGCGGACAACGCATATTATGATGTTTGCCCACCGTAATAGTTTCGATTTTCATTTCTTTAATGCCCGGTAGTTTTTCTGCTACGGGTACTTCAGCATACAGGTCTTTCCGACCCTTATGTCATTCAGGTCTATTGCCTAAATAACTCGAATTGTTAAAAGCGACAGCACGGTAATTCCTTTACACCAAGCCAGCTAACCATCTGGTTTGATAGAAGAAATTCCGACTCAGCGCAATTTTAGTTATCACGGTTTCTGCCTGTATATCGTAGTACTCAACTCCTTAAATCCTGAATTTCCTGCAACCGGACGGGTTGGGATTTATTACATCTAAAATAAAGCTAATTTACTGATTTTTTTATCAGCGGGATAGCTTTGATTTTTTCCGGAAGAATCAGTTTCTCATGCGAGAAATTGAGGGCCTGCTATTACCTGAAATAAAGAGATGAAAAAATGTCAGAATTAAAAATTGCCGTTAGCCGTCATTGCCCGGATTGTTTTTCTACACACCGTAATATTGTAAATGTTGATGAGAGTCGTTTCATCGACGTGGCTGCCATCGTGTTATCCATCGACGACATTGAACACGGAAAACTCGATGAAATCGACGCAACGGGTTACGGTATTCCCGTGTTTGTCGCGACTCATGACGAAGGGCGCGTACCGCCTGAGTATTTGCCGCGTATCTCTGGTGTATTCGAATATAATGAATCCCGTACTGCCTTCTATGGTCGCCAGTTGGAAACCGCAGCAAGCCACTACGAAACGCAGTTACGTCCGCCGTTTTTCCGCGCGCTGGTGGATTATGTCAACCAGGGCAACAGCGCATTTGACTGCCCGGGGCATCAGGGCGGCGAATTCTTCCGCCGTCATCCTGCCGGTAATCAGTTCGTGGAATACTTTGGCGAAACGCTCTTCCGCTCCGACCTATGCAACGCGGACGTGGCGATGGGCGATCTGCTGATTCACGAAGGCGCGCCTTGCATTGCGCAGCAACATGCGGCGAAAGTCTTTAACGCCGATAAGACCTACTTTGTGCTGAACGGGACCTCCTCCTCTAACAAAGTCGTACTCAACGCGCTGTTAACGCCGGGCGATCTGGTACTGTTTGACCGTAACAACCACAAATCTAACCACCACGGCGCATTATTGCAGGCGGGCGCAACACCAGTTTACCTGGAAACCGCGCGTAACCCGTATGGTTTTATCGGCGGGATCGACGCTCACTGCTTCGAAGAAGATTACCTGCGCGAGCTGATTAGCGAAGTCGCGCCGCAGCGCGCCCGCGAAGCACGTCCATTCCGTCTGGCCGTCATCCAGTTAGGCACCTACGACGGTACCATTTATAACGCCCGTCAGGTCGTCGATAAAATTGGTCATCTGTGCGACTACATCCTGTTTGACTCCGCCTGGGTCGGCTATGAACAATTTATTCCGATGATGGCTGATTGTTCGCCGCTGCTGCTGGAACTGAACGAAAACGATCCGGGTATTCTGGTGACGCAGTCCGTTCACAAACAACAAGCCGGTTTCTCCCAGACCTCGCAGATCCATAAAAAAGATAGCCATATCAAAGGGCAATCGCGCTACGTTCCGCATAAGCGCATGAACAACGCCTTTATGATGCACGCCTCCACCAGCCCGTTCTATCCGCTGTTCGCCGCGCTGGATGTTAACGCCAAAATGCACGAAGGCGTCAGCGGTCGCAATATGTGGATGGATTGCGTGGTTAACGGCATCGATGCCCGTAAATTGATCCTCGAAAACTGTCATCACATCCGTCCGTTCGTACCGGAACTGATTGATGGTAAGCCGTGGCAGTCATACCCGACGTCAGAGATCGCCAGCGATCTGCGCTTCTTCCACTTCGTTCCGGGAGAACACTGGCATGCGTTTGAAGGCTATGCCGAACATCAGTACTTTGTCGACCCTTGCAAACTGCTGCTCACCACACCGGGCATTAATGCAGCGAGCGGCGAATATGAAGACTTTGGCGTTCCTGCCACGATCCTCGCCAACTTCCTGCGCGAGAACGGCGTTGTGCCGGAAAAATGCGACCTCAACTCCATTCTGTTCCTGCTGACGCCGGCAGAAGACATGGCGAAGTTACAACAGCTTGTCGCCCTGCTGGCTCGTTTCGAAAAACTGCTGGAAGCTGATGCGCCATTAGCGGAAGTATTACCGTCCATCTACAAACAGCATGAAGCGCGTTATGCCGGCTACACCCTGCGTCAGCTTTGCCAGGAGATGCACGATCTCTATGCGCGGCACAACGTGAAACAGCTGCAAAAAGAGATGTTCCGTAAATCGCATTTCCCGAAAGTCAGTATGAATCCGCAAGAGGCCAACTATGCCTATCTGCGCGGCGAGGTCGAACTGGTTCGCCTGCCGGAAGCGGAAGGTCGTATCGCGGCTGAAGGCGCTCTGCCTTACCCGCCGGGAGTGCTGTGTGTAGTTCCGGGTGAAATCTGGGGCGGTTCTGTCCTGCGTTACTTCAGCGCCCTGGAAGAAGGGATCAACCTGCTGCCGGGCTTTGCGCCTGAACTGCAGGGCGTTTATATCGAAGAACACGACGGCCGTAAGCAGGTCTGGTGCTACGTCATTAAACCTCGTGACGCGCAGCGCTCCCTGCTGAAGGAGGAAAAATTATGAGTAAACCTAAATCCAATAAAATGGGTGTCGTGCAGCTCACAATTCTGACTATGGTCAACATGATGGGCTCCGGGATCATCATGCTACCGACCAAACTGTCTGAAGTCGGCACGATATCCATTATCTCCTGGCTGGTCACCGCCGTCGGCTCGATGGCGCTGGCCTGGGCGTTTGCGAAATGCGGTATGTTTAGCCGTAAATCCGGCGGCATGGGCGGTTACGCCGAATATGCCTTCGGTAAATCCGGCAACTTTATGGCGAACTATACCTACGGCGTCTCGCTGCTGATCGCCAACGTGGCTATCGCCATCTCCGCTGTCGGCTATGGCACCGAGCTGTTCGGCGCCGCGCTGACGCCGCTCCAGATCGGTCTGGCGACTATCGCCGTATTGTGGGTTTGTACCATCGCAAACTTTGGCGGCGCGCGTATTACCGGACAGATCAGTAGCGTTACCGTTTGGGGCGTCATCATTCCGGTTGTCGGCCTGTGCATTATTGGCTGGTTCTGGTTTAGCCCCAGCATGTACGTAGCGTCATGGAACCCGCACCATGTTCCGTTCTTTAGCGCGGTCGGTTCTTCCATCGCCATGACGTTGTGGGCATTTCTTGGACTGGAATCCGCCTGCGCCAACGCAGACGTGGTCGAGAATCCGGAAAAGAACGTCCCCATTGCGGTACTGGGCGGTACGTTGGGCGCGGCGGTCATCTATATCGTTTCGACTAACGTGATTGCCGGGATTGTGCCGAACATGGATCTGGCGAACTCCACGGCGCCGTTTGGTCTGGCGTTTGCACAGATGTTCACGCCTGCGGTAGGTAAAGTGATCATGGCGCTGATGGTAATGTCCTGCTGCGGCTCGCTGCTGGGCTGGCAGTTCACTATCGCTCAGGTCTTTAAATCCTCCGCTGACGAAGGCTATTTCCCGAAAGTCTTCTCTCGTGTAACGAAAGTCGACGCGCCGGTTCAGGGGATGTTGATTATTGTGATTATTCAGACTGGCCTGTCGCTGATGACCATTAGCCCGTCGCTGAATAGTCAGTTTAACGTCCTGGTTAACCTGGCGGTGGTGACGAACATTATTCCGTATATTCTGTCGATGGCCGCGCTGGTTATCATTCAGAAAATGGCGAATGTGCCGTCATCAAAAGCGAAAGTCGCTAACTTCGTGGCCTTCGTTGGCGCCATGTATAGCTTCTACGCGCTATATTCCTCCGGTGAAGAAGCCATGCTGTACGGCTCAATTGTGACCTTCCTCGGCTGGACGTTATACGGCCTGGTCTCACCGCGTTTTGAATTGAAAAATAAACACGGCTGATGGCGCGCCCGGGCTGCGGTAACAGTAGTCCGGGCATTTTCACTCTTTGAATAAGATAATAGAAATGAGTAATCCAGAACGGGAAGTCACTGATATAGCAGAAATACTGGCTATTCTCAGTAAACACGAAGTGTGTCGGATAGGGTTTAACGACAATCTCTGCCCGTATGTTGTCCCCGTAAATTTTGGCTACGAGTATCAGAACGGACGCTGGATATTTTATTTTCACGGCGCACGCACCGGGAAAAAGATGCGTCTGTTACGTAAGAACCCGGCAGTATGCATTGAAATGGACGGCGACCATGCATTACTACGTGCCGATGACCCCTGTGATTATAGCTACGCCTACACCAGCGTTTTCGCCACCGGACTGGCATCGATATTGCAAACACGCGAGGAGATGCGCTACGGCCTGGACGTCATTATGCGCCAGACCGATCCGGGAAAAACCTTCAGTTATCGGGAAGATATGATGAAAGCGGTTTGCGTGGTGCGTATCGAATGCGACGCCCTCACCTGCCGCCGACATCTGGCGACTCAGAGCGAATAAGTCAGATATCACAAGCGCCTTATCCGGCCTGGAGGCGGTTTACAGGCCTGATAAGCACAGCGCCGTTAATATAAAAAAGGAGCCGTAAGGCTCCTTTTTCTTCCATATCGCCCATCAGGCGTTTTTCAATACTTCGCTAACGATTTCAACGGCTTCTTTCTCAATCTGCTTGCGATGTTCTTCCCCCAGGAAGCTTTCGCAATAGATCTTGTAAGCGTCTTCCGTACCGGATGGACGCGCGGCGAACCAGCCGTTATCGGTCATTACCTTCAGGCCGCCAATCGATGCGCCATTACCCGGCGCTGCGGTAAGACGCGCGGTAATCGGGTCGCCTGCCAGCGTGCTGGCGCTGACCATTTCCGGAGACAGTTTAGACAATGCCGCTTTCTGGGCCGAGGTCGCTGCCGCCTGCAGACGGTTATAGCTCGGCGCGCCAAAACGCGCTGCCAGTTCATTGTAATGCTCTTGCGGGTTTTTCCCGGTAACGGCGGTGATTTCCGCCGCCAGCAGGCACATGATGATACCGTCTTTATCGGTAGACCACGGCGTACCGTCGAAACGCAGGAACGAAGCGCCCGCGCTCTCTTCCCCGCCGAAACCAAAGCTGCCGTCGAACAAACCGTCAACAAACCATTTGAAGCCAACCGGCACTTCCACCAGCTTGCGTCCCAAATCATTCACCACGCGGTCAATCATCGCGGAAGAGACCAGCGTCTTACCGACGGCAACATCTTTGCCCCACAGCGGACGATGCTGGAACAGGTAGTTAATGGCGACCGCCAGATAATGGTTCGGGTTCATCAGCCCTGCAGGCGTCACGATGCCATGACGGTCGTAGTCCGGGTCGTTAGCGAAGGCCAGGTCAAACTTGTCACGCAGCGCCAGCAAACCCGCCATCGCGCATTCGGAGGAGCAATCCATGCGGATCGCGCCGTCTTTATCCAGATGCATAAAGCGGAAGGTTTGATCAACCTGATCGTTGACTAACGTCAGGTTAAGCTTGTAATGCTCTGCGATACGTTTCCAGTATTCAATACCGGAGCCGCCCAGCGGATCAACGCCCAGCGTCAGACCGGCTTTCTGAATCGCCGCCATATCAACGATATCCGCCAGCCCTTCGACAAACGGCTGTACCAGATCTACCGCTTTAACGTGGCCCGAGGCCATTGCCGCATCCAGAGAGATGCGCTTAACGCCTTGCAGGCCATCCGCCAGCAGCGCATTGGCGCGATCTTCTACCACTTTAGTGACGTTGGTGTCCGCCGGGCCGCCATTGGGCGGATTATATTTAATACCGCCATCTTCCGGCGGGTTGTGCGACGGCGTAATGACAATACCATCAGCCAGCGGGCCGCCTTTTTTGTTATGGACCAGGATAGCATTTGACACGGCAGGCGTTGGCGTGAAGCCATTATTTTCCTGCACGATAACGTCTACGCCGTTTGCCGCCAGCACTTCCAGCACGGAAATGAAGGCCGGTTCCGAGAGCGCATGGGTGTCTTTCCCCACATAGCAGGGGCCGGTAATGCCATTCTTCGCCCGCTCTTCAGCAATCGCCTGGGCGATCGCCAGAATATGCGGTTCGTTGAAACTGTGACGACCTGCGCTACCGCGATGGCCGGAAGTGCCAAATTTCACGGCATGTTCTGCATTCCCTGCCTCCGGTTTCAGTACATAATACTGCGCCGTCAGTTGGGCGACGTTAATCAAATCACTCTGTTGCGCGGGTTGTCCTGCGCGGTTGTGGATTGCCATTGCCTGGTCCTTCTAATGCAAGGATTAAATTGTTCCGCAAACCTTTTCAATCAATTCCGCCGGGAATTGCATTGACTGCATGATGTGTTCGATCATGCTGCATTTACGGCCGGTGTTGGTGTTGGTGATCACCCAGTACGGCGTGCCGGGAACGTGCTTAGGTTTAGTTTGATTCCCATTTTTCAGCAGCGTTTGTTCATCCGCCGCAAAATAGACGCGCGTGCGGCCATGCAACGACTCCGTCGCCTCCGCAAACGCGTGGTGATCCAGTGAATAGAGTGTAGTCAGAATCAGCATAAAGCGGTTGACCGCTTTTTTCTGCTCGGCATATTCGTCAGACAACAACAGCTCACGCATCGCGCGAACTTTGTCTTTTACCGGGTTAACCGGTTTCGCTTCGGCAACGGGTTGCGCCGCAGGCGTCCCCTTCACCGCTGAAGCCGTTGGCTGTGTCGTGGCGGAAAACTTCAACATACGCCGTAAAATGTCGGATGCGCTCTCGCCGATATGCTTGGTGTGGCTGGCAATATAGCTATAGAGTTCATCATCAACTTCAATCGTTTTCATCTTAATCCAGTGCGATGTCTTTGCTGAATACAAGTCATTGGGATTATAGGAACAAATCCCAACAGCGGATAGCGTTAAGCCCGGCTGACAAAAAAACTCGGAGTAAACCTTAGAGGTTGCAGCCCAGTGGCAGAATGGTCAACATAATACCCTAACCCGACAGAGCGAAAAAAAGAACTTTGCCATGAAATTAAACATCCGAGCGCAATCTGCACAAAACCTGCACAATAATTCCCCCATCGTTCTCGTTCATGGCCTGTTTGGCAGCCTGGACAACCTCGGCGTACTGGCGCGCGATCTGGTGACCGATCACGACATTATTCAGGTCGATATGCGCAATCATGGTTTATCGCCGCGCGATCCGGTCATGGATTATCCGGCAATGGCCCAGGATCTTCTGGATACGCTTGACGCGCAGCAGATTGAAAAAGCGACGTTTATTGGTCATTCCATGGGCGGAAAAGCGGTAATGGCGCTGACGGCGCTGGCGCCCGATCGCATCGATCGTCTGGTCGCGATTGATATCGCCCCCGTGGATTATCACGTTCGCCGCCACGATCGCATTTTCGCGGCCATTAACGCCGTCAGCGAATCCGATGCGACATCCCGCCAACAGGCGGCAGGGATTATGCGCCAGCACCTCAACGAAGAAGGCGTGATCCAGTTTCTGTTAAAATCCTGGGCTGAAGGCGAATGGCGTTTTAATGTTCCGGTATTATGGGAGCAGTATCCGCATATCGTCGGCTGGGAAACCATTCCGCCCTGGGAACATCCGGCGCTGTTTATTCCAGGCGGTAACTCGCCCTACGTGACCGAAGCGTACCGCGACGCGCTGCTGGCGCAATTCCCTTTGGCGCGCGCGCATGTGATCGCCGGCGCGGGCCACTGGGTACATGCCGAAAAACCAGAGGCGGTTCTGCGCGCCATCCGCCGTTATCTGCACGATAAACGCTAACTGATTAAAAACTCATCGCCTGTGCGCGATTACGCGCGCGGGCGTTGGCGTCGCTTCCTCGCTGATGTATGATGGCGCGCTATCCATCCGGGCATAAGCCTGGCTGATTGTTTCCCCCGAAGTCACCAAAATCATGGCCAAAGAACAAACGGACCGTACGACATTAGATCTGTTCGCGCACGAGCGTCGCCCGGGACGACCTAAAACGAATCCGCTTTCGCGCGATGAACAGTTACGCATCAACAAGCGCAACCAGTTAAAACGCGACAAAGTTCGTGGCCTCAAGCGTGTCGAATTAAAACTCAACGCACAAGCGGTTGACGCGCTGAATGAGCTGGCCGAAGCGCGCAACATTAGCCGCAGCGAGCTCATTGAAGAAATATTAATGAAGCAGCTTATGGCGCTGCGCGGCCAGGGTTTAGTCTGAAAATAAGTTTTGTTTCATATTTCGTGTAGCAGAGCGTGCAGTCCCGCGTGATTGCTGTTTCCGCATATCTGCCTGTTCTGCTATGATTGCCCTTATCCGTGGGCAATTCGCCACCACCATTTCAATAAGTTTCAAGAGGTTATTTTACTCATGGCAATCACTGGCATCTTTTTCGGCAGCGACACCGGTAATACCGAAAATATCGCAAAAATGATTCAAAAACAGCTTGGTAAAGACGTTGCCGATGTGCATGACATTGCAAAAAGCAGTAAAGAAGACCTGGAAGGGTATGACATTCTGCTGCTGGGCATCCCAACCTGGTACTATGGCGAAGCGCAATGTGACTGGGATGACTTCTTCCCGACTCTCGAAGAGATTGACTTTAACGGTAAGCTGGTGGCGCTGTTTGGCTGTGGCGATCAGGAAGACTACGCGGAATACTTCTGTGATGCGCTGGGCACGATTCGCGACATTATTGAGCCGCGCGGCGCCACGATTGTGGGTCACTGGCCAACCGCAGGCTATCATTTTGAAGCCTCTAAAGGTCTGGCTGACGACGATCATTTTGTCGGTCTGGCGATTGACGAAGACCGTCAGCCTGAACTGACCGCCGAGCGTGTTGAAAAATGGGTTAAGCAAGTTTCGGCTGAATTGCACCTCGACGACATCCTCAACGCCTAATCTTATGCGGCGCAGCGTTATATCTGCGCCGCATCAATAGACAAGACCAATCAAAATAATTGCTACAAATTTGTAACTTTCGCACCCATCCCTGTACAATGTCCGGGTGTAATCAGGTGGCGCCAGAATTTGCAGGCAAAACCACAGTTTTATTAACATCTGCGAGAGACTTGCGGTTTTCATTTCGGCATGGCAGTCCTATAATGATACGCATTATCTTGAGTGCAATTTCTGTCACTTCTCTAATGAAGTGAATCGTTTAGCAACAGGACAGATTCCGCATGACTGACAACAATACCGCATTAAAGAAGGCTGGCCTGAAAGTAACGCTTCCTCGTTTAAAAATTCTGGAAGTTCTTCAGGAACCAGATAACCATCACGTCAGTGCGGAAGATTTATACAAACGCCTGATCGACATGGGTGAAGAAATCGGTCTGGCAACCGTATACCGTGTGCTGAACCAGTTTGACGATGCCGGTATCGTGACCCGCCATAATTTTGAAGGCGGTAAATCCGTTTTTGAACTGACGCAACAGCATCATCACGACCATCTTATCTGCCTTGACTGCGGAAAAGTGATTGAATTTAGTGATGACTCTATTGAAGCGCGCCAGCGTGAAATTGCGGCGAAACACGGTATTCGTTTAACTAATCACAGCCTCTATCTTTACGGCCACTGCGCTGAAGGCGACTGCCGCGAAGACGAGCACGCGCACGATGACGCGACTAAATAAGTGTAAATCTTTCGAAGAGCCAACCGCCCGGTTGGCTTTTTTATATCCTCCTCTTTCCTGCTGCTTGATGTTGATTTAATGTAAAAAACGCTATCGCATCTCAGGAGAGCAGGAATGGAGCTTCGCCAGTTACGCTATTTCGTGCGTATTATTGAAACCGGCAGTATGGGTAGCGCCGCACAGGATCTTGATATTGGCGTTTCAGCATTAAGTCAACAGATGTCCCGTCTGGAAAACGAGCTTGCTATCCGTCTGCTGCAGCGCACCTCGCGCGGCGTAACGCCAACCAACGCCGGGCTGGCCTTTTATTCGCAGGCGCAACTCGCCCTGCGTCATGCCGACGATGCGATTCTCGCCGCCAGAGAAGCGCGCCTTTCCGGTCATGTGAGCGTAGGAATGGCCCCCAGTACCGCCTCCATACTGGGTATACCGTTTATCCATGCCATGCAGGAAAACTATGCCGATGTCCGACTGCATGTGGTGGAAAGCTTGTCCGGTAATCTGGAAAGAATGATCAATACCCGCCAGATTGATTTAGCCGTTGTCTTTCAAAAAGATAAAATCCTGCGCTGGAGCGCCAGACCGATCCTTGAAGAACAGCTTTTTCTGATTGGCTCCCATGCCCTGCTGGCGGCGCTTCCTGATAACCCGATCACACCTGAACAACTGGCAGGCATTCCGCTCATTATGCCAAGCCAGGGACACGGGCTGCGCGGCAGGCTGGACGCTGTCTGCCAGGAACATGCGCTTAACGTTGAAATCGTCGCGGAAATTGACGGCCTGGCGTTGTTGATGCGCGCCGTGCGCGACGGTCTTGGCGCCACGTTGCAGCCCGGCGCGGCGATTTCTCATCTGGATAACGACGCGCTACGCGTGATCGGCGTCCATAATCCGGTACTCAGCCGCCCCAATTTTTTAGTCAGCCTGTCGGATGATGAACTGACGCCCGCCGGCCTTGCCGCCAGAGTAGTCCTTACCAAAGTTATGCGTCAGTTAGTCGACGCCGGTGAATGGCCAGGCGCAACCCTTTACGCTTACTAAACCCCTGTTTAGCGCTACCTGATAGCGCGCCGCTTATTTATCCGTATACATTTCAATTACAAATTTAACAAATAGTTAAATGGTACGGGAGTATAAGATGGTTGATGTACTGGTGATAGGCGGAGGCAATGCCGCATTATGCGCCGCCCTGACCGCACGGGAAGCGGGCGCATCGGTTCTGCTGCTGGAGGCTGCCCCGCGGGAATGGCGCGGCGGAAATTCTCAGCACACACGAAACCTGCGCTGTATGCATGATGCGCCGCAGGATGTGCTGGTAGAAAGCTATCCTGAAGAGGAATTCTGGCAGGATCTGTGGCGAGTCACCGACGGCAACACCAACGAGGCGCTGGCGCGGCTGGTCATTCGCACCTCTTCGCAATGCCGCGACTGGATGCGCAAACATGGCGTTAACTTTCAACCGCCGCTATCTGGGGCGCTCCACGTTGCGCGCACCAATGCGTTTTTTATGGGCGGCGGGAAAGCGCTCGTCAATGCCTATTACCGTAGCGCCGAACGGCTGGGCGTACAGATTCGCTATAACACGCCGGTTCACGCGCTTGAACTTCATGACGGCGAATTCGTAGCTGCGCTGGCAGGTAGCGAACGTATTACCGCCAAAGCCTGCGTATTAGCGGCTGGCGGTTTCGAATCAAACCGTGAATGGCTGCGGGAAGCCTGGGGAGAAAACGCCCGCGGCGAATGGCCCGCGGATAACTTTCTGATTCGCGGCACGCGTTTTAACCAGGGCGTATTACTCAAATTTATGATGGATGCCGGCGCGGATATCATTGGCGATCCGTCCCAGTCGCACTGCGTAGCGATTGATGCCAGGGCGCCGCTGTACGACGGCGGTATTTGTACTCGCGTGGATTGCGTATCGCTGGGTATTGTCGTGAATCGCGACGCCGAACGTTTTTATGATGAAGGCGAAGATTTCTGGCCGAAGCGTTACGCCATTTGGGGGCGGCTGGTGGCTCAACAGCCAGGACAAATTGGCTATTCGATTATTGACAGCAAAGCCATCGGCCACTTTATGCCGCCGGTTTTTCCTGGCGCGCAGGCCAATACGCTGGCAGAACTGGCCTGCCAGTTGGGGCTGGACGCGGAAAAATTTACCCATACCGTCACGCAGTATAACCAGGCCTGCCAACCCGGTCATTTTGATCATACCTTGCTTGATGACTGCGCCACCAAAAACCTGACGCCGGCGAAAACCCACTGGGCGCGCCCGCTTGATGCGCCGCCCTACTACGGTTATGCGCTGCGACCCGGCATCACGTTTACCTACCTGGGCCTGAAAGTTAACGAACGTGCCGCGGTGCATTTTGCCGGTCATCCAAGCCGCAACCTGTTTGTTGCCGGCGAGATGATGGCAGGAAATGTTCTGGGCAAGGGGTATACCGCAGGCGTAGGCATGTCTATCGGCACAACCTTTGGCCGCATTGCGGGAATAGAAGCCGCCCGCGCGGCGCACAAGGAGGCGCAGCATGAAACAGCTTGAAAAATTAATCATTGAGGCCACCGTGCTTACCGAACCGGAAGCCGAGGTCGAACGCGTCATGCAAGTGTGTAACGCATGTCGCTACTGCGAAGGTTTTTGCGCGGTATTTCCGGCGATGACCCAGCGGCTCGAATTCGGTAAAGCCGATATTCATTATCTGGCGAATTTATGTCATAACTGCGGTGCCTGCCTGCACGCGTGCCAGTACGCGCCACCCCATGAATTTGCCATTAACGTGCCGAAAGCGATGGCGCAAGCCCGCCTGGAGACGTATCAACAGTATGCCCAGCCCGCCGCTTTTGGCGCGTTATACCGCCGGGCGGGGATCACCGTCGCGCTGGCGCTGATAGTCGGTCTGACGCTCTTTTTATTACTGGCGATGGCGCTGAAAGGGTCGCTGATTCATCCACCGCTGGCCGGTGACTTCTATCAAATTTTTCCGCATAGCCTGCTGGCATGGATGTTTGGCTCAGTTTTTGTGCTGGCAATCGGTTTGCTTATGGCGGGCGTAATTCGCTTCTGGCGTGAGATCTCGCCGGGCGTACCGCGTTCGGCGGAGATTGCGGAAGCGTCGCACAATGCGTTAACGCTGAAATATCTCGACGGCGGTCACGGCAAAGGTTGTAACGAAGCGGACGATGCGTTCACGCTGCTGCGCCGTCGCTTTCATCACTTTACCTTCTACGGTTTTATGCTCTGTTTTGCCGCCACGGTCGTGGCGACGGGCTATCACTATGTCGCCGGTTGGGAAGCGCCCTACCCGTTTTTTAGCCTGCCGGTCATGCTCGGCACGCTGGGCGGTATCGGTCTGCTTATCGGCCCGGCCGGGCTACTGTGGCTCAATCTGCGGCGGTCGCCGTTACATGGCGATGCGCGCCAGAAACCCATGGATCGCAGCTTTATTCTGCTGCTGTTCTTAACCAGTCTTACCGGGCTGGCGCTGCTGGCAGGCAGAGACACCAGCGGAATGGGCATACTGCTGGCGCTCCATTTAGGCGTGGTGATGGCGCTCTTTCTCACCCTTCCCTACGGAAAATTCGCCCACGGATTTTTCCGCTGCGCGGCCTTACTCAAATGGGCAGTTGAGAAGCGACGCGGAAAACATGCGGGGGATACAGGCAACTGACCCGCAAACATCTTACCCATAAAACAATAAAGACAGTGGAGAGCAAACCCTATGGCACAACACACACCTGCAACATCGCGCGCCGGCACGTTCGGCGCAATACTGCGCGTGACAAGCGGCAATTTTCTTGAACAGTTTGATTTTTTCTTGTTCGGATTTTACGCCACCTATATCGCCAAAACGTTTTTTCCGGCGGAAAGCGAATTTGCCTCATTAATGTTGACCTTTGCCGTCTTTGGCTCCGGTTTTTTAATGCGCCCCGTCGGCGCGATTGTGCTTGGCGCCTATATTGACAGAATCGGACGTCGTAAAGGGCTGATGGTGACGCTGGCGATTATGGGCTGCGGTACGTTGCTCATCGCCCTCGTCCCCGGCTACCAAACGATCGGCCTGGCAGCGCCTGCGTTGGTGCTGTTAGGCCGGTTATTACAAGGATTTTCTGCGGGCGTTGAGTTAGGCGGCGTCTCGGTCTATCTGTCCGAAATCGCAACGCCAGGCAATAAAGGGTTTTATACCAGTTGGCAATCCGCCAGTCAGCAGGTCGCGATCGTTGTTGCCGCGTTGATTGGTTATAGCCTGAATATCACGCTGGGACACGACGCGATATCGGAGTGGGGCTGGCGAATTCCGTTCTTTATCGGCTGTATGATCATTCCGCTGATTTTTGTTTTACGTCGTTCATTACAAGAAACAGAAGCGTTTTTACAACGCAAGCATCGCCCCGACACCAGGGAAATTTTTGCAACTATCGCCAAAAACTGGCGCATTATTACGGCCGGAACGCTGCTGGTGGCGATGACCACCACAACGTTTTATTTTATCACCGTTTATACGCCGACCTATGGCAGAACCGTGCTTAATCTCAGCGCGCGGGACAGTTTGATCGTTACCATGTTGGTGGGGGTGTCCAATTTTATCTGGTTACCCATTGGCGGCGCGATTTCCGACCGGATTGGCCGTCGCGCCGTGTTAATGGGCATTACGTTGCTGGCGCTAATCACCACCTGGCCAGTCATGCAGTGGCTGACCGCCGCGCCCGACTTTACCCGCATGACGCTGGTACTGCTGTGGTTCTCTTTCTTTTTTGGCATGTATAACGGCGCAATGGTCGCGGCGTTAACCGAAGTGATGCCAGTCTATGTGCGTACCGTTGGTTTCTCACTGGCCTTTAGCCTGGCGACAGCGATTTTTGGCGGCCTGACGCCGGCCATCTCTACCGCGCTGGTAAAGTTAACCGGCGATAAAAGCTCGCCCGGCTGGTGGCTGATGTGCGCGGCGTTATGTGGACTTGCCGCGACGGCGATGCTGTTTGTACGTCTGAGTCGCGGCTATATCGCGGCAGAAAATAAAGCCTGAAAAAACCACGGGCGGAAAACATTCGCCCGTGGGTGGCAAGGCATGGTTTTATTGCACGTTATTATGACTGCGAATTTCCTGCCAGACCTTATCGCAGTCAGCCTTGACCGCCTGATCGTTACCCGTGCGCGTCGCCTGAATGCACTGCTGATAGTCCAGTACCCGCACACTTTCTTCGTTAGCAAATTGCTGATGTTTGCGCTCTTTTTTAAGGACATTCAGTACGCTTTGGCAGGCCTCTATCTTCTCAGGCGAGCCCTGTGCGGTATTGATACAGGCGCTGTACGCCTCTTTCAGCCGGCTATCTTCTTCCGGCGCGGGTGATGACGCACAGGCCGTCAAACCGGCGGTCATGCTGGCGATGAGTAAAATTTTTTTCATAGGTCGTTCCTCAACAGCGCGGCAGACCGGCAGCCTGCCGCATCTGACATCAGAAAATAGTGAATGGCGCAATAACAATAAATTTCACGTCACGCTCATCCTGGAAGATGTTGCCGTAACCACCGCCCCAGCTTGGAATATTGGAGTGGTTGTCATATTCGGTGAAGTGCAGCTTGAACATGGTGCCTTTGGCACGCCCCTCCTGCAGGGTATAAACCGCATCCAGACTGTATGAGGACTCTTCGATAGTGCGGTTTTTGTCGTAGTAAGCATCCGGGTTACTTTGCCAGGTTGCCGGTTTGGCATCCCAGGCGTAAACGTAAGACGCGCCCACAGCCCAGCCCGGCAGATTCCAGTTTTTCAGGTCATACATCGCGCCGAAGAAAACCGCCTTTTCACCGTTAGCGTTAAAGTCGGAGCGGTTATCCCACCAGATATCCAGACGACCGTTTGAAGAGGCGTAGGTTGGCGTCATACGTTGCAGAAAATAGCCCTGCTGACCGTCCGCTTTCACCCAGGTGCCTTCCAGACGCAGGTCAACCACTTCCGCGACTTTGTAGCCGAAGGTCAACGCCTGCAGCCAGGCCGTACCGTCGTAAATATCATTCACGCTGCGATCGTCTACTTTGTCGCGCGCGCCGTAGAACTGGTAACTGGTGGTGAACGGATTGCCGCCTAAATCAAATTTATAGCTGGCCTTCGCGAAATATTGATCGACATAGCCTTCGGACTGACCAAACGCCGCTTCCAGCACCAGATCATTTTTGAAGTCGTACTTCGCGCCGATGGAGTGGAGATAATCCACATTGGTTTTTTTATCCGCCTGATAAAACTTATCCATTTCGGTATGCCACGGCGCTTTATATTCGTTAGTCCACATGTAGGAAAAACTTAACGCGCCCGCATCGCCATAGTCAAAACTGGCGCCGGCTTCCGCACCCTGATAAGTACCCGGCATAAAACTCCAGTGCGGCGCTAACAGCGTCTGACCGGTAGGCTGAATATAACCGGCGCGCGCCCAGACCGGGCCATATTTAAATTTCGCTGCGGCTTTATAAAGACTGATACCGCTCTTATCGCCGGAATAGTCTTCGTCGTAGCCTTTATTCTTTTTCGAGAAGGCAATTTCGTTTGGATGACCGCTGTCGCCGTTTTCTGCCATTTCAATCGCGGTAAACGCCGCGATATCCAGACCGAACATATCCGCAGCGTAACCAGACTGAAAATCCAGGTTAGCGTTCCAGGTCGCATGAGAAAGGTTAGTTTTATATTTGTCGCCGTCGGTCACATCTTTGCGATCGCGTTCACGCTGCCAATAATAGATGCCTCCCGTTAACGTGGAGTCGTCGAAAAAGCCGGAGGCTTGCGCCTGCGGAACAACGATCCACCCCGACATTGCTGTGATACCGGCGATAGCCAGAGCCAGCGTACTACGTTTGCCACTAAACGTACGCATAAGTTAATCCTCTTTGACGTATAAATTGCTGCCGACAAAAGCGAACAGCGAAAAAATAAAAATAAAAAGTAGCGCTGAGAAACCTCATTTACTACGTTAAATAGACTATTTTTCGCGATGCGAACTATCAATCTCTTTCTGTAACCAGTATGTAATAATATGAGCAACCGCACATATTTAATTGCTTTCTGTTACATTCGACTGCTGGTGGGGGAAGCAGACCGCCAGAAAGAAAATTGACTTGTTTTCCATAGGCATGAAAATAATTGTCTCCTGTTGACCTGACGCTTATAACATTTAGATTAATAATCATTTATCAGATCAATAATTTTCAGAGAATAATTAATTCGCCTCGCAAAAAAGAGAATCGACTTAGAGCCTATCCCACCAGGCGTTATTGGCGCAGCCAGTTTGGACACGGACAGCGCGCAAAAACCGGAGCGTACACGTAGTACGTGAGGTTTGACTCGCTACGCTCGCCCTTCGGGCCGCCGCTAGCGGCGTTCAAAACGCTAACGCGTTTTGGCGAGCACTGCCCAAGTCCAAAATGGCAAGTAAAATAGCCCTAATGGGATAGGCTCTTGGAAATGCAGAGAAAAAACGCCGCAAAACGCGGCGTTGACAAGGTATTTTTACAGCATTCGCCTGTTGGCGCAGTGCTTATTCGCCCGCTTTCGCCCAGGTATCACGCAGGCCCACGGTGCGGTTAAAGACCAGCTTATCGGCCGTTGCATAGCGGCTGTCGAGGCAGAAGTAGCCTTCACGTTCAAACTGGAAAGCTTTCCCTGCTACCGCCGCTTTCAGCGACGGCTCGCCATACCCCTGCTTAATCACTAATGATTCGGGGTTGATAACGGACAGGAAGTCCTCCGCGGCGCCCGGGTTCGGCACGCTGAACAGACGGTCGTAGAGACGAATTTCAATCGGCAGCGCATGTGCTGCGCTAACCCAGTGGATTACGCCTTTCACTTTACGCCCGTCAGCCGGATCTTTACTCAGCGTATCGGCATCATAGGTACAGAAGATGGTGGTGATATTCCCTTCGGCATCCTTCTCTACGCGCTCCGCTTTAATGACGTAGGCATTACGCAGACGCACTTCTTTGCCCATCACCAGACGCTTGTACTGCTTGTTCGCTTCTTCGCGGAAATCTGCGCGATCGATCCAGATCTCACTGCTAAACGGCACTTCACGGCTGCCCATCTCCGGTTTATTCGGATGGTTAGGCATGGTAACCATTTCGCTCTCACCCTGCGGGTAGTTTTCGATAACCAGTTTTACCGGATCGATTACCGCCATCGCGCGCGGCGCGTTTTCGTTCAGATCTTCGCGAATGCAGGATTCCAGCGACGCCATCTCAATGGTGTTGTCCTGCTTGGTGACGCCGATGCGTTTGCAGAACTCACGAATAGAAGCCGCGGTATAGCCGCGACGGCGCAGACCGGAAATAGTCGGCATACGCGGATCGTCCCAACCTTCGACGTGTTTATCGGTCACCAGCAGGTTCAGCTTACGCTTGGACATCACGGTGTATTCCAGATTCAGCCGCGAGAATTCGTACTGGCGCGGGTGAACCGGAATGGTGATGTTGTCCAGTACCCAGTCGTACAGACGACGGTTGTCCTGGAACTCCAGCGTACACAGAGAATGAGTAATACCTTCCAGCGCATCGCTGATGCAGTGAGTAAAGTCGTACATCGGGTAGATGCACCACTTGTTGCCGGTCTGATGATGCTCGGCGAATTTAATGCGATACAGCACCGGATCGCGCATCACGATAAACGGCGACGCCATGTCGATTTTAGCGCGCAGACAGGCTTTACCCTCTTCAAAACCGCCGGTACGCATTTTTTCAAATAGCGCGAGGTTCTCTTCGACGCTGCGATCGCGGAACGGGCTGTTTTTACCCGGCGCGGTCAGCGTACCGCGGTATTCGCGGATCTGCTCCGGCGTCAGCTCATCAACGTAGGCCAGGCCTTTATTGATCAGCTCGACCGCATAGGCGTGCAGTTGGTCAAAGTAATCGGAGGAGTAGCGAATATCGCCAGACCAGTGAAAGCCTAACCACTCGACGTCGTTTTTAATCGAATCAACGTACTCGATATCTTCTTTTACCGGGTTGGTGTCATCGAAACGCAGGTTGCACTGGCCCTGATAATCTTGCGCGATGCCAAAGTTCAGGCAGATAGATTTCGCGTGGCCGATGTGCAGATAGCCATTCGGCTCCGGCGGAAAACGGGTATGGACAGTGGTATGTTTACCACTCGCCAGATCTTCATCAATAATCTGACGAATAAAGTTAGTCGGGCGGGCTTCAGCCTCACTCATCGTGGATTCCTCAAAGCGTAAACAACGTATAACGGCATATGATCTTATAAGCCGGACAGACTGACAACCTTTAGTTACTTAAAAAGTGGCTTTGCAGAAAATATTGGGGCTAATTGCGGTAAAAAAAAGCGGCGAAGGTTCCCCTCTGCCGCTTATGTTTTCTGTGATATCGCCGGATGACGTCTTACGCCTTATCCGGCCAGGAAGCGATTATTTGCTCTTGATCTCGTACAGTGGCGTTTGACCCGCTACCACGTGACCATCCGCTTTGATGACCAGAGCGCTGAAGTCATCGCTGTTGCTACAAACAACCGGGCTTATCATGGAACGCGCATTGGCATTCAGGAAGTCCAGATCCAGTTCCAGAACCGGCTGACCCGCCGTGACTTCCGCCCCCTCTTCTACCAGACGCTTGAAGCCCTGACCGTTCAGAGCGACGGTATCGATACCCATATGGACAACGATCTCCGCGCCTTTTTCGGTTTCCAGACAGAACGCGTGGTTAGTGTTGAAGATTTTCACGATAGTACCCGCGGCCGGAGAAACCACGGTTTTATCGGTGGGTTTCACTGCTACGCCGTCGCCGACCGCTTTGCTGGCGAAAGCTTCATCCGGTACCTGATCCAGCGTCACTACCTCACCGGTAATCGGAGAGACCAGTTCAGCGATAGTCACCGCATTCGGCACCGCCTGGGGTTTGGCCGCCGGAGCAGGTGTTGCAACGTGAGCCGCATCAGCAGACGCTGCCGCGACCGGCCCCCGCGCCACCACTTTCTTCATTTCATCGCCAATCGATTCCGCTTTCGCGCCGACAATAACCTGAATGGTCTGTTTGTTCAGTTTCACCACGCCGGAAGCGCCGAGGCGTTTGCAGGCCGCATCGTTGACACGAGCAGAGTCATTCACGGTCAGGCGCAGACGGGTAATACACGCATCGATCGCTTTCAGGTTGTCCGTACCGCCAACCGCAGCAATATAGCTGGTCGCCAGTTGCGTTAACCCTTCTTCGGTGTTGCTGTTGGCTTCTTCCGTTACCATCTCATCAACTTTATCTTCGCGGCCCGGCGTTTTCAGGTTAAACATACGAATAACCGCGCTGAACAGCAGGAAGTAGATGATAAAGAATACAACGCCCATCACCAGCAACATCCAGACGTTATTGCTGGCCGCTGGCAGGTTATACATCAGAACATAGTCGATCGCGCCTGCCGAGAAAGAGAAGCCTGCATGGATACCCAGCAGCGTCGCGACGAACAGGCTGATACCAGTCAAAATGGCGTGCAGGAGGTACAGCAGCGGCGCCAGGAACATAAACAGGAATTCCAGCGGCTCGGTTACGCCGGTCAAAAACGCGGTGATCGCGACAGACAGCAACATACCGCCCACCATCGGACGACGTTCTTTCGGCGCGGCGAAATACATCGCCAGAGCAGCGCCCGGCAGACCAAACATCATGATCGGGAAGAAGCCGGACATAAACATCCCCGCCGTGCCGTCGCCAGCATAGAAGCGGTTGATGTCGCCGTGGAATACAGTGCCTGCGGCATTGGTGAATTCGCCAATCTGGAACCAGGCGATGGTGTTCAGTACCTGATGCAGACCGGTTGGGATCAGCAGACGGTTGATGAAGCCAAAGATACCGGAACCCAGCGCGCCTGCGGAAACGATCCATTCACCGCCCGCATGGATGCCATGCTGTACCGGCGGCCAGACGTAACCGAAAATAGCGGCCAGCACCAGACAGAAAAAGCCCGTTGCTATCGGCACAAAACGTTTTCCACCGAAGAAACTGAGAAAATCAGGCAGTTTGATACCAGACCAGCGATTATAAACCGCGCCGCCGACCAGACCGGTAATAATCCCCGCCAGCACGCCCATGTTGATTTCCGGGTTAATCGTCACCATCGCTTTGGTCATGACGAAGTAACCCACGGCTCCCGCCAGCGCTGCCGCGCCCGCGCTATCTTTAGACCAACTGGATGCCACGCCGATAGCGAAGACCAGCGCCAGGTTATCGAAAATAGACCCGCCCGCTTGCGCGATAAACGGCATATTCAGCAAATCTGGTTGGCCGAATCGCAGCAACAACGCTGCCACCGGCAACACGGCGATAGGGAGCTGCAACGCCCTACCCAGCCGCTGGAAAAAACCTAAAATATTCATCTTATTCCCCCTACGAGACGCCGATATGGCTTCTTTGAAGCCGTTTTTTATTGTGCTGCAAACGTTAAAAACGTGATGTTCTGTAATCGAACGGTGAGATCATCTTCTACAGAGTGTGTGGAAAATTAATTCGCCTCGCAAATTAAACGGGTGTTTTTTGTGATTATAATCACTAAATATCGTAATCACCCCCACCATCCACTGGCTAACACGGAAAACTTATTTTATGATTCAAAAAATCAGGACGGATTGAACACGAACCCTGGATATCCAGGTTACGCTTAATACGATCCGCCAAATTTTGACATTGATTATTGAGGTGAAGAATGAGACTGATCCCCCTGAGTACCGCAGAACAGGTTGGCAAATGGGCCGCTCGCCATATCGTTAACCGTATTAATGCGTTCAAACCGACCGCCGATCGTCCGTTTGTCCTTGGACTGCCTACCGGCGGCACGCCGCTAACGGCGTACAAAGCGCTGGTTGAGATGCACAAAGCGGGCGAGGTCAGCTTTAAGCATGTGGTCACCTTTAATATGGACGAATATGTTGGCCTGCCGAAAGAGCACCCGGAAAGCTACCACAGCTTTATGCATCGTAACTTTTTCGATCACGTTGATATTCCAGCAGAAAACATCAATCTTCTCAACGGTAACGCACCGGATATCGATGCAGAATGCCGTCAATATGAAGAAAAAATTCGTTCTTACGGTAAAATCCATCTGTTTATGGGCGGCGTCGGCAACGACGGTCACATCGCCTTTAACGAACCGGCGTCTTCCCTGGCTTCCCGTACCCGTATCAAAACGTTAACCCATGATACTCGCGTAGCGAACTCCCGCTTCTTTGACGGCGACGTAAACCAGGTGCCGAAATACGCGCTGACGGTAGGCGTGGGCACGCTGCTGGATGCGGAAGAAGTGATGATTCTGGTGCTGGGCCATCAGAAAGCCCAGGCGCTGCAGGCGGCGGTTGAAGGCAACGT
This sequence comes from Salmonella sp. SAL04196, assembly GCF_046550835.1. Lineage (NCBI taxonomy): Bacteria > Pseudomonadati > Pseudomonadota > Gammaproteobacteria > Enterobacterales > Enterobacteriaceae > Salmonella > Salmonella sp. SAL04196. The sequence continues at coordinate 1,544,256 of NZ_JBGDXE010000001.1, forward strand.
CAACCACATGTGGACTATTAGCTGCCTGCAACTCCATCCGAAAGCGGTTGTGGTATGCGATGAGCCGTCCACAATGGAACTTAAAGTTAAAACATTGAAATATTTCAATGAATTAGAAGCAGAAAATATTAAAGGTCTGTAATGTTGTCTCCGCCCCGCCAGTCAATGCGGGGCGGTAAATTTTTGATATCGGGGGTCAGAATGTATGCTTTAACCCAGGGCCGGATCTTTACCGGTCACGAAATTCTTGATGACCATGCGCTTGTTGTCGCTAATGGCCTGATTGACCGCGTTTGTCCGATGGCCGAACTGCCGCCGGGAATAGAACAACGCTCATTGAATGGGGCCATTCTCTCCCCCGGTTTTATTGATGTGCAGTTAAACGGCTGCGGCGGCGTGCAGTTTAACGATACCGCAGAAGCCGTCAGCGTTGAAACGCTGGAAATTATGCAGAAAGCCAATGAAAAATCGGGCTGTACTAACTTTCTGCCAACGCTTATCACTACCAGCGACGAATTGATGAAACAGGGTATTCGCGTCATGCGCGAATACCTGGAAAAACATCCGCACCAGGCCCTGGGTCTCCACCTGGAAGGCCCCTGGCTTAATCTGGTAAAAAAAGGCACCCATAATCCTGATTTCGTGCGTAAACCAGACGCTGCGCTGGTCGATTTCTTGTGCGATAATGCCGACGTCATCACCAAAGTTACACTCGCGCCGGAAATGGTGCCTGCTGACGTAATCGCTAAACTGGCGAATGCGGGCATTGTGGTTTCCGCAGGCCACTCCAACGCGACGTTAAAAGAGGCAAAAGCGGGCTTCCGCGCCGGGATTACCTTTGCGACTCACCTGTTTAACGCGATGCCGTACATTACAGGGCGTGAGCCGGGCCTTGCTGGCGCTGTTCTGGACGAAGCGGATATTTATTGCGGCGTTATCGCCGATGGTCTGCATGTCGACTACGCCAACATTCGCAATGCCAAACGCCTGAAAGGCGACAAACTTTGTCTGGTGACAGACGCCACCGCACCGGCGGGGGCCAATATTGAGCAGTTCATTTTCGCAGGTAAAACAATATACTACCGCAATGGACTGTGTGTGGATGAAAACGGTACGTTGAGCGGTTCGTCCTTAACCATGATTGAAGGCGTACGTAACCTGGTCGCGCATTGCGGCATCGCGCTGGATGAAGTGCTGCGCATGGCAACGCTCTATCCGGCACGCGCTATCGGCGTTGATAAACATCTCGGTAGCATTGCGCCGGGTAAAGTCGCCAACCTGACCGCGTTCACCCACGATTTTAAAATTATCAAGACCATCGTTAATGGTGACGAGGTCGTTGACTTGAGTAAGTGAGAATATGACACCAGGCGGACAAGCTCAGATAGGTAACGTTGATCTCGTAAAACAGCTTAACAGCGCGGCCGTTTACCGCCTGATTGACCAGCATGGTCCTATCTCGCGCATACAAATTGCCGAGCAAAGCCAGCTTGCTCCCGCCAGCGTAACGAAAATTACGCGTCAACTCATTGAACGCGGGCTGATCAAAGAAGTCGATCAGCAGGCCTCTACCGGAGGCCGCCGCGCTATCTCTATCGTCACGGAAACCCGTAACTTCCATGCCATTGGCGTTCGCCTGGGTCGTCATGACACCACTTTAACGCTCTACGATCTGAGCAGTAAATTGGTCTCTGAGGAGCATTATCCGCTGCCGGAGCGCACCCAGGAGACGCTGGAACACGCGCTGCTCAACACCATCGCCGTCTTTATTGATAGCTGTCAGCGTAAAATTCGTGAATTGATCGCTATCTCGGTGATCCTGCCAGGGCTTGTCGATCCGGAAAGCGGCGTGATTCGTTACATGCCGCACATTCAGGTTGAAAACTGGGGACTGGTCGAAGCGCTGGAAAAACGGTTTCACGTTACCTGTTTCGTGGGACACGATATTCGTAGCCTGGCGCTGGCGGAACACTACTTCGGCGCCAGTCAGGATTGCGAGGACTCGATTCTGGTGCGCGTCCATCGTGGTACAGGCGCCGGGATTATCTCCAACGGGCGCATCTTCATTGGCCGTAACGGCAACGTCGGCGAAATTGGGCACATTCAGGTGGAGCCGTTGGGCGAGCGCTGCCACTGCGGTAATTTCGGCTGTCTGGAAACCATTGCCGCCAATGTGGCAATTGAACAACGGGTGCTGAATTTGCTTAAACAAGGGTATCAAAGCCGTGTTCCGCTTGACGACTGCACGATTAAAACCATTTGTAAGGCGGCAAACCGGGGCGACAGCCTGGCCTCGGAAGTCATTGAGCATGTTGGTCGCCATTTGGGCAAAACGATCGCCATTGCTATCAACCTGTTTAATCCGCAAAAAATCGTCATTGCCGGCGAGATCATTGAAGCCGATAAAGTCCTGTTGCCCGCTATCGAAAGCTGTATCAATACGCAGGCGTTAAAGGCATTTCGCAAAAATTTGCCGGTGGTACGCTCCACGCTGGATCACCGTTCTGCTATCGGCGCATTTGCCTTAGTTAAACGCGCCATGCTCAACGGAACATTGCTGCAACGTTTGCTGGAAAGTTGATGCGCTCTTATAGTATCGGATTATTCACAAATTCCCTGGGTAGTTCATGACCATCAAGAATGTAATCTGCGATATCGACGGCGTGCTGATGCACGACAACGTAGCCGTACCCGGTGCGGCGGAATTTCTGACGGGGATTCTGGAAAAAGGTCTGCCGCTGGTGCTGCTGACCAATTACCCGTCGCAAACCGGCCAGGATCTGGCGAACCGTTTTGCTACCGCTGGCGTTAACGTGCCGGACAGCGTGTTTTATACTTCAGCAATGGCGACAGCCGATTTTCTGCGCCGTCAGGAAGGTAAGAAAGCGTATGTCGTAGGTGAAGGCGCGCTTATTCACGAGCTCTATAAAGCGGGTTTTACCATTACCGATGTGAACCCTGATTTTGTCATCGTTGGAGAGACCCGCTCCTACAACTGGGACATGATGCATAAAGCGGCATTTTTCGTCGCCAACGGCGCGCGCTTTATCGCCACCAACCCGGATACCCACGGTCGCGGCTTTTATCCGGCCTGCGGCGCGCTGTGCGCAGGCATTGAAAAAATTTCCGGCCGGAAGCCGTTTTATGTCGGCAAACCCAGCCCGTGGATCATCCGCGCGGCGTTAAACAAAATGCAGGCGCACTCGGAAGAGACCGTTATCGTCGGCGACAACCTGCGCACCGACATTCTGGCGGGATTCCAGGCCGGTCTGGAGACCATTCTGGTGCTTTCAGGCGTATCAACAATCAATGATATTGACAGTATGCCGTTCCGCCCAAGCTGGATTTACCCTTCCGTCGCTGAGATCGACGTTATCTAAACCTGTCCCCTGCCTGATGACGCGCCGCTTTCAGGCCTACGGTTCGAACAACATTGTAGGTCTGATAAGCGAAACGCCATCAGGAAAAACATAATTCAATTAAACCACGATAAAACTGAAGATCCATCAATAAATCCACGCAATACGTAATCATTTTTCACTAATCAACAATGACGATTGCATTTTTCATTTTTCAGACCGTAATCCCCTTGCGCCTTCCACGCCTTTGCGGCATTTTTTAGTCAAGCAAACACAAAAAGTACGACGCAACAGATTAACGGAGAAGGCTATGTGTTCTATTTTCGGCGTATTCGATATCAAAACAGATGCAGCGGAACTGCGTAAAAAAGCCCTTGAACTGTCACGCCTGATGCGCCATCGCGGCCCGGACTGGTCCGGCATCTACGCTTGCGATAACGCGATTCTCGCACATGAACGCTTGTCGATTGTTGATGTTAACGCCGGCGCCCAGCCCCTGTATAACGCCAGAAAAACCCACGTACTGGCGGTGAACGGTGAAATTTATAACCATCAGACGTTACGCGCGGAGTATGGCGATCGTTACGCGTTCCAGACAGGCTCCGACTGCGAAGTTATCCTCGCGCTATATCAGGAAAAAGGGCCGGATTTCCTTGACGATTTACAGGGGATGTTCGCCTTCGCCCTGTATGACAGCGAAAAAGACGCTTATCTGATTGGTCGTGACCATATCGGTATTATTCCGCTCTACATGGGCTATGACGAATTCGGCAACTTCTACGTAGCGTCAGAAATGAAAGCGCTGACCCCGGTCTGCCGCACCATTAAAGAGTTCCCGGCGGGCAGCTACCTGTGGAGCAAAGACGGCGAAATTCGTCAGTACTATCAGCGCGACTGGTTCGATTACGATGCGGTAAAAGACAACGTCACCGACAAAAATGAGCTTCGTCAGGCGCTGGAAGAATCCGTGAAAAGCCACCTGATGTCCGACGTTCCTTACGGCGTGCTGCTGTCCGGCGGTCTGGACTCTTCAGTTATCTCAGCGATCACCAAAAAATTCGCCGCCCGTCGCGTCGAAGATCAGGAACGCTCTGAAGCCTGGTGGCCGCAGTTGCACTCTTTCGCCGTCGGTCTGGAAGGTTCACCTGACCTGAAAGCCGCGCAGGAAGTAGCTAACCACCTCGGCACCGTGCACCATGAAATTCACTTCACCGTGCAGGAAGGCCTTGATGCCATTCGTGATGTTATCTACCACATCGAAACCTATGATGTGACCACCATCCGCGCCTCCACGCCGATGTACCTGATGTCGCGTAAAATCAAAGCGATGGGCATCAAAATGGTGCTGTCTGGCGAAGGCTCTGATGAAGTATTTGGCGGCTACCTGTACTTCCATAAAGCGCCGAACGCCAAAGAACTGCACGAAGAGACCGTACGTAAACTGCAGGCTCTGCATATGTATGACTGCGCCCGTGCCAACAAAGCAATGTCCGCCTGGGGCGTGGAAGCACGCGTACCGTTCCTGGATAAAAAATTCCTCGACGTGGCAATGCGCATCAACCCGCAGGACAAAATGTGCGGCAACGGTAAAATGGAAAAACATGTACTGCGCGAGTGCTTCGAATCCTATCTTCCGGCAAGCGTGGCGTGGCGCCAGAAAGAGCAGTTCTCTGACGGCGTAGGCTATAGCTGGATTGATACGCTGAAAGAAGTGGCGGCAAAACAGATTTCCGATCAACAACTGGAAACCGCCCGCTTCCGCTTTCCATACAACACGCCGTCGTCTAAAGAAGCGTACTTGTACCGGGAAATTTTTGAAGAGCTGTTCCCGGTGCCAAGCGCGGCGGAATGCGTACCCGGCGGCCCGTCCGTCGCCTGTTCTTCCGCCAAAGCCATTGAGTGGGATGAAGCATTCAAAACGATGGATGACCCATCAGGCCGCGCGGTCGGCGTGCATCAGTCGGCGTACCAGTAAATTAACGATGACGAAAGAGCCCTTAGGGGCTCTTTTTTTATAGCAAACCACTTTCGGAAAAACGATTAATAACCAATAATTGCCGAATATTGCGCCACGCTGTTCGCAACCTAACCAAACAGACACTTTCCGACGTTTTTCGATGAAAAAGAGGTTGACGCTTCAAGGCTCAATACGCATAATGCGCCCCGCAACGCCGATAAGGTAACGCGAAAAAAGATGGCTACGTAGCTCAGTTGGTTAGAGCACATCACTCATAATGATGGGGTCACAGGTTCGAATCCCGTCGTAGCCACCATCTTTTTTGCGGGAGTGGCGAAATTGGTAGACGCACCAGATTTAGGTTCTGGCGCCGCAAGGTGTGCGAGTTCAAGTCTCGCCTCCCGCACCATTCACCGATAAGCGTTGTACGGATGGGGTATCGCCAAGCGGTAAGGCACCGGTTTTTGATACCGGCATTCCCTGGTTCGAATCCAGGTACCCCAGCCATATTTCTTCGAGTTTGCGGTTCACCGCGACGGTATTGGGGTATCGCCAAGCGGTAAGGCACCGGTTTTTGATACCGGCATTCCCTGGTTCGAATCCAGGTACCCCAGCCATCGAAGAAATCATCTGGCTACGTAGCTCAGTTGGTTAGAGCACATCACTCATAATGATGGGGTCACAGGTTCGAATCCCGTCGTAGCCACCATATTCAGAACGCGTCGAGGTATTCGACCGGTTCGAAAATAATTTGTTGGGGTATCGCCAAGCGGTAAGGCACCGGATTCTGATTCCGGCATTCCGAGGTTCGAATCCTCGTACCCCAGCCAGTTTTAAAGACGCTCTGCTAATGAGCGCAAGAAGTACGACAATTGGGGTATCGCCAAGCGGTAAGGCACCGGATTCTGATTCCGGCATTCCGAGGTTCGAATCCTCGTACCCCAGCCACCTTTAAAAAGCTCGCTTCGGCGAGCTTTTTGCTTTTCTGGCAATTCGGACTGCCTGATGGCGCTACGCTTATTAGGCCTACGGGCGAATACAGGCCGGGTAAGGTATTACCGCCACCCGGCATAACACAAACTACAACCCCAACGCATACTTCAGCGCCTGACGTTTTAGCACGCCTGCGCGCTGCGCCGCCATCAGCCCCATATTGCGTAAAATACGCAGCGGCGGCAGTTCATTGCTGAACCCGGCATAAAACAGATCCATTCCACTTTGCATCATAAAATTATCTGCCATGCGCCGCGTCTGATAGCGTTTCAACACCGAATGGCTGGCCCAGGACTCGCCATAGCTACGGGCACTCGCCAGCACATCAATCAACGCATCAACATCCCGATACCCCAGGTTGACGCCCTGCCCGGCCAGCGGATGAATGGTATGCGCCGCGTCGCCTACCAGCGCCAGTCCCGGTTGTACATACTGCAACGCGTGACGACGGGTTAGCGGAAACGCGCCCGCCGCGACAGGCATCACCGCCCCCAGACGCGCCGGAAAATGCTGGTTAATTTCCACCTGCAATTGCGTCATCGATAAACTTTGTAGCTGGCGAATACGTGCCGGAGCGTCATACCACACCAGCGACGCCCAATCGTCGAACAGCGGCAAAAAGGCGCGCGGCCCCGTCGGCGTAAACTGCTGCCAGGTGCTGTCGCCTGACGCATTTTCACACTTGACGGTGATAAGCATACACGACTGCGCATATTGCCAGGCATGAATGCCAATTCCCGCCATTTGCCGAACCTGCGAATTCGCGCCGTCGGCGCCAATCACTAACTTCGGCGTTACCCATTCGCCGTCGGCCAGTTCCAGCGCATAACCATCGTGGCGGCGGTGCAATGCCGCCAGTGAAGCCGGAACGCGCAGCGTCACGCCGGGGTGCGCTTCCAGCGCCTGCCATAGCGCCTGTTGCAGGACGTTGTTCTCTACCATATAGCCTAACAGCGGCAGCTTGAGTTCAGCGGCGTCGAACACCACATGGGCGTTTTCCCACTCCCAGGTCTCCAGTCGCCGATAAGGATGGCTACGCATCCCCTGCACCGCCTCCCAAACGCCCAGCCCCTTAAGCAGCGCCACGGATGCCGCGCTAATGGCCGAAATCCGCACGTCAGGCTGGCTGTCAGCCACAAACGGCGCAGGCGCGGCATGTTCTATTACCATCACCGTAAATCCTTGCTGCGCCAGACCCAGCGCCAGCGCGCCGCCGACCATTCCCCCGCCGACAATGGCAATTTCCGTTGGTTGATTTGTCATGGTCATTCATCCTGTTACGTTTTAGACAAGTTTACAGGATTTTTTACCCATTAGGGCTGACGTCAGTCATACTGGTCACAACCGCGCCAAAGCATTACACTATGCGCCCTGCTTTTCAGCCACTATTTCGCAAGAGCAAGTCGATGACTAAAAAACTCCATATTAAAACCTGGGGCTGTCAGATGAACGAGTACGATTCATCGAAGATGGCCGATCTGCTGGACGCCACCCACGGCTATCAACTGACCGACGTGGCGGAAGAGGCGGATGTGCTGCTGTTGAATACCTGCTCAATCCGCGAGAAGGCTCAGGAAAAAGTCTTCCATCAATTAGGTCGCTGGAGACTGTTAAAAGAGAAAAATCCCGATCTGATTATCGGCGTCGGCGGCTGCGTGGCTTCCCAGGAAGGCGAGCACATTCGTCAACGCGCCCATTACGTCGACATTATTTTTGGCCCGCAAACCTTACACCGCCTGCCGGAGATGATTAACTCCGTGCGTGGCGACCGCAGCCCGGTGGTCGATATCAGCTTCCCGGAAATCGAGAAGTTCGACCGTTTGCCGGAGCCGCGCGCAGAAGGCCCGACCGCTTTCGTTTCTATCATGGAAGGCTGCAATAAATATTGTACTTACTGCGTGGTGCCGTATACTCGCGGTGAAGAAGTCAGCCGTCCCTCAGACGATATCCTGTTCGAAATCGCCCAGTTAGCGGCGCAGGGCGTGCGTGAGGTCAACCTGCTGGGCCAGAACGTTAACGCCTGGCGCGGAGAAAACTACGACGGCACTACCGGCACCTTTGCCGATCTGCTGCGTCTGGTCGCCGCCATCGACGGCATTGACCGTATTCGCTTTACCACCAGCCATCCGATTGAGTTCACCGACGATATTATCGAGGTGTACCGCGATACGCCGGAACTGGTCAGTTTCCTGCATCTGCCGGTACAGAGCGGGTCCGATCGCGTGTTGAATCTGATGGGGCGCACCCACACTGCGCTGGAATATAAAGCAATCATCCGTAAACTGCGCGCGGCGCGGCCGGACATTCAGATAAGCTCTGACTTTATCGTCGGTTTCCCAGGCGAAACTACCGATGATTTCGAAAAAACCATGAAGCTTATCGCCGACGTCAACTTTGATATGAGCTACAGCTTTATCTTCTCTGCGCGTCCGGGAACGCCGGCTGCCGATATGGTTGATGACGTACCGGAAGAAGAGAAAAAGCAGCGTCTGTATATTCTGCAAGAGCGTATCAATCAGCAGGCGATGGCATGGAGCCGCCGTATGCTCGGCACGACACAGCGCATTCTGGTGGAAGGCACGTCACGTAAAAACATTATGGAACTATCTGGCCGTACCGAAAACAATCGGGTGGTGAACTTTGAAGGCACGCCGGAGATGATTGGTAAGTTTGTCGATGTGGAAATTACTGACGTCTATCCGAACTCGCTGCGCGGAAAAGTGGTGCGTACCGAAGATGAAATGGGTCTGCGCGTCGCCGAAACGCCGGAGTCCGTCATTGCCCGTACCCGTAAAGAAAATGAGCTGGGGGTAGGATTCTACCAGCCTTAATCCTGCAGGAAAGGCAATAATGCCCGATGGCGCTACGCCTGTCGGGCTTCCTGGTCATGGCCTGTCGCCCGACGGGCCTTGCAATTTTCTCTCTTCATCCCCATCTTCATTGCAATGCTTGCGCCTTTTCCCTATGGCGTGAATAATTTCCTTAGATGCCGGTAAATGTTCAGCGTCCGGCGATACAGACACAAGAGGAACAGTTTGAATATAGACACTCGCGAAATTACCCTTGAGCCCGCAGACAACGCCCGTCTGTTGAGCCTTTGCGGGCCGTTTGATGACAATATTAAACAGCTCGAACGTCGTCTCGGTATTGAAATCAACCGCCGTGACAATCACTTTAAACTGACCGGTCGTCCGATTTGCGTGACCGCGGCGACAGATATTTTGCGAAGTCTGTATGTCGATACCGCACCGATGCGCGGCCAGACTCAGGATATCGAACCGGAACAAATTCATCTGGCGATCAAAGAAGCGCGGGTGCTGGAACAGAGCGCGGAAAGCGTGCCTGACTATGGCAAAGCGATTAATATCAAAACTAAGCGCGGCGTGATTAAACCGCGTACCCCGAACCAGGCGCAGTACATCGCCAATATTCTCGATCACGATATTACCTTTGGCGTCGGCCCGGCGGGTACCGGTAAAACTTATCTTGCGGTCGCTGCTGCGGTAGACGCCCTTGAGCGCCAGGAGATTCGCCGTATTCTGCTGACCCGTCCGGCGGTGGAAGCGGGCGAAAAACTCGGCTTCCTGCCAGGCGATTTAAGTCAGAAAGTGGACCCGTACCTGCGTCCGCTGTATGACGCGTTGTTCGAAATGCTCGGCTTTGAAAAAGTCGAGAAGCTGATTGAACGCAATGTGATTGAAGTCGCGCCGCTGGCCTATATGCGCGGACGCACATTAAACGACGCCTTTATCATTCTGGATGAAAGCCAGAACACCACTATCGAACAGATGAAGATGTTCCTGACGCGTATCGGCTTTAACTCGAAAGCGGTGATCACCGGCGACGTGACGCAAATTGACCTGCCACGCAACACCAAATCCGGCTTACGTCATGCTATTGAAGTGCTGGCGGAAGTCGATGAAATCAGCTTTAACTTCTTCCACAGCGAAGACGTGGTGCGCCATCCGGTCGTTGCCCGCATTGTTAACGCCTATGAAGCCTGGGAAGAGGCAGAACAAAAACGCAAAGCGGCGTTGGCGGCAGAGCGTAAGCGTGAAGCCCAGGAGCAGGAGCAGAAATGAGCCAGGTGATCCTCGATTTACAGTTGGCCTGTGAAAACCACGCGGGCCTTCCGGATGAAGCTCAGTTTCAACGCTGGCTGGACGGCGTTATTCCGCAGTTTCAGGAAGAGGCGGAAGTCACAATCCGTCTGGTGGATGAGGCCGAAAGCCACGACCTTAATTTAACGTACCGCGGGAAAGATAAACCCACTAATGTTCTCTCCTTCCCGTTTGAAGCGCCCCCCGGCATTGAAATGCCGCTACTGGGCGATCTGATTATTTGCCGTCAGGTCGTGGAGCAGGAAGCGCAGGAACAGAGCAAGCCGCTGGAGGCGCACTGGGCGCACATGGTCGTGCACGGTAGCCTGCATTTGCTGGGTTACGATCATATCGACGATGACGAAGCGGAAGAGATGGAGTCTCTCGAAACGGAGATTATGCTTGCTATGGGCTATGAGGATCCGTACATTGCCGAGAAGATTGCAGAATAGTAGCTTGCCGGATGGCGGCGCTTGCGCCTTATCCGGCCTACATTCATGCCTTTTGTAGGCCTGATAAGCGTAGCGCCATCAGGCAAAACATGCCGTCACAGCTGAGTATACGCATGACGAGCTTTGTATTAACTAACATGAGAACCCATACGACGCCATGAGCGACGACAATTCACACAGTAGTGACACAGTAAACAGTAAAAAGGGATTTTTTTCCCTGCTACTCAGCCAGCTTTTCCACGGGGAACCTAAAAACCGTGATGAGTTGCTGGCGCTGATCCGTGATTCCGGGCAGAACGAGCTTATCGATGAAGATACGCGCGATATGCTCGAAGGCGTAATGGACATCGCCGACCAGCGCGTTCGCGATATTATGATCCCGCGCTCCCAGATGATTACCCTGAAACGCAACCAGACGCTGGACGAATGTCTCGATGTTATCATCGAGTCCGCCCACTCGCGTTTTCCGGTGATCAGCGAAGATAAAGATCACATTGAAGGGATTCTGATGGCCAAAGATTTGCTGCCGTTTATGCGCAGCGATGCCGAAGCCTTCAGCATGGACAAAGTGTTACGCACCGCGGTTGTCGTACCGGAAAGCAAACGGGTTGACCGTATGCTCAAGGAGTTCCGCTCCCAGCGCTACCATATGGCCATCGTTATCGATGAGTTTGGCGGCGTTTCCGGCCTGGTGACTATCGAAGACATCCTCGAACTGATTGTCGGTGAAATTGAAGATGAGTATGACGAAGAAGACGATATCGACTTCCGTCAGCTTAGCCGCCATACCTGGACGATTCGTGCGCTGGCGTCGATTGAAGACTTCAACGACGCTTTCGGCACCCACTTCAGCGATGAAGAGGTCGATACCATCGGCGGGCTGGTGATGCAGGCGTTCGGCCATTTACCGGCCCGCGGCGAAACCATTGACATTGATGGTTACCAGTTCAAAGTGGCGATGGCCGATAGTCGTCGTATTATTCAGGTGCATGTCAGGATCCCGGATGACTCGCCCCAGCCAAAACTGGACGAATAACAGCAATAGTGGACTAAAAATGGCATTTGCCTCGTTAATTGAACGCCAGCGTATTCGCCTGCTGCTGGCGTTATTATTCGGCGCCTGCGGAACACTGGCTTTCTCTCCGTATGACGTCTGGCCCGCAGCGATAGTGTCGCTTATCGGGCTGCAGGCCTTAACGTTTAATCGCCGCCCGCTCCAGTCTGCCGCCATCGGCTATTGCTGGGGACTCGGACTTTTCGGTAGCGGGATTAACTGGGTTTATGTCAGTATCGCGCAGTTTGGCGGCATGCCGGGCCCGGTTAACGTTTTTCTGGTGGTGCTGCTTGCAGCTTATCTCTCGCTGTATACCGGACTGTTTGCCGGGATTTTGTCGCGCCTGTGGCCAAAAACCAACTGGCTGCGCGTCGCTATCGCCGCACCTGCAATATGGCAAATCACCGAATTTTTACGCGGCTGGGTGCTGACCGGCTTCCCCTGGCTGCAATTTGGCTATAGTCAGGTCGACGGCCCGCTAAAAGGCCTGGCGCCGGTAATGGGCGTCGAAGCGATCAACTTCCTGCTGATGATGGTCAGCGGCCTGTTAGCGCTGGCACTGGCGACGCGGAACTGGCGTCCGCTGGCTGTCGCCGTGATTCTGTTTGCTTTGCCCTTTCCGCTACGTTATATCCAGTGGTTTACGCTGGAACCGGCCAAAGCGACCCAGGTATCGCTGGTGCAGGGCGATATCCCGCAGTCGCTGAAGTGGGACGAAAACCAGCTACTGAATACGCTAAAAATTTATCTCAACGAAACTCGCCCAGAGTTAGGCAAATCACAGATTATTATCTGGCCTGAGTCGGCGATTCCGGATCTCGAAATCAATCAGCAGCCCTTCCTTCGTTCGCTGGACGAGATGTTACGCGAAAAAAATAGCACGCTGATCACCGGTATTGTCGATGCGCGTCTCAATAAACAGAATCGATACGACACCTACAATACGATTATTACGTTGGGCAAGGATAATCCATACAGTTATGACTCGCCCAATCGCTACAATAAAAATCACCTTGTACCCTTTGGCGAGTTCGTTCCGCTGGAGTCTATCCTGCGTCCGCTGGCGCCGTTCTTCGATCTGCCCATGTCCTCCTTTAGCCGCGGCCCTTATATCCAGCCGCAGTTACATGCGCACGACTATAAGCTGACGGCGGCAATCTGTTATGAAATTATTCTTGGCGAACAGGTGCGGGATAACTTCCGCCCGGACACCGACTATCTGCTGACGATTTCTAACGACGCCTGGTTTGGTAAGTCCATTGGCCCGTGGCAACATTTCCAGATGGCGCGGATGCGTTCGCTGGAGCTGGCGCGTCCGTTACTGCGCAGTACTAATAACGGTATTACGGCGGTGATTGGCCCGCAGGGCGAAATCCAGGCGATGATTCCGCAGTTCACACGCCAGGTGCTGACCACCCACGTCACGCCAACCACGGGGTTAACTCCCTATGCTCGTACCGGCAACTGGCCGCTATGGGTACTGACCGCGCTGTTTGCTTTTGGCGCGGTAGTGATGAGTCTGCGACAACGACGGAAATAATATCTCCCCAGGCCGGATAGCGCTTCATTTATCCGGCCTGAAAATCCTCCTTTTTCCCCCATTCTGGCACGTCTATTGCTTTGTTAAACATGGCAAACCTGTTCTGGCTGCTTGTGCAACCTGGTCGCACCAAAATCGATCATCGGTAGCACCTGAACGGTGCAATGTAGGATTTTTGCCTCTGAACGGTGCGGCGCACTTCGCAAAAATAAACAATATAGCAGCAAAATATTTACAACAAGCCACACTAAATGTTAACAAACACACATAACACTGCACGCGCAAGTTGCAGGCAATAACAACATCACAATAGCTATCAATGCGTCGACGGCGCAGATGATAAAGGAGTTGGATATGCAATTACGTAAGCTAACCACAGCAATGCTGGTCATGGGACTGTCTGCGGGCCTTGCGCACGCAGAAGATGGCGCGCCTGCCGCTGGTAGCACCCTGGACAAGATCGCTAAAAATGGCGTGATCGTCGTCGGGCATCGCGAATCTTCTGTGCCCTTTTCTTATTACGACAACCAGCAGAAAGTGGTCGGCTATTCCCAGGACTACTCCAACGCCATTGTGGAAGCGGTAAAAAAGAAACTTAACAAGCCGGATCTGCAGGTGAAGCTGATTCCGATCACCTCGCAAAACCGTATTCCGCTGTTGCAAAACGGAACCTTCGATTTTGAATGTGGTTCAACGACTAACAACCTTGAGCGCCAGAAACAGGCCGCCTTCTCCGATACGATTTTCGTCGTCGGGACGCGACTGCTGACTAAAAAAGGCGGCGATATTAAAGATTTCCCGGATCTGAAAGGCAAAGCGGTCGTCGTCACCTCCGGGACGACCTCTGAAATTCTGCTGCATAAGCTTAACGAAGAGCAAAAGATGGGGATGCGTATTATTAGCGCGAAAGACCACGGAGACTCGTTCCGCACCCTGGAAAGCGGTCGCGCCGTCGCCTTTATGATGGATGACGCGCTGCTGGCCGGCGAGCGCGCCAAAGCCAAGAAACCGGATAACTGGGAGATTGTCGGTAAACCGCAGTCCCAGGAAGCCTACGGCTGTATGCTGCGTAAAAACGACCCTGAGTTTAAAAAGCTGATGGACGATACCATCGCCCAGGCGCAAACCTCCGGCGAAGCGGAAAAGTGGTTTGATAAGTGGTTTAAAAATCCAATCCCACCGAAAAACCTGAACATGAATTTTGAGTTGTCTGACGAGATGAAAGCCCTGTTCAAAGCACCGAATGATAAAGCGCTTAACTAACTAAAACTAAATGGGACGGGACTCCTGTCCTCTCGATTGTCGCTCAGCACGGACAGACTATAAGCCTGATGGTCGTTCCCCCTCGGGCCTGAAACCGCAAATCGCCGGGCAACAATCTTCGAGGGTAGCACTGCTACCCTTTTTTTTCGGAGTAGATGTATGTCAATAGACTGGAACTGGGGTATTTTTTTACAGGAAGCCCCCTTCGGCAATACCACCTATCTCGGCTGGCTATGGAGTGGTTTTCAGGTCACCGTAGCCCTTTCGATTACCGCCTGGATTATCGCTTTCCTGGTAGGATCTATTTTCGGCATTTTACGTACCGTTCCCAACCGTTTCCTCTCCGGACTGGGCACATTGTACGTAGAACTGTTCCGTAACGTGCCGCTGATCGTGCAATTCTTCACCTGGTACCTGGTGGTGCCTGAACTGTTGCCGGAAGATCTTGGCATGTGGTTTAAGGCGGAACTCGATCCCAATATTCAGTTTTTCCTCTCCTCAATGATCTGTCTGGGACTGTTTACCGCCGCCCGCGTTTGCGAACAGGTGCGCGCCGCGATTCAGTCTCTGCCTCGCGGGCAGAAGAACGCGGCGCTGGCGATGGGGCTAACGCTGCCGCAGGCTTATCGCTATGTCCTGCTGCCGAATGCCTATCGCGTTATCGTGCCGCCAATGACGTCAGAGATGATGAACCTGGTGAAAAACTCGGCTATTGCCTCAACCATCGGTCTGGTGGATATGGCGGCGCAGGCAGGCAAACTGTTGGATTACTCGGCGCACGCCTGGGAATCCTTCACCGCCATTACGCTGGCCTATGTGCTGATTAACGCCGTTATCATGCTGGTCATGAGCCTGGTTGAACGCAAAGTCCGCCTGCCGGGCAACGTGGGGAGCAAATAATGTACGAATTTGACTGGAGTTCGATTATCCCCTCACTGCCTTACCTGCTGGCCGGGTTGGTCATCACGCTGAAGATCACCGTCACCGCCGTTGTCGTGGGGATAGTCTGGGGAACCATTCTGGCCGTCATGCGCCTCTCAAGCTTTACCCCTATCGCCTGGTTTGCTAAAGCGTATGTTAACGTTTTCCGTTCCATCCCGTTGGTCATGGTCTTGCTGTGGTTCTATCTGATTGTCCCCGGCTTTTTGCAAAACGTGCTGGGACTATCGCCGAAAACCGATATCCGCCTGATCTCCGCGATGGTGGCATTCTCCATGTTTGAAGCGGCCTACTATTCCGAGATTATTCGCGCCGGTATTCAAAGTATTTCCCGCGGGCAGTCCAGCGCCGCGCTGGCGCTGGGGATGACCCACTGGCAATCGATGAAGCTCATTATTCTGCCGCAGGCGTTTCGGGCGATGGTACCGCTGTTGCTTACACAGGGCATCGTGCTATTTCAGGACACCTCTTTAGTTTATGTACTCAGCCTGGCGGACTTCTTCCGCACCGCGTCGACTATCGGCGAGCGTGACGGTACTCAGGTCGAAATGATTCTGTTCGCCGGCGCCGTTTATTTTGTTATCAGCCTGAGCGCGTCGTTGCTGGTCAGCTATTTGAAGAAAAGGACAGTTTAATGATTACCCTGAAAAATGTTTCAAAATGGTATGGTCACTTTCAGGTGCTGACCGATTGTTCAACAGAAGTGAAAAAAGGTGAAGTGGTGGTAGTCTGCGGGCCATCGGGTTCCGGTAAATCCACGCTAATTAAGACCGTCAACGGTCTGGAACCGGTGCAAAAAGGCGAAATTACCGTTAACGGCATTATTGTGAACGACAAAAAAACCGATCTGGCGAAACTGCGTTCCCGCGTGGGCATGGTATTCCAGCACTTCGAGCTATTCCCCCACCTGTCGATCATCGAAAACCTGACGCTGGCGCAGGTGAAAGTGCTGAAACGCGATAAGGCCGCCGCCCGCGATAAAGGCCTGAAGCTGCTGGAGCGCGTTGGCCTGTCTGCGCATGCCAACAAGTTCCCGGCGCAGCTTTCCGGCGGTCAGCAGCAGCGTGTCGCCATCGCCCGTGCGCTGTGCATGGACCCCATTGCCATGTTATTCGATGAACCGACTTCCGCGCTCGATCCGGAAATGATCAACGAGGTGCTGGACGTGATGGTCGAACTGGCGAACGAAGGGATGACCATGATGGTGGTGACGCACGAAATGGGCTTTGCCCGTAAAGTGGCTAACCGGGTGATCTTTATGGATGAAGGTAAAATCGTCGAAGATTCGCCAAAAGAGGAGTTCTTCGCTAACCCCAGTTCCGATCGCGCAAAAGACTTCCTTGCAAAAATCCTGCACTAATCTTCCCGGCGCGCACGTCAGAGTGCGCGCTATCTCACGCTTTACCGCTTCGCTTCTCGAAACGTATCCAGCCGGGCGTTAACCTTGTCACAAAGTACCGCTTACAAGGAGCCACAATGGCACTGCCCATTATTATTGATTGCGATCCGGGTCATGATGACGCGATCGCCCTCGTTCTCGCCCTCGCCTCCCCTGAACTGGAAGTGAAAGCGATCACCTCTTCCGCCGGCAACCAGACGCCGGAGAAGACGCTGCGCAACGTGCTGCGGATGCTGACACTGCTCAAACGCCCGGATATTCCGGTGGCGGGCGGCGCGGTGAAACCTCTCATGCGCGAACTGATTATCGCCGATAACGTTCACGGCGAAAGCGGCCTCGACGGCCCGGCGCTGCCCGAGCCGTCATTCGCCCCGCAAAGCGGCACTGCCGTTGAGCTGATGGCAAAAACACTGCGTGAGAGCTCACAGCCAGTCACCATCGTCTCCACTGGCCCACAGACCAACGTGGCGCTGCTGCTGAATAGCCATCCGGAACTGCATACGAAAATCGCCCGCATTGTGATCATGGGCGGCGCAATGGGATTGGGTAACTGGACGCCCGCTGCGGAATTTAATATTTACGTCGACCCGGAAGCGGCAGAAATTGTCTTCCAGTCAGGCATTCCGGTGGTGATGGCCGGGCTGGACGTCACCCATAAGGCGCAGATTCACGCCGCCGATATCGAACGCTTTCGCGCTATTGGCAACCCGATTTCCACCATCGTTGCCGAACTGCTGGACTTCTTTATGGAGTACCACAAAGACGAAAAATGGGGATTTGTCGGCGCGCCGCTGCATGACCCATGCACCATCGCCTGGCTGCTGAAACCCGAGATTTTCACCACCGTTGAGCGTTGGGTTGGCGTGGAAACCCAAGGGAAATACACCCAGGGGATGACGGTGGTGGATTATTATTTCCTGACGGGGAATAAGCCGAATGCAACGGTGATGGTCGATGTAGACCGCCAGGGATTTGTCGATTTGCTGGCGGAACGGCTGAAGTTTTACGCGTAATATTTGCCGGATGGCAGCTTCGCCATATCCGGCCTACGTGAACGATTTTTGGTAGGCCGGATAAGACGCACCGGCGCTCTTCCTCTCACGGCTCAAACGGTCTTCTCTGAAACTGGTCGTGCCCACACTTCGGGCAGCGCGGCAGCACATCCGGCGTATAAACCGCCAGGTGATAATGACACTTCTCGCACACCAGATTCCCCAATCCCACCACTTCGCCACTGTGATACACGCCGTGGTGATTCAAATCCTGAAACACCTCTCGCCATTCCAGCTGGGTTTTGTCGGTAATGTCCGCCAGTTCCTGCCAGAGACTCTCTTTAATCACCCGCAAGAAGACGCTATCTTCCTGGCTCTCTTCGTAGCTCATGGCGAACTCTTCCAGATCGCGTCTGACAGCGCGCGTCAGTTCGTCCACCTCGGTTCGCGTTAACTCCCCTGTTTGCATCACGCGCTGGCGCGCCTGCTCCACCAGCGCATCAATGTCGCGCTCGCCATTGCGTAAACGCTCGCTTAATGAGGCCACCAGTTCACGGTAATATTGAGCAACCTTGTTCATCACTTCACCTCTTGGATCGTTAACTGTCTATAATAATAGACGTTATTTGCGTTACGCTTTGCAAGGCTGCCCACAGAGTCTGTAAATTCTTGTCAGGCCGACTCACGTATCCAGCGCGTCAGCGAGGAACGATCGACATTTAATCGTTTCGCCACTAACGATTTATTATCCCTTTCCGCCTCTAATAATTTTCTCAAAATACGCAGGCGAATCGTTTTATAATCGCCAGCCAGCATCTGGCAGTCGTGGCAGGTACTTGGCTCGCGTCGGCTCCCCTCTTCCAGATCGTCCAGCAAGAGGCGACCCTCATCCAGCGTTGCCGGGGAGTGATCAATAGAGAGCACCAGCCGTTCGATAATATTGCTTAACTGCCTGACGTTTCCGGGCCAGGCGAAGCGCTGAAGCTCTTGCCACAGCGCCGGGGTTAACGTTAGTGCCGGGCGTTTATAATGCTGGCTGAAACTGGTAAGCAGCGACAGGCCGATGGCTTTGATATCCTCCGGACGTTTGCGTAGCGGGATGGTGGTCACTTTTAATACGTTAAGCCGATAGTAAAGATCTTCGCGAAATGTCCCGTCCGCAATGAGCTTCGTTAATGTCTGATTGGTCGCTGCAATCACGCGAATATCAACAGGTATCATCTGGTCTGAGCCCAGCCGCATAATCTGCCGCTCCTGCAATACCCGTAATAAGCGCGTCTGTAGCGGTTTATCCAGCTCGCTAATCTCATCCAGAAAAATGGTACCGTGGTGCGCTAATTCAAACAGGCCTATTTTGCCTTTCGGCGACGCGCCGGTAAATGCGCCGGCGACATAGCCAAAGAGTTCGCTCTCCAGAATCTGAGGGGCCATCGCGCCGCAGTTAATGGCGACGAACGGGCCGTTGACGCGTTGGCTGGCATTATGAATACTTTGCGCCAGCACCTCTTTTCCCGTCCCGCTTTCGCCATTAATTAAGATAGTCGCGTCCGTACCGGCATAATTTTTAATGATCGCCAGACGACGCAGCATTTCCGGATTTTCGGTAAGCAGATCGTCGAAATGATAGCGGGCGCTCAAGCCGCGGCGAGACAGTTCCTGGCGGCGAACATGATGTTCCGCCCCCTGTAAACTGGAGACGGTTTGCATCGTCAACACCACCCGGCTTAACTGTCTGGCCGCAAATACCGGATACAGATTAACCACCATCGCGCCTTGCGGCGTATCGACGACTTTCGCGCTGACGGTTTTTCCCTCACGTAATGTATGCCGCTCCTGGTGCAATACCTGTTTCAGGAAAGATGCGTCATAAATTTCACCGGAGGCGTTAATTTTAAAAAGTTGGCTCGCATATTTATTGTAATGCAGTAACGCGCCGGTATCATCAAGCGTGATAACAGCTTTATCAAACTGATCGAGAATCAGCTGCAGATGATGGCGCTCCAGTAATTGGCTGCGAAAAGCCAGATATAATGAGCGGGCTTCTTCCAGAGCTTCGGTTATTGAGGCGGGGCTGGAATCAAGTAAACGGAATTGCGAGCCCAGCGGTGAAAAATAATCCTGACAAACGGTATCGCCAACAATGCAATCTAATGGCGTGGACGCTAATTGCCGCTTCAGGCAAGAAATCGTTTCTTTATCATTTCCCTGTAAGGTAAAAATTTTATAGTTAATATTTAACTGTTCCGCTACGCGCGCGCATCCTTTGATCACACTGGAAAAGCCGACAATACCGACAGTGCCTTTTTGTCCTTTAAAAGGGATAAGCGCATCAAGAATGTCGTAGCCGGACATTTTAATTTCGACTACCGGTAATTTACTGTGCTTTTTTAATATTTCCGCACAGCCGCCACGACTAATCAGTACCTGGTGCCCACGGGACTCTAATAAAGGTAGCTCATCCAGGATACGATTAAGCGTCGTTTGATGAATAGTGACGGCGTAATCCAACTGCGCGACCAGCGCCTCGGCAGCCTTTGCCAGTTGAGGGTAAGGAGAGACAAAACAGAGAGGAGATGCGGCTATATCTTTCGTCTTATTCATCACTCACCATCCTGTTGGTTTATGAACGGGCGAGACCGCCCGTCGTGATTTATTTTCCGCCGAAACGCTAACCGCCTGCGGCGGCTGGGTTCAGTTTACGATCGTAGCGTTTTTTTATCCATACGGTCAGGAAGGGGGCGCACAGAGCGGTAATAATCGTCGAGGCCGCCACCTGCGCCGCCGCCGTCGACGCCAGGTCGGTAAAATGCGGATCGAGCAGCGCGATTGCCGCTGGCGTCGCGACGGCGTTGCCAGAGGTAGTGGAGACCGCCGCGCCTGCCACGCCGCTGCCTCCCGTCAGACGATCGGCGAAAATATTAAAAAATCCGCCAATCGCCACCGTCATAAGTCCCAGTAAAATGCCTGAAGAACCTGCCGTGATAAGTCTTGCGAAATCAATACCGTATCCTAACCCAAAGGCAAAAAAGGGAATCGTTACCACGCTGCCCTGTTTAAGAAACTTGCGCATGTCCTCATCCAGATTACCCAAAATCATGCCAATAATAATGGGAATAATAACCGCCACCAGATTCATAAAGGGTATCGACACCATGCCTGCCGACCCTAACGCCAACATGGTGAAAAAGGGACCATCGTTCAACGATATTACCGCAATCGCGCCGCCGTCGGTTTCATCGCCGTACTCCCCCACCAACGCGGCATATAACCCACTGTTCGAGTTGGTCATCGCCGAAATAATCGCTAAAGCCGACAGACCTAATAACCCATCCGGGCCGCAAAATTTTCCGACCAGAATGCCAATAATCACGCCGCTGGCAAATTTCGCAAAGGTGATCGCAGCGCCTTTTTTCAGCGCTTTCGGCGCGGCTTTAAACTGGATATCCGCGCCCATACAGACTAAAAACATGCCTAAAATCGCCATTGCGCCATGCGAAATGGAAGTGACAAAACCGCCTATTTCCAGCGCCTCCGGCGCAAAGGTTTTAAACAATGCGCCGATGATTAGCGGTACAACCATCATACCACCAGGAAAACGTTCCAGTGTTTTTTTAATTTTCATAGCTTATTCCCAGGAGATAACCGGACAGCTTGTGCTGCCCGATTTGGTATCAGAACGTCGGCGCGATCTTATAAATAGAGAATTCGTTATGACCTAAATCTTCTGATTTAGTCGTTTTCCCATTCGCGACGCGTAAAATTTCCTGATAAATTTCCTCGCCCATTTGCGTAATAGAAGCCTCGCCAGACATAATGGCGGACACATCAATATCAATATTGTCCTGCATCATTTCCCACGTTGCTTTATTACCCGTAATTTTTATTACCGGCGCTATTGGGTTACCGGCAGGCGTTCCGCGACCGGTAGTAAAAATAACGATCTGCGCTCCACCCGCCACCATGCCGGAAATAGATTCAATATCCTGCCCCGGGGTATCCATAATCCACAGGCCCGGATGCGTTGGACTATCGGCATATTCCAGTACACCCTGTAGTGGCGCATGACCCGCTTTATGCATACAGCCTAACGATTTTTCTTCAATGGTAGTCAACCCGCCTTTAATATTGCCCGGCGTCGGCTGTCCCCCGCGAATATCCTCGCCCAGCGCTTTTGCTCGCACCTCGCAGCCGACCACTAAATCAATGAGCTGTTGACCAACCTCCGGCGTCACCGCACGTTTCGCCATCACATGCTCGGCGCCAATAAATTCCGTCGTTTCAGAAAGAATTGAGCTTCCACCGCAGCGTATCAGCTTATCCGAGGCGACCCCGCAGGAAGGGTTAGACGCCAGCCCCGATGTCGTATCTGACCCGCCGCACTCCATCGCCAGCAGCAGCTCGCTAACCGGTGCTTGCTGCGGTTTTTGCATGGAGAGTTGTTGCGCATAGTCGCGGGCCAGCGAAATTCCCCTGGCCTGACATTTAAGCGTGCCGCCCTCTTCCTGAATGGTAATGCAGGAGGTCGGTTTGCCAAATGCGGTAATCTCCTCTGCGATGCGTAGCGGCTCCGCGCCTTCACAGCCTAAGCCCACAACCACAATAGCGCCGACGTTGGGATTATTCGCCACATTAATCAATGTTTTTTCCGTCAGACGCGCATCGCCTGCCACCTGGCAGCAGCCAAAATCGTTATTCACCCATGTCGCGCCTTTTACCTGCCGGGCAATATCCTGGGCGACTTTATTCGCACAAACGCTGGTAGGTAAAATCAGTACATAATTACGGATGCCAAAACGGCCGTCAGGGCGGCGGAAACCCAAAAAAGTCTCATTGCTCATAATCATTTTCCCTTGTTTTATATTATTTCCAGTCACCACGTCCGCGTTCGCTTTCCACATTGTGGACGTGCACATAGTCGCCACTTTTTATTTCCTGAGTGGCGCGGCCAATGGATTCGCCATATTTATAAACTTCGCCATGAAAAGGCACATCGCAGATGGCGAATTTGTGGCCAAATGGCACATCCTGATGTAACACAACGCTTATCTCGCGTTCGCCAATGAACATTGTGGCGGTTTCGCCGGCCTTGAGCGCCGTAATAGCCGTCGCGACGCAATCCTGAGGGTGAATCACCACTGCATTTTTTTTCACGATTAACTCCTTTGCTTTAGTCCTGTCTTCCCTAATCAAAAGGCGTGCCATTTTTTAACTGCATGGTTTATATGACTTTATTTTTATGGGCCGATCTGGCGGTGACAGGAACTGCGGTAATTTGCCTCAGTCGTGTCGCATTTTGCGTCACCTCCTCATGAACGCCTGGGGCGACAAATGTTCTACCCCCTGTTTTGACGTGCGTGTTTGGGCTATGCTATGCGGATCTAAACACCACCTCTAAAGCTACATTTGTAGCTGTATCGAAAACAGGACTACTGGCTGCCATGCAAGAGCAATACCGCCCGGAAGAGATAGAATCCAAAGTACAGCTTCACTGGGATGAGAAGCGCACATTTGAAGTGACCGAAGACGAGAGCAAAGAGAAGTATTACTGCCTGTCGATGCTTCCCTATCCTTCTGGCCGACTACACATGGGCCACGTACGTAACTACACCATCGGCGACGTGGTTGCCCGCTACCAGCGTATGCTGGGCAAAAACGTGCTGCAGCCAATCGGCTGGGACGCCTTCGGCCTGCCGGCGGAAGGCGCGGCGGTGAAGAACAACACCGCGCCGGCGCCGTGGACGTACGACAACATCGCGTACATGAAAAACCAGCTCAAAACGCTGGGTTTTGGCTATGACTGGAGCCGTGAAATCGCGACCTGCACCCCGGAATACTACCGTTGGGAACAGAAATTCTTCACCGAGCTGTATAAAAAAGGCCTGGTGTACAAGAAGACTTCTGCCGTTAACTGGTGCCCGAACGATCAGACCGTTCTCGCCAACGAACAGGTGATCGACGGCTGCTGCTGGCGTTGCGACACCAAAGTTGAGCGTAAAGAGATCCCACAGTGGTTTATCAAAATCACCGCTTACGCAGACGAGCTGTTGCGCGATCTGGATAAGCTGGACCACTGGCCTGATACCGTAAAAACGATGCAGCGCAACTGGATTGGCCGCTCTGAAGGCGTGGAAATCACCTTCGATGTGAAGGGTTACGATAACACCCTGACCGTCTATACCACCCGTCCGGATACCTTTATGGGCGCCACTTACCTGGCGGTGGCCGCCGGTCATCCGCTGGCGCAAAAAGCGGCGGCGAACAACGCCGAGCTGGCGGCGTTCATCGACGAATGCCGTAACACCAAAGTGGCCGAAGCCGAAATGGCGACCATGGAGAAAAAAGGCGTCGACACCGGCTTTAAAGCGATTCATCCGTTAACTGGCGAAGAGATCCCGGTCTGGGCGGCAAACTTTGTCCTGATGGAGTACGGCACTGGCGCGGTGATGGCCGTTCCGGGTCACGATCAGCGCGACTACGAATTTGCCTCCAAATACGGTTTGACCATCAAGCCGGTGATTCTGGCCGCCGACGGTTCCGAGCCGGATCTTTCCGAACAGGCGCTGACCGAAAAAGGCGTGCTGTTTAACTCCGGCGAGTTTGACGGCCTGGCCTTTGAAGCAGCGTTTAACGCCATTGCCGATAAACTGGCGGAAAAAGGCGTCGGCGAGCGTAAAGTGAACTACCGTCTGCGTGACTGGGGCGTTTCCCGTCAGCGTTACTGGGGCGCGCCGATCCCGATGGTCACCCTGGAAGACGGCACCGTGCTGCCGACGCCGGAAGATCAACTGCCGGTTATTTTGCCGGAAGATGTCGTCATGGACGGCATCACCAGCCCGATCAAGGCCGATCCTGAGTGGGCGAAAACCACCGTTAACGGTATGCCGGCGCTGCGTGAAACCGACACCTTCGACACCTTTATGGAATCGTCATGGTACTACGCGCGTTACACCTGCCCGCAGTATCAGGAAGGAATGCTGGATTCGAAAGCGGCAAACTACTGGCTGCCAGTCGACATCTACATCGGCGGTATTGAACATGCCATCATGCACCTGCTCTACTTCCGCTTCTTCCATAAGCTGATGCGCGATGCGGGCATGGTCACCTCTGACGAGCCGGCTAAACAGTTGCTGTGCCAGGGCATGGTACTGGCGGATGCGTTCTATTATGTCGGTGAGAACGGCGAACGTAACTGGGTTTCGCCAGTTGACGCTATCGTCGAGCGCGATGAAAAAGGCCGCATCGTCAAAGCAAAAGACGCAGCGGGTCATGAGCTGGTCTACACTGGCATGAGTAAAATGTCCAAGTCGAAAAATAACGGTATCGACCCGCAGGTAATGGTTGAACGTTATGGCGCGGACACGGTACGCCTGTTTATGATGTTCGCTTCTCCGGCGGATATGACTCTGGAATGGCAGGAGTCCGGCGTAGAAGGCGCAAACCGCTTTATTAAACGTGTCTGGAAGCTGGTTTACGAACACACCGCTAAAGGTTCTGTCGCGGCGCTGAACGTCGATGCGCTGAGCGAAGATCAAAAAGCGCTGCGTCGCGATGTGCATAAAACCATTGCCAAAGTGACCGATGATATCGGCCGCCGTCAGACGTTCAACACCGCCATTGCGGCGATCATGGAGTTGATGAACAAACTGGCGAAAGCCCCGCAGGAAGGCGAACAAGACCGCGCACTGCTTCAGGAAGCGCTGCAGGCCGTCGTGCGTATGCTTAACCCGTTCACCCCGCACGTCTGCTTTACCTTGTGGCAGGAACTGGGTGGCGAAGGCGATATCGACAACGCGCCGTGGCCGGTTGCCGACGAGCAGGCAATGGTGGAAAACACCACGCTGGTTGTCGTGCAGGTTAACGGTAAAGTTCGCGGTAAGATCACCGTTGCGGTGGATGCCACTGAAGAACAGGTGCGTGAACGTGCAGGCCAGGAACATCTGGTGGCAAAATATCTTGATGGCGTTACCGTGCGTAAAGTGATTTACGTTCCGGGTAAACTCCTCAATCTGGTTGTTGGCTAAGCGCGGGAGGAAGCGTGCGATATCTGGTAACACTGTTGTTATCTCTGGCGGTGCTGGTCACCGCCGGATGCGGCTGGCATCTGCGTAGCACTACGCAGGTTCCGGCTTCAATGAAAACGATGATCCTCGATTCAGGCGATCCGAACGGTCCGCTAAGTCGTGCGGTACGTAATCAGTTACGGCTGAATAACGTAAACCTGCTTGATAAAGACACAACGCGCAAAGACGTTCCGTCTCTGCGGCTTGGAACGGTGACTATTTCGCAGGATACGGCGTCAGTGTTCCAGGATGGCCAGACGGCGGAATATCAGATGGTAATGACCGTCAATGCCTCGGTATTGATTCCGGGCCATGACATCTATCCTATCAGCACGAAAGTGTACCGTTCGTTCTTCGATAACCCGCAGATGGCGTTGGCGAAGGATAACGAGCAGGCCATGATCGTTCAGGAGATGTACGACAAAGCCGCTGAACAGCTGATTCGTAAGCTGACCAGCGTCCGCGCGGCGGATATTCAGGCGACGAAAGAGGAGGCTACCGCCGACAATGAGACGGCGGCGCCCGCCTCTACGCCAGCACGCGTCTCCACTACGCTGAGTAACTAATGATCAGGTTGTATCCTGAACAACTCCGCGCGCAGCTCAACGAAGGGCTGCGTGCGGCATATTTATTATTGGGCAACGATCCGCTGCTGCTGCAGGAAAGTCAGGACGCTATTCGTCTGGCGGCTGCGTCGCAAGGCTTCGAAGAGCACCACGCTTTTACTCTCGATCCCAGTACCGACTGGGGATCGCTTTTCTCACTCTGCCAGGCGATGAGTCTGTTCGCCAGTCGTCAAACGCTGGTGCTGCAACTGCCGGAAAACGGGCCTAACGCGGCAATGAATGAGCAACTCGCCACGCTGAGCGAGCTGCTGCATGACGACCTGTTATTAATAGTACGCGGAAACAAGCTCACCAAAGCGCAGGAAAACGCCGCCTGGTATACCGCGCTGGCAGACCGTAGCGTTCAGGTCAGTTGTCAGACGCCGGAGCAGGCGCAGCTTCCCCGCTGGGTGGCCGCCAGAGCGAAAGCACAGAATTTGCAACTGGATGACGCCGCGAACCAACTGCTGTGCTATTGCTATGAGGGCAATCTGTTGGCGCTGGCGCAGGCGCTGGAACGGCTGTCGCTGCTTTGGCCTGACGGTAAGTTAACGCTTCCTCGCGTGGAGCAGGCCGTCAATGACGCCGCCCACTTTACCCCTTTCCACTGGGTGGATGCGTTACTGATGGGGAAAAGCAAACGCGCGCTGCATATTCTGCAACAGCTACGCCTTGAAGGCAGCGAGCCGGTCATTCTGCTGCGGACCCTCCAGCGAGAGCTGCTGCTGCTGGTAAATCTCAAACGTCAGTCCGCGCATACGCCGTTACGCGCGCTGTTTGATAAACACCGGGTCTGGCAAAACCGTCGCCCCATGATCGGCGACGCGTTGCAGCGTCTCCATCCTGCACAGCTTCGCCAGGCCGTGCAGTTACTGACGCGTACAGAAATTACGCTCAAACAGGATTATGGTCAGTCAGTATGGGCAGATCTTGAAGGGCTGTCGCTCCTGCTCTGCCATAAGGCGCTGGCAGACGTATTTATTGATGGGTGATATGAAATCGTTACAGGCTTTATTCGGCGGCACCTTTGATCCGGTGCATTATGGACATCTTAAACCTGTTGAAACGCTGGCGAATCTGATCGGCTTATCGCGGGTGATTATTATGCCTAACAATGTGCCGCCGCATCGCCCCCAGCCGGAAGCTTCCAGCGCGCAGCGTAAATATATGCTGGAGCTGGCTATCGCCGATAAGCCGCTTTTTACGCTGGATGAACGCGAGCTACAGCGAAACGCGCCCTCTTACACTGCGCAAACGTTGAAAGCATGGCGCGAAGAACAGGGTCCCGAAGCGCCGCTGGCGTTTATTATCGGCCAGGACTCTCTGCTTAACTTCCCCACCTGGCATGATTACGACACCATCCTTGATAACACTCACCTGATCGTTTGTCGTCGTCCGGGCTATCCCCTTGAAATGACGCAGGCGCAACACCAGCAGTGGCTGGAACAGCATCTGACCCATACGCCGGACGATCTGCACCAGTTGCCAGCCGGTAAAATTTACCTGGCGGAAACGCCCTGGCTTAATATCTCCGCAACCCTCATCCGCGAACGTCTGGAAAAAGGCGAATCCTGCGACGATCTGTTGCCGGAAAACGTGCTGAACTACATCAATCAGCAGGGGTTATACCAGTAAGCACATTGCGCAGCGCCGACAGCAGACGCTCGTTTTGCGCAGTGCTGCGTATCGCCACACGATAATAGCGGCTGTCCAGCCCCGGGTAGTTAGCGCAGCTACGGATTAAAATCCGCTGCGTCAGCAACCGTCGCTGCAGGTCAATATCCTCTCGCTCACAGCGTAGCAACAGATAGTTTGCCCGCCCGGGATAGACCGTCAGCAGGGGGAGCTGACAAAGCGCCTGATAAAACCGGGCGCCCTCCTCCCGTAACCAATGCCAGGTCGCCTGTTGCCAGGCGCTATCCTGTAACGCTACCTCACCGGCAAGCGCCGCCAGCGCGTTAACCGACCACGGCATTTGTTGGCGACGCATCCGCGCCACCGCCGCGTCATCGCTGTTGACGAGATATCCCAACCGCAGGCCGGGAATGGCATAAAATTTGGTCAGCGAACGCAGCACCCAGATATGTGGATTATCTTTAAGAGCAGGAATAAAGCCCGCCTCATGCGGAATAAAATCGATAAACGCTTCATCCAGGATCAGGTTAATGTTCAGCGATTTGCAGCGATCGGCAATGGCCTGTAATAACTGCCGCTCCGGCAGCAGGCCGGTAGGATTATTGGGCGTACACAGAAACAGGCAGTCCAGATCGGGCGTCAACGCCTCAAGAATGGCATCGGTAAGCTGCCAGCCATCCGCTTCGCGTAGAGACCAACGACGAATTTCACAGCCACTTTGCGCCAGCGCCCGGCCATACTCCGCGAAACCTGGCGTGACAATCATTGCACGACGCGGTTTAAGACCGCTCGCCACGGTAAAGATTGACTCCGTCTCGCCATTTCCCGCCAGTATCCACGATGCCGGCACCTGATGATGACGCGCCAGCGCCTGGTGCAAATGAAAATAATCGGCGTCCGGGTAGCGCTCAATGCAGTCCAGATTGTCGATAAGCGCGCGTTTCACGCTGACAGGCATACCCAGCGGATTAATGTTTGCGCTAAAATCCAGTAACTGGTCAGGCGAGATGCCCAACACCGTCGCGGCTTCCCGAATATTACCGCCATGCGCGCTGTTGAATAACGCCATTATGCCTCCGGCCAAAAAATGCTATTTTAGTGAAAAAAACGTTGCGCAATCAGGGGCATTATCATGTTTTGCGCATTTAACCTCATGAGGAATACCATGCGATTGTGGCTGGTGCGTCATGGCGAAACCGAGGCCAATGTCGCCGGGTTGTATAGCGGACATGCTCCCACGCCGTTAACGGAAAAAGGGATTGGCCAGGCGAAAACGCTACATACTTTATTGCGCCACGCGCCATTTGACCGGGTGTTATGCAGCGAGCTGGAGCGCGCGCGCCATACCGCCCGGCTCGTACTGGAGGGCCGGGATGTGCCGCAACACATCTTACCTGAGCTTAATGAGATGTACTTCGGCGACTGGGAAATGCGCCATCACCGCGACCTCACCCATGAAGATGCCGAAAGCTATGCCGCCTGGTGTACGGACTGGCAGAATGCGGTTCCGACCAATGGCGAGGGTTTTCAGGCTTTTACCCGGCGCGTAGAGCGCTTTATCTCGCGACTCGACGCGTTTAGCGATTGCCAGAACCTGCTGATCGTCAGCCATCAGGGCGTACTCAGCCTGTTGATTGCCCGTCTGCTCGCGATGCCCGCCGCCTCGCTATGGCATTTCCGGGTAGAACAGGGATGCTGGAGCGCAATCGACCTGTGCGAAGGGTTCGCTACCCTGAAAGTATTAAATAGTCGTGCAGTCTGGCGGCCTGAGTGATGAATTTTCCGTTTTTTCTCGCCGCAGTGGTTTCGCCCATTGACAGCCCCCGACAGGCTGTTATTCTCCGCAGCCAGGCTTTTTTCACCTTGCAGAGCTTTGCAGAAATTGTTTTACAAAAATGGCGATGCTTTCTGTGACGTGGGATGGGATGATAATCTGGTTTTAAACGCCGATCCGGCGACATAAGTCCCGGTATCGCCGCTGATTCAGGTATACTACACGGCGTCCCGCCGGAAGGTTAGCGTTAACTCGCAACGCCTTACCGGTCCAGCCTGTTGGCCTTTTTCTATCGTTATAACGCAATTATTCACCCAGGGGGAAAACTTGCAGGGTAAAGCACTCCAGGATTTTGTTATCGACAAAATTGATGACCTGAAAGGTCAGGACATCATCGCCTTAGATGTTCAGGGTAAATCCAGTATCACCGACTGTATGATTATTTGTACCGGCACCTCCAGCCGTCACGTTATGTCTATTGCCGACCACGTGGTGCAGTCGTCGCGCGCGGCCGGTATGTTGCCGTTGGGCGTCGAAGGCGAAAATGCGGCTGACTGGATTGTCGTCGATCTGGGCGATGTGATTGTGCATGTCATGCAGGAAGAAAGTCGCCGCCTGTATGAACTGGAAAAACTCTGGAGTTAATGCGTGAAGCTGCAACTTGTCGCTGTCGGCACGAAGATGCCCGACTGGGTTCAAACGGGATTTACGGAATATCTGCGTCGTTTTCCGAAAGATATGCCCTTTGAGCTGATCGAAATCCCTGCGGGCAAACGCGGCAAGAACGCGGATATCAAACGCATTCTCGACAAAGAGGGCGAGCAGATGCTGGCCGCCGCCGGTAAGAATCGCATTGTTACCCTGGATATTCCAGGCAAGCCGTGGGATACGCCGCAGTTAGCCAATGAGCTGGAGCGCTGGAAACAGGACGGGCGCGACGTCAGTTTGCTGATTGGCGGCCCGGAAGGATTATCTCCCACCTGCAAAGCGGCAGCGGAACAGAGCTGGTCGCTCTCGGCGTTAACGCTCCCTCACCCGCTGGTTCGGGTTCTGGTTGCGGAGAGTTTGTACCGGGCGTGGAGCATCACAACCAACCACCCTTATCACCGTGAGTGATCGTGAAGTCTTGAGAAGATTAAGCAGCGGATGAAACGACAAAATTCTTTTCGTGACTATACGGCTGAGTCCGCACTGTTTGTGCGTCGGGCGCTGGTCGCCTTTTTGGGTATTTTGCTGCTGACCGGCGTACTGATCGCCAATTTGTATAATCTGCAAATCCTTCGTTTTACCGATTACCAGACCCGCTCGAACGAAAACCGTATCAAGCTGGTGCCAATTGCGCCAAGCCGCGGGATAATCTACGACCGTAACGGCATTCCCCTTGCGCTGAACCGCACTATCTATCAGATTGAAATGATGCCGGAAAAGGTGGATAACGTTCAGCAAACGCTGGATGCGCTACGCAGTGTGGTCGATTTAAACGACGACGATATCGCCGCCTTTAAAAAAGAGCGCGCCCGATCCCATCGCTTTACTTCTATTCCGGTGAAAACAAACCTGACGGAAGTTCAGGTCGCGCGCTTTGCCGTCAACCAGTACCGTTTTCCGGGCGTTGAAGTCAAAGGCTATAAACGCCGCTATTATCCATACGGATCGGCGCTGACCCACGTTATCGGCTACGTATCGAAAATCAATGATAAAGACGTCGAGCGTCTCGACAGAGAAAACAAACTGGCAAACTACGCCGCCACCCATGACATCGGCAAGCTGGGCATTGAGCGCTACTATGAAGATATTCTGCATGGGCAAACCGGTTATGAAGAGGTTGAAGTCAACAACCGCGGCCGCGTCATTCGCCAGCTCAAAGAGGTGCCGCCGCAGGCCGGACACGATATCTACCTGACGCTGGATCTCAAGCTCCAGCAGTATATTGAAACGCTGCTGGCAGGCAGTCGCGCGGCGGTGATTGTCACCGATCCGCGTACCGGCGGCGTGCTGTCGCTGGTCTCCATGCCAAGTTACGACCCTAACCTTTTCGTGGACGGCATCTCCAGCAAAGATTACTCCGGGCTGCTTAACGACCCGAACACGCCATTAGTGAACCGTGCGACTCAGGGTGTCTACCCACCCGCTTCTACCGTTAAGCCTTACGTCGCCGTATCGGCGTTAAGCGCTGGCGTCATCACCCGTAACACCAGTCTTTTCGACCCTGGCTGGTGGCAGTTGCCGGGGTCTGAGAAACGTTATCGCGACTGGAAAAAATGGGGCCACGGGCATCTGAATATCACCAAATCCCTTGAAGAGTCGGCGGATACCTTCTTCTATCAGGTGGCCTATGACATGGGGATCGATCGCCTGTCAGAATGGATGGGTAAGTTCGGCTATGGTCACTATACCGGAATTGATCTCGCAGAAGAGCGCTCTGGTAATATGCCGACCCGCGAGTGGAAACAGAAACGCTTTAAAAAACCGTGGTATCAGGGCGATACGATTCCGGTGGGCATCGGCCAGGGTTACTGGACGGCAACGCCGATTCAGATGAGTAAGGCGCTGATGATCCTTATTAACGACGGTGTAGTTAAAGTCCCGCACCTGTTAATGAGCACCGCGGAAAACGGTAAACAGGTGCCGTGGGTACAGCCGCATGAGCCGCCGGTGGGCGATATTCACTCCGGCTACTGGGAAATTGCGAAAGATGGCATGTATGGCGTCGCCAACCGCCCTAACGGCACGGCGCATAAATATTTTGCCAGCGCGCCCTATAAAATCGCGGCGAAGTCGGGCACCGCGCAGGTCTTTGGCCTGAAGGCCAACGAAACGTACAATGCGCATAAAATCGCCGAGCGCCTGCGCGACCATAAATTAATGACCGCCTTTGCGCCGTATAACAATCCCCAGGTCGCCGTCGCGATCATCCTTGAAAACGGCGGCGCAGGCCCGGCAGTAGGCACGATCATGCGCCAAATCCTTGATCACATCATGCTGGGCGACAACAACACCCATTTGCCTGCGGAAAACCCGGTGGTTGCAGCGGCGGAGGACCAATAATCATGACGGATAATCCGAACAAAAAAACCTTCTGGGATAAAATTCATATCGATCCCACGATGCTACTCATTCTGCTGGCGTTACTGGTTTACAGCGCATTGGTCATCTGGAGCGCCAGCGGCCAGGACATCGGCATGATGGAGCGTAAAATCGGTCAGATTGCGATGGGGCTGGTGGTTATGGTGGTGATGGCGCAGATCCCGCCGCGCGTATATGAAGGCTGGGCGCCCTATCTCTATATCATTTGTATCATTTTGCTGGTCGCCGTTGATGCCTTCGGCGCAATATCCAAAGGCGCGCAGCGCTGGCTCGATCTGGGAATCGTTCGCTTTCAGCCTTCGGAAATAGCCAAAATCGCCGTGCCGCTGATGGTCGCCCGCTTTATTAACCGCGACGTCTGCCCGCCCTCGCTGAAAAATACCGCCATCGCCCTGGTATTAATCTTTATGCCTACCCTGCTGGTTGCCGCCCAGCCGGACCTCGGGACGTCTATTTTGGTCGCCCTTTCCGGTCTCTTTGTCCTATTTTTGTCTGGTCTGAGCTGGCGCTTAATTGGGGTCGCCATTGTATTGATCGCTGCATTTATTCCTATTTTGTGGTTTTTCCTGATGCACGATTACCAACGCCAGCGCGTCATGATGCTCCTTGATCCGGAGACCGATCCGCTGGGCGCGGGCTATCATATTATTCAGTCTAAAATCGCCATTGGCTCAGGCGGCCTGCGCGGTAAAGGCTGGCTCCACGGCACCCAGTCGCAGCTGGAGTTTTTACCCGAACGCCATACCGACTTTATCTTCGCGGTACTGGCGGAAGAGCTCGGTCTGGTGGGCATCCTGATTCTGCTCGCGCTCTATATTTTGCTGATAATGCGCGGTCTGTGGATTGCCGCCAGAGCGCAAACTACATTTGGTCGCGTGATGGCTGGCGGATTAATGTTAATATTATTCGTTTATGTCTTCGTAAATATTGGTATGGTGAGCGGTATTCTGCCTGTGGTTGGAGTACCTTTACCCCTGGTCAGCTACGGGGGCTCCGCACTGATTGTGCTGATGGCCGGGTTCGGGATTGTGATGTCGATCCACACCCACAGAAAAATGTTGTCGAAAAGCGTATAAGGGGTGCGCAATGCGTAAGCAGTTGCCTGTAATCTGCGTCGCGGCAGGGATAGTACTACTCGCGGCATGTACTAATGACGGCGGTCAGCAGCAAACCACCGTCGCGCCGCAACCTGCGGTATGTAATGGTCCGACTGTGGAAATCAGCGGAGCGGAACCGCGTTATGAACCTCTGAATCCGACCGCAAACCAGGATTATCAGCGTGACGGTAAAAGTTATAAAATCGTTCAGGACCCGTCCCGCTTTAGCCAGGCTGGCCTGGCCGCTATTTATGATGCGGAACCCGGCAGTAATTTAACCGCCTCCGGGGAGATGTTCGATCCGATGCAGCTTACCGCCGCCCATCCGACACTGCCTATCCCCAGCTATGCGCGAATCACCAACCTGGCCAACGGTCGCATGATCGTCGTGCGTATTAACGATCGCGGCCCCTATGGCACCGATCGGGTCATCTCCCTGTCCCGCGCAGCGGCGGATCGTCTGAATACCTCGAATAATACTAAAGTACGGATTGACCCCATTATCGTGGCGCCGGATGGTTCGCTCTCCGGCCCGGGGATGGCCTGTACGACGGTGGCGAAACAGACCTACGCTCTGCCCCCGCGCCCTGATTTAAGCGGCGGAATGGGAAGCGCCTCTTCAGCGCCTGCGCAACCGCAAGGCGACGTGCTTCCGGTCAGCAATGCCACGTTGAAAAGTGACGATACCACCGGCGCGCCGGTGAGCAGCAGCGGCTTCCTCGGCGCGCCGACCACGCTGGCGCCTGGCGTGCTGGAGGGTAATGAACCGACGCCGGCGCCACAGCCAGCGCCGGTTTCCGCGCCGGTGACGGCTCCAGCGACTGCGACGCCGGTTAGCGCGCCTGCCGCCACGGCCCCGGTATCTGCCCCGGTGAGCGCGCCTGTCGCCGCGGCGAGCGGCCGTTTCGTCGTCCAGGTCGGCGCCGTCAGCGATCAAACGCGTGCGCAGCAATACCAACAGCGTTTAAGCCAGCAGTTCAGCGTACCAGGACGCGTAATACAAAACGGCGCGGTCTGGCGTATTCAACTGGGGCCTTTTGCCAGTAAAGCCGAAGCCAGCGCGTTACAGCAACGTTTGCAAACAGAAGCACAATTACAGTCCTTTATCGCCAGCGCGCAGTAACCGATCGCAGGTATCTGTACTGTCAATTTCTGTAAATGACATTAACAAAGTCACGCGGAAAGTCAGATGCCTGCCAGTTATGCTTTTGCTATAGTAGGGCTCTTTTTTTAATTTCATCACGGACGTCGTAGTTCAGACCATGAAGACCACTTTTTCCGCTCGTTTTATGCAGCGCATGGCGCTCACCACGGCGCTTTGTGCCGCGTTTATCTCAACCGCACATGCCGATGACCTGAATATCAAAACTATGATCCCGGGTGTTCCGCAGATCGATGCGGAATCCTACATCCTGATCGACTACAACTCCGGTAAAGTTCTGGCGGAACAAAACGCCGACGAACGTCGCGACCCGGCGAGTCTGACGAAGATGATGACCAGTTACGTCATCGGACAGGCAATGAAAGCGGGTAAATTTAAAGAAACCGACCTGGTTACCGTCGGTAATGACGCCTGGGCCACCGGCAATCCGGTATTTAAAGGCTCCTCGCTGATGTTCCTCAAGCCGGGAATGCAGGTACCGGTCTCTCAGTTGATACGCGGCATCAATCTGCAATCCGGCAATGACGCCTGTGTGGCAATGGCTGATTTCGCCGCCGGTAGCCAGGATGCTTTCGTCGGGCTGATGAATAGCTATGTGAACGCGTTAGGGCTGAAAAATACCCACTTCCAGACCGTACACGGCCTGGACGCCGACGGACAATACAGTTCAGCTCGCGATATGGCGCTGATTGGTCAGGCGTTAATTCGCGATGTGCCTAACGAATATGCCGTTTATAAAGAAAAAGAGTTCACCTTTAACGGCATTCGCCAGTTAAACCGTAACGGTCTGCTGTGGGATAACAGCCTGAATGTGGACGGCATCAAAACCGGCCATACCAGCAAAGCGGGCTATAATCTGGTCGCTTCCGCAACCGAAGGCCAGATGCGATTGATTTCCGCCGTGATGGGCGGACGGACCTATAAAGGCCGTGAAACAGAAAGCAAAAAACTGCTGACGTGGGGCTTCCGTTTCTTTGAAACCGTTAATCCGCTGAAGGCTGGTAAAGAGTTCGCCTCTGAACCCGCCTGGTTTGGTAATACCGATCGCGCCTCGCTGGGCGTCGATAAAGACGTTTACCTGACGATCCCTCGCGGTCGCATGAAAGATTTGAAAGCGAGCTATGTACTGAATACCGCAGAACTGCACGCGCCTCTGCAGAAAAACCAGGTGGTCGGCACCATCAACTTCCAGCTGGACGGTAAAACCATCGAGCAGCGTCCGCTGGTCGTACTGCAAGAGATCCCGGAAGGGAACTTCTTCGGTAAAATCATTGATTACATTAAATTAATGTTCCATCACTGGTTTGGATAAAAATTGAACGCTTGAAAGTGTGATTTTCGTCCCCATATACTATGCATCAGTAAAACTCCCGCCTTGTGGCGGGAGTTGTTATTTTTTTACGTAATGCCGGAGCTGACATGAAAACCAAACTTAACGAACTGCTTGAATTCCCTACGCCATTTACTTACAAAGTAATGGGGCAGGCGTTACCTGAGCTGGTTGATCAGGTGGTTGAAGTGGTACAGCGCCATGCGCCTGGTGATTACTCTCCGACGGTAAAACCGAGCAGCAAAGGCAACTACCACTCGGTCTCTATCACCATTAATGCCACCCATATTGAACAGGTTGAAACGCTGTACGAAGAACTGGGCAATATTGATATCGTGCGAATGGTATTGTAATACATCCAGACGGTTACCCGGTCTTATCCGGGTAACTCCCCGCCTCCCCCGCTGTGATATACTTTCCTCTCTTTTTTCATTCTCTACGGAGATGCCGTTTTGTATCAGGATAAAATCCTTGTCCGCCAGCTCGGCCTTCAGCCCTATGAAGCTATCTCTCAGGCCATGCATAACTTTACCGATATGCGCGATGAAAACAGCCATGATGAAATCTGGTTGGTTGAGCATTACCCGGTGTTTACCCAGGGCCAGGCCGGTAAAGCGGAACATATATTGATGCCTGGCGATATTCCCGTTGTGCAGAGCGATCGTGGAGGACAGGTGACCTATCATGGTCCGGGCCAACAGGTAATGTACGTTTTACTTAACCTGAAACGACGTAAACTGGGCGTGCGTGATTTAGTCACCCTACTTGAACAGACCGTGGTGAATACGCTGGCTGAAATTGGTATTGAGGCGCATCCGCGCGCCGATGCGCCGGGCGTCTATGTGGGTGAAAAGAAAATCTGCTCGCTGGGTTTACGTATCCGTCGCGGCTGCTCATTCCACGGTTTAGCGCTAAACGTTAACATGGATCTTTCTCCTTTCCTACGTATCAACCCGTGTGGTTATGCCGGCATGGAAATGGCTAAAATAACGCAGTGGAAGAAAGACGCTACCACAGATAATATTGCGCCCCGCTTGCTGGCGAATATTTTAGCTCTGCTAAATAATCCACCGTATGAATATATTGCTGCTTAATGCGTAAAATATAATGGCCCAAGAAATTTATGGGTCATTAATCATATATGATTTGAATGCTTTACTTCTCCCCCCGCTTTCTATATTTTCGTTATATCCCTGCTGTAGCCGCCAGGCGGCATGGCCTCTTCAGTCCTCATGATGAGGAATTTTCCGTGAACAAAATCCCGGCCTTGCTGTTACTTATCTTATTGAAATGACTTAAAATACATTCATAAGAGTAATTTTAAAACCAACTCATAAATGCAAAATATACTATTTCATCTATTATTCATAATACGAATGAATTCGGAGCCAGAGCGTGAGTGATAATAATCAGGCAGAAAGACAACCGGCCGATCAACATCTACAAGACAAACCGCAAATTTTCAGAACACTGAGAAATATTGACCTCAATCTGTTGACGATTTTCGAGGCCGTATATGTCCATAAAGGGATCGTCAATGCCGCGAAAATTCTTAACCTGACGCCGTCAGCCATCAGCCAGTCCATTCAAAAATTACGGACTATATTTCCCGATCCGCTGTTTATTCGCAAAGGCCAGGGCGTAACGCCCACGACGTATGCTACGCATCTGCACGAATACATCAGCCAGGGGCTGGAATCTATTCTTGGCGCCCTGGATCTTACGGGCAGCTACGATAAGCAGCGTACCATTACA
Organism: Salmonella sp. SAL04196; assembly: GCF_046550835.1. NCBI lineage: Bacteria > Pseudomonadati > Pseudomonadota > Gammaproteobacteria > Enterobacterales > Enterobacteriaceae > Salmonella > Salmonella sp. SAL04196. The sequence goes on from NZ_JBGDXE010000001.1 coordinate 1,582,809, forward strand.
ATTGGCACGACGCCTTCGGTCGGCGCGCTAGTGATGCCGATTATTTACCAGGCCATCAGGCCGCGTTATCCTCAGCTTTTGCTGCGCAACATTCCGGTAGACGATGCCGAAAGCCAGCTTAGTCAGTTTCAGACCGATCTCATTATCAATACCCATAGCTATAACAACCGGAGCATCCAGCATCACGTCCTGTTTAGCGATACGCTTGAGATTGTCTGCCGCCAGCATCACCCATGTCTGGCGAACGCCATTACTGAAGAGAGACTGAACAGCGCGGATCACACCTTTCTGATGCTGGAGGGACAACATCTTTCCCTACTGCGCCAGCGACTGCAGGAGACATTTCCCGATCAGCAAATCAGTTTTAGCAGCTACAATATTTTTACCATTGCCTCGCTGATCGCCAGCAGCGATCTGCTGGGACTGATGCCCACCCGCTTCTACGACTTATTTAGCCGCTGCTGGCCGCTTGAACGCCTTCCCTACGCGCCAGTGAATAGTGAACAGGTCGAGTTCTCGCTGCATTACAATAAACTGAGTCTGCGCGATCCGGTGCTGGAGAACGTCATTGATATCATTCGTGAGGCGTTCTGACAAAAATGTTGCATTCAGGTCACGGAAGATATGGGCAAACAGCACAAAACAACAACTATTTTACATTTTGCCGGGCTGTCAGGCTGCTTTATGGCCCTTATCAATGATATACTGCGTGTCACAAATTCAAAAATAGTTGATAAATACAACTTTCCCTTGAATTGAAACGCTTTCCTTCGTTATTCGCAACTGGAACACGCACGCTATGAGTAAACCCATTGTGATGGAACGCGGTGTAAAATACCGCGATGCCGATAAGATGGCTCTTATCCCGGTTAAAAATGTGGTCACAGAGCGCGACGCTCTACTACGTAAACCGGAATGGATGAAAATAAAACTTCCGGCGGATTCTACCCGTATCCAGGGCATCAAAGCCGCAATGCGCAAAAATGGCCTGCATTCTGTCTGCGAGGAAGCGTCTTGCCCAAACCTGGCTGAATGTTTCAACCACGGCACCGCTACGTTTATGATCCTTGGCGCCATTTGCACTCGCCGCTGTCCGTTCTGTGATGTCGCCCATGGCCGCCCCGTTGCGCCGGATGCGGAAGAGCCGCAGAAACTGGCGCAAACGATCGCCGACATGGCGCTACGCTATGTGGTCATCACCTCTGTCGACCGTGACGATCTGCGTGACGGCGGCGCCCAGCATTTTGCTGACTGCATCACCGCTATCCGTGCCAAAAGCCCGGAGATAAAAATAGAGACCCTGGTGCCAGACTTCCGTGGACGTATGGATCGCGCGCTGGATATTCTTAACGCGACGCCGCCGGATGTGTTTAACCACAACCTGGAAAACGTGCCGCGTATTTACCGCCAGGTTCGTCCGGGCGCCGATTACAACTGGTCGCTGAAATTACTGGAACGCTTCAAAGAAGCGCACCCGGAAATTCCGACAAAATCGGGCCTGATGGTGGGCTTAGGCGAAACCAATGCGGAAATCATTGAGGTTATGCGCGACTTACGCCGTCATGGCGTCACCATGCTGACGCTTGGTCAGTATCTACAGCCAAGCCGCCATCACCTGCCGGTACAGCGTTATGTCAGCCCGGAAGAGTTTGACGAGATGAAAGCGGAAGCCCTGGCGATGGGCTTTACCCATGCCGCCTGTGGCCCCTTTGTACGTTCTTCGTACCATGCTGATCTCCAGGCCAAAGGCATGGAAGTGAAATGATCGTGTAATAGACGCTTACATTTCAGGCAAAAAAAACCGGCAACTTGCCGGTTTTTTTACTCTGCGGAGCAAGCGCATCGCGCTATTACTCTTTGTGCGAGAGTTTTTCAGCCTGAACGCTACCGTCGACGTCTTTCTTAACGCCCGCGTCTTCATCGTTCATTGCTTTCTTGAATCCTTTAATCGCCGTGCCCAGGTCTCCGCCCAGCGTACGTAACTTCTTGGTACCAAACAGCAGAACAACCAGTGCGGCAACCACCAGCAGTTTGGTAATACTAATCTCACCCATAGATACCTTCTTCACTAAAAACAGGCTGCGTAACGCGCCGGATTAACCTGAGAATATTAACGGTCTTTCGACGCGCGCACACAATAGCAATCTGTAACAAGGTGAATCAAGCTTTGCGTAAAAAAACATCATAATAATTGCGGTGGCGCAAATCGTCGTTGCTGCAAAAGAGGAAGTTGCTCCCGCACCTGGTCTATTCGTTCTCTGAATATTTCCGCGACGATCAGCGCCGGACGATCGGCTGCTGCGGCTATCGTTACCCCCAACGGATCGATAATACGACTTTGACCAATATTACGATTACCACACTCCCCGGCCGCAATCATATAGCAGGTGGTATCCAGCGCTCTCGCCGCCAGCAGCGTCGACCACTGCTGCTCTTTCAACGGGCCGCGAACCCAGCCCGTCGGCAGCGCCAATACGTCAGCCCCCTGTAAAGCCAGCGCTAACGCCATGTCAGGAAAGCGCAGGTCATAACAGGTCATAAGCCCCACCTTAACCCCCTCCACGTCCAGCACAGGCGCGATAGCGGTTCCGGCATCAATACTTTGGGATTCTTGCATCGAAAACGCATCATAGAGATGCAGCTTCGCGTAACGCGCGACAATGTGACCTGCCCGTAGCGCCACCAGCATATTAACCGCCCGTCCAGGCGTTGACGGGACAAGGATAGTGAATATCGTCGTCATATTATTATGAGCGCTTTCTTCCTGAAGCCGCGTCATAAACGCGCCATCCAGCGGCTGCGCGGCGCGAATCGGCAGGTCAAGGTCGATGTCATCTCGCGCTAATATCCCCTCAGGCAGCACCAGAAGCGATACGCCGCGGCCCGCCGCCTGAGCCATTAACGAAACGCAAACTTGCGCATTCTTTTCCCATACAGAACTCACCACAAACTGCCCGGCTGCAACGAACATATCCCCTCCCACACCTCTGTCAGGACTCGCCAATTATGCGTGTTCGGCGTTACACTCCTCCTGTATAGCAATTAAATAAAGGATTCGGCAGTGTTACAGCTTCTTTTAGCAGTTTTTATCGGCGGTGGAACGGGGAGCGTAGCCCGGTGGATGCTAAGTATGCGTTTTAATCCGCTTCATCAGGCGATTCCCATCGGTACGCTAACAGCAAATTTGCTTGGCGCGTTTATTATCGGCATGGGGTTCGCCTGGTTTAACCGCATGACACATATCGATCCGATGTGGAAAGTGCTCATTACGACCGGCTTTTGCGGCGGCCTGACGACCTTTTCTACTTTTTCTGCTGAAGTGGTATTCTTGCTGCAAGAGGGGCGCTTTGGCTGGGCGCTGCTGAATGTGCTGATTAACCTGTTGGGTTCGTTTGCCATGACAGCGCTGGCATTCTGGCTATTTTCCGCCGCAGCGGCGCGTTAAGCGCAAAAAAAAAACCCGCCGAAAGGGCGGGTTTTGAAATCTTGCTGTCGGACGTATGCTTACAGAGCAGTTACGTTTGCAGCGGAAGGGCCTTTGGCACCGTTAGTGATTTCGAACTCTACGCGCTGACCTTCAGCCAGAGTTTTAAAACCATTGGTCTGGATTGCAGAGAAGTGTACGAACACGTCTTTGCTGCCATCTTCCGGAGTAATGAAACCGAATCCTTTGGATTCATTAAACCACTTAACGTTACCTTTAATCTTAGACATCAAAATTACCTTTACATGAAAAATAGACACAAATGCTGTGTCGGATACCAGTACAACAATTGTGATGCATTTTGTCCAGTCGAACTTTGCGAAAAAGTGATAAATATCGCGTTAATTTTTAGTTAACCCTGTCTACTTATTGTTTTTTAAGGCTTTTTTATTCACAACTGAAGCATGCCCTTCCCCGTCAAAACTGGAAACGCATCCAGGCGAAATAGACGTTTCCGTTGTTATACGAACCCGGAATGTAGGTCATCTGAAAGGTAGCGGGACCATAGCCTATCGACGCTAAAGGCAACAGTACAGGGATGGGAATATAATTCCAGTTGTCGCGCGCGGTAACGCCTGCGGTAAAGCCCAGTCCCAGACGAAAATTATCGTCTTCCAGCGGTCGCCAGGTTTTTTCCCAGCCATAACCGCCTATGGGTTCCCATTTGTTAAATGAATCTTTAAAGGCCATCATATAGAGGCCATGCCAGTTGCCTTTGTCGTCCCAGCGCGACTGACCAAAACCAACGCCCCACGGCCGCTCGTTATAGCGATCCGTTTTCTCTTTATCGTAGGCAAAGCGCGCATGCCAGGTAATGGCGGGGACATACAAATCATAATGCTCAGGCTGTCGCCACGTTTCTGCGACGTTATCGGTAAACGTGTTAAACCACCCTTTATCCGCCGCAGAGACTGAAGGAATAGCCAGCCATGGCATAACAAGGAGAGCAATAATAAGAAAATACTTTCTGATAATCATCACAACAGCCATACCGTTCAAAAATTCGACCGTGATAATAACAACATTAACCTGAATAAAATCTTAACAAACTATAAACAGAGAATAATCTGAGAAAGTATCGGGTTAACGGCGTTTGATTTAGCACTCAGAACCGTCGCGCTCTCCTTACTAAGTTTTCACAAAAAACACAAAACAAAGCACAACAAACAAAACAATAAAATAACAATAAATTAATACTTATAGCGCTACAGAAAATTCGTATAAGCATATTTCATCTTTAGCGATGACATGAAAAAATAACCGCGCCGTGATTTTAATCAGTAAGGCGCCATCCTTTATTCGGTACATTTTTATACCACTTTTGTGGTTCTTATTTTTACTCTGGGTGTCGATAAGACAGGGGAAACAATGCTAACAGTTATAGAGCTCCTTATCGGAGTCGTCGTTATTGTGGGTGTAGCGCGCTACATCATTAAGGGATATTCCGCCACTGGCGTTTTATTTGTCGGCGGTCTGGTTCTGCTTATTATCAGCGCACTGATGGGGCATAAGGTATTACCTGCCAGCGAAACCAGTACCGGCTATACCGCAACAGATATTGTTGAATACATCAAAATTTTGCTCATGAGTCGCGGCGGCGATCTTGGCATGATGATCATGATGCTATGCGGCTTTGCCGCCTATATGACGCATATCGGCGCGAATGATATGGTCGTGAAGCTGGCGTCGAAACCTTTACAGTACATAAACTCGCCCTACCTGTTGATGATTGCCGCCTATTTTGTCGCCTGCCTGATGTCGCTGGCCGTCTCTTCCGCGACGGGGCTTGGCGTACTGCTCATGGCTACTCTCTTCCCGGTGATGGTCAACGTCGGCATTAGCCGCGGCGCGGCGGCGGCTATTTGCGCCTCTCCGGCCGCCATCATCCTCTCGCCAACGTCTGGCGATGTGGTTTTAGCCGCAAAAGCGGCGGAGATGCCGTTAATCGATTTCGCGTTCAAAACCACGCTGCCGATTTCCATCGCCGCAATTATCGGTATGGCGATTGCGCACTTTTTCTGGCAACGCTATCTGGATAAAAAAGAGAACATTTCACATGAGATGCTGGACGTTGCGGAGATTACCACCACGGCCCCGGCGTTTTATGCCCTTTTGCCGTTCACGCCCATTATCGGCGTACTGATTTTTGACGGTAAATGGGGGCCGCAGTTGCACATTATTACCATTCTGGTGATCTGTATGCTGCTGGCCGCCGTGCTGGAATTCGTGCGCGGTTTCAACACGCAAAATGTGTTTTCCGGCCTGGAAGTGGCTTATCGCGGCATGGCGGATGCGTTTGCCGGCGTCGTGATGCTGCTGGTCGCGGCGGGCGTTTTCGCCCAGGGGCTGAGCACCATTGGCTTTATCCAAAGTCTGATCTCGATTGCCACTTCTTTTGGCTCCGCCAGCATTATTCTGATGCTGGTATTAGTGATTTTAACCATGCTGGCCGCGATGACCACCGGTTCAGGCAATGCGCCTTTTTACGCCTTTGTTGAGATGATCCCTAAACTGGCGCACTCCTCCGGCATCAACCCAGCCTATTTATCCATCCCAATGCTGCAAGCCTCAAACCTGGGGCGCACGATTTCGCCGGTCTCCGGCGTGGTGGTCGCTGTCGCCGGGATGGCTAAAATATCACCGTTTGAAGTGGTGAAGCGCACGTCCGTTCCGGTCATCGTCGGTCTGTTGATCGTCATTATCGCCACGGAAATTATGGTGCCAGGCGCCTCTTCCGCCGTTACTGGCGGCTGATAGCCGGTAAGCCGGGGCGAGGGAAAACATCGCCCCGGCATCTTAAACCAGGCTTAGCCGCCGTGGTAAATACGCTGCGGCCTGCCCACTTTGCCATGAATAATCTCTGCGACAATCAGGTGCTGACTCGCGCAATATTCCAGGTAGCGTCGGGATGTGGTGCGGCTTATTGTTAAGGCCTGCGCGACCGTTTCAGCCGTGTGGCGTACGGTTGGATCGGCAAACAGCTTCATCACCGCATTAAGGGTTAAGGCATCAATACCGGTCGGCAAATCCCCTTTCGGTTCGCCGCGCGCATAGGCGTTGAACATTTCATCTATCTGCTTCTGGCTTGCGCTATCCGCGCTCGCCAGCATACGTCTGCGCTGTTGATAGCGGGTCAGCGTCTGTCCCAAACGTTCATAAGCAATAGGTTTGACCAGATAATCAAACGCGCCGCTACGTACCGCTTCCGCTACCGTCTCCATGTCACTGGCGGCGGTCGTAAACACGACGCCGCCGGGATAGCGCGACTGCATTAATTCATGCAGCAGCGTAATCCCCTTCCCATCCGGCAGATAATTATCCAACAGAATTAATCCAGGTTTGAACCGGTCAATCATCATTCTCGCCTGCGCCAGATTGCCCGCCAGCCATATCTGCTTAAAGCCAGGAATATGGCGGATATATTCTGCGTGCATCTCCGCCAGCAGCGTTTCATCCTCAACGATCAATAGGGTTAATGGTTCTGTCATCGTTTTTTTTCACTTTCGGAAGGAATAAAGAAAATAAGGTGCCACAAGGATCATTGTCTTCCAGCGTAATGACCCCGCCACAGCGCCCCACATAACTTGCAATCAGATATAACCCGATACCATGCTCACCGGGTTCGTCGGTTCGGGTACTTACGCCCTGCTCAAAAATTTTTTCCCGCAGCGCTTCAGGAACGCCGCAGCCCTGGTCGGCGACCTCTATCACCACCTCGTCGCCCTCGTCGCTCAGGAAAAGTTCGATGGTATTGTCGCCTTCCTGTGTACGCAAACTCGCTTCAAACGCGTTATCCAGCAGATTCCCGACGATGGCGGCGAACTCCGTGCTATCCAGCCCCTCCGGCAGTTGATGTAGCTGGCTGCCGGGAACAATCACCATCTTGAGCCCCAGTTCACGCGCGCGCTGAACTTTGCCAAACAGCAAACCGGCCACCTGACGATCGGCGAAGGCGCCGCGTAAACTATCAATAAGTTGCTGCTGCGCCTGCGACTCACCCTGCACCATCTCTCTGACCCGATCATACTCCTTCATTTGCAGCAGGCCGTTCAGAGTCGACATCCAGTTCAGGTGCTCATGGCGTAGCGTGCGCAGGCTCTCAACATACTGTTTAATCTGGGTTAGCTGCGCGTTCAACGTCGCGATTTCATCTTTGCTGCGAAAACTAATAATAGCGCCCAGCAACTCCTCGCCGGAACGGATAGCTTCACGATTGGCGATGACGCTCAGGCCATTGAAGTTGGCCATCACGTCCTGGCGTCTTTCTGCGATCTGGCAGGTAAAAAAGTCTGCCGGATTGACGACTTCCGCTATCAGCTTGCCCAGCCACTGACGCCCCGGCGACGGCAGCCCCAACATTTTTCTCGCATTGCGGTTAATCGCGGTGATATGTCCCTCCGGATCAACGGCGATCAGCCCTTCATAAACCGAGCTAAACAACGCCTCCTGCTGGCGTACCACGCGCGCAATCTGTTTCGGCTCCATGCCCAGCATTTGTCGGCGGATATGCGCGGCGAAAAACCAGGAAAGCAGCATTAATACCAACAGCAACAGGACAAAAACCCCCGCCATCGGTAATAAGAAGTCCAGCCGCCAGGAGTCGATTTTACTGACCAGATAGCCAATTGAAACAACGCCGATCACGTTGCCTTCGTTGTCAAAGATAGGCGTTTTGGCGCGCATCGCCATCCCTATTGAGCCCTTACCGGTAATGAAATAACTTTCTCCTCTTTCCAGCGCGCCGGGTTTCGTAAACTGCATGGGATAGCCGATTTTTTCCGGATTCGGATGGTAAAGCCGGATCGAGTGGCGATCGCCTATCACCACATAGTCAAAATCCGTCCCGCGCTGCAGTTTATTCGCAATTATCGCCAGGCGTTTATAGTCCCGGTTTTTTACGGCGGCGATAATGCTGTCGTTAGAAGCAATAATTTTTGCCTGATTCATCGCCATATCACGAACATGGGACGCCAGATAATCTTCGAAACTGGCAGACAAATATTGTGCTAACGCTGCCACGATGAAAACAGAAACCACCAGAATGAGCAGAAAAATACGTAACGGAAACGCGAGTTGCCGAAAAAAAGGAAACAGCTTTTTATTTTTCTGATAGGACATTAAGGTTCCTTATGGGTATTTCTCTGCAGATTTATCGCAAATGTAATAAAAATGTTTTGAGCATCTTGAAGCCTATAAAAACCAATCGTTACAGATTCCCCACATTAAATCAATTAAACAACTAAAACCCATCGCCGGAATGGCGATTAAATTAATTAAAAAACTTAAAACCATAAAACACTTAAAAACCATCTAACGCTTTGTGAAATAAATCAAAATTTACCACCAAAATACTCCTTACGATGTATACGTCAGTGAGAAAAAATAAATAACTCGTCATAAAAATACTCCTACTCTGACTGAAAAGAAAAAGTTATCAAGTTGCAACACAGCGCAACATATACAGAAAAGTGGCAACAAGCATATCACCAGGATATTTCTTACTATGTTTGGCAATAATGTATTTACTCGGGTAAAACGCTCTGAAAATAAAAAAATGGCGGAGATCGCTCACTTTCTCAAAGAGAATGATTTAAGCGTCGATACCACTGTAGAGGTGTTTATTACCGTCAGCCGTGATGACCGTCTTATTGCCTGCGGCGGTATTGCCGGAAATATCATTAAATGCGTGGCCATTAGCGAATCAGTACGCGGCGAAGGCTTAGCGTTAACGCTAGCGACGGAATTGATTAATCTCGCCTGGGAACGGCACTGCACCCATCTTTTTATTTATACCAAAACGGAATACGAAGCGCTGTTTAAACAGTGCAGCTTTTCGACGATAGCCAGCGTCCCCGGCGTGATGGTCTTAATGGAAAATAGCGCGACCCGGTTGAAACGGTATGCGGAATCGCTGGCGACATTACGTCACGAGGGAAAGAAAATTGGCTGTATTGTGATGAACGCCAATCCTTTCACAAACGGCCATCGCTATCTGATCCAACAGGCGGCTGCGCAGTGCGACTGGCTGCATCTGTTCCTGGTCAAAGAAGATACGTCACGCTTTCCCTATGAAGACCGACTCGATCTGGTTCTTAAAGGGACCACCGATATCCCGCGCTTAACCGTTCACCGCGGCTCCGAATACATTATTTCTCGGGCGACGTTCCCCTGCTATTTCATTAAAGAGCAGAGCGTTATTAATCACTGTTATACCGAAATCGACCTGAAGATTTTCCGCCAGTATCTGGCGCCCGCGCTTGGCATCACACACCGCTTTGTCGGTACGGAACCATTTTGTACCGTTACCGCCCAGTATAACCTTGATATGCGTTTCTGGCTGGAGACGCCAACGCTTCCCGCCCCACCCATTACGCTGGTGGAAATAGAGCGGCTTTGCTTCCAGGAGACGCCGATATCCGCCTCCTGGGTACGCAAGCTGCTGGTTAAACACGATCTCACGGCTATCGCGCCGCTGGTTCCCGACGCCACCCTGCGCTATTTGCAGGGCATGGTCGAACGCCATCCGGGCAGCGCGGCAGCCCGTCAAAAGTCCCCCGTATTAGCAACAGGTGAAAAATGAAAATAAACCAGCTAGCCGTCGCAGGCACGCTTGAGTCCGGCGATGTGATGATACGCATTGCGCCGCTCGATACGCAGGATATTGACCTGCAAATCAGCAGTAGCGTTGAAAAACAGTTTGGCGAGGCCATTCGCGCCACCATCCTGGAGGTGCTTTCTCGCTACGACGTGCGCGGCGTACAACTGAACGTCGATGATAAAGGCGCTCTGGACTGCATTTTGCGCGCCCGACTGGAAACGCTACTGGCGCGCGCCAGCGGTATTGCCGCTCTGCCCTGGGAGGATCGCCAATGATTTCCGCCTCTCTGCAACAACGTAAAACCCGCACCCGCCGCAGTATGTTATTCGTACCGGGCGCCAACGCGGCGATGGTGAGCAATTCGTTTATCTATCCGGCCGACGCGCTGATGTTTGACCTGGAAGACTCCGTTGCATTACGCGAAAAAGACGCGGCGCGCCGTCTGGTATATCACGCGCTGCAACATCCGCTTTACCGTGACGTCGAAACCATCGTCCGCGTGAATGCGCTGGACTCCGAATGGGGCGTCAACGATCTGGAAGCGGTCGTGCGCGGCGGCGCGGACGTGGTGCGTTTACCGAAAACCGACACCGCGCAGGACGTCATTGATATCGAAAACGAAATTCTGCGCATTGAAAACGCCTGCGGTCGCGAACCGGGCAGTACCGGCCTGTTAGCCGCCGTGGAATCGCCGCTGGGTATTACCCGCGCGGTAGAAATCGCCCACGCCTCTGAACGGTTGATCGGGATTGCGCTGGGCGCGGAAGACTATGTTCGCAACCTGCGCACCGAACGCTCTCCGGAAGGCACCGAACTGCTGTTCGCCCGCTGCGCCATTTTGCAGGCTGCGCGTTCCGCCGGCATTCAGGCCTTCGATACCGTCTATTCCGACGCCAACAACGAAGCCGGTTTCCTGCAAGAAGCCGCCCACATTAAACAGTTGGGCTTTGACGGTAAGTCACTGATCAACCCCCGCCAGATAGAGCTGCTGCACAACCTTTATGCGCCGACGCGTAAAGAGGTCGCCCATGCGCGTCTGGTCGTTGAAGCCGCAGAAGCCGCCGCCCGCGAAGGTCTTGGCGTCGTTTCCCTTAACGGCAAGATGGTCGACAGTCCGGTGATTGAACGCGCCCGTCTGGTGCTCTCCCGTGCAGAACTTTCCGGTATTCGCGAAGAATAAGGCAAAAAAATGACGCAGAAAAATGAATCTCAACGCCAGGATCGCGTAGCCGCCTGGAGCCGTCACGCTGAAAGCGAACTGAGCGCTTACCAAAGTGCGGCAAAATTGGATCTACAAGCGCAAAAACCGCGCGACCACAAACTGTGCGCCAGCCTGGAAGAGGCCATCCGCCGTTCCGGTTTACGCGACGGCATGACGCTCTCTTTTCACCACGCGTTTCGCGGCGGCGATCTAACGATTAACCTGGTGATGGAAACCATCGCGAAGATGGGCTTCAAAAACCTGACCCTGGCCTCCAGTTCGCTAAGCGACTGCCATGCGCCGCTGGTTGAACACATTCGTAACGGGGTGGTCAGTCGCATCTATACGTCAGGCTTGCGCGGCCCGCTGGCGGAAGAAATTTCTCGCGGCCTGCTGGCTGAGCCGGTTCAGATTCACTCCCACGGCGGTCGTGTACATCTGGTACAAAGCGGCGAACTCAATATTGATGTTGCGTTTCTTGGCGTGCCCTCCTGCGATGAATTCGGTAATGCTAACGGTTATACCGGCAAGGCCTGCTGCGGTTCACTGGGCTACGCGATGGTGGATGCCGACAGCGCGAAACAGGTCGTAATGCTGACGGAGCAACTGCTGCCGTATCCGCATAACCCGGCAAGCATCGCTCAGGATCAGGTTGATCTGATCGTGCAAATCGAAGAAGTCGGTGATGCAAACAAAATCGGCGCTGGCGCGACCCGCATGACCACTAATCCGCGTGAACTGCTGATCGCCCGCAGCGCGGCGGAAGTCATTGCTCACTCCGGCTACTTCAACGAAGGTTTCTCCCTACAAACCGGCACCGGCGGCGCATCGCTGGCGGTCACCCGCTTCCTGGAAGACAAAATGCGTAGCCGCAACATTGTGGCTAATTTCGCGCTGGGCGGTATCACCGCCACCATGGTCGACCTGCATGAAAAGGGCTTAATCCGCAAACTGCTTGACGTGCAGAGCTTCGATCGTAACGCTGCGCAATCTTTGGCCCGCAACCCGAACCATATCGAAATCAGCGCTAACCAGTACGCCAACTGGGGCTCTAAAGGCGCTTCCGTCGACCGTCTGGACGTGGTGGTACTGAGCGCGCTGGAAGTTGACACCCACTTTAATGTTAACGTGCTGACCGGCTCCGACGGCGTTCTACGCGGCGCGTCCGGCGGTCACTGCGATACCGCCGTCGCGGCGGCGCTGTCCATCATCGTCGCGCCGCTGGTGCGCGGTCGCATCCCAACGCTGGTTGATAACGTCACCACCTGCGTCACACCAGGCTCCAGCGTTGACATTCTGGTCACCGATCACGGTATCGCCGTCAATCCGGCGCGTCCGGAGCTGGCTGAACGCCTGAAAGCAGCGGGAATGAAAGTGGTATCGATTGAGTGGCTGCGCGAACGCGCGCAACTGCTTACCGGTCAGCCCCGCCCTATCGAATTCACTGACCGCGTGATTGCTGTCGTGCGTTATCGCGACGGTTCAGTGATCGATGTGGTGCATCAGGTGAAGGAATAAGCCATGCGCCTGCTTCCGGAACTCGCCACCTGTCACGACGTTTCTATTCCTGAGCTGCTCGCCAGCCGGGATGAGAGACAAGCAAGACAGCGCGCCTGGCTAACGCGCCACGCTACTCCGCTGGTCTCCTTTACCGTGGTGGCGCCAGGCCCGATGAAAGACAGCGCGTTAACCCGCCGGATCTTTAATCACGGCGTGACTGCCCTGCACACGCTGGCAGAAGAGTATGGCTGGACCATCCGGGAGCAGGCTGCACTGGCTTCCGCCAGCGGGCCGGAAGGGCTGCTGGCGATTGACGCGCCCGCTCAGGCGCTCAAACAGGCGACCATCGCGCTTGAACAGCGTTATCCACTGGGGCGCCTGTGGGATATCGATGTCCTGACGGCGGAAGGCGAAATACTCTCCCGCCGCCATTTCGCGCTTCCCGCTCGCCGCTGTCTGCTGTGCGGGCAAAGCGCGGCTGAATGCGCGCGGGGTAAAACCCACGCGCTGACTGATTTACTGATTCATATGGAGGCGCTGCTGCATGATGCCGATTCCCGCCAACCCGACTAACGCCTCCATTCAGCCTCAGTCGCTGTACGACGCCTGGGCCGATTTGGCCTGGCGCGCCATGCTGACCGAGGTAAATTTATCGCCAAAACCCGGTCTGGTAGACCGACTAAACTGCGGCGCGCACAAAGATATGGCGCTGGCGGATTTTCACCGCAGCGCGGAGGCGATTCGACACTGGCTGCCGCGCTTTATGGAATATGGCGCCAGCTGCACGCGCCTGCCGCCAGAGTCGGTTCTGGCGGGCCTGCGTCCATTGGGGATGGCCTGTGAAGCAGCGATGTTTCGCGCAACGGCGGGCGTCAATACCCATAAAGGCAGCATTTTCTCGCTGGGGTTACTGTGCGCCGCCATTGGCCGCCTGTATCAGCTACGCCAGCCGATCGCCGCAGAAACACTCTGCGCTACCGCCGCCGATTTTTGCCGCGGCCTGACAACGCGCGAACTGCGCCAGAACAACCTACAGCTTACCGCAGGTCAGCGGCTGTATCAGCAACTGGGATTAACCGGCGCGCGCGGTGAAGCGGAAGCGGGCTATCCGCTGGTCATCCGCCACGCGTTGCCGCACTACCGCGCATTGCTGGCGCAGGGGCGCGATCCGGAACTGGCGCTGCTTGATACCTTACTGCTGCTGATGTCGCTTAACGGCGATACCAACGTCGCGTCGCGCGGCGGGGCGGACGGTCTGCGCTGGTTACAGCAGCAGGCAGCGTTCTTATTACAGCAGGGCGGCATACGGACGCCTGACGATCTCGTTTATCTCCACCGGTTCGATCAGCAATGCATTGAACGCAATCTCAGCCCAGGCGGTAGCGCCGATCTGCTGATCGTGACCTGGTTTTTAGCGCAAATTTCGCAAGTTAATCATTAACACAATTATAGAAAATATCCTTTCCGGAGAGTCATTTATGTCTTTATCCAAAGATAATATATGGAAGTTGTTGGCCCCATTAGTGGTGATGGGCGTCATGTTGCTAATTCCTGTTCCAGATGGTATGCCGCCACAGGCCTGGCACTATTTTGCGGTTTTTGTCGCGATGATTGTCGGTATGATCCTGGAGCCGATCCCGGCAACAGCGATCAGTTTTATCGCCGTAACCATTTGCGTTATCGGCAGCAATTACCTGCTATTTGACGCTTCGGAACTGGCCGATCCGGCGTTTAACGCCAGTAAACAGGCACTGAAATGGGGGCTTGCCGGTTTCTCCAGCACCACGGTCTGGCTGGTTTTCGGCGCGTTTATTTTCGCGCTGGGCTACGAAGTGACCGGGCTGGGGCGCCGCATTGCGCTGTTTTTGGTAAAATTCATGGGTAAACGCACGCTGACGCTCGGCTATGCGATTGTCATTATCGATATTTTGCTGGCGCCGTTTACTCCCTCCAATACGGCTCGTACCGGCGGTACTGTCTTCCCGGTCATCAAGAACCTGCCGCCGCTGTTTAAATCGTTTCCAAACGATCCTTCCGCACGCCGCATCGGCGGTTATTTGATGTGGATGATGGTGATCAGTACCAGCCTGAGCTCTTCGATGTTTGTCACTGGCGCGGCGCCAAACGTGTTAGGTCTGGAGTTCGTCAGCAAGATCGCCGGCGTCCAGATTAGCTGGCTGCAGTGGTTTCTCAGCTTTCTGCCGGTAGGGATTATTTTACTGATCGTTGCGCCGTGGCTCTCCTATGTGCTTTATAAACCTGAAGTGACCCACAGTGCGGAAGTCGCGGCCTGGGCTGGCGGAGAGTTAAAAAACATGGGGCGTCTGTCCCGCAAAGAGTGGACGCTGATTGGCCTGGTGCTGCTTAGCTTAGGATTGTGGGTTTTTGGTGGAAAAATCATCAACGCCACTGCCGTGGGTCTGCTGGCCGTCTCGCTGATGCTGGCGCTGCATGTTGTGCCGTGGAAAGACATTACGCGCTACAACAGCGCCTGGAACACCCTGGTGAACCTCGCTACGCTGGTGGTCATGGCCAATGGCTTAACCCGCTCCGGCTTTATTGACTGGTTCGCCAATACCATGAGTACGCATCTGGAAGGTTTCTCGCCGGATGCAACCGTCATTGTACTGGTACTGGTGTTCTATTTCGCGCACTACCTGTTCGCCAGCCTTTCCGCTCACACCGCGACCATGCTGCCGGTCATTCTGGCGGTGGGTAAAGGCATTCCGGGCGTTCCGATGGAACAACTTTGTATTCTGCTGGTGCTGTCTATCGGTATCATGGGCTGTCTGACGCCGTATGCCACCGGCCCTGGTGTGATTATCTACGGCTGCGGTTACGTGAAATCCAAAGACTACTGGCGGCTTGGCGCAATCTTTGGCGTTATCTATATCGCAATGCTGTTGCTGGTGGGCTGGCCGATTCTGGCAATGTGGAATTAAACATTACGCCAACGTAGGTTAAAAATGATGCCGTTCAGGTTCACCTGAGCGGCATTTTTTATGATTAAATGGGTAACATTCATAATGTGTATAAATTATCGAATTCACCATGAACACAATATGGCATTACAGCCCGCTGCTGGCTGCCCTCTTAACCCCGATTTTTGCCGCCAACGCCGACGAACTTCAGGCGCAACAGTACGGTGATTTCACTGACTATGTGCTGGCACTTTCCTGGCAAACCGGTTTTTGTCAAAGCCAGCATGAACGCCGCCATCGGGAGCCCGATGAGTGCCGTCTGCAAAAAGAGCCAGCCAACAAAGCAGACTTTCTGACCGTCCACGGCCTGTGGCCTGGATTACCCAAATCTATCGCCGCACGCGGCGTTGACCAGAGACGCTGGCAGCGCTTTGGTTGTGCGACGCGGCCAATCCCGAATCTGCCTGAAGTCAAGGCCAGCCGGAAATGCTCCGCCCCCGCCCCCGGACTTTCGCCTGACATCGCGGCAGCGCTTAAGGAAGTGATGCCCGGCGCGGGGGGGAATTCCTGTCTGGAGCGCTACGAATATGCCAAACATGGCGCCTGTTTCGGGTTTGATCCCAATGCCTATTTCGGCACCATGATACGGCTGGATAAGGCGATAAAAGACAGCGCGCTGGGGCAGTTTCTGGCGGATAATTACGGCAAGACCGTTAGCCGCGCTGAGTTTGATAGCGTCGTCGCACAAATGTGGGGCCAGGATAATGTCAAAGCCGTTAAAGTAAACTGCCATGGCAATCCCGCCTATTTAACAGAGATTCAGTTTTCACTAAAGGCGTCGATGATTAACGCCCCGCTCTCCTCTGCCTCATTTCAGCCGCAGCCGCATCCCGGCAACTGCGGGAAACAGTTTATTATCGATAAAGCCGGTTATTGACGAAGCAGAGGTTTAAAACCGTAGCCACATTTGAGAACACGCCCGAATGTAGACTAAAATTCACTCAAGGCTATGACGTTTGAGGATTTACCCGAATGTGAACTAAATCACTTCAAAGACGGGGGAAGTCTCAGTATCATCATGAGAGTTAAACCCTCGCCGCCAGACGGTGAGGGTTTTCTTTTGGGACCATTTACCTGCACTACTCGCAGTATCGATGACATGGAGTAAGAAATGTCCAGACCCACTATTATCATTAACGACCTTGACGCCGAACGTATTGATCGTCTTCTGGAACAGCCTGCGTATGCGGATCTGCCGATTGCCGACGCGCTCAACGCCGAACTGGATCGCGCGCAAATGTGTTCGCCACAAGAGATGCCGAACGATGTCGTCACCATGAACAGCCGCGTTAAATTCCGCAATTTGAGCGATGGTGAAACACGCGTGCGGACGCTGGTGTACCCCGCCAATATGACGGACAGCAGTACCCAGCTTTCGGTAATGGCGCCCGTCGGCGCGGCGTTGCTGGGACTGCGCGTCGGCGACACTATTCACTGGGAACTGCCGGGCGGCGCCTCCACCCATCTCGAAGTGCTGGAACTCGAATATCAGCCTGAAGCCGCGGGCGACTTCCTGCGTTAAACCCCATCTGCATAAGCGTTAATGCGTTTACACAGAGGATGCCTACGCATCCTCTTTCCGTTAGCCCTTTCATTTCTGCCTGTTTCAGACAACGCCGCCTGGCATCGGGTTGATTACTCCCGTCGCCTGTTTCTGCGCCGCTTGTGCCGACGTCGCTCCCGGCACCAGGATAACCTTTCGGCACTCTTCTTCGCGTTTTTCGAAAATTTCGTAGCCGCGCGCCGCCTCTTCAAACGGCATATAGTGCGTGACAATCTCCTCCGGCTTCAGCAACCCTTTTTCAATAAGCGGTAATAACTCCCCCAGCCACGCGTGAACATGGGTTTGACCCATTTTAAAAGTTAGCCCCTTATCAAAGGCGTCGCCGAATAAAAAGCCGTGAATAAAACCGGCATACACGCCGGGTACGCTGACCACGCCGCCGCGTCTGACCGCCGCGATACATTGTCGCAGCGCTTTGCCGCTACTGCCTTCCAGTTTAAGGTTCGTCAGCACCGTCTCCGTCAAACTGCCTTTCGCTTCAAAGCCTACGGCATCAATTACCGCGTCCACGCCGCGGTGTCCTGCCGTCTGCTCGATGATTTTTTCCGCCGGATCGTTCTCATCATCGAAGTTGATCGGTATCGCGCCATAACGTTCTTCGGCGAAACGCAAGCGCCAGGCGTGGTGATCAACGACGAAGATCTGCTCCGCGCCCAGCAGGCGCGCACAGGCGATAGTCAGTAATCCTACCGGCCCTGCGCCAAAAACCGCCACGCTGGAACCTTGCTGAATCTGGGCATTTTTTGCCGCCTGCCAGGCGGTAGGCAAAATATCAGAAAGAAACAGCGCCTTATCGTCAGATAACAGCGGCGGCACCTTAAATGGACCGACATTACCTTTTGGCACGCGAACATATTCGGCCTGTCCGCCGGGAACGCCGCCATACAGATGGCTATACCCAAACAGCGCCGCCGGTGGCGGGATCTGTTTTTTATTCATCGCCGCGCCGTGTCCGTCGTTAGTGTTTTCACACGCTGAATATTGCTGTAGCCGACAGAAAAAGCAGTCACCACAGGCAATGACAAACGGGATAACAACCCGATCCCCTTTTCGAATATTCTTCACATCATGTCCGGTTTCCACCACCTCGCCCATAAATTCATGGCCGAAAATATCGCCATGTTTTACCTGTGGGATCTTGCCGCGATAGAGATGCAAATCAGATCCGCAAATCGCGGTGGCGGTAACACGCAAAATGATATCGTCAGGCTGCTCAATGCCGGGATCGGGTACGTTTTCAACCTTTACGTGATGTGGACCGTGATACGTCAATGCTTTCATGCAGCCTCCGGGGTAACGGTGAATGTTGCGTTCGACTATAAAAGGGTAGCTATCCCGGAGAGACTGCCGGCAAAACAGGCGGCTTTAGGATTTTTCCTGGAAAATACACGATTTTTTAGCGCCAGGTTGCCGTAATATTTAAAATTGCCAGACAAATAGCAGAAAGAAACATTATTATATGCTTGAATAAATTCAGTATTGATTAACAGGGAGTAACGGGTATGTATAAGACAATCATTATGCCGGTTGATGTTTTTGAAATGGAACTTAGCGATAAAGCTATTCGCCACGCTGAGTTTCTGGCGCAACAGGATGGCGTCATTCATCTGTTGCATGTACTGCCTGGGTCCGCGAGCATGAGTCTGCACCGCTTTGCCGCCGACGTGCGTCGCTTTGAAGAACATTTACAGCATGAGGCGGAAACGCGTCTGCAAACGATGGTGGGACACTTCAGTATCGATCCTTCACGAATTAAAACACATGTTCGCTTTGGTAGCGTGCGCGATGTCGTCAATGAGATGGGCGAAGAACTGGATGCGGATGTCGTGGTAATCGGTTCGCGTAATCCGTCCATCACGACACACCTGTTGGGGTCTAACGCCTCAAGCGTGGTGCGCCATGCGACGCTGCCGGTATTGGTTGTGCGTTAACTCTGGTGGCTAAAAACTGACACGCCCTGCCAGGTCGCGCCTGGCAGGGCTTTTTACTGCATCATCGTTAGTACAAATGCCCGATATTCACAATAGTACTCACCGTGTCGCCAAAAAAGGCCAGCCGACTCAGAAATACGCCGACGAATAACAAGACGAACAGGAGTTTCGGGCGCGAATCACCGTGACGGCTGACGACAAAAGCGAGCGCAAGGCAAACCAGGCTTGCCAGATAAAACGGTGAAGCCAGCCATGAATGCGCCGTCATCTGCATGACCGTTCCCCCGCTTAACCACACCAGCGGCGCCGCGATAAGTACCGCGATACACACCACAATTCCCTGGCGTAACGCAGGAACGGCAGGCCTGAGTTTTAACAGCGGAATCGCCGCGCAACCCATGACCCATACCGTAATAAAAAATAACAGCATGGTAAATCCATTAGCGATAGCCACCATCGCTGGCGCGGCGTAGGTCATCCCCTGCACCGCCACCAGTAACACGCCGAACACGGAGGCGATAAGAGTCATCGCTTTATGTCCCTTTGCCAGGAACGTTACGCCGACCGCTGCGCCAAACAACGTAGCACCAAGAATTTCCCGACTTAACCAGGCATGTCGCAGGTTAATCAGCGCATTATAAGCGCGATCGGGATGCGCCAGATGCAGAATCGCGGCAATAGACGCCAGTGCCAGCACCAGCCCAGTGACCAACCAATAGAAACGCTGGCCTTCCACTTCACCACGCAGCGTACGCCATGTCAGTACCAAAGCCATCCCGACAGACATCTGGCTTAATACCGTAAAAAACACCAGCGGCAGTTCATATTTTTCCATTACTTGTCCTCCGGCTGCTTAGGCTGGCGCGCCAGAATAAAGCGCGTTCCTGGATTGAGCTGTGGCATATGCGGGAACCCTGGCGGATACTGCACCGCATTATCGGGCACAGGATCGACATCCAAATCGATAATCGACAAGGCGCCCACCGGACAGGCGTTCACGCACGCCGGATTCATACCGATATCAAGACGCTCGTAGCACATACTGCATTTTTCCGCTTTACGCGTCTCTTCATTAAAACGCGGCGCGCCATAAGGACAGTTACGAATACAGTTTTTACAGCCGATGCAGCGCTCAGGGTTATGCACCACCACGCCATCTTCACGTTTGGTATAGGCTTCGACCGGACAGGCGGCGACGCAGGCCGGATGTTCGCAGTGGTTACAGGCCAGCGAGTAAAACGCCCGCTCTTCATGTGGATAGATGTCTTTATCCAACGGATAAACGTAGCGCCAGAAGCGATCCGGCTCCAGTTGGTTAAAGCTTTTACACGCCATAGCACAGCCGCGGCAGCCGATGCACTTATCGCTATTCACTAAAAACGCACGTCTCATGCTACGGACTCCCCTTTACCGATCAATACAACGTCAGCAAACTGACTGTGGATAGCGGCGCCCGGCGCGCCAGTTTTCATCAGCCCCATATCAGCAGGCGTATCAGCCACGACGTTTTGCACGTTGTACTGCCGTTTCGGGAACCAGGCTTCATACATCACCAGAAAATCTTCCGGCACGTTGGTGGTGACTTTTGCCCGCAGCTCAACTTCACCGGTGCCATTGAAAACTTTGACCAGATCGTTCTCGCTGATGCCTTTTTTCTGTGCGGAAGAAGGATGGATATAAACGAACGGTTCCGGGTAGAACACCTGCATCCAGTCCAGGTTGATAAACTGCGAGTGCAGGCCAAACTGCACGTGCGGCGTAAACAGATGGAACGGCAGTTTGCTCTCGGCTTCCGGTTTGTATTCCGGCAGCGCGGTGTGGCCGTTTTTCTCCGCCAGTTCAGATTTAAATTCATACTTGCCTGACGGCGTTTTGAACTTGCGGTCATACCAGGCGGCAGAGCTTGGCAGGATCGCTTTTTTCGGCCCGTCCAGCAGATCGTCCCAGGAAGAGATGCCGAACATTTTCGCCATACCGTCGTTGAACTCCTGATCCAGCCAGCGCTTGTGATCGAACTCTTGCGGGAAGGTACAGGAACCCGGCGCCATCTTATTAATGGTGCGCGACAGCATGGTAGCGATTTCGAGATCGCATTTTGCTTCATACATCGGCTTAATCGCCGGCTGATTAATGGAAAGCCAGTAGTGCCAGTAAGAAGCATCCACGTTCCACTCTTCAAACGCGGTGGTAACGGGCAGCACGATATCAGCGTGTTGCACCGTTTCGTTGAAGAACTGATCGGCGCAGACCACCATTTCCAGTTTTTCAAACGCTTTCTTCATCTTGCTGCGATCGAAATCCTGGGCAAACGGGTTTTTACAGGCGACCCACAGCATACGAACCGGCGGATCGTTGGCCTCCAGAATCCCCTGCGCCGTCTGGTTAATATTCAGAGAGCGATCGGAGTACTGCACGGCGTCGCTGCCAGCGGCAGCCCAGAATTCACTGGTGGTGCCCGCCGCTCCCGGTATGCCAATAGCGCCCACCGGCGGCTTCTGCAGCATGGCGTTATAGTTAAAGCCCCAGGTATGCAGATGGCCATAACGCGCGCCGCCGCCTTCGACACCGATGTTGCCGGACATAGCGACAAAGGCATCGATAGCGCGAACGTTGGCGCCGCCGTTGACATGACGCTGCATCCCGTAACCAATCCAGACCGTGGCCGGCTTAACCGCCGTAAACTCTTCTGCCAGCTGGCGAATGACATCCGCAGACAGGCCGCAGATTTCTGCCGCCCATTCCACGGTGACGTTATTGCGCAGATAGGCTTCAAATTCCGGATAGCCATGAGCATCGTTGTTGACAAAATCCTGATCCACCAGGCCTTTATCCACCAGATGACGCGCCATCCCCAGCGCCAGCGCGCCGTCTGAGCCAGGCCGTACGCGCAGGTAGAGATCGGCTTTGGCGGCAGTTTGCGACAGCAGCGGGTCGATAACCACGACCTTCGCCCCTTTCTCGCGCGCCTGATAGATGTACTTCATGCTGTGCATTGAGCACCAGGCCGGGTTGGCGCCCCAGATAATGATGTATTTCGCTTTCACCATATCTTCCGGGTCGTTACACCACATGTCGCCCATGTCGTAGTTTTGCGCGTCGATACCGGCAGGCCAGCACGGCGTACCGGCAAAACGGGTGGTATAGCCAAGCGAGGACATCATCCCTTCAACGGCATAGTTCAGCACGCCAAACTTACCGGAATATTTGGTCAGCGCCAGACCGAGCATAGAACCGTCTTTTTTCTTAATCTCCAGCATCCTGGCGGCAATGCGCTGCATCGCCTCTTCCCATGAGATGCGACGCCAGTTGCCGCTACCGCGAACGTCCTGCGCCATGGGATATTTAATACGATCGGGGCTATAAACCCGGCGCGGATAGCTTAACCCTTTGACGCAAGGGGTACCGTGAGTAAATGTTGATTCCGGCGCGCCTTCCACGAAAGTAATGACCCCGTCCTTTACCCATGTCTTGAGGCTACAGGTGTCATAGCAGTTACGCGGACACGCGTTACGATAAATTTTGTACGTTTTAGGGTTAAAGGGAACAGGCGGCTGCGCAAGCGCGCATCGGGAGGTCAGTAATCCTCCGGGTAAAGCCGCAACGGCGCCCAGTGCCACTATCCCCTTTAAAAAAGAACGTCTGTTCAGATGTCCTGTCTCATTACTCATATTGATACTCTCGTTTTAATTCATCAAGCCAATAAAATAAGATGTCCGCCACCGTATATAACGTGGTCGTTTGCGCATGAGTTTTTATTTTTTCGATATATAATGGCACCCACTTTGTTAAATAGTTATTGATATATTGAGTGAGAGTAGTTCGGTATTGTGACGTTTGCCGGATATTAGCCAGTAATAGTGTGGTCAATTCCAGCACGCAGGAAATATGATCGTCAGGGATATTGCTCTCCTGATTAACCGATAATCCCAACGCTGCCATAAAATCCCGTATCTCCAGCGTCGCCTTTCCCATCACCAGCGCATCGTCCTCCAGATACACTGAAGCGAAAGGCGCAGCCAGCAGCTTGCCAGGACCAACGAATAGCGCATTAAAGTCATACTCCGCCTCCAGCCACGCCCGATCGGTAAGGTTTACCGCAGCAGTGGGATTTAATCTCACGTAGGCAGATTTCAGTGAACGACTATCATGAGAATTAAAAAAATCACGCAATGTAAGCCCTGTTTTTTCTAATTCCGTCAGTGATTCATAGATTGAATCCATGAATAAATAACCTCACATACAAATGCAATATAAATCAAGAAAAAAGAATGGGCATGTTAACGGAAGCGCTTAATCTTTCTTTGATAAAAAAACAGAAAAATTCCCGTTAAATCCGTAGAAGAGGTTTTTATTGTTTCAAAGTTTAAAAACAGAAGACCGTTGAAATAAAAAACCGTCTGTTATTAACAGACGGTTTCAGAGTATTGATAATGAAGAATGTGTTTTAGCTGGCGGCGTGCCCCAGGCATAAACAGCGCAGGCCCGAATAGCTTACACTATCGGGCCATTTACGATGGCCAGTTAACTGACCTTGCAGGTGTGCTTACTTCTTTTTATGCGATTTTGGTGCGAATCAGATAATCAAAGGCGCTCAACGAGGCTTTCGCCCCTTCGCCTGTGGCGATGATAATCTGTTTGTAAGGAACGGTGGTACAATCGCCTGCGGCGAAGACGCCCTTAACACTGGTTTCACATTTGGCGTCAATAATGATCTCGCCCATGCGGTTACGCTCAAGCGCGCCTTCCAGCCAGTGGGTATTCGGCAACAGACCAATCTGCACAAAAATCCCTGCCAGCGCGACGCTATGAATATCGCCGCTGACACGGTCACGATACTCCAGCCCCACCACTTTCGAACCGTCGCCCTTCACTTCTGTCGTTTGCGCATTCAAAATGATATCGACATTTTTCAGGCTACGCACTTTGTCCTGTAGCACCTGATCCGCCTTCATCTCCGGCGCGAACTCCAGCAACGTAACGTGTTCTACAATACCTGCCAGATCGATAGCCGCCTCAACGCCGGAGTTGCCGCCGCCGATGACCGCCACACGCTTCCCTTTAAATAGCGGACCGTCGCAGTGCGGACAATAGGTGACGCCTTTGGTGCGATACTGATCCTCGCCCGGCACATTCATATTGCGCCATTTCGCGCCGGTGGCGATGATGATACTGCGCGCTTTCAAGACTGCGCCGGACGCCGTTTCAATCTGATGCAGGCCACCTTCTGTCGCGGCCGGAACCAGTTTACTTGCGCTCTGGCTGTCGATAACGTCAACGTCGTAATCGCTAACATGCGCTTTCAGCGCGCCCGCCAGTTTCTGACCTTCGGTTTTCGGCACCGAGATATAGTTTTCGATATCCACGGTATCCAGCACCTGACCGCCGAAGCGCTCGCCCATCAGACCGGTACGGATACCTTTGCGCGCCGAGTAGACCGCCGCCGCCGCGCCCGCCGGGCCGGAGCCGACAATCAGCACGTCATACGCATCGCGTTTGTTCAGCGCTTCCGCCGCACGTTTTTCTGCGCCAGTATCCACTTTAGCGACAATCTCGGTCAGAGTCATACGTCCCTGGCCGAACTCTTTACCGTTGACAAACACCGCCGGAACGCCCATCACGTTACGTTCGGTAATTTCGTTCTGGAAGGTGCCGCCATCAATTGCCGTATGTTTAATACGCGGGTTCAGCACCGCCATCAGGTTCAGCGCCTGCACGACATCCGGGCAGTTATGGCAGGAGAGTGAATAATAAGTTTCGAATTCAAAATCGCCATCAATATCGCGAATCTGCTCCAGCAGCGACTGCGCTTCTTTTGACGGATGACCGCCGGTCCACAGCAGCGCCAAAACCAGCGAGGTAAATTCGTGGCCCAGCGGAGAACCGGCAAAGCGCGGCCCCTGCTGAGAACCTGGATTCGTAATCAGGAAAGACGGCTTGCGCACCGGCAGAGTATTGTCTTCTTTAAATGTGACTTTGTCGGACAGCTCGGCGATTTCAGCCAGCAGTTCCTTGATTTCCGCCGATTTAGCGCTGTCATCCAGCGTGGCAATCAGCTCAACAGGTTTGGTCAGTTTCTCAAGGTAAGCCCTGAGCTGGGTTTTCATATTTGTGTCGAGCATTCTTCTTCCCTCTCTGAAAACATCATCATGCAAGCCGACTTCGCGGGACTGCATTAATACAACTTGCGTCATGGTGCTGAAATGAAATGGGCGCGGGTGCGCCCATGACTGAAACAATTTCCAAAGTATTTCACGTCAGAGTAAGGCGGCTAGCCTGAGAATCCCCGGGAGCTTACTGAAGTAAGTGACCGGGGTGAGCAGGCGACGCCAACGCAGCTATGGCGTGAAAGACGACGGAAATTTAAATTTTACCGACCAGGTCTAAAGATGGAGCCAGAGTCGCTTCACCTTCTTTCCATTTCGCCGGGCATACTTCGCCTGGGTGAGCGGCAACATACTGTGCTGCTTTAATTTTACGCAGCAGGTCAGACGCGTCACGGCCGATACCTTCAGCGGTAACTTCGATCGCCTGGATGATACCCTGCGGGTCAACAACAAAGGTCGCACGGTCTGCCAGACCTTCATCTTCACGCATGTTGTCGAAGTTACGGGTCAGGGCGCCAGTCGGGTCGCCGATCATCGCATATTTGATTTTTGCGATAGTTTCAGAGCTGCTGTGCCATGCTTTGTGCGTGAAGTGAGTATCGGTTGAGACGGAATAAACGTCTACGCCCAGCTTCTGCAGTTCTTCGTAATGGTCGGCAACGTCACCCAGTTCAGTCGGGCAAACAAAGGTAAAATCGGCCGGGTAGAAGAAGAAGACGCTCCAGCGGCCTTCGGTATCTTTCTCGGTGACTTCAATGAACTCACCGTTTTTGAACGCCTGGTTTTTGAAAGGTTTGATTTTGGTGTTAATTAAGGACATCTATACTTCCTCCGTGTTTTCGTTGAGGAGTAAGTTAACGAAATTTTGCTGATTCGGCTAATGCGTTTCCATTATCAAATCAATAAGCGTTAACTAACAACCCGATTCGGGCGACATTGTGAACACTGCGCCCTGTCAGCCATCTAAAGTAAAAAGGCCGCCTGACAGGCGGCCCCATTACCTGAACTACCCGCAGGTAACTTCAGAGCCAGTACGACTCGTCTTGCAAATTACAGGCGTATTGTCTGCAATTCGAAATCCATAGCGTATATGCTGGCTAAGTGTTGCGCTCTACATTACCTTAACAAAGGCTGTAACAGCGAAAAGGATTACATCACCCCAGCACAGAAAGGGCAATCCTGCCACGCCAGCTCTTACCTATGTCTGCGATAGGCATCATCATTAATACTCTTTTCGCTTTGATCTTAAAAGGAAAAAATATGATTAAACGTACATTGCTGCTTGCTATGCTGCCCATTCTCGCCCACGCGGAAGAACTGCCTGCGCCGGTTAAAGCCATTGAAAAACAGGGCATAACAATCCTGAAATCCTTCGAGGCGCCGGGGGGCATGAAGGGCTATCTCGGAAAGTATCAGGATATGGGCGTCACGATTTACCTGACGCCGGACGGCAAACACGCGATTTCCGGCTATATGTATAATGAAAAAGGTGAAAATCTTAGCAACGCCCTGATAGAAAAAGAGATCTATGCGCCGGCCGGACGAGAAATGTGGCAGAAAATGGAAAAGGCGTCATGGATACTCGACGGTAAAAAAGACGCGCCGGTGGTGCTGTATGTCTTCGCCGACCCTTTCTGCCCCTATTGTAAGCAGTTTTGGCAGCAAGCTCGCCCGTGGGTCGAATCCGGCAAGGTACAATTACGTACGTTACTGGTCGGCGTGATTAAACCGGAAAGCCCGGCCACAGCCGCAGCGATTTTAGCCGCGAAAGACCCGGCGAAAACATGGCATGACTATGAAGCCTCCGCAGGAAAGATGAAGCTGGAGGTTCCGGCGTCCATCCCCCCGGCGCAGATGAAAGTCATTAATCAGAATCAGCAGTTAATGGACGATCTTGGCGCTAACGCGACGCCAGCAATTTATTACATGAATAAAGATAAGACGTTGCAACAGGTTGTGGGTTTACCGGAAAAAGCGCAACTGGACGCCATGATGGGGCAGCCTTAACGCAGAAATTAGCAAGGCAGAAGCTTAACCGTACCACGCCCGATAGCGCTGCGTTTGTCGGGCCAACCTCCTCCTGGCATTAACGCGACGCCAGACCAGCATATCATCCGGCACAGCTTTTTTAGACTAACGGCGTGATTATAAAAGTGTAAGTTATGTTCGTCTTTACTGTGATTATTTACTCGCTAAAATATTCATAACTGTGGTATTTTAGTTTAAATAAAATCTACATTAAGTTTAATAAACATAATTCTGGTAAATTATTGAGATTAAGTCATAATCATGGAAGATACCATGATTATGCCTGGAAGATACTATGGCTAACCTTTACGACCTTAAAAAATTCGATCTTAACTTGTTGGTTATATTTGAATGTATTTATCAACATTTAAGCATTAGCAAAGCGGCAGAAACTCTCTATATTACACCTTCTGCCGTAAGCCAGTCATTGCAACGCCTGCGCACGCAATTCAATGACCCTTTATTTATTCGTTCAGGTAAAGGAATTACGCCTACCGTAACAGGCATTAATTTACATTATCATTTAGAAAATAACCTTAACAGCCTGGAACAAACTATTAATATAATGAATCAGTCCAGTCTGAAGAAAAAGTTTATTATCTATAGCCCACAGCTGTTGATCACCCAATATGTGATGAAATTAGTTGAATATATTCGCAAAGATTCACAGGTTGAAATTGAACATCACGACATTTTGACCACTGACGAACAGCCTGAAGATCTTCTTGCCTACCGCAAAGCAGATATTGTGGTTTCAATGGCCCCGCTCAATAATCGTTCTATTGTTTGTACTCACTTTAATAAGGTGGAATGTATCCTGGCTTGCAGTGAAAACCATCCCCGGCTAGGTGAAACCGCAACTATCGACGAAATTCTACAAGAGTCATTTACGCAATTCGTCGCCCGGAAAAACGATATAAAAGATCATCATTCAGTTATCCATGATATGCTGGGGGAAAGAATAATTGGTTTCAGAAGCAAATCGCTGATAACCATCGCCAACGCCATCAGCGCCACGGAGCTTATTGGTTTTTTACCACAATCACTTGTTGACTATTACTCATCCACTATCAAACTTAAAAAAGTCTCCATACCTTTTACCATTGCTCCTGTACAACTCTATCTTATGTATAATAGAGCTTCGATGAATAATAGCGGATTTACTGAGCTCATTGAGTACATTACAAAAAAGCATGAATAAAAAGGTCAGGTAACGGGCATTAACATAAATTCAATCTATATATTTATAGAATGCATTTATTTAGTAAATATAATAAAGCATTGCAAGTTCATCTAATCTGCTTATCCTTTATGTTAATTATTTCGAATATACTGTAGTTAACACATCGGAGACTATCCAGAGATGTCGGTTTATAAAGTTCCGCTTGAGCAAAATGTTCTGGAAGCGGCTCAAGAGCGTATAATGTGGACCCTGGAAACCTTACCCCGGGTCTGCGTCTCATTTTCCGGTGGTAAAGATTCAGGACTTATGCTGCACCTGACGGCAACGTTGGCGCGCAAAATGAATAAAAAGATCCACGTTCTCTTCATTGACTGGGAAGCGCAATTCTCCTGTACCATCGCCTATATTGAATCATTACGTGAATACTACGCGGACGTTATCGAGCGTTTTTATTGGGTCGCATTACCCTTAACCACACAAAATTCCCTTTCACAATACCAGCCGGAGTGGCAGTGTTGGCAGCCGGGTGCCGACTGGGTACGACAACCGCCAGAAGATGCGATTACCGATCCGGCCTTTTTTTCCTTTTATCAACACGGCATGACCTTTGAACAGTTCGTTCGCGATTTTGCCGACTGGTTTTCAGAAAAGCGTCCTGCCGCTATGCTGGTCGGTATTCGTTCCGACGAATCCTATAACCGATTTGCCGCTATCGCTAACTCGCATAAGCTGCGCTTTGCCGACGACAAGCCCTGGACCACGTTAGCCCCTAAGGGTCACACCTGGTATATCTACCCCATCTATGACTGGAAAACCGCAGATATCTGGACCTGGTTCGCCAAAACAGGTAAACCATGTAACCCTTTGTATAATTTGATGTATCAGGCTGGCGTACCGCCCCGTTACATGCGTATTTGCGAACCGTTCGGCCCGGAACAACGACAGGGGTTATGGCTGTATCATGTTATCGAACCTGAGCGCTGGGCGGCCATGTGCGCCAGAGTCAGCGGCGTGCTCAGCGGAGGTATCTACGCCGGACAAGACAACCATTTTTATGGCCACCGGAAAATTTTAAAACCCGATCACCTTAACTGGGAAGAGTATGCGTTGCTCCTGCTACACAGTATGCCTGAAGTCACTGCTGAACATTACCGTAATAAAATCGCCGTTTATTTGCAGTGGTATAAGAAAAAAGGCATGAACACCATCCCACAGACGCAGCAGGGCGATATTGGATCGCGGGATATTCCGTCGTGGCGACGGATCTGCAAAGTTTTACTGAACAATGATTACTGGTGCCGGGCGCTGTCATTCAGTCCGACAAAACCTAAGAATTACCAGCGTTATAACGAACGTATGAAAGCTAAACGCCAGGAATGGGGGATCTTATGCAACACCGAATCACAGCCGAAATAACTCACTTTCTCTCTGAACTGCCTGAAGAAGAGAGAATCGCCGCCATTAATGAATTTAGAATGGCGATACATAACGTTAGTCCTTTTCGCGATGAGCCTGTCGATTGTGTCCTGTGGGTGAAAAACGATCATATTTCGCCTAATGACTACAACCCGAATAACGTTGCGCCGCCGGAGAAAAAACTGCTGCTTAAATCGATTGAACAAGATGGGTTTACTCAGCCGATAGTGGTGGTAAAGGCCGATGCCGAGGAGTACGAGATTGTGGACGGTTTTCACCGTCATGAGCTGGGCAAAGGAAAAACGGTCCTGAAAAGGCGTCTGAAAGGCTACCTGCCGATAACGTGTCTGGACAGAGAACGTCACGAACGCATGGCGGCAACCATTCGGCATAACCGCGCGCGCGGACGCCACCAGATCCACGCCATGTCAGAAATCGTGCGCGAACTTTCTCTGCTAGGCTGGGACGAAAGCAAAATCGGCCAGGAGTTAGGTATGGACGCCGATGAAGTCCTGCGCCTGAAACAGATCAACGGCCTGCAGGAGCTTTTTGCAGACCGTCGATTCTCCAGAGCGTGGACGGTTAAATAACTACAGTTTACACAGGCGCTCTGCGGCGGCCAGCAGCGTTGATTCCTGTTTAGCGAAACATAAACGTATAAGCTGATGCGGGAAAGGGGCGGCGCAAAAGACAGAGAGCGGAATAGCGGCGACGCCGACTTCTTCGGTTAGCCACTGACAAAACTCAACGTCATTTAGCGTCGACACTGCGCTGTAATCGATTAAAAGAAAATAGGTACCTTCACAGGGCAGCACTTTTAATCGGCTTTGCGCCAGCGCGTTAACCAGCACATCGCGTTTTTTCCGGTAAAAATCGGGTAACGCGCGATAGTGTTCCGGCGCGGCGCGCAGCATATCCGCCAGCGCCAGTTGCGCCGGCGTATTGACGCAAAACGTCAGGTACTGGTGAACTTTGCGTATTTCGGCGCTAATGGCCGCAGGCGCAACGCAGTAACCAATCTTCCATCCTGTCATATGAAAGGTTTTACCAAACGATGAAACGGCAACCGCCCGCTCTCGTAACTGAGGGTGCGCCAATACGCTGGCATGACCTTCGACGGCAAAACAAATATGTTCGTACACTTCATCGCTTAACACATAAATTTCCCGCTCGCCGATAGCCTGCCACAGCGCCTCGATATCCGCCTGACGCCAGACGGTAGCGGTGGGATTATGCGGCGTATTGAGGATCACCAGCCGCGTGCGCTCGCTAAGCAACGCCGAAAACGCCTGCCAGTCGACGCGAAAATGCGGCGGCGTGAGCGCTATGCGTTTTAACACGCCGCCGGAAAGCGCCACGGCCGGGGCATAGCTGTCATAACTGGGATCGAAACAGATAACCTCATCCCCTGCCCGCACCAGCGCGGTAATCGCCGCATACAGCGCTTCTGTCGCGCCCGCCGTGACGGTGATATCACTGACGTCATCGGGTCGATAACCATATATTTCCGCCGTTTTATCGGCAATGGCCTCCCGCAGCGCCTGCGCGCCCGTCATCGGCGCATATTGATTCGCGCCCTGCGCGACATGATAAGCCAACCGCTCGTGCAAATAACGAGGACCATCAAAATCAGGGAAGCCCTGCGATAAATTTATTGCCTGATGTTTCTGCGCCAGCGCGCTCATTTGCGTAAAAATCGTGGTGCCAAGATTGGGCAATTTGCTTTTTGGAATCAGTGGGTTATTTCTCATTATCTTCATACCCGCCAGTGATGTGGTTGTTGACACACTATCACAGGGTGTTAGTATTTGGCAATCAAGACGTTTAGATGTCTAAATATAATAACAACGGTGAGAAGACCCTAAGGACAACACAACATGAACCACACTGAAATCCGCGTCGTTACCGGCCCGGCGAATTATTTTTCCCATGCTGGAAGCCTCGGAAGACTGACAGACTTTTTCACGCCGGAACAGCTTTCCCACGCCGTTTGGGTGTACGGCGAACGCGCGATTGCCGCCGCCCGGCCTTACCTGCCGGAAGCGTTTGAACGTGCTGGCGCAAAACATCTGCAGTTTACCGGCCATTGTAGCGAACGCCATGTTGCCCAACTGGCGCACGCCTGCAACGACGATCGTCAGGTGGTGATAGGCGTCGGCGGCGGCGCGCTGCTCGATACCGCCAAAGCGCTCGCCCGCCGTCTGGCGCTGCCGTTTGTCGCTATCCCGACCATCGCGGCGACCTGCGCCGCCTGGACACCGCTTTCCGTCTGGTATAACGACGCGGGACAGGCGTTACAGTTCGAAATTTTTGATGATGCCAATTTTCTGGTGCTGGTCGAACCGCGCATTATTCTGCAGGCGCCCGATGACTATCTGTTAGCTGGCATTGGCGATACGCTGGCGAAATGGTATGAAGCCGTTGTGCTTGCGCCGCAGCCTGAAACGTTGCCTTTGACCGTAAGACTGGGCATTAACAGCGCGTGCGCTATTCGCGATCTCCTGCTGACCAGCAGCGAACAAGCATTAGCGGATAAACAGCAGCGTCGGCTGACCCAGGCATTTTGCGACGTGGTGGATGCGATTATCGCTGGCGGCGGTATGGTCGGCGGCCTCGGGGAACGCTATACCCGTGTCGCCGCCGCCCATGCGGTACACAACGGTCTGACCGTCCTGCCGCAAACGGAAAAATTCCTGCACGGAACGAAAGTGGCTTATGGCATTCTGGTGCAAAGCGCGCTACTGGGACAAGATGACGTGCTGGCGCAATTGATTGCAGCGTACCGGCGATTTCATCTGCCGGCCCGACTTAGCGAACTGGACGTGGATATTCATAACACCGCCGAGATCGATAGGGTAATCGCACATACCCTGCGCCCGGTCGAATCCATCCACTATTTACCGGTGACGTTAACGCCTGACACCCTGCGTGCGGCGTTTGAAAAAGTTGAATTTTTCAGAATATAGCCTGGTGACGTTGCGCTTATCAGGCCTGGCAACACTCAGCAGCAACGCGCGCCGCCTTTTCCACCATAGCGCGCATCCTGCCGCTCGCGGAAAAATTCTTCATAGGTCATCGGCGTCTGATCCGGATGCGTTATGCGCATATGTTCCACATAGTTGTCGTAGTCTGGCACGCCAATCATCATTTTTGCGGCCTGTCCCAGATATTTTCCGGCTTTCGAAAGCGTATCGAACATCGTTGTCACCTGTCATCCAAATGCCCTCTCCTTATTCTGGAGAGGGCTATTGATGTAAAAAGATTAGTGCGCGCCTTTCGCCTGCGTCACGATCTCATCCACATTTTCCGGCATCGGCTCATACGGCGTTTCATTCGCCGTCGGTTTATCAATCTTCAGAGCGGCCAGCGCCGTCTTAATAGAGAAGACCGCCAGCACCACGACCACCACCATAAAGAAGATGGTTAGCCCGGCATCCAGACGGTTATTGAATACCAACTGCGCAAGCTGCGATTCGGTGTACTGCGGCGGAATATTGCCGCTGTCGATCATCGCCTGGAACTTATTGGCAATGGCCAGGAAGCCGATTTTCGCATCCGGACTAAACGCTTTCTGCCAGCCCGCCGTCAGCGTACAAATCAGCAGCCAGGCCGTTGGCACCAGCGCGACCCACGCATAACGCTGACGCTTCATTTTGAACAGTACCACGGCGCAAAGCATCAGCGCCATCCCCGCAAGCATCTGGTTAGCGATGCCAAACAGCGGCCACAGGGTGTTAATACCGCCTAACGGATCGACCACGCCCTGATGGAGGAAATACCCCCACGCCAGCACGCACAATGCCGTAGCAAGCAGGTTCGCTGGCAGCGAATCGGTACGTTTCAGCCCTGGCGACACTACGCCCAACAAATCCTGCAACATAAAACGCGCCGCACGGGTACCCGCATCCACCGCCGTCAGAATAAACAGCGCTTCAAACAGAATGGCAAAGTGATACCAGAACGCCACATCCATCATGCCGCCCAACGCGCCATGTAAAATGTAGGCCATCCCTACCGCCAGCGTTGGCGCACCGCCTGCGCGGGAGATAATGGATTGTTCGCCGACTTCATTGGCAATCTGGTGTAACGTATCCGGCGTGATAGCGAAACCCCAACTACTGACCACCTGCGCGGCAGAAGCCACGACATCCGCTGTCCCCGCTGGCGCCAGTACCGCCATCGGGCTATTCATCGCAAAGTAAACGCCCGGATCGATAATACAGGCCGAGACCAGCGCCATAATGGCGACGAAAGATTCCATTAACATCCCGCCGTAGCCGATAAAGCAGGCCTGGCCTTCGTTGGCCAACATCTTCGGCGTCGTGCCGGAGGAGATGAGCGCATGGAAACCGGATACCGCGCCGCAGGCGATGGTGATAAACAGGAACGGGAACAGGTCGCCTGTCCAGACCGGTCCTGTACCATCAACAAATTTGGTCAGCGCCGGCATAGTCAGCGTCGGACGCATGATCAGAATCCCGACCGCCAGACCGACAATCGTACCAATTTTCAGGAAGGTAGAGAGGTAATCACGCGGCGCGAGCAGCAGCCAGACCGGCAGTACCGCCGCGACAAAACCATACCCCACCAGCATCCAGGTAAGTTGCACGCCAGTAAAATCAAAGTACGGCGCCCAGGTTGGGCTTGCCGCCACCCATCCGCCGGAAATAATAGCGAAAATAAGGAATACCAGCCCAATGACCGACACCTCGCCGATGCGCCCCGGACGCAGATAACGCAGGTAGATGCCCATAAAAATCGCCAGTGGAATGGTGAACGCAACAGTGTACGTTCCCCACGGGCTATGGGTCAGCGCTTTCACCACGATCATCGCCAGGACGGCCAGAATGATCACCATGATCATAAAGCAGGCCACCAGCGCGATCACCCCGGCCGTCGCGCCCATCTCCTCTTTAACCAGCTCGCCAAGCGAACGCCCATCACGCCGGGTCGAGACGAACAGCACCATAAAGTCCTGCACCGCTCCCGCCAGCACAACGCCCGCCAGCAGCCAGATCATCCCCGGCAGATAGCCCATCTGCGCGGCCAGTACCGGCCCAACCAGCGGACCTGCGCCAGCAATGGCCGCAAAATGGTGACCAAAAAGCACTTTTTTATCGGTCGGGACATAATCCAGACCATCATTATGACGTACCGCGGGCGTCATACGCGTTGGGTCAACCGCCAGCACTTTTTTGGCGATATAGAGCCCATAAAAACGATACGCAATAAGATAGACACAGACCGACGCCACCACGATCCATAGCGCGTTGATCTGTTCCCCACGATTTAACGCAATATAGCCCAGGGCAAACGCACCCAATACTGAGAGCGCTGTCCAGACGAGGTATTTCCCTGATTTATTCATAGTTGTTGTCCGTTTGGGTGTTCCAGAGAGATGTTACATTTTGTTTCTATAACACCTTTACCGTAATTAACAACACAACAACATGATAAAACCGGATCGTTACCCATTTTTTACATTACAGTGTTAACCAGATCACTTCCTTTCTTCGTTAACGCTGCAATTGCATTTTACTTTGCCAGAACTATCCCATTACCGCCGTTCCCAGGCGACAGGTGCAGCAGCGCCTCCCCTGCTCGTCAAAGAGCGTAATTTCCCAGCTTTGATTCTGCCGCCCCAGATGCAGCGGCAGGCAAACGCCGCGTACTTTCCCCTGCGAGACGGCGCGGTGGTGGGTGGCGTTTAACTCGGTCCCGACCACGCACTGCCCGTCGCGGGTCATCAGATAACCCGCCATTGATCCTAACGTCTCCGCCAGCGCTGCCGATGCGCCGCCGTGTAGCAGACCAAACGGTTGATGAGTGCGAGCATCGACGGGCATTTCCGCCTCCAGCACGTCATCGCCCAGACGGGTGTAAACAATGCCCAGATGCGCCACCAGCGTGTTCTGACTGGTAGCGTTCAATTCATCCAGCGTTAAATGCCGTTTCCAGATCATCGTCAGGCTCCCAATGTTGAACCACCGTCCACCACGATATCCTGCAAGGTAATGTGGCTGGCCAGATCGGAGGCAAGAAACAAAATGGTATTGGCTATCTCCTGCGGACGGGCGATTTTACCGAGCGGAATACCGAGCTTAAACTGTTCGCCGAAACCGCGGATACGCTGCTGTTCGGCATCTTCACTCACCCATAAAGTGCGCTGCATATCGGTGTCAGTCGAACCGGGCGACACCACATTACAGCGCACCCCGCAGCCCGCCAGCTCCAGCCCTACGGTTAGCGCCAGGCTTTTCAGCGCCGCTTTAGAGGCGCCGTAGGCGCTCATACCGATACGCGGCGTATGCGCCGCATCTGAGGCTACGGTAACAATCGCCCCTCCCTGCTGACGGCGAAACTGCGTCATCGTCTGCGAAAACAGGTTAAATGCCCCGCCCACATTGACCGCAAACGTCTGCTGCCAGTCGTCGACGCTAAGCGCATCGGTCGCTCCCATACGCAAAATACCGGCGGCGTTGACCAGCACATCCAGCAGCGGCGTTTTTTGCAACACACGCTGACACACCTGCGCAACCTGTGCGGCATCCGCCACATCCATGACTTCGGTAGCAAAGGGATAATTCTCTTGCGTAAATTCGCGATCGAAGCCGATCACCCGCGCCCCGGCGTCAACAAACGCCAGCGCCGTCGCATAACCGATCCCTTTCCCCGCCCCGGTCACCCATACCGTTTTGTCTGAAAAATCAAAGCTGGCCATTACTCTACCCCGCGAGAAAGCAGCGCCCACCAGGCGTCAATGGTCGGATTTTTCGCCAGCATCACGAAGTCGATATCGCCGTGTACTTTACGCCAGCGCGCCGCCAGCCCCATCATGCGTACTGAATCCAGGCCATAATCAATCAGGTTTTCATCATCCAGCGGCTCGTCAGTCTCATCCAGCAACGGCAGAATCAACGCCCGCAGCGCCGCTTTACTGGCAGGAACCGGCGTCGGCAGCAGCGATTCAGTCATGACGACGCGACCGGAACGCCCCGCCACATAGTTCAGCGCCATCAGATGCTCTTCCCGGCTGAAATCCGCCAGCGCATCCGCCACCATAAACGGCTTAATGTCGCGCATAAACGCATCGGTAGCGGTGGTCATACAGCCAATATGCGCATACACACCGGTAATGATGAGCTGATTGCGTCCGGTATCTTTTAACATCTGTTCCAGCGGCGAGCGGTGAAACGCGCTATAACGCCACTTCACCAGCACCGTATCCGCCTCATCCGGCGTTAAGGCTTCTACCACCTTCTGCTGTTCCGGAGAGCGCGTCAGTCCCGGTCCCCACATATCATTGAGTAACGCGCGATCTTCATCGCTTTGCTCTTTCGGCTGAGCGGTGTAATAGACCGGGATATGATGTTCCTTACAGTACTGGCGCAGAGCGGCGATATTGGCAATCACCTGGTCCATCATTGGGCAGTTGCGGCCCCAAAAGCTGACAAAGTAATCCTGCATATCGTGGATGAGCAGCGCCGCGCGCTCCGGCTCAAATGCCCAGTTCACTTTGTTGGTCGGGATATCCAGTGCGGTGGGCAGCGCGTAAGACTGTAGTTTCGGAATGGCCATCTCTCTTTCTCCTTCAGAGCGGTGAACGTGACGCCAACCGCTGGCGTAATTGTTTTTTATCGACTTTACCAACCGGCGTCAGTGGCAGTGACGCAACGCACTCCACGCGATCCGGTAATTTAAATTCCGCCACGCCCTGCTCTCGCAGGAAACGGCGTACCTGTACCGCTCGCAGCGGCTCTTTTACCACCAGATATGCGCAACTTTTTTCCCCCAGCAGTTCATCTTCCATGCTGACCAGCGCCGCATGGATCACCGCCGGGTGGCGCAGTAACAGGTTTTCTATCTCTTCGGCGGCTATCTTCTCGCCGCCCCGATTGATCTGATCTTTTTCACGCCCGTGAACGGTGATGTAGCCGTCTTGATCAATGGAGATCAGATCGCCGGAGCAGTAAAAACCGTTGGCGTCAAAGGCGCTGGCATTGTGTTGCGGACTGTTGAAATAGCCGCGAAAAGTATAGGGGCCGCGCGTCATCAGACGACCAATCTCGCCCGGCGGCAGTGGATTCCCGTCGGCATCCGCCACCCACACTTCGTCGTCCGGACACATGGGTCTTCCCTGGGTATTGATAATCCGTTCCGGGCTATCGTCCAGCCGGGTATAGTTCACTAACCCTTCCGCCATACCGAAGACCTGCTGCAACTGACAGCCAATTTCAACCGGAATACGGGCGGCCAGCGTCGCAGAAAGCCGCGCGCCGCCAACCTGCAATAACCTTAATGACGCCAGCGGCGCATTGCCGCCCCACTCCTGGATAGCCTGTAGCCATAGACTGACCGCGGGCGGCACCAGCGCCGTGGCATTAATCTGGTGTTTTTCGATCAGCGGGAAACAGAGCGTGGCGCTGGGATCGGTCGCCAGCACTACCGTTCCTTTGGCGAGAAAAACGCCCAGCGCGCCCGGCGAACTCATGGCGTAGTTATGCGCGGCGGGAATCGCGCACAGAAAACGCGTCTCCTCGTTGAAACCGCAAATCTCATTGCTGCGGCGCACGCTGTAGTAATAGTCGTTATGGGTACGGGGAATAAGCTTTGGCGTGCCGGTAGTACCGCCGGAAAGCTGAAAGTAGGCCACTTCGTCAGCAGGTGATGGCGTGGCGGTGAAATCTTCCGCCGCCTGCCGCATCGCCGCGTCCAGGCTGTGATCGCCGTCGTCGTTGCGCAATAACACCACCCGCACAGAGCGGTGTTCAGCCACAAACGTGTTGAGAAAGTCCTCCCCGGCGAACAGCGTATGTTGGCGATCGGCAATCACCAGCGTCGGCGCGATCTGCATCGCATAGGCGTTAAGTTCGGTACGTTGATGGCTAAACAGCGCCAGAACGGGCGCTACGCCAAGCTTCAACAGGGCGAAAAAGGTGATATACAGTTCCGGTACATTCCCCAGTTGCACCAGAGCGGTTTCGCCAGGTTTGATGCCCTGACGGCGTAAACTGCAGGCCAGATTATCCACGGCCTGGTTGAGCTGGCGATAGCTGAATGCGCGCTCGCCTTCAATGACCGCCGTCTTGTCGCTGTCAGCGTGGCGGGTCAGAATATCGGTCAACGGCACGTCTTGCCAGTAGCCTTTTTCACGATAACGGCGGGCAAATTCATCCGGCCAACGGGTGAAAGGTATACGCATCATCGTTCCTTAATGCAGTCCAAAAACGTTCAACATCGTAGAGAGCTTGACGCCGGTTTCCCGCCACTCGCCGACTGGCGAAGAGGCAGGGACAATCCCGGCGCCGGCGAACAGGCGCACCTGATTACCTTGCAATTTCGCACAACGAATCGTCACTACCCACTCGCCGTTTCCTTCGGCGTCGCACCAGCCGACAATGCCGCCAAACAGTTCACGATCGAACGGTTCCAGTTCAGCAATCAGCTTTTTCGCGACCTGATGGGGGAAACCGCTTAACGCAGGGGTCGGATGCAGCAGACAGGCCAGCGTCAGCGCGTTTTCTCCGGCGTTGGCCTTGCCCTCAAACGGCGTACCGAGATGCCATAGCGTCGGCGTGGTGATCAACTGCGGAGAGGAAGGTAATTGCAGTTCCGTGCTGCGATCGCGCAGGATCTGCTTCATCGCCTGCGTCACCAGCTCATGTTCATGGCGATCTTTTTGTGAAGCCAGCAGTCGGTTTCCCGCCTCGCGATCCAGAACGTCATCCGGCTGTCGGCGTGCCGAGCCTGCTAACGGCAGCGAACTAAACCGCTCGCCCTCTTTGCGTAGCAACAATTCGGGGCTGGCGCCCAGCAGAACGCCGCCATCCGCCAGTGGCACATGGAAGTTGTAACTAACTGGATTCTGCGCAACCAGCCGCTCCAGCAATGCTCCGCTATCCACCGCCACATCAGTGGTGA
Source organism: Salmonella sp. SAL04196 (assembly GCF_046550835.1). Taxonomy (NCBI): domain Bacteria; kingdom Pseudomonadati; phylum Pseudomonadota; class Gammaproteobacteria; order Enterobacterales; family Enterobacteriaceae; genus Salmonella; species Salmonella sp. SAL04196. Next base: position 1,622,720 of record NZ_JBGDXE010000001.1, read on the forward strand.
TATCTATTAGCCGGGAAAGCACCACTTTATCGACGTCTGGCGTGGCGGTCAGCATAGCCGCGCGTGCGACCATTGCTTCAAAAGCATCCTGCTCCGGAATCGCCTTTCGCGCCGTCACCGTCAGTGGCTGATGGTCAGTAAAATAACGCGCCGTGCGCTGCTTTTGCTGGCGGGAAAAGGACTGCCACGCCATCGGGATAAATAGCGACGACGGCTGACGGGTATCAAAGGGGATCGCCCCCACCAGGATAGGGTTGGCGATGCCCTGCGATTTGGCCTCGGCAAACTGCTGGCGCAATTTCTGCTGGAAAGGGCTATCCGGCGAATCTCCGGCAACCGCAGGCTCGGTATAACGGGCGAAGCACCCGGAAGTGGTAAAACTGCGATACGGCGACATGAAGAAAAAGCGATCGGGAGCAAGCGTTGCCATTGTCTCCTGATCGTCCTCGGCCAGTGACATATCCATATCATCCTCCAATGATAAAGGCTTATATACACTTCATCTTTCAAGCTGCCTCTTTGTTGGCTGCGCTCAGAAACCCCGGTCACACAGTTATCTATGCTCGCGGGGATTTCTTCCCTTGCCGTTGCGATGCTTCTTGAATGATTTTGTGTATAATAATGATTATTATTTCTATTTTTAGTGCGCTAACCTAAGAGTAAAACGTCGCTCTGTCAACTCTGGTCATGAGTTAAATAGCACTAAGGCTTGCATCTCGCTGCTGCTGACATGAAAATGAGAAGCATTAACTTTATTAATAACAGGACGCTATTGTGAGACTCCCCGCCTTTTATCGTTGGCTGCTTTTAGTGGTTGGTTTATCAATTTCAGGAATATCCTTAGCCCAGGACGCCGGTTGGCCCCGGCAAATCCAGGACAGCCGCGGCGTTCATACTCTGGACCACAAACCCGCGCGTATCGTCTCTACCAGCGTGACGTTAACAGGCTCGCTGCTGGCGATTGATGCGCCCGTCGTCGCCAGCGGGGCCACTACGCCGAATAACCGCTTTGCTGACGATCAAGGGTTTATGCGTCAGTGGAGCGACGTAGCAAAGGCTCGCCATGTCGCCCGGCTGTATATCGGCGAACCGAATGCCGAAACGGTCGCCGCGCAAATGCCGGATCTCATTTTGATTAGCGCCACCGGCGGCGACTCCGCGCTGGCGCTTTACGATCAGCTCTCCGCTATCGCGCCGACGCTCGTCATCAATTATGACGATAAAAGCTGGCAGAGTTTGCTCACGCAGCTTGGCGAGATCACCGGTCAGGAGAAACAGGCCGCCGCGCGAATAGCGGAATTTGAGGCGCAACTGACGACGGTTAAACAGCGAATCGCCCTGCCGCCGCAGCCGGTTAGCGCGCTGGTGTATACCCCTGCCGCGCATAGCGCCAATCTGTGGACGCCAGAATCAGCACAAGGCAAGCTATTGACGCAGTTAGGCTTTACGCTGGCGACATTGCCCCGAGGGCTGCAAACCAGCAAAAGCCAGGGTAAGCGCCACGATATCATTCAGCTTGGCGGTGAAAATCTGGCCGCCGGGTTAAACGGCGAATCTCTTTTCCTGTTTGCCGGCGACAACAAAGATGTCGCGGCCCTTTACACCAATCCGCTGCTCGCGCACCTGCCAGCGGTGCAAAATAAGCGCGTCTATGCCCTGGGCACGGAGACGTTCCGTCTGGATTATTACAGCGCAACGTTGCTGCTTAACCGGCTGGCCGCCCTGTTTTAGCCTTATCGGAGTCTTATCCGACTGACCAGACCGATTTTGTCAGTCGGATAAACGCCTCTTCATCAGCCAGCATCGCTAACCGGCGGCGTCTGGCGAAAACGACGTAGCTCGCCCAGCACTAACAGCAGCAGCAAACCAATAATTACCAGCCCGAATCCACTCACGCTCGCGGAAGCGACCGGCGTCATCATTGCGCCAAGACCGCCTAACAGCGCCGCGCCGATAGCGTCTCCCGTGACGTTTTGCGCGGTCCACAAGCCATTCATTCGCCCCAGCATATTTTCCGGCGTCTGGGTTTGCAGCAGGGTATATTGTAATAACGAACTGATGGCGCTAAGCCAGCCAAACAGCGCCAGACAGATAACACCTGCGATCCAGACCGGCATGATGGCGAACAGCCCCACCGCCAGAAAAGAACCCACTGTCGAAACCAGCATAATGAGCCCCGGACGAACGCTATGCGCCAGTTGTCCGCTGGTCAGCGCGCCAATGGCCGCCCCCAGCGGAATTGCCGCATACAGCAAACCGATTTGCGCCGCCGACATCTGCCAGCTCATCGCCAGCGCCGGATAGAGGACGCGTACCGCGCTTGCCATCGTCACCAGGCCGCCAAGCAGCGCAATACCGCCGATAAGCGGACTGGCGAGCAAAAAACGAAATGCCGCCAGTAACGCGATAAATGGATTTTCCCGCGGCTGCGGAGGGACAGGCAGTCGCGGCAGCGTCAGTAACGGCAATAGCGTAATAAACGTCCCGGCGGCCGCCAGCCCATAGTTCCAGGCTACACCGCCGCTGGCAAGCAATATGCCCCCCAACATCGGCGAAATAACCGATCCCAGACGTACCGTCAGCATGGTAATCGCGCCGGCCTGCATCAGATTTTCTCTTCCGACCAGCGCTGGCGTCGCCGCCAGTAACGCGGTCACGCCCAGAGACGCGAAAAAGCCGTCCCACAGGCCAAGGAGATATATCGCCAGCAATGATGGTTCCGGCAGCAGCGCGTTCACGCACAGGCCAATAAAGCCAATACCGCAAGTACCGCGCGCCAGCAGAATCACCTTTTTACGTTCGTAGCGATCGGCCAGTACGCCGCCCACCATTAAGCCAATAAACATGGCGCCGCCGGTTAACGTTACCGACAGCCCTACCTGCCAGGTGGAGTGCGTCATCATTTGGATCTGTACCGGAACCGCCACGCCAAGCAGCCCCAGCGAGACAATAGAGATAAAACGGGCCAGAAATACTGCGCGAAATGCAGGGTGCGTCTTCAACAGGCTGAGATTGAGCAGCCAGGATTGTCGATTCATTACAACGCCTTAATGCGAGTTTTTTTAAATATCCATTCAATGGCTGCACATGCTAACATAACCAAATAAGATAGATAACGATAATTACTATCATTATCAGGGAAGTTACTATGTCATGCTCATTTTCCGTGACGCGCGCGTTTGCCGTGCCCGGATTGTTGTTATTACTGAGTCTCGCCGCGGTTTTAAGCCTGGTCATTGGCGCGAAACCGCTGCCCGCCGCCGCCGTGCTGGAGGCGTTCACCGGCGTATGCCAAAGCGCCGATTGCACCATCGTCCTGGATGCGCGTTTGCCGCGTACGCTGGCCGGATTACTGGCAGGCGGCGCGTTGGGTCTCGCCGGGGCGCTCATGCAAACACTTACTCGCAACCCGCTCGCCGACCCGGGGATTCTGGGCGTTAACAACGGTGCCAGCTTCGCCATTGTACTGGGCGCGGCGCTGTTTGGTTTCTCCACGCCGCTGGAACAGCTTTTCATGGCATTTAGCGGCGCGCTTATCGCATCGCTGATTGTCGCCTTCACCGGTAGTCAGGGCGGCGGCCAGTTAAGCCCGGTCCGCCTGACACTGGCGGGCGTGGCGCTTGGCGCGGTACTGGAAGGACTGACCAGCGGCATCGCGCTGTTAAATCCAGAGGTCTATGACCAGCTTCGCTTCTGGCAGGCGGGATCGCTGGACATTCGCAGCCTGCAAACGTTGAAAGTCGCGCTTGCGCCCGTGGTTATCGCAGGGATCGTGGCGCTATTTCTGAGCCGAGCGCTGAACAGCCTGAGCCTCGGCAGCGATACCGCGACGGCGCTGGGGAGTAAAGTGGCGCGCACCCAACTTATCGGTTTACTGGCGATTACCGTCTTGTGCGGCAGCGCAACGGCGCTGGTTGGCCCTATCGCCTTTATTGGTCTGATGATGCCGCATATGGCGCGTTGGCTGGTGGGCGCAGACCACCGCTGGTCGCTGCCAGTGACGCTACTGGCAACCCCTGCTCTGCTGCTTTTTGCCGATATTATTGGTCGTCTGTTGGTGCCGGGCGAACTCCGCGTATCGGTTGTCAGTGCATTTATCGGCGCGCCGGTACTTATTTTTCTGGTACGCCGTAAATCGAACGGAGGCGGCCTGTGATGTTTCTTTCTCGTCGGCTTATCGTAAGCTGCCTGCTTCTGGCGGCTGGCTGCTTCGCCATTGGTTTATGGAGCCTGCAAAGCGGCGCCGTGCCTCTTGAGACCGGGCAGATTATTGCCGCGCTGTTGGGCGACGCGCCGCGTAACATCACCCTTGTCGTAACCGAATGGCGACTACCGCGCGTATTAATGGCGTTGCTGATTGGCGCTGCGCTTGGCGTCAGTGGCGCGATTTTTCAGTCGCTGATGCGTAACCCGCTAGGCAGCCCTGATGTGATGGGCTTTAATACCGGCGCCTGGAGCGGCGTACTGGTCGCAATGGTCCTGTTTGGCCAGCATCTTACCGCGATCGCGCTGGCGGCAATGGCGGGCGGTATCGTCACGTCATTGATTGTCTGGCTGCTCGCCTGGCGTAACGGGATTGAAACTTTCCGGCTGATTATCATCGGTATCGGCATCCGCGCGATGTTAGTCGCCTTTAATACCTGGCTTCTGTTGCAGGCGTCGCTGGAAACGGCGCTCACCGCCGGCTTATGGAACGCCGGGTCGCTCAACGGTCTGACATGGGCAAAAACCTGGCCTTCGGCGCCGCTGATTATTGTGATGCTGACAGGCGCCGCGCTGCTGGTGCGTCGTATGCGGCTGCTGGAGATGGGCGATGACAGCGCCTGCGCGCTGGGTGTTAGCGTGGAGCGGTCACGCCTGATGCTGATGCTGGTGGCGGTGTCGCTCACCGCTGCGGCTACGGCACTGGCTGGCCCCATCTCGTTTATTGCCCTTGTCGCGCCGCACATCGCCCGCCGCCTTAGCGGCACAGCGCGCTGGGGATTAACCCAGTCAGCGCTGTGCGGCGCGTTATTACTACTGGCCGCCGATGCATGCGCGCAGCAACTGTTTATGCCTTATCAGCTTCCAGTGGGCGTGGTCACCGTCAGCCTCGGCGGTATTTATCTTATCGTCTTGTTAATTCAGGAGTCCCGCAAAAAATGACCGAATCCGTAGCCCGTTTGCGCGGCGACCAGTTAACGCTGGGTTATGGCAGCTATACCGTCGCAAAAAACCTTAATGTTTCGATTCCGGACGGCCATTTTACCGCCATCATCGGCCCTAACGGCTGCGGCAAGTCAACGTTGCTACGCACGCTAAGCCGTCTGATGACGCCTGTTGACGGCCATGTCTGGCTGGATGGCGAACAAATACAGCGTTACGCCAGTAAAGAGGTGGCGCGGCGCATCGGATTGCTGGCGCAAAACGCCACTACGCCGGGCGATATCACCGTACAAGAGCTGGTCGCCAGAGGGCGTTATCCGCATCAGCCGTTATTTACCCGCTGGCGCAAGGAAGATGCCGACGCCGTCGCCAGTGCCATGCGTGCAACAGGTATCACCTCACTGGCGACGCAAAGCGTAGATACTCTGTCCGGCGGCCAACGTCAGCGGGCGTGGATAGCCATGGTGCTGGCGCAGGAAACGTCCATCATGCTGCTGGATGAGCCGACAACGTGGCTGGATATTAGCCATCAAATTGATTTGCTGGAGTTGTTAAGCGATCTCAACCGCGAAAAAGGTTATACGCTCGCCGCCGTCCTGCACGACCTGAATCAGGCCTGCCGATACGCCACGCATTTGATTGCATTACGCGAAGGTAATATTGTCGCACAGGGCGCGCCGAAAGAGATTGTTACCGCAGAGCTTATCGAAAAAATCTATGGGCTGCGCTGTATGATTATCGACGATCCGGTTGCCGGGACGCCGCTGGTGGTACCGCTGGGGCGGCGATAGTCGTTCACACAGATGACAAAGCCGGATAATCGCTATCCGGCTTTTCGTTTAAATCAGACTAACCGTTCATCTATCGCCAGCGCGTTTTCCATTTTACGCGAGACCATCGCGTGACGCAGTAATACGCCGCCGCAGGCCATCATACCGCCAATCAACGCCGCCAGAATAATAATGATCGCTTTACCCGGGCCATCTTTTTTCACTGGCAGAGACGGCGACAGTTGATATTTAAACGGGGTAAACTTCACGTCGCTCACATTCATTGCCGCCAGTTGTTCAACATGGTATTGACGGTTACGCAAATCACCGTCGATCTCGGCCACGTCCGTTACCCCTTTTTCAATTTCCAGTTTGCGGGAAATACCATCCGCGCCGAGAGAAATAGAAAAATCCGGATCATCTTTTACCGCCTGACCATTACTGTAAACCGGTCTCTTAATGCCGGCGGCGTTGGCGATTTCCAGCGAATAATGGAGACGTTGAATATTGGCATCAAGCTGGTTTTTGAGACGCACCCGATCCATCGCCAGCTTTTCCTGCTCATAGCGGGTTTTGATTTCCAGCTGGTTACGAATATTTTCCAGCGTCTCTTCCACGACGATATCAGAGATGTACTGAATATAGCCAGCCAGCACTTTTTGCGCTTCTTCCCGCGTCGGCGCGGTAAAACTCAACGTCCACGACGTGAATAATGATGTTTCATTTTTCTTGCTGGCATTACTGTCCACTGCTTTCATTTTTTCGCTCAGCACGACAATCGCCCGGTGAAGATCCTGCTCGTCTATTTGCGCGCCTTTTAATTGATCCATGACATACGGAGAAGAACGAAGATATTCTTCCAGCAGCGAGGGCGAGCTAAACTTTTTAATAAACAGATTAAAGACGCTGGCCCGATCAACGCTTACCTCCATATCCAACACGCGCAGCGCGGTCAACGTTCTCTCCAGTCCCTGCCACTGTACCGACTCCGCCGGTGTGACAATCGCCTGGCTGGTCCATTTTTGCGGCAGCAAAAAGGACAGAAGTAACCCCACGCACGCAAAGGCGAAAACGGTAGCAAGAATACGACGTTTCGCCTGCCATAACACCTCTATAAGGCTAAACAAATCGATTTCATGACTGTTGGCGGGCGGCAGTGAGTAACCTGCAAGTGACTGATGTTTTTCTTGTTTTACATTAAGAGATGGCATGCCGTATGACCTGAAAACTTTATCCAATGAAAGAACACATTCCTGTCAGAGATTCTAACAGCAAGTCAGAATTATCCGAAACACTCTTTGCGCGCCAGTGCCCGAAAAGCTAAATATTCGGAATTAAACTTGCCTGTAGCATGTATCACTTATGTTAAAAGAATTAATCGTTGCAATAAAAAACCCATAATAATTAGTAATTATTATGGGTTTCAGGATTTAATTTGTTAAAGGCAGAAACAACGCCCGTTATTTATTAATGAGCTCGCTGATGATGGGCCCGATAGTTTCAAAAGCGGAGGGAGAAATAATATCTACATGCGCGCACGGCTGGTGATAAATAGCCAAAGACGCTATCCACGGCGACCAGCTCTGTTCAGGCGATACGCCTTCCGGCACCGTTTTATCCGCCACAAAGAGCGTAGCATGTCCATCAAACGGTACGCTATGCGCCGTCGTCAGCAAACGGACGGCATCCGCATAATTGCCTTCAATGGCGGTAAATAAGGCTTCGGAGGCATTTCCCTGCTGAGCGGCGACAAACGCTGCGCGTTCACGTTCAATTTCCGCCAATACGTCCGGATTGAGGCCATTCGCCTCTTTTTCCCGCCAGTTTTGCGTTTCCGGCGGCCAGGTGTCCAGTAACCCCAAAAACGCTACGGTTTCGCCGCGCGCGCGCAACCGGGCGGCGATCCCTTGCGCCAGCGTCCCGCCCAGCGAATAGCCTAATAAATAATAAGGGCCATGCGGCTGCCGGGCGAGCAAAGTCGCCAGATGATGTTCACATACCTCATCAAGGGTGGTTGCGGTTTGCATAGGGCCAGCGGGGCGCGGCGACTGAATCCCCATAATCGACCACGACGGGCTAAGATAGCGTGATAATACGCTAAATTGCCAGGCGAACCCCGACGCCGGATGGAAACAAAATAACGTTGGACCATCGCTTTCACGCAGCGGCAACAGCGGCCCGAACCCCAGATTGCGCGAGCGTTCGTCATCGTCAGTATCGAGCAGCTTACTCAACTGCGCCACGTCAGACGCCACCATCACCTGACCCGGCGTCACCTGACGGTTAAACGTCTGGCTTAGCTGCGCGGCCAGTTTCATCGCCAGCAGCGAGTGTCCGCCCAGCGCAAAGAAATCACTTTCAACGTCGTTAATCTCACAGCCCAGCAGGCGGGAAAACGCCGCGGCGACAGCAATCTCCGTTGCGGACTGCGGCGCACGCCCTTTCACGCGTGGCGTCAGGTCCGGCAGCGGCAGGGCTTTGCGATCCAGCTTGCCATTAGCGCTAAGCGGCAAGCTGGCCAGTTGCAACAGCACAACTGGCACCATATGCGCGGGAAGTTTTTGGCGTAATTTTTCCTGCAGCGCCGGTAAATCCAGCGGCAAACCGGAGTGCGACACCAGATAGCCGACCAGTTGCCGGGCATCCCCGCCCGTCGCCGCCGCCTGATTAAAGACGCAGGCATGTGCTACCGCCTGTTCAACATCCGGCAGCGTTTGCATGACGCGGTCAATCTCGCCCAGTTCAATACGTTGACCCCGAATTTTGAGCTGATCGTCGCTGCGCCCCAGGTACTCCACCGCGCCGGAATCCAGCCAGCGCGCCACATCTCCGGTACGGTACATCCGTTCGCCTGGCGCAAAAGGATCGGCGATAAAACGGCTGGCGGTAAGATCCGGACGCCCCAGATAGCCCTGCGCCAGTTGGATACCGGTAAGATAGAGATCGCCAGCCACGCCCGGCGGCACCGGCTGCATATGCGCATCGAGAATACGTAAACCGGTATTCCAGACGGGATAACCAATCGGGATGCTGTTGCCGTCAACAGCCGCCAGCTCATCGCCACAGGCCGGATACCAGCTCACATCCACCGCGGCCTCCGTTGGCCCGTACAGATTGTGTAGCGGCGCGTTGGTTAACGTCTCCCATTCGCGGCACAGCGCCGTCGGCAGGGCCTCGCCGCTACAGAAAACGCGCTTTAAGGAAGCGCAGCTTTTCCCAGCCGACGCTGGCGTGAGCGAGGCAATAAAGGCCGCCAGCATCGACGGCACAAAATGGGTGGTCGTGACGCCGTATTGCGCAAAGAACCGCTGCATCGCGAGCGGGTCGCGGTGCGCTTCCGGTTCAGCCATCACCAGTTTCGCCCCGGCGATAAACGGCCAGAAAAACTCCCATACTGAGACGTCAAAACTGCACGGCGTTTTTTGCGCTACTACATCATCCGCCGTCAACGGATAGTGATCCTGCATCCACAGCAACCGGTTGACTATCGCCGTTTGTCCCACCATCACCCCTTTCGGCCTGCCCGTCGAACCAGAGGTGAAAATGATGTAAGCGGTATGATGCGGTAACGACAGCCCCAGCGGAGTGGCGTCACTGACCGGTAGCGGTTGGCTATAACACAAATATTCCATCCCCGGAATATCGTGAAAGCGCGCCAGCTGCGCCTGAGTCGTAATTAACAGTTTCGGCTGCGCATCTTCCAGCATCATTCGCAGCCGATCGTCAGGATAACCGGTATCCAGCGGCAGCCAGGCGGCGCCCGCCTCGACAATGCCATGCAGCGCTAAGGTCAGGAAAACCGACCGCGGCAACGCCACCGCCACGCTATCGCCAGGCTGAACGCCGCGTTCCCGCAGCGCGTACGCCAGCGCCACAACCTGTTCGCGCATTTCACGGTAGGTAAAGTGATAATGCGCATCTGCCAACGCGGAAGCCTCTGGCGTTTTTTGCGCCTGCTGCGCCACCAAATCGCTAAGCGTGGCGGCGGGAATCGTTACCGCCGTATTATTAAGGTGTGCTAATTGCGTTTGTTCTTCCGCCAGCAGCATTTGCGCATCGCCGCAGCGCAGCGCCGGGTTATCCGCAAACTGCGTGATAAGCGCCATCAATCGTAAGGCATGGCGGGAGAGCGTGGCGTCATCGTAACGCTGTGCATTCGCCAGCAATTCAATATCCAGACCGCCGTTTTCATCCGGAAAAAGCGCCAGTTCAAGATCGTTAACCGGCCCCGTCGCCAGGGTATGGGTTTGCGCCTGTATGCCAGGAAGATCCAGATGATAATCAAACACTTTTATATTGAGCACCGGGCCAAATAGCGGCGTCTCCCCTGCGGCTCGCCCGCTATCGCGTACAATCTGTTCGGCGTCGTAACGCTGGTGGCGGCGCATCTTCTTTAACTGCGCCGCAAGACGCTTCGCCAGCGTTGGCAGATCTTCCGTCGCATGAAGGTTAACCGCCAGCGGCAACACGTTAAGGACAGGCCCGGTCGCCGTTAACGCCGCCGAGCCCATCCGCCGCATAAAGATAAATCCGGCGGCATAATCCATTCGCCCGCATAATCGTCCCAGCCACAACGTCACCAGCGCCAGGGCAAGATCCGCTCGCGGTATCTCAGGCATGTGCGCCGCCAGTTGGCGAAACGCCCCCGCCGGCGCGCTCAATTTCATACGCAGAATATCCGCGCTCGCCGACCGCCCCGGCAGCGGCGCGGCAGAAATTGACGCCGGCGGCGGCAGCTCGCGGCGCTGCTGCGCCCAGAAGGCGCCGTCACGCTGCCAGGCCTCGCTCTGGCGATAGCGCTGATATTCCTCGACCACATCCGCAAAGGGGGTAAAAGGCGACTCCGGCGTAGGGGCGTCGCTCTGCCAGGCGCGATAAATCGCCGCAATCTGGCGGGTTATCGCCGGGAAGCTAAAGCCATCCACCAGCAAATGGTGATAGCGCTGATACCAATACCAGCGGGTATCATCAATGCGGATTAACTGGTGAAAAGCCAGCGGCTTACCGCTATCTGCGCGCAGGTTTTGCCGTAAATCCGCCTGCATTAACGTCAGCGCCGCGTGATGCGGATCGGGCTGGTCGCGTAAATCGGCAATCGGGGGCTCGCCGAAGGTGCGCTCAGGATCTATCCATTGCCAGACCTCGCCGTTCTCTTCGGTAAAACGCATCCGTAGCGTATCCGCCTGTTGCATCCCTACCGCTACCGCTTTTGCCAGCAAGGGGGCATCCAGCTCGCCATTCAGTTCCACGTAGTGCGCCACGCTCCAGGCGGAGGGTAAATCAGAGAGTTTTTCCGCCATCCAGATCCCCGGCTGAGCGGCGACTAATGGTAAACGCTGCGTCATTTCGCCTCCTGCTTATCGGCATAATGCGCCGGATTCAGTGTTGTCCAGCGCGTATTAAGCCACTGCTGGCACGCGTCCTGCGATTGCGGTTCGCATACCACGTCCCATCCTGCGGGAAGCGCGCACGCCGCTGGCCAAAGGCTGAATTGACGCTGCGTATTTTGCAGGATGTAAAACTGTCCCTGCGGATTATCGAAGGGATTACTGAATTCCATACTCAACTCCTGTCATAGACATGTGCCCGGTTAAAGCGTGTCGATAAGCGGCTGCCAAAGCAGCATCAGCCCTTGCGTTAGCCCGCCGCGCCAGCAAAGCGCATCGTGTCCGCCGTCAACCTGACGCCAGAAAATGGACTGCTGCGAGGTATTCAGTTGGGCATAAAGCGCCTGATTCGCCTGAAACACGATCGGCTCACGCACGCCGGCTTCCAGTACGATACGCAGTCCGCGCGCGCATAATGCGCCGGTTTTCAGCCGGGTAATGACTTCCCCCTCCGGCGGGGTGATGCGATGGGGCCACCAGAACGATCCTGACTGGCTTAGTACACAGCCAAAACGCGTCGGCCAGTTCAGGCCGGCATACAGCGCCGACAGGCCGCCAAAACTCTGTCCGGCGACCACCGTTCGCCCGGCATCATCGCTAAAAGGCGTCACGGCTCTGACTTGCGGCAACAGTTCCTGCTGCACCGCCAGCCAGAAATCGGCATTGCAGGGCAACTCCTGGCTGCGGTGTTGAGTATCAATCGCGTCAATCAGCAGATAGACGGCACCGGGAAGCAAGCGTTGATGAGTCAGCGAGGCGAGCGCGGGCCAGACGGGCATATTTTCCGCCCAGAATTGACCGTCCAGCAGAATAGCCAACGGTCTTTCCTCCGGCGCCTCGTCTCCGGTCGTCAATATCCATACGCGGCGGGAGTTACCCAGACGTTCGCTATGCCACTGCATCATCAAAGGCGGCGAGTACGGCGTTTCAGGACGATCCCATCCCGGCTGAAGGGGCACATCCGGCATTTCCAGCGCTGAAACCGAATGACCACGTCCTCCCCGCCAGCTTTGCGAATTAAGCGGGTCGGCAATCGCCTGCGGTAATAGCTGTCGCCAGCCTTCACGCAGTGCGTTCCGATCGGGCGTTTCGCCCGTCACAAAAGCGGCAAAAACGTCATCGCGTTCGGTAGGAATAAAACAGTAGCTGCCGCGCCAGTTAGCGCTAAGCGCCGTGCTCCAGCGCCAGACATCCGTTCCGGCAATACGCGCCATCGTCTGAGGCTGCGCGTTTTGATGATGATCGGTTACGCCAGTGATGTAGACCCAGACACGCCGTATCGGGGAGTGTGTTTCGTTTCCCTGCGGGTCGCGCCACCAAAAAGTGACCCGATAATTTCCGTCTTTTTCCCGTATCCATTCCGGCCCGGTTTTCGTCCTCCACCAGGCCTCACTTCCCGTTGCCAGCGCCTCTTTCATTATAACCCTGTGTTTATTATGAATTTTGTATATAAAAGGTGAAATATATTGATAATATTATTGATAACTATTTGCATTTGCAATAGCGTATTGTCGCGCTATGGGACGCGCGAACACAATTTCACCACCCGGCCAATGCCTTTGACGGGCGCTTTGGCTTATGTGGCTAAAGAAAAGCAGGATATACAATGAACAAGAAGATTCATTCCCTGACCTTACTGGTCAATTTAGGGATTTACGGGGCCGCTCTGCCCGTGATGGCGGAAGAAAAAACCGATAGCGCTGCGCTCACCAATGAAGACACCATCGTGGTGACCGCTGCCCAGCAAAACCTACAGGCGCCAGGCGTATCCACCATCACCGCCGATGAGATCCGCAAAAATCCGCCCGCGCGCGACGTGTCAGAAATCATCCGCACCATGCCAGGCGTAAACCTGACCGGCAACTCCACCAGCGGTCAGCGCGGGAATAACCGCCAAATCGATATTCGCGGCATGGGGCCGGAAAACACCCTCATCCTGATAGACGGTAAACCCGTCACCAGCCGTAACTCGGTGCGCCTGGGCTGGCGCGGCGAACGCGATACCCGTGGCGATACCGCGTGGGTGCCGCCGGAGATGATCGAACGCATTGAAGTGCTGCGTGGCCCTGCCGCCGCACGCTACGGTAACGGCGCGGCGGGTGGCGTGGTCAATATCATTACCAAAAAAGGCGGTAGCGAGTGGCACGGTTCCTGGAATACCTATTTCAACGCGCCGGAACATAAAGACGAAGGCGCGACCAAACGCACTAACTTTAGCCTGAACGGCCCGCTGGGCGGGGATTTCAGCTTCCGTCTGTATGGCAACCTCGACAAAACGCAGGCGGATGCGCGTAATATTAACCAGGGGCATCAGTCTGAACGTACCGGGAGTTACGCCGACACGCTACCGGCAGGACGCGAGGGGGTCATTAACAAAGATATCAACGGCGTGGTTCGTTGGGATTTTGCTCCGCTTCAGTCTCTGGAGCTGGAGGCCGGTTACAGTCGCCAGGGCAACCTCTATGCCGGTGATACTCAGAACACCAATACGAACCAACTGGTGAAAGATAATTACGGAAAAGAGACGAACCGCCTCTATCGGCAGAACTACTCTCTGACCTGGAACGGCGGCTGGAATAATGGCGTAACCACCAGTAACTGGGTGCAATACGAACATACCCGTAACTCCCGGATGCCGGAAGGCCTGGCAGGCGGCACCGAAGGAATTTTCGATCCCAAAGCATCGCAAAAATATGCCGATGCCGATTTGAATGACGTCACCCTACACAGCGAAGTGAGCCTTCCTTTCGATCTGCTGGTCAATCAAAACCTGACGCTGGGTACCGAATGGGCCCAACAGCGTATGAAAGACGAGCTCTCCAACTCGCAAACCTTTATGGGGGGAAATATCCCGGGTTACAGCAGTACCAATCGTAGCCCCTATTCAAAAGCGGAAATTTTCTCTCTGTTTGCTGAAAACAACATGGAACTGACCGACAGCACCATGCTGACGCCGGGGCTACGTTTCGATCATCACAGTATTGTGGGGGATAACTGGAGCCCGTCGCTGAACCTGTCGCAAGGTCTGGGGGATGACTTTACCCTGAAAATGGGGATCGCCCGCGCTTATAAAGCCCCGAGTCTGTACCAGACTAATCCAAACTATATTTTGTACAGTAAAGGTCAGGGTTGCTACGCGACTGGCGCGGGTACCGGCATCGGCTGCTATATGATGGGTAACGATGATCTGAAAGCCGAAACCAGCATCAATAAAGAGATCGGTCTGGAATTTAAACGCGATGGCTGGCTGGCCGGCATCACCTGGTTCCGCAATGATTACCGCAATAAGATCGAAGCGGGTACGGTGCCGTTGCAGCGTATCAACAACGGCAAAACGGATGTCTATCAGTGGGAGAACGTACCGAAAGCGGTCGTTGAAGGTCTGGAAGGCACGTTAAACGTACCGGTTAGCGACACCGTCAACTGGACGAATAACGTTACGTATATGCTGCAGAGCAAAAACAAAGAGACCGGCGAACGCCTGTCGATTATTCCACAGTACACGCTTAACTCAACCCTGAGCTGGCAGGTACGTCAGGACGTTTCTCTGCAATCGACCTTCACCTGGTACGGCAAACAAGAGCCGAAGAAATATGATTATCAGGGCAACCCCGTTACCGGAACAGATAAGCAAGCGGTCAGCCCATACAGTATTGTTGGCCTGAGCGCGACCTGGGACGTGACCAAAAATGTCAGCCTGACCGGTGGCGTGGATAACCTCTTTGACAAACGTCTGTGGCGTGAAGGTAACGCGCAAACCGTCAGGGATACTCAAACTGGCGCTTATATGGCGGGCGCTGGCGCGTACACCTATAACGAACCGGGACGTACGTGGTATATGAGCATTAATACCCATTTCTGATGGCAACCTTCCCTCCCTCATTCGGGGAGGGAATTAGCAAAAAACGATGCGGACATCTCATTTTCCTCTTCCCTTTGCCGGACGCAGGCTGCATATCGTCGACTTTGATGCGAGCAGCTTTCACGAACACGACCTGTTATGGCTGCCTCATCACGATCGGCTCCGGTCTGCCGGACGCAAGCGTAAAGCTGAACATCTGGCAGGCCGCATCGCCGCCGTTCATGCGCTACGCGAGGTGGGAGTCAGGGCGGTGCCCGGTATTGGCGACAAGCGACAGCCGCTATGGCCGGACGGCCTATTTGGCAGCATCAGCCACTGTGCGTCAACGGCGCTGGCCGTCATATCCCGACAGCGTGTCGGCATTGATATAGAAAAAATCATGAGTCAGCACACGGCGACAGAGCTGGCGCCGTCCATTATCGATAGCGATGAGCGCCAAATTCTCCAGGCGAGCTCGCTCCCTTTTCCACTTGCCCTGACGCTGGCTTTCTCCGCCAAAGAGAGCGTTTATAAAGCCTTTTCAGACCGCGTCACGCTCCCGGGATTCGATAGCGCAAAAGTTACCTCGCTTACCGCCACGCACATCTCGTTACATCTGCTGCCAGCCTTTGCCGCCACGATGGCTGAACGTACCGTCCGTACAGAATGGTTTCAACGTGGCAATAGCGTTATTACTCTTGTTTCTGCAATAACGCGCTTTCCCCACGACAAGAGCGCTCCCGCTTCTATACTTAGCGCAATACCCCGATAAATGAGATCACTATGGCGCTGAATGATTTTCACGTTTCTGAACCTTATACGCTTGGTATTGAGCTGGAGATGCAGGTGATCAATCCACCTGGCTACGATTTAAGTCAGGACTCTTCTACACTGATCGACGCCGTTAAGCCCCAACTTACTGCGGGAGAAATTAAGCACGATATCACCGAAAGTATGCTGGAGATGGCCACGGGCGTCTGCCGCGATATTGACCAGGCGGCGGCCCAACTTTCTGCCATGCAGCACGTTATTTTACAGGCGGCGTCGGAACACCATCTCGGCATTTGCGGCGGCGGTACGCACCCTTTTCAAAAATGGCAGCGTCAGGAGGTCTGTGATAATGAGCGCTATCAACGCACGCTGGAAAATTTCGGCTACTTAATTCAACAGGCGACGGTTTTCGGCCAGCATGTCCACGTCGGCTGCGCGAACGGCGACGATGCGATTTATCTTTTACACGGGCTGTCGCATTTTGTGCCACACTTTATTGCGCTCTCCGCCGCGTCTCCCTATATGCAAGGATCTGACACCCGTTTTGCCTGCGCGCGCCTGAATATTTTTTCCGCTTTTCCCGATAACGGTCCCATGCCGTGGGTCAGTAACTGGCAAGAGTTTGCCGGACTATTTCGTCGTCTGTCTTACACCACGATGATCGACAGCATCAAAGATTTGCACTGGGATATCCGCCCCAGCCCGGCCTTTGGCACGGTAGAAGTTCGGGTGATGGATACGCCGCTCACCCTTGATCATGCCATCAATATGGCAGGGTTGATTCAGGCGACCGCGCACTGGCTGCTGACCGAGCGTCCCTTTAAACCGCAGGAACAAGACTATCTGTTATATAAATTCAACCGTTTTCAGGCTTGCCGCTATGGTCTGGAGGGCGTGCTAACCGATGCCTATACCGGCGACCGCCGTCGCCTGGCAGATGATACGCTGCGTCTGCTGGACAACGTTACCCCCTCTGCGCGCAAGCTGGGCGCCGACAGCGCCATTGACGCACTACGTCTGCAGGTGAAAAAAGGCGGTAACGAAGCGCAATATATGCGGGAGTTTATTGCCGACGGCGGATCGCTGATAGGCCTGGTACAAAAACATTGTGAAATCTGGGCGGGACAATAGACAGCATATTTGCCTTACCAGGCGATATCCCGGACAATGGCGTTTTAACTTACGTTTAACAAAGCCATGAAACACCCGCTTGAATCATTGATGACCGCTGCCGGTATTTTGCTGATGGCGTTGCTCTCCAGCCTGCTGCTGCCCGCCCCTTCGCTCGGCCTTGCGCTGGCGCAAAAACTGGTCGGGATCTTTCATCTTATGGATCTCAACCAGCTTTATACTTTGTTGTTTTGTTTATGGTTTCTTTTGCTCGGCGCGCTGGAATATTATGTTATTCGCTTTATCTGGCGGCGTTGGTTTTCGCTGGCCGATTAAACATTTCAATGCGTACGGCCATGCTTTTCTTTACGATAAGCGCCTGGCGGCAGGTTGAACGTGCGGGTAAAAATGCGCGTAAAGGTTTGCTGCGAATCAAAACCATACTTTAGACAAATATCATACACCTTCTGGTCGGTGTCGCGCAGGTCGCGCGCCGCCAGTTTTAGCTTACGTTCACGCACGTAGCGCCCCAGACTCTCCCCTTTGTACTGCATAAAAAGGCGCTGCAGGTGCCACTTGGAATACCCCGCATGACGGGCAATATCATCAATACGTAACGGCTGATTCAAATTATCATCAATCCACTCGACAATCGTGTCGATAACCTGAGCGGAAATGGTCATCGTGCTCTCCCCTCTATCAAACTCGTCAGCGGCTCCCGCACCGCACATTTACGGCAACAGCAATAAGCATAGTAATAACCACACAAATTGTGAGACGGCTTATCGCATGGCCTGCAATATGCTTTTCTACCACTTCATGCGGCAGCCCTTGATTATGAGTGAGTAAGCACTCATTATAGAAAGCAAAGATACGCCGTCAAGGTACTTTTCAAAGGTTGACATTCACCGTTGCGACGCGACAACGGGCATGATTCAATCATGTTTTTCCAGACATAAGGGTAACGTGTAGTGGCTCGTCCGAAGAGTGAAGACAAAAAACAAGCATTACTGGAAGCGGCAACCCAGGCGATAGCGCAATCCGGCATCGCTGCCTCAACGGCGGTGATTGCGCGTAACGCAGGTGTTGCAGAAGGAACATTGTTTCGCTATTTCGCGACCAAAGATGAGCTGATTAACACGTTGTATTTGCATTTAAAGCAGGATCTCTGCCAGTCAATGATAATGGAGCTGGATCGATCCATTACCGATGCCAAAATGATGACTCGTTTTATCTGGAACAGTTACATCAGTTGGGGTCTGAACCATCCCGCGCGCCATCGGGCGATCCGTCAACTGGCCGTCAGCGAAAAGCTCACCAAAGAGACGGAACAACGGGCCGACGATATGTTCCCCGAATTGCGCGATTTATGTCATCGTTCCGTTTTGATGGTGTTTATGTCGGATGAGTACCGCGCCTTCGGCGACGGCCTTTTTCTGGCGCTGGCTGAAACAACAATGGATTTCGCCGCGCGCGATCCCGCTCGCGCTGGCGAATATATTGCGCTGGGATTCGAAGCCATGTGGCGCGCGCTGACTCGCGAGGAGCAATAATGGACGGTCAAACACTGCACGCCTGTGCAAAACGCTTTGCGCTGGAACTGCCTTTTACCGAACACTGCTGGCCTTTCGGCCCACAGTACGATGTGTTTAAAGTCGGCGGCAAAATATTCATGCTTTTCACTGAACATCACTGCCGTCCAGTGGTGAACCTGAAGTCGGATCCCCAAAAATCCCTGGTAAATCAACAAATTTACCCCAGCATTGCGCCTGGCTATCACATGAATAAGAAACACTGGATTTCAGTCTATGCGGGCGAGGATATCACCGTCTCGCTACTCAACGATTTGATAAATGACTCATGGAATCTGGTCGTAGACGGGCTGCCTAAAAGAGAGCAACTGCGCCTGCGGCCGCGCTGATGCAATAACCGTTTCCGCATTTTCCTCCCTTATCTTTTTACCGATAACCCGGTACCCTGCTGATACAAAAGGGTACTAAACCAACCAGGAGCATTTATGGATATCGTTTCTGTCGCCTTAAAGCGCTACTCCACTAAGGCGTTCGATCCCAGCAAAAAACTGACCGCCGAAGAAGCGGATAAAATAAAAACACTACTACAGTACAGCCCCTCCAGCACCAATTCCCAGCCGTGGCACTTTATTGTCGCCAGTACGGAAGAGGGCAAAGCGCGTGTCGCAAAATCCGCCGCCGCCAATTATGTGTTTAACGAACGTAAAATGTTAGACGCCTCCCATGTGGTGGTCTTCTGCGCAAAAACCGCAATGGATGACGCATGGCTTGACCGCGTCGTCGATCAGGAAGAAGCCGATGGCCGTTTCGCTACGCCGGAAGCTAAAGCGGCAAATGATAAAGGTCGCCGCTTTTTCGCCGATATGCACCGCGTCTCGCTGAAAGATGACCACCAGTGGATGGCGAAACAGGTCTATCTGAACGTCGGTAACTTTCTGCTGGGCGTCGCCGCGATGGGTCTCGACGCCGTCCCCATTGAAGGTTTCGACGCCGAGGTGCTCGACGCTGAATTTGGTCTGAAAGAAAAAGGCTATACCAGTCTGGTCGTGGTGCCGGTCGGCCATCATAGCGTCGAGGATTTCAACGCCGGGCTGCCGAAATCACGTCTGCCGCTTGAAACCACACTGACGGAAGTTTAATCCCCTGCCTAAGCCGGACGCCCGTCCGGCTTTTTTCACCTTTCTGCCAGGTTCCTCAATGATCAATGGCGCGAAGTGCCAGGTTTTACATCGCTAGTGTTAACTTCCTCTTTCAACCTATTGAAAATAAATAATATTTAAAACTGGCACGCCGTTTGCCATATCTGGATACCCCTATCTGGATGAAGGAGAAAACGGCGTGACACCGGTTTGCGCCTACGATGGCGATATTGTCACCACGGGGTTGGTCCTCCCTGGCGTGTCATCAAAATCGGGCGCTAAACCCAACGTTATAACGGGTTTGATTGCCATCGCTTAACCCTGCCGTTTGCGACAGCCCGGCGAAAGCGGACACCGTTGCCGACAGCGGAAAATCTGCGCCAATCGCGATATCAACCCAGTTTTTATCCTGCGCTTTTCCGTCGCGGCTAAACGTCAGCGCGGTCGATTTAAGGCCGCCGTTCGCCACATACGTATCATCGCCAAACTGACGGCGATAATTAATCTGCGCCCAGGAGTGAATGATGCTGTGGCGGAGATCCAGACGCCAACCAGCGCTACCCACCTGCGAATGGGCGTTTTGGTCGCCAAAACGCATTGATGTACTGGTATTGAGCTTCTCGCTATAACCATTAACGTGGCTGTAATCCCATGCATATTGCAGCATCGGTCCGGTCGTTAACCACGGCATCATGACAAAATCATAACCGCTGGTTAACCTCGCGCCCCACAGCCGACCGTTGGTTTCGCCCTCTTCCACCCGTCTTAGCGCACCGAGCGTTATACTGCGCTGGATGTTACTGAATTTAGCGGACAGATAGTGTAAATCGCTATCCAGCCACGCCTGACCAGCGCGTAAATGGCTGAATACGGCGGCCTGAAAACCGCGGGCATCATAACGATAATTATCGTCAGGATGTTGCTTATCCAGAGAACCGGCTATCAGCCCTCCCAGCAGTACCTGCTCGTTAAGCTGATAATCGACGCCAACCGTCAGATTATTATGATTACCGTTCCCGTCGGCCTCATTATTATCATAACGTTGATATCCCCCGCTGTATCCGCCGAACATGCCCAGTGAACCAACAGGATTTTCCCCCTGGCGAAGCTGCTGATAACGGCTGTCAAGCGTGGTACGACTGCCTTGCGCCATCGACTGAACGCTTTGGTTCAGGTATGTCGCCTGTACCGGCGCGGCAATGATCGACTGGATATATTGCGCAATAATGGTATGGACCTGCGGACCGGGATGTAAATGATCGGCAAACAGATAGTCCTGCGACGCATTAAATCCAGGCATTGCCGAGGAGCACGCCGAAGCGGATACGCCCGGCGGGCAGGCCATACCTACGGTATTTGTCAGACCAAACGCCTGCGGGTTGGCAAGAATTTCCTTAAAGAGGCCGTTGATATCGGCACGGGCTATATTGCCGCCGTGTTGCTCCAGCCCCTTCTCTTCCATCTGATTATAATAATCGGTCAGAGCTGACGCCTGCTCTGCCGCCGTTTCATAGCCCGCCAGCAGTTGCTCAACGAGCAGTTGCTGAATAAACGGATTGCTGCTTACCGTTGCAGCCGCCGCCAGCAACGCCTTGCGGATCGCCTGTTGTCGACTGGCGAAATCGGGCGTAGCACCCTCCGCCAGCGCGTCTAACGCCGCTTTTAACGCCGGAGGCGCCGCTGCGCCCAGCCCGGCGGTGATTACCGCCTCCAGAAGCATTGGCGTCGCACTAATATCCGGTACGTTTGGCACCACAACCAGCCCGGCGCCGGCATCCAGTAACAGTCCTACCTGCGCCGCCGCGTTAGTGGCGCTATTACCGGCTATTTGCTGTGCCATGGTTGGTTGCGCGATGGCCGCCGCCAGATCGTTTCCGCCGACCCAGTGAATATACAAACCGTTGTGGTCGGCTTTTCCCCCCGTTTTGGCAAGCCACTGCCGTACCTGATCCGCGGTATTATCCTGCGGGTTTAATTCCGGGGTCGCCGTCGCGCCGCCGGCGGCATAATTAGAACCGCCATTGTTGGAAGGGCTTAATGCCAGCCCAAATCGTTCGGCCAACTGTTCGTCGTAGAGCTTATTTTGACCACTATCCCAGGTCCAGCGACCGTTATTCCCGGTATCGCTAAGGCTATCGCCAAATACCGTAAGAGAGTCAAACGCACAGGCAGATAATGGCGCGGCCAGCGCCAGCGAGAGTATGCCGTATTTTAGCAGGGTACGCTTTTGGGTCATCCGATGTTCCTTAATGTTATTGTTGAGAGGTACGACGGTGCTAATCATCATCCGACAGAAACATTGCAATCGTTTTAAGCATTCTGGTTAAAATGTTTTCATCCATTGTTGACGAACTGGCGCCTGTTCAAAAAAATGGGGTGGCGTAAAATAACGACGTTTATGGGGCGCTGGATAAAATATAGCGTATGGATAACCCCTGAAGCGCTTTTACCCGTCTGTTGCTGATTATGCCTGAAGCGCGAGCGTCCTGATTTGCATAAATGCCATTCAGCAGTCATCATAGGCTGCTGTTTATAAAGGAGAGATTATGCAGGAATTGATATCCCAGGTAGAAGATTTAGCGGGAATTGAAATGAATCACACCACGTCGCTGGTGGTGATATTTGGTATTATTTTTCTGACGGCAGTTGTCGTGCATATTATTTTGCACTGGATAGTACTGCGCGCTTTCGAAAAACGTGCCAGCGCCAGTTCCCGCCTGTGGCTGCAAATTATTACCCAGAATAAATTATTCCATCGTCTGGCTTTTACGCTGCAAGGCATCATTGTCAATATTCAGGCCGCGCTCTGGCTACAAAAAGGCAGTGAGGCTGCGGATATCCTGACGACCTGCGCGCAGTTATGGATTATGACCTACGCCCTGCTGTCGTTATTTTCTCTGCTGGACGTGATTTTCAATCTATCGCAAAAATGGCCCGCCGCCTCTCAGTTACCGCTAAAAGGAATATTTCAGGGTATTAAGCTCATCGGCGCAATTATCGTCGGCATTCTGATGATCTCACTACTGATTGGCCAGTCACCAGCAATTTTAATCAGCGGGCTGGGCGCGATGGCCGCGGTATTAATGCTGGTCTTTAAAGACCCGATTCTTGGCCTGGTTGCCGGTATACAGCTTTCCGCCAACGATATGCTCAAACTGGGCGACTGGCTGGAAATGCCGAAATATGGCGCAGATGGCGCGGTCATTGATATTGGTTTAACCACGGTAAAAGTACGCAACTGGGATAATACCATCACCACCATTCCCACCTGGTCGCTGGTTTCCGACTCGTTCAAAAACTGGAGCGGCATGTCTGCGTCCGGCGGACGCCGGATTAAACGCAGCATTAATATTGACGCGACCAGTATCCATTTTCTGGATGATGATGAAAAACAGCGGCTGTTAACCGCGCAACTGTTAAAGCCGTACCTTACCAGTCGTCATCAGGAAATCGATGAATGGAATAAACAACTGGATGCGCCGGAATCAGCCTTAAATCACCGCCGAATGACCAATATCGGGACATTTCGCGCCTATCTGAACGAATATTTACGCCACCATCCGCGCATCCGTAAAGACATGACGCTGATGGTACGCCAACTGGCGCCTGACGATCATGGTTTGCCGATAGAGATCTACGCCTTTACCAATACCGTCGTGTGGCTGGAATATGAGAGCATCCAGGCCGATATTTTCGACCATATTTTTGCCGTGGTGGAAGAGTTCGGCTTGCGTATTCATCAGACGCCGACCGGCAGCGATATTCGCGCGCTGTCAGGGACATTGCGGCATTAATGGATTGCCCGATCGCATGAGCATGGGATCGGGCAAAAAAGTTAATGAGCCTTACGGCGCAAAACTGTAAACGCGATAAACAGGAATACAATCCATACCGGCAGCAAAATCGCCGACAATCGCATATCGTCCATCGTACACATTAACACCAGAATCAGCGCCAGAAACGCAATGCACAAATAGTTTCCGGCGGGATAGAACAGCGCCTTAAATTGCGTCTCGCGCCCTTTACGACGCATCGCCGCGCGAAAACGTAAATGCGCGAGACAAATCATTATCCAGTTTAGCAATAGCGTCGCGACAACCAGCGCCATCAACAGGCTAAACGCTTTTTGCGGCAACAGATAGTTGATCAGCACCACCAGCGAGGTAATCGCTCCGGAAAGTATCAGCGAGTTCACCGGCACGCCGCGATGGCTGACGCGGGTTAAAAATTTCGGCGCATTGCCTTGTACGGACAGGCCGAACAGCATTCGGCTGTTCGAATAAACGCCGCTGTTATACACCGAAAGCGACGCGACCAGAATAACGAAATTCAGCGCCGAAGCCACCACATTACTGTCCAGGTTATGGAAGATCATCACAAAAGGGCTGCTATTGGATTTCACCTCTACCCACGGATAGAGCGCCAGCAACACCACCAGCGAACCGATGTAGAACAGCAAAATACGGTATACCACCTGATTCACCGCTTTCGGAATGCTTTTTTGCGGATCGCGCGCTTCCGCCGCAGTAATGCCGATCAGCTCCAGTCCGCCAAAAGAAAACATAATCACCGCCAGCGACAGAAGCAAACCATGCCAACCGGTAGCGAAGAAACCGTTATAACGCCAGAGGTTATCAATGCTGGCATGTTCGCCGCCGTGGCCGGAGAACAGCAGCCACAGACCAAAACCTATCATGCCGATAATCGCCAGCACTTTAATGAGCGCGAACCAGAATTCCGTTTCGCCATACAGACGAACGTTCACCAGATTTACGGCATTAATGATAATAAAAAATGCCGCCGCCCAAATCCATGTTGGTACGTCAGGCAGCCAGTACTGCATATAGATGCCCGCCGCGGTCAGCTCCGCCATCCCGACCAGCACAAACATGACCCAATAGTTCCAGCCCGACAAAAAGCCCGCAAACGGCCCCCAATATTTCCAGGCGAAGTGGGCAAACGATCCGGAAACCGGCTCTTCCACGACCATTTCACCCAACTGGCGCATAATGAGAAAAGCGATAATCCCGGCAACGCCATAGCCCAACAAAACAGCCGGCCCCGCCATTTGAATCGCCGGGCCGATGCCCAAAAACAGTCCGGTGCCAATGGCGCCGCCCAGCGCGATTAGCTGAATATGGCGGTTTTGCAACCCCCGTTGAAGCGTCGGTTCATTCTTCGACGCGGCATCCGACACGCTGGCGCCGGATGCAGTTGACGCGTTTTTCACGTCCTACCCCTGTATCGTTTTTATTGAGGGGCACCTTTTAACATTTCGCTCTCGCTGCCGCAAGGCGCAATCGTTTGTCAAGGCTCAACTCCGGACGTTAACGTTATTGTGTAAAAAAAGATGTCGCGGGCAGTAAAAAGAAAAGAGTGCGCGCCGATATAGAACGTTACGGGTGACAGACGCCGAGTATAAAATATGTGAATAACTCTGGACGAAAAGTACGACACCCTACAGAATACATTTAGTATTTTTTCAGTATTTTCAAAAAGGTGAATCAGACCTGGTATCTGTTATCCGTTTTTGAGCCACGCCAGGCATCAACGTCATGAATAAGATCATCAAACGTTTAGAGATCATCAAAAGCGCCATCGAACTTGAGGACGAAGAGATTATCCGTCAGCAGCTCATCTACCTGAAAAATGAGCCGCAGGATGCCGTAATCAGCGCCATTGCCCAGGCGATTGAAGCTCGTAGATTCAGTGACGCCATGCAAGAGATCGCCGCCTGGCTACAGGCTCAACGGGCGCTCTCGACGTGGCAAGATCCCTCTATTGCCGCCAGTAAACTGGAGCTGAAAGCACTTGAAGCCCAACTTCGCGATCTGATTGACAAACGAAATGCGCGGGTACAAATCCTCGACGATTTCAACGACCTCTATCATCTGCGTCTCGGGCCGTTGATGAGCCGTATTCTGGAGTTGCGTAAACAGCTCGCGGTGAGTATGCAGCGTAAGCAAGAAGCCGAAATAAAACGCCGGGAAAAGGATTATCAATCCTGCCTGCAATTTATTTCCCAGGCCGTGGATCAACTGGCAACGCTAAAACAGCAGTGGACAGGATTGAATGCCGCCTCGCGCGAAGCGGTGGGCATCCGTCAGCGAATCCAGCAGCAGACGGAATTAATTACCGCGTTGCTGGCGGAAATTCGCGAGCTGGAAGCGGATTTTTCCCATCAGGACGACAGCGCATTCCGCCAGGCGCAGGAAAATGCGGAACAGGACTATCACCAGTACCGGGAGCAGCAGCAGGAAGCGCAATTCCGCTACGCCCGCGATCAACGTTTGTCGGCTGACGAACGCAGTGAATTAAAACGTTTGTGGCGTCAGGCCAGCCGCCTGTGTCACCCGGATGTAGTCGCCGATGAATTGAAAGAAAAAGCGCACCAGATGATGGTACAGCTTAATCAGGCGCGACAGAATGCCGATCTGGCGGCAATTCGCGCGTTATTGACGCAGCTGCAAAGCGGCCTGGAACCGATGATGGCAAGCGACAGGCTAAATAACCTGGAACATCTGCGCCATAAAATACGCCAGCTCCGCACACAAATCGACGCGCTGTTGAAAGAGATAACGCAACTGGAAACGGAAAACGCCTGGCGGCTCGCCTCTTCCGTTGCGGATAAGGAAGCCTATTTCTCCGAGCAGGAACGGGCGCTAACCGAAATTCGCAATACGCTGGAGGCGCAGGTTCAACAGGTGGAACAGGAACTTCTGTCAGGGTAGTTCATCAACACATTGTCGGATGGCGCAAGCGCCACCCGACGAATCGCGGCATAAAGAGGGTAAGAGGGTCGCTACTGTCGCTGTAAAAGTAACGAACGGGCGGAGTCCGCCATGATCATCACCGCACCTGCCAGCATTAACGTATCTTTTAATACCAGCCGCCCGGCGCCCGATAAATACGGAAAACCATAATGCGCATCGCCCAGCGGCATAACCCAGGCCTCCGGCGTGGTGATTAAAAACGACAGCGTGACAAATGGCGTCAGGAATGCCAGCACGCCGCCTGCCAGCCCTAACCAGCGGCTGACAGGGTTAGCCAGTACCAGCGCCGCGATAATCAATTCCACCACGCCCAGACCATCCGAAAACGCATACGTATTATTGGCGGTTTGCCAGGCGCGTTCCTCCGGCTTTAGTTCGCCCTCATGAGTCAGATGCTGACGATATTCTTCCGGATGTTCATAGAAAAAAGACATAAACGGGCTGTTCGCTACAAACGGGGTAATACTGTCTGCCTCATAGGGCACAAATTTTAGTAGCCCAATCCAGATAAAAACGATGGCGATACTCAGGCGAATTAATGTTAATCCCAGCCGATCCCCCTGACTTAACAGACGAAGATATTTATCCATCTCAGGCTCTCCTTATTTATATAATATCGCAGTGGCGTAACCCGTATTATCAATACGCATGGACGTAATTTTCCATGACGACGCCTGTTTACTTTGCGCCAGTCTGGCAATAGCGTCTTCAAGCATTGACGGCGTTGCTGACACCGCAGAAACGCTGATATATTCAACGTCAGTTAGCGGCTGGGCGGAGGCGGAAAACGCCAGCGGCGCAGCCAATAATGAAGCAATAAGTGTGGTAACTTTTAACATCGAGATTTCCAGTCGTGGGTTATTTCAATGGTGTTATAATACGTTACGCCTGACTAAAGCCTTTTCTTTCAGACGCCAGCATATTTGTCCTGGCGTATTTTTATAGCCTGACAGGCAAAAAAAAGCCCTGATTAACAGGGCTACGTTATTTATGTTTTACTTAATGAGAGAGAAGAGATCGTTTAAAGACTCACTCATTGTAGGATGGGTAAAGATCTGGTCGCGTAACACCGTATAAGGTAAATCTGCATCCATAACGGTTTTAACGATATTAATCATTTCATGAGAATCGACGCATAACAATGACACCCCTACGATACGCTGCGTATTCACGTCCACTACCGCTTTTAGTACGCCACGGGTATCGTTCATAACACGGGCGCGAGGGATCGCCGCCACCGGTAATGTCACCACCTGCACCGTTGCGCCGCTTGCCCGCGCTTGTTCTTCCGTCAGCCCGACACGAGAGAGCGGCGGCGTCATAAAGACGGAATACGGAACGTTCTGGCGATCGCGGGTACTGCGTTTGCCATCTCCCAATAATCCGTCGCGTACAATACGAAAATCATCCAGTGAAATATAGGTAAACTGCAACCCACCGGTAACGTCGCCCATCGCCCAGATATTGTCCGCCGTGGTACGCAGGTAATCATCCACGATGATCCCGCCGCGTTCGTTCACCGCCACGCCGGCGTTCTGCAACTGTAAGCCAGCCGTCGCCGGTTTTCGCCCCGACGCCACCAGCAGGGCATCCACAAGATGCGCGCCTTCCGACGTTTCTACTTGTACCGCGCCCTCCTTTGAGGATACGGCCTGTACGTTGGCGTTTAAAATCAGCTCGACGCCCTTTTCCTGTAAAATACGGATAATTGCCTGCGCGATATCCCGATCTTCACGAGGCAGGAATTGCGGCGCTGCTTCAAAGATAGTGACCTTCGTACCGAAGTTGGCGAACATTGAGGCAAATTCAAGGCCAATATAACCACCGCCTAAAATCCCCAGCCGCGCCGGGCGCTGGCTCAGGCTGAGTAACCCGGTACTATCGAACACCCCCGCCGTCGTTGTTAAGCCCGTAATAGCCGGGATCACCGACTCTGCGCCAGTATTAATGAAGATCTTTTCTCCCCGTAACACCCGCTCGCCGTCCGCCTGAAATACCCGTAAGGTATGGTTATCAATAAACTCCGCCCTTCCCTCAATCACATCGACATTGTCCAAGTCGGCAAGATTATGAAAATTTTTGTCGCGTAAAAAATTTACGACCGCCGCTTTGCGTTGCATGGCGACAGAAAAATCGCCCTCACGTTCCGCATCATGCACCAGCGTTTTCGTTGGAATACAGCCAATGTTGATGCAGGTTCCGCCGAACATACTGGCGGACTGTTCGATAATCGCCACGCGCCATCCCGTCTTCGCCAGAGTTGCCGCCAACGTTTTTCCTGCCTTGCCAAAACCAATAATGAGCGCCTGATACTGTGTCATCTTCTTTCTCCGCCAAATCACCATCTGTTTGTCAGGACAAGTATAAATAACGTCAAAAAAGACAGGGTTATCCGCAACGCGTCATTTTTTGTCTTATCGTCTAAATTGGCGGTTAGCAAAAACAAGAGTAGAAATGACATCAAGTCCGAAATATAGTGAAAATAGACAGAAATGGTTATCCCTATTTTTGAAAAAGAATCTGTTCTGGAGTCTATATGGATGCGCTTAGTCGGCTATTGACGCTTAACGCCCCTCAGGGCTCAATCGACAAGAATTGCCCGTTAGGCGGCGACTGGCAGTTGCCGCACGCCGCTGGCGAGCTATCGGTGATTCGCTGGCATACCGTTACGCAGGGCGAAGCGCAACTGGAAATGCCTACCGGCGACGCCATGACGCTTACGCCGGGAAAGGTGGTGATTCTGCCGCAAAACTCCGCCCACCGTTTGCGCCAGTCTGGCGAAGCACCGACACATATCGTGTGCGGTAGTCTACGTCTGCACGCGACGTCACGTTATTTCCTTACCGCGTTGCCGGAAGTGTTATGTCTTGCCCCGCCGCCGCATAGCCCCGCCAGTATCTGGCTTAACGCCGCCATTTTGCTGTTACAGCAGGAGTCAGAACGCCATTTACCTGGCGCTGATGTCTTATACAGTCAGCAGTGCGCCACGCTGTTTACCCTCGCCGTTCGCGACTGGCTATCGCAGGCTGGCACAGCGAAAAGCGTGCTCAATTTATTGCTGCATCCCCGGCTGGGCCGCGTGATCCTTCACATGCTGGAAACACCGGCGCATCCCTGGACGGTCGAAACGCTGGCGCAACGGGTACACATGTCGCGGGCGAGCTTCGCCCAG
Source organism: Salmonella sp. SAL04196 (assembly GCF_046550835.1). Taxonomy (NCBI): domain Bacteria; kingdom Pseudomonadati; phylum Pseudomonadota; class Gammaproteobacteria; order Enterobacterales; family Enterobacteriaceae; genus Salmonella; species Salmonella sp. SAL04196. The sequence continues at coordinate 1,652,360 of NZ_JBGDXE010000001.1, forward strand.
CTATTTCGCGACGTGTCCGCGACGACGCCCTTAGCCGTGTTAACAACGCTGCGCCTGCAAATCGCTGCCCAGACCCTGTCGCGTGAAGCGCTGCCGGTGATGGTGATTGCCGAGTCGGTAGGTTATGCGAGCGAATCTTCTTTTCACAAAGCTTTTGTCCGTGAATTCGGTTGTACACCAGGCGAATACCGCAAACGGGTCAACGCACTCGGACGATAAACGTATGCTGAACCCGCCTGCAGTTTGACGCCGCAGGCGGGCGGCACACGTTATGCCGCAAGGCGACGATGCCTGCGCAGCCACATCAGCTTGTAGGCTGCCGGAATGATGAACAGCGACAGCAACGGCGCGGTAATCATGCCGCCGATCATCGGCGCGACAATACGGCTCATCACCTCAGAACCCGCGCCGGTCCCCCATAAAACAGGCAGCAGACCGGCGATAATCACCGCTACCGTCATGGCTTTTGGCCGCACCCGGAGCACCGCCCCGTGGTAAAGCGCCTCATCGAGTTTTTCTGCCGAAAAGGTGTTGGGAGCTTGCGCTTTGAAGGCCGCGCCTACTGGATCACCGGCGATCCCATCATGCTGCGCAGAGCCATCAGTAATTGACTCTCTAATACGATGCGCTATACGCCGCCGGGTAAAACCATTACTCTTCAGATAAAAGAAGCGGACGACCAGATACATATTATTGTTGAAAACCCCGGTACGCCAATCGCGCCGGAACATTTGCCGCGCCTTTTCGATTGTTTTTATCGCATTGATCCCTCCCACCAGCGTAAAGGGGAAGGCAGCGGTATAGGCCTGGCAATTGTAAAATCCATCGTCATTATCCCGTCACGCGCCAGACCCAACGACTGTTTTATTATTTCTCTTATTAACCCACACCGGAGAAATAAGATAAATAAGTTTACATCCCTTTTAGCTGTCGTTTTTTTATTTCAGCTGGCGTAAACGCCGCAGAGAAAATGGAATCCCGCCAATTATCCGCCACGGCGCATGAGATGATGAATAACGGTGACGCCTTCGCGCATCAGCAAATGGCTCAGACACAGAAACCCAGCGCCCCGGCTACTGTGGAAAATGCGACACCCTTTTCTGAAATGGACGACTATGAAAAAGCAATGGTCATCCATCAATCGATGAATAATGCCCATTCTTTCGCCCACGAGATCCAGGCTGAGGAGCACCATAAACAGATTAAACGCAATTAGTTATTTGCATATTAGCGTCACGTACTGCGGATGGCGCAACGTCGCCGCCGCAGAAGCTTACGGATTAACATAATTTTGAGAGGTTAAATGGCGCGCCCTGCAGGATTCGAACCTGCGACCCACGGCTTAGATGTTTCTGGAACTACCTGAGCTAACAACAAGTTATCCCATTACTACGGCACTCACACTCGTCCCATCCTCGAAAAACATGCAAAGCCTTGCAAGCCGATGCAAAGCTTTGTGTGTCCCGTTTTTGTCCCAAACCACTTAGCAATCAGCAGCCCCAATTGATCGGTAACAACGATCAATTAATAAGATAACAATAACTTTAAACTATCAAATAACACATTATTGATCGTTTATATCGATCAAAGCAATTTGTAGTGCTACACTTCAGACCTTTCCGAATCCGCTGATTTTCATAATGTTGAAGTTATTCGCTAAGTACACATCGATCGGTGTTCTTAACACGCTTATTCATTGGGGCGTATTTGCTTTTTGTGTGTATGGGATGCATACGCATCAGGCGTTGGCGAACTTTTCCGGTTTTGTTATCGCCGTATCGTTCAGCTTCTATGCCAATGCGCGCTTCACCTTTAACGCCAGCACCACCACGCTTCGCTACATGATGTACGTGGGATTTATGGGAACACTGAGCGCCGTTGTTGGCTGGATGGCTGACAAATGTTCCCTGCCGCCACTCCTTACTCTTGTCACCTTTTCAGCTATCAGCCTGATATGCGGATTCATTTATTCAAAGTTCATTGTCTTTAGGGATGCGAAATGAAAATCTCGTTAGTCGTTCCGGTCTTCAATGAAGAAGCCACGATACCTATTTTCTATAAAACGGTTCGCGAGTTTGAAGAGCTGAAACCGTATGAAGTTGAGATTGTTTTCATCAACGATGGAAGCAAAGATGCGACTGAATCAATAATTAACAAAATAGCTGCATCTGATCCGCTCGTTATTCCGCTTTCGTTTACGCGAAACTTCGGTAAAGAACCTGCTCTTTTCGCGGGTCTCGACCATGCAACCGGGGATGCGGTCATTCCTATTGATGTCGATTTACAGGATCCGATAGAAGTTATCCCTCATCTCATTGAGAAGTGGCAGGCTGGCGCGGATATGGTGCTGGCTAAGCGCTCAGACCGCTCAACTGACGGGCGCATGAAGCGTAAGACAGCTGAATGGTTTTATAAGCTGCATAATAAAATCAGCAATCCGAAAATTGAAGAGAACGTCGGTGATTTCCGGTTAATGAGCCGTGAGGTCGTCGAAAATATTAAACAGATGCCAGAACGTAATCTGTTTATGAAAGGCGTTCTGTCATGGGTGGGCGGCAAGACTGATGTAGTTGAATACGCCCGCGCTGAGCGTATTGCCGGCGATTCAAAATTCAATGGCTGGAAATTATGGAATCTGGCGCTGGAAGGAATAACTTCTTTCTCAACATTTCCGCTCCGTATATGGACTTACATTGGATTGTTTATTGCAGGTATGTCATTCCTTTACGGTGCATGGATGATTATTGATAAATTAATATTTGGAAATAATGTTCCTGGCTACCCGTCTCTTCTTGTTTCTGTACTTTTTCTGGGTGGCGTTCAATTGATAGGAATAGGTATTCTTGGGGAATATATTGGAAGGATTTACATAGAAACAAAAAAAAGGCCTAAGTACATAATTAAGAATGAGAAGAAAAATGGTTAACAATAGATTAAAAATGGTAATTGCTATCCTTATAGTTTTCTCGTTGGTGTATTCAATAGGATTTATCACACCAATGAACTCTGATGACTATACTTATGCCCTAAGAGAGCTTTCGCTTTCTAGCGTAAAAATGCACTATTTAGGATGGAGCGGAAGGGTTGTGTCAGATACGATCAGCACATCTCTATTAAAGTTTTTCTCCCCGCATATTTACAATGCAATAAACTCAGCAGCGCTAACATTAATGGTGTTGTGCTGGACAATGATCCCAGCTACATTAACAAAGTCGTCACCGTCCCCATATGTGATGATTTTCTTATTTTTCTTATACTTCATTGCAAATCCAGCCCTCGGTCAAACTAACTTCTGGCTTGTTGGGTCAGCAAATTACTTATGGACCAACATGTTCATTGCCATTTATATACTAATTTCTATATATTTAAGCAATGGTAAAAAATCCAATGTAATACTCTTTGTATATGCCATATCATCGATATTTGCAGGTTGCTCAAATGAAAATACATCTCTTGTAGTTGTATTAATTTCTGTAGTATATTTCTTTATAATGAATAGGAATAAATATTTACTGATTGGCGTATTCGGATCTGCAATAGGCGCGGGGGTTCTCCTGCTGGCTCCGGGAAACCTATCCCGTGCGTCTACAATACAAGACTGGTACAATCAACCAATTGCATGGAGGGTTCTTGAGCACTTTTCAGAAAGGCTGCCATCAGCAATGGGGGCATATTGGCAGGTCTATATTGCATTTATAATACTACTAATCTCTGTAGTGTTATCAAGGAATAGTAGCAGCAAACTTATGTTTGGAAGCTTTTTATTCATACTGGGTGCAATTGCTGCAAATGTTGCGTTCCTTGCATCTCCTGCAATGCCCAGCAGGGCTCTCAATGGAGCACTCTGCTTTATGATTCTTTCGATTTCCTTTGTTGCTCATTCTGCATTTACGAAATTTAACAAGGCTTCCATTTATTTATCTGTTACTACATATGCAATGGCTTTTTTATATTTCATTCCATCATACATCCTCTATTACTCATCAATTAAATCAATAAGCAAACAAACGGAGATTAGGGAAGAAATAATAGACAGGGCGAAACATAACAAACAAGATCAAGCGATAATTCCTGATTATTACTTTCCACCGGTACTGCATGCAGGCCCAAGTCTTGATACGTTTAACAGTGAAGCAATGTCTAGATACTACGGGATTGATTTGAAAATAACTGCTCCAGGATTTTTCGACTATTCACGAGCCTTTAATTTCAAGCCTCTTAATATTAACGCAAAAATATGTAACAACGTTTATATAAAATCATTATGGATATATAAACAGCAAATGGGCATTAAAACATTTGTAATATTTGAGTTTAATAAGAATCCTGCTGATTCTCTTGATGAGAATACAGCGATGTTCATTAGCTTTAAAACAAAGGATGGAAAAATTATAAATGCAGATGTCGACAAGAAGACATTCCAAATAGACGGAAGATGGCTTTCCGGGCGGGCGATTAACGGCATAGATTCAAATGAATTAGAATCAATTACATCTGGGACATGGGACGTTAGAACAGGGGCGAGGACAAATGAGAATATTACGGAAATAATTAAATAACATTCATGTATAATTAATGTTCCCCGCCACCAATGGGTAACGGGCGGCGGGGATTCCTACATATCGTATGTCACAAATGCCCCATCAGGTTTCTTAGCAAGAAGTCGCAATGCACCATCAGTCCCAAAAAAGAACCCAACGGAGCCATAGTGCATTAATCCAGACTCCGGCAACTGACCAATACACGCAAGGATACGCATGTGCCCAAAGCCCATCCGGTTCAACTCCACCACAGATGCAGGAACACCGTCTTTTAGTGCGGATAAACTGCCCCCTACTGGTTTCACTACCGGGTAAAGGAACCTGACAATCTGCGGTCAATGTGAATCGCCACAGGTTTAACAGACACCTCAGAGCCATTTAAGATGACTTAAAGAGAGGTGCCCATGAGCGGTAAACGTTATCCCGAAGAGTTTAAAATTGAAGCGGTAAGACAGGTTGTTGAGCGTGGCCATTCTGTTTCCAGCGTCGCAACACATCTCGATATTACTACCCACAGTCTTTACGCCAGGATAAAGAAGTACGGGTCGAACTCCTCCACCAATAAAGAAATAAAGAGCAGTCAGATGATCAGACCGAAATCCGCCGACTCCCGAAAGAGTTGAAGCGGGTTACTGACGAACGGGACATATTAAAAAAAGCCGCAATAGATTCAATTGGTCACTGCAACCATGAATGACAAAAGATAGAGTCCTGAATGCGCTTCTGATGGCCGTGTGGCGACGTAATCACCCGCTATGAATGGCAGTCGATCCTGAAATCGCACGGACTGGAGAGCAGAATGAGCCGTCGTGGCAACTGTCATGACAATGCGGTTGCAGAAAGCTTTTTCCAGCTACTGAAGCGTGAACGGATAAAGGAAAAGATCTACGGAACGAGAGACGAAGCCAGAAGCGATATTTTTGATTACATAGAAATGTTTTATAACAGTAGACGCCGGCATGGTTCGAGCGAACAGATGCCACCGGCTGAATATGAAAACCTATATCATCAACGACTCAGAAGTGTCCAGGTTATCCGTGGTGATTCACAGATATGCTCACCTTGCGCCTAATCATTTAACGGAACACGCGAGGAAAATAGACGACATTTTTGGTGATGATGTCCCATATGAGAATTAAAGAGGCGTAACCAGTTGATATATAAGTGGCGCGCCCTGCAGGATTCGAACCTGCGACCCACGGCTTAGAAGGCCGTTGCTCTATCCAACTGAGCTAAGGGCGCCTTGTGAAGTGAAGACTTCGTGTAGACGAAACGCGAGAATTATACGGTCAGGTACTCCTGAGTCAATGGCTTTTGTTCTGGTTGCTGACTAAGTGTACGAATATCGTCTTTTCTGGCGCAATGCCAGGTTCCAGGAAATCGCCTGGACACATCTCAGCACGCATAAAGTGGGAATTAAGGCCGCCAGTATTTAGATAATCAATCAGTTTCTTTAATATTTCACCATGATTCACCTGCCGTGTAGGATATTTTTTATGCTGAGTATCGCTATTAAGGAACAAAACAGTCACTTTGAGCATGGGTTGAAAATCATCATGACGCGTCTGGCGAATCAATGGCAGCAGAAAATTGACTTTCTGCCGCCAGAAGAGATAGATAATGCCGATATCGCTTTCCTGGCCCTGGATGATGATTGGTTCAGCGCAGGCTGTTACCAGATACCTATGCATACCCAACATCAGCTACGGGTAATTATTTGTAATAAATGCGATAAAGAAAAGCTCATGTTCAGACCATGTCTGTATATGCTGCCGCATATTTATCGGGAAGATGATGTTGAAGAAATTACCCGGAAAATGATATTGATCTTACATAAGCGAGCGCTTCGACATAGCGTCCCTTCTGGCATTTGCCACTACTGCACGACTCGTCATTTTTCAGTAACAGAACGTCACCTGTTAAAACTGATCGCCAGCGGTTATCATTTAAGCGAAACGGCTGCTTTACTTTCACTTTCTGAAGAGCAGACAAAGTCACTCCGCCGGAGCATTATGCGCAAATTACATGTTAGAACGGAGCAGCAGTTTTTAAAGTATATTAGAGTTAACCTTCATTTCTTACTCAGTAAGTAAACTCACTTAACTTTTTACAAGGCTTACGAAATATCTCACCAATAATTAAGTAACGATACCTACAGGCATTTTTTTAACGCTGCCACAATGATGCTCATAATATCCTGATAGATTCAGGGGTCGAAAATATATGACTGTATCATAAATGCCTGGAGGAGTGTTTGGTGGCACAGGGTACTTTATTAAAGGAAAGGATAAATCCCCCACACCTGGCATCTTCGCCAACACGCCATTCATATCTCAACAGCGGATTGTTAAAATCTGAGCCAATCGTTCATCTCTCAACTGCGCAATTAATCGGCTATGAGGACCTGACGCAATTTCCGTCAGAACATGATAGCGAAGTTTTTTTTCAGCAGTTAATGCTGATGGAAGGCATTGAAACATCAGAGCAACGAAGCATTGCTTTTTACGCTGGTGCAACGATGGGACAAGGTTATTTATGGCCAGCCATATTACCAGATATATATTAGAGCAATGGAAAAAGCAGGATGCGCAGCGTACCACGCAGGGAAAGACACCGCCGTTTAAGAAATGCCAAAGACTGCGCCTGCCGTTATCACTCTCCAACGCCGCAGATATTTGATCGCCTTGAGTTACTGGACCAACAGCTTAATTATGCCTTGCCGGTTGGTATCATTTCCCAGGCAATAATTACAACTGATAACTACCTCGGCTATTCATTGAGTCACTACTTATTTTCCGGAAAACGTACCGCAGCATTCCGCTCATTAGATGACATTTCTTTGTGGATTGAAAAGGGGTCGCTCAGACAACTGATTGTAGATATGGAGACGCTACCTGTCTCCTGTATTGAGGCGCTTAACCAGCTACGCGCGCTCAGTTGGCAACAAAGCGATATCCAGATTTACCTGCTGGTATCAGATAAAACCGCCGCTATAACACAGTTTATCCGTATGGCTGGGCGTTTTTTTGTTCTGTCACGACGACAAAATCTGGCTTCAGTACGCGAAGCCTTGTTATCAGCCGCCGAACCTCGCTTATCGGAAAGCTTTAGCCGTACTGACTGGTTGATGATTGAAACTTTAGCGCAAGGTGCCTCTTTAAAAGAAATAGCACGTCAGCAAAGCGTATCTTATCATCGTGTAGTTTACCGGCTTAAACAACTTATCACCCTCCTTAACCTTCCCCACAGGCAAAGCTTTCTTCGGCTGATCCAGCAGCTAAACGTTACTTTCCACGATATTTTTTAACGGAGTAACGTTTTGGCGAATAAGATTTTTTAAGAAATTACTTATTTTCACTTCCATTAAATGTAAATATTTCACATAAAATTAATATTTACAACTCGTCCTGGTAAGCGATAAAAATTTTTTTCTTACATCGTCCCCTGTCCCTCCTCGTTTTTTGAGGTCTCCAGCGTCAACATCTTTCTGTTATTACATAACAAATACTAAACAATTAGTCTTTCATATTATTTTTATACTTAAAAACAACAGTTTAAACTACTCAATGTCAACTCCAAAGAAAATAGCTCCACCACGAACAAATTTTCTATAACGCCACAGAACATCCTACCCGCTATCCATAATTCGCATTTCGCAAGACTTTTCCGAGAAATCAGACCAGGTATAATCCATATTGTTTTTACTTAATCAGAAATTTCTTTTTTGTTGGTGCGAAATGGACATTCCACATATTTATTACTCTTACGCAAAATAGCCAGTCAACAGGGAAGTCTCATTCTTTATTATTGCTCCACTGTGTGGTGTGTAGATCTGGCTATTTCACAATCTTTAAGGTGTCTGACGCTTATTCTAAAACGAAGGACGCATAACAGTCTGAGGCATACAACAATGAAACCTGCATCTGTTATCATTATGGACGAACACCCTATTGTAAGAATGTCGATCGAAGTTTTACTCGGTAAAAATAGCAATATTCAGGTTGTCCTGAAAACGGATGATAGCCGAACAGCGATAGAGTATCTGCGCACTTATCCTGTTGACCTTGTCATTCTGGATATTGAATTACCGGGCACCGACGGCTTTACCTTACTTAAACGAATCAAATCTATCCAGGAACATACCCGGATACTTTTTTTATCGTCGAAATCAGAGGCTTTTTATGCCGGAAGAGCAATAAGAGCGGGCGCAAACGGATTTGTAAGTAAACGCAAAGACCTCAATGATATTTATAATGCGGTAAAAATGATTTTATCCGGCTATTCTTTTTTTCCATCTGAGACGCTTAACTTTATCAGTAATACCCGTCCCCCCAAAGGCGGGCACCATGATATGCCACTTTCTAACCGCGAAGTCACCGTGCTGCGCTATCTGGCCAATGGAATGTCTAACAAAGAAATTGCCGAGCAACTTTTATTGAGTAACAAGACTATCAGCGCGCATAAGGCCAATATATTTTCTAAACTTGGCCTTCACTCTATCGTTGAGCTTATCGATTACGCCAAATCACACGAATTATTGTAAATGTACTCCCGGCGAATTATCGTTCGGGAGCCACAATAACGGACACTAATTGTAATTGATCAGGAAGGTCGCATCCGCGTTAGCAAGTCCGGGCTGCACGCCATCGGCTAAGGCGATATAGTTCGCATAGAATTTCAGGGTAGCATTGCCGTTGTTGTCAATATCGACGGCCTTGCTGGCCTGTTCAAGCGGCAATCGACGTTGATCGCCATCGCGAATTTCAATCGCCAGTTTTTGCGCCATTTCCGTATCAGCAAGCGCCAGTAATGCCGTGCCGGGCGCTGGCGTCCCGGAAAACGTTATAGACGCCGACCCCGGCGGGCAGCCTTCAAGTTTTAGGCTAAAGGCTACTGGTTGCGTGGCGTCACCGACGGCGTGAAGCTGTTTTGTCGGCCAGGTGCCGAGATTAACCGACTTGTTACTGTCGCCCGCCACCACGGCGCAGGTAAAATCCACCACGTTACCGCGCAGTTCAATATTCACTTCGCCCAGAGATGAGGTGGCCTGACTCAGCGGGCTTAACAAAACACAACCGATAGCGATGAAAACGCGCCGAAGGATCATTATGCCTCCTTAATCATAATCGACTCGTAGATAGCCGCGCGCAGTAAACGGCCCTTCCGCCGGTTTATTCCCCGTCACGCTGATCGGCCAGGCGCGAATACCTACGCGAGCGGCGGCGTTATCATCAAGATGAAACGGAATTTTACTCGACAAATTATTGGGTGTGAGCGGCGTACCGTTGCTATTAGCAACTACAAAACCTAAATCCGGATTATCGGACACCATCGCCTGCCCTGAGGCCTTTTCGGCTTCAAGCCGCATCGATAAATAGGCCTGCGCCGCGACGTTGGTACATTTGATAGCGATGGTTTTCGTTTGCGGCGTGACGCCTTGCGGACGATTACCCGCTCCCGCCTGACTAAATAACGACGCGCCGATATCGCCGAAATCAAACTCCACGACCTGTCCGGCATTCACTTCGCAGTTTTGCGGCACTTCTACTTTGCCACTGTAGCTAATGGTATATACCGGCGTGCTCAACGCGTCGCCGGTAGAGGTCGTCACATAGACGGTAAACATTGTCTGGCGAGGGATCGTCACCATATTAATAAAAGGCCGTATCACTTTTAATTTAAAAACCAGCTTTGAGTCCTGCACGCCAAACGGCATTTGCTGCGACACGTTAGAGTCGACGCCCATGCGAATATAGTTACGGGGCGGATAAAATACGCCAGCGACACTATCGGTGATGCTCATCGCGCCCAGAAGGTAGTCATTCAACTTGAGGTATTTAAAATTTCCTTCGGTGCTTCGTACCGGTAATTCTGATACATAGCTTCGGTAGGTATAATTTACCGTTGTCCCCGCCGGGCACGTCGCGTTTACGCCGACCCAACCTGATTTTTCCGGTAGCGTAACCACCTGTCCCGGCTGATTATTGCCGCTGGTGAAAACATCTGACAGGTCGTAAAAGATATCGGTCGCCGTCCCGTTTGAATTGCGGCAAACCGTCGCCAGCGCGGGATGGGTGAAAAAGAGCGCGGTCCCCGCCAGCAATAGCGCTGAGTATATTTTCATCTCTATTTTTCCTTTTATGACGCCGGACGGATACAGGTCGCGCTGGCTATCGTAATCGCCTGCTTCAGACTATCCTCCGCCAGGGCGTAAGGGGCGATACAACGCGCGTTTTTCCCCTCTCCCCACTGGATGAACAGTTCACCTTTTAGCGGCAAGCCGCTCAGATAAATTTGCCCGTCATCGCCGACCATACTGGTAATGCCGCTGGCGGTTTCTCGTACTATCGCGCCAAACGGTAACGGACGTCCGCCAAGCCTCGCGGTAATGATGGCCCTTACGCCTATCCGCGTATCAAAAGCGGCCCGCACCAGCGCGCCCTCTGTCGGCACCACGCTGCTGACGTTATTCTCGACATCGGTATGGTTGTCCATCGTGTTGGTATCTAACGCGACGCGGTTATAGCGATATACCGTGGCGTAGGGCATTACCGCATAGCCCCGCCAGTCCGTTTTCACGCCGGTCTGGTTTTCGATGCGCACGCCTTTCGCTCCCGGCGCTTTAATCAAGACATTGGTATCGCCCAACGGTTGGCTAAACGTAATACCATCCGCATGACCGACCACGCCGCCGGAAAGTTGCCAGTTATAGTCATGCTGATCGCGATCGTAGTTATATCCCACGCCCAGCGTGCCATACGTCGCCTGCCAGCTAGCGCTGGCGCTGCCGCTATAACCATTGCTACTGCTACGCCCTTGCGTCACGCTGTAGCTCAGATTACGTCCTTCCAGAAGCGTGCCGCCCACGCCGGTCTGCCAGCTATTGTCGCCGTCGCGGTTGCGGTTGGCGTTAAACGTGGCATAAGTACGATCAAGAAGAGTGTCGCGCGCATAGCGCCGTCCGGTCAGAACGCTAAACGGAACGGACATATTGAATGCCAGAATGCGGTCGGTGCCTGAGATCCCCACCGACTCGCTCCACGACCATGACAGCGAATAACTTATGCCTTGCCATCCACTGGCGTATCCCAGTTGATACCAGGTATTGGTATCCGCCGTATTCCAGTAATTTTGTTGACTGCCGGAAAGATACAGTGACCCGTAATCCCCCAGGTTTTGCGAAATATTGACCTGAAAGCGGCCTTTTTTGCTGTAGCGGAGATTGTGGTAGCTCTGCGCCATCGGCACTTTATGGCGGCGTCCGTCGCTATCGTATTCGTAGTCGTACCCTTCCATACTGCGGTATGCCACATCATCCAGGGTGTAAAATCCGCGCGTGGAATAGCGGTAACCCAGCAATTGAAAATTAGTCCCGTAATTATTCAGCGATTTGGCGTACAGAAAACGCAACGATTGCCCCTGATGGGTGCTGTCATCTGCCAGTTGGCTACGCGCATGTGTGACATCGACCGACACGGCTCCCCAGTCGCCCAAATTTCGCCCCGCCCCGACCACCACGGCACGGTAACGATCGGCAAGTTGCGTACCGCCGTAAGCCGTCAGCCCCGCAGGCAGGCCGGCAATCACCGTTCCCTGGAAAAAGAATGGCGAAGACTGCTGACTATTGCCGCTGCGAAAATCCCCGGCCACCAGGTCATACTTCACCCTGCCCTCACGCTGCAATAGCGGAACGGTAGAGTAAGGCACCGTGTAACGTTGTTGGCTACCGTCTTTTTCATCTACCGTCACCTCAAGGTCGCCGCTGGAAGAGGTAGGATTAAGATCGGTAATCGCAAACGCGCCCGGCGACACATAGCTTTGGTAGATAACATACCCGTTCTGTCGTATCGTCAGCTTTGCCGCCGTCCGGGCGATCCCTCTGACCGTGGGGGCGTAGCCTTGCAGGCTATCGGGATACATATTGTCAGAAGAGTACAGCCGCGCTCCGCGAAAGCCGACGCTATCGAAAACATCGTTCCCGGTATTGCTGTCCCCCATGACCAGTTCGCTTTTTAGCGGAATGATGGCGCGCTGTACCCAGGTGCCAATGTTGTTCCAGCGTTGCGAATGATAGCCGTCCCCCTTCGAATAGTTCCAGGCTCCGTTATTACGCAGCCGCCAGGGGCCATAGTTCAAACCACTCAACAGACTCAAAAAATAGCTATCGCTGTCTGTTCCGCGGCTACCGGCAAAACTGTAATTAATGAGTGCGGCGGGTATCCCTTCATCCCACTCCTCCGGCGGGATATAGCCACGCGCGCTGTTGAGCAATGACGCCTGCGGCAAGCTAATATTTAAGCGCATCGACGCGAAATCGAACGCGACCTCCGCGCCCGGGATTTTCTCAGGAAGGTGAATACACGTGGTATCGACGCCTTTATCTGAGACAGGGAACGCCGCGGTATTCACGCCCAGCCGTTTAATCCACTCCGGTGTAAAACAAGGCATCAGGCCGCCGGATTTATCGCCGGCGCCCACGGCGCCCGCCTCAAAACGGATATCCTGCGTCGCTACGAATTCGTCGTTACGCCAGATATCCACCCGGTAAATACCGGGAGGCTGATGATTACCTTTTTCAAAGCGAGATAAATCCGCCACAGACGCGGTATCCGCCGACAAAAACGCAGGGTTGAAATAACTTTCGCCGCGGCTCGTCAGCGGACACAGCGCCGCCAACACCGACAGCGCCACGCCGCTTAACGGTGATACATAGCCGGGAAATCGCCCTGCAAACCAGGTTGTCTTCTTCATCGTGTTCTCGTGTGGCTTCACGCTCTCTGCTTAACCGAGACTGGCCGTTGTCGCCGACGTCAATGCGCCGTAATCATTGACGGTCTGAAATGTCACGCTGCCCTGCGCGCCAGTCGGTAAGGGAATTTGCATGTCGCTTTTTGGCGCGATCATCACGTTATCAATCTTTTTCGCGCCCACGCTGATATTGACCAGCGTGAGGTAATAAGCAGATGGGTTGGTTATCTTGAGATGGTTGCCGACACGGGAAAATTTCAGCAAGGTCGGCGCATCTTCCGGCGTCTGCGGCAAATTCGCCGGACGCACGAACAGTTTGATGCGCGACAGAATCGCCAGTTGCAGAACGTTTTTTCCTTCAATATGACTTTTATCGACCGACGGGATGGCTTTCACGTTCATCCAGAACAACGACTCCCGATCCCCGGGTAGCGGTTGCCCGGCGTAGATAATACGCAGCGTGTTTTCGCTTTTGGGTTCGCTGACGAATAAAGGCGGCGTAACGATAAACGTTTTTTCTTTCTGCCCGGCGCTATTTTCGATCCATGAATTGACGAGGTAACGTTCTTGAGTATCGCTATTACTGATTGCCAGAGAAGTCTGTTTCGCCGCCGAGGGATAAATAACGCGCGTGGCGCCTAATGCAATCCCCCCCGCCGCCTGTACGTTCAGCGAAGTAAATAACGTGAGAAGAACAATAAAGCCTAATTTTATACTATTCAGCATGGTAAAAAATACCTTTTGCATTGAGTCACGTCGGCAAGAAAATTCATGGGTAAACCAGCGTAAACCACACTTCTGAATGAATTCGTCCCGGCGTCATATTTTCTGAAATTGCCCGATAGCGGGCAGTAAAATGCAAAGTCATTTCTGACGTTAAAATGGGCGTATAATGAAGCGGTAACGTGTTAGGTATGATTTGCCGCTGCTGGTCATCAAATAATGCCAGGCCGATTCCGGCATTACCGATACCCTCGCCGCTGGCCAGAAAAACATGGGGATCTTCCGCAGGCGTAACGCCGGCAAACGCAATGCCGACATGACGCCAGACCTCCGCGCTACAGGAGATTAACCGTAACGAAAATGGAACGCTGACGGGAGCGAAGCTGCCAGGACCGGTAAACGCATTCGTGCGGTACTGTCCCATCAGTACGCGCAAATCCTGGCTTTCAGTGGCGACAGCGCAGCCGCCATTGACCAGTTGTCCGCGCAGGTGAATACGCCCACTCTCTACCATTACCGGCTGCGCAATGACGGGCGACATCAAAATAAGCCCCACTAGCGCCGCGCCTTTCCTTATCATCTGCTATGTTCTCTTTTATCCCCGATAGCCTCTTCCGTTGAGGCGCCTCCCTTCCCTGGCGTTCCCAGACGGGATTATTCGTATTTCATGATAAAGGTGGCGTCGGCATTAGCCTGGCCTGGCGTCGTGGCGGTGGCGGTTGCCTTATAGCGTGCGGTAAAACGCAGCGTATTGGTGCCTTCAACCAGCGCCTGCTTCGCCGAGAAGGTCGCGCCGTCCGGTTTCAACGGTGAGGAGGTGTTATCAAGAATCTCAATCCCGACGCCGGTTGCGGTAGTGCTATTGTCCGCAGAGGAGACAGCCAGCAAATTAGGGTTGGTGTTATCTGCCTGACCAGAGAAAGCCACGGCAGCGGTAGCCGCCACTTTCGGATCGCAGTCATTCAGGACGATGGAGAAAGGCACCTGCGCGGTCGTATCATCAATCGCCGTAAAGCTGGCGGTACGGTATTGACCCAGCGTCACCGTTTGATCGGCGGATTTAGTGCTAACGGCACAGGCTGCATTAACCAGTTTACCTTCGAAATGAATAGTACCGCCACTCACGCTCACCGGAGTAGGATCAGCCGCAACCGCTGCGCCAGCGACAAACATCAGACTCGCAATAGTAGAGGTCATTAATTTATGTTTCATGGATTTCCCTTGAATTACACACACCCGGTTTCGGCATCCTGTCGGCTCCGTTTGAATTATTATCGACATAGCATGTCAGAAAAGTTATCTCTTCATCCTGTAAAGATAGATATCGCGGATTAATTAGTTTTCTGTTTCTCCCCTGAGTATCAGACGCAGTAATTAATCTTTGCGAATATGACATTTCGTCACGGTAATAAATTAAACATTTCGCTAAATAAAAAATAGCCGCAAACTCTTTTAATGACCTAAGCTAATTCTTATTGGGATATAAGAAGGGTCTAATCTTATTTTGTATAAAATGTCGCATTATGCCGCCCGATGCTATTAACGGCGAGGGATTACGGTAACCATAACCAGGGTGATGAATTGTTTCTTTTTGGTTAATCATGGCTCGCTTACTGGTCACGTCTCAGTATCGTCAACAGACGGGGGAGACGTCGCGTTTGCATCGGAAACACAAACGTTAACTGACAGCGAGGCCCGCTTCTGACAAAATAGCGTCATCCCCTTTGACTTGAAGTAACAGATGGAATCTTCTCTCTGATGGCAGCAAAGATTATTGACGGTAAAACGATTGCGCAGCAGGTGCGATCTGAGGTTGCTCAAAAAGTTCAGGCACGCGTCGCAGCAGGTCTTCGCGCTCCCGGCCTGGCTGTGGTGCTGGTCGGCAGCAATCCGGCCTCACAGATTTATGTCGCAAGCAAACGTAAAGCGTGCGACGAAGTGGGATTCGTCTCCCGCTCCTATGACCTGCCAGAAACCACCAGCGAAGCCGAACTGCTGGCGCTTATCGATACTCTGAATGCAGATAACACGATCGACGGTATTCTGGTGCAGTTGCCTTTACCGGCAGGCATCGACAACGTTAAAGTGCTGGAGCGTATCGCGCCAGATAAAGACGTAGACGGTTTTCATCCTTATAATGTCGGTCGTCTGTGCCAGCGTGCGCCGCGCCTGCGTCCCTGTACGCCCCGCGGTATTGTGACCCTGCTTGAGCGTTACAACATTGATACCTACGGCCTGAATGCGGTGGTCATTGGCGCGTCCAATATCGTTGGACGCCCAATGAGCATGGAGCTGCTGCTGGCTGGCTGTACGACTACCGTTACGCACCGCTTTACCAAAGATCTGCGTCACCATGTCGAGCATGCTGATTTGCTCATTGTCGCCGTAGGTAAACCGGGCTTTATTCCCGGCGAATGGATTAAAGAAGGCGCAATTGTGATTGATGTCGGTATTAACCGTCTGGAAAATGGCAAGGTCGTTGGCGACGTCGTGTTTGACGAAGCCGCGGCGCGCGCGTCATACATCACGCCAGTTCCGGGCGGCGTCGGCCCGATGACGGTCGCTACGCTTATCGAAAACACGCTGCAGGCGTGCATTGAATATCACGATCCACAAGGAAAATAACATGGCGACATTCTCTTTAGGCAAGCACCCGCACGTCGAGCTGTGCGATCTGCTCAAGCTGGAAGGCTGGAGCGAAAGCGGCGCACAGGCGAAAATCGCCATTGCCGACGGGTTGGTGAAGGTTGATGGCGCGGTTGAAACGCGTAAACGCTGCAAAATTGTCGCCGGGCAAACCGTTAGCTTTGAAGGCCAAAGTGTGAACGTCGTGGCCTGATACAGAGTGCCGGATAGCGACGCAAAGCGTCTTATCCGGCCTGATTACGCTGTCTTTTCAGATAATCATCCACTTAATCCTCTGCGTTCCAACTGCTAGCATGGCTATTTCCCTGTGAACCATCGCTATGCCTACCGTTATCACCCACGCCGCCGTTCCCCTGTGTTTTGGCGCAGGCTTAGGCCTGAAAGTTATCCCTCCTCGCCTGCTGTTTGCCGGTGTTGTGCTGGCGATGCTCCCCGATGCCGACGTGCTGGCCTTTAAATTTGGCATCGCCTACGGCAACGTTTTCGGCCATCGCGGATTTACCCACTCTTTACTTTTCGCATTCGTCCTCCCCCTGTTGTGCGTACTCGCGGGACGACGATGGTTTCGAGCTGGGCAGGTGCGCTGCTGGCTGTTTTTAACCGTTTCATTGTTGTCGCACAGCCTGCTGGATTCGATAACCACGGGTGGTAAAGGCGTCGGCTGGCTGTGGCCGTGGTCAGATGAACGTTTTTTTGCGCCCTGGCAGGTGATTAAAGTCGCGCCGTTCGCGCTTTCAAGCTACATCACGCCGTATGGACATCAGGTCATTCTCTCAGAATTGCTGTGGGTGTGGTTGCCGGGAAGTATTTTAGTGTTATTTCTATGGGTACTTAAAACGCATATTAAAAGGAATCAATATGAATAAAATGACATTCGCCGCCGCGGTCGTCTGTTTCTCATTTTCCCACGCCAGCTATAGCGAAGAAATGTCTGCCACTGGCTGGTATGCGGCATCGTCTGCGGTTGTCAGCGTGGGCAGTTCCGCACTGGTTAGCGGAATTATACTCTCCCCCGTACTGCTGCCGCTCAACCTGATCATTGGATCTGTTGTCGAAAATAAAAAGCAAAAAACCGCGCTGATAACCACTAAGTCTCCCGATAACAAAGACATTAAAATGCAAGTTCCGCTACATGTCGTCAAAGAAGGCAACCTCAAAGCAGGTGATAAAGTCACTCTGGAAAAAACGCAGGAAGGCACCGGCGCTTATTTGAAAAAAGAGGGCAAAGTCCTTGCCCATATGGTAAATCAGGACGACGCAGGACTTTCCAGCAACCAGACGGTACCGGCCAAATGAAGCGATTCGCGTTTGCCCTGTGGCTCAGCGCAATCTCGCTCAACGCTTATGCAGACAGTGCTAACTGTCACCAAAAAGCAAACACGCCGGAGAGCATCGCAGCGACAATGGATCAGGCGTTACAACTCAAACAGCAGCTTAACAGTCAACCCGATCCGGTCGTCATTCTGGTTCGCCAGGGGCAAGATATGTCGAGCCGACATTTAACCTGGTCACATGCTGGCTATGCCATGCGCGAGCCAAACGGAGACTGGCGGGTTTACCATAATCTGAATACTTGCGGAACCGCTGAATCAGCGCTCTATATACAAGGTCTGTATGAGTTTCTGGCTGATGACCTGGTGAATCAGAGCATTGCCGTTTTGCGCCCGCGTTCAGATATCGCGACGGCATTACAAACGCTCTTACATAGCGCTATCAAACTCAATCTCTTCCACAGTCCCCGCTATAACCTAATTGCGTGGCCTTTTTCCGGCCCTTATCAGAATTCGAATGGCTGGCTTCTCGAAGTGTTTGCGCGAGCAAACGATGCGCAGGTTTGGTCACGTAATGATGCCCGCCGCTGGTTGCAGCTTCAGGGTTATCAACCCTCTATCGTTAGTGCTGGCACTTTTGAACGATTAGGCGCAAAACTGTTCACCCCTAACGTTTTCACCGACGATCAGCCAGCAGAATTGCTGCGAAAAGGAAATGTGGGGCTAAACAGCGGCGACAGCGTCATCCGCTTTATTGCCCATTACAGCCGGGCAATGCCCGGGTGTGAACATCAGAATCTGGGGGAGTCGGTGTGTGTTTATCTTTCGCCCGGTGCGAAAAAATAAAAAACAGGCCGTTCTATGCAAATAGAGCGGCCTGTAAAAGCGCTTACTTACGCCGCCAGGTGGTGCCCTGCGGGCCATCTTCCAGAATAATACCCATTTCAGTGAGACGATCGCGCGCCGCGTCCGCCGCCGCCCAGTCTTTCGCTTTACGGGCATCCAGACGCTGTTGAATCAAGGCTTCAATTTCCGCAACTTCACCGTCATCCGCCTGCGCGCCGCTTTGCAGGAAAACATCCGGCTCCTGCTCCAGCAGTCCCAGCACGCCGGAAATCTTCCGCAGATGAGACGCCATCGCATTCGCGGCGGCCATATCTTCGCCCTTCAGACGGTTGACTTCACGCGCCATATCAAACAGGACGGAGTAGGCTTCCGGCGTATTGAAATCGTCATTCATCGCCTCCACGAAACGCGCTTCAAACGCCTCGCCGCCCGCCGGGGCCGCTGATTTATCCGTTCCACGCAATGCAGTGTATAGCCGCTCCAGCGAGGCGCGCGCCTGCTTGAGGTTCTCTTCGCTGTAGTTCAGTTGGCTACGGTAATGCCCGGACATCAGGAAGTAGCGCACGGTTTCCGCATCGTAGTATTTCAGCACGTCGCGCACGGTAAAGAAGTTGCCCAGCGATTTGGACATCTTCTCGCGATCCACCATCACCATACCGGAGTGCATCCAGTAGTTGACGTATTCGCCGTCATGCGCGCAGGTAGACTGGGCAATCTCGTTTTCATGGTGCGGGAACATCAGATCAGAACCGCCGCCGTGAATATCAAAATGGTTGCCCAACTGCTTGCAGTTCATCGCCGAACATTCAATGTGCCAGCCCGGACGCCCTTCGCCCCACGGCGACGGCCAGCTCGGCTCGCCCTCTTTCGACATTTTCCACAGCACGAAGTCCATCGGGTTACGCTTCACGTCAACGACATCCACGCGCGCGCCCGCCTGAAGCTGCTCAAGATCCTGACGGGAAAGCTGCCCATAAGTCGGATCGGTCGGTACATCGAACATCACATCGCCGTTATCCGCCACATAGGCGTGCCCTTTCTCGATTAAGGTGCGGGTGAGCTCGATAATTTCCTGAATATGGTGCGTCGCACGCGGCTCGCTGTCCGGACGCAGAATATTCAGCGCGTCAAAGTCCTGATGCATTTCCGCAATCATTCTGTCGACCAGCGCGACAAAACTTTCGCCGTTTTCATTGGCGCGTTTAATAATTTTATCGTCGATATCGGTAATGTTACGCACATACTTCAGCTTATAACCGAGAAAACGCAAATAGCGTGCGACAACGTCAAAAGCGACAAACGTGCGTCCGTGGCCAATGTGGCAGAGATCGTAAACGGTGATACCACACACGTACATGCCGACTTCCCCGGCATGAATGGGTTTGAATTCCTCTTTTTGGCGCGTCAGTGTATTAAAAATTTTTAACATCGAAGATTCCGTATAGACGTGTGTGGGTAATAATCTCCGTATGATACATATTATTCGTAATCGAAGCAGCACACTTTGCAAGGTGATCGCAGCTTACGGTTATGCTATAACAAGCCCCTATATGTGCCCCATTGCGGGCTAAAGCACCACTCTCTTGGAACAGGATGCAAAAATGGTTACTTTCCACACTAATCACGGCGATATCGTAATAAAAACCTTTGATGATAAAGCGCCTGAAACAGTTAAAAACTTCCTGGACTACTGCCGCGAAGGTTTTTACAACAACACCATTTTCCACCGTGTGATTAACGGTTTTATGATTCAGGGCGGCGGCTTTGAGCCGGGCATGAAACAGAAAGCCACCAAAGAGGCGATCAAAAACGAAGCCAACAATGGTCTGAAAAATACCCGTGGTACGCTGGCAATGGCGCGTACTCAGGCACCACACTCGGCTACCGCGCAATTCTTCATCAACGTGGCAGACAACGACTTCCTGAACTTCTCCGGCGAAAGTCTGCAAGGCTGGGGCTACTGCGTCTTTGCGGAAGTCGTAGAAGGTATGGACGTGGTAGATAAAATCAAAGGCGTCGCCACTGGCCGTAGCGGTATGCATCAGGACGTACCAAAAGAAGACGTCATCATTGAAAACGTGACCGTCAGCGAGTAATCGTGGCGACACTGTTTATTGCAGACTTGCATCTGCAAACGGAAGAACCGGCGATCGTCGCCGGTTTTCTGCGTTTTTTAGCCGTAGAAGCCCGTCAGGCCGACGCGCTGTATATTCTTGGCGATCTCTTCGAAGCCTGGATTGGCGACGACGACCCCAACCCGCTACATCGTGAAATGGCCGTTGCCATTAAATCGCTGGTTGATTCCGGCGTCCCCTGCTTCTTTATTCACGGTAACCGTGATTTCCTGATTGGCAAACGCTTTGCCCGCGAAAGCGGCATGATTCTACTGCCGCAGGAAAAGGTGCTCGACCTGTATGGCCGCAATGTATTGATTATGCACGGCGATACGCTCTGTACCGATGATGCCGGTTATCAGGCGTTTCGCGCCAAAGTCCATAATCCGTGGATTCAACGACTGTTCCTTACCCTGCCGCTGTTTATCCGCCGCCGTATCGCCGCCAGAATGCGCGCCGGCAGTAAAGCCGCCAACAGCAGCAAATCGCTGGATATTATGGACGTCAATGCGCAGACCGTCGTCGCCGAAATGGAAAAACACCGCGTACAGTGGCTGATTCACGGTCACACCCATCGCCCGGCGGTGCATGAACTTTCCGCCAACGACCAGCCCGCATTCCGCGTGGTGTTAGGCGCATGGCATCATGAAGGTTCAATGGTAAAAGTCACGCCGGACAACGTTGAGTTAATCGCCTTCCCCCTGTAAATGTTCGTCGAATCGTCCGTTACGGCGTACACGCAACCGTTTTCCTTGCCTGATTATCATGCTATTCTCTGACACCTCAAAAGCAGCGTGTCCCGCACCACAGGAGTTTTAAGACGCATGTCTTCCCGCAATAATCCGGCGCGTGTCGCCATCGTGATGGGGTCCAAAAGCGACTGGGCTACCATGCAATTCGCCGCCGAAATTTTTGAAATTCTGGATGTCCCGCACCATGTAGAAGTGGTTTCCGCCCATCGCACCCCCGATAAGCTGTTCAGCTTCGCCGAAACGGCGGAAGAGAACGGATATCAAGTGATTATTGCCGGCGCGGGCGGCGCGGCACATCTGCCGGGAATGATTGCGGCAAAAACGCTGGTCCCGGTACTCGGCGTACCGGTACAAAGCGCTGCGCTAAGCGGTGTGGATAGCCTCTACTCCATCGTGCAGATGCCGCGCGGCATTCCGGTGGGTACGCTGGCGATCGGTAAAGCCGGTGCCGCTAACGCCGCACTGCTGGCAGCGCAGATTCTGGCGCAACACGACGCGGAACTGCATCAGCGCATTGCCGACTGGCGCAAAGCGCAAACCGATGAAGTTCTGGAAAATCCCGATCCGCGGGGGACGCTATGAAGCAAGTTTGCGTTCTCGGCAACGGGCAACTGGGCCGAATGCTGCGCCAGGCGGGCGAACCGCTGGGTATCGCCGTCTGGCCGGTTGGCCTGGATGCAGAGCCTACCGCCGTGCCGGTACAGCAGAGCGTCATTACCGCAGAGATTGAGCGCTGGCCGGAAACCGCGCTTACCCGCGAGCTGGCGCGCCACCCGGCATTCGTCAATCGCGATGTATTTCCGATCATCGCCGACCGTCTGACACAAAAACAGCTTTTCGATAAACTGGGACTCGCGACCGCGCCGTGGCAGCTGCTGACAAGCGCCGACGAGTGGTCCGGCATCTTTGACCGCCTGGGCGAACTGGCGATTATTAAGCGTCGCGTTGGCGGCTACGACGGTCGCGGGCAGTGGCGTCTACGCGCGGACGAAACCGGGCAACTGCCGGATGACTGCTATGGCGAATGTATTGTTGAGCGCGGCATCCATTTTTCCGGCGAAGTGTCGTTAGTCGGCGCGCGCGCTCATGACGGCAGTACCGTGTTTTACCCGCTGACGCACAATTTGCATCAGGACGGCATCTTGCGGACCAGCGTCGCGTTCCCACAGGCGAACGCCGAACAGCAGGAGCAGGCGGAATCGATGCTGTCAGCAATTATGCAGGCGTTGAACTACGTCGGCGTAATGGCGATGGAATGTTTTATCACGCCGGAAGGCCTGCTAATCAATGAACTGGCGCCGCGCGTGCATAACAGCGGACACTGGACGCAAAATGGCGCCAGCATCAGTCAGTTTGAATTGCATTTGCGCGCGATTACCGGCCTGCCGTTGCCCGCGCCGGTGATTAACGCCCCGTCGGTGATGATCAACCTGATCGGCAGCGAGCTGAATTACGACTGGCTGAAGCTGCCGCTGGTACATCTGCACTGGTATGATAAAGCGGTACGTCCAGGGCGAAAAGTCGGCCATCTGAATCTGACCGACAGCGATACGTCACGTCTTAGCGCCACCCTGGAAGCGCTCTCTCCGCTCCTGCCGGGCGAATACGCCAGCGGCATTATCTGGGCGCAAAGTAAGCTTAAATAACACATAAAATGCCGGGAGAATGATCTTCCCCTTTCCCGGCTCCTCCCTCAGCGCGTAAAATCTCGCTATTGCTGTTTTGTTTTTCGGGATTACACATGAACGATGGAACGGACTATCGCGCGCTCCTCCTTGCCGATACGCCTTTAATTGATGTACGCGCGCCGATTGAGTTTGAACAGGGCGCCATGCCGGGCGCTATCAACCTGCCATTGATGATGGATGACGAGCGGGCCGCCGTCGGCACCTGCTACAAACGTCAGGGCGCGGATGCGGCGTTAGCGTTGGGGCATCGGCTGGTTTGCGGCGACATTCGCCAGCAGCGGCTTGAGGCCTGGAAAGCCGCGTATCAACGTTTCCCCAATGGGTATCTGTGCTGCGCGCGCGGCGGTCAGCGGTCACATATCGTACAACGTTGGCTGCAAGAAACAGGGATTGACTGCCCGCTTATTGAAGGCGGCTATAAAGCGCTGCGTCAGACAGCAATTCAGGCGACCTGGCAACTGGCGCAAAAACCGATACTTTTAATTGGCGGCTGTACGGGCAGCGGCAAAACGCAACTGGTGCGACAACAGCCCAACGGCGTGGATCTGGAAGGTCTCGCGCGTCATCGCGGCTCCTCTTTTGGCCGCACGCTGAAACCCCAACTCAGCCAGGCCAGTTTTGAAAACAAACTTGCCGTTGAATTGCTGAAAATTAACGCGCGTCAGACGTTAAAAAGGTGGGTACTGGAAGATGAAGGGCGAACGATCGGCGCCAACCATCTGCCTGAGTGTTTACGCGAAAGAATGGCGCAGGCCCCCATTGCGGTAGTGGAAGATCCGTTTGCGCTTCGTCTGGAACGACTGCGTGAAGAGTATTTCATCCGTATGCATCACGACTTCACCCACGCCTACGGCGATGAAGCCGGTTGGCAGGCGTATAGTGAATATCTTCATCATGGACTGTTCGCTATTCGCCGCCGTCTGGGGTTGCAACGCTTTGCCGAACTGACGGACACGCTGGATAGGGCGCTGGCGGAACAATTATCCAGCGGCAGCACCGACGGCCATATGTCATGGCTGGTTCCGCTACTTAACGAATATTACGACCCAATGTATCGCTATCAACTGGAGAAAAAAGCCGCGAATATCGTTTTTCGCGGCACATGGCAAGACGTTGCCAACTGGCTAAAAGCGCAATAGTTTATTTTTATTGCCGGCTGACGCTACATTGAGCCGGCTTAGTGTCTGTCGCGCTTGTCGGCACGTTTTGCCAGCCAGTCGCCCAGCATCTGAACGACCTGAACCAGCACAATCAGCGCCACTACGGTAACAACCATCACTTCGGTTTCGTAACGGTAGTAGCCATAGCGAATCGCCAGGTCGCCTACCCCGCCGCCGCCGACAATCCCGGCCATCGCCGAGTAGCCGATTAAGCTTACCAGCGTAATCGTCAGGCCGCGCAGCAGCCCTGCGCTGGCTTCCGGCAACAGTACGGTACAGATAATACGCATCGGACTAGCGCCGAATGCCAGCGCCGCCTCAATAATCCCTTTATCGACTTCACGGAGCGCGCTATCTACCAGGCGTGCATAAAACGCGATTGCGGCCACCGACAGCGGGACGGAGGCTGCAATCGGGCCAATCGTATTACCCAGCAAAAGCTGCGTTAGCGGCAGTAACAGCACCAGTAAAATAACAAATGGCACCGAGCGGATAATATTCACCAGAACCGAGGCGACGAGATAAATAAAACGGTTCTGCCAGAACAGATGACGATCGGTGACAAAAATCAGAAAACCGAGCGGTAGACCGCCAAGAATCGCCAGCACCGTTGAAATACTCAACATCTGGAAAGTTTCATTGAACGCCAGCGTTAAATCCGGCAATAAATCATCCACGGATCACCTCCACCTGTGCGGTACGTTGACGGATATGCTCCACGGCGGCGGCCACCGCCGTTGGATTATGCGGCGCGGTTAATTGCACTACCAGAATGCCCAACGCGCGTTCGCCGATATATTCAATCTTGCCATGCAGGATATTGACCGCGACGCCAAACTTGATCGCCACCTCCGACAGTACCGGCTGCTCCGCCGAATCGCCGATAAACAAAATTTTCAGCAACTGCCCGGGCAGGTGTTCCCGTAAACGTTCCGGCAGGGTCAAATTAAGGGTATGAGACACCAGTTGCTGTGTGAAAGCGTGTTGCGGGTGGGCAAACACATCAAACACCTCGCCCGACTCTACAACCTTACCGCCCGACATCACCGCCACGCGATCGCAAATAGATTTGATCACGTTCATTTCATGGGTGATCAGCACAATAGTAATCCCGAGCTGTGCGTTGATCTGTCTGAGCAGGGCCAGAATCGTGGCGGAAGTTTCCAGATCCAGAGCGGAAGTCGGTTCGTCACATAGCAACACATCCGGATGGTTAGCGATGGCGCGGGCTATCCCCACCCGCTGTTTTTGCCCGCCGCTGAGCTGTACCGGAAAACGGTTCGCTTTATCGGCAAGGCCCACCAGCGTTAAAATTTCCGCCACCCGCGGCGCGATTTTGCTGCGTTCCCAGCCAGCCGCTTTCAGGCTAAACGCAACGTTTTGCGCCACTGTCCGGGTATGCATTAAGTTAAAATGCTGGAAAATCATACCAATACGTTGCCGCGCCTGGCGTAACGCTTTTCCGTCCAGCGCCGAAATTTCCACGCCGTTGACGTTGACGCGCCCCTGGCTGGGACGCGTTAAGGCATTCAGGGTACGCAGCAGAGTGCTTTTTCCTGCGCCGCTGGTACCAACAATGCCAAAAATCTCGCCCGCGGCGATATGCAGGCTCACATCATCCACCGCGCGCGTGGGGGTACCGCGACCGGCGGTAAAATCGACGCAGACTTTTTCTATTTCAATCATATTCACCTCAGAAATTGGGGATGGCCACCGCTGCGATCAGGGTGTCGCGGTCATCCATTCCGGTTTCTGGAAGGCGCTATAAATATTCTTTGGATCGTCGATGACCGCGCGATAAGCCGGCGATTTCACCGCCTCGACAATATCTTTGGCAAACGGCTTATCGGCATCTTCACTGCGTACCGCAATGATATTTTTCAGATTCTCATCCAGGTGTTCCTGCTTAATCGCGCTGGAGAGATCCAGTCCTGCCGCCACCGCAAAGTTCCCGTTAACCAGCGCGCCGGTCACGCCATCCAGCGTGCGCGGTAGCTGTGCGGCTTCCAGCGGTTTGAAAACCAGTCCTTTTGGATTGCTGGCGATATCTCGTTCAGAGGCTTTGGTCGGATCGATATTGTCCTTAATCGTGATCAGCCCCAACGATTGCAGGAAGCGAAGGCCGCGCGCCAGGTTGGTCGGATCGTTGGAGAGGGTAATAATGTCCCCTTTTTTAAGCGCATCCAGACTGTTGATTTTACGTGAATAGAAGCCCATCCCGGCGGTCGGTACCACAATAAGTTTGCTGAGCTTCAGCCCTTTGTCAGTGGTGAATTTGTCAAAATAGAGGGTATGTTGAAAGAGGTTGGCGTCGATGCTGCCATTAGCTAACGCCATATTGGGCTGGACATAGTCGCTAAACTCGCGCACCACGACCTTATACCCTTTTTCTTTTAATGTCGGCGCAATCGCCTGCTTCACCATATCGCCATACGGCCCTGGCGCGACGCCAAATACGATCGTTTGCGGGGAACCATCGGCATGGGCAAACTGTAATCCGCAGGCCAGTAATAGCGTGCTGGCCGCAATGCGTAAACTCTGACGCAATCCCATAATTTCTCCATTTTAAATAGTGTGATGCTGTGCCGGATGCCGTTCATGCGGCATCGTCTGTTTTGGCCCAAACGAAAGGCTATTTCTTAACATGACACAGATCACAGCCTGCTGTCCTTGAAATTATTTCATGATGTTTCCTGGTGTGTCGTTAAATGTACGAGGCAGGCGCTCAGGCGTGTGTCAGGCGGGAATGGCGTAAAGGGAAATGCCGGATAAGAGGTCTTAACGCCAACATCCGGCAGAGGAAAACGCTTTAGAAATCGTAACGCAGACGCACCAGGTTCATATCGCCCAGATTGTCAGTGCTGGAGGTGAAAACATGTTCATAATCAACGCGGAAACCATAATCCAGTTGGAAGGTGATCCCCACGCCGTTATCGGTGCGCAGATAGTCGCGGCCATTCACATATTCAATGCGGTCGCCCATAAAGTACGGTTGAATAGCTTTCACGGCATACTGACCAATCGGGAAAGCGTAACCGACAAAATATTCCAGACCCCACGCATCGCCGGCAAAGTAATCATTCACAGACACTTTTTTGGTCGTCATAAAGTTCTGATACCAACCGCCGCCTGCGGCGATAGTCCAGTTTTCCGGCGTCCAGCTTAACGCGGTACCGACAATATTTTGATCGTAAGTTTTATTGCCGTTGCCGCGCATCTCCGCACGGGTATAGTTCCATGCCGTCCCCCAGGTCAGATCGTCGGTGAGATGGTAATCCGCGCCTAAAGAACCGCCGCCTTTACGTTTGTAATTCAGACCGTTATTGGCATTATAATCGTCGCTGAACAGATAAGACGCGTAGAGATCGACATTACCAATGCTTTTCTTATACTTCAATGATTTACGCGTGCGATAAGAACCATCGTAGTCGCCGTTAATCCCGTTGCCCGGCGCCTGACCTATCATGTCGTAATCCCAGATATCGGTTTTTGCGCCCACCACATCGTAATAAATGCTGTTCTGTTGACCGAAGGTCAGCGTTCCCCACGTCGCGCTCTTGAAGCCGGTATACAGCATACGGCGAGTGGTATCAGTCGCGCCCTTCGCATAATGGTTATCCCAGTCAAATACCGCAGGGATATTGACGCCCAGCTCGTAATAGCTAATCCAACTGATATCATCAAACAGATAGTAATCCGCGGCGAAGCGGAAACGCGTCCCGCCATCAAAACCATTACGTTTATAACCGTTCGCGCCGTCATTGCCGGTCATATTCTGGAACTGCGGACGAATACTCCCGCCGACGGTGAAATTGAGTCGGCTGAGTGGATTACCCGCCTGGGGATCTTGTTTTAAAACGGTGATTTCCGCCTGAGTAGCGAAAGGCATGAAAGCCACTGCCGCGCCGATCGATGCCGCCAACGCTGTTATTTTAATTGTCATTATATTTTCCTTGATAGATAGCCAATCCAAATCATTTAGCAGGCAAATAATAACTGTTATAAAACCTTACGTGTTGTGTATTTTTTAATGATTTGTGCTACTAAAAATCAAGGAGTTATCAATTTGTGCGACTAAAAAAGTACGCGCCGTTTTAAAAACCGGCGCGAAATTATTCACATCATGAATCATCCGCTAAACTGGCGGAATAGCGCTTTGCCTTTCAGCAAACGAACGCCAAGCCAGCCGCCGCATACGGAAAGCAGCAGCGCGCCGCAAAACGGCAGTGCGCCCCATAAACGCCAGTCCGGCTCCCAGGGGAAATCAAAAACGTTGATTTGTAAGATCGCCAGCGCCGTTTCCGCGCCAATCGCGGCGACCAGCCCGGCAACTAATCCCAGCATGGCGAATTCGCACCAGAGTGTGGTACGCAACAGTTTCTTTCCGGCTCCTAACGTGCGCCACACCACCAGCTCCTGATGACGCTGACGCATCCCGACCTGCACCTGAGCCAGTAATAGCAACATGCCGCAGAGGGTGACTAGCACAACCATCACCTCCAGCGCCCGGCTGACCTGCTCCAGCACCTGTCCCACCTGTTTCAGGATCGCCCCGATATCTAACAGGCTGACGGTAGGAAACTCGCGGTTAAGCTGCGTTAACATGCCGTTGCCATTCTCCCAGCGAAAACTGGTCAACCAGCTTTGTGGTTGCCCGTCCAGCGCCCCGGAAGGAAAAATGAAGAAAAAGTTGGGACGCAGGCTTTCCCAGTCCACTTGACGCAGGCTGGTGACTTTAGCGCTAAATGCCTGGGTATCGCCCATAAAGGTTACGCTATCGCCGAGTTTGACGTTCAACCGCTTCGCCAGCCCCTCTTCCATAGAGACTTCGCCCGGTTTTGGCGGCCAGTGACCGGCGACCAGCGGATTATGCGCCGGGCGCGTATCCTGCCAGGTCAAATTCAGTTCACGGTTGAGCGACTCATCCTGCTGACCTTCCGTCGGATTACCATTTATCCTGGTTAACCGCGCCCGCACAATCGGATAAAACGTCTGCGGAATCACCTGATGTTCCGCCAAAAAGGCTTTCAGCGGCGCGACCTGCTCTGAAGCAATATTGATAAGGAAATAGTTCGGGCTTTCCGGCGGGAGCTGCTGTTGCCAGCGATCAAGGAGGTCGCCGCGCAGCACCAGCAAGAGCGCCAGCAGCATAAACGAAAGCGAAAACGCCGAAAGCTGACTCAACGTTGACCACGGCTGACGCAGAAGTCGGCTGACGGCCAGACGCAGCGGTAGCGACGTCAACGTCATGCCGCGCAGCACGTTAAGCAGCATCCAGCCCACCAGACCGCACAGCAGCGCCAGTATCACTGCACCCGCCAGAACCGCCCACAACAGCATACTTCCGCCCATCAATCCGGCGAGCAGCGCCACCACGACGGCGCAGGCGACAGGCAAATAAATTTTTAACGGCCAGACGCGAGCGACAACATCGCGGCGCAGCACCCGTAGCGGCTGGGTCGCCAGCAACAATCGATAAGGTCGTAAACCGACCAGCAGAGAGATGACCGTCATCGCACCCAGCGCCCACAGCCAGGGCCACAGGCTGGCGGGCGGCAAATCGGCGGGCAATACCGGTTTTAGCAGCACCAGCAATATGTTTTCAAACAGTAACCCAATCGCGCCTCCCGTGACGGCGGAAAGCCCCAGCACCATCAACCACTGTCCGATGATAAGTTTACGCAACTGGGCCCGGCCCGCGCCCAACGTTTTTAAAATCGCCACCAGATCGTAGCGGCTACGGCAGTAATGGCTCATCGCCACCGCGACGGCAGCTACCGCCAGCAGTAGCGTTAATAACGCCGAAAGCAGCAAAAACTGCTGCGAACGTTCGAGCGATTTCCCCAATGCCCCGTCATCCTGCTCCAGTCCGTACCAGCGATGTTCCGGTTTAAGCTGCGGTAACAGCCAGCTTTCATAGCCAGCAAGCTGTTGCGGCGTTCCGCCGAATTTATACCTCCACATCACGCGACTCCCCGGCTGTATCGCACCGGTTTTTGCCACATCGGCCATATTCATCATCAGACGCGGCGCCATCTGAAAAGGGTTAAACCCGGAATCCGGCTCCTGCACCACTTCACCGGCAATACGCAAGGTCACGTCGCCGACATCAATGGTATCGCCCGTTTTCAAATTAAGCAGCGCCATCAGACGCGGCGCCAGCAGTACGCTACCCGGCTGCGGTTTCACTCCGTCAGGACGGGTTTGCAATTCGCCGTACATCGGATAAACGCTATCTACCGCCTTCACGCTGGCCAGTTGCGGCGTATCGCCGGCAAACGTCATGGTCGCAAAGGTTAACTGCTCGCCCACGTTAAGACCGCGTTTACGCGCCTCTTCAAGCCAGGCTTTCGGTACCTCCCGCGAACTTTGCAGCGTCCGATCGCCTGCCATAAACTCGCGGCTTTGCTGACTTAACCCTTTTTCCATCCGGTCGCTGATACTGCCGAGCGCCAGTACGCAGGCCACCGCCAGGCTCAACGCCAGCCAGACAATAATCAGCGACGGCGAGCGCCATTCGCGCCAGAACCAGCGAGCTATCATGCCTCCTCCTGTAACTGACCGTTGACCAACCGCAGCCGCCGGTCGCAGCGCGCCGCCAGCGCCGGGTCGTGCGTCACCAGAATCAGCGTGGTGCCGTGTTCGCGGTTAAGCGAAAATAGCAGGTCGGCGATTTTATCTCCGGTCTGACGGTCAAGGTTGCCCGTCGGCTCATCGGCAAACAGCACATCAGGACGCCCGTTAAACGCGCGCGCCAGCGCTACGCGCTGCTGTTCGCCGCCAGAAAGCTGTGCCGGAAGGTGGTCAAGCCGTTTTCCCAGTCCCAGTTGTTCGAGCAGCGCTTTCGCCCCCGCCTTACTCTGACCGCTGTTTTCACCGCGTAGCAGGGCCGGTAGCTCAACGTTTTCCAGCGCGTTAAGCGTAGGAATAAGCATGAAGGATTGAAAAACAAAACCGACATGCTGAGCGCGAAGCTGCGCCCGCGCCTCTTCGTCCATCTGGTGAAGCGGTTTCCCGACCAGACTGACCTCTCCGCTACTGCCGTCATCCAGTCCGGCGAGAATCGCCAGCAGCGTAGATTTTCCCGATCCTGATTCGCCAATCAGCGCAATGGTTTCGCCGCGTTTGACAACCAGTTCAACTCCGGTAAGGATGGAAAGCTCATGCTCACCCTGACCGACGGACTTCCTGAGACGATGAACTTCAACACTGTTTTCCGCTGGCATTTGCCCTTCCTGTTTTTGATCCTGTTAACTTTCCGTGCCGCCGCCGCAGACACCTTATTAATTCTGGGCGATAGCCTCAGCGCCGGTTACCGTATGGCCGCCAGCGCGGCATGGCCGTCGCTCCTTAATGATAAATGGCAAAACAAAACGTCGGTCGTTAATGCCAGTATAAGCGGAGATACCTCGCAGCAGGGACTGGCGCGTTTGCCGGCACTGTTGCAACAGCATCACCCGCGCTGGGTAGTGGTGGAGCTTGGCGGCAACGATGGCCTACGCGGTTTTGCGCCTGCGCAAACCGAACAGACGCTACGTAAAATCATTCAGACGGTGAAAGCCGCCGATGCCCAACCGTTACTGATGCAAATTCATCTGCCCGCTAACTACGGTCGCCGTTATAATGAATCCTTTAGCGCCATTTATCCTAAGCTCGCCAAAGAGTTCGATATTCCTCTGTTACCGTTTTTTATGGAAGAGGTATATCTGAAACCGCAGTGGATGCAGGATGACGGCATTCATCCCAACCGCGACGCCCAGCCGTTTATTGCCGACTGGATGGCGAAGCAGTTGACCCCTTTTCTCTCCTGAATAATTCGAGTTGCATGAAGGCGGCACGTAAGAGAATGTCCAGGAGCATAGATACCTATGTGACTGGAGTAAACGAACGCACAGGCAACTTGAAGTATGACGGATATAGTTAACCACGACTCTTAAATCAACGGAGATCCTGACAGGTAAAGTTATGCAAAAATCGGTCTTAATAACAGGATGTTCCAGCGGAATCGGTCTGGACAGCGCGCTTGAACTTAAACGCCAGGGCTTTCAAATCCTGGCGGGCTGCCGCAAACCTGATGATGTCGCCCGGATGAACAGTATGGGATTTACCGGCGTGTTGATCGATCTCGACTCCCCTGAAAGCGTGGATCGTGCCGCCGATGAAGTGATCGCCCTGACCGATAATCGTCTGTATGGGATCTTTAACAATGCCGGCTACGGCGTGTATGGCCCCCTTTCCACCATCAGCCGTGAGCAGATGGAGCAACAGTTTTCCAGTAATTTCTTCGGCGCGCATCAGCTTACTATGCGCTTACTTCCCGCCATGTTGCCGCATGGCGAAGGACGCATTGTGATGACCTCATCGGTGATGGGGCTGATTTCCACCCCAGGGCGCGGCGCTTACGCCGCCAGCAAATATGCGCTCGAAGCCTGGTCTGACGCGCTACGTATGGAGCTACGGCACACAGGCATTAAAGTGAGTCTGATAGAACCGGGACCAATTCGTACCCGTTTTACGGATAACGTTAACCAGACGCAGCGTGATAAACCGGTAGAAAATCCCGGCATCGCCGCACGTTTCACCCGCGATCCTGACGCGGTAGTAGCGAAAGTGCGTCATGCTTTTGCAAGCGATAAACCCAGGCTGCGCTATCCCGTTACGCTGGTCACCTGGGCAGTGATGGCGCTGAAACGCCTATTGCCGGGCCGGATGCTGGATAAAATTTTACAAAGCTGAGTTGAAGCGCGCCCGTCAGCCCCCATGTAAACGTGACACAGACAAAAGAGAGCGACGCCATGTCCGTACAGAACATTGTCAATATTAATGAATCCAACCTGCAGCAGACCTTAGAGCAGTCCATGACCACGCCGGTACTGTTCTATTTCTGGTCTGAACGCAGCCAACACTGTCTGCAATTAACGCCAGTGCTGGAAAGTCTGGCTGCCCAGTACCACGGTCAGTTTATTCTGGCAAAGCTGGACTGCGACGCCGAACAGATGATCGCCGCTCAGTTTGGTCTGCGCGCCATCCCGACAGTCTATCTGTTCCAGAATGGCCAACCGGTCGATGGTTTCCAGGGACCGCAGCCGGAAGAGGCGATCCGCGCTCTGCTGGATAAAGTACTGCCGCGTGAAGAAGAGCTAAAAGCGCAACAAGCGATGCAGTTAATGCAGGAGGGCAACTATGTTGACGCGCTGCCGTTGCTCAAAGACGCCTGGCAGCTCTCTTCGCAGAACAGTGAGATTGGCCTGTTACTGGCGGAAGCGCAAATTGCGCTGAACCGCTCTGAAGAGGCCGAAGCGGTGTTAAAAACTATCCCGCTACAGGATCAGGATACCCGTTATCAGGGGCTGGTTGCGCAGATCGAACTGCTTAAACAGGCGGCGGATACGCCGGAAATTCAGCAACTTCAGCAGCAAGTCGCGGAGAATCCGCAGGATGCGGCTTTGGCAACGCAACTGGCGTTGCAGTTGCACCAGGTCGGACGTAATGAAGAAGCGCTGGAATTGCTGTTCAGCCATCTGAGAAAAGATCTTGCCGCCGCCGAGGGACAAACGCGCAAAACCTTCCAGGAGATCCTTGCCGCGCTCGGCACCGGCGACGCGCTGGCGTCGAAATACCGCCGCCAGTTGTACGCGCTACTGTATTAATCCTCTCTTGCCTGATGGCGCGCTTATCTGGCCTACCTGTCGTCCTCAGGCCGGATAAGGCGCTTGCGCCATCATCCGGCCACTATCATGATTTCTTGAGCGGCATCACTACCAACTGATGACGCGAATTATAGAACTTCCGGTAGGTTAAATAGCAGGCAATGATGGTAGACAGGCTGGCTGTCGACAACAGCATAAACGTTACCATAATTTGATATTTAATCGCTTTTACCGGATCGATCCCGGCAAAAATCAGCCCGGACATCATCCCCGGCAGGCTCACCAGCCCAACGGTCTTTGCCGAGTCGATCGTCGGGATAAGCGATGCGCGGATACTATCGCGGATAAGCCCGGCGGAGGCCATTTTCGGCGTTGCGCCCAAACTTAACTTTTCCTGGATTTGCTGCTGCTCGCTGTGAAAACGCAGCCCCAGTTGGTTGTAGCACAGCCCTACCGCCACCATCGCATTGCCGGCGACCATGCCAGCGATGGGAATCACCTGCATCGGCGCAAATTCAATCGAACCGGTAAGCACCAGTACCGTCAGCGTTAGTCCGGCGCCGACGGTGATGGCGATAAACGAGGAGAGAAATGCCTTATCGATATATTTACTGCGCTTTTGCGCGTTCCATGCGGCGTTAAAACAGATGAACAGCACCATCAGTAGCGTCAGGGCGGCATGATTAACGCCAAAGATGTATTTCAGTACATAGCCGACAATAATGAGCTGTATCACCGCCCGGCATACGCTCCACAGAATATCTTTTTCCAGCGCCAGCTTTTCCTTGTGACTGATGAGCATCGCGACCACCACCAGCAGCATCGATAACGCCAGCGAGGTATTGGTAATATTATGCTCGTTCATAACGCGCCTCCTGCATCTCTCCGGCAGATGGCGTTAACGTTATCACCTTATCCGCGTGTTGAATTTCATCTTTATCATGCGTTACCCACAAGACAGCGACCTGCTTATCGCGAACATAGCGATGAATAATATCATTCACATTCCGTTTGTTATGTTCATCCAGCGCGCTGGTTATTTCGTCGAGTAACAGTATTTTCGGCAGAAACTGTAGATTACGAATTAGAGCAATACGCTGTTTTTCCCCGCCGGAAAGTGCGGCAATCGGTTTTTGCAGAATCGTCTCCGGCAGTTCAAAACGCGCCAGATCGTCTGCGAAGGCTGTCGGCTGCGGGCGCTGATGGCGAATTTGCCAGGGAAAAATCAGGTTATCGTAAACCGTATCGCCAAATAGCGCTGGCGTCTGAGCGCAATAAGAAACCTGCTGGCGATAGGCTTCCGGACTCAGAGTAGTAATATCCTGCCCCTCAAAAAGAATCACGCCGATATCAGGGCTTATTAACGAGGCCACCATTTTCAACAACGTACTTTTTCCGCAGCCAGAAGGACCGGTAATTAACTTAAATTCGCCGCGTTGCAGCGTAAAACTGATGTTATTCACTATTTTTGTCGTCGCAGTCCGGTAACCGACCTGCTTTAACTCAAGCAACATGCTACGTTCTGTCATTTATTGCGCATCCGTTGTTCATATTTTTATAGCGATAGTGTATCCCTGTAATTAATAAGGGGGGAACATGCTTTACTGAATCAGGTATAATTCGCTTAATTCGTCAGCAAAATCGGTTTATGGACAACGCAACAGGAGGTTTAGCTATGCTCATTCTTATCCCTATTCTCATTTTCGTCGCGCTGGTGATCGTCGGCGCGGGCGTCAAAATCGTTCCGCAGGGATACCAGTGGACGGTGGAGCGCTTTGGACGTTACACCAAAACCCTGCAGCCGGGATTAAGCCTTGTTGTACCATTTATGGACAGAATTGGCCGCAAGATCAATATGATGGAGCAGGTGCTGGATATTCCGTC
Source organism: Salmonella sp. SAL04196 (assembly GCF_046550835.1). NCBI lineage: Bacteria > Pseudomonadati > Pseudomonadota > Gammaproteobacteria > Enterobacterales > Enterobacteriaceae > Salmonella > Salmonella sp. SAL04196. Next base: position 1,688,383 of record NZ_JBGDXE010000001.1, read on the forward strand.
GCAGGAGGTGATCTCAAAAGATAACGCCAACGTCACTATCGATGCGGTCTGTTTTATTCAGGTTATCGATGCACCGCGCGCCGCTTATGAAGTCAGTAACCTGGAACTGGCGATCATTAACCTGACCATGACCAATATCCGTACGGTGCTCGGTTCGATGGAGCTGGATGAAATGCTCTCCCAGCGCGACAGCATCAACACGCGGCTGCTGCATATTGTCGATGAAGCCACCAATCCGTGGGGAATTAAAGTTACCCGTATCGAAATTCGCGATGTCCGCCCGCCCGCGGAATTGATCTCCTCGATGAACGCCCAGATGAAAGCGGAACGTACCAAACGCGCCTATATCCTTGAGGCCGAAGGGGTACGTCAGGCGGAAATACTGAAAGCCGAGGGGGAAAAACAGTCGCAGATTCTGAAAGCCGAAGGCGAACGTCAGTCCGCTTTCCTGCAGGCGGAAGCCCGCGAACGTTCCGCCGAAGCGGAAGCCCGCGCTACGCAGATGGTGTCTGAAGCCATCGCCGCCGGGGATATTCAGGCGATAAACTACTTCGTGGCGCAGAAATACACCGAAGCGTTACAGCAAATCGGCTCGGCGAATAACAGCAAAGTGGTCATGATGCCGCTGGATGCCAGCAGTCTGATGGGCGCTATCGCCGGGATCAGCGAGCTGGTTAAGGACAGCGCCAGCGAACGGAAAAAAGCATGATAGCGATGATTCTGGTGCATCCGCATATCTTCTGGCTTAGCCTCGGCGGCCTGTTGTTGGCTGCGGAAATGCTCGGCGGTAACGGCTATTTGCTGTGGAGCGGCGTGGCGGCAGTGATTACCGGCTTAACCGTCTGGCTCTTACCGCTCGGCTGGGAATGGCAGGGCGTGCTGTTTGCGGCCTTAACGTTACTGGCGGCCTGGCTTTGGTGGCGCTGGCTGGCGCGTCGCGTGCGGGAACAAAAGCCGACCGACAGCCGCCTTAACCAACGCGGACAACAACTGGTAGGCCGCCGGTTTATGCTTGATGCCGCGTTAGTGAACGGACGGGGTCATATGCGTGTCGGCGACAGCTCGTGGCCGGTATGCGCTGACGAAGACCTGCGCGCAGGTACGCATGTCGAAGTGATCGCCGTGGAAGGCATCACCCTACGCATTCGCGCCGTTTAATCAACGTGGCTTTTGCGCCTTGTGATGACAGCAGCCGGAAAGATTATCAATAATCGGGCAGTCGGCGCTGTCATCGCCGGGACAACTCTCCGCCAGCGCCAGCAATTGATCGCGCATTGATTGCAGCTCGCTGATATGGCGCTCGATCTCCGCGACCTTTTCCAGCGTCCGCTTTTTCACATCTGCGCTATGGCGTCGCGGATCGTTAAACAGATTGACCAGTTCGCCACACTCTTCCAGATTAAACCCCACCTGCCTCGCCTGTCGCAGCAACGTCAGCTCGTTTAAATGCTTCTGCGTGTAGGTGCGATAACCATTTTCGCTACGTAATGGCGGCGTCACCAGCCCTTTCTCTTCATAAAACCGAATGGCTTTGCTGGTTAAACCGGTTTTTTTCGCCACATCGCTAATATTCATATTTCCCCCTTGACCTTAACCTTGCTGGAAGGTTTAACCTTTATCACAGTGAGTCACTACGATTACTAAGGTCAATGAATTGATGACCAATCATAAAGGAGTTTTTACTATGTCTCAAACTATCGACCTGACCCTGGACGGTTTGTCCTGCGGTCATTGCGTTAAACGCGTGAAAGAAAGTCTTGAACAACGTCCGGATGTTGAGCTGGCGGACGTCACCGTAACCGAAGCGCACGTTACCGGTACCGCCAGTGCGGACGCGTTAATTGAAACCATCAAACAAGCCGGGTATGGCGCGACGTTAAGCCACCCAAAGGCTAAACCGCTGACGGAGTCATCAATCCCGTCGGAAGCACTGGCAGCGGTTCCTCATGAGCTTCCGGTAGCGACGGCCGATGAAGAAAGCCAACAGTTGCTGTTAAGCGGCATGAGCTGCGCCAGTTGTGTCACCCGCGTACAACATGCGCTACAAAGCGTACCGGGCGTCACGCAGGCACGGGTAAACCTGGCGGAACGCACTGCGCTGGTGATGGGCAGCGCGTCCGCCGCTGATTTAGTGCAGGCGGTGGAAAAAGCCGGCTACGGCGCAGAGGCGATTGAAGATGACATCAAACGCCGCGAGCGCCAGCAGGAAACCGCCATCGCCACCATGAAACGTTTTCGCTGGCAGGCCATCGTCGCTCTGTCGGTCGGTATACCGGTCATGGTCTGGGGGATGATCGGCGATAACATGATGGTGACCGGCGACAACCGCAGCCTGTGGCTGGCTATTGGCCTGATCACGCTTGCGGTGATGGTCTTTGCGGGCGGTCATTTTTACCGTAACGCGTGGAAAAGCCTGCTGAACGGCACGGCGACGATGGATACGCTGGTGGCGCTCGGCACCGGGGTCGCCTGGCTCTACTCCATGAGCGTCAACCTGTGGCCGCAGTGGTTCCCGATGGAAGCGCGGCACCTTTATTACGAAGCCAGCGCGATGATTATCGGTCTGATTAATCTCGGACACATGCTGGAAGCGCGCGCCCGTCAGCGTTCCTCAAAAGCGCTGGAAAAATTACTCGATCTCACCCCGCCCACCGCACGCGTCGTGACAGAAGACGGCGAAAAAAGCGTCCCGTTGGCGGACGTTCAGCCAGGGATGCTACTGCGGCTCACTACCGGCGATCGCGTGCCGGTGGATGGCGAAATTACCCAGGGCGAAGCCTGGCTTGATGAAGCCATGCTGACCGGCGAACCCATTCCGCAGCAAAAAGGCGAAGGCGACAGCGTTCATGCCGGTACCGTCGTCCAGGACGGCAGCGTCCTGTTCCGCGCCAGCGCGGTGGGCAGTCATACCACGCTGTCACGCATTATTCGCATGGTACGCCAGGCGCAAAGCAGTAAACCGGAAATTGGCCAACTGGCCGATAAAATCTCTGCGGTATTCGTTCCCGTAGTCGTGGCCATTGCGCTGTTCAGCGCCGCTATCTGGTATTTCTTCGGGCCGGCGCCGCAAATTGTTTATACGCTGGTCATCGCCACCACCGTACTGATTATCGCCTGCCCTTGCGCATTAGGCCTGGCGACGCCAATGTCGATTATTTCCGGCGTAGGCCGCGCTGCCGAATTCGGCGTGCTGGTACGCGACGCCGATGCCCTGCAACGCGCCAGTACGTTGGATACCCTCGTTTTTGATAAAACCGGGACGCTGACGGAAGGCAAGCCGCAAGTGGTGGCGGTAAAAACCTTTAACGGCGTTGAGGAAGCTCAGGCATTACGTCTGGCAGCCGCGCTCGAACAAGGCTCCAGCCACCCGCTGGCCCATGCGATTCTGGAAAAAGCCGGCGACGATAAACTGCCTCAGGTGAACGGTTTCAGAACGCTGCGCGGACTGGGCGTCAGCGGTGAAGCGGAAGGTCATCAACTGCTTCTGGGGAACCAGGCGTTGCTGAACGAACAGCACGTCGCCACGGATGATATGACGGCGGAAATCACCGCGCAGGCCTCGCAAGGCTCTACTCCGGTCCTGCTGGCGATTGACGGTAAAGCGGCGGCGTTACTGGCGGTACGCGATCCATTGCGCAGCGATAGTATTGCCGCGCTTGAACGCCTGCACAACGCCGGATACCGTCTGGTGATGCTCACCGGGGATAACCCAACGACGGCTAACGCGATTGCCAAAGAAGCGGGTATTGATGAAGTGATTGCGGGCGTTCTGCCGGATGGCAAAGCCGATGCGATTAAACGTCTGCAAAGCCAGGGTCGTCAGGTTGCGATGGTCGGCGATGGTATCAACGATGCGCCCGCGCTGGCGCAGGCGGACGTCGGTATCGCGATGGGCGGAGGCAGTGATGTGGCGATTGAAACCGCGGCGATTACGCTGATGCGCCATAGTCTGATGGGCGTGGCGGATGCGCTGGCCATTTCGCGCGCGACGTTGCGCAATATGAAGCAAAACCTGCTTGGCGCATTTATCTACAACAGCATTGGTATCCCGGTGGCCGCCGGTATTCTGTGGCCGTTTACCGGTACCTTGTTAAACCCGGTAGTAGCGGGTGCGGCAATGGCGCTGTCTTCCATTACCGTCGTCAGCAATGCCAACCGGCTATTGCGCTTTAAACCGAAAGCGTAAAAAGTCCTATCAGGCAGCATTAGCTGCCTGATATATTATTAAGCCATCAGTAATTTACCGTATCAATATATAAAAATTTAACCGCACATCCTGTAGAAAAATAAAAAACAACATTTTATAATGTTTTTTTGAATCATAAGGATGTGTTATTTATGTTTAGAAAAGCAGTTACGCTTCTTTTCCTGCTTTCTCCCGCAGTTAGTTATGCAGGATTATTTGATTCCACTCCAGAGTTAAAATGTGGCAATGATAATGCAGTCACGGCGGCAAAAGAGTGGATTTACAATGAAGCATTAGGTCGTTTACAGCAAGACTATATTAAAGCGCCTTCCACGCTTTTCTTCGATATCCCCCAGACTCAGTACGAGCAGCAACTCCGGGCTATTCCTGTTCAATTCAGTAATGTAATAACGCAAAATCCTCAATCAGAAAATGCCAACCTACGAATTTGCTCGGCTACCGTCGCCATGGGTATTCCTCAGTCATTGTTTAAAGTAATTAAATACTTACCAGATACTCTATTCTATATTTCACAAGGGAATGGACAGGTAATAAACAATACGGTGACCTGGAAAGAGGTTAACTACAATATCCAGCTTGCTGACAACAACAAAGATATTGTCGTCACCCCGGTGAAAAAAACCGATAAATTGGCGTGGTCTATTTATGTAATGGCAAGAATGACGGTATCTGGTGATAATCTCATAAAGAAAAAAAATAGCTCACTGATTGAAATCGCAGCAAAGAAATTTGAGAGTAGAGATCGCGAGCTTAATCAGGTCTGGAATTCACTACCCGCCTCTGCCCGAACGGCATTAAAACAAGAGCAGCGAGTCTGGGTGACCAAAAAAGAGCAGCAGTGCGGCAAACTTAGCGATGCAAAATCCGAGGCCATACCTGCTGAAAAGCGCATCAGTATTTATACATGCCAGCTTGAAATGACCATCGCCAGAACGGCCTATCTCGACGGCAGCGAACTACCCGACTGATCGTTGACCTCCAGTCAGGGCGCATTGCGCCCTTTTCTCCAACGCGCTAGCATGAGCTTTTTCAAAGGGAGCGCGTATGGAGCTATTAAATCAACTTAAACGTTTATGGCGCGCGCTGCGTGGTACCCCAAATAGTTGGCCTGCTATCGATCTCTCCCTGCCCGGCGGTCGTCATCTGCATCTGGTTGGCAGTATTCATATGGGGACGCGCGATATGGCTCCTCTTCCAGCAAAGCTGGTGAAAAAGCTACGCCAGGCCGACGCGCTGGTCGTTGAAGCGGATATTTCCGGTAACGAAACGCCATTCAGCAATCTCCCCAAATGTCCGCCGTTGGTCGAACGTCTCAGCGCCGGGCAGCTAAGCGCACTGGAAAAACGGGTCAGCGAGTTGGGTATGCCGCTGATCCATTTTGATAATCAACCTTTATGGCAGATAGCTATGGTGCTACAGGCCACGCAGGCGCAACGGCTGGGATTGCGCCCGGACTATGGCATTGATTATCAGCTATTACAGGCTGCCCGCGAAGTGTCGCTGCCGGTGCAAGAGCTGGAAGGGGCGAAACACCAGCTCGAACTACTCTGCGATCTGCCCGATGGCGGGATGGCTCTGCTCGACGACACGCTGACGCACTGGCACACCAACGCACGGCTTTTGCAGGTGATGATCGGCTGGTGGCTTGAGCAGCCGCCGACCAGCGTCGGCGCTTCGCTCCCCAGAACGTTTAGCCAGCCGCTGTATGATGTACTGATGGTGAAACGCAATGAAGCCTGGCGCGACGCGCTGCTGGCACTGCCGCCGGGACGCTACGTGGTAGCCGTAGGGGCGCTACATCTGTACGGCGAAGGCAACCTACCGCAAATATTGAAATAAAAAAATGGCCAATATCGCTATTGGCCCGTCAAAGAGGAATTTCATCGTTATTATTATCCCGACGCTTTCGCTTCGGATCTTCAGATTGTCGCTCAAAGTTGCCGCAACTGCCAAGACCTAATGCACAAGATTATACTATTTTTTAGTCCGCTTTCGGGCGTATGCTGATGGCAAATCACGTCTGTAGTAAGAAGGAACGTTATGACACCCGCAGTTAAGTTACTCGAAAAGAATAAGATTCCGTTTAACATTCACACCTACGATCACGATCCGAATGAAACTAACTTTGGCGATGAAGTGGTGCGTAAGCTCGGGCTAAACGCCGATCAGGTGTATAAAACGCTTTTGGTTGCCGTAAATGGCGATATGAAGCAACTGGCCGTCGCCGTGACGCCTGTAGCCGGGCAGCTGGATTTGAAAAAAGTCGCCAAAGCTCTGGGCGCGAAAAAGGTCGATATGGCCGACCCGATGGTGGCGCAACGCACCACGGGATATCTGGTTGGCGGGATCAGTCCGCTGGGACAGAAGAAACGGCTGCCCACGCTGATTGACGCGCCAGCCCGCACGTTTGCCACTATTTATGTTTCCGGTGGTAAACGCGGGCTGGATATTGAACTGGCGGCTGACGATTTGGCCGCCATACTGGGTGCTAAATTCGCTGATATCGCGCGTCGGGATTAAGCCTGCGTAAAATACATTGCCGGATAGCGGCGCAAACGCCTTATCCGGCCTACAGCAGACATAATCCGTAGGCCTTAAGGCTGCGCGCCATCAGGCAGAAATGGCTATCCGTACCGCTACAGCCAGCTCACCTCACCCTTTGGCGTAAACGCCGCCGCATCCAGCGGTGAATTTTGCTGAATAAACTCTTTCAGCACTTCCGCGTCAATAAACCCGGTATTCACGTAGCCCGGTTTGTTATCAATGCGCGGATAACCATCGCCGCCCGTGGCGTTGAAACTCAGCGTCGCCATGCGATAGGTTTTGGCCGGATCAACAGGCTCGCCTTTGATTTTCAGATCGGTGAGCTTGCCCTCTTTGGCGACAAAGCTCACATTGGCGAACTGTGGATAGGCGCCGGAGTCCGGTTTCATCTGCGCTACGGCGGTGAGATAATCAACCACCTCTTTGCCGCTCATATCGGCATACACCACAATGTTGCCGAATGGCTGTACCTTGAGCACGCTTTTATAGGTAATATCTCCCGCCTCAATCGAGTCGCGAATACCGCCGCCGCTCATCACGCCAAAATCGGCGCCGGTGCGCGCGATCTGCGCAGCCAGAATCACCCGTCCCATATTGGTCTGGACAAATCTGACCTTACTGCGATCGCCTTCAAGAAGGCCATTCACGCTACCAATTTTCACCTCCAGTTGCGCTTTACCTTTATTCTGGAACGGCGTTAATAACGAGAGCATTTGCGGATTTTCGGCGATTTCCGGCGTGTAAAGTACACGCTCGCTTTTCCCGTTATCCCAGGTCACTTTTTTCTTGAGATTTACCGGAATAAGCTGGTAGTTAACCATTTTCATCTCGCCGTTACGGAATTCGAAATCCGCGCGGCCCACATATTTACCCCACTCATGCGCCTGCACGATCCAGATGCCATTTTGCTTATCCGGCGCGCAGGGCGTTCCCGGTACGTAATTCACCTGTTTTTTATTTTCCGACGCCATGCATACCGGGTCTTGTGAGTGACCGCCCACAATCATCGCCAGCGAACCGGCAGGCAGGCTACGCGCCATCTCAACGTCGCCCGGCGCATTCGAACCGTGATCGCCGTTGTCATAATGTCCCATATGCGTGGTCGCGATAATCACGTCTGGTTTTTCATTCATATTAAGTTCCTGAATCACCACCTTTGCTTCTTCAGCAGGTTTACGAAACTCAATATCAGTGAAATATTCCGGGTTGCCTATTTTCGCCGTGTCATCGGTGGTTAAGCCGATTACCGCGATTTTTATATCCTGGCGTGTAAAAATAGCCCACGGCTTAAACAGACGCTCGCCGGTACTTTTTTGATAAATATTGGCGGAAAGAAAGGGAAACTTCGCCCACTTTTCCTGCTGGCGCAATACGGTGAGCGGGTTATCAAATTCATGATTACCGACGGCCATAGCGTCGTAGCGAATCAGATTCATCCCGCGGAAATCGGGCTCCGCATCCTGGAGATCGGATTCCGGCACCCCGGTATTAATGTCGCCGCCGGATAACAACAGGACGCTTCCCCCCTCTTGCGCCACCTCTTTACGGATACTGTCCACCAACGTTTTTTGCGCCGCCAGACCATATTCGCCATATTCGCTGCGCCAGAAGTGACCGTGGTGATCGTTGGTATGCAGGATAGTAATTTTATAGGTTTTATCTTTTTCGTAAGCCTGTGCAGGCTGAGTCGTCAGCGCGAACGCCGCCAGTAACGCCAGCGCCACACCCCGTTTCAAAAATTTCATCTTTCTCTCCCTGACTCAATATCAACCGCAGAAATTACCTTTCCTTGCAATAATAGACAAATATGTTTTCAGAATTGAGACTTCCTTCAAACACATTTCACAGGTATGTTAGGCAAGTAATAATTACACATCCTACTATCTCCAACATCGCATAAAATTTAAGTGACTTTCTATGGCCATGAGTGAACCAACCCAGCCGTTAGCCGGCGCGCCCGCAGCGGCCGCTAAAGCACGTACTTCGTTTGGTATTTTGGGCGCGATCAGTCTTTCCCATCTGCTGAACGATATGATCCAGTCGCTAATCTTAGCCATTTATCCCCTGTTGCAGGCGGAGTTCTCGCTGACCTTCGTCCAGATAGGTTTGATCACCCTGACGTTCCAGCTCGCCTCATCGCTGCTGCAACCGGTCGTCGGCTACTGGACGGATAAGTATCCCATGCCGTGGTCGCTGCCTGTCGGCATGTGTTTTACCCTGAGCGGGTTGGTACTGCTGGCAATGGCGGGAAGTTTTGGCGGCGTATTGCTCGCTGCGGCGCTGGTGGGTACCGGCTCGTCCGTTTTTCACCCGGAATCGTCCCGCGTGGCGCGCATGGCCTCCGGCGGACGTCATGGTCTGGCGCAGTCTATCTTCCAGGTCGGCGGAAACTTCGGCAGTTCATTGGGCCCGCTGCTGGCCGCCGTGATTATCGCGCCCTATAGCAAAGGGAATGTCGCCTGGTTTGTGCTGGCCGCGCTGCTGGCGATCGTGGTGCTGGCGCAGATCAGCCGCTGGTATGCAGCCCAGCACCGGATAGCGAAAGGCAAGCCAAAAGCGATAATCGCTAACCCGCTGCCGCGCAATAAAGTCGTGCTGGCGGTCAGCGTGTTATTGCTACTCATTTTCTCGAAATATTTTTATATGGCGAGCATCAGTAGCTATTACACCTTTTATCTGATGCAAAAATTCGGATTATCAATACAAAACGCGCAGCTCCATCTGTTTGCCTTCCTGTTTGCGGTGGCTGCCGGGACGGTAATCGGCGGGCCGGTGGGCGATAAAATCGGCAGAAAATATGTGATTTGGGGCTCTATTCTCGGCGTCGCGCCGTTTACCCTTGTTTTACCCTACGCCACGCTGTACTGGACGGGGATTTTAACGGTGATTATCGGCTTTATTCTCGCGTCGGCGTTTTCCGCCATTCTGGTGTATGCCCAGGAGCTGCTGCCAGGACGCATCGGTATGGTTTCCGGCCTGTTTTTCGGGTTTGCCTTCGGAATGGGAGGCCTGGGCGCAGCGGTGTTGGGGCTGATTGCCGACCATACCAGTATCTATTTAGTTTATAAAATCTGTGCTTTCCTGCCGCTTCTGGGGATACTGACCATATTCTTACCTGATAATCGACATAAAGCGTGATTTTATGGCGGTTAAAGGTACGCTTTAACCGCCTGTACATCCTGATGCCATCTTGCTTTGTCCATCCCATACTTATCACTTTTACGTTCCGTGCTCTTTTTGCCTTCAGATCGTATCTTTTTATAAAACACAACCATTTTTTATAAACATCCTGATTGAAATTGTCATAAACTATTACCCGGAGTTTTGGAGTCCAGCAACCAAAGGAGACGGAATGCATCACGCTACCCCGCTTATCACCACCATTGTCGGCGGCCTTGTGCTCGCTTTTATTCTCGGCATGATTGCCAACAAATTGCGTATTTCTCCACTGGTGGGATATCTGTTAGCGGGCGTTCTGGCGGGACCTTTTACCCCTGGTTTTGTTGCGGATACCAAACTGGCGCCGGAGCTGGCGGAGCTCGGCGTGATTCTATTGATGTTCGGCGTCGGGCTGCATTTTTCGCTGAAGGATTTGATGGCGGTAAAGTCTATCGCCATTCCCGGCGCTGTCGCTCAGATAGCGGTGGCGACGCTGCTGGGTATGGCGCTTTCCGCCGTGCTGGGATGGTCATTAATGACCGGCATCGTTTTTGGGCTCTGTCTGTCTACCGCCAGTACCGTCGTCCTGCTGCGCGCGCTTGAGGAGCGACAACTCCTTGATAGCCAGCGCGGGCAAATCGCCATCGGCTGGCTGATTGTCGAAGATCTGGTGATGGTGCTGACGCTGGTCTTGCTGCCCGCCGTTGCCGGCATGGTGGAAAAAGGCGATGTCGGCATAGCCTCGCTGGCAGTCGATATGGGGATAACCATTGGTAAAGTGGTGGCGTTTATCGCCATCATGATGCTGGTCGGACGCCGCCTGGTGCCGTGGATTATGGCCCGCAGCGCCGCCACCGGCTCGCGCGAATTATTTACCCTTTCCGTACTGGCCCTGGCGTTAGGCATTGCGTTTGGCGCGGTAGAACTGTTTGACGTCTCTTTTGCGCTGGGCGCGTTCTTCGCTGGAATGGTGCTTAATGAGTCGGAACTGAGTCACCGGGCGGCGCACGATACGTTGCCGCTGCGCGACGCCTTTGCCGTCCTGTTTTTTGTTTCCGTCGGCATGTTGTTCGATCCGTTAGTCTTGATTCAACAGCCGCTGGCGGTGCTGGCGACGCTTGCTATTATCGTCTTTGGCAAATCGATCGCTGCATTTTTCCTGGTGCGTATGTTCGGCCACTCGCCGCGAACCGCGCTGACCATTGCCGCCAGCCTGGCGCAAATCGGCGAGTTCGCCTTTATTCTCGCCGGACTCGGCATGGCGCTCAACCTGCTGCCGCAAGCGGGACAGAACCTGGTGCTGGCAGGCGCTATTTTGTCGATTATGCTTAATCCCGTACTGTTTACCCTGCTGGAGAAGTATCTGGCGAAAACCGAAACGCTGGAAGAGCAAACTCTGGAAGAGGCTATCGAAGAAGAGAAGCAAATTCCGGTGGATATCTGTAATCATGCCCTGCTGGTGGGTTTTGGCCGCGTAGGCAGTCTGCTGGGAGAAAAATTACTGGCGGCGGGGATTCCGCTGGTGGTTATCGAAACGTCCCGTACCCGCGTGGATGAGCTGCGCGAACGCGGGATTCGCGCCGTGCTGGGCAACGCCGCTAACGAAGAAATCATGAATCTGGCGCATCTGGACTGCGCCCGCTGGCTGTTGTTGACCATCCCCAACGGTTACGAAGCCGGCGAGATTGTCGCCTCAGCGCGAGAAAAAAGTCCTGATATCGAGATAATCGCCCGCGCGCACTATGATGATGAAGTGAAATATATTACCGAGCGGGGAGCCAATCAGGTAGTGATGGGCGAGCGAGAAATTGCCCGGGCGATGTTGGAACTGCTTGAAACGCCGCCCGCAGGTGAAGTCGTCGCCAGTTAAGGGTTTGCCGGACGGCCCGATGCGCGCAGCGCCATCGGGCAAGACAGATTAGCGATCCCAGTACGACTCTTCCAGGCTGTCCTCACGCTCCGGCAGCCCGCGTGTCAGACGCGGAGAATGCTGGTTCAGTACCTGATAACTGACACGGTTAGCATATTTACACACCTGCGCCAGCGACGAATAGGTCAGCCAGGTGAATTTGTGCTTACTGGAGTTCGGTACGTTGCTACGATGGTAACTGTTCGCCGTAATATCGTGCAGCAGCGCCGCCAGCGCACCATCGCCCGCGCCGTTGGTGTTCATGATTTTTTCCGGCCCGCCCATATACGGCGCAATATGCGAATAAACGCGCAGCGGATTAATACAATCTTTATGGCGCATTGCCCGGCTAAATTCATACTGGTTAAATTCAGCAATAGCCCCTGGCAGCAGCGGATGCTGGGTTTTACGTTTTGCTTCCTCTTCGGTGAAGCCCGCCATATATAACCCTATCGGCCCGGCGGTGCATAACACCAGGTCGACCCAGTCCAGCGCCTTATCCGCCGCCAGCAGCGGGTCGTTTTCGCCGGTCAGCGCTTCCGCTTCTTCTTCGTTCATTGCCAGAATCGAGACATTCTCTTTGAGAAACGCCTGCCACCACTGCGGATTATCGGCGATCACAAATTTGGTGCCCAGCGTCATGACAACCGGCACGTTATGCTTTTTCGCGTATTCGATCGCTTTCATCGTCGCGTCAGGCATCGGTTCGCCAGGCTTACAGCGCACCAGATATGAGGTCAACACCAGCGCGGAAGCGCCAGCGATCACCGCTTCCGGAATACTTTCCGCCCGTAACTGATTCATATGGCCGGGGCTGATAGCGAAGGTACGCTCGCCGGATTCGCCAATCAGCGTGAAACAGCGGCCAATCGGGCCATCTACGGCTTGCAGATAATTCAGGTCGGTACGGCTGGAAGTATTACACAGGTAGCGATAAGCGTAGCTGCCAATCTCAATATTGCTGCACATCACGCCCAGTAACACCGAACGGTCATCCGCCAGTACCGAGTAATTATGCATCGTATTGCCTATGGTGCCGCCAGCAAACTGATGGGTGATCAGATTTTCCCGCGTCAGTTCCTGATACAGCTTCTCCGCCACCTCGTTTTCTATCACCAGAGAATGCCCGGCGCTTAATCCATAGCGTGTAATAAAATCGTCATCCACTTTCGCCTCAATATCCACCAACGTCTGGTCGATACCGACGACCCAGGAGGCGTTGGTTTCCTGTTCTGGCTGAATTTGTTGCAACAACGGGTCACGCGCATTGACGGGAAAATAGTGTTTGGATTTACGTTTACCGGGAAATTTCATGATTGTGCTTACGGATGAATAACGGAGCGCTGCATGGTAGCACATTCCCCCCGCTGCGCGCGACGGACGATGGCGTTTCAATATCGGACGACGAGATCGCAGTTTCTCCGGCCGCGTTTTTTACAATGGTTCACTTTCACAAGGAGCGTTTTATGAAGCCGGAAAATAAAATTCCCGTACTCACCCGACTGTCAGACGAAATGACAGCCGTCGTAAACTTCCAGCAACCAGACCTTCCTCCCTGGCCTGCCGATGGCGATATTGAGACCCAGCGTCAGTATTATCTTCTTGAGCGCCGTTTCTGGAATGCCGACGCGCCGTCCATGACCACCCGCACCTGCGTCGTCCCTACGCCTTATGGCGATGTAACAACCCGGCTCTACTCGCCGCAGCCGACCAGCCAGGCCACCTTATACTATCTGCACGGCGGCGGATTTATCCTCGGTAATCTGGATACGCATGACCGGATAATGCGTCTGCTGGCGCGTTATACCGGCTGCACCGTGATCGGTATTGATTATTCGCTGTCGCCGCAAGCGCGTTATCCGCAGGCCATCGAAGAAACCGTCGCGGTATGCAGCTACTTCTCTCAACATGCCGATGAATACTCGCTCAACGTGGAGAAAATCGGTTTCGCCGGGGATTCCGCAGGCGCCATGCTGGCGCTTGCCAGCGCGCTCTGGCTACGTGATAAGCACATTCGCTGCGGTAACGTTATCGCGATTCTGTTGTGGTATGGGCTGTATGGGTTGCAGGACTCGGTAAGCCGCCGTCTGTTCGGCGGCGCGTGGGACGGCCTGACGCGTGAAGATCTGGACATGTACGAAAAGGCCTATCTGCGTAACGAAGAAGATCGGGAATCGCCCTGGTATTGTCTGTTTAATAACGATCTCACGCGCGATGTGCCGCCCTGCTTTATTGCCAGCGCGGAGTTTGATCCGCTCATTGATGACAGCCGCTTGCTGCACCAGACATTACAGGCGCACCAGCAGCCCTGCGAATACAAAATGTATCCCGGCACGCTGCACGCCTTTCTGCACTATTCGCGAATGATGACAATCGCCGACGATGCCTTGCAGGACGGCGCACGCTTCTTTATGGCGAGGATGAAGACGCCGCGTTAACGGTACGGCGCCGTGAGTTTCAGCATCATATCAATATGTTCCGGCGTCGCGTTCAGCGCCGGAATGTACGCATATTTTTTACCGCCCGCTTCAAGGAAGATCTCGCGATTCTGTTCCGCTATCTCTTCCAGCGTCTCCAGACAATCCGCGGCAAATCCCGGACACATGACCTGAATATGGCCAGTCCCCTTTTCACCCAACATTTTTAGCGTTTCATCGGTGTACGGCGTCAGCCACGGTTCACGGCCAAAGCGCGACTGGAACGTCATCATTACCTTTTCCGGCGGCAGTCCCAATGCGGAAACCAGTTCGCGCGTGGTATCGCGACAGCGCTGCGGGTAGTCATCGCCTTCATCCGCATAACGTTGTGGAATGCCGTGATAGGAGAGCAGAAGCACATCCGGCTCGCCGTGTCTGGCGAACGACTCACGCGCGCTTTTCGCCAGCGCATCGATATAAGCGCCGTCATCCGCGTAATCGCGAATAAATGAGATACCGGGAATACGACGTTTACGCGCCAGTATCCGCCCCAGTTCGTCCCAGACTGCGCCCACCGTTGAGCAAGAGTATTGCGGGTACAACGGCAGCACGACGATATGGTCGACGTCGCTTGCTAACAGTTCATCGACAGCGCTTTCCAGCGAGGGCGAACCGTAGCTCATCCCCAGCGCGACGGGCGTGTCTGGCAACCGCGCGGCCAGCGCCTGTTGCTGTTCGCGGCTATATACCATGAGCGGCGAACCGCCATCCATCCAGATAGATTGATAGAGTTTCGCGACGCGCGGCGAACGCAGCGGTAAAATAACGCCACGCAGCAGCGGCCACCACAGCAGACGAGGAGTATCCACCACGCGTCTGTCGCTTAAAAATTGTTTCAGGTAGCGCTTTACCGCTTCGGGAGTTGGGGCATCTGGCGTGCCAAGGTTAGCCAGCAGGATACCGGTTTTCGTCTGACGCATTGCCGCCTCTTATCTATTCAAATTGTTGATAATTGTAGCGGAAAAGTGATAAAGAAGAACTAATTGCTGCGAGAGGTAAGACGAGAATTTGCCGAATGGCGCTAACGATGCCAGTAGGCCGGATAAGGCGTTCAGGCCGCATCCGGCACCGATTGCCTGATGGCGTTACGCTTATCAGGCCTGCGGGATAATGGCAGGCCTGATAAGCGGTTCACTACGCGAAAAAATTAACCGAGGATTTTTTCCAGCGCTGCGCGCACGTCGGCAACGGCCTGCGTACCATCAACTTTAGCGTATTTGGTGTTGCCCGCTTCCGCTTCTTTCTGGTAGTAGCCAATCAGCGGCGCGGTCATCTGATGATATTCCACCAGACGTTTGCGAACGGTCTCTTCCTGATCGTCTTTACGGGTGGTCAGATCTTCGCCGGTGACGTCATCTTTGCCTTCCACTTTCGGCGGATTAAACTTTACGTGGTAAACGCGGCCAGAGGCGGCGTGTACGCGACGACCCACAATACGGTCAACGATCAGTTCGTCCGGTACGTCGAATTCCAGCACGTAATCCACCACAATACCCGCTTCTTTCATCGCGTCAGCCTGCGGGATCGTGCGCGGGAAACCGTCCAGCAGAAAACCGTTACGGCAGTCTTCCTGGGCGATACGCTCTTTAACCAGCGCAATCACCAGTTCATCGGTCACCAGTTTACCGGCGTCCATGATATCTTTCGCCTGTTTGCCCAACTCGGAGCCTGATTTCACTGCGGCGCGCAGCATATCGCCAGTGGAGATTTGCGGAATACCATATTTCTCCATGATGAACTGAGCCTGAGTTCCTTTACCCGCGCCCGGAGCGCCAAGCAGAATAATACGCATTACGAAAATCCCCTCAAAGGTTGTCGATATTTTTTAAAAAGCGCTAAACGATACCACCATCACGCATTTCGCTCAAGGAAGCCGCCTGATGCTGAAACGGTTAACGAAGAGAAATCCAGAAAAGAGAAGGCATTATAAAAAATGCCGGATAGCGCTGGCGCTTATCCGGCCTACAAACAGTACTCGCCCGTAGGCCGGATAAGATGCTTCGCGTCGCTATCCGGCAGTCACAAAACAGTACCCGTCCGTAGGCCGGATAAGATGCTTCGCGTCGCTATCCGGCAATCAGATGAGCGTTATCAGGACACCAGCAACTGGTTCATACGGCGGATAAACTGGTTCGGATCTTCCAGCGTACCGCGTTCAGCGAACAGCGCCTGATCCAGCAGCAGCTCGACCCACTCTTTAAACTGCGCTTCATCCTCGGTATCGGCAGTGCGTTTGACCAGCACATGATCCGGGTTGAGCTCAAAGATGTATTTCACTTCCGGCACGGACTGACCGGCCGCGGCGAACAGTTTCGCCATCTGGGTGCTCATTTCATCCGCATCGGTGGTGACAATCGCCGGCGTGTCGGTTAAACGATGCGTCAGACGCACCTCTTTCACGCGATCGCCCAGCAGGGTTTTGACACGCTCCACGAACGGCTCAAGCGCCTTTTCCGCTTCTTTCGCGTTTTCGTCGACTTCATCCGCCAGTTTTTCGATGGACTCATCGGCTTTAGCGACCGACTGGAATGCTTTACCGTCAAACTCGGTCAGGTAGTTCATCATCCACTCGTCGATGCGATCGGAGAGCAGCAGCACTTCGATGCCTTTCTTACGCAGCAGTTCCAGGTGCGGGCTGTTTTTCGCCGCCGCATAGCTGTCTGCGGTGATGTAGTAGATTTTTTCCTGCCCTTCTTTCATCCGGGAGACGTAATCTTCCAGCGACACGGTCTGGGCGGAAGAGTCGGTATAGGTGGAGGCAAAGCGCAACAGTTTGGCGATCGCTTCCTGGTTGGCGTGATCTTCCGCCGGGCCTTCTTTCAGCACCAGACCGAACTGTTTCCAGAAGGTTTGATATTTTTCCGCGTCGTCTTTCGCCAGTTTTTCCAGCATTTGCAGAACGCGTTTGGTCAGGGCGCTGCGCAGATTACGCGTTACCGTGCTGTCCTGCAGGATTTCACGGGAGACGTTCAACGGCAGGTCGTTAGAATCAATCAGGCCGCGCACGAAGCGCAGATAGTTCGGCATGAACTGCTCGGCATCGTCCATAATGAACACGCGCTGTACGTAAAGCTTCAGACCATGTTTGTGATCGCGGTTCCACAGATCCCACGGCGCCTGCGACGGGATATACAGCAGGCTAGTGTACTCCTGCTTACCTTCCACGCGGTTGTGGCTCCAGGTCAGCGGATCGGTGAAATCATGCGCGATGTGCTTGTAAAACTCGTTGTACTCGTCGTCTTTAATTTCCGACTTGTTACGGGTCCACAGCGCCTGGGCCTTGTTGATTTTCTCCCAGGAAATCACGGTTTCGCCGTCTTTTTCTTCCCGTTTTTCAATCTCTACCGGCAATGCGATGTGATCGGAATATTTACTGATAATCGAGCGTACGCGCCAGTCATCGAGGAATTCATCTTCGCCTTCACGCAGGTGTAAGGTGATTTCCGTACCACGGTCATTTTTGGTGATATCGGCAACGGTGTATTCGCCTTCGCCTGCCGATTCCCAGAACACGCCATTTTCCGGCTTGTCGCCTGCCGCACGAGTACGTACGGTCACTTTATCGGCCACAATAAACGCGGAATAGAAGCCTACGCCAAACTGACCGATGAGCTGGCTATCTTTCGCCTGATCGGACCCCATTGATTCGAGGAAAGATTTGGTGCCGGACTTGGCAATGGTGCCTAAGTGGTCAATCACCTCATCACGATTCATCCCCACGCCGTTATCGGCAATGGTCAACGTACGCTTATCTTTATCGAAAGAGACGCGCACACGCAGCTCGCCATCTCCTTCATACAGGTCCGGGTTTGACAGAGCGCGGAAACGCAGCTTGTCCGCCGCATCTGAGGCGTTAGAGATGAGTTCACGCAGGAAGATTTCTTTATTGGAATAAAGAGAATGGATCATCAGGTGCAGAAGCTGTTTAACTTCTGACTGAAAACCACGCGTTTCTTGTCCTTTCATGTGGATAGACCTCAACAATGCCATTTTTAATGGTAAAAATACGTTGAGGGTGAGATGGGGACAAGCGGGTGTGATTTCAAGCGGAGGCCGCGAATGCCGCCTCCGTTTGTTCAGAAAATAATCTTATGGCGTCCCGCCAGCGAGTGGGACAGCGTCGTACCGTCGACCATCTCCAGTTCGCCGCCAACCGGCACGCCGTGGGCGATACGACTGGCTTCGACGCCGGCCTCCGCGCACAGCTCGGCAATATAGTTCGCGGTAGCCTCCCCTTCAACCGTCGGGTTGGTCGCGAGGATCAGCTCGCTGATTTTTTCTGACGCCAGCCGCTGTTCCAGACGATCGAGACCGATATCATCCGGCCCGATGCCGTCCAGCGGCGACAGGTGGCCCATCAGCACGAAATACCGCCCGGAAAATTGCCCGGTCTGCTCAATGGCGTAGATATCCGCAGGACTCTCCACCACGCAAATCTGGCCGTTTTCCTGACGCCGCGGGTTCGAACAGATATTACAAACATCCTGCTCGGTAAAGGTGCGGCAGTCGGCGCAGTGGCCGATTTCCGACATCGCCCGGGTCAGCGCCTGCGCCAGGCGCATTCCGCCGCTGCGATCGCGCTGCAACAGGGTAAACGCCATCCGCTGCGCCGACTTAGGGCCGACGCCCGGAAGGCAGCGCAACGCTTCCATAAGCTGAGTTAACAGCGGACTGGTTTGCATCAGAATGGCATCTTAAAGCCTGGCGGCAGTTGCATACCGGAAGAGACGGAGGCCATCTTCTCTTTTTGCGTCTCTTCAATGCGGCGCGCCGCATCGTTGAAGGCCGCAGCGACCAGATCTTCCAGCATCTCTTTGTCATCTTCCAGCAGGCTTGGGTCTATTTCCACGCGGCGGCAGTTATGCGCGCCGTTGATGGTAACCTTCACCAGACCCGCGCCGGATTCGCCGGTCACTTCCAGCTGCGCAATCTCTTCCTGCATTTTCTGCATTTTTTCCTGCATCTGCTGGGCCTGTTTCATCAGATTGCCCAGACCGCCTTTTCCAAACATAAGCTCTCTCTCTTGATGGTTCACAATCGCAAGCCAGGCTTACGATCAAATGGGGCGGATACTCTCTTCATCCAGCTCGGCGTCGAAGAATCGACGCAGCGTCTGAATGTTATTATCCGCGATAATTGACTCACGCGCTTGCGCGAGTTTCTCTTCATAAATAGCCTGACGCCATTCCAGCGGCGTACGCACCGCGGGATTATCATCTTCAACGATGGTCAGTTCAACCGTCGTTCCCGTCAGATCGCTGAGCGCTTGCGCCAGCTTTTGCTGCGCGCCGCTGGAATTGAGGTGCCGCTGCGTCGAGCGCAGATGCAGACAAACCGCGTTGCCGTTCTGCTCCTTCCAGGCATTAAGCGCCACCTGCTCCACCAGCTTAGGCAAAGAAAGCTGGCTTACCTGCGCCGCCCACGGATCGCGCTCAATCGCTTCCGCCGCCAGTTTAGCCGCCAGCTCCGGCGTTTTTTCATGCTCCAGAGCTTTCTTAAGCGCTTTTGGCGTAGCCACCACTTCTTTGGTTTGTACTACCGGCGTGGTGGCCTTCCAGCGATAAGCCTCTTTCTTTACTGGCGCCGTTTCCAGCGCAGACGGCACCGGGCGCGCCTGTACGCGCTCCGAAACCGAGGCCAGCCGCTCCAGCGCAGAGTTATTCACCGGCCGCGCGCGGGATGCGGCTGCCGGTTCACTCTTTTTTGTTTTGGTTACTCCCTGCGCGCGCTGTAGCTGATTGCGCGCCGCCAGCACCTGACTGGTAGACGCCGGCAGCGGCGCTGGCGATGTCTGCGGCGCGGGCGCCGACTGCTGCTGCACCTGTGGCGGCGTCATTACCGCCGTTGGGGCCACGGGCGCAAAAGACTGCCGCGGCGTTTCAGGCTCCGGCAAGGGCATACGCGGGTGAAACGCCAGCGCACGCAGTAACGTCATTTCAACGCCCATCCGCCGGTCCGGCGCCCAGGGCAATTCTTTGCGACCAATCAACAACGTCTGATAGTAGAGCTGAAGATCGCCGGGAGGCACCGTCCGGGCAAGTTCGCGCATCCGTTGCTCGATAGCCGCCATATCGCTGCCTAACGCGGCAGGCGAAAGTTGCACCATCGCAATACGGTGCAGCAGGCTAAGCATTTCGACCAGCAGCGCTTCCCATTCAATACCGCGCGCCGCCGCCTCGTTGATAAGCGACATGACGCGTTCGCCGTTAGCGTCAACCACTGCCTCGACTAATGACAAAGCCTGGTCGTCGTCCAGCGTACCGAGCATGGCGCTTACCGCCTGCGTCGAAACCTGCCCGTCGCCGCTGGCGATCGCCTGGTCAGTCAGACTTAATGCATCGCGCAGGCTGCCGTCAGCCGCACGTGATAA
This sequence comes from Salmonella sp. SAL04196, assembly GCF_046550835.1. Lineage (NCBI taxonomy): Bacteria > Pseudomonadati > Pseudomonadota > Gammaproteobacteria > Enterobacterales > Enterobacteriaceae > Salmonella > Salmonella sp. SAL04196. The sequence continues at coordinate 1,709,049 of NZ_JBGDXE010000001.1, forward strand.
CAACTGCAACGCGCGGGGTTCGTGAGCGATATGTTCCTCATTGAGAATATGCTCAAGCTGATGGCGAATCTGTTCAACATCCAGAGCTTTGAGATGAAACTGTAGGCAGCGCGACAAAATGGTCACCGGCAGCTTCTGCGGATCGGTGGTCGCCAGTAAAAATTTCACATGCGCTGGCGGCTCTTCAAGCGTTTTAAGTAGCGCATTAAAGCTGTGGCGCGACAGCATGTGGACTTCATCGATCAGATAGACTTTAAAGCGACCGCGCGCAGGCGCGTACTGGACGTTATCCAGCAGGTCGCGGGTGTCTTCGACTTTGGTACGCGATGCGGCGTCAATCTCAATGAGATCGACAAAACGCCCCTGCTCAATTTCCCGACAGTTATCACAAACGCCGCACGGCGTCGCGGTAATACCGGTTTCGCAGTTCAGCCCCTTCGCCAGCAGCCGGGCGATAGAGGTTTTACCGACGCCGCGCGTGCCGGAAAAAAGATATGCGTGATGAATGCGCCCTAACGACAAGCCGTTCGCCAGTGCGGTCAGCACATGTTCCTGGCCGACGACGTCAGCAAAGGTTTGTGGGCGCCATTTTCTGGCTAAGACCTGATAACTCATTGGCAGGCTCTGAAACGCTGGAAGGTGGATTCATAGAAGGGTAATGCTAACACAACCTCGCCGATACAGCGAGGTTGTCTCTCTGGCTAAAATAGCAGTGCGGATAGCCTGAATCAATGCCCTGGAAACGGCACCAGGCTATAACAGGTAATCCCCTGCTTTTCCAGACGCTGCTCGCCGCCCAGATCGAACAAATTGATGATGAACGCCGCATCGGTGACTTTCCCGCCCAGACGACGGATCAGCTTCACGGTCGCCTCAATGGTGCCGCCAGTCGCCAGCAGATCATCCACGACCAGCACGTTGTCGCCAGGTTTAATCGCGTCGACATGGATTTCCAGCTGATCGGTGCCGTACTCTAATTCATAGGTCTCGGCAATAGTTTCACGCGGTAATTTGCGCGGTTTACGTACCGGAACAAAACCAACGCCCAGCCCAAGCGCAACCGGCGCGCCAAACAGGAAGCCACGCGCTTCGGTGCCGACCACTTTGGTGATACCCGCATTTTTATAACGCTCAACCAACAGTTCAATACTGAGCGCGTAGGCTTTCGGGTCTTCCAGTAAGCTGGTGACATCACGGAAAAGAATGCCCGGTTTCGGGTAATCCTGAATGCTTTTGATGCTGTTTTTGAGAAACTCAAGCTGCTGTGCAGTCGCGGTCATGGATATATGCCTGCTAAGTACGGTGTTACTCACGGCGCAATACTTTTCAGTCAGGGGTAACGCTCGGTTACTCTTTGACCGCCTGCGCCTGTGCTCGAAAACGGTCGAATTTACTGGCTGTGAACGACAATTGCAACAGCGATTCGTGTGCTTCAGCGCTTTTGTTGCTTTTCATCAATCACCGGTATCCGCCACATAAAAATCAGCAGGCAGGCCAAAATAACCAACAGCAGCACCCGCACCCACATCATATTCACCAGCCACAGCGAGATACCAAAGGTCAGCAATATCAACGCGATCGCTCGCGGTTTCGCTCCCGGCGGCATGGCCCGATAGCGCTGCCAGTGGCGCAGATAACCGCCAAACCATGAGCGGTATAACAACCAGGCATGGAAACGCGGCGACGAGCGGGCGAAACACCAGGCCGCCAGTAAAATGAACGGCGTTGTCGGCAACAGGGGCAAAACCACGCCCAATGTCCCTAATACTACCGCCAGCCAGCCAATGATGATTAAAATAGTACGTTGCATAATGCGAATCGTTATCAAACAGAAGGCTACTGTAGCACAGCCTGTCTTATTTTCATCGGGGTGTTGAATTGAAAACCGCTATGCTGTTACAGACGCTGAAAGAGAGGCTGGCGACGCTACGCCAACGCTGCGCGCCGCTGGCGCAACATGCGACGTTAAGCGCGCGCTTTGACCGACATCTTTTCCGTACCCGCAGTACTCTGTTGCAGGGATATCTGGAAGAGGCTGACGCCAATCTCGCCGCGTTGCGTCAGGCGGTAAAACATGAGCAACTGCCGCAAGTCGCCTGGCTGGCGGAACATCTGGCTTCGCAACTGGAGGCGATATCGCGTGAAACCGCCGCCTGGTCGCTGCGCCAGTGGGACACCGCAGCGCCAGGGCTTGGCCGTTGGCAGCGCAGACGAATACAGCATCAGGAGTTTGAACGTCGACTACTGGCGATGACACAGGAGCGCAAAATTCGTCTGGCGCAGGCGACCAGCCTTGTCGAACAACAAACGCTGCAAAAGGAAGTCGAGATCTATGAAGGACGGCTGGCGCGCTGCCGACATGCGCTGGAGAAAATAGAAAACGTACTGGCGCGTTTAACCCGTTAATCCTGGAGAAAGTATGTCGCTTGAAAATGCCCCTGATGAAGTCAAACTGGCCGTGGATTTAATTGTGCTGCTTGAAGAGAATCGCTTACCGGCACGAACGGTGCTACGCGCGCTGGAAATAGTTATGCGTGATTATGAAAACAAGTTAAAAAGTACGGAAGACGACTCGCAAACAGAGTAATTGCCCTCTGGTTTGTCCTCGTTGTCGCTGACAGAGTGGTCGCTACAGTCAGGCAACAAGGGACGGGTCATGGAACGTCTACCCACCACGCCGCACGATGCGGTATTTCGACAGATGCTGATGCAAAAAGAGGTCGCCCGCGACTTTCTGGCTCTCCACATGCCAGAAGACTTTCTTGCAATCTGCGATCTGGATTCACTGAAGCTGGAGTCAGGGAGTTTTGTTGAAGACAATTTACGCAGCCGCTATTCAGATATCCTCTACTCTCTGCATACCCAACACGGCCCCGGGTATGTTTACGCGCTCATTGAACATCAGAGCAAATCAGACCGGCTGATGGCTTTTCGCCTGATGCGTTACGCCATTGCCGCCATGCAGCGTCATCTGGATGCCGGTCATGATACCTTGCCGCTGGTGGTACCAATCCTCTTTTATCACGGTCCGGAAAGCCCGTGGCCCTATAGCCTTAACTGGCATAATATGTTTGTGAAACCGGATATGGCGAAGGCCTTATACAGCTGCGAATTTGCGCTGGTCGACCTGACGATAATGCCGGATAATCAGCTTTTGCAGCATCGGCGGATAGCGATGTTAGAGCTCCTGCAAAAACATATTCGTCAACGCGATTTAAGCGAACTGCTCGACCCCCTTATCACGCTTTTAACGCAGGATCATTTGACGGACACACAGCTCAGTGTGCTGATCAACTATATGTTGAAAGCAGGAAACGCCGCAGAACCCGGGGCGCTGATTCGTCAACTGGCGCAGGGCGCGCCGCAGTATAAGGAACAACTGATGACAATAGCGGAATGGCTGGAAGAAAAAGGCCGAACGGAAGGGTTGCAAAAAGGCCTTGAGCAAGGGTTAGCACAAGGCCGTGAGGCCGAAGCGCGCGCTATTGCCCGCAAAATGCTTGCCAACGGGCTGGAACCCGGGCTCATCGCCAGCGTCACCGGCATTACGCCGGAAGAGCTTTCTACGCTTTCTCATTAGCGGCGCCACGCGCACTCATAAAGCGCGCAGCCCACCGCCTTTTAGCTTGCCGTAGGCGCCAGATCGCCGCCGTTGAGATCGCGCTTCACTTCAGTGACTTCGTCGCCCTTCGCGTTATGCAGATGCACCTCAAGCTGGTTAAAGGCGATATTGATATCATTTTCACGGCACAGTCGATCGATCGCGCGGTTCAGTTCATCCACCGTATGGCTACGATCGCGCAATTCACGCACGTATAAACGCAGTTCATGATCCAGAGTGCTGGCGCCAAAGGTGGTGAAGAATACGGCAGGTTCCGGATCGTGCATCACCTTCGGATGCTCCATCGCCGCCTGTAGCAGGACTCTTTTCACTTTCTCCAGATCCGAGCCATAAGCCACGCCAAGCCGGATCACCAGACGGGTCGTGGTATCGGAGAGGGACCAGTTAATCAGCCGCTCCGTCACGAACGCTTTGTTCGGAATGATCACTTCTTTACGATCAAAATCGGTAATAGTGGTAGCGCGAATACGAATCTTACTGACCGTGCCGGAGTAGGTGCCGATCGTTACCGTATCGCCAATGCGTACCGGACGTTCGAAGAGGATGATTAAACCCGAGACAAAGTTACCGAAGATCTCCTGTAGCCCAAAACCGAGACCCACCGACAACGCCGCCGCCAGCCACTGGAGTTTATCCCACGAGACGCCGAGCGATCCGAATACTGTCATCGCGCCAACAGCGATAATGACGTAGTTAAGGATCGTGGTGATCGCATACGAAGCCCCCTGGCGCATATTCAGGCGTGAAAGCACCAGCACTTCCAGCAGGCCGGGTAAGTTGCGGATGAGCGCCCAGGCCACCATCGCGGCAATAATGGCGAATAGCAAGCTGCCCATCGTCACGCTTTTCACCACCGCAGCGCCAGCTTCGGAGCCGTTGTAGTGCCACAGCGTGATGCTATCAAGATAGCTGAATACGGTGATCAAATCGGACCAAATCGCCCAGAACATAACGCCGAACAGGGCAAGCATTAGCAGCATCGTGATACGTAATGTTTGCTGGTTAATCTGCTCCAACGCGATGGCGGGTTCTTCCTGTGGCTCCGCGCCTTCCGCTCCCTCTTTTACCAGGTTCTGACGACGAGCCAGCGCGCGTCGCCAGGCAATCCGGCGCGCCGCTACGCTTAACCCGCGCAGCACCGTTTGATAAAGCAGGTTCCAGATAATGACCAGATAGACGGTTTCAATCCAGCGTCCCGCCAGGCGCAGCGTGGTATAGAAATAGCCGGTCGCCGTTAATACCATTAACGCCACCGGAATAATGGAAAGAATCGTCACGGTCACCAGTCGAATGCCGTGAGATTCTTTATCGCGCCAGCTTTCCCGGCACAGTGGCCACACCAGCAATGTTATGACCAGCAGATTGAGGAAAATAACCGCCTGCCCCAGCACGTCATCCATCAGATTCAGCGGCGACAACTCCGCCACCACAGACCAAAAGTGCAGCGGCAGCAATGCGAGGCTAATGCGTACAATCTGGCGACGCCAGTGGCTGGTCAACTGCGCCGGCATACCAAAATGGCGTATCGCCACGCCCTCTTTTTCCAGCACCTTCCAGCACAGTCCAAAGACCAGCCAGAACATCGCGAGCTTTTTACTAAAGGCCCAGAGCAGATCGCTGATATTTAGCTGCATGGTCAGCAGGATCAGTCCAAGCGCGAGGATAATCAGGCACACCGGCAGCGCGCGGATCAGATCGATCAGAATAGCTTTTGGCGTATTGAGCTGACTATCGTTACGCAGCGATCCCACGGCGGCGGCCAGCTTCTGTTGATACGCTTTTAACCATTTCAGACGCCAGCGGATTAAACCGGCGATGAGCAAGAGCGGCAACCCGGCCAAAAAAGCAATAAATACCGCGGGCCAGGCTTTTTGCCAATTCACCGTGATTTTCATGGCGCTGAATTGCTCTTTTAACGTTTGGGGGAACGCTTTAAGCCAGTCCCAGTCCATAGGGCGGTTACTGTTCACCCAAAAAATCTGCTGCGTCAGAATGGCTTTCAGATTTTTCGAGACGCTCATCAACTGCTGCTGGTTAACTTGCAGGTTAATCGCCATCATCAGCTGGTTACCCAACTGTTTATTTAGCTGATCCAATAGCTCACGGCGCATCTCCACCACCTGAAGCAACGCATCATGAACTTCATCATTCACCTCGCTGGTATGCCCCTCCTCCAGCTTGTCGACAAAGGCATCGCTTTGGAATAAGGCATCACGCTGCTGGTTGATTTCAAACTGCTCCAGACGCAAATCCGCAATGCGGTTGGTCATATCTTCGAGTTCGTCGGCGGAGGGCAGGGTTTGCTGCTGTTGATAAAGAATACGCGACAGCAACAGGCTGCCTTTTAAGACGGCAATCTGTTCTTTGATATTTCTTTCCGACTGCAGCGCGCGATCGAGCCAGTTTTTTACTTTAATGTTTTGCTGCATCAACATATTGCCGTTTTCGGTCGCGACAATCAGACGCTGGCTGAGTTGATGGTTAATATCCAGTTCCTGTTTTACCAGTGGGTTCGCCTGGATACGCGCCGTTTCGTCCGGCGAAATGGCCTCCTGGGCCGTTTTTTCCGTTAGCGTAAGTCGTTTACTGTTGACCGCCTCCTGTAAAAGTTGAAGCTGATGTTCAAGGCGATTACTGTTGGCCGTCACGTAATCCCGCTGTTTTTGCAGGGTGTCCTGCAAAACGGTATTCCCTTCAAGACTCTTACGTTGCTGGTCGATCTGCGCATTAAGCAGCGCCTGTTTTGCCTGTAATAACACCTGTTGGCTGGGGCGAAGCGCGGCTTCCCCGACGTTATTGCCGTCCAGACGGTTACGGATTTGCTGTATTTGCTGCGAGGCGGTATACATGGCGTTTTGCACGCGCTCAGGCTGGGTCTGTAGCGAAACAAGCTGGCTGTTATAAGCGGCAAGATCGTTTTGCGAATTTTGCAAATCATCCAGTACCTGCGCCACACGCAGCTCAAGCTGACGTAACGAAAGCGCACTCAGCGTTTTTCGCATTTCATCATCATTATCGACATCGCTCAGCGCATTCAACGCAGCCGTCGCCTGGCGCATTTTTTCAGGCGCCTGCGCCACCTTCTGCCGTAGCTGTACGGTCTCCTCTTTTACCCGCTCGATTTTCTCCAGCGTAGCTAACGTATCAATAAGGTCCTGCTGGACGAGCTTATCCTGGGCGGAGAGATCTTTTTGCTTATTCAGCGTATCCAGCTGGTTTTGCACATCCGCTTTTGACGGCAGGTCGCCATTCGTTTGCCCCCGGGCAAATGCCAGAGACTGACAGGACAGCAGGATAATAAGGACGCTAATTGTAATAAAAACAAAATGCTGTGAACGTTTATAAAGCTGCAACATAGTCATGAGAATGAAGTGTCTGAACCGGCAAGCAGACCGGAAATAATTGAGTCGCAAGAATATCACGCCTGTAACAAACAGAATAGCGACACAGAAAATGTCCAGGAGTTTTCCTGGAATATTATCAGGGGGAGCCGGTGACCGTCGACGCGCGCAGCGTCGGACACAATTGATACATCTCCAGCAGGATCGTGACGTAGGCGCGAGCTTCTTTTTTTAAATCAAACGATTGCGGAGCAAATAACCAGTTTTCCATGAGCCCTGAAATAAAGCTGCGCATCAGTATCGCCGCACGACGGGTCAGCAGATTTTCAGGCAGCATTTTAGCATTAATACAATGTTTTAACGTTTGTTCAATCCGATCGTAACTTTCCAGACAAAGGCTACGTTGCGCCTGTTGAACCACAACCATTTCTCCGACAAACTCACATTTATGGAATATAATCTCCATCAATAAGCGGCGTCGTTCTTCTGTTACAGTAGCTTCAAGAATATGAACTAAAATTTCTCTTAATACAGATAGTGGATCGTCGGGGAATTTTGCCTGATACTCAATCTCAAGCTCACCAATATTGGATTCTGATAGCTCCCAGATCTCACTGAATAAATCCGACTTATTTTTGAAATGCCAATAGATTGCGCCGCGCGTCACGCCAGCAGCGTTCGCAATCTCCGCCAGCGAGGTTGCTGATACGCCTTGCTGCGAGAACAAACGCAGGGCCACATCCAGGATGTGTTGTCGTGTCTCCAGCGCTTGTTGTTTGGTTTTTCGTGCCATATGTCGGTGAATTTACAGGCGTTAGATTTACATACATTTATGGATGTATGTACCATAGCACGACGATAATATAAACGCAGCAATGGGTTTAAGGACCTTTGACCATTGACCAATTTGAAATCGGACACTCGAGGTTTACATATGAACAAAAACAGAGGGTTAACGCCTCTGGCGGTCGTTCTGATGCTCTCAGGCAGCTTAGCGCTAACAGGATGTGACGACAAACAGGACCAGCAAGGCGGCCAGCAGATGCCAGAAGTTGGGGTTGTCACACTAAAAACGGAACCACTGCAAATCACAACTGAACTTCCGGGTCGTACCGTTGCTTACCGTATCGCCGAAGTTCGCCCGCAGGTAAGCGGCATTATCCTGAAGCGTAATTTCGTTGAGGGAAGTGATATCGAAGCGGGAGTCTCTCTCTATCAGATTGATCCTGCGACCTACCAGGCGACTTACGACAGCGCTAAGGGCGATCTGGCAAAAGCGCAGGCCGCCGCGAATATCGCTGAACTGACGGTGAAGCGTTATCAAAAGCTGCTGGGTACGCAGTACATCAGTAAGCAGGAATACGATCAGGCGCTGGCTGACGCGCAACAAGCGACTGCCGCCGTTGTCGCAGCAAAAGCCGCCGTTGAAACCGCACGTATCAACCTGGCGTATACCAAAGTCACCTCACCGATTAGCGGTCGTATTGGTAAGTCATCCGTAACGGAAGGCGCGCTGGTACAGAACGGTCAGGCGTCGGCGCTGGCGACAGTGCAGCAGCTGGACCCTATTTATGTCGATGTGACCCAGTCCAGCAATGATTTCCTGCGCCTGAAGCAGGAGCTGGCAAATGGTTCGCTGAAGCAGGAAAACGGCAAAGCGAAGGTCGATCTGGTGACCAGCGACGGTATCAAATTCCCGCAATCCGGTACGCTTGAGTTCTCCGACGTGACCGTTGACCAAACCACCGGATCTATTACTTTGCGCGCCATCTTCCCTAACCCGGATCACACCTTATTGCCAGGAATGTTCGTTCGCGCACGTCTGCAGGAAGGGACAAAACCGACGGCATTACTGGTTCCACAACAGGGCGTTACCCGTACTCCACGCGGCGATGCCACGGTGCTGGTGGTTGGCGCTGATAACAAAGTGGAAACCCGCCAAATCGTCGCAAGCCAGGCGATCGGCGATAAGTGGCTGGTGACTGACGGGTTGAAAGCGGGCGACCGCGTAGTCGTCAGCGGGCTGCAAAAAGTACGTCCTGGCGCACAGGTTAAAGTGCAGGAAATTACCGCGGATAACAAACAGCAAGCCGCAAGCGGTGATCAACCTGCTCAGCCCAGGTCTTAACTTAAACAGGAGCCGTTAAGACATGCCTAATTTCTTTATCGATCGCCCTATATTTGCGTGGGTGATCGCCATCATCATCATGTTGGCAGGGGGGCTCGCGATCCTCAAATTGCCGGTAGCGCAATATCCGACGATTGCGCCACCAGCAGTGACGATCTCCGCAACCTACCCTGGCGCTGATGCGAAAACGGTACAGGATACCGTCACGCAGGTTATCGAACAGAATATGAACGGTATCGATAACCTGATGTATATGTCCTCCAACAGTGACTCCACGGGGACCGTGCAGATCACGCTGACCTTTGAATCCGGTACCGATGCGGACATCGCGCAGGTTCAGGTTCAGAACAAGTTGCAACTGGCAATGCCGTTACTTCCCCAGGAAGTACAGCAACAGGGCGTGAGCGTTGAGAAGTCCTCAAGTAGCTTCCTGATGGTAGTGGGCGTCATTAACACCGACGGCACCATGACCCAGGAGGATATTTCGGATTACGTTGCCGCCAATATGAAAGATCCGATCAGCCGTACCTCTGGGGTGGGCGACGTCCAGCTGTTTGGTTCGCAATATGCGATGCGTATCTGGATGAATCCGACAGAGCTGACCAAATACCAACTGACGCCGGTCGACGTGATTAACGCGATCAAAGCGCAGAACGCCCAGGTCGCAGCAGGTCAGCTCGGTGGTACGCCGCCGGTAAAAGGCCAGCAGCTTAACGCATCGATTATTGCCCAAACGCGTCTGACCTCAACGGATGAGTTTGGCAAAATCCTGCTGAAGGTGAATCAGGATGGCTCTCAGGTTCGTCTGCGGGATGTAGCGAAAATTGAGCTTGGCGGCGAAAACTACGACGTCATCGCGAAATTTAACGGTCAGCCAGCGTCAGGTCTTGGCATCAAACTGGCTACCGGCGCCAACGCGCTGGATACCGCTACCGCTATTCGCGCCGAACTGAAAAAAATGGAACCGTTCTTCCCGCCAGGGATGAAAATCGTCTACCCGTATGACACCACGCCGTTCGTGAAGATCTCTATTCATGAAGTGGTAAAAACGCTGGTCGAAGCGATTATCCTCGTGTTCCTGGTGATGTACCTGTTCCTGCAGAACTTCCGCGCGACGTTGATTCCGACTATTGCGGTTCCGGTGGTGTTGTTGGGAACCTTTGCCGTGCTTGCGGCATTCGGTTTCTCGATAAACACGCTGACGATGTTCGGGATGGTGCTCGCCATCGGCTTGCTGGTGGATGACGCCATCGTGGTGGTCGAGAACGTCGAACGTGTTATGACGGAAGAAGGCCTTCCGCCGAAGGAAGCGACGCGCAAATCCATGGGCCAGATTCAGGGCGCATTGGTGGGTATCGCGATGGTACTGTCGGCGGTATTTATTCCGATGGCCTTCTTTGGCGGCTCAACCGGGGCAATTTATCGTCAGTTCTCTATCACCATCGTATCGGCGATGGCGCTGTCGGTGCTGGTCGCGCTGATCCTGACGCCCGCGCTGTGCGCGACGATGCTCAAACCCGTCGCCAAAGGCGATCATGGCGAAGGGAAAAAAGGCTTTTTCGGCTGGTTTAACCGCCTGTTTGATAAGAGCACGCATCACTACACCGATAGCGTAGGCAATATTCTGCGCAGCACCGGGCGTTATCTGCTGCTCTATCTCATTATCGTCGTCGGTATGGCTTATCTGTTCGTTCGTCTGCCAAGCTCTTTCTTGCCGGATGAAGACCAGGGCGTATTCCTGACAATGGTCCAGCTCCCCGCCGGCGCGACGCAAGAGCGCACGCAAAAAGTGCTGGATGAGGTCACGGATTACTATCTGAACAAAGAGAAAGCCAACGTTGAATCGGTATTCGCCGTCAACGGCTTCGGTTTTGCAGGGCGCGGTCAGAATACCGGTATTGCATTCGTGTCGTTGAAAGACTGGGCCGATCGTCCAGGCGAAAAAAACAAGGTTGAAGCGATTACCCAGCGGGCAACCGCAGCGTTTTCACAAATTAAAGATGCGATGGTCTTCGCCTTTAACCTGCCGGCGATTGTTGAACTGGGCACCGCAACCGGGTTTGACTTCGAGTTGATTGACCAGGCGGGACTTGGTCATGAAAAACTGACCCAGGCGCGTAATCAGTTGTTCGGCGAGGTAGCGAAATATCCTGATCTGCTGGTAGGCGTTCGACCTAACGGCCTGGAGGATACGCCGCAGTTTAAAATCGATATCGACCAGGAAAAAGCTCAGGCGCTGGGCGTGTCTATTAGCGACATCAATACCACGCTGGGCGCAGCATGGGGCGGCAGCTATGTAAACGACTTTATCGATCGCGGTCGTGTGAAGAAAGTTTACGTGATGTCCGAAGCGAAATACCGCATGTTGCCGGATGATATTAACGACTGGTACGTTCGTGGTAGCGATGGTCAGATGGTGCCGTTCTCCGCATTCTCCTCTTCCCGCTGGGAATATGGTTCGCCGCGTCTGGAACGCTATAACGGTCTGCCTTCGATGGAAATTCTGGGTCAGGCGGCGCCAGGCAAGAGTACCGGTGAAGCGATGGCGATGATGGAAAAACTGGCCAGCAAGCTGCCGTCAGGCATTGGGTATGACTGGACCGGGATGTCCTACCAGGAGCGGTTGTCCGGCAACCAGGCCCCTGCCCTGTATGCTATCTCGCTGATCGTCGTCTTCCTGTGTCTGGCGGCATTGTATGAGAGCTGGTCTATCCCGTTCTCCGTAATGCTGGTTGTTCCGCTTGGGGTTATCGGCGCGCTGCTGGCTGCGACCTTCCGCGGACTGACTAACGACGTTTACTTCCAGGTGGGCCTGCTCACAACCATTGGGTTGTCGGCGAAGAACGCGATACTTATCGTCGAATTCGCCAAAGACTTAATGGATAAAGAAGGGAAAGGTCTGGTAGAAGCGACGCTGGAGGCCGTCCGGATGCGTTTGCGCCCGATTCTGATGACCTCGTTAGCGTTCATGCTGGGGGTTATGCCGCTGGTTATCAGTTCCGGCGCGGGTTCCGGCGCGCAGAATGCGGTAGGTACTGGCGTACTGGGCGGGATGGTAACGGCAACCGTACTGGCTATTTTCTTCGTACCGGTCTTCTTCGTGGTGGTACGCCGCCGCTTTAGCCGTAAAAGCGAAGATATTGAGCATAGTCATTCGACAGAACATCGCTGATTTGCTCACTGTAGATAAGGCCGCGCAAGCGGCCTTTTTTACGCAAAAATCATAAAATACGCTTATTGTTAGATTGATTATTTTTTGCCATATTAATAAAAGGTATAATCCTTACTGCGTTAAAGGCTTTTCTTAGGAAAGTTGGCCATTTCTTAATTCAGCCATTAATTAAGAAATATTAAGAATATTCCTGGCTATTTTCTCCTGTCAGAGTCTATTGTTTTAGCCTGAAAAGCTAAAAAACGTTAACCCAATGATTACACAAACAATAAAACTGGTTCCTTTTTAGGCGACCGACGATCACTGTTAAAATTCGAAAAAGTATGGCAACACGCGGCTTTCACGCAATTGTAATTTTTCGTAATATGACGATGAAAAGTTTTTTAGAGTAGATTATAGTTAAATCATAAGGTGACGTGGGAAGTACCAGGTTAGTTAGTTGTATCCATCCCGAAGGTGTTCGGTTAGTTTAAGCCACTAAAAAGGGGATGCATTATGGACGAATACTCACCCAAAAGACATGATATAGCACAGCTTAAATTTCTTTGCGAAACCCTGTATCATGACTGTCTTGCAAACCTTGAAGAAAGCAACCATGGCTGGGTTAATGACCCGACCTCAGCAGTCAACCTGCAGCTCAATGAGCTGATAGAGCATATTGCAACTTTCGCTCTTAATTATAAAATTAAGTACAATGAAGACAATAAATTGATTGCGCAGATAGATGAATATCTGGACGACACCTTTATGTTGTTCAGCAGCTATGGTATTAATACGCAGGATTTGCAAAAATGGCGTAAATCGGGCAACCGCCTGTTCCGTTGTTTCGTCAACGCCACCAGGGCTAATCCTGTTAGTTTGTCTTGTTAAAAATTATTACAATCATAGGTAGAATTTATGTCTGATAAACCATTAACTAAAACTGATTATTTGATGCGTTTACGGCGCTGTCAGACAATTGACACTCTGGAGCGCGTCATTGAGAAAAATAAATATGAATTGTCCGACAATGAGCTGGCTGTATTTTACTCAGCTGCGGATCACCGTCTTGCAGAATTGACAATGAACAAACTCTACGACAAGATCCCCTCTTCAGTATGGAAATTCATTCGTTAATCACGCTACATTACTTTTTAGAGAACACGCAGGTGTTATCTGCCTCCTCGTTCTGGCTAATAACACAACGGGCTATTATAAAACAGTGATATAGATCACATACCAATAGCAGGGAACGTTCCCTCTAATACTTTATTATTGCTTCTATTGCGATAATATCCACCAAGGGGAGCGCGCGATGAGTGACGAAAAACAAAAAATGATCGCTGGGGCACTGTATTGCCCGACCGATGAAACTTTATGCCAGGATCGACTGCGGGCGCGTCAACTCATCCATCAATACAATTATACTACGCCTGATGAAATAAATAAGCGTCAGGCGATTTTACGCGACCTGTTGGGTCGATGCGAAGACGCCTATATTGAACCTTCCTTTCGTTGCGACTACGGCTATAATATTTTTCTTGGTCACTCCTTTTACGCTAACTTCGACTGCGTCATGCTTGATGTTTGCCCAATTCATATTGGCGATAATTGTATGCTCGCGCCAGGGGTACATATCTATACCGCCACGCACCCGCTGGACGCCGTCGAACGCAACAGCGGCAGAGAATTCGGTAAACCCGTCACTATTGGAAATAACGTCTGGATAGGCGGACGAGCCGTCGTTAATCCTGGCGTAACCATCGGCGATAACGTCGTCGTCGCTTCAGGCGCTGTGGTGACAAAAAACGTACCGCCAGACGTCGTGGTAGGCGGAAACCCGGCGCGAATCATTAAAAAATTGTAGCCAAAATGATAACTGTTATGCTAATTCGGGGCTAATCTGTTACTTTTTTCACGTTACACCTCCCTTTAAAATGGGCTGTTATTACCTCCTATGTCGCAGAAATCATGAAGGCAAAAGATGACAGAGATACAGCGCCTGCTTAGCGAAACTATTGATGACTTAAACGTCCGTGAAAAACGCGATAACAGGCCGCGTTTTAGTATCAGTTTTATCCGCAAGCATCCTGGGTTATTTATCGCGATGTATGCGGCCTGGTTTGCGACGCTGGCGGTCATGCTGCAATCAGAAACGCTGGTGGGGTCAGTGTGGCTGTTAGTGGTGTTATTTATCGCATTTAATGGCTTCTTCTTTTTCGACATCGCCCCGCGTTATCACTATAACGACATCGATGTGCTGGACCTCCGGGTCTGTTACAACGGCGAATGGTACAACACCCGCTTTGTTCCCCCCACGCTCATTGAGACGATTCTTCAATCTCCACAGGTGGATAATGAACATAAAGTCCAGCTGCAAAAAATGGTTGCCCGTAAGGGCGAACTTTCCTTCTACGATATTTTTACGCTGGCCCGCGCAGAAGCCAGCCGGTAATAAAAAAGTGCGCACCCTCCCTGGTACGCACTGCTTTCCCTGAACTGTTGTTTTTTTAACGCCTTTTTTTACGCCCCTGAACCGCCTTAAAACGCGGATTTGTTTTACAAATCACGTATAAGCGTCCTTTGCGTTTGACTATCTGGCAATCCGGATGCCGTTGTTTTGCATTGCGAAGTGAGTTTAACACCTGCATTTCATTTACCCCCTTTTAGCGCCGATAAAATGACCGAAACGTTTCTGGAAGCGTGCGGCGCTACTTTCGCTATCAAACGTTTTCTGTCTACCGGTATAAAAAGGATGCGATTTTGATGACACATCAATAGTGACATACGGATATGTCACGCCGTCCAGTTCGATTTCACGTTCAGTTTTGATAGTTGATCCCACTTTCACATATTCATTTGCGCTGGTGTCGTGAAATACGACGGTGCGGTATACAGGATGAATATCAGGTTTCATTGCGCCCTCTCAATTATGTTATAACATAACAGTAAAATACGCTATCAACGCTCCTTTTTCAACCGGTAAACATTCACGATCTCTTCCTGGCGGCAAAAGCAATGTGGCGTAACGCGTTAGTCTGGCCCCTATATCTGTAAAATCGATAAAATAGCTTTATCATTCGAGGGCGCGATTTACGATCGGATATACTTTCTCTACGCTGTGTTTATAAGGACATCACTGTGACAACACGACATCTGGTCAGCCTGGTAACGGGAGTGCTTATCCTGTCTGTCCTTTTCCCGATAGGATTGAGTCTGTGGCTGGCGCACCGTCAAGTTGAAAAAAGGTTTAACGAAGAGCTGGATATCTTCTCGTCCCGGGTGGCGCTACGTACAGAAAGGGTCAGTGACCAGGCAAAAGCCGCGTTAACGCATATTGCCTCCTTTAAAGGCGAGCCCTGCAGCAGCGCCCATTTACTCGCCATGCGCCGCGTGTCTTATAGCTTTCGGTATGTCCAGGAAGTTCTGTATCTTAAAAATTCGATTCCCGTTTGCTCCTCACTTGAAAAAGAGAGCCATATTCCCGCTTTCCCTCCGCCCATGAAAATCACTCGCGACGGTTATCGCGCCTGGTTTACGGCGCAAAACGATCTGGGTATAAAACGCTATATGGCGGCACTCGGGAGCGACAGCTATATCGTGATGATCGACCCGGCGTCCTTTATCGATGTGATTCCGTTTGGCGCATGGCCGATTGACGTCGCTATTATTGGCCGGGAACGCAATACTGTGGTTGCCAGCAGCGGTAACCTTGACCTCGCTATTCTTCCGCTCATTCACCATGAGACGCCCCTGCGGCTGGAAAACCGAGGCATTCAGTATGCTATTCACCCCTTTCCGGAAATGGGCATTACTATCGTAAGCTGGGCACCGACCGCTCCGCTGGAAAGGAGCTGGTATCGACAGGCATTTATCTGGCTACCGGCGGGCATCGTAACGGGTCTGCTGGCTGCGGCCTTTATTCTGCGTATTTTGCGTCGGCTACAGTCGCCCCGCCACCGTCTCCAGGATGCGATAGACAATCGCGAAATTAACGTACACTATCAGCCTATTGTCTCCCTGAGCAGCGGAAAAATTGTCGGTGCCGAAGCTTTAGCTCGCTGGCAACAGGCGGACGGCACCTTCCTTTCGCCGGAAATTTTTATCGCGCTGGCTGAACAAACCGGGCTCACGGAGCCGCTAACCCGGCTAATCATCGAAACCGTTTTTGAAGACATGGGGAGTTGGTTAAAGTCCCATCCCGAACAACATATTTCAATCAATCTTGAGGCATCCGATCTGGCGTCGGAAACGTTGCCGACGCTGTTAAGCACGCTGCTGAACCGTAGCCAAATTTCTCCGTCGCAAATCGCGCTTGAATTAACGGAACGCGAGTTCGCCGATCCGAAAACCAGCGCGCCCATTGTCGCCAGATACCGTAACGCGGGACATTCAATTTATATTGATGACTTTGGCACCGGCTATTCCAGCCTCAGCTACTTACAAAATCTGGATGTGGATGTCCTTAAAATTGATAAATCTTTTGTCGATGCGCTGGAATATAAAAACGTCACGCCGCATATTATTGAAATGGCGAAAACGCTCAAACTTAAGATGGTCGCAGAAGGCATCGAAACGATCAGGCAAGAACAGTGGCTACGCCAGCATGGCGTGCATTATGGTCAGGGCTGGTTATACAGTAAACCCCTACCCGCTACGGCATTTATTCTTTGGGCGGAACAGCGGCTATAACGTCGCACAGCAGAAAAAAACAGTGTGGAGAGGCACAAATGGGTGGGGGCCCTGCCAGCTACATCCCGGCACACGCGTCATCTGCCTTGGCTGCTTCCTTCCGGACCTGACCTGGTAAACAGAGTAGCGTTGCGGGAGAACCAACAGAGCCCCCATTGAGAGCGTTGTGAACCAACGCGCAGGCGCATTATCACTGCTATATCGTGCAATTGCAACCCATCAGGCATCGGATGCTGGTTTCTTGCGCATCCGGGCTTTCCTCCCCCCTTATTCCAGATTATCCTGAAGCATTAACGCAGGATTCTATTATGGATATTCAGGACACTTTTCCTCAACGCGTCTGGCAAATCGTCGCCTCGATCCCGGAAGGATTTGTCACGACCTACGGTGATGTCGCCCGGCTTGCCGGTTCGCCTCGGGCGGCGCGTCAGGTCGGCGGAGTTTTAAAACGTCTGCCGGAAGGCAGCACTTTACCATGGCATCGGGTGGTGAACCGCCACGGCGCGATATCACTTACCGGGCCGGATCTACAGCGGCAACGTCAGGCATTACTGGCGGAAGGCGTGGTGGTGTCGGGAAGCGGACAAATCGATTTACAACGCTATCGCTGGGTGTATTAACCCTCTCCGTAACGGAGAGGGTTGGCGCAGGATTAATACTGGGTAGGCGCAGGAACGGCAGAAGACGGATTGACCTGGGTCGGTGAGGTCGATGGAACCGTCGTCGTCGCACCGCCGCTGGCCTGCACAGGCACCGCCGTTTGCTGTACCGGTACCAGCGTCAGATCCGCTTTAGTGCCGCCATTGTTAATCACCGGTTTCACGCTATCGGTAATAAATACCAGCTTATTATCAACGGTGATGGCCGCGCTCAGGAGAATGCGCGCGTTAGGTTGAATATCTGATGGGTTAAACGGCAACACAAAACTGAAAGGCGCCTGTTTACCTTCGGTACGTACCGCTTTTTGCGACAGCACCTTAGACGGCGCATCAGCCAGCGAAGCATCTGAAAGCGTCACGGTCAGCACCGCATCTGGCGGCAGAGCGACCTTCTGGCGGATCCAGACGGTACCGGAAACATTGGGTTGCTGAATAGTAGACTGGTTAGCTGTAATCGACATGTTAGGGTTTGGCGCAGGCGTCTGGATATCAGCGCTTTTATCAGCGCAGGCCGCCAGAGATATCGCAACCGCTAAACCACTTACGATGTGCACGAGTTTCATTCAATTCTCCTTATCATCAATGCACCAGCAGGCCTTTCCCCCCGCCGGAAGAGTGGTTAACAGAAACATAACGTGATTAAGTGTGGCACATGTCACTCATTTTTGCCTGGAATTGGTCTGTTATTCAGACTTTTGTACCCATCGGACCACTTGCAAAATTGCGTTATACTCTGCCCTACCTCGCTTCGGCATCGTTGTCACCTGGAGAGTATGTATGAGTCAGACACTGAATAATTTGCTGACATTATTGAATCTGGAAAAAATTGAAGAAGGACTCTTTCGGGGCCAAAGTGAAGACTTAGGGCTGCGCCAGGTATTTGGTGGTCAGGTGGTGGGCCAGGCACTCTATGCCGCCAAAGAAACGGTGCCGGAAGCACGACTGGTGCATTCATTCCACAGCTATTTTCTGCGGCCGGGCGATAGCCAAAAACCCATTATCTATGACGTAGAAGTGCTGCGCGATGGGAATAGCTTCAGCGCCCGCCGCGTTGCCGCTATTCAGAACGGGAAACCCATCTTTTACATGACCGCCTCATTCCAGGCGCCGGAACCGGGTTTCGAACATCAAAAAACCATGCCGACGGCAGTCGGGCCGGAAGGACTACCGTCAGAAACGGAAATCGCGCAATCGCTGGCGCATTTACTGCCGCCGATTCTGAAAGAAAAGTTTCTCTGCGATCGCCCGCTGGAAATTCGTCCCGTCGAATTTCACAATCCGTTGAAAGGTCACGTCGCCGCGCCTGTGCGTCAGGTATGGATTCGCGCCAACGGCACCGTTCCGGATGACATTCGCGTCCATCAATATTTACTGGGATACGCCTCGGATCTGAATTTCCTTCCCGTCGCGCTTCAGTCTCACGGCATCGGTTTTCTGGAAAAGGGCATTCAGATCGCCACTATCGATCACTCTATGTGGTTCCATCGTCCGTTCAATTTTAATGAATGGCTACTTTATAGCGTGGAGAGCACTTCCGCCTCCAGCGCCCGGGGCTTTGTTCGCGGCGAGTTTTATACTCAGGATGGCGCGCTGGTCGCTTCAACCGTGCAGGAAGGGGTAATGCGCAATCACAATTAAAAAACATGCCGCTATGCGGCGTTAATGGCCTGATGACGCTGCGCTTATCCGGCCTACGGTAAACTGGATAAGCGCAGCGCCATCAGGCATGTTGCGCAATCACGCGTTATACGCATTCTCGCCGTGACTGTTCACATCCAGCCCCTCGCGCTCCTGCTCTTCCGGTACACGCAGTCCAACAAGGATATCCGCCAGTTTGTAACCAACAAACGCGACAACGCCGGACCAGACGACCGTAATAGCAATACTTTCCAGCTGTACCATCACCTGATGTCCCATCGTAACGCCGTCGACAAAGCCAACGCCGCCCAGCGAACTGGCGGCAAAAACGCCGGTCAGGATACAGCCGACTATTCCGCAAACACCGTGAACGCCAAATACGTCGCACGGATCATCTACCCGTAACAGACGTTTAAGCATGGTGACTCCCCACAATCCCGCCAGACCCGCAATAACGCCGATAACCAGCGCGCCGCCAACGCCAACATAGCCACAGGCTGGCGTCACGCCGACCAGACCGGCAATCGCGCCGGAACACGCCCCTAGCAGGGAAGGCTTACCGCGTAGCGTCCACTCGCCGATAATCCACCCCAGAATCGCGGCGGCGGTCGCCACCACGGTGTTCACAAAGGCCAGCGCTGCTATCTCGTTTGCGCTCCCCGCAGAACCCGCGTTAAATCCAAACCAGCCGATATACAGAATCGCAGTACCGGTAAAGACCATCGGCAGGTTATGGGGTTTAAATGCTTCTTTCCCAAAGCCGACGCGTTTGCCAATTAAATAAGCCCCTACCAGCCCGGCGATAGCGGCGTTAATATGCACCACCGTACCACCGGCAAAATCCAGCGCGCCGTGAGCAGCCAGCAGGCCGCCGCCCCACACCATGTGCGCAATCGGGATATAAGAGAGCGTGAACCACACCACGACAAAAATCAGTACCGCCGAAAAACGAATACGCTCCGCCAGCGCGCCGACAATCAGCCCGACGGTAATACAGGCGAAAGATCCCTGAAACGCGACATGAATATACTGATAAATCGTACCCGTTACCGCCGTCAACGCGATATTCTTCAACATCGCCCCATCGGTATTACCGAAGAAATGATTCCCTTCGCCAAAAGCCAGCGAATAGCCGTACACCACCCATAAAATACAGACCAGCGCAAAGGTGACGGTCACTTGCGTTAACATTGACAGCACGTTCTTAGCGCGAATTAATCCGCCGTAAAACAGCGCGATACCCGGTATCGTCATGAACAGCACCAGCGCGGTGCAAATCATCATAAAAGCACTATCCGCTTTATCGGCAACCGCCGGCGCGGCTATCGTTAGCCCAGGCAGCAGCGCCAGTGAAGCCAGTGTGGTTTTTATCATCGCTATCTTCATTTTTTCATTTCCTGTTGCTGTGTGGCGGGTCTTACAGCGCTGCTTCGTCAGCTTCGCCGGTACGAATCCGAATAACGCGCATGAGCTCCGCGACGAAAATTTTGCCGTCGCCAATTTTTCCGGTGTAAGCCGCTTTACTGATGATATCGATCACCTCTTCCAGTTGGTCGTCGGCGATAGCCACATCAATTTTGACCTTCGGCAGGAAATTCACGCTGTACTCCGCGCCGCGATACAGTTCGGCGTGTCCTTTCTGACGGCCAAACCCTTTCACTTCGGTGACGGTCAGTCCCTGAATGCCAATGGAAGAAAGCGCCTCCCGCACGTCCTCCAGCTTGAACGGTTTGATAATTACGGTAACCAGCTTCATAGAACCCTCCAGTCAGAATTAGGTAACGGCTGCCGCCGCGCATGGACTCTTCAGAATGGATATTGCAAAGGATGTGCCAGAAGCTGGCGAGCGAGGAAAAGCGCAGTTAGCGGCGCGTCTTTATATTGACGCGCCCCAAAATCGAAGCAGGGAAAGAAAAACGCACCACAACGGTGCATAATGGGCGAGGCTTTGCCCTGTGGCGCCAAACCTTATGCCGCAGGGCCGGGTTCTTCGTGTACGCTGGCGGCTAACTCCTCGCCAACTAACTGTAATTGATACATTTGCCAGTAGCGCCCTTGCGCCGCCAGCAATTGTTGATGCGTCCCGCGCTCCACCGCCTGGCCGCGATGGAGAACCAGAATGGTATCCGCCTCCACGATTGTCGATAGCCGATGGGCAATAACCACCAGCGTGGTGCGCTCGCGAATCGCCGCCAGCGCCTGCTGTATCGCCTGCTCAGTGCCGGAATCGATGCTGGCCGTCGCTTCATCAAGAATTAATATTTGCGGGGCGTCAACCAGCACGCGCGCCAGCGCCAATAGCTGTTTTTGCCCGACGGACAGCGTATTTCCCTGCTCGCCGAGATGCGTATGCAGCCCGTCGCTCAGGCCGCGCGCCAGGTCCGCCAGTTGTACCGTTTCCAGCGCCTGCCACACCTGCGCCTCGGAGACATCGCGCCCCAGCGTCACATTAGCCAGAAAGGTATCCGCCATCACTACCGGGTCCTGTTGAACCATCGCCACGCCCTGGCGTAAAACGCGATGATTAAGAGAGGCGATTTCTCGTCCATCCAGCCGAATTTCGCCTTGTGTCAGGGGGTAATACCCCATTAATAAGCTGGCGAGCGTGCTCTTCCCGCTGCCGGTGTGCCCCACCAGAGCCACAAAGCTACGGGACGGTACTGAGAGCGTAATGTCCTGTAAAACAAGATTATCGTCGCGGTAAGCAAACGACAGATGATCAATATCAATCGCCCCGCTTTGTAACGGCCTGTCGTCGCTGCCATAGCGCTGGCGCGGGCGATCCATCAGTTCAAAAACACGTTCTCCCGCCACAACCGCCTGCTGTAGCATGGATTGCTGGGTGGTCAGTTCAATGAGCGGCTCGTTCAGACGTGACAAATAGCTAATGAACGCATACAGCACCCCGACCTCAATCGTGCCGGCAGACGTAAAGCTGAAAAGCATCAACAAACCGCATAAAATGAGCGCGGAAAAGAGGCTAAGCAGCGGACGCAATAAAAAGCCGTCTAAGCGTAGCGTCTGCATCCGCGCCATGTAGTGCGAGCGGCTGGCCTCGCCCATGCGTTCGCCGAAGCGCGCCTGCTGGCGAAACTGCTGGATTACGCTCATCCCGTTGATGATTTCGTTAAAGCCGTCGTTAATATCCGCCAGATATGCCCGCACGCGGCGTACAATCGGCGTGCTGTAGCGCTGATAAATGATCATCACGGTCAATACCGCCGGAAAAATCAAAATCGCCACCAGCGCCATCCGCCAGTCAAGGCTGAACATAGCGACCAGCATGGCGCCGATCAACGCCGCGCTACGTAATACCGTCGCGACGACCGTGACGTACAGATCGCGGATGACTTCCGTATCGTTGGTCACACGTGAAATTAATTGTCCGACAGGCTGCGTGTCGAAGGCGCTTAGCGGCTGGCGCAAGGCGGCATCCATGACGTCCGTGCGCAAGGACTGAACCACGCCAACGGCCGCCCGGTTAAATAATAAAGACTGGGCGTAATGCAGACCCGCCGCCAGAAATTGTAGCCCCACATAGGCGGCCGCCAGCCCCGC
Organism: Salmonella sp. SAL04196; assembly: GCF_046550835.1. Taxonomy (NCBI): domain Bacteria; kingdom Pseudomonadati; phylum Pseudomonadota; class Gammaproteobacteria; order Enterobacterales; family Enterobacteriaceae; genus Salmonella; species Salmonella sp. SAL04196. Next base: position 1,731,838 of record NZ_JBGDXE010000001.1, read on the forward strand.
GACCTTGCCCAACGGTAAATGGTGGCGGGCCACCATGTTATCAATGAAATAGCTGATCAGCAGCGGACCGCTAACTTCCGCCGCCGCCGCAATCCACAGCATCATCACCGCGACAGAGAGCGGTTTTCGCCATGGCGAGCCATACGCCAGTAACCGTTTCAGCGTCGGCCATAGCTGTCCAAAACTACGCATTCGCCGCCTCCTCGCCGCGTTCCGGCGCGTCATCCAGCGCGGCCTCCAGTTGCTGATAGCGATACATATCGCGATACCAGCCAATCTGCTGCGCCAGTTGATCGTGATCGCCGCGCTGAACAACATGACCATGTTGCATAACGATAATTTCATTGGCGTCGGTCAGCGCGGATAAACGATGCGCGCTGATGATGACCGTACGCCCTTCGCCCCACTGGCGCAAATTATGCAAAATCTGATGCTCCGTGCGACCATCTACTGCTGAGAGCGCATCATCAAGAAGCAGAATTTCCGCATTCAACAGCAGCGCTCTGGCAATCGAGATACGCTGTTTTTGCCCTCCCGATAACATGACGCCACGTTCACCTACCTGCGTGTCGTAGCCCTGAGGCAAACGGAGAATATCCTCATGTACGCTGGCTAAACGCGCCACCTGTTCAATCTCTTCCTGGGTCGCCTCCGGGCGTCCGAGCGCAATATTATTGGCAATAGAGTCCGAGAACAAAAACGGCGTCTGGCTGACGACCGCCAGTCGGCTACGCCAGCTATCCAGTTGCAGATGCGTCAACGGCATGTCATGGAATCGGATTTCTCCCTGCGTCACATCAAAATGGCGCTGGATAAGCGACAAGATTGTGCTTTTCCCCGCGCCGGTCGGACCGCATATCCCCAGCATCTGACCCGGTTTAAGGCGAAAGTTCACATTCTCCAGCGCCGGATGCGTCGTTTGCGGATAGCAAAACTCACGAATGGCCGCCGTCAGTTCGCCGCGCCCCGCCGGGACCGGCTCTTCACCATCCTTAACTACCGGCGCTTCCGCCAGCATGGCGCGGATGCGGCTGTAAGCGGCGCTACCCCGCTCCACGATATTAAACATCCAGGCCAGCGCCAGCATCGGCCAAATCATCAACCCCAGATACATCATAAAGCTGGTGAGTTCGCCCAGCGTCAGGCTGCCGTTAACCACCATCCAGCTTCCGCCGCTAATCGCGAGCAGGTTCGCCATGCCAATGGCGATGTAAATGGTTGGATCAAAACGCGCGTCAATACGCGCCACGCGCATATTTTTCTTGCCGGTATCTTCGGCATCCGCCGCAAACAGCGAAGACTGGCGGTCCTCCAGACCAAACGCTTTGATCATGCGGATGCTGGTCAGACTCTCCTGCGTGCGGTCGTTCAGGCTGGAGAAGGCGGCCTGCGCCAGTTTGAAATAATCATGCAGCCGATCGCCGTAACGTTTGATCATCAGCGCCATAATCGGCATCGGCAACAGCGCTAATAGCGTTAGCTGCCAGCTAATTTGCGTCGACATGACAATCAGTACCGCGCAGCCCATTACCAGCGAGTCAACCAGCGTCAGAACGCCCTCACCCGCCGCAAATACGACGCGATCCACATCATTCGTCGCGCGCGCGATAAGATCGCCCGTTCGATGGCGCTGATAAAATTCAGGATGCTGACGGCTCAGCTGGCGATAATAATCTTCACGCAGTTCGACGGCTAATTGATAAGAAGCGCCAAATAGCAGCACGCGCCAGACATAGCGCAACAAATAGACCACTACGGCGATCAGGGCAATGGTGCCAATCCACATCGCTATTCGGCCTGGAGTAAAATGCTGTGCGGTTACGCCATCCACGACAATCCCCACCACTTTGGGCGGGATCAGCTGAAGCATCGCAATAAGCATAAGCAGGGCCACCGCGCCAAGATAGCGACGCCATTCCCGGCGAAAGTACCAGCTTAATTGAGCAAATAATCGCACGCGTTATTTCCTGATATGATTTCCGGCAATACCGGGAGAATTATTCAATGGGCAGAGATGTGGTGTACTTAATCTGTTCCATCGCAAAACTGGAGGTGACGTCTGACAGTCCCGGGACGCTATTGACCAGACGTTTATAGAAGTCGTCATACCGCTTCATGTCGGCCACCTGAACTCGCATCAGATAGTCGTATTCCCCCGCCATCCGCCAGAAGCCAAGCACTTCCGGCATCTCAGAGACGACGGTCACGAACCGACAGTACCATTCACTGCTGTGGTGCTGCGTTTTTATCAACACAAAAGCGGTTAACCCCAGCCCCAGTTTTTCCGGGTCCAGCAGCGCGACCCTGCCAAGCAGGATACCGTCATCTTCCAGGCGTTTAAGCCGCTTCCAGCAAGGTGTTGTCGTCAGATTAACGGCATCCGCCAGCGCCTGCAAAGAGAGGGTACAGTCCTGCTGCAATAAGCAAAGCAGTTTACGGTCAATTTTATCTAACATACCCACCCCATAGAGAATATTTTTCTCCTTACATTGTAATTTAAAGGTCAAATAGCAACAATTTTTTCCGTACTTTTCGCTACTCTTGGCACAAAATGATAAATGGATATTAATGATGAGTAGCAATTGGGTTAAAAATGCCATTAATGAAATTAACGCTGACCACCAGCGCTCGGCGGATACGCATCTTATTCGTTTGCCCCTGTCGGCATTTCCGGGTATCCAGCTTTACCTGAAAGACGAAAGCACGCATCCCACCGGTAGCCTCAAGCATCGTCTGGCGCGCTCGCTGTTCCTTTATGGGCTGTGCAATGGCTGGATTAAAGAAGGCACTCCGATTATTGAAGCGTCATCAGGCTCAACGGCGATTTCCGAAGCCTGGTTCGCGCGTTTACTGGGACTGCCGTTCATCGCCGTCATGCCCGCCTGTACCGCAAAACGTAAAATCGAACAGATTCAATTTTACGGCGGCCACTGTCATTTTGTGGAGAGCGCCTGCGAAATTTATGCCGCCTCCGAGCGGCTGGCGCATGAACTGAACGGTCACTATATGGACCAGTTTACCTACGCAGAACGAGCTACCGACTGGCGGGGCAACAATAATATTGCCGACAGTATTTTCCGCCAGATGCGCAACGAACCCCATCCGGTACCGCGATTTATCGTCATGAGCGCCGGAACGGGCGGAACCTCTGCGACGATTGGGCGCTATATTCGCTGCCAGGGCTATGATACTCAGCTCATGGTGGTGGATCCGGAAAATTCCGTCTTTTTACCTTACTGGCAGGATCGCGACGCTTCATTACGCAGCCCGGTGGGCAGTAAAATTGAAGGAATTGGTCGTCCGCGAGTAGAGCCTTCTTTTATTCCGGATGTCGTGGATGAGATGCTGCGCGTGCCGGACGCCGCCAGCGTTGCCACCGCACACTGGCTGGAAACGCAGCTAGGCCGTAAAGTCGGCGCCTCTACCGGCACGAATATGTGGGGAGCGCTGCAGCTTGCGGCCCGGATGCGCGAGGCTGGAGAAACCGGCGCTATCGTGACGTTATTGTGCGATAGCGGCGATCGCTATCTGGATACCTATTACCATCCGTCCTGGGTTAGCGACCATATCGGCGATTTGACGCCGTGGTCAGCGGCCATCGCAAAATTACTTACCGGCGACTAGAAACAAAAAAAAGCCAGACTGAATGTCTGGCTTGCTGGAAGAGATCTCTCATTCGGGGGAATAAGGTAGATGCGGATTGTCCAGCCAATGCGTCAAAAAGTGTGATACCGCTTGATTACCACAATGTCCGATAACCGAAAGGTGTGGCAGCGCGGCGATAAGCTGCGGCATGGCATTGCCCATAATGAGCCCCCGCCCGACGCTGCCCAGCATTTCCCGATCGTTCATCGCGTCGCCAAACGCCATGCAATCTGCCAGTGAAAGCCCTAAATGGTTGCTCAATACCGCCAGCGCCGATCCTTTATTGCACCCCAGCGGTAGCACTTCCAGGCAGTCGACGGCAGAGAAACAGAGGTGAGCGCGTTCTTCCAGCGCCTCATTGAGCTGAATGCGCAAACGGATCAGATCGTCATGATCGCCGCAAAAACAGATCTTCGTCACCTGATGGGCCGGAATGCTTTTTATATCGATAACCTGATAACGAAAGCCGCTGTAGACGTGCGCCTGGAGTAGCGCGGGGATCTCCTGGCCTGTAAACCAGCCGTTGTCATTAAACACATGCATACTGGCTCGGGTATCCCAGGCATGGTGCATCACCGTATCGGCAACCTGAGGATCGAGATCCTGACGATGCAGCACGTCGCCTTCCAGCGAGTGAATTCGCGTCCCGTTACCGGTAATAAGATAAGCATCCAGTGAAAGCGTCCCCAGAATATGCCGCATCTCCAGCACATGACGACCCGTAGCGAATGTCAGAGTGATATCGCGTTCGCGCAGACGCGCCAGCGTGGCGATCGTTTCTCTACCCAAATGGTGATCGGGCATTAATAACGTGCCATCCATATCAAATGCTGCCAGACGGGCCATCTCTTTCTCCACACTGTGACGCGGTTAACTTGTTGTTCAGTATTACCTGAGATATACGGAAGTAATAGTGAACAGATAAAAGGAAGTGTTCCGGGTTTTATGAGGCTACTGAATCGGCTTAATCAATATCAACGCCTCTGGCAGCCTTCCGCCGGGGAAACGCAACATGTCACCGTTAGCGAACTGGCCGAACGCTGTTTTTGTAGCGAGCGCCATCTTCGAACGCTGCTGCGTCAGGCCCAGCAGGCAGGTTGGCTAAGATGGGAGGCGCAGTCCGGGCGCGGGAAACGTGGACGGCTCCAGTTTCTGGTCACGCCGGAATCGCTCCGCACCGCCATGATGGAACAGGCGCTGGAAAAAGGGCAGCAGCTCAACGTACTGGAACTGGCGCAGCTGGCGCCTGGCGAGTTACGGGCGATGCTCCAGCCTTTTATGGGCGGCCAATGGCAAAACGATACGCCGACATTGCGTATTCCCTACTATCGTCCGCTTGATCCGCTGCAGCCGGGTTTCCTGCCAGGACGCGCGGAACAGCATCTCGCAGGGCAAGTTTTTTCCGGGTTAACGCGCTTCGACCGCGATAGCCAATATCCTTGCGGGGATCTGGCGCATCACTGGAAGGTTTCCGCCGACGGTTTACGCTGGGATTTTTATATTCGCTCCACGCTGCACTGGCATAATGGCGATGCGGTGGATACCGCGCAGCTACACGAACGCCTGGAAAGGCTGCTTACCCTACCCGCGCTAAGCAAATTGTTTATTAGCGTCGCACGGATCGAAGTAACGCATCCTCAGTGCCTGACCTTTCTCCTTCACCGACCTGATTACTGGCTGGCGCATCGTCTGGCGAGCTATTGTAGCGGTCTGGCGCATCCTGACCTGCCGCTTATCGGCACCGGTCCTTTTCGCCTGGCGTTGTTCACGCCGGAACTGGTGCGTCTGGAAAGTCATGACCATTATCACCTCAGCCATCCGCTGCTGAAAGCGATTGAATTCTGGATCACCCCGCAACTGTTTGCCCAGGATCTGGGCACCAGTTGCCGCCATCCGGTGCAGATTGCCATCGGCAAACCGGAAGAGCTGGCGACGCTGAGTCAGGTAAGTAGTGGTATCAGCCTTGGCTTTTGTTATTTAACCCTCAAAAAGGGCTCACGGCTCAACGTACAGCAGGCGCGGCGTCTGATACATATTATCCATCATACTTCGCTGCTAAAAACCTTGCCGGTAGATGAGAACTTGATTATGCCAAGTCAGGGGCTACTACCCGGCTGGACAATCCCGCAATGGCAGGACGTTGATGAAACGCCATTGCCGAAAAAACTTACCCTGGCGTACCACCTTCCCGTAGAGCTGCATACGATGGCGGAACAGCTTCGACATTACCTGGCGACGCTCGGCTGTGAGTTAACGTTGATTTTTCATAATGCCAAAAACTGGGATAACTGCCCTGCGTTGGCGCAAGCGGATCTGATGATGGGCGACAGGCTGATCGGCGAAGCGCCGGAATATACGCTGGAGCAGTGGCTACGTTGCGATCAGATCTGGTCACATGTCCTGGACGCGCCTGCGTTTTCCCATCTGCAGGCTACGCTTGACGCTCTACAAATTCAGCCCAATGAAAAAGATCGCCGCGCCGCGCTACAACAAGTTTTTGCCAACCTGATGGATGACGCCACACTTACGCCGCTGTTTAATTATCACTATCGCATCAGCGCCCCACCGGGCGTTAACGGCGTTCGACTCACCCCTCGCGGCTGGTTTGAATTTAGCGAAGCCTGGCTTCCGCCGCCTTCGCCGTGAAGAAGCTGGTCGGGATTATCCGTACGCGTTACCATATTGGCTTTCGTCATTGATCAGGATAACTATGAAACGCGCCGTTGTTGTATTTAGTGGAGGTCAGGACTCCACCACTTGTCTGGCGCAAGCGCGGCATCAGTATGATGAAGTGCATTGTGTCACGTTTGATTATGGTCAGCGCCACCGCGCAGAGATTGATGTCGCGCGCGCGCTGGCGTTAAAACTTGGCGCACGCGCGCATAAAGTGCTGGATGTCACTTTGCTGAACGAACTGGCGGTCAGCAGCCTGACGCGGGATAGCATTCCGGTGCCGGACTATGAACCGAACGCTGACGGTATCCCCAACACTTTCGTACCGGGACGCAATATTCTCTTTCTGACGCTGGCGGCGATTTACGCTTATCAGGTCAAAGCCGAGGCGGTGATCACCGGTGTTTGCGAGACCGATTTTTCCGGCTATCCAGACTGTCGCGATGAGTTCGTCAAAGCGCTGAATCACGCGGTGAATCTGGGCATGGCGAAAGATATCCGTTTCGAAACGCCCTTAATGTGGATTGATAAAGCTGAAACCTGGGCGCTGGCCGATTATTGGGGCCAACTGGATTTGGTTCGCGAAGAGACGCTGACCTGCTATAACGGCATTAAAGGCGATGGCTGTGGTCATTGCGCGGCCTGTAATCTGCGCGCTAACGGCCTGAATCATTATCTGTCGAATAAAGCGGCGGTGATGGCGGCGATGAAGCAAAAAACCGGGTTAAGGTGATTGTTTTGCCGGATGGCGGTGCATGCACCTTATCCGGCCTGGCGATATTCACCATGGTCAATATCGCCAGGCCGGATCAGTTCAACGCCATCAGACAGCGAGGGGCGTTATTGCACCATCTGTTCCAGCTTTTCACGCAATTCGCCTTCCAGCGGCAGCGCTTTTTGCGTTTTTAAATCAATACAAACAAACGTGATGAGCGCATCGGCCACCACCTGCCCTTCTGGCTCCAGCGTAATCGTCTGGCTTAATACGCCGCTTTTACCGTTAAGCTGTTGTACCTGGCTGGTCACGGTCAGTAGATCGCTCAATACCGCCGGGCGACGGTAATTTATGTTGATGTTTACCACCACAAAAGCAATATTGCGGGCCGTCATCCACTGAAAGCTGTCGCTGTTTTCCAGCCCATCCCAACGGGCCTCTTCCAGAAACTCCAGATAGCGGGCATTATTAACATGTTGATAAACATCAAGATGATATCCACGAACTTTGATTTGTGTTTGCATAGCGCAATAACCTTACGTTGTTGTTATAAGTAAACGACAAGTACAGAGGTCATAACTGGTATGACCTCTACAGTCTGGCAAATTTTTGCCACTGTGCAAGTGATTACAATGTTAAAACTGCCAGATTACGCTCCACCAGCGCGCTTCCCATTCCCGGCACCTGCTTTAAATCATCCACCGTTTTAAAAGGACCATACTCCTCCCGATAGCTCACAATAGCCTGCGCTTTTTTCAGCCCAACGCCGTTCATCACCCGCGCCAGATCCTCCGCAGACGCGGTATTAATGCTCACCCTGGTACCTTCATCATCGCTGGCTTTAGTAGGTAATGCCGCTTTGGCGGAGGATGAAGAAGGCGTATCCGCTTTTGTTTCCACCGCTGCATTTTTTGCGACAGGCGTCGCCGCCAGTGCGCTATGGGCCATGCCCGCGCAGGTTAAAGAAAGTGTAATAAGCAGTGCTTTAATTCCGTGTTTCATACTGTTTTCTCCTTGTTTGTTAACAGTGCAGCCACGATAGCGGGGCGGAGAAAAACGAACAAACGGCAATTCTCAGAAATGGAAAAGGCCGCGAAAGCGGCCTTTGTGGGATACAACGTTTTGCAATTTTTTGCGAAGCGCCTCGACGATTACTGCTGTTCCAGAGCGTCGCCGATTTTGATTTTCGCCTCTTTACGCAGATTACTCATCAGCGCTTCAAAGACAATTTGCGCATTGTTCTGCGTGATGCCCTGCACCATCGCTTTTTTCTGCGCTTCCGGCATGGCACCCGCTTTCACCTCGTCAAACGCCAGCAGAACGACGTTACCCTGCATATCGTTCGCCACGCCATAAACTGGCTTATCTTTCGTCGGAAGGCTTAATGCAAAGGCCGCCTGACTCACCGGATCCTGACTGGTACGACTTAACGTTTTAGGCTCGCCAAAACTCAGACCCGCCGCTTTCATCGCTTCCGCGCCTTTGCCCGCTTTCAGCTCGACCAGCAGTTTTTCCGCATCCAGCTTCGCCTGTTGTTCCGCTTTGTTATGCTTCACCAGGGCAGTGACCTGTTCTTTCACTTCTGCCAACGGCTTCACGGCTTCAGGTTTATGTTCGCTCACGCGTACAACAAAAGCCCGGTCGCCATCCACGGTGATAATGTCTGAATTCGGCCCCGGCGTACCGTTTTCGCCTACCAGACCGCCATTAAAGATAGCATCGGCTACCGGTTTGAAGTTCAGCTCTTCCGGTAAGGTGTCACGGCTAAACCAGCCGGTTTCAACGGCTTTTACGCCAGCGACCTGTTCAGCGCCTGCTAACGACTCATTGTCGTTGCTTGCCGCATCGCTCACTTTCTGCTGCAACGCATAGTAAGCATCCAGCGCTTTTTCTTGTTTCACTTTCGCGGCAATGTCGTCGCGAACCTCGCTTAACGGTTTCACTTTGGCAGGCTGAATATCATCCAGACGCGCCACCAGAAAACCGACAGACGACTTAATCACACCAGATATCTGGCCTTTTTCTTTTAATCCGGCGTTTTTCAGTTCCGGCACCGTGGCAGACTCTTCCAGCCAGCCCATATCGCCGCCATTACGCGCAGAGATGATATCGGTAGATTTCTCTTTCGCCAGCGTGGCGAAATCTTCACCCTTGTTCAGCGCATCCAGTACCGCTTTCGCATCATCTTCCGTTTTGGTCTGAATAATGCTGTAACGAATGCGCTCCGGCTGAGTAAACTGATCTACATGCTGGTCATAATAGGCCTGAATATCCGCATCGCTGACCGGTGCCTGCATCGTCGCGGCATCCAGCTTGATATAGCTTACGCGGAACTGTTCCGGCGTCATAAAGCGGGCTTTATTCTGATCGTAGTAGCTGGACACTTCCTGATCGGTCACCTGCTGCTTCGCCGCCAGCGCATTGACATCAATAACGGCTTCACGCACCACGCGCTGTTGAGAGACTAATGCCGCCAGTTCGTCGGTTTCCCCTTTCAGCATAAAATCAGTACCGGCCACGCCGTTGATCAGTTGCTGAGTGGTAAGCTGGTTACGCAGCGCCTGAGCGTACTGATCGGCGGTCATTCCCATCTGATTCACAATCGCGTTATAGCGGTTGTTGTCAAACTTACCGTCCACCTGAAAAGCGGGAGTGGCGAAAATCGCCTGCTTTACCTGCTCATCGCTGATGCCCAGTTTCAGTTCGCGGGAATATTGATCCAACAGCGCTTCATCTATCAGACGATTCAGCACCTGCTGGCGCAGGCTTTTCATATAACCTTCGTTGGCCGCCAGTTCAGAATACCTGTCGCCCAACTGCTGCTGCATACGGTTACGTTCGTTATTAAACGCATTCTCAAACTGTGCCCGGCTGATTTCCTGGCCATTCACTTTTGCGGCGTAGTTATTGCTTCCGCCAATCAGGTAACCACTAACGCCGGTCAAAATGAACGACACGATAATGATAACGAAAATAATCTTGAGCACGAGACTGTTTGCAGCCGTGCGTAAGCTGTCCATCATGGTGTAACCACACTCCGCTGTAGGTGACTTTACACTTTATCTTTCAGGCGGCTTCTCTGCTGGCTACCGAGTGATTCGCTCAGTTGCCGCGTCGACGCAACCTGAATGATTTGCGTATATAGACTTCACGCGCATCGCATTTTCTGAACGCGGCGCGCAAAAGCCTATTGTGACAAGAAACGAGGGCAATTGTCAGCCCGCAACGCGCAGAAAGTCCCGAATCGTCAATAAAAAAGGCACATCAGTTGATGCGCCCTTGTACTTTGTCACATCCCCCGAGGGGATCACGCTTAGTTTACCGCGTCTTTCAGCGCTTTACCTGCACGGAAACTCGGCACTTTGGCTGCGGCGATGGTGATCTCTTTACCTGTTTGCGGGTTGCGACCAGTACGGGCAGCACGCTCTTTAACAGCAAAAGTACCAAAGCCTACCAGTGCAACGTCATCCCCTTCTTTCAGAGATTCGGTAACAGAAGCAATAATCGCGTCTAACGCACGTCCAGCCGCAGCCTTAGAGATATCAGCCCCTGCAGCAATTTTTTCGATCAGTTGAGATTTATTCACTCTTCTCTTCCTCTTTATAATTTATATCGCACCTGAATCCTTCGAAGTACGACCGCGCAGCAGTTATATCAGGCCTGCCACGCCCTTACAACACCCGTTAATGGTGGCAGACCCAATCAACCATCTAAATTAGCTATACAAAAAAAGGCTGGCAAGTCCGAAATAGCCTGCCAGCCCTGTTTTTATTAGCGCTATTTGCGCGAGGTCACTATTTTGCGGTTACAACCTGCATTCCAGACGGTTCGTTTTGCAGAGCAAGCGTCAGAACTTCCTCAATACGCTTAACCGGGTGAATATCCAGATCGGCAATCACGTTGTCCGGAATTTCCTCCAGGTCACGTTTATTTTCGAATGGAATTAAGACCGTTTTAATCCCGCCGCGATGCGCCGCCAACAGTTTTTCTTTCAGGCCGCCGATCGGCAACACCTGACCGCGCAGCGTGATCTCACCGGTCATTGCCACATCTGCGCGCACCGGATTACCGGTCAGGCAGGAAACCAGCGCGGTACACATCGCGATACCGGCACTTGGACCGTCTTTCGGCGTTGCGCCTTCCGGCACGTGAACGTGGATATCGCGTTTTTCGTAAAAGTCCGGATTAATACCCAGTTTTTCCGCGCGCGCGCGCACCACGGTCAGCGCCGCCTGAATGGATTCCTGCATCACTTCACCGAGCGAACCGGTGTAGGTCAGCTTGCCTTTGCCCGGTACGCAGGCGGTTTCGATGGTCAACAGATCGCCGCCCACTTCCGTCCACGCCAACCCCGTCACCTGACCTACGCGGTTTTCGCTATCCGCGCGGCCATAATCAAAGCGCTGCACACCGAGGTAGTCGTGCAGATTATCGCCGTTAATTTCGATATGTTTTAACGACTTATCGAGCAACAGTTGTTTAACCGCTTTGCGGCACAGTTTGGAGATTTCACGCTCCAGACTACGCACGCCCGCTTCACGCGTGTAATAGCGAATAATACCGATAATCGCGCTATCGTCGACCGTCAGTTCGCCTTTCTTCAGCGCGTTACGCTCGATCTGCTTCGGCAGCAGGTGACGTTTAGCAATATTCAGCTTCTCGTCTTCGGTATAACCGGACAGACGGATCACTTCCATACGATCCAGCAGCGGCGCCGGAATGTTCATGGAGTTGGAGGTGGCGACGAACATCACATCGCTGAGATCGTAATCCACTTCCAGGTAATGATCGCTGAACGCCACGTTCTGCTCTGGATCCAGCACTTCCAGCAGTGCGGAAGCCGGATCGCCGCGCATGTCCGAGGACATTTTGTCGATCTCATCGAGCAGGAACAGTGGGTTTTTAACCCCCACTTTGGCCATTTTTTGGATCAGTTTGCCCGGCATAGAGCCAATGTAAGTCCGGCGATGACCGCGGATTTCCGCTTCATCACGCACGCCGCCCAGCGCCATACGGATGTATTTACGCCCTGTTGCTTTAGCGATGGACTGGCCCAACGAGGTTTTACCTACCCCCGGCGGCCCCACCAGACACAGGATCGGCCCCTTGATTTTATTTACACGGCTTTGAACCGCGAGATACTCAAGGATGCGGTCTTTCACGCGCTCCAGACCATAATGGTCAGTATCGAGGATTTCCTGCGCCTGACGCAGGTCTTTTTTGACCTTGCTACGCGCATTCCACGGCACCTGCACCATCCAGTCGATGTAGCCGCGCACCACGGTCGCTTCCGCCGACATCGGAGACATCATTTTCAGCTTCTGCAGTTCCGCTTCCGCTTTCTCTTTCGCCTCTTTCGGCATTTTCGCCGCGTCGATCTTACGCTTCAGCGCTTCGTTTTCGTCCGGCGCGTCGTCCATCTCGCCAAGTTCTTTCTGAATCGCTTTCATTTGCTCGTTCAGATAGTACTCGCGCTGGGATTTCTCCATCTGCTTTTTCACGCGGTTGCGAATGCGTTTCTCAACCTGCAGCAGATCGATTTCAGATTCCATCATCGCCATCAGATATTCCAGACGTTCGTTAACGTCGGACATCTCCAGTACGGACTGTTTATCCGCCAGTTTCAGCGGCATATGCGCGGCGATGGTGTCAGCCAGACGTGCAGGGTCGTCAATGCTATTGAGTGACGTCAGCACTTCCGGCGGAATTTTTTTGTTCAGCTTGATGTAGCCTTCGAACTGGCTGATAGCGGTACGCACCAGCACTTCTTGTTCTCGCTCATCAATGGCTGGCGAATCAAGGTACTCCGCCTTCGCGGAGAAATGTTCGCCGTTGTCAGACAGCGCGGAAATACGCGCGCGCTGTAACCCCTCGACCAGCACTTTTACGGTGCCGTCAGGCAGTTTCAACATCTGCAAAATAGAGGCCACGGTCCCGACGGTGAAAAGATCGTTTACACCCGGCTCATCCGTTGATGCTTCCTTCTGGGCGACCAGCATGATTTTTTTATCATGGTCCATAGCCGCTTCCAGACAACGGATAGATTTTTCCCGCCCTACAAATAAGGGTATGACCATGTGCGGATAAACCACCACATCGCGCAAGGGCAATACGGGGATTTCAATGCGTTCAGAACGCTCAGGATTCATAGAGCTCTCTCTTAGTTTAGTGTCCGCCAGGTAATCAGATAGTATAGCTGTGCTCCATACCACCTATAACATGTACGTCAGTATATGGGGATGTTTCCCACACATTCAACGGCGTGTTTACAGGAAAAACGAAAGGGGAGATAAAATCCCCCCTTTTTTGGCTAACTGATTGTATGAATGTTTAATTATTCGCCAGAAGCCTGCGCTTCCGGTTTGCCGTAAATCAGCAACGGCTTACTCTGACCGGCAATAACGGACTCGTCGATCACCACTTTTTCGACGTCTTCCATAGATGGCAAATCGTACATGGTATCCAGCAGCGCCGCTTCGACGATAGAACGCAGGCCACGGGCGCCGGTTTTACGCGCCATTGCTTTCCTGGCGATAGCGTCCAGCGCTTCGTCACGGAATTCCAGATCGACGCCTTCCAGGTTAAACAGCGCCTGATACTGCTTGGTCAGCGCATTTTTCGGCTCTTTCAGGATTTGAATCAGCGCTTCTTCGCTGAGTTCGTTCAGCGTCGCCACCACTGGCAGACGACCGATAAACTCAGGAATCAGACCAAATTTGATCAAATCTTCCGGTTCAACCTGCGACAACAGCTCGCCTTCGCTGGCTTTGTCGGACTTCGCTTTCACCGTCGCGCCAAAACCAATGCCGGAGCCGGTTTCAACACGGTTAGCGATCACTTTATCCAGACCGGCAAACGCGCCGCCGCAGATAAACAGAATCTTAGAGGTATCTACCTGTAAGAATTCCTGCTGCGGATGTTTGCGACCGCCCTGCGGTGGAACCGCGGCGACGGTGCCTTCGATCAGTTTCAGCAACGCCTGCTGTACGCCTTCGCCGGAAACGTCGCGGGTAATGGACGGATTGTCTGATTTACGCGAAATCTTATCGATTTCATCAATGTAGACAATCCCACGCTGCGCTTTTTGCACGTCGTAGTCGCATTTCTGCAACAGTTTCTGAATGATATTCTCGACGTCTTCACCCACGTAACCCGCTTCGGTCAGCGTGGTCGCATCCGCCATAGTGAACGGCACATCCAGCAAGCGCGCCAGCGTTTCCGCCAGCAGCGTTTTACCGGAGCCGGTCGGTCCAATCAGCAGAATGTTGCTTTTGCCTAACTCGACGCCATTGCTGGTATCGCCGTTACGCAGACGCTTGTAGTGGTTATAGACCGCCACCGCCAGCACTTTTTTCGCCTGCTCCTGGCCGATAACGTAATCGTCCAGGTGAGTACGAATTTCATGCGGCGTCGGCAGCGCACTACGTTCACGGTGCGGAGCAACTTCTTTAATTTCTTCGCGAATAATGTCGTTACATAAATCGACGCATTCGTCGCAGATATACACGGATGGACCGGCAATCAGCTTGCGCACTTCATGCTGGCTTTTGCCGCAAAAAGAGCAGTACAACAATTTGCCCGAGCCATCTTTGCGTTTATCTGTCATGAGTCAAAACCTCTTCTTTGTTCTTTGTGCCGCACACGACGACGCAAATGCCATTCTCAGGCGCAAGCCGCTAATCAGCGTTGTGCCGCCCTTCATTAGTATATACACAAAATCATTCGAGCTACATCAAGGCGGCAACTCAGCGACTCCGCAGCGCTTACATAAGTAAGTCACCGGGAGGCGCGCTGGCAGCCAACACCGAGGTAGCGTGAAGGATGAAGTGTATAGCGGCACACTTGCGTCCAGGGCATCAATTACGATGGGTCAAAATTGAGTCAACCAAACCGTACTCTACCGCTTCAGGCGCGGAGAGGAAGCGATCGCGCTCAGTATCACGTTCAATCTGCTCAAGAGATTGACCCGTATGGTGCGCCATAAGTTCATTCATGCGCCCTTTTACTTTCAAAATTTCGCGGGCGTGAATTTCAATATCCGTCGCCTGGCCCTGGTAGCCGCCCAGCGGCTGGTGGATCATGACGCGAGAGTTCGGCAAGCAGAAACGTTTGCCTTTCGCCCCGGCAGTCAGCAAAAACGCCCCCATAGAGGCCGCCTGTCCCATACAAATGGTGCTGACGTCTGGCTTAATAAACTGCATGGTGTCATAGATGGACATCCCCGCAGTAATTACGCCGCCAGGAGAATTAATGTACAGATAGATATCTTTTTCCGGGTTTTCCGCTTCCAGGAACAGCATCTGCGCCACGATCAGGTTAGCCATATGGTCTTCGACCTGGCCGGTCAGAAATATGACGCGTTCCTTAAGTAGACGAGAATAGATATCAAAAGAGCGCTCACCGCGTGAGGTCTGTTCAATGACCATCGGCACCAGCGCCATATGAGGGGCCAAATTATCTCGTTCTCCGCTGTATGACATTTCCGTCTCCTGGATAAAAATTGAAAAAACCTGCTGTACTGATTGTAACCTGATGGACGGATTATCAGCCAGTCCCTCTGTAATGGGTACGGCATCGCCATAATTCAAGCATAACAATCTTTTGCTCTAACGCTAACACTGAAACGCGGTTTTCGCACCCTTACCATGCAAAATGCGTGACAAAAAAAACCCGTCACTGAAAGGTGACGGGTTTTTGTGCAAATTTCGTGCTTTTAACGCGAAAAATTACGCCTGCTGGTTCATCAGCTCATTGAAGGAAGTGGCTTTTTCAGACACTTTCGCTTTTGCCAGAACCGCTTCAACAGCCTGTTCTTCCAGAGCGACGTTACGCATATTGTCCATCAGCTCTTTATTTTTGCTGTAGAACTCAATCACTTCTTTCGGATCTTCGTAAGCAGACGCCATCTCTTCGATCAGGCCTTTAACACGTTCTTCGTCCGCTTTCAGCTCGTTGGTACGAATGACTTCGCCGAGCAGCAGACCTACAACTACACGACGCTTAGCCTGTTCTTCGAACAGTTCGCGCGGCAGCTCCAGAGCCTGTTTCTCGTTACCACCAAAACGCTGCGCAGCCTGACGACGCAGAACGTCGATTTCGCTGTCGATCAGCGCAGACGGTACGTCGATGTCGTTAGCTTTTACCAGACCTTCGATCGCCTGAGACTTAACGCGGTTACGTACCGCGCCTTTCAGCTCGCGCTCCATGTTTTTACGCACTTCAGCGCGCAGACCGGCTACGGAACCATCTTCAACGCCGAAACGTTTGATGAATTCTTCGGTCAGTTCCGGCAGTTCGCGTTCTTCAACTTTCTTCAGGTTGATAACGAACTTAGCCGCTTTACCTTTCAGGTTTTCAGCATGGTACTCTTCCGGGAAGGTCACATCGATAGTGAACTCTTCGCCAGCTTTGTGGCCTTTAACGCCGTCTTCAAAGCCCGGAATCATACGCCCCTGGCCCATCGCCAGAACGAAATCGGTCGCTTTGCCGCCTTCGAACTCTTCGCCGTCTACAGAGCCGGTGAAGTCGATGGTCACGCGGTCTTCCGCATCAGCAGCGCCGTCTTTTTCTTTCCAGGTCGCCTGCTGCTTACGCAGGGTGTCCAGCATCACATCAACGTCAGCGTCGGTGACTTCAACAACCGGTTTTTCAACTTCGATGGACTCGAGGCCGGTCAGTTCAACTTCCGGATAGACTTCAAACTCGACGGAGTAAGTGAAGTCTTCACCCACTTTGTATTCGCCCGGAACATAGTTCGGCGCGCCTGCCGGGTTAATTTTTTCTTTGATGATCGCGTCAACGAAGTTGCGGCTCATCAGATCGCCCAGCACGTCCTGGCGAACAGAAGCGCCATAACGCTGAGCGACGATATTCATCGGTACTTTGCCTTTACGGAAGCCGTCAATACGTACTTTTTTCGCTACGTTGACCAGCTCGCTTTTTACAGCGGTCTCGATGCTGTCAGCAGCGATTGTAATCGTTACACGGCGGCCAAGGCCCTGAGTGGTTTCAACTGAAACTTGCATCTTGTTACCTCAAAAAATCACAGTGCTCGGTCAACTCTACTCCGCAAGCACGTGCTATTTGCTTCGCGGAACCGGGATGTTCTCATAATCAATCACATTCCCTGTCGTCAGAATCATCCCGAAGACGTTCATATATAAGACGGCGCATTATAGCGGCATCACTTTTGTGAGTCGAGAACGGTGATTGTGCGATGCTGCGGCGGTTTTCACAATTCTCGGCTAATTTTTGTCTGAATACTGTACGACATGCTCAAAATTCAGACAAAACAAAACGGCCCGCAGGCCGTTTTCACATAATTCTGTAGCAACATACTGGAAAAGCGGAGGTAGTTGCAAATCCGTTTTGCTACGCGATGCTTCCCGCGCCGCGACAAGGAGGCGACGCGAAGATAGTATCCTGCAATCCTTCCCACTCTTTGAGGGTATAAGTATGCAGTGCCAGCGCATGTACGGTTGTGGAAAGTTCCGCCGTTAACGTACCGTAAATCATCCGATGACGATTAAGAAAACGTTCGCCTGTAAAGCGATCGCTCACCAGCACGACCTTAAAATGGCTTTCCGATCCTGCTGGAACATTGTGACGATAGCTTTCATCCACAACTTCGAGAAACACGGGGTCGAACGCTGTCCTTAATTTTTCTTCTATTTGCTCACGTATCATCATGAAAATCTCCTCCGACAACGCTGTGATGTCACCCATCCCTTTAAATACTAGCCGCTTTTACCGTTTCCATTACAGCATGACAACAAAAATTTAGCTTTCGTCTGATTATTTCAGCCAAACGTATGAAGTTTACTGCCTTAATCATTCTTTTAGCGCTCAAAATCCCCGCTCGCGCCGTTATCAATACCAAATCGGACATTACGACGAATTTACCTGCGTTGACCACTTCCCCTCGCCGTTAGCGGTGTTATGATGGCGGGAATTTTTACCTATCACGTTTTAAGCGTCATTGAGAGCCTGAATATGTTAAAAAAACTTCTCTTTCCGTTAGTCGCTCTGTTTATGCTGGCAGGATGCGCCACACCGCCGACGACCATTGACGTCGCGCCGAAGATCACCTTGCCACAGCAGGATCCGAGCCTGATGGGCGTCACCGTTAGCATTACCGGCGCGGACCAACGCCAGGATCAAGCGTTAGCGAAAGTCACGCGTAACAACCAGCTGGTAACGTTAACCGCCTCCCGCGATTTACGCTTCCTGTTACAAGAAGTCCTGGAAAAACAGATGACGGCGCGGGGCTATATGATCGGGCCTAACGGCGCGGTTAATCTGCAGATTATTGTTAACCAACTGTATGCTGATGTTTCCCAGGGCAGCGTGCGCTACAACATCGCGACCAAAGCGGATATCGCGATTATTGCGACCGCGGCAAATGGCAACAAGATGACCAAAAACTATCGCGCCAACTACTCTATTGAAGGGGCATTCCAGGCCTCTAACCAGAATATTGCCGACGCGGTGAACAGTGTTCTGACCGATACTATCGCTGATATGTCTCAGGACACCAGTATTCACGATTTTATCAAGCAAAACGCCCGTTAATAGCAACAACAAGACCCGGCAGAAGCCGGGTCTGTAGATGCCTATGTCAAGTCAATATTTACGTATTTTCCAGCAACCGCGTTCAGCCATTCTGCTGATATTGGGTTTTGCCTCCGGCCTCCCGCTGGCGCTCACCTCCGGTACGCTACAGGCGTGGATGACCGTCGAGAATATCGATCTTAAAACGATTGGCTTCTTCTCGCTGGTTGGTCAGGCCTATGTGTTTAAGTTTCTCTGGTCCCCGCTGATGGACCGCTACACGCCGCCTTTTTTAGGTCGTCGTCGCGGTTGGTTACTCGCCACCCAACTGTTGTTACTGGCGGCGATTGCGGCGATGGGCTTTCTTGAACCCGGCACGCAGCTACGCTGGATGGCGGCGCTGGCGGTGGTGATTGCTTTTTGCTCCGCCTCGCAGGATATCGTGTTCGACGCCTGGAAAACCGATGTTTTACCCGCAGAAGAACGCGGCGCTGGCGCGGCAATCAGCGTGCTTGGCTACCGGTTGGGGATGCTGGTTTCCGGCGGACTGGCGCTATGGCTGGCCGATCGCTGGCTCGGCTGGCAGGGCATGTACTGGCTGATGGCGGCATTGCTGATCCCCTGCATTATCGCCACCTTACTGGCGCCGGAACCGACCGATAGTATCCCGTCCCCGAAATCGCTGGAACAGGCCGTCGTCGCGCCGCTACGCGATTTCTTTGGCCGTAATAACGCCTGGCTGATTTTACTGCTCATTGTGCTTTATAAACTGGGTGACGCCTTCGCCATGAGCCTGACCACCACCTTTTTGATTCGCGGCGTCGGCTTTGACGCCGGCGAAGTCGGCGTGGTCAATAAAACGCTGGGCCTGTTGGCGACAATCGTCGGCGCGTTATACGGCGGCATATTAATGCAGCGTCTTTCGCTGTTTCGCGCGCTGCTGATTTTCGGCATTTTGCAAGGCGCGTCCAACGCCGGTTACTGGTTGCTCTCCATTACCAATAAAAACATGTTCAGCATGGGCGCGGCGGTCTTTTTCGAAAATCTGTGCGGCGGGATGGGGACTGCCGCCTTTGTCGCCTTATTAATGACGCTATGTAATAAGTCGTTTTCCGCAACACAGTTTGCCCTACTGTCGGCCCTCTCCGCAGTAGGCCGCGTTTATGTTGGTCCTGTAGCGGGCTGGTTCGTTGAAGCGCACGGCTGGCCGACATTCTACCTCTTCTCGGTTGTCGCCGCCGTTCCCGGGCTGTTACTGTTGCTGGTCTGTCGGCAAACGCTGGAATATAGCTGGCAGAGCGAGCGTTTCATTCCCCGCACGCAATACCGTGGCGCCTACAATTTCGCGCTTTCAATCCTGCTCGCGGGCGTCGCTTTGCTGGCGGTATGGGTACTCCTGCTGACCATGAACGCGGTGGATTACACCAACTTCTCATTCCTGCCCGGATTGCTTGAGACCGCGGTAGTGGTTGCCGTGTGCGGCATTGTCTTTGGCGGGTTGCTGGACTACCTGGCGCTACGAAAAACACGCCTGCTCTAAAACATTATTTGCCGTTGTAATAACGACCCGGAATTATAACGGCTAAATAACCATCAATTGATAAAAAATATATTTGTCTTTTTGTGCGCAACAGAATTTTGGAAATTATTGGTAATTTCTACGCTACCTATTTTCTTTACACGATTCAGCCGATTAAATTTAAATTTCCGCCGTTGATTGTCCTTTTATTGATAATAAATTGTTAAGTAATTGTTTTATTTTTACATTGGTTATACCAATTATCCCTCAACATCCCACTTACAGACCTCATCCGTTATAACGCAAAGTTTCAACAGTGTCTTAAAGTTATTTCGACATACTTGGCAACATATGTGACATGCGCGGCAGAACTTGGTAACACAGAACCAATCATGTTTACAGTAATGTAACCTTACCGTAAAATGCCCCTACACTTTAAACGCCACCAGGTCCCGTGGAATTGAGGTCGTTAAATGAGACTCAGGAAATACAATAAAAGTTTGGGATGGTTGTCATTAATTGCAGGCACTGCATTACTCAGTGGCTGTAATTCTGCGCTGCTGGATCCCAAAGGACAGATTGGACTGGAGCAACGTTCGCTGATACTGACGGCATTTGGCCTGATGTTGATTGTCGTTATTCCCGCCATCTTGATGGCTGTTGGTTTCGCCTGGAAGTATCGTGCGAGTAATAAGGATGCGAAGTATAGCCCGAACTGGTCACACTCCAATAAAGTGGAAGCCGTGGTCTGGACGGTGCCTATCTTGATCATCATTTTCCTTGCCGTACTGACCTGGAAAACCACGCACGCGCTTGAACCAAGCAAGCCGCTGGCGCATGACGAAAAACCGATCACCATCGAAGTGGTTTCCATGGACTGGAAATGGTTCTTCATCTATCCGGAGCAGGGTATCGCCACCGTCAACGAGATCGCCTTCCCGGCGAACACGCCGGTTTATTTCAAAGTGACCTCCAACTCCGTGATGAACTCCTTCTTTATCCCGCGTCTGGGTAGCCAGATTTATGCCATGGCCGGTATGCAAACACGTTTGCATCTCATCGCCAACGAACCCGGAACCTACGATGGCATCTCCGCCAGCTATAGCGGCCCGGGCTTCTCTGGTATGAAGTTTAAAGCTATCGCCACCAAAGACCGCGCAGAATTCGACCAATGGGTCGCAAAAGCGAAGCAGTCTCCGAACACCATGAATGATATGGCGGCGTTCGAGAAAGTGGCTATGCCAAGCGAGTACAACAAGGTGGAATATTTCTCCAGCGTGAAACCAGATTTGTTCAAGGACGTTATTAACAAATTCATGGACCACGGTAAGAGCATGGACATGACCCAACCTGAAGGTGGGCACAGCTCGCATGAAGGAATGGAAGGTATGGACATGAGCCACGCGGAATCCGCCAACTCCAAGGGTTGAGGAAGATAAGATGTTCGGAAAATTATCACTGGATGCAGTACCGTTCCATGAACCTATCGTCATGGTAACGATCGCTGCAATTATCGTCGGGGGACTGGCGATACTGGCAGCGATTACTTACTTCGGTAAGTGGACCTACCTATGGAAAGAGTGGTTAACGTCGGTTGACCATAAACGCCTCGGCATCATGTATATCATCGTCGCAATTGTGATGCTGTTACGTGGTTTCGCCGATGCCATCATGATGCGTAGCCAGCAGGCGCTTGCCTCCGCAGGCGAAGCGGGTTTTCTACCGCCGCACCACTACGATCAGATCTTTACCGCTCACGGCGTAATCATGATCTTCTTCGTGGCGATGCCCTTCGTTATCGGTCTGATGAACCTGGTGGTTCCGCTGCAGATCGGCGCGCGCGACGTTGCGTTCCCTTTCCTGAACAACCTGAGCTTCTGGTTCACCGTTGTCGGCGTTATCCTGGTTAACCTCTCACTGGGCGTGGGTGAATTCGCGCAGACAGGGTGGCTGGCTTATCCGCCGCTATCGGGAATAGAGTACAGTCCCAGCGTCGGGGTCGATTACTGGATATGGGCGTTGCAACTCTCGGGTATTGGTACGACGTTAACCGGTATCAACTTCTTCGTGACGATCCTGAAGATGCGTGCGCCGGGTATGACAATGTTCAAGATGCCGGTCTTTACCTGGGCCTCTTTGTGCGCCAACGTACTGATCATCGCCTCTTTCCCGATTCTGACGGTTACCGTCGCGTTGCTGACCCTGGATCGCTATCTGGGCACCCATTTCTTTACCAACGATATGGGCGGCAACATGATGATGTACATCAACCTGATTTGGGCCTGGGGCCATCCGGAAGTGTACATTCTGATTCTGCCGGTCTTCGGGGTATTCTCCGAAATCGCAGCGACCTTCTCGCGTAAACGTCTGTTCGGCTATACCTCGCTGGTTTGGGCGACCGTCTGTATTACCGTACTGTCGTTTATCGTTTGGCTGCACCACTTCTTCACGATGGGCGCGGGCGCGAACGTTAACGCCTTCTTCGGTATCACCACCATGATTATCGCCATCCCGACCGGGGTGAAGATCTTCAACTGGTTGTTCACCATGTATCAGGGCCGTATTGTCTTCCATTCCGCAATGATGTGGACCATCGGCTTTATCGTGACCTTCTCGGTCGGCGGTATGACCGGCGTTCTGCTGGCGGTACCGGGCGCGGACTTCGTCCTGCACAACAGTCTGTTCCTGATTGCGCACTTCCATAACGTGATCATCGGCGGCGTGGTGTTTGGCTGCTTCGCGGGTATGACCTACTGGTGGCCGAAGGCGTTTGGCTTCAAGCTGAACGAAACCTGGGGTAAACGCGCCTTCTGGTTCTGGATTATCGGTTTCTTTGTAGCCTTTATGCCGCTGTACGTACTGGGCTTCATGGGCATGACCCGTCGCCTCAGCCAGCAAATTGATCCGCAGTTCCATACGATGCTGATGGTTGCCGCCGCCGGTGCCGCGCTGATTGCGCTGGGTATCCTGTGCCAACTGATTCAGATCTTCGTTTCTATTCGCGACCGCGATCAGAACCGCGATCTGACCGGCGACCCATGGGGTGGCCGTACGCTGGAGTGGTCAACCTCGTCTCCGCCGCCGTTCTATAACTTTGCCGTTGTGCCGCACGTTCACGAACGTGACGCCTTCTGGGAAATGAAAGAAAAAGGCGAAGCGTACCAACAGCCTGGACAGTATGAAGAGATTCATATGCCGAAAAATAGTGGTGCCGGTATTGTTATCGCCGCCTTCGCGACGGTATTTGGCTTCGCCATGATCTGGCATATCTGGTGGCTGGCGATAGTGGGTTTCGCAGGCATGATCATCAGCTGGATTGTAAAAAGCTTTGATGAAGATGTGGATTACTACGTGCCGGTCCCGGAAGTCGAAAAACTGGAAAACCAGCATTTCGATGAGATTACTAAGGCAGGGCTGAAAAATGGCAACTGATACTTTAACGCACGCGACTGCCCACGCGCACGAACACGGGCACCATGACGCAGGCCAGAACAAAATCTTCGGATTTTGGGTCTACCTGATGAGCGACTGCATTCTGTTCTCTATTCTGTTTGCTACCTATGCCGTTCTGGTGAACGGCACCGCTGGCGGCCCGACAGGTAAGGACATTTTCGAACTGCCGTTCGTTCTGGTTGAAACCTTCCTGCTGTTATTTAGCTCCATTACCTACGGCATGGCGGCGATCGCCATGCACAAGAACAACAAGAGCCAGGTTATCTCCTGGTTGGCGTTGACCTTCTTGTTTGGCGCCGGATTTATCGGGATGGAACTCTATGAATTCCATCACCTGATTGTTAACGGTATGGGCCCGGATCGCAGCGGCTTCCTGTCTGCGTTCTTCGCGCTGGTCGGCACGCACGGTCTGCACGTCACTTCCGGTTTGATCTGGATGGCGGTGCTGATGGTGCAAGTTGCCCGTCGCGGTCTGACCAGCACTAACCGTACCCGCATCATGTGCCTGAGCCTGTTCTGGCACTTCCTGGATGTGATTTGGATTTGCGTATTCACTGTTGTTTATCTGATGGGGGCGATGTAATGAGTCATTCTACCGAGAGCGGCGGCGCATCCCACGGCAGCGTAAAAACGTACATGACCGGCTTTATCCTGTCGGTCATCCTGACGGTTATTCCATTCTGGATGGTGATGACCGGCGCTGCCTCTCCGGCCGTTATTCTGGGATCTATCCTGGCAATGGCAGTGGTGCAGATTTTGGTGCATCTGGTGTGTTTCCTGCACATGAACACCAAATCTGATGAAGGCTGGAACATGACGGCCTTCATCTTTACCGTGCTGATCATCGCCATCCTGGTTGTGGGCTCCATCTGGATTATGTGGAACCTCAACTACAACATGATGATGCACTAAGAGCGGCGAGTATGATGTTTAAGCAATACCTGCAAGTAACGAAACCAGGCATCATCTTTGGCAACCTGATCTCGGTGATCGGGGGATTTCTGCTGGCCTCAAAGGGCAGCATTGACTATCCCCTGTTCATTTATACGCTGGTCGGGGTGTCACTGGTTGTGGCGTCGGGTTGTGTATTTAACAACTACATCGACAGGGATATTGACAGGAAGATGGAAAGGACCAAGAATCGGGTGCTGGTCAAAGGCCTGATTTCTCCTGGCGTCTCGCTAGTATACGCCACCCTGCTGGGTATTGCTGGCTTTATGCTGCTGTGGTTTGGCGCTAATCCTCTGGCCTGCTGGCTGGGGGTGATGGGCTTTGTGGTCTACGTTGGCGTGTACAGCTTGTACATGAAGCGTCACTCCGTCTACGGAACGCTGATTGGTTCTCTCTCCGGCGCAGCGCCGCCGGTGATTGGCTACTGCGCCGTAACGGGCGACTTTGACAGCGGCGCGGCGATCCTGCTGGCTATTTTCAGCCTCTGGCAGATGCCGCACTCTTACGCCATCGCCATTTTCCGCTTTAAGGACTATCAGGCGGCCAATATCCCGGTTCTGCCGGTGGTAAAAGGAATCTCAGTCGCTAAAAACCACATCACGCTGTACATCATTGCGTTTGCCGTTGCAACGCTAATGCTAACGTTGGGCGGTTATGCCGGTTACAAATACCTGGTGGTCGCCGCGGCGGTCAGCGTTTGGTGGCTCGGCATGGCGCTACGCGGTTACAAAGTGGAAGATGATAAGGTCTGGGCGCGCAAGCTGTTCGGCTTCTCTATCATTGCGATTACCGCGCTGAGTATCATGATGTCCGTTGATTTTATGGTGCCGAATTCGCAGAATCTGCTGACTTACGTCTGGTAAGTTCATCGTCACCTCTTCTATGCCGGATGGCGGCTTATGCCTTATCCGGCCTACAAAAGCACGTTACCTGTAGGCCGGATAAGCGACGTGAGTATCGCCATCCGGCATTTTTCGTCTCTCGTGGCCTACCCTCACCACCACAACATTTGTTAATAAAGCGCATATTTACCCAACCAACCTGGCGCTTTACACTAGGTGCGAATTTCATACAGAGGTGGCAATGAACGATTATAAAATGACGCCAGGGGAGCTGCGTGCCACATGGGGTTTAGGGACCGTCTTTTCGTTGCGTATGCTGGGCATGTTTATGGTTCTACCGGTACTGACCACATACGGTATGGCGCTACAGGGCGCCAGCGAAGCATTAATCGGCATTGCGATCGGCATTTACGGGCTGGCGCAGGCTATCTTTCAAATTCCCTTTGGACTGCTGTCCGACCGCATTGGCCGTAAGCCGCTGATTGTCGGCGGACTGGCGGTATTTGTCGCGGGCAGCGTCATTGCCGCGCTCTCCCACTCAATCTGGGGCATTATTCTGGGGCGAGCGCTACAGGGGTCCGGCGCTATTGCCGCCGCCGTCATGGCGCTCCTGTCTGACCTGACCCGAGAGCAAAACCGCACCAAAGCGATGGCGTTTATCGGCGTCAGCTTTGGTATCACCTTCGCGATTGCGATGGTATTAGGGCCGATTGTTACCCATAGTCTGGGATTGAACGCGTTGTTCTGGATGATCGCCGCCCTCGCCACCCTGGGCATTCTTCTGACGATCTGGGTGGTTCCCAACAGTACCAACCATGTGCTGAATCGCGAATCCGGGATGGTCAAAGGCAGCTTCAGTAAAGTGCTGGCGGAGCCGAGGCTGCTCAAGCTCAATTTCGGCATTATGTGTCTGCATATTTTATTGATGTCCACCTTTGTCGCCCTGCCCGGCCAGCTTGCCGATGCCGGTTTCCCTGCCGCCGAACACTGGAAGGTGTATCTGGCAACCATGGTGATCGCCTTTGCCGCCGTCGTGCCTTTTATCATCTATGCTGAAGTCAAACGGCGGATGAAGCAGGTATTCCTGTTCTGCGTGGGGCTCATTATCGTCGCGGAAATCGTGTTGTGGGGAGCGGGCCAGCATTTCTGGGAGCTGGTGATTGGCGTACAACTCTTTTTCCTTGCCTTTAATTTGATGGAGGCGCTGCTGCCTTCTCTTATTAGCAAAGAGTCGCCCGCGGGGTATAAAGGAACGGCGATGGGCGTCTATTCTACCAGTCAGTTTCTTGGCGTGGCGCTTGGCGGCTCGCTGGGCGGCTGGATAGACGGTACGTTTGATGGGCAAACCGTTTTTCTTGCCGGGGCCGTACTGGCGATGGTATGGCTGGCGGTGGCAAGTACCATGAAAGAGCCGCCCTATGTCAGCAGCCTGCGTGTGGAAATTCCAGCGGATATCGTTGCTGACGACAGGCTAAAACAGCGACTGTTGGCAATGAAAGGCGTAAGCGAAGCGCTGATCGTGGCGGAAGAGCATTCCGCTTACGTCAAAATCGACAGCAAAGTGACCAATCGCTTTGAAGTTGAACAGCTTATCAGCAAAGGATGAATGCAGCATTGCCGGATGGCGACGAAGCTCTATCCGGCATAACAACTTAATCGCGGAAGTTTTTGAACTGGAACGGCTGGCCCAAATCGCCGCCGCGAACCAGCGCCATTACCGATTGCAGATCGTCACGTGATTTGCCCGTCACGCGAATCTCTTCCCCCTGAATTTGCGCCTGCACCTTCAGTTTGCTGTCTTTAATCAGCTTGACGATTTTCTTCTGCACGGCGCTTTCAATGCCCTGCTTCAGCTTCGCTTCCACATACCAGGTTTTACCGCTATGCACGAACTCGTCCGGTACATCCAGCGAAGCGCCTTCAATACCGCGTTTAAGCAGCTTGGCGCGCAGAATATCGAGCAACTGATTGACCTGGAAATCGGACTCGCTCAGCACCTTGATGGTTTTATTGGCATCGTTCAGTTCAATAGTCGCCTCTACGCCACGAAAGTCAAAACGAGACTCAACCTCGCGAACCGCGTTATCCACGCCGTTACGCGCTTCCTGCAGATCAACTTCAGAAACAATATCGAAAGATGGCATCTTTTCTTCTCCCTTCATTTTCGTTGCGTTGCATAATACCTGCAACGAGGCTTAACGAGAAGCTTAGCTGATGACGCTATAATTAGCGCCATAACACCTGGCGCTGTTGCAGGTGAGGAGGAACAATGAAAATTACTGTACTGGGATGCGGAGCCTTAGGACAACTTTGGCTTTCGGCACTGTGCAAACACGGACATGACGTACAGGGCTGGCTACGGGTGCCACAACCTTATTGCAGCGTAAATCTGATCGATACCGATGGTTCCTTTTTCAACGAATCACTGACGGCAAACGATCCGGATTTTTTGGCGAAGAGCGAACTGTTATTAGTCACGCTGAAAGCGTGGCAGGTTTCCGACGCAGTACGAACCCTGGCGTCAACCCTACCGGTGACATCGCCTATCCTGCTCATTCATAATGGAATGGGAACCATAGAAGAACTGCAAAATATCCAACAGCCGATGTTGATGGGGACTATCACCCATGCTGCGCGCCGCGACGGTAATATCATTATTCATGTCGCTAACGGTACTACGCATATTGGCCCGGCACGCGAGCAAGACGGCGATTACAGTTATCTCGCCGATATCCTGCAGGGGGTACTGCCCGATGTCGCCTGGCATAACAATATCCGCGCAGAGATGTGGCGCAAACTGGCGGTCAACTGTGTTATCAACCCGCTCACCGCGCTTTGGAACTGCCCGAACGGCGAGCTGCGCCATCATACTGATGAAATCAACGCGATTTGCGAAGAGGTCGCCGCCGTGATTGAACGTGAAGGCTACCACACATCGGCAGACGATTTACGCTATTATGTTGAGCAAGTGATTGACAGTACGGCAGAAAACATCTCATCCATGTTGCAGGACGTGCGCGCCATGCGCCATACCGAAATTGACTACATCACCGGTTATTTACTCAAGCGCGCCCGCGTGCACGGTCTCGCCGTTCCGGAAAATAGCCGCCTGTTTGAAATGGTAAAGCGAAAGGAGAGTGAGTATGAGCGCTCAGGCACTGGTATGCCTCGCCCCTGGTAGTGAAGAGACCGAAGCGGTCACCACTATCGATCTGCTGGTTCGCGGCGGAATCCACGTCACTACCGCCAGCGTCGCCAGCGATGGCAACCTGACGATTGTCTGCTCGCGCGGTGTAAAGCTGCTGGCGGATGCGCCGCTGGTTGAAGTTGCCGACGGCGATTATGACATCATCGTGTTGCCCGGCGGAATTAAAGGCGCCGAGTGCTTTCGCGACAGCCCGCTGCTGGTCGAAACCGTAAAACAGTTTCACCGCTCCGGGCGCATTGTCGCAGCCATTTGCGCCGCAGCCGCCACAGTGCTCGTGCCGCACGATATCTTCCCTATCGGCAATATGACCGGTTTTCCGGCGCTGAAAGATAAGATCCCCGCTGAACAGTGGCAGGATAAGCGTGTGGTGTGGGATGCGCGGGTAAAATTATTAACCAGCCAGGGACCGGGTACCGCTATCGATTTTGGCTTGAAAATCATCGACCTGTTGGCTGGTCGTGAAAAAGCGCATGAAGTGGCTTCGCAACTGGTGATGGCGGCGGGGATTTATAACTACTACGAATAAGAATGATTGCCGGATGGCGGCGTAAACACCTTATCCGGCCTACAAAACGGTACAGTCTGTAGGCCGAATAAGCGGCAGCGCCATCCGGCAGTTATTTTACGGGCGTTCGCCCTGCGCCAGACGCGCATTAATATGCGCAATCACCCCAGGTAAATCCGCCAGTGAATCCACCACGTAATGCGCCCCGGCGGCGTACAGCTTGCTGGCCGCGTGCTCGCGGCGGACCGCAACGTCCTCTTTCGACATTGTTTGATAGGCGTCCCATGTTGCGCCGAATTCGTTACCCGATACCGCCAGCCCCACCGTCCACATACCCGCGTTAAGCCCCTCGCTAATGCCCGGCGCGGCATCATCTACCTTCACACAGTGCGCGACCGCATCAATGCCCAGCGCAATCACGTTTTGCAGCGCCATCCACGGCCCCGGGCGACCACCCGCGGCCAGGTCGTCCGTTGCCACCCAATGATCCGGACGATAACCATGCTCAGCGGCGGCGGGGACCAGGCGCTCCATCACCGCTCGTGGGTAACCGGAGCAGGAGCCTATCTTGATACCCTCGGCTCGTAGCGCCGCGATCGTGTCGATAACTCCGGCAATAGGAGAAGAAAAATCGACAACTTTAGCAATCTGTAACGGCATGAAGGCGGCATAGATGGCATCAATATCTGCTGCACTCATGGAGCGGCCAAACTTTGCCTGCCAGCGCGCGTCAACAGCAGGTAATTTTCCCAGCGCTTCAATGTGTTGCCATTTACCCAGCCCCATTGGCACGCGTGCTTCGGCGAGGGTGATCTCCACATCAAATGCCTGACGGAACGCCTCGACGAAAATTTGCGTCGGCGCGAAGGAGCCAAAATCGACGGTGGTGCCCGCCCAGTCGAGAATAACAGCGTGAATACGGTTCATCATGGTTCCTTATTTCGTCCAGTACATGGCGGTACGAATGGCGGTCAGCAGGGCAGTGATATCGGCGGCATATACTTCACCAATGTTGCCGATGCGAAAGCAGTCGCTTTGCGACACTTTGCCTGGATAGATAACAAAGCCCTGCTCTTTGAGGCGGCGATAAAATTCGCTAAAGCGATACTGCGGGTCTTCCGGTGAATAAAAGGCGGTGATAATGGGCGAATGAAGTTCGTCATCCAACAGCGTGTTAAAGCCCAGCGCCCGCATTCCGGCCACCAGGCTGCGCTGATTTTGCTGATAGCGTTGATGACGTGCCGCCACGCCACCTTCTTCCGCCAGCTCTTTCAACGCCTGGGCAAACGCCAGGACGGTATGAGTGGGCGAAGTAAAACGCCATTTGCCGTGGTTATCCTCCATGCAGCGCCACTGGGCGTAGAGATCTAACGACAGCGAGCGGGAACGCCCTTTGCACGCGGCCAGTTTTTGCTCGCGGGCAATCACGAAGGCAAAACCCGGCACGCCCTGAATGCATTTATTGGCGGAGCTGATCAGATAATCGATGTGTAATGCTGCAATATCCATGGGGATGCCGCCGAAGCTGCTCATGGCGTCAACGATGTAGGTTTTGCCATAGCGATGCGCCAGAGCGCCCACCTCATCAATGGGGTTGAGCATCCCGGTGGTCGTTTCGCTATGCACCATGGCGATATGGCTGATCGTCGGGTCGGCGTTGAGGATCGCGTCGATCGCCTGTACGTCCGGGCGCACAACTTCGCCGCAGTCGTAAGCGTGATGGGCGATACCCATAAGGCCGGCCATCTCGACCATTCGTGCGCCGTATGCACCGTTGCTGACGATCAGCACCTTATCCTGCGGCCCCAATGCGCTGCCCAGTACGGCTTCCACAGCATAGCTGCCGCTGCCTTGCAGCAGTACGGAGGTGTAGCCTTCGGAGGCCGTTGCCAGTGCGGTCAACTGCTGGCGGATCTGTTCTACCACGCCGATATTGTAATCATCATCCCAGGTACAGCTATCGAACAACATCGCTTCTTTCACGGTGCGAGAGGTGGTGAGCGGGCCAGGAGTCAGCAGCAGATAGTTACGCGAAGTCATGTTATTTACCTTTGGTCTATACCAGATTGCATTTATCATGACGATCTTTGCCGCGACGGGTCAAAGAGAAAATCGCGCTGCAACAAAAAATTCATCTCTGCTTGTATAATGGCGGCAGGTAAAACGGAAGCGAGTAAGCATGAAATCTATCCCGGGCGATATCCCGCAGTACCTGTTGATCAAGGCGCAGCTTCAGGCGCGTATTCAGAGCGGTGCGTTGAAAAGCGGTGATAAACTGCCGTCTGAACGCGAACTGTGCGCGATCTTCAACACCACGCGCATTACTATTCGCGAAAGCCTGGCGCAGCTGGAGTCCAGTGGGCTTATCTGGCGCGCCGATCGTCGCGGTTGGTTCGTTACGCCGGAACGCCTGTGGCTGGATCCGACCCAGAACACCAACTTCCATAAGCTTTGCCGCGAGCAGGGGCGGGAGCCAAAAACCGCGCTACTGAGCGGCGTGTTAACCACAGTGCCTGTCGAGGTCATGGAGTCCCTCCAGCTCCAGCCGTTTGATCAAATTTATCTGCTGACCCGTCTGCGTTACGCCGATGGCCGCGCCGTGTGCTACTGCGAAAACCATTGTTTGCCCGCCCGCGTGCCTGAGCTGCTGCAGTACGATCTCAACGGCAGCCTGACCGAGGTATACGAGTCGCACTACAACCTCGTCTATACCAGCATGCATCTGTCATTCTACCCCACCGCCATGCCTGCGCAGGCCGCACAGGCGCTGGGAGTTATGGAAGGGCGCCCGGCGCTGTTGCTGCGCCGTCTGAACTACGATCAACACGGGCGAGTGCTGGATCTGGATATCGAATACTGGCGTCACGACAGCCTGCGCATTGAGGTAGATACCCACTAGCGGATGCGCCGGATGTTGGCTGCGAGCCTTATCCGGCCTGTCAATCGTATCGTCTCACGGCTATCCGGATAAGCGCAGCATCATCCAGCGTGGACTGATTTATTTCTTTTTCATCGTTTTGTCACATAAGCCGTTTAGCGTAAAAAGCAAACCTGGTATAGGCCAGAAAATGCAACGTACGCTATGAGGCTATTACGATGAAACTTTCCCGACTTGCTCTGCTGTCTGCCTTCGCTCTCGCCAGCGCCCCGTCATGGGCGGAATCAGTGGTCACAGTGTACTCCATCGACGGGCTGCACGATGGCGATAACAGCTGGTACCAGGTGCAGTTTGACGCATTCACTAAAGCGACCGGCATTACCGTACGCTATGTTGAAGGCGGTGGTGGCGTGGTAGTGGAACGTCTGGCAAAAGAGCGTACGAATCCGCAAGCCGACGTGCTGGTAACCGCGCCGCCATTCATTCAGCGCGCCGCCGCCGAAAAGCTGCTGGCGAACTTTAACACCGACGCCGCATCGGCTATCCCCGATGCCAACAACCTTTATTCGCCGCTGGTAAAGAATTATCTGAGCTTTATTTACAACAGCAAGCTGCTGAAAACTGCCCCGGCGAGCTGGCAGGATCTGCTTGACGGTAAATTCAAAAATAAACTCCAGTATTCCACGCCAGGTCAGGCCGCTGATGGCACGGCGGTCATGCTGCAGGCTTTCCACAGCTTCGGCAGTAAAGATGCCGGTTTTGCGTATCTCGGCAAGCTGCAGGCCAATAACGTCGGGCCATCTGCCTCTACCGGCAAGCTAACCGCGCTGGTTAATAAAGGTGAAATCTACGTCGCTAACGGCGACCTGCAAATGAACCTCGCGCAGATGGAACGTAACCCGAACGTGAAAATCTTCTGGCCGGCCAACGACAAAGGCGAGCGCAGCGCGCTGGCCATCCCTTATGTCATTGGCCTGGTCCAGGGGGCGCCGCAGAGTGAAAACGGTAAAAAGCTGATTAACTTCCTGCTGAGTAAAGAAGCGCAGACTCGCGTCAGCGAACTCTCCTGGGGAATGCCGGTACGCAGCGACGTGACGCCTAGCGACGAACATTACAAGGCCGCCACTGCCGCGTTAGAAGGCGTGCAGAGCTGGCAGCCCAATTGGGATGACGTAGCCGTTTCGCTGTCGGCAGATATTAGCCGTTGGCACAAAGTGACCGAAAGCGAGTAAGCCTGATGCTGATGAAAACGACCGCCGTTCACGCCCCTGCATCGCAGGGGACATCGGGGATAGTCCTCGACTCGCTGCGCGTTGCGTATCACGGCAACGTGGTGCTTAAACCGCTCTCTTTGACGATTGAACCAGGCGAAGTGCTGGCGCTGATTGGCCCATCAGGATCTGGAAAAACGACGGTGCTGCGTGCGGTTGCGGGCTTTGTGCAACCTGCAGGCGGCCGTATTCTGATTGGCGATACGGACGTCACCCATCTGCCCCCCTATAAACGCGGGTTGGCGATGGTGGTGCAGAACTACGCCTTGTTCCCGCATCTGAAAGTGGAAGACAACGTCGCTTTTGGCCTGCGTGCGCAGAAGCAGCCAAAGGCGCTAATTAATGAGCGTGTAACGCAGGCGCTGAAAACGGTTGGCATGAGTGATTACGCCACCCGTTATCCGCATCAACTTTCCGGCGGCCAGCAGCAACGCGTGGCCATCGCCCGCGCGATTGCCGTGCGCCCACGCGTGCTGTTGCTGGATGAACCACTGTCAGCGCTGGACGCACAGATTCGTCATAATATGGTGGAAGAAATCGCCCGTCTTCACCATGAGCTGCCGGAACTCACTATTCTCTACGTCACCCACGATCAAACGGAAGCGCTCACCCTGGCCGATAAAATCGGCATTATGAAGGATGGCTCGCTGATTGCTCACGGCGAAACCCGCGCGCTATATCAGCATCCGCCCAATCGTTTTGCCGCCGAATTCTTAGGCCGCGCCAATATTCTCTCCGCCATCGCGCTGGGGATAACGGAGGTTCCTGGGCTGGTGGACGTCAGCTGCGGCGGTGCGGTGATTCGCGCGTTCAGCCGGGGCAGCCACCACGGTTACAACAAACTGCTGTGCATTCGTCCTCAGCACCTCAGCCTGACGCCGCGTTCGGCCTACAGCAACCGCTTCAACGCCACACTGCAATCGGTGCACTGGCAGGGCGATTTAACCCATCTGTTGTGTGACGTTGCTGGCGAAACGGTGCGGATGGTGTTGACGCATGTCAATCCACTGCCGCGCGTGGGCGACAAGCTGGCGCTGTGGTTCGAACCGGATGATGCGGTCCTGATTGAGGTATAACCATGTCACTCATTTTACCACTGGAAAAACCGGCGCTTAACCTACGCCCGCTGCTGTGGCTGCTGCTCCCGTTGCTGGTGCTGGCGACGCTGTTTTTCTGGCCTCTGTCGCTCATCGTTGAACAGGCGCTACGCGGTGCCAATGGCGAGATCGGGCTCGAGACCTTCCGCCAGGTGGTCGACTCGAAACGCTTTGTCGGCGCGTTGCTGAACACGTTGCAAATCGCCTTTTTCGCCACCGCCGGTTGCCTGCTGCTGGGCAGCGTGATGTCGCTGATTCTGGTGTTTATTCCTTTCCCCGGCAGCGAGTGGATTGGTCGGGTCGTCGATACTTTTATTGCGCTGCCGACCTTCCTGATTACGCTGGCGTTCACCTTTATTTATGGGTCAGCGGGTCTGCTCAACGGTACGCTGATGAGCCTGTTTGCCTTTGAGCTACCGCCGGTGGATTTTCTCTACTCGATGCAGGGCGTCATTCTGGCGGAGATCACGGTGTTCACTCCGCTGGTGATGCGGCCACTGATGGCCGCGCTGCGGCAAATTGATAAAAGCCAGCTAGAGGCAGCCAGCATTCTGGGGGCGCACCCATTACGGGTGATTGGGCAGGTGATTTTCCCGGCGGCGCTACCGGCGCTGATGGCTGGTGGCAGCCTGTGCCTGCTGTTGACCACTAACGAGTTTGGCATCGTACTGTTTATTGGCGCGAAGGGAGTTAACACCCTGCCGATGATGGTTTACAGCAAAGCGATTCTGGAGTCCGACTATACGGTCGCCTGCATGATTGCGTTGATTAACATTGTCTTGTCGCTGGGGCTGTTCTCCCTCTATCGCCTGGCGGCATCGCGTACCGGCGTAAGGAGCTAGCCATGCTAATTTGGTCACCTAAAGGACGCGCAGCGGCGGGCGTTGTGGCTAGCGTACTGTTTATCGTGTTCTTTTTCCTGCCGCTGGCAGTGATTCTGATGTCCAGCCTTAGCCAGCAGTGGAACGGTATTCTGCCGAGTAGCTTCACGCTGAACCACTTTGTTAACGCTCTGCACGGTGCGGCATGGGACGCCCTACTTGCCAGCCTCACGATTGGCTTTTGCGCCAGCCTGTTTGCGCTGCTTTGCGGCGTTTGGGCGGCGCTGGCGCTGCGTCAATATGGGGTGAAAACGCAGAAATGGTTAAGTATGGTGTTCTATCTGCCGAGTGCCATTCCGTCAGTGTCCGTGGGCCTGGGCATTCTGGTTGCTTTCAGCCAGGGGCCATTGCAAATGAACGGCACCCTATGGATTGTGCTGACAGCGCACTTTGTGCTGATTTCCGCCTTTACCTTCAGTAACGTGTCGACCGGACTGGCGCGAATTTCCGCCGATATTGAAAATGTCGCGTCGAGTCTGGGGGCATCGCCCTGGTATCGTCTGCGTCACGTGACGTTGCCGTTATTGATGCCGTGGATGATGTCAGCGCTGGCGCTGAGTTTATCGCTCTCCATGGGGGAGTTGGGCGCGACAATGATGATTTATCCGCCGGGCTGGACGACGCTACCGGTGGCTATCTTTAGCCTGACCGACCGTGGAAATATCGCCGACGGCGCGGCGCTGACCATTGTGCTGGTGGCCATTACGCTGCTGCTGATGATAAAGCTGGAGCGCATTGCAAAACGGTTGGGGCAGAAATAAAACGGTAGGCCGGGTAGGACATAGCCGCCACCCGGCAAAGGAATTACGGGCGATACACCTTCACATTGGCAAACCCCTGCTCGCGCAGATAGAGCGCCTGCAGGCGACTCATTACGCCGCGTTCGCACCATAGCAGCCAGGTTTTGCTCTGATCGAGGTCGCCAAATTTAGTGCTCAGCTTGTAGAAAGGCAGCGAAACGACGTCGACGCCTTCCACTTTCAGCGGCTTGTCATCCTGCTCATCGACAGAACGGATATCCAGAATCACATCGTTGGCGCCAAAACCGCTCACGGTTTCTACTTCCACCACCTCCTGCTGGGTTTGCTGGGCGATTTCACGAATATCGACGTTGTTCGCTTCTTCTACCACCTTATCGAGAATACTGAAGTCGAAATTTTCTTCTTCGGCTTCAATTTTCGCTTTAATGGCTTTCACCGTC
This sequence comes from Salmonella sp. SAL04196, assembly GCF_046550835.1. Lineage (NCBI taxonomy): Bacteria > Pseudomonadati > Pseudomonadota > Gammaproteobacteria > Enterobacterales > Enterobacteriaceae > Salmonella > Salmonella sp. SAL04196. The sequence continues at coordinate 1,768,227 of NZ_JBGDXE010000001.1, forward strand.
GGACTTTTTGAAATCACGCCACAGTATTCCGGCATCGTACGGGCAAAATCTTCCGTACCAATCTGGCGCGCCAGGTTGATAATGTGCTCTTTATCGTAAGAGATCAGCGGGCGCAGGATCAGCGTGTCAGACACGTTATCGATCAAGCGCAAGTTGGTTAGCGTCTGGCTGGACACCTGGCCCAGCGCTTCGCCGGTCACCAGCGCCTGTACGCCGTAACGTTCCGCCACTTTCGACGCCGCGCGTACCATCATACGTTTGAGCACCACGCCCATCTGGCCGTCGTCAACTTTCTCCAGAATCTCGCCGACCACCGGTTCGAAGTTAATCGCTACAAAACGCACGCGATGGGAGCTGCCAAAGCGGTTCCACAGGTAATGCGCCACCTGGCGAACGCCGATTTCATGCGCCGCGCCGCCGAGGTTAAAGAAGCAGTAGTGTACGCGGCAGCCGCGACGCATCAGCATATAGCTGGAGACGCCGGAGTCAAAACCGCCGGAGATCAGCGACAGCACATCTTCCTGGGTGCCAATCGGGAAACCGCCAATACCTTCATAACGCCCTTTGATCAACAGCAGGCGATCATCTTCCACTTCCAGATGCACCGTCACATCCGGGTTAGTGAGCTTCACGCGCGCCGATTCAATATGCTGATTTAATCCGCCGCCGACATAGCGCTCCACCTCAATGGAGCTAAACTCATGCTTACCGCGACGTTTTACGCGCACGCAGAAGGTTTTGCCTTCAAGCTGCTCGCGATACTGCGCCAACGCTTTCTCGAAAATGTCGTGCATATCGGTGAACGGCACATCTTCGACTTCAAGAATATGGTGAATCCCCGGAATGCGGGTCAGCGCGTCGCGAATCGCCAGACGCTGGTTTTCATCTTTGGCGCGAACTTCAATGTTATCCCAGTGACGGACAACCGCGAGGGTCTCATCGTAGTGCTTTAAAACGTTACGGATGTTCCCGGTTAAAATTTTTATAAAGCGCAAACGCACAGATTGGCTTTTGATAGTGATTTCCGGGAACAATTTAATGATAAACTTCATGGCGGCAATGGTTCTTTAGCAAGCTATCTAAGGCTTGTCGTGGAGAAATAGTACAGCAGCCCATACCTACGGCTGCATCCAGGCGCGGAAGTATATCACTATCACGGACATCTTGCGCATTTCCCCTTACCATTGCGCGTTATTTGCTTATCAGTGTGAGTCCGTTACCATAGACTTGTGCTGCCATTACAGAGAGTCAAACAGTCATCATGCCGAAGAAAAATGAGGCGCCCGCCAGCTTTGAAACTGCGCTGAGCGAGCTGGAACATATTGTTACCCGCCTGGAAAGCGGCGATTTGCCGCTGGAAGACGCGCTGAATGAATTCGAGCGCGGCGTACAACTGGCGCGTCAGGGGCAGGCAAAACTGCAGCAGGCGGAACAGCGCGTGCAAATTTTGCTGTCTGATAATGAAGAGGCTTCACCTGAGCCTTTTATCGCGGATAATGAGTAAATGGACTTTACGCAGCAGCTACAGGCTTGCGTAACGCAAGCGAATCAGGCGCTGAGCCGTTTTATCGCGCCACTGCCCTTTCAGAACACTCCCGTGGTCGAAGCCATGCAGTATGGCGCATTATTAGGCGGTAAACGCCTGCGGCCATTTCTGGTTTACGCCACCGGTCAAATGTTTGGCGTCAGTACGGCAACGCTGGATGCGCCAGCTGCGGCGGTCGAATGCATTCATGCCTATTCGCTGATCCATGACGACCTGCCAGCAATGGACGATGACGATTTGCGTCGCGGCCTGCCGACTTGCCATATTAAATTTGGCGAAGCCAACGCAATCCTGGCGGGAGACGCGTTGCAAACGCTGGCGTTTGCCATTATCAGCGACGCGCCGATGCCGGAAGTCGCCGATCGCGATCGTATCGCGATGATCGCCGAACTGGCGAACGCCAGCGGCATCGCCGGTATGTGCGGCGGTCAGGCATTGGATCTGGCGGCAGAAGGCCAGCGGATCACTCTGGACGCGCTGGAACGCATTCATCGCCATAAGACCGGCGCGCTCATTCGCGCCGCCGTTAGACTTGGCGCGTTGAGCGCGGGCGATAAAGGACGGAATACTCTGCCGATACTTGACCGCTATGCAGAGAGTATCGGCCTTGCCTTCCAGGTTCAGGATGACATTCTGGATGTGGTGGGCGATACTGCAACGTTAGGTAAACGTCAGGGCGCAGACCAGCAGCTTGGCAAAAGTACCTACCCTGCACTTCTGGGTCTTGAGCAAGCCCGGAATAAAGCCCGGGACCTGATAGAGGACGCCCGTCAGTCGTTACATCAGCTGGCCGCGCAATCACTGGACACCTCGGCACTGGAAGCGCTAGCGAACTACATAATCCAGCGTGATAAATAAACCCCATATCCAATGAGCTTGCGATGAGTTTTGATATAGCCAAATACCCTACCCTGGCATTGGTCGACTCCACCCAGGAGTTACGACTGTTACCGAAAGAGAGTCTGCCGAAACTCTGCGACGAGCTACGCCGCTACTTACTCGACAGCGTAAGCCGTTCCAGCGGGCACTTCGCTTCCGGGCTGGGCACGGTAGAACTTACCGTGGCGCTGCATTATGTCTACAACACCCCGTTTGACCAGCTAATCTGGGATGTTGGGCACCAGGCTTATCCACATAAAATCCTTACCGGTCGTCGCGACAAAATCGGCACCATTCGCCAGAAAGGCGGTCTGCACCCGTTCCCGTGGCGCGGAGAAAGCGAATACGATGTGCTGAGCGTTGGGCATTCCTCCACCTCCATCAGCGCCGGTATCGGTATTGCCGTAGCGGCGGAGAAAGAAGGCAAAGATCGCCGCACCGTCTGTGTGATTGGCGACGGCGCCATCACCGCCGGTATGGCGTTTGAAGCAATGAATCACGCAGGCGATATCCGGCCCGACATGCTGGTCATTCTGAACGACAATGAGATGTCGATTTCGGAAAACGTCGGCGCGCTCAACAACCATCTGGCGCAGCTACTTTCCGGTAAGCTTTACTCTTCTCTGCGCGAAGGCGGAAAAAAGGTCTTCTCCGGCGTACCGCCAATTAAAGAACTGCTCAAGCGTACCGAAGAACATATTAAAGGCATGGTTGTGCCGGGAACCCTGTTCGAAGAGCTGGGCTTTAACTACATCGGGCCGGTCGATGGTCACGATGTCATGGGGCTTATCAGCACATTGAAGAACATGCGCGACCTGAAAGGCCCGCAGTTCCTGCATATCATGACCAAGAAAGGCCGCGGCTATGAGCCCGCGGAAAAAGATCCGATCACTTTCCATGCGGTGCCTAAATTTGATCCTTCCAGCGGATGTTTGCCGAAAAGCAGCGGCGGTCTGCCAGGTTATTCAAAAATCTTCGGTGACTGGCTGTGTGAAACCGCCGCCAAAGACAGCAAGCTGATGGCGATCACCCCGGCAATGCGCGAAGGTTCCGGCATGGTGGAATTTTCACGTAAATTCCCGGATCGCTATTTTGACGTCGCCATCGCCGAGCAGCATGCCGTCACCTTCGCCGCAGGCCTGGCGATTGGCGGCTATAAGCCCGTCGTGGCGATCTACTCTACTTTCCTGCAACGCGCCTACGATCAGGTCATCCATGACGTCGCTATCCAGAAACTGCCGGTCATGTTCGCCATCGATCGCGCCGGTATCGTTGGCGCGGATGGACAAACACACCAGGGCGCGTTCGATCTCTCCTATCTGCGCTGCATCCCGGATATGGTGATCATGACGCCAAGCGACGAAAACGAATGTCGCCAGATGTTATTTACCGGGTATCACTATAACGACGGCCCGACGGCAGTACGTTATCCACGCGGTAATGCGCAGGGCGTGGCGCTAACCCCGCTGGAAAAACTGCCTATTGGTAAAGGCCTTGTGAAGCGTCATGGCGAAAAACTGGCGATTCTGAACTTTGGCACCTTAATGCCTGAGGCGGCGAAAGTCGCCGAAGCGCTGAACGCCACGCTGGTCGACATGCGCTTTGTTAAGCCGCTGGACGACACGTTAATTCTGGAGATGGCCGCGCAGCATGACGCGCTGGTGACGCTGGAAGAAAACGCCATTATGGGCGGCGCTGGCAGCGGCGTAAACGAAGTGCTAATGGCCCATCGTAAACCTGTACCTGTGCTGAATATCGGTCTTCCGGATTTCTTTATCCCGCAAGGAACGCAGGAAGAAGCCCGCGCGGAACTGGGGCTTGACGCCGCAGGCATTGAAGCCAAAATCAAGGCCTGGCTGGCATAATCCCCTCTTTGCTCCTGCTATGCTTGAAGAGTGACGGGTATAACAGGAGCGGAGTCATGCAATACAACACGTTAGGAAATACAGATCTTCGGGTGTCCCGCCTTTGTCTGGGCTGCATGACATTCGGCGAGCCGAGTCGCGGCAATCACGCCTGGACGCTTCCCGAAGAGAGCAGCCGTCCCATCATCAAGCGCGCCCTTGAGGGCGGCATTAACTTTTTTGATACCGCCAACAGCTACTCCGACGGCAGCAGCGAAGAGATTGTCGGCCGCGCGCTGCGTGATTTCGCCCGGCGCGACGAGGTGGTGGTAGCGACGAAAGTCTTCCATCGCGTCGGCGATCTGCCGGAAGGATTGTCCCGCGCGCAAATCCTGCGCTCTATTGACGATAGCCTCACCCGTCTGGGAATGGAGTATGTCGATATCCTGCAAATCCACCGCTGGGATTACACCACGCCGATAGAAGAAACTCTGGAAGCGCTAAACGACGTGGTGAAGGCGGGTAAAGCCCGCTATATCGGCGCTTCCTCAATGCACGCCTCACAATTTGCCCAGGCGCTGGCGCTACAAAAACAACACGGCTGGGCGCCGTTTGTCACCATGCAGGATCACTATAACCTGATCTACCGCGAGGAAGAGCGTGAGATGCTACCGCTGTGCTGGCAGGAAGGCGTTGCCGTGATTCCGTGGAGTCCGCTGGCGCGCGGACGCTTAACTCGCCCCTGGGGAGAAACCACGGCCCGCCTGGTCTCGGATGACGTGGGTAAAAATTTATACGATGAAAGCGATAAAAATGATGCGCAAATAGCGGAACGGCTGGCTGGCGTCAGCGAGGCGCTTGGCGCAACGCGAGCGCAGGTCGCGCTGGCCTGGCTGCTCAGCAAACGAGGCGTCGCCGCGCCGATTATCGGCGCTTCGCGTGAAGAGCAGTTAGATGAGTTGCTGAATGCCGTTGATTTAACGCTCAAACCGGAGCAGATTGCCGAACTCGAAACACCGTACAAACAACATCCGGTGGTGGGATTTAAATAATCTGCCATTGCCCGATGGCGCGGCGCTTATCGGGCCTGCGAAATCGACATATTGTTCGGGGAGAGGCCGGATAAGGCGTTTACGCCGCCATCCGGCAACCCCTTTAAATAATACCGAGCGGCCAGTGATGACCGATAAAATACAGTATGCCGGCGGATATCACCCCGGCGACGATATCATCGATCATAATCCCCATGCCGCCGTGCACGTTGCGATCAAACCAACGAATCGGCCAGGGTTTCCACATATCCAGAATGCGGAAAATAATGAACCCGGCAGCCACCCACTGCCAGGCCGTCGTCGGCAACGCCATCAGCGTTATCCACATACCGATAAATTCATCCCAGACAATACTGCCGTGGTCGTGTACGCCCATATCTTTCGCCGTCTGATGGCAAAGATAAACGCCAATGCAGATCCCAAACATCACGACCAGCGAATAAAGCTGCCACGGCAGAAACGTCATCAGATACCAGAAGGGGATCGCCGCCAGCGAGCCCATCGTGCCCGGCACCACGGGGCTCAGCCCGCTGCCAAAGCCGGTAGCGAGCAGGTGCCACGGATTGCGCAAATTCAGGCGGCTTTTCGCAACATCTTTATGGCGTGGCAAAATGGTCATATCCTTTCCAGTCAAAGGTGACAGGCATTCCGTCACGTACAAAATTCAGCCCTTCAATATCTGCGCTCATTTGACCTATGCAGGTAAAGGGAACACCCAGTTGACCAATGGCGACATCCAGCGCGCCACGATTCAGTTCCGGCACCGTAAAGCACAGCTCATAGTCTTCGCCGCCGGAAAGCGCCCAACGCAGCGCCTGCCCGTCATCAACATGGCGCATCATCGCATCGGATTTTGGCAGCGCATCAACATCTACTCTTGCCCCACAGCCGCTGGCCTTGACGATATGCCCCAGATCGGAAATCAAACCATCGGAAAGATCGATAGCCGCGCTGGCGATATCACGCAGCGCCTGGCCGTGTAAAATACGCGGCGTCGGGCGTAAATGCCGTTGAATTAAATAGTGAGCGTCTGTCTCCTCCGACACCTGTAGCCGGTTTTGCAAAACCGCCAGCCCGGCAGCGCTGTCGCCCGGCGTACCGGTGATATAAATCCAGTCGCCCGGCTTCGCGCCAGATCGCTTGAGCGCGCGCCCTGCCGGGATATAACCGTGGATACCCAGCGTCATCGACAGCGGTCCACGCGTGGTGTCGCCGCCAATGAGCTGCATATCGTAGTAATTCAATAGCGCAAACAGACTGTCGCTAAAAGCCTCCAGCCACGGCTCATCCACTTCCGGCAACGTTAACGCCAGCGTTAACCAGGCCGGGTCGGCCCCCATCGCGGCCAGATCGCTTAAATTCACCGCCAACGCTTTATAAGCCAGATCGGCAGGATCGATATTGGGGAGGAAGTGGTTGCCCGCCACCAGCGTATCGGTACTGATCGCCAGGGTCTGCTTTTCAGGAATATTCAGGAGCGCGCAATCGTCGCCAATACCGGTTTCAACATCAAGACGAGAGCTTCTTACACGGTCAAAATAACGGGCAATCAGGGAAAACTCGCCACATGCCATACGTTATGCCTCAGCAGAAAAAAAGAAAAGGCCGGAGACGGCGGGTATCGATCGCCCGCTATCTTTCCGGCCTGTGAATCACTTTTTGTTGGGACGAATCACCGGAGCTGCTTTATCCAGTACGCCGTTGACGAATTTGTGGCTGTCTTCAGCACCAAAGGTTTTCGCCAGTTCAATCGCTTCGTTGATGGCCACTTTATAAGGCACATCGCTGCGTTTTGACAGCTCAAACAACGCAATACGCAGCACGGCTTTTTCAACCTGTCCCAGCTCTTCAAGCAGGCGGGACAGATACGGTTTCATTAAACCATCCAGGTACGCGCTGTTAGTCGCCACCCCGGATAGCAGTTCACGGAAATAGAGAACGTCGACGTCTTTTACGTCCTGTTCCGCCAGGAACTGGTATTCAACATCAGCGATGTCGTTCTGGGACAACTGCCAGGAGTAAAGCGCCTGGACGGCACACTCACGGGCGCGGCGACGAGCAGCAGGTTTCACGGAATTCCCCTTACAAAAAATCAGGCCTTAATGGCTTTCAATACATTAATCATTTCAAGCGCGGTCAGCGCAGCTTCTGCGCCTTTATTACCGGCTTTTGTACCAGCACGTTCGATGGCTTGTTCAATACTCTCGGTGGTCAGAACACCAAAGGCTACCGGCACGCCGCTGTCCTGGGCAACGCTTGCCAGGCCATTACTGGCGCCGCCTGCCACATATTCAAAGTGCGCAGTCCCCCCGCGAATCACGGTTCCCAGCGCAACCACGGCGTCATATTTACCGCTTTTCGCCAGCGCTTCGGTCGCCAGCGGCAGTTCATAGGCGCCAGGCACCCACACTACGGTAATATTATCATCTTTTACCTGACCAATACGCGTCAGGGCATCAACCGCGCCATCCAGCAGGCTGTCGTTGATAAACTGATTGAAACGCGCAATAGTGATGGCGACACGAGCGTCAGGGGCTGCAACGTTAGCTTTAATAATGTTCATATTCTCTCTTCCAGGGTTCATTTGGCCCCGCAGGGGGGCGGATTTTATCATAATAATTTGAGCGCTGCTCCCCTTTCGACGGGAGAACTCATCCGCTCACCATATGCAGGCAAACATCCGGGCCGACATGACGTATTTCGCTGAAGGTAAATTGCGGCGCGTCGGCGAGCTTCTCAAGCCCCGGCAATTCGCATAATCCCCGCGCCTGGGTTCCCAACAATTTAGGCGCGACATAGACAATCAGTTCATCCACCAGCCCGGCTTGCAGCAACGCGCCCGCCAGTCCCGGTCCGGCTTCAACCCATATGCTATTAATCTGCTGCCTGCCTAACTGCATCATCAGCACAACCAGATCCAAATGTCCGTTGTGCGCCGGCACGCTGATAGTACGAACCGAATCGGGCCACGCGCGGCTATCTTCCTGGGTACGCGCGATCCACGTTTCGCCAGGCTGCTGCACAATACGATGCGCAGGCGTTACCCGGTTTTGGCTGTCGATAACAATTCGCACCGGCTGGCGCAGATTTTCCTGCGGGTAAGACGCCTGCGTAGAGGCGTCTAACTCCGCCCAACGCACCGTCAAGGCCGGATCGTCAGCCAATACCGTCGCGCTACTGGTTAAGATAGCGTGGCTTTGCGCACGCAAGCGCTGAACGTCGCGCCGGGCCTGCGGCGAGGTGATCCACTGGCTTTCGCCGCTGGCCATCGCCGTCCGTCCATCCACGGAGGCGCCCAGTTTAAGCTGAAGATAAGGGAATCCGGTACGCATCCGCTTGAGGAAGCCTTTATTGAGCGCCTCCGCTTCACTCATCATTAACCCGTGGCTGACCGCAATACCCGCCTGTTGCAGGCGATACAGCCCGCGCCCGGCGACCTGTGGATTTGGGTCCTGCATCGCGGCGACCACGCGCGCGACGCCGGCCGCAATCAGCGCATCGCAACATGGCGGCGTTCGCCCATGATGGCTACAGGGTTCAAGCGTGACATAGGCGGTTGCGCCTTTGGCTTTTGCGCCCGCCATCCGCAGAGCATGGACCTCGGCGTGCGGCTCTCCGGCGCGATGGTGATAACCTTCGCCGACGATGTCGCCATTGTTAACAATGACACAGCCGACATTAGGGTTCGGGTGAGTGGTGAAACGTCCACGCTGCGCCAGTTTGAGCGCTCGCGCCATGTAAAACTCATCCTGCATGGCTTAGTCCTGTAGGCGAGCGATTTCTTCGCCAAAGTCTTTGATATCTTCGAAACTGCGATAGACGGAGGCAAAGCGAATATACGCGACTTTATCGAGTTTTTTCAGCTGCTCCATGACCAGGTTGCCAATCATCTTGCTGGGAACTTCACGCTCCCCAGTGGCACGTAATTGTGACTTAATATGGTTCAATGCCATTTCAACATCATCTGCGCTGACGGGTCTTTTTTCCAGCGCTCTCAACATGCCGCTACGCAGCTTATCCTCATTAAAGGGTTCGCGCACATCGTTGCTTTTTATCACGCGCGGCATGACCAGTTCAGCCACTTCAAAGGTCGTAAAGCGTTCATTACACACCAGACACTGCCGACGGCGGCGCACGGACGAGCCCTCGCCTACAAGACGAGAGTCAATGACTTTGGTATCTACGGCGAAACAAAATGGGCAATGCATACGGCGTCCTGACCAGATGATTTAGAAAACGCTATTTTACCCTGAACTGGCGCGACAACAAAGGCGGAGCGCTTTTGAGATAAAGGATCGGTGCCTTTGTGCGTATAGCGCACTACCATTACGCTATCGGACCACGAAGGAAATGATCGACATGACAAGACGTTACCTAAGAATTCTCCTGGTGGGAAGTCTCTTGAGCCTGACCGCCTGCGCGCCGCAGAGCGAAGTTCGCCAGATGCATCAAAGCATTAGCACCCTGAATAAAGAGATGACCCAACTGAATCAGGAAACGGTAAAAATTACCCAACAAAATAAGCTGAATGCGGAGTCAACCCGCGGCGTCTATTTGTTGCCTGGCGCCAATACGCCTGCCCGGCTGGAGAGTCAGATCGGTACGCTACGTATGACATTGCTGGAGATTACGCCTGTCGCAGACGGCGCTCACGCAACGTTACGCATTCAGGGCGAGTCCCGCGATCCGCTGCCGGCATTCAGCGCTACCGTAGAGTACGGGCAAATTCAGGGCACTACGGAGAACTATCAGGAGGTGAATGCACAGAGCCTTCTGGTAAATGCCCCTGCCAGCTTGCTGGCGCCCAGTGATGTCAATATTTCGTTACCGTTGAAGGGGATCACTCCGGCGCAGTTAGGCTTCATTCGCATCCATGATATTCAGCCTGTTAATCAATAAACGTTCTGGCGGAGCGTTTTGTGCGTTCCGCAACATCCCCCGCGCGACTTTTGTTGCCCTACTGACATTTTCGTCATTTATGACATAGATTGGTAATATTCATGAAAGACAGTACTGTCGCCGCACCTAAAATGCGCAAACGTGAACGCAATCGATTACGTAAATGATAGATATGTGAAACAAGACATATTTTTGTGAGCAATGATTTTTATAATAGGCTCCGCAGAAACACGAAATATTTAGAAACGCAAATTGCGTTCTTTTCACTCCCGTAAGGGATTTCAAACAGTGGCATACATATGAAAAAAACTTTACTCGCAGTCAGCGCAGCGCTGGCGCTCACCTCATCTTTTACTGCTAACGCAGCAGAAAATGATCAGCCGCAGTATTTGTCCGACTGGTGGCACCAGAGCGTAAACGTGGTAGGCAGCTACCATACCCGTTTCTCGCCGAAATTGAACAACGACGTCTATCTGGAATATGAAGCATTTGCCAAAAAAGACTGGTTTGATTTCTACGGCTATATCGATATTCCCAAAACCTTTGATTGGGGTAACGGCAACGATAAAGGTATCTGGTCCGACGGTTCTCCGCTGTTCATGGAAATCGAACCGCGTTTCTCGATTGATAAGCTGACCGGCGCAGACCTGAGCTTCGGCCCGTTTAAAGAGTGGTATTTCGCCAACAACTACATCTACGATATGGGCGATAACAAAGCCAGCCGCCAGAGCACGTGGTATATGGGTCTGGGGACCGATATCGACACCGGCCTGCCGATGGGCCTGTCGCTGAACGTGTATGCGAAATATCAGTGGCAAAACTACGGCGCGTCCAATGAAAACGAATGGGACGGCTACCGTTTCAAAGTAAAATACTTCGTCCCCATCACCGATCTGTGGGGCGGTAAACTGAGCTATATCGGCTTTACCAACTTTGACTGGGGATCTGATTTAGGCGACGATCCGAACCGTACCAGCAACTCCATCGCTTCCAGCCATATCCTGGCGCTGAACTACGATCACTGGCACTACTCGGTCGTTGCACGTTACTTCCATAACGGCGGACAGTGGCAGAATGGCGCAAAACTGAACTGGGGCGACGGCGATTTCAGCGCGAAATCTACCGGCTGGGGCGGCTACCTGGTCGTGGGTTACAACTTCTAAACCTGCAATAAATATCCTCCGGCATAGCCGGAGGTTTTTCTGATGCGCCTGTAAGGCTCTCTTACCAGCCGCGCCCTAACAGGCGCATACGATCTGACATTTGCATCAAACTTCGTTACTTACGGCCCGTAAACGGGCTGCCCGAATTGCTCACCCATTTTATCCTCTTCAAGCTGGTGCTTTATGTAGTCCTGTATCTTCGCCGTGTTCTTACCCACCGTATCGACATAGTACCCTCTGCACCAGAACTCCCTGTTCCTGTATTTGAATTTTAGATCCCCAAACTGCTCGTAAAGCATCAGACTACTTTTATCCTTCAGATATCCCATGAAGCTCGACACACTCATCTTCGGCGGGATCTCCAGAAGCATGTGAATATGATCTGCACAACATTCTGCTTCCAAAATTCGTACGTTTTTCCATTCACACAATTTTCTTAATATGCTGCCTACTGCCCTACGCTTCTCTCCATAGAACGCTTGTCTTCGGTATTTGGGCGCGAAAACTATGTGATATTTACAGTTCCATCGGGTGTGCGCTAAGCTCTTTTCGTCCCCCATTGGGACCCCCTTTTGATTTCTTGTTGAACTTTTGCAGTTGCCAGACCGCAAGATGTTTTAACAAATCAAAAGGGGTTTTAATAACTGGCTTAAAGCTGAAAGCTTTCCGGAACCCCCAGCCTAGCTGGGGGTTTTCCATAGACAAAAAGGCCAGAGGTCGCCCTCTGGCCCGTTTCGGGCGCATGCTGCCATCCGGCGGCGAGTCGCGCCCACTTCACATTACTTCCGGCGATGCCACCAGCCTAAAAACAGACCTGTCGCAATCCCGACCAGCGTTGGTGCCGCCAGATCGTGCCAGATAGTAATGCTCAACTCTGTGAGCGTCATATTGCCGCCTTTGTTGCAATGGCAACGGTTCGCGGCTATCCTCAACTTGTCTAGGGTCAAGTTAGCCCCCGTACCGAACAATGTGCGGGGGTTTTCTCTTTCCAGCGACAAGGCCACCGGGGATCAAGCCCCCGCAACATTGCGCCTCACCGGGTTGCCCCGGCTTACCGCTGATTCTACTCTGCTCGCTAGTATCGGCATGAATTAAAAACAAAAAAATCCCAACCTTGCGATCGGGATTCCAGTGACAATGTATGCGTTACAGGACGTTTGGGGCTGGCGACAAACTCCGGGGCTGAAAAAATGTCGGATTGCATCCGACCTACGAAAACCAATAATTCATTTATATTGCGGATTCCGTTGGGTGGAGCGAAGCGTAACCTAACATTCAACAGCACCAACAGCTTTGTCAGCAGTCTGCTTATTTCTTTTTATTCATCATCGCTTTCAGATCGGCAAACGGGTTATAAGTCGCCTCGCCGACATCTTTTTGCGCATCTTCCCCGGCAATGACCGTCGAACCATACTGATCGGCTTCGGTATATTTGGAATGCTCGTGATCGTGGCAGTAGAGGCACAATAGCTCCCAGTTGCTGCCGTCTTCCGGATTATTGGTGTGGTCATGATCGATATGATGCACCGTCAGCTCACGCAGATTTGAATACACAAACTCACGGGAACAACGTCCGCACCCCCACGGAAACAGCTTCAGCGCTTTTTCACGATAGCCGCTTTCCAGGCGCGCGTAGTTTTTTGGGATGATAGCCATGATAGTTCCTCATGCAATCGAGTTTATTCTGGATAATAAAAAGCCGCAGCACCCTGCGATGTTGCGGCTTTTTTCAGTCATGTTAACGCCAGCTTACGGCAGAATGGACGGCTGATCCGCCCCTTCTTTTTCGACTTTCTGCTGCAGCATATGCTCGCGCTTCATACCGAGTTTCAGCGCCAGCGCCGATGCGACATAGATAGAAGATGCCGTACCAATAGAGACACCGATCAGCATCGTCAGCGAGAAGCCTTCCAGTACCGGACCGCCGAAGAGGTACAGCATCAGAATTACCACTAACGTCGTACCGGAGGTAATCAACGTGCGGTGTAGCGTCTGGGTCAGCGACACGTTAAAGATTTCGTAAGGCGTCCCGCGACGGATTTTGCGGAAGTTTTCACGAATACGGTCAGAGACCACGATACTGTCGTTCAGCGAGTAACCGATCACCGACATCAACGATGCCACAATGGTCAGGTCAATCTCGATATGGAAAAGCGACAATATCCCCAGCGTAATGATCACGTCGTGCGCCAGCGCGATGACCACCCCTGCCGCCAGTCGCCACTCAAAGCGGAAACCGACATAAACGAGGATAGAGATCAACGCCACCAGCAGCGCCATAGCGCCGGTTTGCGCCAGATCGGCGCCCACGCTTGGCCCCACGAATTCAATACGCTTCACGGCCGCGTTCTGGTTGGTGGCTTCATTAATGATCGTCACCACTTTGCTACCCAGCACCTGACCACCGGTTTCACCTTCGGTTGGCGGCATACGCACCATAATGTCGTGACTGCTGCCAAAGTTCTGCAACTGCGGCTCTTCATAGCCCGCTTTTTGCAGCGCTTCGCGCATCACGTCCATTTCAGCCGGTTTTTCCAGCGTGATTTCAATTACCGTGCCACCGGTGAAATCCAGCCCCCAGTTAAACCCGCGTACGCCCATAATGACAATGGCCGCGATCAGCAACAGCCCGGAGATGCCGAATGCCCAGAAGTCCCAGCGCATAAAGTCATAGACTTTACGGCCGTGGTTTAGTTGTTCAACAGTGTATTCCTGTGCCACATCGCACTCCTCAGATTGACAGCTTAGTGACGCGCTTGCCGCCATATAGCAGGTTTACGATAGCACGCGTACCGATAATCGCGGTAAACATCGACGTCGCCACACCGATACCGGTCGTAATCGCGAACCCTTTAATTGCCCCGGTACCGACAGCATACAGAATGATGACTTTAATCAGCGTCGTGATGTTCGCATCGAAGATGGAACTGAACGCGCCGGCATAGCCTTCGTTTATCGCCTGCTGTACCGTGCGGCCATTACTCAACTCTTCTTTGATACGTTCGTTAATCAGAACGTTGGCGTCGACCGCCACCGCAAGGGTTAACACGATACCCGCAATCCCCGGCATACTGAGCGTTGCCCCCGGCAACAGCGACATGATACCGACAATCAACACCAGGTTAGCCACTAACGCGCTGGTCGCAATCAGACCAAACTTCTTATAGAAGAAGATCATGAACAGGATGGAGACCACCAGACCGGCCAGACAGGCTTCCAGGCCCTGCTTGATGTTCTGCATACCCAAAGTCGGGCCAATGGTGCGCTCTTCAACGATCTGAATCGGCGCGATCAGGGCGCCCGCACGCAGCAACAACGAGAGCTGACGCGCTTCGTTCGGGTTGCTGATACCGGTAATACGGAAGCTGTTACCCAGCCGAGACTGGATGTTGGCAATGTTAATCACCTCTTCCTGTTTCACCAGTACGGCGCGACCGTTAGCGTCTTTCTTACCGCTGTCTTTATACTCCACAAACAGGGTCGCCATCGGTTTGCCGATATTGTCCTTAGTGAAGTTAGACATGATATTGCCGCCTGCGCTATCCAGCGAGATGTTAACCTGCGGTTGGTTATATTCATCCTGGCTGGACGTCGAGTCGGTGATATGGTCGCCGGTGAGGATCACGCGTTTGTACAATACCACCGGCTGACCTTCGCGGGTCTGTTTCACTTCGGAATCACCCGGTACGCGCCCGGCAGCAGCAGCGGCCTGGTCAACGTTGGTATTCACCAGACGGAATTCCAGCGTCGCGGTCGCGCCGAGAATTTCTTTCGCACGAGCGGTATCCTGGATACCCGGCAGCTCAACCACAATACGGTCTGCGCCCTGACGCTGTACGACAGGCTCCGCGACGCCCAGTTGGTTAACACGGTTACGCAGAATATTAATGTTCTGCTGAACGGCGTATTCACGCGCTTCGCTCAGGCGCGCATCGGTCATTACCGCGCGAAGTTGATTGCCGCTCTGGCTGGAAATCACCAGGTCACGATGACGCGGCGTCAGATAGGCGATCGCCTCATCACGCGCTTTGCTGTCACGGAACGTGATGCTCAGCCCATAATTATTTTCTTTACGAACGGTGGTATAAGGAATGCCTTTTTCACGCAGATCGCTGCGCAGGCTATCGATATTTTGTTCCTGGAGTTTACCTAACGCGGTATCCATATCCACTTCCATCAGGAAGTGAACGCCGCCGCGCAGATCAAGACCGAGCTTCATCGGATCGGCGTGAATAGCCGCCAACCAGCGCGGCGTAGCCGGCGCAAGGTTAAGCGCCACGACATATTTATCCCCCAGCACGCTCATCAGCGCTTCACGGGCGCGTAGCTGGGTATCGGTGGTGTCGAAGCGCGCAAGAATAGCGCCCTCTTCCAGTGCCACAGACTTAGCGGGAATTTTTTCTTCTTGTAACGTTTTCTGGACCTGGATCAGCGTTTGCTCACTGGCGGCGACGCCGCGCACGCCAGTGATTTGAACAGCCGGATCCTCACCATACAGGTTGGGAAGTGCGTAAAGCAGGCCGACGATAATCACGACGACCAGCATGATGTACTTCCACAAAGGATAACGGTTTAACACGGCAGTTCCCTTTGGGAAAACGAAATATTACAGCGCCTTCATGGTGCCTTTCGGCAGAACGGCAGCTACGAAGTCACGTTTGATAACCACTTCCGTGGTGTCATTCAGCGCGATGGCAATGTAGCCGGCTTCCGCTACTTTGGTCACTCGACCGACCAGACCGCCATTCGTCAGAACTTCATCACCTTTCGCAATGGAGTCCATCAGCTTTTTGTGCTCTTTGGTGCGCTTCTGCTGCGGGCGCAGGATCATGAAATAGAAAATCAGACCAAACACCACCAGCATTAAAATCAGAGACATCGGGCTGCCCTGCGCCGGAGCACCTGTTGCCGCTACCGCATCAGAAATAAAAAAGCTCATTCAAATTCCCTCATTATTAAAATTAATCAACGTTCAAAGGTGGAACGGGTCGCCCCTGACGTTGGTAAAACTCGGTTACGAAGCTCTCTAATTTACCCTCTTCAATAGCCTTGCGTAAACCCGCCATCAAACGCTGGTAGTAACGCAAGTTATGAATGGTATTGAGACGCGCACCTAATATTTCGTTGCAACGGTCGAGATGATGCAAGTAAGCGCGTGAATAATTGCGACAGGTGTAGCAATCGCACTCGGCGTCAAGCGGGCTGGTGTCGCTTTTATGCTTTGCATTACGAATCTTCACCACGCCGTCGGTCACAAACAGATGACCATTACGGGCATTTCGCGTTGGCATGACACAGTCAAACATATCAATACCGCGACGCACCCCTTCCACCAGATCTTCCGGTTTACCCACGCCCATCAGGTAACGCGGTTTGTCAGCCGGGATCTGCGGGCAAACGTGCTCCAGAATGCGGTGCATATCTGCTTTCGGCTCACCGACAGCCAAACCGCCGACAGCGTAGCCATCAAAGCCAATCTCTACCAGACCTTTCACCGAGATATCGCGTAAATCTTCGTAAACGCTGCCCTGAATGATGCCAAAAAGCGCATTCTTATTGCCAAGGCTATCAAAACGGTCGCGGCTACGCTTTGCCCAACGCAATGACATCTCCATCGAGCGTTTAGCATAGTCCCAGTCTGCCGGGTACGGCGTACATTCATCAAAGATCATCACGATATCGGAACCGAGATCGTACTGGATCTCCATCGACTTTTCCGGATCGAGGAAAATCGGATCGCCGTTGATCGGGTTACGGAAGTGCACACCTTGCTCGGTAATCTTACGAATATCGCCGAGGCTGAAAACCTGGAAGCCGCCGGAATCGGTGAGAATCGGCCCTTTCCACTGCATAAAATCGTGCAGATCGCCATGCAGCTTCATGATTTCCTGACCCGGGCGCAGCCACAGGTGGAAAGTGTTGCCGAGAATAATCTGCGCGCCGGTCGCTTCCACTTCTTCCGGCGTCATGCCTTTCACGGTACCGTAAGTACCCACAGGCATAAAAGCAGGCGTTTCCACTACGCCACGATCAAACACCAGACGACCGCGACGCGCGCGACCATCGGTGGTATCTAACTCAAATTTCATTATCACTCCTGCGTCAGAAAAACAGTCCGACGTTTAACGACTCGCTACGGAATGATTCCATAGCTAATAAATTCCCGAAGGCGTCATCGGCGCAGCCAGTTTGGGGTCGGCCAGCGCACAGCCACCGGAGCGTACACGCAGTACGTGAGGATGGCGAGCACTGCCCGGCGTCAAAATGGCATTCTTACGGACGCTCAAAAATAGCCTGCGGATTGTACGTGATAAACATCGCGTCCCCGTAGCTAAAAAAGCGATATTTTTGTTCTACCGCAGTCTTATAGGCATTCATGGTGTGTTGATAACCGGCAAATGCGGAAACCAGCATAATCAACGTCGATTCCGGCAGATGGAAGTTGGTGATCAGCGCATCAATCACTTTGTATTGATAACCTGGATAAATAAAGATTTGCGTATCGCCGAAGAACGGCTCTATCAAATCGCTTTTTGCCGCCTGCGCCGCGCTTTCCAGCGAGCGTACCGAGGTGGTGCCGACGGCGATAACCCGGTTGCCGCGCGCTTTCGCCGCCAGCACCGCGTCGACCACCTCTTGCGGCACCTCAGCATATTCGGAGTGCATGATATGATCTTCAATGGTATCGACACGCACCGGCTGGAAAGTGCCCGCGCCTACGTGTAGCGTAACAAACGCCATTTCGATACCTTTCTCACGAAGCGCCGCCAGCAGCGGCTCATCAAAGTGCAGCCCGGCCGTCGGCGCGGCGACGGCGCCCGGTTTTTCACTGTAGACCGTCTGGTACAGTTCGCGGTCGGCGTCCTCGTCCGGACGGTCGATATACGGCGGCAACGGCATATGGCCGATGGCGTTAAGAATATCCAGCACCGGACGCGGGTCATTAAACTCAACTTCAAACAGAGCGCCGTGACGCGCGGTCATGGTCGCGTGAATACTTTCGTCGTCGCCCAGCAGCAGTTCCGTACCCGGTTTTGGCGCTTTAGAAGCGCGAATATGCGCCAGGATGCGTTTATCATCGAGCATACGTTCGACCAGCACTTCTATCTTGCCGCCGCTGGCTTTACGGCCAAAGAGCCGCGCCGGGATCACGCGGGTATTATTGAAGACCAGCAAATCGCCAGGGTTGAGCTTATCGAGCAGATCGGTGAAAGTACCGTGCGTCAGCGCGCCCGTCGGCCCCTCTAATGACAGCAAACGGCAGCGACTGCGTTCCGGCTGTGGGTAGTGGGCAATCAGGGATTCGGGTAGTTCAAAGGAAAAATCGGTAACGCGCATGACTCTGACTCAGACTAAAATAAGAGGCGGGTAGTCTAGTGCCGGGGCGTTCCCGCTGCAACCGTTACCCGCTTTTTGGACAGAGAATCAATAATGAATTTTCTTGCTCACCTGCATCTGGCGCACCTTGCCGACAGCTCGCTTTCCGGTAATCTGCTGGCCGATTTTGTCCGCGGTAACCCGGCAACACATTATCCTCCTGACGTCGTAGAGGGTATTTATATGCATCGGCGTATTGACGTCATGACCGACAACCTGCCGGAAGTTCGTGAGGCGCGAGAGTGGTTCCGCCATGAAACGCGGCGCGTGGCGCCCATTACGCTGGACGTCATGTGGGATCATTTTTTATCGCGCCACTGGACGCAAATCTCTCCTGATTTTCCACTTCAGGCGTTTGTCGGCTACGCCCATGCGCAGGTCGCGACGATTCTGCCCGACTCCCCGCCGCGCTTTGTCAACCTGAATGATTATCTTTGGTCAGAAAAATGGTTAGAGCGGTATCGCGATATGGATTTCATTCAAAACGTGCTGAATGGCATGGCGAATCGCCGTCCCCGGCTGGATGCCTTGCGTGATTCCTGGTACGATCTGGACGCGCACTACGACGCGTTAGAAGAGCGCTTCTGGCATTTTTATCCGCGTATGATGGCACAGGCCGCCCGCAAAGCGCTGTGACGGCCTGATAGCGAGGGCGTGCGTCAGAACCGCCATTGGCAGAAAGATCGTTCGCTGTCATAAAGGGGTCATCATTACGATTTATAATGACCCGATCGATAGGCAAAAGCTGTCTCATTGATTGTCAAGACCGCATTGTTTTGTCGCTTCGCCCTCCCTATACTGCCCGCGTTGCGTTCTAAAACCCTTAATATTGCAGGAGAATTATTATGGTACTGGTTACTCGTCAGGCCCCGGATTTCACCGCTGCGGCGGTACTGGGTAGCGGTGAGATTGTTGATAAATTCAACTTCAAACAGCACACCAATGGTAAAACGACCGTTCTGTTCTTCTGGCCGATGGACTTCACTTTTGTTTGCCCGTCTGAGCTGATCGCCTTTGATAAACGTTATGAAGAATTCCAGAAGCGCGGCGTTGAAGTAGTCGGCGTTTCTTTCGACTCTGAGTTTGTCCACAACGCATGGCGTAACACCCCTGTCGATAAAGGCGGCATTGGCCCGGTGAAATACGCAATGGTCGCCGACGTGAAGCGTGAAATTCAGAAAGCTTACGGTATCGAACATCCGGACGAAGGCGTTGCGCTGCGCGGCTCTTTCCTGATTGACGCAAACGGTATTGTTCGCCACCAGGTCGTAAACGATCTGCCGCTGGGTCGTAACATCGACGAAATGCTGCGTATGGTCGACGCGCTGCAGTTCCACGAAGAGCACGGCGATGTCTGCCCGGCGCAGTGGGAAAAAGGCAAAGAAGGCATGAACGCCTCTCCGGACGGCGTGGCTAAATACCTGGCTGAGAACATTTCCAGCCTGTAAGTCAGTGCATTGATAAAAGGCTCGCCATCGCGAGCCTTTTTTATGCGTGAGGTGTTACGAACCACCTCGCCTCAACGATTCATCCATACGGTCGCGGAAATCGCGGGTAAACTAAGTCTTCCCTCGCGGATGTCACCGCTCCCCGTTTTACATTGCCATCCGGCCACGTTCAGCAACGGCAACGCTTCCAGCACCACTTCACAGGCCTCACCCCGATTAATCGCCACCAGCGCCCGCTGCTGCTGATAAACTCGCACGAATACCACTACGTCACCTTCGGCATACAGCGCCTGGCATCCGCCACGACGCAGCGCCAGACTGCGCTGACGCAGTTTCGCCATACGCTGGTACAGCGCCAGCAAGTTGCCGTCCTGCTTGCGTTCATCCCACGGGAACGGTTTGCGGCACATGGGGTCATTTGCACCGTCCACGCCGACTTCATCGCCGTAATAAATACATGGCACGCCGGGCCAGGTAAACAGCCAGACCACCGCCAGCGGCAGGCGCGCCGCGTCTTTACCCAGCAGAGTTTTAAAGCGCGCAGTATCATGACTGTCGAGTTGATTAAACATGCGCAGTTGTTGCTGATGTGACAGCCCGGCGCGGTAGTTATCCATCCACGCGATACAGGTCCGGGCATCGATATGCTGTGGTTCGTAAGCGATATCAGTATTGGCGAGAAATCCCCACAGCGGGAAGGTGAAGCCGCGATAATTCATGGCGGCATCTTCCACATCGGCCTGTAGCCACTGCCGCGCATCGCCGAAATGTTCCCCCACAATATAGGCTTCAGGCTGCGCCTCTTTTGCCGCCCGGGTAATGCCGGCGACGTGCTGCAAATTGTGGCGCGCCCCGCCCGCCTCACCCAGCATATGTACGACATCCAGCCGCCAGCCGTCCATATTCCACGGTGCCTTTAGCCAGTGACGAACGATACTGTCCTCACCGCGATAGATCTCATCCACCAGCGTTTCTGATTGATAATCGAGTTTCGGCAGGCTCGGATAACCCAGCCAGTCCAGCGCCACGCCTTGTGGTGAAAAGGAGTACCAGTCGCGCCACGGCGAGTCCGGGTGATGGCACGCGCCGCCAGTGCTGCGGTTATGCCTGTCAAACCACGCATGCGAGTCGCCGCTATGATTAAACACGCCATCCAGCACCAGCCTCATGCCCTGCGCCTGGGTTTCACGCCGCAGGCGTAGCAGCGCCCGATCGCCGCCAAATTGCGGATCGACATGTCGATAATCTTCCGTGTCGTACTTATGGACGCTCGGCGCGGTAAATACCGGATTCAGATATAGCGCTGTGACGCCCAGTTTTTTCAGATACGGCAGCTTCTCACAAATGCCATTCAGACAGCCGCCGTAAAAGGTGGAACCGCCCGCCTGGGGGGTGAGCGGTTCATCCCACTCTTTACGCACGATGTCGTGACCGGCAGCATGGTGGTAATACACCTTATCCTGCCCGGCTTCACGAGACTGGCTGCGGGCAAAACGATCCGGGAAGATCTGATAAAAAATTTGATCGGCGACCCACTGCGGGCCGCTATCCGGCGCATCAACCGCAAATTGTTCCAGACGCGCAGGCGGAAAACGGCTAAATCCCTGTGGCGTAAACCAAAGCTGGCGGTCGTGCCAAAGCAATTTAAAGCTGTAACGGCGACGTGGCTGCCCTAACGCGATATTGAGCGTCGCTCGCCACGCCGTCACGCCCGGCTGCGGCTGGCGGCGCTGTTTGCGCATCGCCAGTGAGATTTCTTCATTATCGAATTCTGAGCGCAACGTCACGCGAGACGGCGGATTTTCTCCGCTCAGCCACAGCGTAATGGTTAATTTATCGTTATGTTGCTTCACAAATGGGGCAACCGGTAGGTGCCAGGCATTCAACATCTCGTATCCCCTCTACTGAAAATGGGGCCACCTTGCCATAGAGATTTAAAGGATAACTCATCATCCAGGGGTTTATTAGGGGAGGAGACTCCAGGAGGAGAAGCGGCTCCGCTTATCCGGCCTGCCGTTGCCTGCAGACCGGATAAGGCAGAGAAAAACGACTACGCCTGCGCCAATTGACGGTCGCGACGGCGTTTAAATATCCAGCCAATCAACAGCAGAACTATCCAGGCGAAGCCCACATACAGTGAGATGCGGGTATCCGGATGGTAGCCGATAAGCGCAATAATGAAGACCAGGAAAATCAGCCCAGCTATCGTCGTTACGACACCGCCCGGCACCTTAAACTTCAGCGCTTTTACCTCTTCCGGCGGTAAACGACGGCGGAAGGCGATTTGCGACAGCAGGATCATAATCCATACCCATACCGTCGCAAACGTCGCCAGCGAGGCAATCACCAGGAAGACGTTTTCCGGCATGATGTAGTTCAGGTAAACCGCAAACAGCAGCGCAATCGTCATCACCAGCACAGTGACCCACGGAATACCACGGCGTGACGTTTTAGCAAAGACTTTCGGCGCGCTCCCCTGCTCCGCCATACCATGCAGCATACGCCCTACGCCAAACACATCGGAGTTGATAGCGGAAAGCGAGGCGGTCAATACCACAAAGTTCAGAATGCTGGCAGCAAAGGTAATCCCCATATGCTGGAACGTCAGCACAAATGGGCTGCCGTTTGTGCCGACCTGATTCCACGGATAGATAGACATAATGACGAACAGCGTGCCGACATAAAATACCAGGATACGCATCGGTACTGAGTTAATGGCGCGCGGAATGGATTTCTCCGGGTCTTTCGCTTCCCCGGCGGTGATACCGATAATCTCAATCCCGCCGTAAGCGAACATCACCATTTGCAGCGACATGATCATTCCCAGCCAGCCATTGCTGAAGAAGCCGCCGTTGCTCCACAGGTTATGAATGCCGGTGGGCTGCCCGCCGTTGCCAATTCCCCACACAATAATGCCGATACCCGCGACAATCATGATAATAATGGTGGCGACTTTGAAGAAGGAGAACCAAAACTCCAGCTCGCCGAACACCTTGACGCTCATCAGGTTGATGGCGCAAATGATCAGCACCACGCTAAGCACCCAAATCCAGTGCGGCACGGCGGGGAACCAGACTCCCATATAAATGCCGAACGCGGTCACGTCGGCAATGGCGACGATCAGGATCTCAAAACAGTAGGTCCAGCCGGTAATATAGCCTGCAAGCGGGCCGAGGTTTTCCTGCGCATAGCGCGAAAATGAGCTGGCGGCAGGGTTGTGAACGGACATTTCCCCCAATGCGCGCATAATGATATATGCCGCGACCCCGCCAATAATATAGGCCAACAGCACGCTCGGCCCCGCCATTTTGATGGCGTCCGCCGAGCCGTAAAACAGGCCGGTGCCGATTGCCGAACCTAATGCCATAAAGCGAATGTGCCGGGTGCTCAGCCCACGCTTTAGCTTATTATTGCTTTCCATCAATTTCTGACCTATCAACACAATAAAAAACCACGGGGCGTTAAGCCCCGTGGTGTACACATATGTCAGCGATTTTAGTGAGCGCTGGAGGTCACCTGCCGACCCGCCGCGCGATCCCAGATAATCGCCAGGATCACCATCACCACCGTTGGCATCAACCACGCCAGTCCCTGTTCCGCCAGCGGCAAACGCTGACTCCAGGCTGGCAGCATATCGCCAAAGGCAGATGCTTTGATGCCGTCAAGGATACCAAAAAGCAGACTGATAAACATGGCCGGCGCGATGATGCGGGTGGAATTATGCCACCATGAGCGGGTAAAACTTAATACAACCAGTGCGATACACGGCGGATAGATAGCCGTCAGCACCGGAATGGAGATTTGAATCAGATGGCTCAGTCCGAGGTTTGACACCACCATAGAGAAGCCGCCGAGAATAAAGACCAGCGTGCGGTAAGACAGCGGAATATACTGCGCGAAAAACTCAGCGCAGGCGCAGGTCAGCCCCACCGCCGTCACCAGACACGCGATAAAGATCAGCGCCGCCAGCAGGAAGCTTCCCGCGCCGCCAAAGGTATGCTGAACGTAGGCATGAAGAATCGCCGCGCCGTTCGCTGACTGATCGACCAGCGTCGCGCTATCAGAACCTAAGCGGAACAAGGCAAGGTAAAGCAGCGTCAGCCCCACACCCGCCATCAGGCCGGCCCAGACCGTGTAACGCGTCAACAGGCGCGCTTCGGTCACGCCGCGAGAACGCGCCGCGTTCACAATAACGATACCAAACACCATCGCGCCAAGCGTATCCATCGTCAGATAGCCGTTCACAAATCCGTTAGAAAAGGCCGCATTCTGATAAGCGTCCAGGGCGTTGCTGATTGGACCGGCAGGCCAAACGATAGCCGCGACGGAAAGGATGACCAGCGCAATAATTTTCAACGGCGCCAGGAAATTCCCTACCGTATCCAGCAGCTTACCCGGATAGAGGGAAACCAGAATAACGATAGCGAAATAGACCACGCTGTAAATCAGCAACGGCATTGCAGAATCGCCGGTCAACGGAGCGATACCGACCTCAAACGACACCGTCGCGGTACGCGGCGTCGCAAATAACGGCCCGACGGCCAGATAGCAAACGGTCGCCAGCAGGAGTCCCGCCACTTTACCAATCGGCGTACTGAGGCTGTCTACCCCGCCGCCGACTTTCGCCAGCGCCACAACAGTAAGAACCGGTAGCCCCACGGCGGTAATCAGAAAGCCAATAGCGGCTGTCCAGACGTGTTCACCCGCCTGCAAACCGACCATAGGAGGAAAGATAATATTGCCTGCGCCAACGAACAGCGCAAATGTCATAAAGCCCAGGGCGATGATATCGCGCGATTTTAACTGATGGGTCATAAAGTCTTACTGCCTGTGGATGGTGATGTTGTAAACATTAAAATTTTTGCCTTTCCCGGAGGATTATAAAGCGGCGTTTTTTATCAATTTCAGCGGGAAAAGCTCCCGGACCGATGCGGCGAAGAATTGTTTTTCGATTTACCGCGCAAATGCAGTCGTAATGACAGCACCTGAAGCGCAATTTAAACGCTTATAACGTTTTAAAGCAAGGTGGGATCTAAAAACCAGATGAATATAGCGATATGAAATTTATAACCAGAATAAAACACCATTCTCATGAAAAAGTTATGGCTAATCATGCGAACAAAAAATCACCAAACGTTGAATGTTTCAACGAGCCCGTCTTAACTGCAAAGAAAATAAGCCAGCATCCGCTGGCTTATGGAAAGTTATACTTACGAAAGGCAATTAATCGCTATTTTTGGCAATTAAACGTTCCGGCAGCACAAAGCTAAATCGCGTTCCTTTGCCAGGCGAACTGTCGATTTCAAGGCGGCTTTCATGGTGATTCAACGCATGTTTCACAATCGCCAATCCCAGGCCGCTGCCGCCCGTTTGCCGCGAACGCGCTTTATCGACGCGGTAGAAGCGTTCGGTCAGACGAGGAATATGCTCGGCAGCAATCCCCGGACCGTTATCTTGAATGCAAAATTCAGCGCCATGCGCGGCACGTCGCCAGTTCACCGTAATATGCGTTCCCGCCGGCGTATGGTTTACCGCGTTATACACCAGGTTTGAGATCGCGCTACGTAGCTGCTCTTCATTGCCCAGAACGCTAAGACTATCGTCGACCTCAAACGTAAAGGTATGTTTCTGCTGGCTGAGCGTCTGCGCTTCACGCTCCACGACCCGCAGCATCATCGGTACATCCACTTTTTCATTTAATAACAGCGCCGGGGCCGCCTCAATTTTAGACAGCGTAAGCAGTTGTTTTACCAGCCCTTCCATACGATACGTTTGCTCGCGCATCGTATGCAGCGCTTTTTCTCGCGTTGCCCCTTCCAGCGCCTGTTCCTGCATCATTTCCAGATAGCCTTGCAATACCGTCAAGGGCGTACGCAACTCATGGCTAACGTTGGCGAAAAAGTTACGTCTGGCGCCTTCAAGCTGATGCATTTGCGTCACATCGCGCGCCACCATCAGGAGTTGTTTATCGGTATAAGGCATGACGCGGATCTCCAGATGCCGCCCGGTATTGAGCACCAAATGAAGCGGACGGGTGAAATCACGCGTTTTTAAATACTGGGTAAACTCCGGATAACGCAGTAGATTGAGAATATTCTGCCCGTTGTCATCCGGCCAGCGTAGCCCCAGTATCTGTTGCGCCAAACCGTTACACCAAAAAATACCGCCCTCTTCTGTGGTCAGAACCACGGCATCAGGCAGCGACTCCGCGCCGCTGCGAAAACGTTTAATCAGGTTCCCCAGCTCGCGGCGACGCTTCTTATTTCGCAACTGCATCTGGTGTAAACCGTATAACAGCGGTTCCCAACTTCCCCGTCCCGGCGGCGGCGTCATACTTCTGTCGACCCAAAGCCACCAGGAGAGGCGTAATAAATTCCAGAAATGCCAGACAAGCAGTCCCGTCACCGCCGCCAGTAAAAACCACGGCAGATAACCAAAAAAAGCGCTAAGGATAAGCGCGGGGATGCAACAGAGCACCAGCTCCAGCACCAGCCTTTTCCATGACAGCCGTTCCAGCACGCGTCATACTCCCTCAAGAATGGAAAGCCTTCTCCGCCAGAAACCTGTGTTCTACTGGCGGAAAAGGCATTAAAAGCGGGTCGAAAAACGATACCCTGTCCCGCGTACCGTTTGCACCATCCGGTCGTGGCCGCTGTGCTCCAGCGCCTTACGCAAACGGCGAATATGCACATCGACCGTCCGGTCTTCAACGTACACATTGGTGCCCCAGACATGATTGAGTAGCTGCTCGCGGCTGTAAACCCGTTCCGGGTGCGTCATAAAGAAATGGAGTAATTTAAATTCGGTCGGCCCCATATCCAGCGGGCTGTCGCCGGTCATCACGCGGTGAGAGCCAGGATCAAGGCTCAGTCCCTGCATCTCGATCACCTCTTCGACCGCCATCGGCGAGATGCGCCGCATAACGGCTTTAATGCGCGCCACCAACTCCTTGGGGGAAAACGGCTTGGTAATGTAATCGTCAGCGCCGGTTTCCAGCCCGCGCACGCGATCTTCTTCCTCACCTCTCGCGGTCAGCATAACCACCGGAATATCCCGGGTCAGGGCTTCACGTTTGAGATGTTTAATAAACTGTAACCCTGACCCACCGGGCAACATCCAGTCAAGAAGGATGAGATCCGGCCAGGGTTCATTAAGTTTATTCACCGCACTGTCATAATCTTCGGCTTCTACGGGCTGAAAGCCATTTTGTTCGAGCACGAAGCACACCATTTCACGGATCGGCGCCTCATCTTCTACGACCAGAATACGTCTCGCCATAATTTGCCCTGTTAGTCGTTAGTTATCAATGCCGCGCCATTATGCGTCAGATTTATGACAGATTTATGAAAAAAAAAGGCGGCATTGACAGCATGTTGATGATTTATGACACCGGTGAAACCTTGCATTACCGTGTACCGGCGGTAAATTGCGCCCAAAAATGGAGGGGATGACGTGTATAATCCCGTTCACGCTTTTTTTGCATGGAACAATTATGCGCATCCTCCACACCTCTGACTGGCATCTGGGACAAAATTTCTACAGTAAAAGCCGCGCCGCGGAGCATCAGGCTTTTCTGGACTGGCTGCTGGAGACCGCGCAGGCCCATCAGGTGGATGCCATTATTGTCGCTGGCGATATTTTTGATACCGGTTCGCCGCCAAGCTATGCCCGAGAACTTTATAACCGTTTCGTCGTTAATTTACAGCAAACGGGCTGTCATCTGGTGGTGCTGGCCGGTAATCATGATTCCGTCGCCACGCTAAACGAGTCGCGCGACATTCTGGCGTTTCTCAATACAACCGTGATCGCCAGCGCGGGCTATGCGCCGCAGCTACTTCATCGTCGCGACGGTTCTCCAGGCGCCGTACTGTGCCCCATTCCCTTTTTGCGCCCGCGCGACATTCTTACCAGTCAGGCGGGATTATCCGGCAGCGAGAAACAGCAGCAACTTCTTCATGCGATTGCCGATTATTATCAACAGCAATATCGGGAAGCGTGCCAGCTACGCGGCGAACGAAAGCTGCCGGTTATCGCGACGGGGCATTTAACCACCGTCGGCGCCAGCAAAAGCGATGCGGTTCGCGACATTTATATCGGTACGCTGGATGCCTTTCCGGCGCAGCATTTCCCCCCAGCGGATTATATCGCATTGGGACACATTCACCGCGCGCAATGTGTCGGCGGCACAGAGCATATCCGCTATTGCGGCTCACCCATCGCCCTCAGCTTTGATGAGTGCGGCAAAAGCAAATGCGTGCATCTGGTGACCTTCGAGCAGGGGAAATGGCAAAGTACCGAAAGTCTGGCTGTCCCCGTGACTCAACCGCTGGCGGTTTTAAAAGGCGACCTGGCGTCAATTACCGAACAGCTTGAGCAGTGGCGCGGCGTGGAGCAATCACCCCCCGTCTGGCTGGATATTGAAATCACCACCGATGATTATCTGCACGATATCCAACGCAGAATACAGACGCTAACGGAGTCGCTACCCGTAGAGGTATTACTGGTGCGCCGTAGCCGCGAACAGCGCGAGCGCTCGCTGGCGAACGAGCGGCGGGAAACATTAAGCGAGCTTAGCGTGGAGGAGGTTTTTGCGCGGCGTCTGGCGCTGGAAGCGTTAGATCCCCCGCAGCGCGAGCGCCTGAATCAGCTCTTTTCCAGCACGCTCTACGCGTTGAATGAGGAGCATGAGGCATGAAAATTCTCAGTTTGCGTCTGAAAAACCTGAACTCGCTGAAAGGTGAATGGAAGGTCGACTTTACCGCCGAACCGTTTGCCAGTAACGGGTTATTCGCCATTACCGGCCCGACCGGCGCGGGAAAAACCACCTTGCTTGACGCCATCTGTCTGGCGCTGTACCACGAAACGCCGCGCCTGAATACGGTATCGCAGTCGCAAAACGATTTGATGACGCGCGATACGGCGGAATGTCTGGCCGAAGTGGAGTTTGAGGTAAAAGGCGAGGCCTGGCGCGCGTTCTGGAGCCAGAACCGAGCCCGAAATCAGCCTGACGGCAATCTCCAGGCCCCACGCGTGGAGCTGGCGCGGTGTTCAGACGGAAAGATCTTTGCCGATAAGGTAAAGGATAAACTGGAGATGATCGCCACGTTGACCGGGCTGGACTACGGGCGCTTCACCCGTTCGATGTTGTTATCACAGGGGCAGTTCGCCGCCTTTCTTAACGCCAAAGCGAAAGAGCGCGCAGAGCTTCTGGAGGAGCTCACCGGCACTGAGATTTACGGGCAGATCTCCGCACAGGTATTTGAAAAACATAAATCAGCCCGTCTCGAACTGGAAAAGTTACAAGCGCAGGCCAGCGGCGTCGCCCTATTGGCGGACGAACAGTTACAGCAACTGGAAGCCAGTTTGCAGGCGCTTACTGACGAAGAGAAACGCCTGCTGGCCGACCAGCAGGGACAGCAGCAGCACCTTCACTGGCTGACCCGAAAAAACGAGCTCCACACTGAATTACACGCCCGACAGCAGGCGCTGTACGCGGCACAAGAGGCGCGAGAAAAAGCGCAGCCGCAGCTCGCGGCGTTGACTCTGGCGCAACCCGCTCGCCAGTTGCGTCCGCATTGGGAGCGCATTCAGGAACAAACCCGCGCCGTTGAGCGTGTTCGCCAGCACAGTGATGAAGTGAATGCTCGCTTACAAAGCGCGTATCGCCTGCGCCAGCGTATCCGCGCCTGCGCGCATCGACAATTCACGCAACTGAACGCCACAGGGCAGCGGTTGAAGACATGGCTGGCGGAACACGACGGCATCCGCGTCTGGCGCAGCGAACTGGCGGGTTGGCGAGCATTGTTAACACAACAATCCCACGACCGGGCGCAACTGAGCCAATGGCAACAGCAGTTGCTGAGCGATACGCGTCAGCGTGATGCGCTACCGCCGCTCACGCTCGACCTCACGCCACAGGCGCTGGCGGAAGCCAGAGCATTGCATACCCGGCAGCGTCCGCTACGGCATCGTCTCGCCGCGCTTCAGGGGCAAATTATCCCGAAACAAAAGCGTCAGGCGCAGCTACAGGCAGCTATCGCGCGTCATCATCAGGAGCAGACGCAATACACCCAACGTCTGACGGATAAGCGACTGAGTTATAAGACTAAAGCGCAGGAGCTTGCGGACGTTCGCACTATTTGCGAGCAGGAGGCGCGCATCAAAGATCTGGAAAGCCAGCGGGCGCACTTACAGTCCGGCCAGCCGTGTCCGCTTTGCGGCTCGACGACACACCCCGCCATCGCCGCCTATCAGGCGCTGGAGCTGAGCGCGAATCAAACCCGCCGCGACGCGCTGGAAAAAGAGGTCAAAGCACTGGCGGAAGAAGGCGCGGCGCTGCGAGGACAGTTAGATGCCTTAACGCAACAATTACAGCGGGATGAAAGCGAGGCGCAGTCGTTGTTGCAGGAGGAGCAAGCGCTTACTGAGGAATGGCAAACGCTGTGCGCTACGCTGGGCGTTCAGCTCCAGCCGCAAGAAGACCTCGCGGGCTGGTTGACCGCCGCGGAAGAGCATGAGCAACAGTTGGATCAACTCAGCCAGCGTCATGCTCTACAAACGCAAATCGCGGCGCATACTGAACAAGTAGCGCGCTTTACCGCGCAGATTGCGCAGCGTCAGGCCTCGCTGACGGCTGATTTGGCGCAGTATACGCTTTCCCTTCCTGCGCCAGAAAACGAGGCTTCGTGGCTGAATGAGCGCGCCGACGAAGCGAAAATATGGCAACAGCGTCAGACAGAGTTCGCGGATTTGCAAACGCAGATCGACAGGCTTGCCCCGTTGCTGGAGACGCTACCGCAAACGGATACCGCGGATTCCGACGACGACGTGCCGCTGGATAACTGGCGGCAGGCGCATGATGAGTGCGTGTCATTACAAAGCCAGTTGCAAACCCTGCAGGAACAGACGACGCAGGAACAGCAGCGCGCCGCCGAGGCGATAGCGCACTTTGATGCGGCGTTAAAAAATAGCCCGTTTGACAGCCAGGCAACGTTCCTGGCGGCGTTGTTGGATGAAGAGACCGTGACCCGTCTGGAAAAACAACAACAAACGCTGGAAAGTCAGCTACAACAAGCGAAGGCGTTAAGCGCGCAGTCCGCGCAGGCGCTGGCTGACCATCAGCAACAGCCGCCCGCCGGTCTGGACCCAACGTGTACGGCAGAGCAGCTCGCGCAGCGGCTGGCGCAGTTGGCGCAACAACTGCGCGAGAACACGACACGCCAGGGGGAAATCCGCCAGCAAATTAAACAGGATGCAGATAATCGGCAGCGCCAACGCGCGCTGATGGCGGAAATGAAGCAAGCCTCTCAGCAAGTGGAAGACTGGGGCTATCTCAATGCGCTGATCGGCTCTAAAGAAGGTGATAAGTTCCGCAAATTCGCCCAGGGACTGACGCTGGATAATCTGGTCTGGCTGGCGAATCATCAGCTCACCCGCCTGCATGGCCGTTATTTATTGCAGCGCAAAGCCAGCGACGCGCTGGAACTGGAGGTTGTCGATACCTGGCAGGCCGACGCCGTGCGCGATACGCGAACGTTATCAGGCGGCGAAAGCTTCCTGGTCAGCCTGGCGCTGGCGCTGGCGTTATCAGATTTGGTCAGCCATAAAACGCGCATTGATTCTTTGTTCCTCGACGAAGGCTTCGGCACGCTTGATAGCGAAACGCTGGACGCCGCGCTGGATGCGCTCGACGCGCTGAATGCCAGCGGGAAGACCATCGGTGTGATTAGCCACGTGGAAGCCATGAAAGAACGTATCCCCGTGCAGATAAAAGTGAAAAAAATCAATGGGCTTGGTTATAGCAAACTGGACAAAGCGTTTGCCGTGGAGTAACACGAGTGTCATCCTGCGCACAGCATACCGTCATGACATAGCATAATAATGAATACACAAAGACGGATAAGGAATGGTATTACCTCGCGCTTATCCGCAAGCTATACGTTGATTGGCTGTGACAATTCACAGCCACAGCGCGCAACATGCGCCTTTATTTTCGGCAGGTGGTATGAAAAAAGTTATTTTTTCTTTGGCGCTGGGTACGTTCGGACTGGGGATGGCCGAGTTTGGCATTATGGGCGTGCTGACGGAGCTGGCACGCGATGTCGGGATAACGATTCCCGCCGCCGGGCATATGATCTCGTTTTACGCCTTCGGCGTCGTGCTGGGCGCGCCTGTTATGGCGCTCTTTTCCAGCCGCTTTTCGCTTAAACATATACTGCTGTTTCTGGTCACGCTGTGCGTGATGGGCAATGCCATATTTACCTTTTCCTCGTCATATCTGATGCTCGCCGTCGGCAGACTGGTTTCCGGCTTTCCGCACGGCGCCTTTTTTGGCGTCGGCGCCATTGTCCTGTCAAAGATTATCCGCCCCGGGAAAGTCACCGCCGCCGTCGCGGGTATGGTTTCAGGAATGACGGTGGCGAATCTGGTGGGCATTCCGGTCGGCACTTACCTGAGCCAGGAATTTAGCTGGCGCTACACCTTTTTATTGATCGCGGTTTTCAACATCGCTGTGCTCACCGCAATTTTCTTCTGGGTGCCGGATATCCGTGACAAAGCCCAAGGCAGCCTGCGCGAGCAGTTCCACTTCTTGCGTAGTCCTGCACCGTGGCTCATTTTCGCCGCCACGATGTTCGGCAATGCGGGCGTTTTTGCCTGGTTCAGCTATATCAAGCCATTTATGATGTACATCTCCGGTTTTTCGGAGACGAGCATGACGTTTATTATGATGCTGGTCGGGCTGGGGATGGTGTTAGGCAATCTGTTAAGCGGCAAACTCTCCGGCAGATATACTCCGCTGCGCATCGCGGTAGTGACTGACCTCATTATCGTGCTCTCTCTCATGGCGCTCTTTTTCTTCAGCGGATACAAAACGGCATCGCTGACTTTCGCGTTTATCTGCTGCGCTGGTCTGTTTGCGCTCTCTGCGCCGCTGCAAATCCTGCTGCTGCAAAACGCCAAAGGCGGCGAACTGCTGGGCGCGGCGGGAGGGCAAATCGCCTTTAATCTCGGTAGCGCGATTGGCGCCTGGTGCGGCGGACTGATGCTGACGCTAGGTTTTGCGTACCACTACGTGGCGCTTCCCGCCGCCCTGCTCTCGTTTTCCGCCATGTCGTCGTTGCTGGTATACGGACGTCTAAAACACAAGCAGCCATCGGTCACGCCGGTTGCCGGATGACGCCATCCGGCTAAAAACGTTACGCCAGCGGCCACAGCCAGGCCGCGCCGCGCACGCCGCTCGAATCGCCATGCCGCGCCTTACGTACCGGCGTCTCGCACTCGCCGCCAAAAACAAACGATTTCATCAGCGACGGAACCGTCTTGTACAGGCGCTCAACATTGCTCATACCACCGCCCAGCACAATGACATCCGGATCCAGAATATTCACGACATGAGATAATGCTTTCGCCAGCCGCAGCTCATAACGGCTTAACGCCAGTTCCGCCACGGCGTCCTGCGCGTCGACCAGACGAATAATCTCATCGCCTTTTAGCGCTTTACCGCTCAAACGCTGGTAATCCGTGGCAAATCCCGTACCGGAAATAAAGGTTTCGATACAGCCTTGTTTACCGCAATAACAGGGAATTTCTTCGCGGTAACGCAACTCATCGTCATCCATCCACGGCAACGGATTGTGGCCCCATTCACCTGCCGTACCGTTGCCGCCGATGTGCGCCCGGCCATTTAGCGCTACGCCCGCGCCGCACCCGGTACCGATAATCACCGCAAATACCGTTTGCGCCCCCGCTGCCGCGCCATCTACCGCCTCTGATACCGCCAGGCAATTGGCATCGTTGGCTAACCGCACTTCACGCTTCAGACGACGGCTCACATCGCTATCGAACGGCTGGCCGTTAAGCCACGTAGAGTTAGCGTTTTTTACCACGCCGGTGTAAGGCGAGAGAGAACCGGGAATGCCAATGCCAACGCTGCCGGTCTGGCCGGTCGCCTGTTCCGCCATGTCGACCAGCGTAGCGATGGTTTCTATCGTTTGCTGATAATCCTCCCGCGGCGTAGGCAGACGATGGCGAAACCGCTGCTCTCCTGCATCATCAAGCGCAATGACTTCCGTTTTTGTGCCGCCTAAATCGATACCAATACGCACATACCGCTCCTCATTTTTTGGGAATATCAACAGGGTAGAATTCACCGTTCTGATTGGCAATGCAAGCCTGCCGACAATTCGTTACTATACCGCCTGGATTTAACGACAAGGCCGTGGAAATTATCATGCTGTGGTTCAAAAATTTAATGGTTTACCGTCTTAGCCGCGATATTACATTACGCGCCGAAGAGATGGAGAAACAGCTCGCCTCAATGACGTTTACCCCATGCGGTAGCCAGGATATGGCCAAAATGGGCTGGGTTCCGCCGATGGGCTCTCACAGCGATGCGTTAACGCACACCGCCAATGGCCAAATTATTATTTGCGCGCGCAAAGAAGAGAAAATCCTGCCATCGCCAGTGATCAAACAGGCTCTGGAGGCGAAAATCCAGAAACTGGAAGCCGATCAGGGACGCAAGCTGAAGAAGACGGAAAAAGATTCCCTGAAGGATGAAGTGTTGCATTCGTTGCTGCCGCGCGCGTTTAGCCGCTTCAGTCAGACAATGATGTGGATTGATACCGTTAACGGCCTGATTATGGTTGACTGCGCCAGCGCGAAAAAAGCGGAAGATACTTTGGCGCTACTGCGTAAAAGTCTTGGCTCGCTGCCGGTCGTCCCGCTGGCGCTGGAAAACCCGATTGAGCTGACGCTCACCGAGTGGGTGCGCTCCGGTACGGTCGCTCAGGGTTTCCAGTTGCTGGACGAAGCCGAATTGAAAGCGATGCTGGAAGATGGCGGCGTGATCCGCGCGAAAAAGCAGGATCTGGTCAGCGACGAGATCGCCGTTCATATTGAAGCGGGTAAAGTGGTCACGAAGCTGGCGCTCGACTGGCAGCAGCGTATTCAATTCGTCATGTGCGACGACGGCTCCATTAAGCGTCTGAAATTCTGCGATGAGCTGCGCGATCAGAACGAAGATATCGACCGGGAAGATTTTGCCCAACGTTTTGACGCGGACTTTATCCTGATGACCGGCGAGCTGGCGGCGCTGATTCAAAGCCTGGTGGAAGGATTAGGCGGCGAAGCGCAGCGCTAACCAGAGGGTCCCTCTCCGCCGGAGAGGGGACTCACCGTTACAAATAGCGGCACAGATACGAGGTGGGCTCAGCGACCTGTAGATGAAACTCGCTGTGGCCAGGCACGTTAAACACCTCACCGGCTGTATACACTTTCCATTCGACAGTTCCCGGCAACAGTACCTTCAACGCGCCGCTCACAACCGTCATCTCTTCGGGTTCGGCGGTGCCAAAGGTATACTCCCCTTCCGCCATCACACCAACGCTGGCCCGGCCGGTGCTACTGCTGGTAAATCCAATAGACTTCACTTTCCCGGAAAAGTATTCATTGCTTTGTAGCATAATCAGGCCCCGTCTCATTATTAAATTAACACCCAATATAGAGTCCTGACGTTCGGCCTGTCACGTAAAATTAGACAAGCAGTTCTGAAGCTAACCGCGCAATCAAAACATTAGAGAGTAAAACCGGCACATCCAGCGCCTGCTGTAAAATATCCCGATGACGCTGATGAAAACCCAGACAATCCAGCATAATGACGTCCGCGCCTTGATCCAGTAGCGCCTGTCCGGCATCAATTAACTGTTGCTCAGAACCGTGAACCGGATTCGCCAGCGAATACACCGGCGGCATTTGCAATACCTGCCATTTTTTCTCCTGGGCCGCCAGAAGTTCTGCAACAGGCACAATCACGCCCACCTGATGCCCATCCACAATAGAGGCGACAAGCGGTGGAATAATACGCAGCGGTTCAAGCAAAATAGAATTACGGGCTGCCATACTTTTAATCGCCGCGGTGCTCATCAGTATAATGACGTCATAACCCTGGTTATCCAGCACCTCGACAACGCTCTGTAAATCTCGCTCCACTTTCTGGCGGGAAACATGGGCTATCTGGTTATCATTCAGCAACGTCAAAAGCGGATCGTCGCCAGGCTCTACAGCGTAATCCGCCATAACGTCTTCCCGGCTCATTTTTCCCAGCAGGCTATGATGGGTGATGTGTTGTTCGTCGATGTATTCCGTCAGAAGCGGTAACACTTCGCTCATTGGCACAACGCCGATTGTGAGGATTGCCAACGACGCACTCATTTTTATTCCACCTTATTACTTCGTCGTAATTCCCGGGCAAATATTCACACGCTCACCGCGCTACCTGCCCTACAAATCTCAGAAAGCGTAGCAGCAGATGAGCAACGTATTGTGTAAAGATTCCAAATAATTCCAATATTGTATTGTTATCGCTTAATTTACGGTTTTAGTTGCCAGTATAAATGTTTCAAGAATGTGATGGAGATACAATTTAGGGGTACCCGGAATCCCTTCCGAGTGGTTCATGCGTCTATGATTTATCCGGATCTTCGTAACGTTTTTTCGCATCCATCGCTTCTTCTGCGGTCGGATGCTCGCTGATGAGCGAATCAGGTTTCGGATGGTCAGCCCGTAGCTGATACCACGTCACCGTCTGGCCCGGCGTGCCTTTTTCAATGGTGACGATATAAGCTTCCCGCGGATAAGGTGGTCTGGTTGGCATAGCGTTTCCTTTATTCTGGGTGAGCGTTAAGTATAGACATCTCCCTGTAACCGTTGCGTCGACGGCGGCAACGCCGCAATAATTTCAGAAACGACCTGGGCCGGCGTTTTCGTCGCGTCAATAATGTAATGCGCCGTTTCGCGATACAACGCGTCACGCTGCTCAAGCACTTCCCGAACCTCTTCGCTCAACGGCTTGCCGGTGAGGGTCGGGCGCAGATCCGCTTCAGGTTCAGCCTCAAGCCGGTTAACCAGCGTGGATACCGGCGCGCACAGATAAATCACTACGCCAACACGGTGCATATAACGTCGGTTATACTCCGTGAGAATAATACCGCCCCCCGTCGCCACAACAGTCGAAGGCGCGCTTACCGCCTCCAGGGCCGCGGTTTCCCGGGCGCGGAACCCTCCCCAGCCTTCTTTTTCAACGATATCAGCGACGCTCATCTGCACGTGCGATTGCAGCCAGCGGTCGGTATCTGCAAACCGAAAACCGGTTGCCTGCGCCAGCGCCATACCGATGGTGGTTTTCCCACAGCCCCGCGGGCCAACAAGATAAAGAGGTTGCATCATAGCAGGCGTTCCCCCAGGAACTGCGCATACGCAGGATTTGATATCAGCAATGTTATAATCATATCATCTAACTAGTACAACGCATAAATGTAAATAATAATTTACACAAAGGTACTAAAGTCACAATATTAGTACTATAGCAAGAATCAGAAATGAATAAACTGTAAATTTTTCATTACACGATTTATTTTTTACGCTGGCTTTCCAGCCACCACTTATCCAGCTCGGCGGCAAAATGCTGACGATCGCGCGGCGAGAGTGTGTTTGGTCCCCCCGTTTGTACGCCGCTGGCGCGTAGCGTGTCCATAAAGTCACGCATCGTCAGACGTTCGCGAATCGTGGCGTCGCTATAGCGTTCTCCCCGGGGATTAAGAGCCGCAGCGCCTTTTTCCAGCACTTCAGCCGCCAGCGGAATATCCGCGGTAATCACCAGATCGCCCGCTTCGCATTGACGCACAATTTCATTGTCCGCCACGTCAAACCCGGCGGCCACGCGGAGCGTGCGGATAAAACGCGAAGGCGGCACGCGCAAGGCCTGATTGGCAACCAGAATAAGCGGCAACTGCATCCGCTCGGCGGCGCGGTACAAAATTTCTTTAATGACATTCGGACACGCATCCGCATCCACCCAGATGGTCATAATGTCTCCCGTACGGTATACAATCTTTTATTGTCTCGCGCTTTTGCCTTTCATCAAAGTGCTGTTTCTCCTTCTGCCCGTTTTCAATCCGCGTTAAGCTAACCATTCCCCATAACACACAAACATAGGGAGTGACGAGATGGAGAAGAAAATCGGTTTTATTGGCTGCGGTAATATGGGCAAGGCTATTCTTGGCGGACTGATTGCCAGCGGTCAGGTACTTCCCGGTCAGATCTGGGTCTACACCCCCTCCCCCGATAAAGTTGCCGCCCTGCATGACCAGTACGGCATTAATGCGGCGCAAAGCGCGCAGGAGGTCGCTCAGGTCGCGGATATCGTTTTCGGCGCGGTAAAACCGGGCATTATGGTGAAAGTGCTCAGTGAAATCTCCTCCAGCCTGAACAAAGACTCGCTGGTGGTCTCTATCGCCGCAGGCGTAACGCTTGATCAGCTTGCGCGCGCGCTGGGACATGACCGTAAAATCATTCGCGCTATGCCGAATACGCCATCGCTGGTCAACGCAGGAATGACCTCCGTCACGCCAAACGCGCTGGTCACACCGGAAGATACGGCTGATGTCCTGAATATTTTCCGCTGTTTTGGCGAGGCGGAAGTGATTGCTGAGCCGATGATCCATCCGGTGGTTGGCGTGAGCGGATCTTCGCCGGCCTATGTGTTTATGTTTATCGAGGCGATGACGGACGCAGCCGTTCTGGGCGGTATGCCTCGCGCTCAGGCTTATAAATTCGCCGCGCAGGCCGTCATGGGATCGGCGAAAATGGTACTCGAAACCGGAAAGCATCCCGGCGAACTGAAAGATATGGTGTGCTCGCCTGGCGGAACGACGATTGAAGCCGTACGCGTTCTGGAAGAACGTGGCTTCCGCGCTGCGGTAATAGAAGCGATGACGAAGTGTATGGAAAAATCAGAGGCGCTCAGTAAATCCTGAGGCCCGGCTGGACGTCATGCCGCCACTTCGGTGCGGTTACGTCCGGCATTCTTTGCTTTATAAAGCGCCATATCCGCAGACTTTAGCCATTCCCGATAATGACCGATTTGTGGCGTTAACGGCGCCACGCCCACGCTGATACGTAACATGACCTGCGGCGCGCCCGGCAAGCGTAAGGTATTTAGCCGTTCATGCACTCGCGACATGGCGGTAATCGCGCTGTCTGCCGGCGTTCCGCACATAATCACCGCAAATTCGTCGCCGCCAAAGCGCCCGATAATATCACTCCCGCGTAGCGTTATCTGTAATTGACGCGTCAGGGCGATAATAGCCTCATCCCCAACATCATGCCCCCAGGTGTCGTTAATGCTCTTAAAATGATCGATGTCGATAATCAACAATGTCGCCTCCCGATGATGGCGTCGGCTGTGATCGAATTCATTACGTAATAAAATTTCCCAGTGGCGTCGGTTATAGACGCCGGTCATGCCATCCCGCGAGCTCATCGCCTGCAAGCGTCGCTTATGTTCCGCTAATTTAATGGCCGTTTGGTAACTTACCCAGGCGAACAGAAGCGGATACAACATAATGACGGGCAAAGAGAGCGTGACTTCCAGCGACGAGCTTCGCATCGCGACGGGTAGCCCGGTAAGCTGCAACGTCACCAGACATGACGCCAGCAAAAGGCCCATTCCGACAGTGAATAGCCGCCGCCCGCCAGCCCCCATCAGATTCATGCTCATCATCATAAACAGCGCGGCGGCAGGCAACATATTGACGCCCATCAACGCGATCCACATGCCGGAGAGGATCGCATCCACTTTCAGGTTGTAAATTTCCTGACGTAGCGGATCAAGGGCTTTCGCCGACCACTGCCACGCCAGATGCGGCCAGACAAAAGACCAGCCGACCAGCAACAGCCACCAGCCGCCAAAGACAGGTTGCGTCACTAACACGGCGGCCACCGGTAAAAACATCCCCCCTAACCCCACCGCGCGCGGTAGCCTGATGCGCCGGGCGAAGCGCAACCCGGAGCGCTGACGATCATCAGGAGAGTCAGGCGGCGCTACCGCCTGTTCAACCGCTTTTCGGTAAAAATTTTCATCATTCATTATTTTTGGGAACATTTAGAAACAATTTTCCCAAATTATAGAAACAGAGCGCATGGAGGGAGTATGAAATTTCGGGTGAGTGTTTTTCAGGGCTCACCCGATAGCACTAAGCCGCTTTTTTCAGGCAGGCGCTCATAAACTTGCTACGGTCATCGCCTTTCAGGGATTGTTCCGTCGCCTGAACATTGCATTCACGCATTTTCTGCTGTTGCGGCGTCAGGCTTTTCTCGCCAGGGGCTGACTTACTGTTTTTCAGGCAGTCGCTAAGGTAGGTTTTACGCGCATCGCCTTTCAACGCTTGCGCTGTCGCCTGCTGATTACAGGTTGTCATGCGCTGCTGTTGCGGCGTTAACGGTTTCTCGGTTGCGCCGACGGCGGTTAAAAAGACCAGGCCAAAAAGTAAAGTCACCAGTAATGTTATTCTCATAGCACCATCCTTTTGTCAGTGTACACATTACACGTTGTCCCTTTGGGAAATATCCCAGGGACTTTATATAAGTCTGGCTGTTACTGGCAAAAATACCACCCGGTTGTAAAAGTATTACTTACCGTGAGCAATAGATGTTTTATTGATTGACAAACCGTAGGCTAATGTGCAATTCGATTATCCACAGTCACACTGGCAGGATGCAGAAGAACAGCGCATAGCGTTACACTGTTATTACCATAGCCGCTTCGTTTTTATTTTCTTCTGGTTAATACAGAGCAAAATAAAAACGAAGCGGCCAGGGCTATTTTATAA
Organism: Salmonella sp. SAL04196; assembly: GCF_046550835.1. Lineage (NCBI taxonomy): Bacteria > Pseudomonadati > Pseudomonadota > Gammaproteobacteria > Enterobacterales > Enterobacteriaceae > Salmonella > Salmonella sp. SAL04196. The sequence goes on from NZ_JBGDXE010000001.1 coordinate 1,809,104, forward strand.
AAGTAACGTTATAACAACTGTGTTGTTTTAAATACGATTAGTGCCGGGGGTGTCTCAGCAACTTTTTTACATATTGGCGCAGCAATTCCGTATCGTGATCAGGAACGCTGGCATCCGGCTTTACGCCTTCAAGTGCCCCCTCTACCTGACGTATCAACATCTCCTGCTCGTTTTGCGCCATGTTACGTAACATTGCTGTGACGATAATCTCTAACGCTTCTACCTGAGCAACCAGTTCTTTCGACTCTTCTTCTTTTTGGGCTAGCTTAAGCAACAACTCTGCTATGAGATTTTTCATGACCATATTTCCTTATTAGTTCCAGGGTGACGTTATCACTATGAAGAACCACTGCCTAGAGGCTGAAAGTACTATTTTTATGATACAGGAAGAACTTTACACAAATAATTATCACTGTCGCCGCAGCGAAACGTTTCTCAGACCGAAAACGAGACGATAATAAACCATCAAAAAACAATAATCACGCTATATCATAATTTAAGGTTATGCCATCTATAGAAAAACTTCACGGATAAAGAATATATCTTTTAATTTAAACCATATCGTAACGGCAGAAGCGCCGTTACGATGCACCGCTATTGGCCTTTCGCTTTTTGCGCGTTACGCCGACGACGTAACGCCAGGGTCAGTTGCCCAATATTGATCAACACGATCGCCGCCGTAGCGATAAAAACCCAGCGGAAACCGGCCATCGCCGATACCGTCGCGCCCATCAACGGCCCAACCACGTTGCCCAGGTACATAAATGACTGGTTGTAACCAAAAATACGTCCGGTAATTTGATCGCTGGAGTATTTCACCAATAACGTTTGTACGGCGGGTAACATCGCGCCATCGGCAAAGCCTAACAAGAAACGCAACAGCCCCAACTGGAACGGCGTGGTGACCCAGGACATCGCGAAGAAAAGCAGCACTGCGCAGATAAGCGTGGCCATCAGAATTCTTTCCGTGCCGATTCTATCGCCAAGTTTTCCCAGGCGAGGCGCGGAGATAAGCGCGGAGATACCGGGCACCGAGGCAATTAACCCGCTAAGAAAGGCGATGTTATTACTGTCCGGCATCATTGATTTGATAAACAGCGCCAGGATTGGACTGATGGAACCATTACAGAGTTGAATGACCATCGTGGTAAAAAACAAACTGATCACCAGCGCAGGATAAGGTAACGACGCAAAAACGGCTTTACCGCTCAGGCGTTCGCTTTTCCTGATGACCGGACGTACGCCTTCTTTAATTAAAAATAGCGTGACCAGAAAGCTCACCACCAACAGCATGGCGGTAATCAGAAATACCGCCCGCAGCCCGATATGATCCGCGACAAAGCCGCCCATTAACGGCCCGCCGATAACGCCGCTGATCTGCGCGGTAGAAAGCGTACTGAGCGCCCAGCCGCTACGTTCGCGCGGTACCTGAGAGGCTACCAGCGCCATGGCATTGGGGATATAGCCTGACGTTAACCCCATGATTCCGCGCAGCAGGAAAAGTTGCCAGACATGGGTCGCAAATGCCTGCAGTAGAATAGCTATCGCCATCCCGAGCGACGCGCGCAATAGCATCAGTTTACGCCCTTTACGATCGGCGAGACTGCCCCACATCGGCGACACAATGGCGGAAATAAGAAACGTGATGCTAAACGTTAACCCGGACCACATTGATAACGCTTCATGGGAAGAGACGCCAAGCTGGGAAATATAAAGGGGTAAAAATGGCAGGATTTGGCTGATTGCCAGCCCGGTAAAAAAACATCCAAACCAAACGGAAATTAGATTAACTTTCCAGGATTCCATAAGACTCGTAACGGTAAGTAGCTGAAAATACGCGTTAGCTTAGCAAGCTCTCATTTTCCTGGTGGTTCCAGAGGTGCGATACGTCACACTTTGCTATTTTGTCTCCCCGTTCATCATTTTTGTGAAACATATCACATTATATAGCCGCGCAAGGCAGACGTTTATGCTTTAACGACACACGCCGTAGCCCCGCATTCCAAGATGAAAATGGTTAGCATGAGCAGCGTTATAGTCAGGCCCGAGCCCATTGCCATAATAATGGCAACTGGCGTTTAACATAGCGCGTAACCAGGGCCCCGTCTCCTCACGCCCCCAGCCGCGCAGAACAGTGATTTTTCGGCCATCCGATAGCTGAAACCCGCTGACATCCAGCGCTTCTGCGCTGGCATGTTCACTGCGACGCGCATCCGGGCGGTGATAAATATTACGGCAGGCATAGCTGCCCAGATGTTCGATGCGGGTCAGGCGGCGCTTCATCCACGTTTCTGTTAAAGGTTTTGCCTGCTGTTCGACAAACAGCGCGGAGCGCAGCGCCAACGGGCAGGAGGCTAAAAAACTGCTGCTCAGTTTGACCTGGCCAAAATCTCTGACGCGCACAACATGGGACAAGGGACATTCACCAGTGCTATCCGCAACAGGTTGTGATGAAATTAATCCCTGTTGATTGGCCGCCGTCAAAAGCTCCCGGCACTGCGACAGCGTAAGGCGCTGTAGTTTGAAGGTAGTGATCCAGCCTTGCGGATCGGCAAGTTGTAGCGGAGCAAAAGGATTATAATAAGAGGGAAGATAACGATATCCCAGTCCGCCAATGCCGCCCAACAGCACAATAATCAGAAAACCCTTACCTCTCACGCGGCCTCCGTTCTCACATCCCATAAACATTATGGCAGAAGCCCGCGAAACCCGCGTTTTGTCGTGGTAATGTATACGCTTTGCATTCGATGGAATGGGTTTTTAAGATGGCGAAATTGCGGGTAGGAATAGTATTTGGCGGTAAGTCGGCGGAACATGAAGTGTCTTTGCAATCAGCGAAAAATATCGTTGATGCGATCGATAAAACCCGCTTCGACGTGGTGCTGTTAGGGATAGATAAGGCAGGACAATGGCATGTTAACGATGCGGAAAATTATTTGCAGAATGCAGACGATCCGGCACATATCGCGCTACGTCCTTCGGCAATCAGTCTGGCCCAGGTGCCTGGCAAACACCAACACCAGTTGATTAACGCCCAGAACGGGCAGCCGCTACCGACGGTAGATGTTATTTTTCCTATCGTCCACGGTACGCTGGGCGAAGACGGCTCATTGCAGGGGATGCTGCGCGTCGCAAACTTACCGTTTGTCGGTTCAGACGTGCTGAGCTCCGCAGCCTGCATGGATAAAGACGTCGCCAAACGACTGCTACGCGATGCAGGACTGAATATCGCCCCGTTTATTACACTCACCCGAACGAATCGTCACGCGTTTAGTTTTGCCGAGGTTGAATCCCGTCTGGGACTGCCGCTGTTCGTTAAGCCCGCCAATCAGGGCTCTTCGGTCGGCGTCAGTAAAGTCGCTAACGAAGCGCAATATCAGCAGGCGGTCGCGCTGGCTTTCGAATTCGATCATAAAGTGGTGGTAGAGCAAGGGATCAAGGGGCGCGAAATCGAATGCGCCGTATTAGGTAACGATAACCCACAGGCCAGTACCTGTGGCGAAATCGTACTGAATAGCGAATTTTACGCCTACGATACTAAGTATATTGATGATAACGGCGCACAAGTTGTCGTGCCTGCGCAGCTCCCTTCCGAGGTGAATGACAAGATCCGCGCGATCGCGATCCAGGCTTATCAGACGCTGGGGTGCGCGGGTATGGCGCGTGTCGATGTCTTCTTAACGGCAGACAATGAGGTCGTGATTAACGAGATCAATACGCTGCCAGGTTTTACCAATATCAGTATGTATCCAAAACTCTGGCAGGCGAGCGGATTGGGCTATACCGATTTGATCAGCCGCCTGATTGAGCTGGCGCTGGAACGCCATACGGCGAATAACGCCTTAAAAACCACGATGTAATAGCGCACGCCCGATAGCGCAACGTTTATCGGGCGTCTTTTACCTCATCATCTTCGCGCCGGCGAATGATGAACCCCGCCAGCCAGAAGCTGATAATCCACGTTACCAGCCCAACGCCATAGGTTTGCCATCCTTTCGCCTCAAAACCCAGCAATCCTACGACGCCATTCAAAATAAAGATAAGGCCAATAGAGAAGGCATAGTAGTGCCAGTCACGACGAATTTTTACAGGCAAACGCATAACGACTCCGACGTATTAACAGCAACAAAAATGTATTTTTGCATACTTCTGGCGGGCGAGTCTGTGGGGGATACGGAATTTCTTAAATGTTAATTGATTTTGATAAAAGTGATCGTTTTGTGACAACTAACAAAAATTTACGCGATGGATACATTCCGTATGTGAAATTACCATGATTCTGATATTGACAAACACAATGACCTGTCAGACTTCACAGTAAGCCGATGGCATAACGCCAGATCGTAGCCGATCATCCTGGAGGTCTTTATGGCTGATTTCACTCTCTCAAAATCGCTGTTCAGCGGGAAGCATCGAGAAACCTCCTCTACGCCCGGAAATATTGCTTACGCCATATTTGTACTGTTTTGCTTCTGGGCCGGAGCGCAACTCTTAAACCTGCTGGTTCATGCGCCGGGCATCTATGAGCATCTGATGCAGGTACAGGATACAGGTCGACCGCGGGTAGAGATTGGGCTGGGCGTCGGGACGATTTTTGGCCTGGTGCCCTTCCTCACGGGCTGCCTCATTTTCGCCGTTATCGCCGCGTTTTTACGCTGGCGTCACCGTCACCAATAAACCTTAGCGCGCTGGAGAAAATATCCCAGCGCGAAATTTATCGCCCCATACACCGCGCCCGCCGCTCATCAACTCGTTTAGCAAACCAGGCGGTCGTCAGCTTACGCGTGATCTTCGGACTTTCCAGTTGAATACCGGGCAACATTTCCCGCGCAAGCGTCTTACCCGTTTTGGCCTCGGCCAGTTTATAGACTTTCTTGTAGAGCGCCGTTTTTTCAAACGCCAGGCTATCGCCTTTCTCCAGTTGGCTGCGAATTTCACGCTCACTCATTCCCAACTGCCCTGCCAGTTTGCGCACCGCTAACTCTGTTTTGCCCGGTTCCTTGCTGTTATAACGAATCAGATCGCCATCCAGCGCCAGTTTTACCCCACTGGCTTTACTGACGGCATTCTGGAACGCAGCGTTACGGCTGGCGTACCATCCCGCGTTGAAGTCGGCGAAGCGGAAAACAGGCGCGCTGTAGTTCGCCGGGTAATTCAGCAAATGGTAGGTTCCAAACCACAATCCGCCACGGCGCGTAAAGACCTCCTGACGTACCGTACCCGTCATCTTCCACGGATAGCCTTTCGCGTGCTGTTCGGCAAAGGCAATGCTGACCTGCATCGGGCCGCCCGTATGCACCGGGTTATATGAGCCAAATAGCGTCTGCCCCATAGGGACCATATTGATAAAGTCGTCAAAAATAGCGCTAAGCTGTTTTTCGGTTTTTACCGTGTCCAGGCGTTCGCTATAGCTCTTGCCGTTGGGGGAGTTAATTTTCAGCGCGGTGTGCACCAGAAACAGCGGAATGTGTAGTCGTTCAGCGCGGCGATCAATCTCCTGCCAGGCGATTTTACTTAGTCCCGGCACGACAGGATCCGCCTGATAACCGGACTCCTGCTGGGCGACAGCCAGCACCGAACAGATATTTTCTACCGTCGGCGCCAGCCCCTGACTCTTAAACGTTGTCGCGATGTCTTTCGCCCAGGCCTCTCTGTCTTTGACACTGGCCGGCATTTTCTGACGTACTACGCTTGCCACGTCGACAGGCTTCTCGCCCTTGCTCACCGGCTGCCCGGATTGACTACTACAGCCAGCCAATATGGCGACCGCCAGAAAAGGCAGAGGATAAAGACGGGACGCCGCCGACATAACGTTTCCTTCTGTTAGCTAAAAGAGTGGGTCACTTCCTGAACTGGCTGACCATCCAACTGACGTTCAAAGCTACGTAAACGTTTATAAATAGACATCAGCTCCACCAGCGTCGTCCAGGAGTTAATCAAATACTGGAACGAACCGCGCACCTGACCAAACACGTTGGTGATTTGCGTCATCAGCCCCAGCGTAATCGTACCGGCAACAATGGAAGGAAACAGCAGGAACAAACCGAAAACGTTATCGACCTGCAAATAGAGAATGCGCGCGATGTTGAAATACATATAGTGAAAGTAGAGACGGAAGTAGTTATGACGCACCGCGCTAAACAGTTCACGGACGGTTGGCGGCGTGGCGCGGCTGGCGTCATCTTCACCGTAGACCAGCTCCTTACGATAAGCGGCTTCCACTCGCTGATTTTTAAATTCCAGCCCCGGCAATTTGATCCCGACGACTGCCAGCAGGCCCGTCCCCATTAATGACCAGACTATGGCGGCAATGACCAGGCCGTAAGGGATATGCCCTACGATGGGTAAATCCGGCACATGCGCTGACAGGGTGACCAACACCGGCAGAAAGGCGATGAGCGTCATGATGGCATTGATAAAACTCACGCCCATATTCTCCAGTGTAGAGGCAAAACGCATGGTGTCCTCCTGCACACGCTGGGCGGCCCCTTCGATATGGCGCAGGTACTGCCAGTGCGCCATATAGTGCTCATTCATTGCGGTACGCCAGCGAAATACATAGTGGCTGACAAAGAAGTTGTTCAGCACACCGATCACCACGGCGATAAGCGCAATACCGAGAAACACCCCCACTTCATGATAAAATTGACCAAGAGTGACCTTGTGCGGCGAGCTGAGCGCCGTTTGAATCAAATCATAGAACGGCGCGTACCAGGCGTTAACCGCAACGCCAACCTCCACCAAAAACCAGGTGACAAAAATAATGAGCGAGGTGCCAAGTATCGACCAATACTGCCAGCGGTGCGGGCTATAGATGAACCAGAACGTTGCAAATAAACCCACGCAAATCAGGTAATAAGCATAAAAAATCAGATAGTCCAGCGACCAGAAGCGCGCTGCGCTGATAGGCACTTCATCGGATGCCCCTACAAGTCGCGCCACCCAATCTCCTCCTCCCGCCTGCCAGAAAATGACGGCGATCAGCGCCCAAACAAACGCCGACATGAAAAACGGCCCTGGCTTTGGGAAAAAAGATTTAAACATCATGCTCTCCTGCTAACTTCTTCTCTTTATTACGGCTGCTGTAACGGCGGCAATATCACGCCATGCCCACGCAAATGAAAGGGCTAAACCAGGCATTGTGACCTACGTTGTGACGCTTAGTTCGCACTTCTGCTCAACAGAATTGTTTCGACGAGTTTCATTCTAAGCAGGCAGGCTGGCGCTATCAGGTTATCACAAGCGCTCTATCACAAAAGTAAACATTCTTCATCACGAAAACCCGCCGTTACGTTTTTTCACCCACTTTTTTCTCTTTGACGTTTTGCAATGTGCCGCCGGGTAGTATAAATACGCATAACCACCGTTATTTCACTTATGGACATCACCGTTGAAACGTAGTCTGCTTTTTACTGCCATGCTGTTTGCGGCATCACTTACTTCTGTCCAGGCGGCTCAGCCGATTGCCGATCCGGTTTTTGCCTCTGATATCGTTGATCGTTATGCCGAGCATATCTTTTATGGTAGCGGCGCCACGGGCATGGCGCTGGTGGTGATCGACGGCAATCAACGCGTGTTTCGTAGTTTCGGTGACACCAGACCGGGCAATAATGTTCGTCCACAGCTTGATTCGGTCATTCGTATCGCTTCTCTCACCAAGCTAATGACCAGTGAAATGTTGGTAAAATTGCTCGATCAGGGAACGGTAAAATTAAACGACCCTCTCAGCAAATATGCGCCTCCCGGCGCGCATGTCCCGACGTATCAAGGCACGCCGATTACGTTAGTCAACTTAGCGACCCACACCAGCGCGCTTCCGCGAGAACAGCCCGGCGGCGCGGCGCATCGTCCGGTATTTGTCTGGCCAACCCGCGAACAACGCTGGAACTGGCTCTCCACAGCAACGTTAAAAGTCGCGCCAGGCTCGCAGGCGGCCTATTCCAATCTGGCGTTCGACCTGTTAGCCGACGCGCTGGCGACCGCCTCCGGCAAACCTTATACGCAACTGTTTGAAGAAAAGATTACCCGCCCGCTGGGAATGAAAGACACCACGTTTACCCCCTCTCCCGATCAGTGTAAGCGTCTGATGGTGGCAGAAAAAGGCGCAAGCCCCTGTAATAATACGCTGGCTGCCATTGGCAGCGGCGGGGTCTATTCTACGCCAGGAGATATGATGCGCTGGATGCAACAGTATCTGTCGTCAGATTTCTATCACCGTAGCCATCAGGCCGATCGTATGCAAACGTTGATTTATCAGCGCACACAGTTAAAGAAAATCATCGGGATGGACGTACCAGGTAAAGCCGACGCGCTCGGTCTGGGCTGGGTCTATATGGCGCCAAAAGACGGACGTCCTGGCATTATCCAGAAAACAGGAGGCGGCGGCGGTTTTATTACCTATATGGCGATGATCCCACAATATAATATTGGCGCTTTTGTGGTCGTAACCCGTTCCCCCCTCACTCGTTTTACCAATATGAGCGACGGGATTAACGATTTGGTTACTGAGTTAAGCGGCAATAAACCGATTGCTATTCCTGCATCCTGAGTCGTCGCGCCTCGCGCTATATCAGACGAGGCGCAACATTTTTGTTAATATTCGGAGGGCAAACGGTTAATACTGATCAGTTTGCCTTTATTCATTTCAATGTAATTACCCTTACGCAGGGCCGCGAGAACTTCCGCCACCACCGATCGCGATACGCGCGTTCGTTGATGAATATAATTCATAACACCAATACGTGAGCGAAGTTCTTCATCCCACTCAATCATTGTCATTAACGTCGCACGAATCTGGTCGTAAGAATTATTACCAATGAGCTGCTTGTCACGAAGTTCCAGTACCTGGCTTTTCCATACTATCCAACAGAAGGCTTCACGCCACAGTTGGTTCTGCTCAATGATGGCGAGAGTTTGTGATGATGAGAGGCGATAACCGATGCAACCGCTCTCCGCAATTAATTTATATTGTGCCTCTTTTTTCGCCACACCATCGGCTAAGCCGAAAATAAAGGGGGCCTGCACAATACCAATAAGAACTTTATCACCCCGAACTAACGAAACAACCCCCTCTAAAATAACAAAGGTATGGGTATTACTTTCATCAGGTGAACAGATAATCTCTTTATCGTTAACAAACTCGAAACGCGTACCATGCTTAGAAAGGCATTTATCGAGTCTGTTGAATTCCTGTAGTGGCTTGCTTAAAGATAACATATGCATTCCTTGCAATAATGCCCGTCAAGTCCTTGACGGGCATTTTTCAGTTTAAATTACCTTTATTTCTCCTGAGAGAAAATGATTACCAGGTATATTTAACACCAACGTTTGTAGACCAGTCTTGATCAACATCACCGCCGCCGAGGTAGTTAGCATCGGTGTAGGCGCTGAAGTTCTTCGTGAAGCTGAACTGAGTACCCAGACCAACACGTACCGCAGAACCTTCTACGCCGTTGTCGATAGAGTCGCCGTTTACGTCAGCATCGTTGTTGGAGTCGTCGTAAACGTAAGCCAGTTTGAAGTACGGCGTCAGCGCCTGATCTTCGCTGTAAGTGAAGGTATAACCTGCATCTACACCGATTTCATAACGCATGCTGTCGTAGGACTGACCGTCAACTTTCATGTCGTTGCTCAGCTGGTAGTCGTCGCCAGACTGGAACAGACCGGATACGCTGCCGTAAGGCGTTACGTAGCCTGCATCACCCAGCTTCAGATCATAACCCAGTTTCAAGCCAAAGCCCCAGGCGTCAGAAGAGGTGTTGCCGTCAACGTAAGTACCGTCGCTCATGTTAGCAGACAAATCGTTGTTGAAGTGAGAGTAGCTCAAGTTACCATCAACAAAGATGTTGTTTGCGAAACGAGCGGAAGAGTAGATGTAGGCAGACTGGCTGTCCTGATCCACCTGACCGGTACGATCGCTCAGATCGCCTTTCGCGAAGCCTGCTGCCGCACCAACGATCCACTTAGCGTTGTTACCATCAACTTTGGTATCAACACCGACCATGATGCCATTAACATCCTGATCGTAGTTAATGGTGCCGTTGTCGCCGTTGAAGTTACCGCCGAAGTAGCTTACCCATGCGCCGCCGTTATCCGCCAGGCCATGACGAGCGTTGGTCAGACGAGTACCAACGGTGTCTTGTTCCAGGTTCCAGATATTGGTGTTCGCAGAAGGAATGCTCAGCGCCATGTTAGCGTAGTCGGTCAGTTCCATCTGTTCCAGCACGACAGTGTTGCCTTCCTGCTTAGCCTGATAGGTGTAAGCACCCAGGTCAGCTTTGTTTGCAGCAGAGAAGGTAGCGGTGCTGTTCTTATCGTTAACATAGATCAGCTCATTACCTTTATAATCCGCAACAGAACCCGTGCCTGTAGCATTGTCGATACGTACTTTATAGTTACCGGTTGCAGCTGCAACATTGTCACCAACGTTATCAACTTCATCCTGACCTGCTTCCGTCTGGTCGGTATCGTAAGTATCGCCGTTACCGTTAATGGTCAAATGACCATCAGAGTTCATCGCAATCACGCCATAACCGTAATTAGACTTAGTCGTGTCGTTAGTACGATCGTTAGTCAGGTCAGCATCCAGTACGAAACGGTTACTTTCGATGTTGAAAACACCTGCGTTCACATAACCGTTAGCATCGGTGTAGCTGGTCAGGTTCAGAGTATCAACCTGCAGCGCATTAGAAGCGCTATTACCAACATCCAGTACACCATTATTGGTTACGTTGATAGTGTTTGCGTACAGGGCAGCATCATTTACGCTCCAGCCAGCAGAAACATCATCAGCAATCGTAACGGTACTGTTATCGATAGACAGGGTATCAGTTGCAACATGACCATCTTCATTGATGTTCAGAGCAGAACCACCAGTCAGGCCGATAGTGTCAGAAACCAGAGTAGAATCAGCAACATTGACAACAGAACCACTATTGATACTCAGCGTATCAATCAGAGAAGTTTTAGTAGTGTCCCACTGTGATCCGGTATTCAGGGTCACGTTAAACAGGCCGCTCTGATAAACTTCGTTACCAACGATATGGTTATACTCACTGTAGTCAGTATAAATGTTATCAACACCTACAGTTGATAATGGCCACAGACTATTAGCTGCGATATCGATCAGATTTGCAGTTGCCTCGGTACCTACAGCATAAGAATCGTAAACTCCATCCGGAGATGTGGCATCAAGAATACCGTCGCCGTCAGTATCTACAGTATATTCAAAAACACCGTCTCCATCGGCATCAGTACCAGTGTCTGTCATATGTACAGACATTGCTGCACCAACCCATTTGCTACCATTATTCAGGGTAACATCCATACGGTCAGTGCCATCCCAACCGTTCGTGTCGCGGTCAGCATCAGTATCACGATAGCTATCCGCTCCATTCGGGAAGAAGTTCTCATCGAAATTGCTGGAGAATACAACATCGCCCATCAGCGTGGAGTTGCTGAGGTTGACCGTCGTCTGCATTGCATTATCAGCGTATGGGTTTGCAATTGCCGCAATCGCAATGTCATCAGCAGTATAAGAACCGCTGTAATCGCTAGCGTTATTAGTATTACCAAACCAGCCGGAAGTACCTTCATCAGACCATGAGCCAGAGGTTACGGTAGAATCAGCAACATTGATTGTGTTATTAAATACTTCACCGCTGTTTACGCCAGTGCTAACGGTGTTATCGTCGATATCTTCCCATTCGTAGCCCTGAGTCAGGGTAATACCAGCAACATGAGAATTATTTACAATAGACAGATCAACTTCCTGATCCAGTGTAATCGCGGTACCCATGTCATAAACATCAACAACATGCGTATCCGCAGTACCATCGGTATAGGTACCGTTATAGGTATAATGCTCGTAGTTGTCATCAATGGTAGAGTTATCAACGGTCAGCGCCAGGCGATCATATACATACCCGGTGTCACGATTTACGCAATCGGTAGTCATACACTCGGAGGTAATCATACCATGAATAGTACTGTTTTTAATTGTCAGGCTATTCGCATTAGTATTGGTAGTAACGCCATCATCCAGATAGTAGGTAGAAATAACGCCATTAACTCGCGCGTTATTGATTACAGGATAAATGTCACCGTTATAGTAACTATCAGTTGCGTAGTTGTTCCAACCTACATAGCCATCATAATAAACGCCATCAGCGTAGGTCGCATCGTTGTAGTGATGAAACGTATTGTAAGTGGTACCAGAAATATCATTAGTAGTAGCATTCGCCTGAGAAGTGATTGCCAGAGTGCAAGCCAATGCTAATTGTGAGACTACAAGTTTCTTTTTCCAGGAGTGCATTTGTCATCCCTCCTCAGGGACGTAATATAGTTGATCCATCAATTATCAATGCATAAAAACATATAGATGTTTAGCAAGGAGGATTATGCGGCGTCATTGCTAAAAGGTTCAATTATTCTTTATCCTCAGTCCGGATTCGGACATGAATTAAAAAGACGTAATAAAAGGAAAATGGATAATTAAAAATCATTCTTTTTCATGAGGTTACAAGAAAATAAAAAAATAAAATACATATGAGATAAATATGGATTAAAGAAAAATAAAATAAATATGAATAATGTTAAAACCCACATTTACTTAAATGACGATGAAATAAAACTAAAAACAACGTAAAACTAATTCTTATTTAAAATGATATAGTACCTGAGGTATTAATCTCCGGTATATAAAAGAAGCGCCATGTTCTGCCGCCGCTGGGGCTGCGCCTGCTACGTTAAGGACCGTTTTCGTAAAACATCTGCCTGCAGATTCAGGTATACTGGGCCTTCGATTCCACAAACATCAGGCAGACCATGACAGACCTTATCCATCGCCCTCGCCGCCTGCGCAAATCCGCTGCGCTGCGCGCTATGTTTGAAGAGACAACACTTAGCCTGAACGACCTGGTGTTGCCGATCTTTGTTGAAGAAGAACTCGACGATTACAAAGCTATTGATGCCATGCCCGGCGTAATGCGTATCCCGGAAAAGCAGCTGGCGCGAGAGATTGAACGTATCGCAAATGCTGGCATTCGTTCCGTTATGACCTTCGGCATTTCCCACCATACTGATGACACCGGCAGCGATACCTGGAAAGAAGACGGCCTGGTGGCAAGAATGTCCCGCATCTGTAAGCAAACCGTGCCGGAGATGATTGTCATGTCCGACACCTGCTTCTGCGAATACACCTCGCACGGCCACTGCGGCGTGTTGTGCGAACACGGTGTGGATAACGATGCGACGCTGGCCAACCTCGGCAAGCAGGCCGTTATCGCGGCGGCGGCTGGAGCAGATTTTATTGCGCCCTCCGCGGCCATGGATGGACAAGTCCAGGCTATCCGCCAGGCGCTGGATGCCGCCGGTTTTACCGATACGGCAATAATGTCCTACTCCACCAAGTTCGCCTCTTCTTTCTACGGCCCCTTCCGTGAAGCAGCGGGTACCGCGTTAAAAGGCGACCGCAAGACGTATCAAATGAATCCGATGAACCGCCGTGAAGCGATTCGCGAATCACTGCTCGACGAAGCCCAGGGCGCGGATTGCTTAATGGTGAAACCGGCCGGCGCGTATCTGGACGTGCTGCGTGAAATCCGCGAACGCACAGAGTTGCCGCTTGGCGCTTACCAGGTGAGCGGTGAATACGCCATGATTAAATTTGCTGCTATGGCTGGCGCCATTGATGAAGAAAAGGTCGTGCTGGAAAGTCTGGGCTCGATTAAACGCGCCGGCGCCGATTTGATTTTCAGTTACTTCGCGCTGGATCTGGCTGAGAAAAATATTCTGCGTTAATTCTGTTACAGGGCGGCGCGCTGCCGCCCTTTCCCAACTTTACACCCCACTATTCAGTCGCTGACGCTAACCCGTTGCCGGACGCGGCTTATCCGGCTTACGGCTATTCCTCGATCGCCTGGCGAATTTGCTGCAACGACGCGGGATCGTCAATAGTTGTCAGATCGCCCGGATCTCGGCCTTCACAGATCGCCTGGATCGTGCGGCGAAGCATCTTTCCGGAACGCGTTTTGGGGAGCTGCGAAACAAACCAGACATGCGCCGGACGACCAAAGTGACCGATCTGGTTGTCCACCAGCGCCATAATCGCTTTTTCCTCGTCGCGCGCCGCCTCGCGATCCGCCAGCGTATCGCTCTGCTTCGGAATGACAAACGCCACCGCTACCTGCCCTTTCAGAGCGTCCTTTATCCCCACCACCGCCACTTCCGCTACGTTCGGGTAACCGGAGATACTTTCTTCTATTTCTCGCGTCCCCAGCCGATGGCCCGCAATATTAATCACATCATCGGTACGGCCCAGAATAAAGTAATACCCCTCGGCATCGCGGATTCCCCAGTCGAAGGTGGCATAAACCTGACGGTTAAACAGCGACCAGTAAGTCTTCACAAAACGCGCATCGTCGCCCCAAATAGTCTGAATACAGCCCGGCGGCAGCGGCCCCTCAATCACCAGCATGCCTTTTTCATTTATGCCGCAGGGGTCGCCGGTGACTTCATTGAGTAGCTGGACGTTATAACCGTACATCGGCACCCCCGGGCTTCCCAGACGCGACGGCCTGTCGTCCAGCGCGCGGGCCAGCGCCATGATCGGCCAGCCGGACTCCGTCTGCCAATAATTGTCGATAACCGGCACACCCAGCGTCTCCGTTACCCAACTGGCCGTCGGCTCGTCCAGCGGCTCACCGGCCAGATAAAGCGCCTCCAGCGAGGAGAGATCGTGATTGCGGATTTGCGCCGTCGGGAATTTTTTCAGCACGCGAATCGCGGTCGGGGCGGAAAACATCCGGTTAACCTGGTATTTCTCGACAATTTTCCACCAGACCCCGCAGTCCGGGTACGTCGGCAGTCCTTCGTAAACAATAGTCGCCATGCCTGCGAGCAGCGGCGCGTAAACGATATAGGAGTGGCCGACGACCCAGCCGATATCCGATGCGCAAAAGAATACGCCGCCCGCCTTGCCGCCAAAAATGGTGTCCATCGAGGTTGCCAGCGCCACCGCATAACCGCCGACGTCGCGCTGGACGCCTTTCGGTTTGCCGGTAGTGCCGGAGGTGTAAAGAATGCATGAGGTTTCATTGGATTCCAGCCACGCCACCGGCACGCTCGCGCCGAGATGCTGCTGGCGCAACGTGGCAAAATCCAGATCGCGCCCATCCACCCACGCCATTTTCGCCAGCCCTCTGTCCACCAGCAGAACGTGTTTCGGCTGATGCTGCGCCTGCGCAATAGCGTCATCAAGCAGCTTTTTATACGGCAGGATTTTACCGCCCCGCGCTCCGGCATCCGCCGACACAATCAGCGCCGGTCTGGCATCGTCAATGCGCGCCGCCACGCTGTGCGAGGCAAAACCGCCAAAGACCACCGAATGGATCGCACCAATGCGCGCGCAGGCCAGCAGGGTTATCTGCGCTTCGGCAATCATCGGCATATAGACCAATACGCGATCGCCACGCTGCACGCCTAGCGACAGCAACATGGCGGCCACAGCGTTGACTTCATCATGCAACTGGCTGAAGGTAAATGTGCGCTCTTCATCGGTCTCTGATGAGACGGCAATCAGCGCCAGCGCCTCCGGCTGTTTATCCCGCCAGCGGTCGACGGCGTTATGACATAAGTTAGTGGTGCCGCCGCAAAACCAGCGGGCAAACGGTGGACGGCTATGATCCAGCGTCTGCGTAAACGGCTGTCGCCAGTCGATACGCCGGGCCTGCTCGGCCCAGAACGCCTCCGGTTCGTTAATGGAACGCTGATAAAATTCGCTAAAAGACATCACGCTCTCCTGTTGAACTTACGCCTTACTGCTGGCTGGCTCAGATGACATATAAATCGAGGTATTCGTTAACCGGCATCTGCTCCAGGCGGGCTCTGTCCAGGGAGACATCCAGAATGCGTTGCTGCTGGCGAGTCGGGAACTGACGCGCCAGGTTTATTTTAAATTTTTCGATAAGCTTCGGAATACCGTCGGCGCGGCGACGCGCATGACCAATCGGATACTCCACGACAACCTCGCCAAAGCGTGAGCCATCAGTAAACTCCACGGTGATCGCATTGCCGATAGCACGTTTTTCCGGGTCGTGATAGTCGGCGGTAAAAGCCGGGTCCTCATAACACACGATTTTCTCGCGCAGGGCGTCAATACGCTTGTCCTGCGCCACCTCGTCTTCATAATCCGCCGCGGTTAACCGTCCGAACAGCAACGGCACGGCGACCATATACTGGATACAGTGATCGCGGTCCGCCGGGTTATTGAGCGGGCCTTTTTTATCGATAATGCGGAGACAGGCTTCGTGGGTGCGGATGGTCACTTTCTCGATATCCGCTGCCGTTTTACCCGCGGCCTGCATCTGCTCATACAGCGTCATCGCCGCTTCGACGGCGGTTTGCGAGTGGAATTCTGCCGGGAAAGAAATTTTGAATAGCACGTTTTCCATCACGTAGGAGCCGTAAGGGCGCTGGAAACGGAACGTTTCACCTTTGAATGAAACGTCGTAGAAGCCCCAGGTTTTGGCGGTGAGCGCCGAGGGATAGCCCATCTCGCCGGTTTTCGCCATCAGCGCCAGACGTACCGCGCGCGAAGTCGCATCGCCCGCCGCCCAGGATTTGCGCGTACCGGTATTCGGCGCATGACGATAAGTGCGCAGCGACTGGCCGTCGACCCACGCCAACGATACCGCGTTGAGGATCTCATCGCGCGTCAGCCCCAGCATTTCAGCGACCACCGCGGTCGAGGCCACTTTGACCAGCAGCACATGATCAAGCCCGACACGGTTGAAGGCGTTTTCCAGCGCGATGCAGCCCTGAATTTCATGGGCTTTGATCATCCCACTCAATACCTGTTTCATGGTCAGCGGCGCTTTGCCGGCGGCGACGGCGTTACGTGACAACCAATCCGCAATCGCCAGAATACCGCCGAGGTTATCAGAAGGATGGCCCCACTCGGCGGCAAGCCAGGTATCGTTAAAATCGAGCCAGCGGATCATCGCGCCAATGTTAAAAGCTGCCTGTACCGGATCGAGCTGGAACTGGGTGCCCGGCACGCGTGCGCCGTTGGGCACCACCGTGCCTGGTACGATCGGCCCAAGCAATTTTTTACAGGCCGGGTATTCCAGCGCTTCCAGACCACAGCCGAGCGTGTCGAGCAGGCAATAATGCGCGGTGTCGTACGCCACCTTTGAGGTGATGTCGTAGTTCATCACGTAATCCACGATATCGACGATTTCGCGGTCAAATTCCGGGCGGATGTTCAGTTCTTGGGTAGACATAGGGTACGTTTCCTGCATTTTATTTTTAATAAGAGTGAGTTAGCAACGATCGTCTATCGAGACAAACGGACGATCTTCCGGCCCGGTATAGTTGGCAGAGGGGCGAATAATCTTGTTGTCCTGACGCTGTTCAATAATGTGCGCCGCCCAGCCGGTAACGCGGGCGATGACAAACAGCGGGGTGAACATTTCGGTAGGGACGCCCATCATGTTGTAGGAGACCGCCGAAAACCAGTCGAGATTCGGGAACATCTTTTTGGTTTCCCACATCACCGTTTCCAGACGGTCGGCGATGTGGTACATCTTCAGCGAGCCGCCTTCTTCTGAAAGCTGTTTCGCCACCCGTTTGATCACCTGATGGCGCGGGTCGGCGATGGTGTAAACCGGATGTCCAAAGCCAATCACCACCTCTTTGTTTTCCACGCGTTTACGGATATCCGCCTCTGCCTCGTCCGGCGTTTCATAACGCTGTTGAATTTCCAGCGACACCTCATTCGCCCCGCCGTGTTTCGGGCCCCGCAGCGCGCCAATCGCGCCGATAATCGCGGAGTAGACATCCGAGCCGGTCCCGGCAATCACCCGGCTGGTAAACGTCGAGGCGTTGAACTCATGCTCGGCATACAGCACCAGCGAAATATGCATCGCCTTTTCCCAGCTTTGGGTTGGCTTTTCACCATGCAGCAGATGCAGGAAATGGCCGCCGATGGAATCATCGTCGGTTTCCGGCTGAATACGTTCGCCGTTGTGGCTGTAGTGATACCAGTAAAGAAGGATAGAGCTGAGCGAGGCCAACAGCTTATCGGCAATATCGCGCGCGCCGGAGACGGTATGTCCCTCTTTTTCCGGCAGGGTGCAGCCCAGCGCGGAAACGCCGGTACGCATCACGTCCATCGGGTGCGAGGCCGCCGGTAACGCTTCCAGAACGGTACGGACATTGGCGGGTAATCCGCGCAGCGCTTTTAACTTGCTTTTATAAGCGTTCAGCTCGTCGCGGGTCGGTAATTTTCCGTGGATCAGTAAATGCGCGACTTCTTCAAATTCGCAGTGCTCCGCCAGATCGAGAATGTCGTAACCGCGATAGTGCAGATCGTTACCGCTTTTTCCCACGGTACACAGAGCGGTATTTCCGGCAGGTACGCCAGACAAGGCGACGGATTTTTTGGGCTTAATGACATGGTTATTATTTTGCAGGATCGTGGTGTCGCTCATAGTGTCCTCGTCATTTTTTTAATGTGTAGGGTATTGAGGCGTGTAAGCCGGATAAACGTAGTGCCATCCGGCATTGCCTGATGGCGGCTTCGCCTTATCAGGCCTACAGGCTACGATTTTTTATTCCTGTACAGCGCGTCCAGCTTCTCTTCGAACTGGTAGTAATTGATGCTTTCGTACAGCTCGTTGCGGGTTTGCATGATGTCGATCACGTTCTTTTGCGTCCCTTCCTGGCGCAGCACGGTATAGACTCTTTCTGCGGCGCGGTTCATGGCGCGAAACGCCGACAGCGGATAGAGCGCCATCGCCACGTTTGCACTGCGCAACTCGTCGGTCGTAAACAGCGGCGTCGCGCCAAACTCAGTGATGTTGGCGAGGATCGGCACCTGCGCCACGTCGGCGAACTGGCGGTACATCGACAGTTCGGTGATCGCCTCCGGGAACAGCATGTCAGCCCCCGCGTCCACGTAAGCCTGCGCGCGATCGAGAGCCGCCCCCAGCCCTTCCACCGCCAGCGCATCGGTACGCGCCATGATCACAAAGTTCGGATCGGTGCGCGCATCCACTGCCGCCCGAATTCTGTCTACCATCTCCTCTTTCGAGACGATCGCTTTGTTTGGACGGTGTCCACAGCGCTTAGCGCCAACCTGGTCTTCAATATGCAGCGCGGCGGCGCCCGCTTTGGCTATGGACTTTACCGTCCGCGCGACATTAAAGGCGGAGGAGCCAAAGCCAATATCCGCATCCACCAACAGCGGCAGCGGGCAAACATCCGTGATGCGCCGGATATCGGTTAACACATCATCCAGCGTAGAAATCCCCAGATCCGGCAGTCCAAGCGAGCCTGCCGCTACGCCGCCGCCAGAAAGATAGATAGCCTGATACCCGGCCCGTTGGGCCAACAGAGCATGGTTAGCATTGATCGCGCCGACAATTTGTAATGGATTCTCTTTAGCGAGCGCGGCGCGAAATGCCTGCCCCGGCGAATGTAAAGACATATCTCGTCCTCATGTTAGTAAATTGTTACTCAAGATGTATTCACCAAAGCAAAGGCTATGCCAGGCAAAGAGGCAGCGAGAAAATTAAATACAATGAGATTTAAAAACAGGTGATTACAGTCATTTCTGTTATGAATAAGCGCGATTAAGGTAAAAGAAAAACGTGTCAGCTAACGTTTCATGAAACGAATCGCCCTGTTTCATTGCAACATTTATGAAACACGTTTAAAACAAAAAATCGCCCCTTAAAGATGAACTTACTGCGATGACGACTGCCCACAGCGCTCCGCGCGATAATAGCGATAAACCGGTGATCTGGACCGTCTCCGTAACGCGTCTGTTCGAACTGTTTCGGGATATCAGCCTGGAATTCGATCATCTGGCGACCATCACGCCTATTCAACTCGGCTTTGAAAAGGCGGTGACCTACATTCGCAAAAAACTGGCGACCGAGCGCTGCGACGCGATTATCGCGGCGGGTTCGAATGGAGCCTATTTAAAAAGTCGCCTGTCAATACCGGTGATCCTCATCAAGCCCAGCGGATTCGATGTATTACAGGCACTGGCGAAAGCGGGAAAGCTCACCTCGTCTATCGGTATCGTGACCTATCAGGAGACCATTCCGGCTTTACTTGCCTTTCAGAAAACGTTTCACCTCCGTCTTGAACAGCGAAGCTATGTCACCGAAGAGGACGCGCGCGGGCAAATTAACGAACTTAAGGCCAACGGTATTGAGGCTGTCGTCGGCGCGGGATTAATTACCGATCTGGCGGAAGAAGCGGGAATGACCGCCATCTTTATTTATTCCGCGGCGACCGTTCGTCAGGCTTTCCATGATGCGCTGGATATGACCCGTCTGACACGGCGCCAGCGCGTGGATTACCCATCCGGCAAGGGATTACAAACCCGGTATGAACTGGGCGATATACGCGGCCAGTCGCCGCAAATGGAGCAGCTCCGCCAGACGATTACGCTCTATGCCCGCTCCCGTGCGGCAGTGCTGATTCAGGGGGAAACAGGGACCGGAAAAGAGCTGGCGGCGCAGGCGATTCACCAGACGTTTTTTCACCGCCAGCCTCACCGTCAGAATAAGCCATCCCCTCCCTTTGTCGCCGTCAATTGCGGCGCGATTACCGAGTCGTTGCTGGAAGCGGAACTGTTTGGTTATGAAGAGGGAGCGTTTACCGGTTCACGACGAGGAGGTCGGGCGGGGCTGTTTGAAATCGCACACGGCGGCACGCTGTTTCTGGATGAAATCGGCGAAATGCCCTTGCCGTTACAAACCCGACTTTTGCGCGTACTGGAGGAAAAAGCCGTCACTCGCGTCGGCGGACACCAGCCGATCCCGGTGGATGTCCGGGTGATCAGCGCTACGCATTGCGATCTGGATCGGGAGATAATGCAAGGACGTTTTCGCCCCGATCTCTTTTATCGCCTGAGTATTCTGCGTCTGACGCTTCCTCCTTTGCGCGAGCGGCAGGCTGATATTTTGCCGCTGGCGGAAAACTTTTTAAAACAGTCGCTGGCGGCGATGGAAATTCCGTTTACCGAATCGATACGTCATGGATTGACACAGTGTCAGCCGCTTTTGCTGGCCTGGCGCTGGCCCGGTAATATTCGCGAACTGCGTAATATGATGGAGCGCCTGGCGCTTTTTTTAAGCGTCGATCCCGCGCCAACGCTGGACAGGCAATTTATGCGGCAGTTATTACCTGAGCTTATGGTGAACACAGCAGAGCTGACGCCTTCAACCGTGGATGCGCACGCGTTACAGGATGTACTGGCGCGCTTTAATGGCGATAAGACCGCGGCGGCGCGTTATCTGGGGATTAGCCGCACCACTCTGTGGCGTCGTTTAAAAGCAGGTGCCAAAGACCAGTCGGGTAATTAAGACAAATGACAGCGTCCTGAATGCCTGATGGCGCTACGTTTACTGCAGGTCGTCATCCGGCAAAACGGATACCGTTTGCCAGGAATAAAAATACCCGCCGGAAACCCAGGCGGGTATTTTTATGATGCAACGCTTTTATTTCTTTTTATAAATATCAGCCGTACCATGAATTTTATTTTCTGTCTGCCCGGACGTCAGCACCACCACATCCGCCCCTTTTTCATCCGCCTTTTTGATTAAATCTTCTCTGGCATCCAGCGGCGACATTTCCCCGGTGGTGGAAATCGTGCCAATTTTCGTGTATTCGGAGGCGACTTTATCAAAGTCTGTTTTTTTCATGATTTCTGCGGCATAAACGTTTGTCACGACAAACGCTAATGCGCCAAGCATAACCTTGTAGCCAGTTTTCATAGCAAAACCCTCGTTTTATTATTACGCCATCATCGCTTTATCAGAACAAAAAGGCCGTTCGGACTGATTAAATAAGTAGTGTAAATTGCTGAAAAAATCCAGTCAGCCCCCGTTCTGTCGGCGTAACAACGCGGATTAAAACGCCCCTGCTTTGTGATCTCTCTCGCAATCATCTGGTTTGACTATTAATAAGATGAAGGTTATTTCTTGAGGCTAAGAGAAGAGTTGCCTATGGAGCCGTTTCATGCCGTTGTGCTTACCGTCAGTCTGTTTGTGTTAACCTTTTTTAATCCCGGCGCGAATTTGTTTGTGGTGGTGCAAACCAGCCTCGCATCAGGACGCCGGGCGGGAGTCATCACCGGCCTGGGCGTCGCCACGGGAGACGCCTTTTATTCCGGGCTGGGGCTTTTCGGTCTGGCGACGCTCATTACGCAATGCGAAGCGGTATTTTCTCTTATCAAAATTGTCGGCGGCGCCTATTTATTATGGTTCGCCTGGAACAGTATTCGCGACCAGGCGACGCCGCAAATGAGCACGCTCCAGACGCCGATTGCCGCCCCGTGGACGATTTTCTTTCGCCGGGGATTAATGACCGATTTATCCAATCCGCAAACCGTACTGTTTTTTATCAGTATTTTTTCCGTAACGCTTAGCGCAGAAACGCCCACATGGGCAAGGTTAATGGCCTGGGCCGGAATTGTGCTGTCATCCGTTATCTGGCGTATTTTTCTCAGCCAGGCCTTTTCGCTCCCCGCAGTCCGCCGCGCTTATGGACGAATACAGCGCATTGCCAGCCGTGTTATCGGCGCCATTATCGGGATGTTTGCGCTCAGACTTCTCTATGAAGGCGTGACGCACCGCTAATGTTTGTCCGGTAGCCTTTGCTACCGGACGATAAGCGTTATCAAAACGCCCATGACACGCTGCCTACAATGCTACGCTCGGCGCCAAAATAACAATAAGAGAGCGAATTACAGGCAGCGACATAGCGTTTGTCCGTCAGGTTATTTACGTTGAGCTGGGCGCTCAAGCCATTTAACCCAATGCTGGATAAATCATACCCTACCACCATATCGACCAGTGTATAGGACGGCAATGTGTGGGTATTCAGGCGATCGCTGGTCACGCCGTTGACGTACCGGATGCCGGAGCCCAAAGTCAGCCCCTCTAACAGACCGCTTTTCACATCGTAGCTTAGCCAGGCGCTGGCCTGGTTCCGTGGAGCATAAACCGCGCGCTTACCCTGCTCTTGCGGGCTACTTTTCTTATAACGGATATCAGTATAGGTATACGCCGCCTGCAAACGGACGCTATCCGACAAATGGCTAATGGCCTCCAGTTCCACCCCTTTAGACTCAATTTCACCAATCGAGCGGTACGGATCGGTAGGTTCTTCTTTGGTCGCGATATTGGTCTGGTTAATACGATACACGGCGGCGCTAAACTGGCTGTTCCCCCCCAGCGGTTCGTATTTTACCCCCGCCTCCCACTGCTTGCCTTTCATCGGTTCCAGCACATTGCCGTTTTCGTCGGCGAAGCTGGTCGGCGTAAACGCGGTGGAATAACTGAGATAGGGGGCGACGCCATTGTCGAACAGATAAAGCAACGCGGCACGGGTGCTGACGTTGTTTTTATCGAGATCGCTGCGTGAATCATGAAGTTTGTCGATGTTAGACACGCTGACCCGATCGTAACGACCGCCCAACGTAAAGCGCCAGCGATCCCATGACATCTGATCCTGTAAATAGTATCCGGTCTGCCGTAGCTTATGTTTTTCACGGCTATACAACGTAATGTAATCCGGCTGAGCGCCATAAACAGGGTTGAAAGCGTCAATCGGCGGAAACGCGCCATAATAGCCAGTAGTATGATTACTGCGATCCTGATAATCGATCCCCACCAGCAGACGATGATTAATCGCCCCGGTATCCACACTGCCGTCGAGCTGATTATCCAGCGCGATAGCCGACATTTTCTCCCCGGAGCCGGAATAGCCGCGATTCAGCGCCGTTTCATTCAACCAACCTGCGGCATAGACCTGATTCAACGTCACTTTGGTATGCAAATAGCGCAATTTTTGCCGTACCGACCAGCCGTTATCGAACAGATGCTCAATGTTATAACCCACCATATTTTCACGGCGATCGTATTTGTCGTAGTCATCTTCACCTTCAAAGAAAGTGTTAGAAATTTTTCCGCCGTTATAAGGTACAACCGTGCCTTGATAAGGCAGTCCGGAGTGGCTACCGCCTTCCGGATCACGGTGCAGATAGGCCATAAGATCAAGACGCGTCCGATCGGTAATTCGCCAGGTCAGGCTCGGCATCAGCGCATAGCGTTCCTCTTTCAAGGGGGTAAACTGCGAATCGGCGTAACGTGTCATGCCGCTAAGACGCGCCGCCACACGTTCATTGTCATCCAGTGGGCCGGTCACATCAAAAGCCGCCCCGCGCTGGTTGTGATTGCCGGCAAACAGCTTCACCTCTCCCCCGGCATCAAACGCCGGTTTTCGCGACGTCAGCGCGACAATGCCGCCTGGCGATGAACGTCCATACAGAACGGACGCCGGGCCGCGTACCACCTCGATATCTTCCAGAAACCAGGGGTCAACCACCAACGAACTGTGCGAATTGGTGTCGCCCATCATTTTTAACCCGTCGAGATAGACGTTATCCAGACTACCGTCCGAAAAACCACGCAATACGATGTAATCAAAGCGGTTAGACGCGCCTATCTGATTACTGTATACGCCTGGGGTGTAGCTGACCGCCTGACGCACGCTGGTTGCGCCCTGCTCTTCAAACTGCTGGCGGGTAATAATGGATACCGACTGCGGCGTTTCAATATCTGGCGTCGCCAGCTTGGTCGCGCCACTCTGAACGGGCGAGGTGACAATGACGGTATCATTTTTTGTGGTTTCCTGGGCAAAAAGAGGAAAAGTCGCGCCGCCGATAGCTCCGCCTATCAATAGCGCCATACGCGTTGTCGCAAACATGAACATCTCCAAAGGCATCTTTATTGTAAATAAGAATTATTACCTTTTAGAGATGACGGACCACTATGCGTAACGCCAGATTGCCTATGCGCAATGATAAAAAATCACCCAAAGCGGCAGAAAACCGGGTTAGCGGCGGATATTACCGCTCTGGCGGAGCGCGTTACGCACAGTGTCGTGACGCCGTCAGAGACGCGTCACGCAGCTCGCCGGGCGAGCAGCCATAACGCCGACGAAATGCCGTCGCAAAGTTTGTGGCATGTTGATAGCCTGACATCCAGGCGGCCTGCTGCACGCTGTATCCCTCCATCAGATAACGACGCGCGCGCGCCAGGCGGCAATCGCGCAGATAATCAAACACGGTACACCCATAGGCATGGCGAAACTTGCACCGCAGGCTACTTGGACTCATTGCCGCCCGACGCGCCAGTTCGTTCAGCGTGTAGGCTTTTTCCGGCGTCTGCTCCAGTAAACGCCGAATGAGCTCCAGCCGCTGGTATTCACCGGTGACGGGAAGCCCGCGTTTTTGCGTTGCGGGCTGACATAGATTTAGCGCATAGCCCAGCAATTGCAGCATGATGCCTTCCAGCATTAACTGGCGTGACGCCGCATGAGGTCCGGGCTGCTGCGCATAGCGTAGCCCTGAAAGCAGAAACTCCGGCACCTGCCAGCCCCTCGCCGAGGCTGCGCTATTTTCCCACTCGTCTGCCAGCGAGACAGGCAAACGCTCCCGCCATCCGCCGTCCGGGTACATTCCCAGCGACAAGGTGCGCAATTTACTGTCTGCGCCGTGATGGGCGCGTATCGTCTGCTGCTCACTCAGTTGCGAGCAAAACGCCATCCCCGCGCTCAACAAAAAGGTCTGCTCATTGACAGCCAGCGCGACGTTACCTTCCAGCACCACCAGCATATACAGCGGACTGCTATGGCGAGAGGTGGTTTCATAAGGTTGTAACACGTGAACATCCGAGCGTGTAATGCAAATCCCGCCGGGAAGCGCTATCTCTTCGATATCGCCATGAAGTACGGGACTACTCTGCGTATACTGCGGTAGCGCAGGGAAGCGGTAATCAATGCCATAACGCTCGCCAAACGCGATGAAGTCGCTGACGGAAAAGATCTTTTTCATCGCCGGGGCGGCGGAAGAGTGACAGGAGATCGGAGACATTATCAATACCGTTTATCTGCGTTATACCAGAGCGTTAGCCACTGTGTAACCATATCACTGCGGCCCGGGAACGACAATAAAGATGAGAATAATTATCAACCGCTATTGAGGGGAGAGATAAGACGAGCAAAGGTGATCGATAAACGCCGATCTGTCGATAAAAACGCGCTTTCGCCAGCGACGAAAGCGCGTCCGGGGGTATCAGTCAGGAGCGAAATCCTGCGGAGGTCATGAGCAGTCTGAACAACATTCCGACGCCCGCCAGCAGAAGCACGCTGGCGCACCATATCGCGACCATCCATACGACTCGCCGCGACCATTTTTTCACTTTAACCATCAGTGATATCCCTCTCCATGTCGCACTTTTCCACGGAAGACGTAGTAGCTCCAGAAGGTATAAGCCAGAATAATCGGGATGATTATCAGCGCCCCAACCAGCATAAAGCTTTGACTTTGCGGCGGCGCGGCGGCGGCATACAGCGAAATATCCGGTGGAATAATATTCGGCCAAATACTGATGCCTAACCCGCTGAACCCCAGAAAAATCAACCCTAGCGTGAGAATAAATGGACGCGCATGGGATTCTGGTTTTTTCACGCTGCGCCATAGCCAGACGCTAAAAGCCAACACCAGCACAGGCACCGGCAGGAAGTAGTATAAATTGGGCAGCGTGAACCAGCGCTCGGCGATGTCGTCGTGGGTGAGCGGCGTCCACACGCTGACGCCTCCCATCACCAACAACAAGACGATCAACAACGGGCGCGACAGCGCGCACATCCGGCTATGCAGCGGATCTTCGCTTTTCATAATCAGCCAGGTAGCGCCCAGCAGCGCGTAGGTGACAACCAGACCGACGCCGCAGAACAGATTAAACGGCGTCAGCCAGTCAAGCTGCGAACCGCTAAAGGTTCGCCCTTCCACCTGAAAACCGCTCACCACCGCCCCCACCACAACCCCCTGGGCAAAGGTCGCCAGGATTGACCCGACGATAAAGGATTTATCCCAGAACGCGCGATGCGACTCGGTGGCTTTAAGACGGAATTCAAAAGCAACGCCGCGAAAGATAAGACCAAGCAGCATAACCACCAGCGGGATAGTCAGCGCGTCGGTGATGACGGCATAAGCCAACGGGAACGCGCCAAAAAGCCCGGCCCCGCCCAGCACCAGCCAGGTTTCGTTCCCGTCCCATACCGGCGCGACTGAGTTCACCATAACATCGCGATCGTGTTTATCACGAATAAACGGAAACAGGATACCGACGCCCAGATCGAAACCATCCATTACGATATACATCAACGTGGCGAACACGATAATAGCAAACCAGATAACCGGAAGATCGATGGTCATTCGCGTTTCTCCTGCTCAAGCGATTCTCCCACGGCAGAGATAGGACGCGCGGGTCTGCCATCGGTTTCAGCGGTCGGTGTCTCCGCCGGCTGCGGCCCTTTCTGGATAAGGCGAATCATATAAATATAGCCAACCCCAAAGACCAGGGAATAGACCACAAAGAAGGCCAGCAAACTGATGCTCATCTGCAAGGTGCTGTGCGCGGAAACCGCATCACGCGTTCGCAGCAGGCCATAGACCACCCATGGCTGACGTCCTACTTCAGTCGTCACCCATCCGGCAAGGATGGCGATAAGCCCGGACGGCCCCATCCACAGCGCAAAGTGCATAAAGGGCCGCGAATGATACAGTCGGCGTCGGTAGCGTAGCCACAGGCTGGCCAGCCCCAGGAAGATCATCAGTACGCCCATGCCCACCATCAGACGGAAAGACCAGAACACCACGGTAGAGTTGGGGCGATCCTCTTTGGGATAATCTTTTAGCGCAGGCACCTGTTTGTCCAGGCTATGCGTCAGGATCAGACTGCCCAACGCCGGGATCTCAAGCGCATAGCGGGTCCGTTCCGCCTCCATATCCGGCCAGCCTACCAGCGTAAGCGGCGTTGGCTCGCCGGGCGTATTTTCCCAGTGCCCCTCAATCGCGGCGATTTTGACCGGCTGATGCTTCAGGGTGTTAAGGCCATGCATATCGCCAATCAATGCCTGAACGGGCGCCACCACGACCGCCATCCATAACGCCATCGAGAACATACGGCGGATAGCCGGCGTATCGTTACCTTTCAGTAAATGCCAGGCTGCGGACGCGCCGACAAACATCGCGCTACTTAAAAACGCCGCAACGGACATATGCAACAGGCGATACGGGAACGACGGGTTGAAAATCACCGCGAACCAGTCCACCGGGACCACCTGACCGTTGTGAATTTCAAATCCCTGCGGGGTATGCATCCAGCTGTTAGACGCCAGAATCCAGAACGTCGACATTAACGTGCCCAACGCCACCATACAGGTAGACAAGAAATGCAGGCCCGGCCCGACTTTGTTCCAGCCAAAAAGCATCACGCCTAAGAATCCCGCTTCCAGGAAGAATGCGGTGAGCACTTCATAGGTTAATAAAGGCCCGGTGATACTGCCGGCGAACTGGGAGAAACCGCTCCAGTTCGTTCCGAACTGGTAAGCCATGACCAGACCGGAGACCACGCCCATCCCGAAGTTGACGGCAAAAATTTTGAGCCAGAACTGATAGAGCGAGCGCCAGACAGGATTACGCGTTTTTAGCCATAAACCTTCCAGTACCACCAGGTAACTGGCTAAGCCAATCGTAATCGCGGGGAAAATAATATGAAAAGAGACGGTAAAGGCAAACTGGAGTCTCGCTAAAAAGAATGCATCAAACTCCATGTTCCCTCCCGTTTATATATAGTCACTTCGTGTAAAATATTCACTGTTCGCAACCAGGTTGAAACGAAACGGTTATTTTCCCCAAACGTAAAAACGTCGGGGAATATCCAGATAAATTACGATTTTTTTTGCGGCTGGCTGTCAGGCTTATCGCCCGACTCTGGCGCTTCGGAGGGGTCGTCTTTTTCGACAGCGAAACGGTAGTATCTATTTAGCATAACATGTCTCCCTTAGTTACATTCAATCGGCAATATCTACCAGGCCGTTATAAAAATAACGGCAAAACAAAAAAACAGCGTCCTCAAGACTATTTGCAATTTCAGCAAAATACGCTTAGCTGAAAGTTAAGAATAGACGTAAAACGATAACCTTCAAGTCAACGCGGTTTACGGGACGGGGGATTAGCACAGGGAGAATGACCGCAACGCTCGCTGCGCGACGGCCATTTTATATGGTCTATCAAAAAGATAACCGTTAAGGTCCATTCAAACCCGTTAGTTTACCTTCCCCTCAATCAAACCATTGATCGTAGAAAATACCGCCGGCGCGCTGGTCGCTTCCACAAACTCGACATTGATATTTTGCCGACGCAGCATATCGAAGAATTTACGTTGCGCATCAAGAATAACCTGATCGCCTATGCGCATATTTTCTGCTTTAGTTTCAACCAGTAAATAAACGCTGTTGGCGTCCTGACGCTCAATACGGTACACAAAATCCGGCGTAGTAGAGCCTCCCGTATATTTGGGGATCTGAATGGCCCGCTTAGGCAGTTTGCCAAACACAGAAACCTGTTGCGGATAATCGTATTTTAATAGCGGCAATTCTGGATCGACGCTGTCATAACGCAACGGCGGTATTTGATAGAGAGAACGGGGATCGTCTATCGCATTCTCATCCACATTTTTCCCCACAATTTCAGCGCTAATCTCCTCTCTGAACTGCCGTGCCGTGGAATCAAATACCGACGTTGAAGCCTGAAAATCGAGAGGCAGATAATCGTGGCGCTGCGCAAAATGCGCATTAATCCGCGCCTGTAATGCGCGGGTCATATTGTCCAACGAGATCTCGCTTAAATAACGTGAATCTCCGTGCAAAACATCACGCAGCATCGCCATTAACACCGGGTGCAGGACGTTAACCGGCAGACTGGTGCGTAACGCCAGTTGCTTAAGAAAATGGCCATATTTCATGCCCGCCATAAATTCGCTGGCGGCTAATTCGCCTTCCCGCTGCGCCACTTCAAAACGGCCATTATCTTCATTCGATACCAGCCGTTGTTGCACCTGGCTTGGCTTCTGGCGTATATACAGCGCCGGATCGCGCAGCACCTCGGCGGCAATCTGTTCCAGAGAAGCGCCGCTACGCTCGAATTGCAGCATATAACGGCGGGAAAACTGCTCCCAGATACTGCTAAGTTGTTCCCAATTCTCTTTGCGTAACCTGACCCGCAGCCGGGAGGCGGGCTTATTGTCACGAATGCGATCCGCTCGCACCCGCGCCTGCGTCAGCTCAGGGTAGAACTCCAGTAGCCACGCAAAACCACTTTTGGTTTCCCCGTTAAGCGTTACGCTGGGTTTAAACTCATTACTCCGGTTGATCAGTTTTTTATCATCCAGATCTTCCAGCAAACGAAGCTCCGTAAACGCAGGATCGACTTTTTGTCGCTCGGTGACGATGAGTGTGATCATCGCCTCATCCAGTTTCTGCTCGTTAAGCTGAACTTTGCTGTCGCGATTAATCTCATCAACCAGCATACTGGCAAACGTTTTTTCATCATAACCAATCAGAAACGACAGCCGGGACGGCCACTCTTCCTGATGAACGCGATGACCGTTTTCATCTACCGGTAGCCGCAGACCGCGCCCCACTTCCTGAATTTTGCTCGACTCACTACCGGAAGAACGTAATTTAGCAATGACAAAAACATTCGGGTTATCCCAGCCTTCGCGAAGCGTCCATTTTGAAAACAGAAAGCGGCGCGTTTCCCAGTTGCCGTGATGGTCTGAAAAACTGAGCAACTTCTCTTTATTTTTCAGAATATCATCTACTTCAGCCTGGATCGCCTCATCGCCGCTTCCCCGGTCTTCGCCAAAGTAACCAGCGTGGACGTTTTGGTTATCCGAGTGCAGGCTGGCGAGCGTGGCCTGCAGAAACGACAGATACTCCACTTCTCGCGGCAGGGTCTTGCGCTGATAATCGTCAATCAGTTGCGTCAGTTTCTTTTTCAGCAAACGCTCAAAAGTGACTTTCAACCAGCCTTCGTCATCACGATAGCTTTTAATACTGTCAATAAAGAAAAGGCTTAAGGTCTTAATACGCGGGGCATTATTTTCTGGCTCATTGCTGCGTAAGAAATTTGCCTGCTCGGTGTCAAAATGCTTATCAATGGCGTCCTGAATAATCAGTTCCTGGTAGCTCGCGCCAAAGGTTCCTGGCACCAGCGCCATCCCTGCCTCCAGCTCCAGATCGTTCGACAACATTTTACTGCCGGCATATTCGATACTGCCTTCAAATCCTGCATCGACATCGGCGAGATTTTCGCCCACGCCAACCTCGGCAATTTTGCCCCCCCGTCGGAGGATTAATTTCTTTGCCGTGACGCTGTCAACGATATAACGATTGTTGGCCTGTTCTTCGGGGAGATTCGGGTAATAAATATCAATACCTTTCACCAAACCATCGTTAAAACTGTCCACCGCGTTGAGATCAAACTGCGGTTGCCGGCGATAGTAATCTTTACGTACACATTTATTTTTACCCTTACCTTCGACAATATCCGGGAAGGTAGCGCCAAAGCGGACGATCATTTGCGGCTGAATGGCCTGAATCGCTCGATAAAATTTGTTATCTCGCGCAAAACGATGCGGTTCATCAATAATGACCACCGGTCGCGTCATTTGCAGCCCTTTAACAGGCGACGTCAGTCCGCCCAGGAGCGTTTGATCGTAATCGTCTCGCGTCATACTGGCGGAATTGAGCATTTGCGCATTGATCAGCAAAACCTGAATCGTATGGCTATCACGACGGCTGGCATCGGTAAAACTTAATAGCTGGGCCGGAAAATTTTTACGCCCCGACTTTACTTTAAAATCACCGGCGTTAATGGTGCAAAGTTCCATCCGCGTATTTTCGTAGAACTGTGAAAAATGCTGTCTGGCGTAATCGCTGGTGATAAAGTTCCGCGCGCCTTCTTTAATGGCTGGCGTCGGCACCACCAGCACAAATTTGAAGAGGCCGTAGTTCTGATGCAGTTCATACATCAACCGGGTATAGACATAGGTTTTGCCCGTCCCGGTCTCCATTTTAACGTCAATATTGGCCTTATCGTCGTAACGTTCCTTAATCAGCGGATTAGCATAGTGATTATGATCGGCCTGCGCGTGATCGATACCGGTGAAACTCGCCAGAATCGCCGCTAACGCCTGTTCCTGA
Organism: Salmonella sp. SAL04196; assembly: GCF_046550835.1. Taxonomy (NCBI): domain Bacteria; kingdom Pseudomonadati; phylum Pseudomonadota; class Gammaproteobacteria; order Enterobacterales; family Enterobacteriaceae; genus Salmonella; species Salmonella sp. SAL04196. Next base: position 1,841,240 of record NZ_JBGDXE010000001.1, read on the forward strand.
TGGGGAAGTTCTTCCAGTAAAATATTCATCATCATCCCCTCTTAATAACGCTTCACCAGGTTCACTTTTTGATCAAGCTGTTTTAAGCCGATTTCCAGTTCACGAATGGATTCAAGGTCGAAAGAGTAGCCGTAAATGACAATAGTCTGAACCGGAAGCTGGTGCGTACCAATGTGGTTGAGAAGATCGCGGGTCTGCTCTGTTCCCCATCGTTCATCAATCAGATACAGGCGCGTATTATCAACATACCTGGCGCAATAGCCGGAAAAATAAATGGTCTGTACGTCAATATCCATTTTGTAACCATCAGCGACCAGCCATGTCGTTAATAAGGTCTCTTCGCCGCTTGCGCCGCCCGGCACGCCCAATCCTCTGGCGGAAAAAGGATTGATCATGTCGGTAAATCCTGACTCGGTGAAAGCGGCCAGTTGACCGCTGGTATTGATAAAATGGCCGGTAGCAATATCGAAGCTATCCAGATCGTCCAGCGTCTGCTGTGTCGGAGTGGCAAAACGATAATGTTTAAAACCGAGGTCGCTATTGGTCGTGGGATTGTTGGCGCGGATCTTCGCCGCAACGCGTGTAATTCGCTCACGGCTGATTTCATCAATAGTGTTATAACCTGCTTTTTTCGCGATAGTGTTATTGCTTAATGCCTGATCGATAGTACACAGAATAAACGTGCGCTGCCCCCCATCTTCTTCATTCAGCGCCATTACCGCATGGGCCGTAGTGCCGGAACCGGCAAAAAAGTCCAGAACGACGCCGTCTTTATCGATGGCGAGCTTGATAATTTTCTTCAATAATGCGGTCGGTTTCGGCGTATCAAAAACGTTGTCGCCGAAGAGATCCAGAATCTCCTTTTTCCCCTCTTTATTCGACGCGACGTTATCCCAGTAATTGGTCGTTGGCTGCCCTTTACTGTGGTGCGCGTACATGACTCGCTGGGGAATACCGCCATTATCTTTGCCAAAATAGACCAGATTATCGGCCACCAGTTTTTGGTAACTGGCTTCAGGATAAGCCCATAGTCTTTCGTGTACCGTACCGTTCGGCGTGGTAATTTTATAGGTATAGCCGCCGCCGCTCAGCCCTTTTGACACCGTTAACGGCACCGGGCGCCATTTCCCTTCTGGAAACTGTTCGGTCGGTTCTTTATAGGATTTCTGAATATACTCTTTAGAAAGCGGTTCTAAACGTAAAGCGCCCTGACCGGTTTTGGCGTAAACAAGAATGTATTCCCCCTGGATGGAAACGTTATCAGAGTCGTTAGAAATCTCTTTTTTGCGCTTCCACATCACATTGGTGACAAATCCGCCTTCGCCAAAAATCTCATCCATCATTAATTTAAGATTGGCGTACTCATTATCGTCGATAGAGATAAAAATAAATCCGGTATCTTTCAGGAGCTTCCTGGCCAGGAAAAGACGCGGATACATGAAAGATAACCACGCGGAGTGCGTCGATTTACCCTGAATGGATTTTAAACGTGCCAGTTCAGTATCATTAAGACCAAACATATCCTGCAACGCCCGATCGCTATATTCAAAATGATCGGGATAGACAAACCCGTCCGACCCGGTGTTATAAGGGGGATCGATATAGATCATATCGACGGTATCGGCGTAATTATTTTGCAGATGGCGTAACACATCCAGATTATCTCCGGTCAGAAAAAGATTATGGCTGTTTTTATTTTCTGCCAGAGTATTGTGTTCCACGTCAGGAACGATAACGGTAACGGATTTTTCACCCGCCTGTTTTTTTGCGTAATCTTTGCCAATAAAATCAATCTGATAACCGCTAGTCAGCTCATCAATATTACGCGCTTTCAACGCGCGCTCAAATTTGGCGAGATCAAATCCGCCTTTCGCGATCAGTTCGCCCTGCTCGTTATAGCGATCGGCGGTAAAAAATTCCGGTAATGCACGTTGTAACTCAGACAGAAAGGCGCTATTCGGGGCAACAGACTCGTTGTGTTTTTGGTTATCTTTCAACATGATATCTTCGCTCCGTTGACAATTTTAAGGTCCAACAATCAATTTCTTATAAAGAAAAAAGTAAGCGATGATTGTAATGGTCACGAAAGGCAGATGCCATCATTAACCTTTGTTGTTCGTTGAAAGGGCGTGAAAACGACGGGGGGAAGGCGTGCTCCCGGCGACAGTATGCGCCAGGAGCGTAGTGTTTACGTGCGATGACCGACGGCCGACTCCGGGAGTGCGTCGCTATCTGTACCGGAGATGACGACTCCCCGGGTCTCGCGACCAAATGCCACAAATACACAGATTAAAATAGCCACCGCGCCAGCCACGATCGCCATTGCCAACCCGTAATTGCCACCATGCGTTTCCGCGATGCGGGCCTGTAACGTCGCATTAACCGACGCCAGTAAATTACCCAGTTGGTAAACAAACCCTGGCAGCACGGCACGCGCATTCGCCGGAACCAGCTCGTTCAGCCAGGTCGGTACGACTCCCCAGGCGCCCTGCACCATAAACTGCATCAGGAACGCGCCCAGACCAATCGTGAATGATCCGCTGGAAAATGCCCATAGCGGGAGTACCGGAAGCGCAAGAAAGGCGGCGATCATGATCGCTTTTTTACGCCCAATACGTTCCGATAGCGTACCGTAGAAAATACCGCCGAGCATGGCGGCAATGTTATAAAAAATCGCAATGATACTGATCAGATGCGGATCAAAACCATGCTGCATCTTCAGGAAGGTAGGATAGAGATCCTGCGTGCCGTGACTGAAAAAATTAAAGAACGCCATGACCAGCACCAGATACAGACACAACTTCCACTGTTTGCGCAGAACAGGAAGCAGCGCGGTATTCTCTTTACGCGCTCTGGCCGCCAGCCAGACGGGGGATTCCGGCACTTTAAACCAGATATAAGGCAGCAAGACAACAGGCAGGGCGCCAATCAGGAACATACCGCGCCAGCCTACCATACTGTAGAAGAGGCCAAAAATAACCGAGGCGAACAGATAGCCGCAGGGATAGCCCGCCTGAAAAATGCCCGACATCAGGCCACGCGAACGATCGGGAATGGTTTCCATCGCCAGTGATGACGCGACGCCCCATATCCCGCCCATCGCCACGCCGTACATGACCCGAAAAATCAGAAATGCCATGAAGGTGGGCGACCAGGCGGAAAGCAGTTCAAATACCGTAAAGAACAGAATATTGAGCATCAGTATCGGTCGACGTCCATACTTTTCCGCCATTCGGCCAAATAGCAGCGCGCCAATGGGACGTACCGCCAGGGTCAGCATAATCGCAATGGAAACGTCCGATACGGAAGCGTGAAACCATTCGGCGAGATCGCTAAGTACAAAGACAAGGATAAAGAAATCAAACGCATCCAGCATCCAACTGGTAAAGCTGGCAAACGCCACATGTCGTTGTGTCGTCGTCCAGTTCAGGGGGGTGTACATAGGTAGTGTCCTGCATCAAAAAATAACATCAAGCTTTGAAGCGGCGAAACGCTGGAGCGCTCCCGTCGTCAAAGCGACGTAACAAGGTAGCGTTGCGCTACTTATTTGTTATCTTTTTGTATATAGCAGGTAAAATGTTAGCAAAAATAGACAAATCATTACATATTATTAACAAAGCTTACTGGCACATGATTTGTCACATTTTTTATGGGGATTATCTCACACAAAGAAAAGCGAAGCGTGGCTAGCGTATCGCGACCGGCCTGTCGCCAGACCGATCGCCATTGCCGATTACCTCTCGCGCGGCGGGAAACCGGCCTTTTGCAGGGCGGCGGCAATTTGCTCCGCGGATAGCGATGTTTCAACGTCAACCAGACGCGTCGCCGGGTCGGTTCTCACCGTCGCATTAGCATCGAGAGTCAGAATCGTCTTTTTTACCGTACTGGCGCAGCCGCCGCAGGTCATGTCATCAATATGGAACTGCATAGTGAACTCCTTTTGTGTGGGAACTGTTGCCAGTCTGGGCCTTGCCAGTGTTGGAAGGTCAAGCGTAATCTCAGGACTTACAGACGCTTTGCCAGTCCGTGGCGACGAGGACGACGCAATACCGCTCCGGTACGCGCCTCCGGCTCGCTATCGTCAGGTTGTCCAAGCGTATGCAGAATGGGGCAATCTGGCAGCGCGTCGCCGGCGCAGCAGTGAATCAGCGCTTTGAGGGTTTGCGCCATGTGCTGCATGTTCTGGATACGTCTGTCCAGTTCATCAATGTGCGTCTGCGCCAGGCGTTTGACGTCAGCGCTTTGCCGCGACTGGTTATTCCAAAGATTCAGTAAGTCGCTGATTTCAGCAACTGAAAAGCCGAGATCGCGCGCGCGGCGTATAAAATGCAATTGATTAACATCAGCCTGGGTATAGGCCCGATAGCCGGAATCCGTCCGACTTGCCGCGGGAATCAGACCAATCTGTTCATAGTAGCGAATCATTTTGGCCGAGACTTTCGATGCTTTAGCTGCTTTACCGATGTTCATGACGCTCCTCCTCATGTCGTGGATGTATCGGATGGGGTTGCCATCGGCGCCCGGAAACGGCGCAGCCGCAAAGCGTTGCCCAGCACGAACACGCTCGACATCGCCATCGCCCCTGCGGCGAATACCGGTGACAATAATATGCCCCAGACCGGAAATAGCGCGCCTGCCGCGACAGGAATCAGCGCCGTATTGTAAGCAAAGGCCCAGAACAGATTCTGGTGGATATTGCGGATGGTCGCTTTAGACAGCGCGATAGCATTCGGCACGCCTTGCAGGTTGCCGGACATTAGTACGACGTCAGCGGATTCCACCGCCACATCGGTGCCGGTGCCAATCGCCAGCCCCACGTCGGACTCCGCCAGCGCTGGCGCATCGTTGATGCCATCGCCGACAAACGCCACCTGCCCATACGCCGCTTTCAGGCGCCGTATCGCCTCGACTTTCCCTTCTGGCAATACCTCGGCGACCACGTTATCAATCCCTAACTGTCTGGCGATAGCCTGTGCCGTGCGGGCATTATCGCCAGTGATCATGGCGACCTTAATGCCGAGCTGATGTAAAGCGTTAATTGCGGCGGGCGTACTGGGTTTGATCGGATCGGCCACGGCGATAATCGCCGCCAGTTGACCGTCAATAGCCGCATAGAGCGGCGATTTCCCTTCCTGTCCTAACCGTTCGGCGGTGGTGGCGAAGCCGCTAATATCCACGCTAATTTCGTGCATATAGCGATCGGCCCCCACGTCAACACGCGTACCGTCAACGGTAGCGTATACGCCCATCCCGGTCACCGATTCGAAGCCGCTCATGCCTGGTAGCGCGATCCCTTCCTCTTCTGCCGACACGACAATCGCACGGGCAATCGGATGCTCTGAGCGCGATTCTACCGCCGCGACTTTCGCCAGCACCTCACGGCGTTCAAAGCCGCTGGCCACGTTGAGATCGGTCAGTACCGGGCGGCCTTCGGTAAGCGTCCCGGTTTTGTCTACGGCCACCACCTTAGCGTCTTTGAGTAGCTGTAACGCCTCCCCCTTACGGAAAAGCACGCCCATTTCCGCCCCACGACCGGTTCCCACCATAATGGAGGTCGGCGTCGCCAGGCCCATCGCGCAAGGACAGGCGATAATCAGAACCGCAACGCCATTGATCAGAGCGAAAGTCAGCGCTGGCGACGGCCCAAACGCCAGCCATACCACAAAGGTCAGCGCAGCAATAAGCATTACCATTGGGACAAACCACAGCGTCACTTTATCCACGACGGCCTGAATCGGCAGTTTTGAACCCTGCGCCTGTTCCACCAGACGAATGATTTGCGCCAGCATGGTCTGTCCGCCGACGGCGGTCGCCCGCAGCGTGAGCGCGCCTTTTTGGTTTACGGTACCGCCCACCACCGCGCTTCCTGCGGATTTCTCTACCGGTATCGGTTCGCCGGTAATCATCGACTCGTCAACGAAGCTGCGGCCTTCGGTCACTTCGCCGTCAACCGGTATCCGCTCGCCTGGCCGAACCTCCACACAGTCGCCAAGCACAACCTCGTCGACAGGGATATCCACGATGCGGCCCTCGCGTAACACATGCGCGACCCGCGCCTGTAGCCCCACCAGACGTTTAATCGCTTCGGAAGTCCGCCCCTTCGCCCTTGCCTCCAGAAAGCGCCCCAGCAGAATAAGCGCGACAATCACTGCGGCGGCCTCGTAATAGACGTTTACCGTCCCTTCAGGCAACAGGTCGGGCGTAAAGGTCGCCACCAGCGAGTAGCCGAATGCCGCTGAGGTTCCCACGGCGACCAGCGAGTTCATGTCCGGCGCCAGACGCGCCAGCGCCGGGAACCCTTTAAGGTAAAAACGGCGACCGGGGATCGTCAGCACCAACAGGGTCAGTGCAAATTGCCAGTACCAGCTTTGTTGCAGGCCAATCGTTTTTATCACCCACTCGTGCATACCAGGAATAAGGTGCGAACCCATTTCAAGCACAAAAACGGGGAGCGCCAGCACGCTGGCGAGAATCAGATCGCGCTTCAGCCTGACGCGCTCGGCCTCTTTTTTCTCTTCAGAGTCGTCTTCGCCCTGCCCCGCCGTCTCTACCGGTCGCGCCTCATACCCCGTTTTTTCAATCGCCGCGATCACCGCCTCCGCCGACGCCGTCCCGCGGACGGTGGCGCGCTCCGTCGCCAGATTCACCGTAGCGTCCGTTACGCCAGGCACAGCCTTAATACCTTTTTCAACGCGAGCGACGCACGACGCGCAGGTCATACCTTCAATAAGCAAGCTTATCGTGTCGTGACGATTTTCTGACTGACTCATGACGAGTTCCCCATCCTGACTATTCGGTATCAGAAAGCCTAAAGCTTGCCATTGTGGGAAGGTCAAGCGTATTCAGGCTGCACGGTTCGGCGAGAATGTGAGATGGCTCATAAAAGAGGATGATGCGAGACATTTACGCCACGATGCCGACCCACGCCCCGTAAAAACCCGTCAGGAACGCTTGACCTTTCCTTCGTTGTAACGCCTAGCCTTTGCCAAAAATTCTGCGGCAGCGTTGCGGAATGGCCGACACGCTGCGGTAAAGAGGGAAACGACATGCGTAGAACATTCAAAATTATGTTGATAGCCGGCGTCATCGCCGCCATCGGGGGCGTGATTTACATTGCCGGCGAAGCACTATGGGATAAAGACAACGCCGTCGGACCACCGGCCAGCGCACCGCCTCCACCGTCGGTACCGGTTGCTAAAGCCCTTAGCCGCACACTCGCGCCTACGGCGGAATTCACCGGTTTTCTGGCCGCGCCGGAGACCGTAGAGCTGCGTTCGCGCGTGGGAGGAACCCTTGACGCCGTCAGCGTTCCGGAAGGACGTCTGGTAAGCCGCGGACAACTGCTGTTCCAGATCGATCCGCGCCCGTTCGAGGTCGCCCTCGACACCGCCGTCGCGCAATTACGTCAGGCTGAAGTACTGGCCCGCCAGGCGCAGGCGGATTTCGATCGCATTCAACGACTGGTCGCCAGCGGCGCCGTATCACGTAAAAACGCTGACGATGTCACCGCCACGCGTAATGCGCGACAGGCGCAGATGCAATCGGCCAAAGCCGCCGTCGCCGCAGCGCGCCTTGAACTCTCCTGGACCCGTATTACAGCGCCCATTGCCGGACGCGTTGACCGCATACTGGTGACCCGGGGCAATCTGGTCAGCGGCGGCGTAGCGGGTAACGCCACGCTTTTGACGACTATCGTGTCTCACAATCCCATGTATGTGTATTTCGATATTGACGAAGCCACCTGGCTGAAGGCGTTACGGCATACCCGCTCCGACAAAAATCCACCGGTAGTCAACATGGGGTTAACCACCGATAACGGGCTGCCTTATCAGGGCGTACTCGACTTTATGGGCAATCAGATGAACCGCAGCACCGGCACTATCCGGGCGCGCGCCGTGATTCCTGACCCCGACGGAATGCTTTCTCCCGGCCTGTTTGCCCGAATCAGTTTGCCCATCGGCGAGCCGCGGGAAACCGTGCTGATTGACGATCTGGCGGTGAGCGCCGATCAGGGCAAAAACTATGTGCTGATCGTCGGCAAGGAGAATCAGGTGGAGTATCGTCCGGTTGAGTTGGGACAAATGGTCGATGGACTCCGCGTCGTTACACAGGGAGTACAGCCGGGAGAAAAAATCATCCTCAAGGGGCTGGTGCGTCCTGGCATGACCGTTGCGCCGCGTCTGGTGCCGATGCGGCAGAATATGCCCGATAAACAGACCGCGACATTGACTAAAGCGGACGGCGACAGTGCGTCGAAGGCGGTGCGCCAATGAAATTCACCCACTTTTTCATCGCACGGCCCATCTTCGCCATCGTCCTGTCGCTGTTAATGCTGCTGGCTGGCGCTATCGCCTTTTTAAAACTGCCGCTGAGTGAATATCCGGCCGTTACGCCGCCCACGGTACAGGTTAGCGCCAGCTACCCCGGCGCTAACCCGCAAGTGATTGCCGATACGGTAGCCGCGCCGCTGGAACAGGTGATCAACGGCGTTGACGGCATGTTGTATATGAATACCCAGATGGCCATTGATGGTCGCATGGTTATCTCTATCGCCTTCGAACAGGGAACCGATCCTGATATGGCGCAAATTCAGGTGCAAAACCGGGTATCCCGCGCGCTGCCTCGCCTGCCCGAAGAAGTCCAGCGAATTGGCGTTGTAACGGAGAAAACGTCCCCCGATATGTTGATGGTGGTCCATCTTGTCTCGCCGCAAAAACGCTATGACTCGCTTTACCTGTCTAACTTCGCCATCCGGCAGGTTCGCGACGAGCTGGCCCGTTTACCCGGCGTCGGCGATGTTCTCGTCTGGGGCGCGGGCGAGTACGCCATGCGCGTCTGGCTGGACCCGGCGAAAATCGCCAACCGCGGTCTTACCGCCAGTGATATCGTTACGGCGTTGCGGGAACAAAACGTACAGGTCGCCGCCGGTTCCGTCGGGCAACAGCCGGAGGCCTCCGCCGCTTTTCAGATGACAGTAAACACGCTGGGCCGCCTGACCAGCGAAGAACAGTTCGGCGAGATTGTGGTAAAAATCGGCGCTGACGGCGAGGTGACGCGACTGCGTGATGTCGCCCGCGTCACGCTGGGCGCAGATGCCTATACGCTGCGCAGTTTACTGAATGGCGAAGCGGCGCCAGCGTTACAGATTATTCAAAGTCCGGGCGCCAATGCGATTGACGTGTCTAACGCGATTCGCGGCAAAATGGATGAGTTGCAGCAAAACTTCCCGCAGGATATCGAATACCGGATTGCCTATGATCCTACGGTCTTCGTGCGCGCATCGCTACAATCGGTGGCGATTACCTTGCTGGAAGCCCTCGTGCTGGTCGTCCTTGTCGTGGTGCTGTTCCTGCAAACCTGGCGGGCGTCCATTATTCCTCTGGTGGCGGTTCCCGTTTCGCTGGTCGGCACCTTTGCCTTGATGCACCTGTTTGGCTTTTCGCTGAATACGCTTTCGCTGTTTGGTTTGGTCCTGTCGATAGGTATCGTTGTCGATGACGCCATCGTTGTGGTCGAAAACGTGGAACGTCATATCTCGCAGGGCAAAAGCCCCGGAGAGGCGGCAAAGAAGGCGATGGATGAAGTCACTGGTCCCATTCTTTCTATTACCTCGGTGCTAACGGCAGTCTTTATCCCTTCCGCATTCCTGGCGGGCCTGCAGGGTGAGTTTTATCGTCAGTTCGCGTTGACCATCGCTATTTCGACCATCCTTTCGGCCATTAACTCGCTGACGCTCTCCCCTGCGCTGGCCGCCATTTTGCTAAGACCGCACCACGATACTGCGAAGGCTGACTGGCTAACGCGGTTGATGGGCACGGTCACTGGCGGTTTTTTCCATCGCTTTAACCGTTTCTTCGACAGCGCGTCGAACCGCTATGTTAGCGCCGTCCGTCGGGCCGTGCGCGGCAGCGTCATTGTGATGGTGCTCTATGCTGGCTTTGTGGGGCTGACCTGGCTTGGCTTCCATCAGGTGCCGAACGGGTTTGTGCCTGCGCAGGATAAATACTATCTCGTCGGCATCGCCCAGCTCCCAAGCGGCGCATCGTTGGATCGCACAGAGGCGGTCGTAAAACAGATGTCCGCTATCGCGCTGGCGGAACCCGGCGTTGAAAGCGTCGTTGTCTTCCCCGGTCTGTCGGTTAACGGCCCGGTAAATGTGCCAAATTCGGCGCTGATGTTCGCCATGCTGAAACCCTTTGACGAGCGTGAAGATCCTTCACTTTCCGCTAACGCTATCGCCGGAAAGCTAATGCACAAATTTAGCCACATTCCCGACGGGTTTATTGGCATCTTCCCGCCGCCGCCGGTTCCAGGGCTTGGCGCGACGGGCGGCTTTAAATTGCAGATTGAAGATCGTGCGGAACTGGGATTTGAAGCGATGACAAAGGTGCAAAGCGAGATTATGTCTAAGGCGATGCAGACGCCCGAACTGGCCAATATGCTGGCCAGTTTCCAGACGAACGCCCCGCAATTACAGGTGGATATCGACCGGGTGAAGGCGAAATCAATGGGGGTATCGCTCACCGACATCTTTGAAACGTTGCAAATTAACCTCGGATCGCTTTACGTCAACGATTTCAACCGATTTGGCCGTACCTGGCGGGTGATGGCGCAGGCCGATGCGCCATTCCGTATGCAGCAAGAGGATATCGGCCTGCTTAAAGTCCGCAATGCGAAGGGCGAGATGATCCCGCTTAGCGCTTTCGTCACGATTATGCGCCAGTCGGGGCCGGACAGAATCATCCATTACAACGGCTTCCCCTCGGTAGATATTAGCGGTGGACCGGCTCCGGGCTTCTCCTCCGGACAGGCGACGGACGCGATTGAAAAGATCGTGCGTGAAACGTTGCCGGAAGGGATGGTCTTCGAATGGACCGATCTGGTTTATCAGGAAAAACAGGCCGGCAACTCCGCGCTTGCTATCTTTGCGCTGGCGGTGTTGTTGGCCTTCCTGATCCTGGCGGCGCAGTATAACAGTTGGTCGCTGCCCTTCGCCGTCCTGCTTATTGCGCCTATGTCATTACTCTCAGCCATTGTCGGCGTGTGGGTATCTGGCGGAGATAACAATATCTTTACGCAGATTGGTTTCGTGGTGCTGGTCGGCCTGGCGGCCAAGAACGCCATTTTGATTGTCGAGTTTGCCCGCGCCAAAGAACACGACGGCGCAGACCCGCTGACCGCCGTGCTGGAAGCGTCACGCCTGCGTCTACGTCCTATCCTGATGACCTCATTCGCCTTTATCGCAGGCGTAGTACCGCTGGTACTCGCGACGGGTGCCGGCGCGGAAATGCGACATGCGATGGGCATCGCCGTGTTTGCCGGAATGTTGGGCGTCACGCTCTTTGGCCTGTTATTGACGCCTGTATTTTACGTGGTGGTTCGCAGGATGGCATTAAAGCGTGAGAACCGCGTTGATTCACATGATCAGCAAGCATAATGATGGGAATGGCATAATGAAGATCACTTTTACAGGCTATCGGCAGACCGCCACGCTGGCGACGCTTGCTTTCGTCACCACGCTTGCTGGCTGTACGATGGCGCCGAAGCACGAACGCCCCCCATCGCCGACTGCGATGGTCTATCCCTACGCAACGTCAACCGTTTCTGGCGCGCCGGATGCCGCTGACATTGGCTGGCGTGATTTCTTCCACGATCCGCTTCTACAGGAACTGATCGCGATCGCGTTACGCAATAATCGGGATTTACGCAAGGCAGGGCTCAATGTTGAAGCCGCCCGGGCGTTATACCGTATTCAGCGCGCGGAGATGCTGCCGACGCTCGGCATCGCCACCGCCATGGACGCCGGTCGCACTCCCGCCGATCTCAGCGTCACGGACGAGCCTGAGATTAACCGACGCTACGAGATGGCTGGGGCGACGACGGCCTGGGAACTGGATCTCTGGGGGCGAGTGCGAAGCCTTAGCGACCAGGCATTAGCCGCCTATATGGCGCTTGATGAGACGTACATTGCGGCGCGAATGAGCCTGGTTTCCGAAGTCGCCAGCGCCTGGCTGACGCTACGGGCTGACCGGGAGCTGCTGCGCTTAACCGAAGATACGCTGGCCGCGCAAAAAAGTTCATACACATTGACAACCCAGCTTGCCCGGACAGGCAACGCCACACAGCTCGATCTGCGTATGGCGGAGATCGCGCTGCGTTCTGCCGAAATCAATCGCGCGGCGTATACGCGACAGTTGGCGCGGGATCGTAACGCGCTGGAATTGCTGTTGGGCCAGCCGCTCACGCCTGAACTGTCGCGTCGACTAAACGAGGCGGTCACGCTTACGGAAGGCACGATCCCGACCACTCTGCCAGGCGGATTACCGTCAGATCTGCTGGTACGCCGCCCGGATATTCGCGCCGCCGAGTACAGGCTGCGCGGCGCAAACGCCAGAATAGGCGCAGCGCGCGCCGCCTTCTTCCCGACCATCAGCCTGACAGGCACGGCGGGAACGGCCAGCGCGTCTCTTAGCGGACTCTTTGAACCGGGATCGGGAAGCTGGCGTTTTCTACCGCAAATCACCTTGCCTCTCTTTCACGGCGGCGCATTACGCGCTGACCTGGATAGGGCGCATGTCCAAAAACAGATTGAAATCGCCAGGTATGAAAACGTTATTCAGCAAGCCTTTCGCGACGTGGCGGATGGTCTGGCGGGACAGCGTACGCTGAATGACCAGGTGCAATCAGAACAACGCGCGGTTGAAGCCAGTCAAATCGCCTATGAGCTGGCCGGACTCCGTTTTCAGGAAGGCATCGATGACTACCTTACGCTGCTTGATACCCATCGTATGCTTTATGGCGCGCAACAGCGCCTGGTACGCACACGTCTCATGCAACAGCTGAATATCATTAATCTGTATAAAGCATTAGGCGGCGGTTGGCGGGAATACAGCGAGAAAAAGCAAGGTTAGCCCAAATAGCGCGCGTCGCCAGTGCGGCGCGCGCGCTAAACAGGCATATATTGCCTGCAAAATAAGGTTAACGAGGGCAACGATAAACGTTCCCGCTTAACGTGACATTCGTTTGTTTGCTTGAGCCCGAACCGTGCCATGAACTTCCTGTCTGGCCTGCACGCTGGGTTAACAGGACTACCGTATTTCCGCCCATTTTATAAGCTTTGTTTTTCAGGTCGTTACGGGCACCCGTTTCCAGGTTACTGTTGGAAGTCCAGCCACCGGTAAAGAAATTCCCCTGGCTGCCCGTGATATCCCCTAAGTAGCTGCATTCCTTACCTGGCTCGCTGGTCATCACCCGTACCTGTTCAGCGCCATAATTCAACGAATTAGCGCTACATGCGGTTAAAGCCAAGCCGACGAAACATACTAAGATCTTTTTCATACTAATACCTGGTCTATTAATCATTAAATAATAACGCGTTCTTGCTTCTGAACGCCGTCAAGGAACTATATTTAAGATGTAACGAATGTCTTTCATTTGCTGAAGAAAAGTCTCTGTCATGATGCTATCATGTATGCTTGAGGCTATTTCTTGTTCAGTTTTTTCAATATGCTCTCTGAGCCTTATTTTTGTTTTTTCGTCAAGCGCCGAGATAAGTATCTTAATGGCAAGCAGCAAAGTAGGATTGATGCTTTCACACTCTCTCATCGTTAACTTTTTCATCTTGTTTGCTTCAAGCCTGATCGGCGTTTTTGTCTACACGGCAAATTTTAGATGCGAAGATATGGCGACTTCTTTGGTAAATAAATAGCAAATGGAAAAAGCGTTTGAAGCCATATTTACGACAGATACGCAATCTATGAATGTACAAAGTCTTACGACTCATGCCATAGCTACTGGCGATCTGACTCATCGACTTTTTATATAAAAAGTGCCATAACAACTCCTCCTCCTTTTTTGTCAACGGCGCAAGTTCACCGAGCGCTACATCGTTTGCACAAGCGTATTTAATGAAATGCTCAATAAAAACAGGCTTTGCCAAATCGGGATCGATATCAGGATCTCTATCGCAGCCATGTGGATAAAGTTTTCCAATATCTCTGCGCGTGAGCCAGATTCGACGAGCATGTGGATAATGCTGCATGAGCGCCTTAAAACCTTTCCAGACCCCCTGAATCAAAACTCGTCCATCAATAATAATTATGATATCTTCGCTAGCTGATATCTGACACGAATTATATTCTCCATTGAGTGGGAACATAAAGCACTTCCCATCCTCAAAGAGTGAAGCGATGCCTAAATAAGTATAATAATCATCCGTTAAAACTATACCTATCGTTTTTAACGGAAGTTGTTCCGATAGTGAATTTATCATAATTTCATCAATAGAATAACGCTACGGTGAGTGTTTTATCTTCCTCTTAAGATTACCTGAGCGCTCATAACCATCCCTATTCTGTAGCAGCGCCATATTATTTTTAATTCCTTGCCATAAACGTAACGCTTATACTTTTAATGTCAGAAGCGATAACCTACGCTGACACCAAATGTATTGGTATCCACAGCGAAGAAACGACTGGCTTCCCATGATGCATCGATAGATATACTCTTAACTGGATTAAATATTACGCCAGCGCCGTAGGCAAAGGAGTCTTCTTTTGAGTGTTTATTAAATTTCATCGTCGCTATACCCGCATTGCCGTACAGGCTCACATAGTCATTAAAACGATATGTTGGTCCAAACATCAAAGAACCATAGTCCACAGAATCGGAACCATTTTTATGCAACTTCCCCTCTTTCCAGGTGTAGTTCTCCATTTCATTGCGCGTCGCGGTGAATGAGCCTAACATCCCCCAGGTCTCATTGAACTCGTAACGATATTTAAAATTAAAGCCTCGCAGATCTTTGCTATCGCTATTTTTCAATGAACTGAGATGAGTTTGTGCATAACCAAACGATACGGTGTGCTGATCGTTAGCCAAAGCTAAAGGTGACGCTAATAATAAACCTAAAAAAACAAGGAACGAAGACCGTCTTTTCATTAAAACCACTCCATTTTTGATATATAATTAAGGCGGTACCGGAACTTATGGCACACAAATAGCATTTAGATTAAGAGTACCTAATGCGCTTATTACCAGTCATGCCAACTGCGGAGGTAATATAACCTGATATATTCGATAATGGATATGAAATCAGTCTTACAGAGTTCTTACTTTTTTATTAATAGCGGATTCATAGTTGCTTCAGACCCGATCCTGGCATCTCATCCGTCAGGCGGGCTGCGAGAGGTTATCAGCGAGTATCAGTCACCTCCCGGAAGAATAAGAAATTCATAAATCATTGTTTTACATGCATTTTAATTGATTATTGAGTTAACCTTTACCCTTGCGGAGGGCAATTTCGCAACTCGCGTTCTGACGCATTCAGACAACATTCAGATCTACTGCGCGGTACAAACGTTATAAAGCTGCCGATTAAGAGAATAGAAAAAGGTTTTCTCACCCACTTTAGATATTCGAATCTCATTAGCCGCTTCCGGATGCAGAACCCGTAAATATGATAACAGATCGCCAGCCGTGTCCGTGGCAAAGACTTTTACCTGGGATACTTCGAACGTATAAACACCAGGCGCTGTTCGATGTAAATTTTTCATATACACGTCCCGGTATAATATTTTTACACCGTTATCTTTTGTTTTTATTTCATATTGAAGCGTAATTCTCTTCATCTTAAAATCAAGAACAAGACTGCCATCGGCATGGATATCTTTAGGCTGTATCGTCGTTACCGTTCTTGTCGTACATAAAAATTCATTAGTATTAATAGAACTATGGTTACTGTTTCGTACCCAAACTACCATCAGTACGACTGAAACAGCCAACATACCAAGCGTCGCCACGCTTAATAACGTTCTTTTATGGAAATGCATTTCGGCTCCGCTATATCAAGTTGGTTAAGACACTGGACAAAAATATTTGTATTAGGAACGCGAATGTAATAAATGATTTTTCCGTTTTGTTTATGTATTTCATTGCTCATCTCGGAGTACGCTTCAACGATATCCGTCAGATGGGTTTTATCATGCCCGACACTATAAAAAGTGTATCCATCATACGAACCCTGGAGGGTAAAGTAATCAATATTTTCACCCTTAACTTTATACATCATAAAAAACATCAGAAGCGCGGCCAGGCAAAAGTAGAGCCAATCTTTTTTATTCACAGCGCCCGGTATTGGGGTAATAATAGTGTCATCGTGTCGCACTTCAACCGTCGATAATTCTGTTTCAGCAACAGCAGGCAACGGCGTATTTTGCGCCTCATCACTCAACGGTTCAATGGAAACTGAGAGTAAAACACCCACGCGAGGGCGAGTCACAACAGACGCCCCCTTAAGGCCTATTTTATCAAATGATCCTCGTAGCTGGTTAATCAGTTTATAATAACTGGCATCAGAGACCACGACACCTTTGCGCCCCCAGACATAGTTAATTAAATCATCTTTTTTAAAAAGGCCTTCATGAAAAGCGATAAGCAAACTGCGTTCCGATTCAGATATCGTTATCGACTCTCCGGCGCAGGAAAGCGTCATTCGTTCACAATCAAGAATAACTCTTTTGTCAATCAGATAATTGTTCTGACTCATAAAAATATCCGCCCCAGTGCTATCACGTTTCTTCACGGCATAAACATATTACCAGGATATATCGCGCTATTGAATTTTTTTCCGTAGCGAGCTCCTGTATTATTCAGCCACCAGGCCGCTCGCGGATCCGTTTTCCCCTTTGAGCAAACCATTTTGCCTCTGGGCCGACTTGCCAAGCCAGCTCATAAAGTCATTAGCCCCCATCGGCCTGGCATAAAGAAATCCCTGAACGAATCCTACCCCGTGGCTTAAGATGTAACGCAATTGGTGCTGGGTACTGACCCCTTCGGCAACCACATTAAGCCCCAGTCGCTGACTCAGCGTAATGATAGTATCCAGGACAGGAACATCATCGCTGCTGGTATCAATGGTATCGATAAACGTTCTGTCTATTTTAAGAGAGTCTACAGGTAATTGCTGGAGATAGGAGAGTGAGCAATAGCCGGTCCCAAAATCATCAATCGCTATTAACACGCCTTTTTCACGGAGCGTTGAAAGTTTTTCTGCGACCTGTGAAGGTTCTACAATCAGGCTACGCTCGGTGAGCTCCAACATAAGCGTTATCGTTCCCAAACGAGTCCTGAGCGCCTCTATATCTTGTATAAAACCGTCATCCATAAGATGCGCAGGCGATATATTTACGCTGATATAGAAATCATCCGGTACAGTCCAGTTTATTACGTCATGAGCAATCAGTTCGAACAGATGACGAGAGAGTGGAATAATCATGCCTTCATTTTCTGCGGCGGTAATAAAAATATCCGGGGTTATAAAACGGCCATCCGGTTGCGGCCAGCGCATTAGCGCCTCCACGCCGCCGCAACTACCGTGTTTAACATTAAAAACAGGCTGATAATGTACCGTAAACTCATTGTGCGTTATTCCCCTGGCAATCTCCCGGGCCAGAGATAAACGTTTTAAATACCAGCGCCTGTAGAACAACATCATCCCTACAGAAAGACACAATGACAGCGGAACAAAAATAAAAAGGTTTTGTAACCAGTATGCCGATAACGTTGAGAAAGGGGTTCGCACCATCAGCTGGATAGTGTGATCGGTTGAGGTGAACCGCTGCGTTAAAAACGCCTTACCGCGCAACGTCGCAGCGCTGGTAATCGCCTCCCCTGCGCCGAATGTCAGGCTAAAGGCTGATGCTCTCTCTGCAGCCAATATCTCCATGAGCTCCTGGACATACTGCGAGTCCACAATGACGAAGGCCGCTTTATTCGCTGCTACTTTTTTCACATAAACCACAACAAGGCGATTGGGTCCTTCGGCCATACTACCGATAGATCGCAACCACCGTTTCGGATAAGAAGCAGGTAAAGAAAGCCCTGCCAGCCGGGAAAAATGATAGCGTTCGGTTCCTGTGACAAAGGAGCAAGTGATATCACCATTTTCCAGAAACCCAATGTCACGGACATAAGGAGTGAAGGCCCGCGTTCTGGACAGTTCTTTCAGCGTGTCAGTACAGGAACTCTCAGCCAGTCTGGTGGCTTTTCCGGCGACTTGCCAGGAGGCGGCAGATATATCCGCGCTAAACCGCAGCAGCGTATTGGCGCTGACGGCGATATCTCGTTTTAGCTGGAAGATACCCGCGAGTAACCCCACCAATATCATGACGATCAGTGGAACGGCAATAAACAACATCAGAAATAGCTTTCTTACTTTCAAATCATTGCCCTCTTACCGGCCTTCCTTTTGCCACTGTATGCTTTTATAAGATAACTAAAGTAACATTAATATAGAAAAGCAATATTGAGAGATAGGTTATACGTTCTTAATGATAGCAAGATGGCACTCCCTGTGCCGAAAATAGACAAGAAAATATCAATACCCAACAGGTGCAGGATACTATCGTTAAAATAAGCGATAGCAGATATCCAAAATACAGACGCATTCAATATGTTAGCCTGATACCAGGTTCGCTGCCTGATGAGGCATAACCATCACGGAACGAATTCCCATCAATACAGGGATTATTGGCTACAACTCAACGTTACTACTGGTGGTACACACATTATACAAATGCCGATTAAGCGAAAACATGTAGGTATTTTTCCCAATTTTTACCATCTTTAACTCATTAATCGTACCAGGCTGTAACAGTCTCAGCCAGGAAAACAAATCGCCAGCAGTATCAGACTCAAAAGTCTTAACTGAATTGACTTTAAAAGTAAATGTTTTCATACCCGTTCTGCGCAGTTTGCTGATGCAGATGTCACGAAAAAAAAGCCGTTTTTCTTTCGTATCGGTAGTAACATCGTAGTGTAGGGTAATCCTGCCGGATTTAAGATCCAGCACAAGTCCACCATCCATGTACAATTTTCGTGGCGCAATATACGCTTCTGATTTTGTCGTGCATATAAGATTATTGGTTCTATAAGAGTCACGATTTACCCACTCAAGCGCTATTACCGATCCGATTGCGACAATGGCGATAAATATTACAAATATAATCAGTAACGTTCTTTTACTGTAATACATTTTGGCACCGCCATTTCAACAGGATTTAAGCATTGCAGAAAAATATTCATGTTAGGCTCCCTGATATAATAAAGATGGCGTCCATTTTGCCGGTAAATTTTAATTTTTAGAGAGTTAAAAGCAAAAACTACTTCACTTAATGTGACCTTATCCTCTTTTGTTTTATAGATTGCATAATCGTTATATTCGCCAAGATATGTAAAAAAACTATCAGAGCTGTTACGAACAGGCGCTTTATATATAGTAAATACACCATAGAGCAATGCCAGAAGAATGGCTCCTGTTAATACCACAAATACGCTGTGACGTTTAATTTTGTAAAATATTTTCTCCCGAGTCGGGGTGCCCTTAACGTTTTCATCACTCACCTTTAGGGAGGTGATTTTTTTTATAGGTTCAATGGCAACAGACAGCGACACCCCCACCCGAGGGCGAGTTACGATATCAGATGGCTGTAGACCGATGCTACTAAAATCATTTCTCATTTGATTAATGAGTTTATAGTAACTTGATTCTGAGACGCAGCCTCCACGATTTTCCCAAACAAAATGAATAATATCTTCTTTTTTGTAAAGACCATGCCAAAAAGCAAGAAGCAAATGGGTCTCAGCTTCTGATATTCTGATTATCTCATTACCATGCGATAAGGTCATCTTCGTACTATCAAATACAACACGCTTATCAAGTAAAAATATGCTTTCATTCATGACAATCCTAAAGGTAACTGCATCCATCATTCAGACGACATATTATCATGCTCAAAAAAGAATTCAGCCCCCTAATTAACCTGAGTTTAACTTATAAGTCTCACTTATAGTAAACAATAATTGACACAAGTATTAGCCGCACATTACAAATCAAACAGTTATAGGTAAATCTGAACACCTTTCTTTACCTTAACGCAAACTCAGGAAACTTCTGAAAGGCCAAAAGTAAGAAAAAAGTAAGACTAATTATACTGTTTCAGAAGCACATTTCAGAAAATTTACCTTAATCTCACCATCGCATTATCCATCGGGAGGTTTAACTGATGCGGATTTTACATAGCAAAAATGTGCAGGTTTGTATTGCAACATAGTCTATCTATTCAGACGCGGAGAGAATTGTTATCGGATTACACTCAATCAAATGATAACACTATCAGTTGTACTAATGAGATGTATGGACGAAAGCGCTTATCGCTCTATTTCATGATAAGAGAAATAAGTCTGTTTGTTTTATATCGCATTATCAATAGTCAGGAGGGTATAGCTCACATCCAAAAATAGAGTTAATGATCGTTATTTTTACCACTCCTCCATAAGCACGAAACATTCGGGCGAATTGCACTCGTCCTGAAAAAGTAAAGATTAATACAGGAACATTATCATATGTCTATGAAAAAGTATTTAGCAATGATCACAGGCTCACTTCTTGTCTCCAGCAGCGCGATGGCTGTTTCTGATAACACCATCACCTTTCAAGGGGAAGTCTCTGATGAAACATGCTCTGTCGTGATTAATGGTAATCAGGCTAAACCCGTCGTGTTATTGCCAACAGTAAGTACTAAAGATTTATCAGAACAAGGGAAAACTGCGGGGCCAATAACGTTTGATATTGGGCTGTCCGGGTGTACCGGCTCTAAGGACAAAACAACAAAAATTTCCACCGTCTTTGTCGGTAATCAGGTCACCAGTAACGGTAACCTGGGTAATACTGGCAGCGCGAAAAATGTTGAAGTCCAATTACTCGACACTTCAGGGGAGCCAATCAATCTGACCGGCGGCTTTACTGGCGACGGCGACCTACAGCTGGAACCAAATGCTTCTGAAGCGAGCGCGACTTATACCGCGCGGTATTACTCTACCGGGAAAGCAGAGGCAGGGACAGTCGCTGCCACCCTACAATACGCCGTTTCGTATAAATAATCGTCGCTACGGTCTGGCGTTGAAACGCCAGACCATTTTCAATTGCCAGGGAGTTGTTGAGATGAAAATGGATACCCGACATTCCGCATTATATTACTTAATAGTTTTTCTATTCCTGGCCCTACCCGCCACAGCATCGTGGGCGAGCGTTACTATTTTGGGTAGCCGAATAATTTACCCATCAACAGCCTCCTCCGTAGATGTGCAGCTAAAAAATAATGACGCAATACCTTATATCGTACAAACCTGGTTTGACGATGGCGATATGAATACCAGCCCGGAAAATAGCAGCGCGATGCCGTTCATTGCCACGCCGCCGGTATTTCGTATTCAACCCAAAGCAGGCCAGGTGGTACGCGTAATTTATAACAACACGAAAAAATTGCCGCAGGATCGTGAGTCAGTATTCTGGTTTAACGTATTACAGGTACCACCAACGAATATTGGCAGCGACAGCGGGCAAAATAAAATGTTGGTGATGCTGCGCTCAAGAATAAAACTTTTCTATCGTCCTGACGGGCTAGGTAAACCTGATAGTCTGGCGAAAAAACTACAGATTAAAACGGTAAATAAGGGTTCCGGAAAAAGCGGTATTGTTATTGTTAATCCGCAGCCCTGGTTTGCCTCTTTAAGTAACCTGAATGTAAAAGTGAACGGCGCTTCGTATAACCTGGATGCTGACATGATTGCCCCTTTCTCCAGTCAAACCTGGTGGCTGCCGGGCAAACGGTCACTCAAATCCTTCTCCGGTACAGTCACCGTTACTTTGGTTAACGACCTGGGCGCAAGGATAAGCGAGAGCTACGATGTCCCCCACCATTAATTTGAACCGCAAAAGCCTTGCGCTATTGATCGCCATAGTTTGCTCAGGCTCCGCGCAGGGTGAAGAGTATTATTTTGATCCTGCGCTACTTCAGGGGGCCACTTACGGACAAAATATTGCCCGTTTTAATGAACAGCAAACGCCTTCCGGAGACTATCTTGCCGACGTTTACGTTAATGGCACGCTGGTAACAGCGAGCACTAATATTCGATTTAATGCTGTAAAAGAGGGTCAACAGACGGAACCCTGCTTGCCCTTATCGGTGATGAAAGCGGCACAGATAAAATCACTCCCCGCGACCGACGCTGCGACCGAGTGTCGCCCGCTCAGGGAGTGGGTACCTCATGCCGGCTGGCAATTTGATAGCGCCACGCTTCGCCTGTTGCTGACGATTCCAATGATCGAACTTACGCACAAACCGCGTGGTTATATCTCCCCTTCAGAGTGGGATAGCGGCGCGCTGGCGCTGTTTTTACGCCATAACACAAACTGGACCCGCACCGAAAATACCGACAGCCATTATCGCTACCAATACTTATGGAGCGGTTTAAACATGGGCGTTAACCTCGGACTTTGGCAGGTCCGTCATCAAAGTAATCTACGCTATGCCAATAGCAACCAGAGCGGAAGCGCCTGGCGCTATAACAGCGTTCGAACCTGGGTGCAAAGACCTGTCGCGTCTATTAACAGTATCCTGTCGCTGGGCGATAGCTATACGGACTCCAGCTTATTCGGCAGTCTGTCCTTTAACGGGGCTAAGCTTGTCACCGACGAGCGGATGCGCCCGCAGGGCAAACGCGGTTATGCGCCGGAAGTTCGGGGCGTAGCGGCCAGTAGCGCGCACGTGGTAGTAAAACAACTGGGGAAAGTGATTTATGAAACCAACGTTCCGCCGGGCCCATTTTATATTGACGATCTGTACAACACCCGTTATCAAGGCGATCTGGAGGTAGAGGTTATCGAGGCCAGCGGTAAAACCTCACGTTTCACCGTGCCTTATTCTTCCGTGCCGGATTCGGTTCGCCCCGGTAACTGGCACTATTCGCTGGCCTTCGGCAGGGTTCGTCAGTACTACGATATTGAAAATCGTTTCTTTGAGGGAACGTTCCAGCACGGCGTTAATAACACCATTACCCTCAACCTCGGTTCACGAATTGCGCAGCGTTACCAGGCATGGCTGGCGGGCGGTGTCTGGGCCACCGGTATGGGCGCGTTCGGCCTTAACGCCACCTGGTCGAATGCGCGCGCAGAGCATAATGATCGCCAGCAAGGCTGGCGCGCGGAACTCAGTTACAGCAAAACGTTTACCACCGGCACTAACCTGGTACTGGCGGCTTATCGTTATTCAACCAACGGCTTTCGCGATCTTCAGGACGTGCTCGGCGTACGCCGGGAAGCAAAAACGGGGATTGATTACTACTCCGACACGCTGCATCAGCGCAATCGCCTGTCCGCAACGGTAAGCCAGCCGTTAGGACGGCTTGGCACGCTTAACCTCAGCGCCAGCACCGCAGACTACTACAATAACCAATCGCGTATAACACAGCTACAAATGGGGTATAGCAACCAGTGGCGGAATATAAGCTACGGGGTGAATATCGCACGACAGCGCACCACCTGGGATTACGATCGCTTTTATCACGGCGTTAACGAACCACTGGACGTGAGTAGCCGACAAAAATATACCGAAACCACAATGTCGTTTAATGTCTCTATACCGCTGGATTGGGGCGAAAACAGAACGTCTGTCGCCATGAATTATAACCAGTCCAGTCAAAGCCGTTCCTCAACCGTATCCATGACCGGCAGTAGCGGTGAAAACAGCGACCTGTCATGGTCGGTTTATGGCGGCTACGAGCGTTATCG
Source organism: Salmonella sp. SAL04196 (assembly GCF_046550835.1). Lineage (NCBI taxonomy): Bacteria > Pseudomonadati > Pseudomonadota > Gammaproteobacteria > Enterobacterales > Enterobacteriaceae > Salmonella > Salmonella sp. SAL04196. The sequence continues at coordinate 1,864,869 of NZ_JBGDXE010000001.1, forward strand.
CAATAGCAATAGCAATAGCGATAGCAGCGCGCCAACGACGTTTGGCGGTAATCTACAACAAAACACCCGGTTTGGCGCACTTCGCGCCAACTATGACCAGGGTGATAACTATCGTCAGGAAGGGCTGGGCGCGTCCGGCACCCTGGTACTTCACCCTGGCGGTCTGACGGCTGGCCCCTATACCAGCGATACCTTTGCGCTTATTCATGCCGATGGCGCGCAGGGCGCGATCGTACAAAATGGCCAGGGCGCTGTGGTTGATCGCTTTGGTTACGCCATTCTGCCTTCGTTATCTCCTTACCGCGTCAATAACGTTACGCTCGATACCCGTAAGATGCGCAGCGATGCCGAACTGACGGGAGGAAGTCAGCAGATTGTGCCCTATGCTGGCGCCATCGCGCGTGTCAATTTCGCCACTATCAGCGGCAAAGCAGTGCTGATCTCCGTGAAGATGCCGGATGGCGGCATACCGCCAATGGGCGCTGATGTTTTCAACGGTGAAGGCACAAACATCGGCATGGTCGGCCAGAGTGGGCAGATTTATGCCCGTATCGCCCATCCGTCGGGTTCTCTACTGGTGCGCTGGGGAACAGGGGCAAACCAGCGTTGCCGGGTTGCCTACCAACTCGATCTTCACACCAAAGAACCGTTTCTCTATCTGAACAAAATCTGCGAGAAGGAATAGCACAATGCTTTTTAGTTTCCGAACGCTATTGTTTATCACCAGCCTGTTCGTCAGCGCCGGAACATGGTCGTCATGTATCAAAGTCACCGATAAGAGCGCGCTCTCTGACGCGGCGATAAAAGCGGGCTACACGGCGCAAAACTGGATCGGCGCAACTGACACGAATACCGGTAATATCGGTTTGCCAACGGTGATTAGCATCAGTAATAGTGAAACATTTCAACCCTCCGGCACATTATTGGCCAGTGGGATCGGTAACTTCCTGACGGCCGCCACCGGCACGCCCTATTCCAGTAAACAGGTACTTTACCGCTGCGATACCGCCGATGCCGGGAAGCTCTATGAGATGTATTCGACAAATGGCGATAGCGCTTTTGCGGGGGCATTTTTTACTCCCGAAGTAGAAGGCGCCTATTATGATGTGGAGCGTAATGTTGCTGTCCGTATGACAAACCTCAGTACCGGCGAATATTACAGCCGTTTCTGGAAAGAACGCCAACTTACCGCAGACAGTTGGTTTCAGGATGACAAATATATTTATATTCCTGCCAGCGCGTTTAGCAACGTGTTATATGAGATGTTTAAAATTGACTCAAGAAAATATTTTGCCTACCAGAATCCAATGGACCGAGATACCTGGACGCAGCCTCGGGGTTATATCGCCTTTAAAGGCCCAGGCTTGATTACCGAGCGGATCCAAGCGGGACTGGATCATGCCAGCGATTATTATGGCTGGCCCGGCTATTGGCCCGGGGCATGGAGTACATATAATAGCGTCACCTATGTTCGCGGCGCGTTATGTAAAATCACAGATTATCCTGCGATCGTGAAAATTCCCCCTGTCGCCGTCGGCATATTAGCCGCCGGAGGCAATAGCCAGGCGCCTTTCCACGTCAGCCTGGAATGTGAGTCCGGTGCCGTGTCCAGTGCCCTCCCGTCCACCAGCGCCGCTAATGTCGCAATGGGGTTTGTCGTTAATCAACCCACCGCCGTGGCGGCGGCGCGTCGCCTGGGGCTAACCACATCCGCAGGCGGTCTGTCGTGGCTACTGGACACCCATTATGGCGAACCTGGCGTAGCTTCCGGAGTGGGTATCCGCATCTATAACGATGCCGGTACGCCGATTAACCTGTTACCCGATCGGATCAAGACAGGCACTGGCAACGCCCGAGGCTGGTATGGCTATAAAGATTTAACCACACGAGTATCATCCGGTTCAGTAGAAACCTACAGCGGTGATTTTACTGCCTCGCTTGAGGCGATCGGCGGACAAACAGTAACGGCAGGAAGCGTGAATGCGCAATTACAGGCAGTGGTTAGTTTTCAGTAAAGTCATATTAACGCTACTTGGGTTGACGGGATGGTATGGCCCGGCACAAGCCGCCGTTAATATTGACAGAACCCGAATTATTTTTGCTTCAGATGATATCGCTCAATCGTTGACACTATCCAACGATAATACAACGCCGATGCTGTTACAGGTATGGACCGACGCCGGAAACATTGACGCCTCTCCGGATAATAGCAAAACGCCGCTGGTGGCGCTGCCGCCGGTATTTAAAATGCAGCCAGGGGAACTGAGAACGCTTCGCCTGCTCCTGAGTTCCCGCCAGCAGCTTGCAACGGACCGGGAGAGTCTCTTCTGGCTAAACATTTATCAGATACCGCCACTCCCCCATGACATTAAAAACAACCCGCGAAAACTGGTATTACCGCTTCGTTTGCGGCTAAAAATTTTAATTCGCCCGACCGGGCTAAAAGCGCCAACGGAAGCGGAGGAGAAAAAATTACGTTTTATTGCTAAAGAGAATACTATACGGATAGTTAACCCCACCTCGTGGTATATGAGTTTAACGCTAACGACGGATGACAAGAAAAGTATCGGCGATATCATGGTTGCGCCGAAAACAGCACTTGATGTGCCGCTAACACGCTCGCCAACGCCGGGAGCATCGATAAATTATGCAGTAATCAATGACTCAGGGAACTGGCGACAATATACCGCCATACTGGAAAAATATATTAGTAAGAGTGATTTTATTTCTGAGTTTTGATGGGAAATATTCAGGGATACGGTCGTATCCCTGAGACAAGCCAGAATTCAGCATGTACCATTGTCAAAAATAGCATTAAGCTGATATTTTTCTTTTTGCACGGCATCTTTGTTCTGTTGAGTTCCCTTCTCCTCAACAGACATATCCCATACGTTTTCATTATCTGATTCAATTAATGTGTAGAACGTATTATTATTACGCATCATATAACCGCGAAAATTATTTTCGATACCCGTTGTCACAGGCTTAGCAGCCCCTGAGAATAACGAAAGGCATACCATGCAGAACGAATGCTTTCCGGACTGACGTCCTCATAGACATCTATACCATGCAAAACAAGTACGCGAGAAAGAAAATGAGAAGATTGTTATGAAAGAAAAGTTTGTAACTACTTGATTGAGATGGTGCGATAATAGGAACCAATAATCGCCCCCAACACAATGATTTTAATACATAAATTAAAATAGAAGATTTAAACTACACACACCCCTATACACATTGGTGAAGGCGTTCGCTTTCCGCGTATTCTCAAGGCAGAAAAAACTTTTTTTGGGGGAAAACTGTTCATACTACTCATTGTATTTTTTTTCATTAATATTCAAAAAGATATGAAATTAACGATTGATAAGAAGTGAACACTTTACTGTTCACCTTGACTGATTAATAAGTGCATAAAAACCTAATTTTTGAGCACGGAAGGTATTTGTTCCTTACCCCATTTTTTCTCTTTAGTCCAGTACAACAAAAAATGCGCCCAACAGAAGACTGTTTTGAATTTAAATGCAATCGCTTTGTAGTGATTGTAACGTAAGTTGATTTGATGGGTGCGATTTTGTTTAGCGATAATGGTATGTTGTAAAAATCATTTCGTTGCAATAAAATTGCATCGCTACATTTTATAGACAATATCAATTAAATTTTAATACTCATTATTAATTTTGAGGCTAACAAGTGACTAGTTATTCAAACTTTTCCAATCAAATAAAAGAAACCATCAATAATAAATTCGATCATGAAATTCATGATTGGGACATTATAAAAAACTCAATCACAACTTTAATAAATAAAAATATCCATGGTGCAGGTAGAAATATCGTTGATTTTATAGATTTAGGTAACTGGGACTTTATTTCAAACTTTTCCTTTGATGACTCTACAAGAAGACTTGAATTAGAGTGGCACCCCAATGATAAATTCCATATATATATTGAGTCCGTTGTGTTTGTCGAGTTTAATGACACTATATATGCTTTCTTAAAGGGATACTATCACAATCAGTTATCTCTAAATAGAATATATAATACAAAATGCTCTTCATGTTCATTTGAAAACTCAGGTTCTTATATGGTAGACGTTTATAGAACGGTTAAAAGAGTAAATGAGACAATCCAGACCCCAAATATAAATTGCTATACTACATGTATTTTAACAAGGCCCGCAAATGGTCATGTTACATCTACAGGCTTCTCACGAAACCTCATGGATGCGATAAATATTTCATTAGCAGAGCACAAAATAGCCTCTTTACATAATGAAGTCATGAGTATTGAGGAATATGATCGTGATTCTTTACAAGAGAAAGGAAATACTGCCAGGAGATATTTAGAATATATTCTCATGCTTGTTAATATTCGTATAATGCATTTAAACAACGTTCAATACCAAGAGCAAATGCTAGGTAGTTTAGTTTCTGTTATTGAGGCTCTGGACTATGAACCATTAATGAAAAATAATGTTGAAATTACAAAGGACATCCTTAATGCTTGCAGCCACCACGGGGGGGTTAGAATTGAAAAGAAAGATGTAATTTTTTCTTTGGAAGTTATTGAAAACTTAATTAAAGCCATAAAAAAAACCGACATAAATAAATTACAACTCGATGGGATGTTTAAATCAATTCAAAAATAAACATCATCTAACAATGAGTTAGATGCATTTTCCGCTGACGCCTTAGCATATAACTTTTAAATTTTATCGATATATATTTTGAGATAATTTCCTGTAGCGGATTTAAGACCGGCACAGCCGGTCTTAGGTCAGTTATTTCGCTGCAAACTCATCGCATTTTGGCAACCAGTCAGCATTGCTTTCCTCTCTTAGGGCCAGATTAGTCTGCATTCCTTGATTGGTCCGTCGTTTCTCATACTGCAGCCCATATTCCTTGAGCATTAACGGTAGCCCCTTGCCAAACATGGTCAGACTGAGCGTATTTTTATAGCCGTTAGCCTCCATGTAGACCAGATAGGCATGGTAGAGGTAAGTTCGAGGCTGACGTGGAACAATATTAGCGTTCCCCATAAACATGCCCGTGGTGTCAGGTAGGACCTCAAGGTAGCCGCAAAAATCAAAAGCTGAATCAGCATCACGTTTGATGGTGAGCGCTTCATCGGAGTTCTGCTGTGACTGAAGCAATGTCCTGGCACTCATTGGGTCGCTGAAACGCTGCATAAGCTGGCGAACAATCACCGCTAGCTCACTGGCAATTTTCTCTTTGAGCTGGGTATCGCGTTCCTCCGGGGCTATCTGGTCGGGGAAATGCAGGATCACCCTTCGGCGTGAAACTCCACCACTACGATCAGTGAAGCGCATCGGATTATTGTTCACAGCCAGGATGACCGCCGGGATGTGGGTTGAATAGGCGTTCTGATATTTGGGATCAACGGATACCGCATCGCCGCCAGTGATGGCTTTTAGTCCGGCCCCGTCACCGCTCCACTTTTCCTGGTCGGGAAGTCGAATCAGTGAAAAACCTATTAACGCAGCTCGTTCTCTTGGCGACTCAAGCATTTCAATGGTTGCCGAGGTCGCGTTATCTTCACCCGCCAGCATGGTTGCTATTTCAGCAAGAATACTCTTTCCACTTCCGCCAGGGCCAGTGACCTCCAGAAACAGCTGCCAGTCATAACGGTTAGCCAGCACCATAAACAATGCAGCCAGAATAATGTCCCGTTTTTCAGGATTAAAACCTGCGGCACGATCCAGCCAGCGCCAGAATGCCGGGGCATGGGTTTCCAGTGACTCACCGTCAACGGGCTGCGTGTAATCCACCTCGCACAGCGTACGTAACCAGTGCTTCTTATCGTGCGGGCTGAACAATCCTGTCCGGGTATCGAGCACACCGTTGCGAAATCCGATAAGTTGCCGCGCCGGATTCTGCTGTTGCGGAACGATCAGTTTGAGGGTTTCCACGAGAGACGCAATTTTCGCGGATGAAAAAGGTGCGTCGAGGCGCTGAAACAGCGCAGCGACATCACGGGCAAAATCGGCGTAATAGATAACTTTCCAGGCCCCCGCCTCATAGCGTGAAAGGAGTTGCCCGTTCGGGTCTACTGCCAGTGAATTTTTATAGTGATCCACTACCCTCTGCGCTTTTTCGCTGACGCTCAACGCGGTAAATTCAGCTTCGCTCATTGTGTCGAAGGGGCTGGCAACAGCTGGTTTTATTACTTCATGAATTGCATGCCGGGTGGCTTCTTCGCCGTTTTGCGTGAATGCATCGTTCCAGTCACCAAACACAGGCGGGAGCGCCATTGTGCAATTGCAGGCCCCGGTAACAGCTGCGCCCCTTGTTTGCCCCGCACCGTTGAGATCGCGGTCAGCAGCAATAATTATCTGGTGCGTTGGGTACTCACTGCAGGCAATGCTCGCCAGGGAAAGGAAATTGACGGACGAAAAGGCCACCATGACAGCATCGCCAGTCAGATAGTTGATAGTAAGTGCGGTGGCATATCCTTCCGCTATCCAGAGCCGTTTGGCTGCTTTGGCAGTACCTTCAACCAGGTAAAAGGCATTCTTAACCTGACCGCCTTTAAGGAAGCATTTGCCCCCATTAGCGTTGATTAACTGCAGATTTACCAGCTCTCCATCTGCATACAATGGAACGACAAGATCTCCCGCGCGAAATGCCACACCACCGACTTTATGCATGGCGGTTAATTCCCGGCAAGGCAGTGCAGGAAACCCTTTACTCGTCAGATAGGCATTGCCAGTGGTCTGGCGGGACTTATCAAACAAACGGGCAGCCAGCACTGCTGCAGCTTTTCTCCCGTCCTCTTTTTCAGGAGTACCAGATTCAAGCATTCCCTGAGATACTGGCAGCAGGTTTCCGGTAATGCCGTTTATTCTGTCTGCCGCTTCACTAATGCCTACATCCAGTACTTTACTTACAAGCGCCAGGCCATCACCTGCCCCGCACTGGTTACAGAACCACGTTCCCCGCCCTTCCTGGTCATCAAATCGAAAGCGGTCTTTCCCGGCACAGACCGGGCAGGGCTGGTGCCGATTTTTCAGTACATTTACGCCCAGCGCAGGTAAAATTCTTGACCAGTGACCCCGAGCTGCTTTCTCAGCCTGGCTAACTTTCATTCCTGACATTGTGCGGCCCTCCTTAGTGCAGCGCTGGTTTGTTGAGGTGACGGGAACAAAGTTCATCCATGACCGTCATTCCGAGCAGTGAGAGAACCGGACAGGCTTTAAGCGGCCCCGACTCCATCAGATCCGAAAATTTGCGGAATGCATGAAAACCAGTCTGTTAAGCGAAGCGGGCAGGCGTGGGGGGCTGCGCGCGCTAAGGGGTTAGATTATAAAATATCAAACGCCGGTGAGATCCATTATTGTGGAACCACCCGAAGGAAGTGTAGAGGCGAAAGTACCCAAAATAATTTTGCAAATTATTTAGAAATGAACTGAGCACTCGAAACGAAATATAATTTCGAGCACCCCAATTAGCAGTTATATTTTTAATGTATTAAACAGGATAAAAACCAGAGCTTCCATTCTTATTTAAGTTATGGATTTTATTTGCATCATTAATTTTTATTTGGAACGTCGGACCTTTATTCTCAAGAATTACAATCTGGAAATTATAGTCCCTTTTGATTAATGCGTGATAAAATGAATCACTGAGACTGACGCTATTAACATCCGATAGAGAAACCCCTCTATCTTTATCAAAGTGCGTCACTAATGGACTATCAAGCACAACAAATCCAATGAATGGATTCCCTTTTCTTGATAAAAATTCCGCAAAGCAAATGGTAAATATAGCATGCATTACTGCACGGGTACCTTTACCAAACATTCCTCGGCGTTTCCCATTGATATTAAAGTCATATGTATCTTCGTCAAATCGCACTTTGTTATCTTTAGAATTATCAAAATTTATATCATTCAAAAAGTCTTGCATCGCTATTTCTATATCATACAAATCAGCTACTGTTAAGGAGTCAAAGTCCTCGGCGGAGTATTTAAGTTCGTCAACATCATCTTCTTTATCTTGTAATGAGGATAGAATGCTATGTTTTGTGTGATCCATTAAAAGATTGTCTTTATATTCATAAAGTGATTCAAGAGATGAATGTATTGTTTTATATTTTTTATCTTCTAACGTCTTAAAATCACTTTTTTCTGCTTGATAAATTTCATTAACATCATTTTTTCTTAACATAATTAATTCATGTTCGCGAACATTAGATTCGATTGATTCAATTAATCCTTTCAGCTGGCTTTTGATTTTCAATTTTTCTGCATTACACGACAAAAAATAATCATCATATGATATTTCATTTTCTTTTTTTTGCGGTGTATTACAGAACTCACAATAAATATCTGCAAAATTATTTAAATAGAAATTCGCCTGTGATACAACATCTATTCTTTGTAGATCTATAAAGTATTGGTCTTTAAGAAGACTAAATCTTTCAATGAGTAATGATAAGTATTTTTCCCTGTCACTGATTGAATATAATTCATCACTTAACTCTTTTAATAATTGCTTCTTATCATCAAGTGCATCAACAATACCTTTCAATATATCTTTCGATGATTCAATATCTTGCTCTACTTTCTCAAGTTCTCTTGAAACAATGACTTGATCATATTCAGGATAAATTAATTGCGCTTTCAATTCCTCATAAATATTTGCAATTTGATTTTTTAAAAAATATCTTGCTTTTTTATTTGGTTTTTCTGCTAAGGAGTTAGTATCATCTCTCTGAGTTAAAAGGAATTTAAATTCAGACTTTCTTTTTGTCTCCTCGCTAGGAATATCAGAAAGAATTAACGACTTCTCAGTTAACACTCTTAATTCATCAATACAAAAAAATTCAAAAACATTATTAAGATTAAATTTATGAAGAGTATTACTTAAGTTTGTTCTTACTTTAGCCTCTTTGAAATTCAACCTACCATAAAAGTATGATGAAAAACTCTTTTTAGACGAAGCACTTTTGGAAAAAACCATCAACAGATTAGCTTCACTAACATTTTCAATGCTCGAATCATATAATCTGTAATGGGCGCTATCCTGAAGAGACCTCTCAATTGTCATTACCCTACCTTGAAAATTAAATTCCAGATAGGCTAAATCATAACCTTGAGCATGATCGATATCTTTATTTTTTAGTTTTTCACTCCCTAATAAATATCGAATCAAATAATATATGTATGTTTTTCCAGAGTCAGAACCACCATATAAAATAGTCAATTTAGAACCAAATTCAATTATAGCATCTAATTTATTGAATCCGGTTACCTTTATTTTTCTGAACGTAAAAAAATTGTCATTCATAATTAAATTCCATATCATATTTGCCAATTTTATTTTTTATAATTGATTGCAACTGCTCATCAGGAATATCACTATATAACTTAACCACCAAATTTATATTATGCTCCATCTGCGCAACATATTCATTATGTAGAGAATTTGTAAATGCATATGTTTTTTCAGAAGCTTTATATACAAAACCACGATGTGTATAAATTTTTGAGGCTAGTTCATAGCCTTGCAACAAAGCCAATGATTCTAAAACAATCTCTCGTTTTAGGGCTAACTGAGCATCTCTACGGGGTATTGGAGGATGAAGACTAATCTCTTCAGGTAAAAAATCCTTAAGATTTACTAAAATAAAATCAAAACAAATAAGCCGTTCAAGGCTTAATGAAGAAGGATAAATAGCGACGAGCACTTTCGCTATTCGACATGCCACTTCTAAACTTGAATTATAAATTCTAACCATTATCTCACCGTCCAAATTACTTCACCATCATTAACCAAATGATGGCATATTCCTTTTTTATCATTTGCTTCACATATTTTTGATAGTACTGAATGTGCAATTGGTGTCAGAACAGCCTGCTTCAAGACTGCATTACACCTAATAAATGCATAATTATGGTCTTCATAAAAGACGGGTTCAATTGAAGATGAAATGTAACATTTCAATGCTTTGAATACATCATCTTTAAATACTTCGCGGACAAAAACCTCAAGCGAAGATGCAAAATAAAAATCATTTCTACTATTATTAAAGTGTCGTCTGTATGGATCATCAAGCTCTAAGAAAGAACTATAAGTTTTATTTCCATGCTCTGAATAGGCTTGAAGCAGTGCATTAACATATACAGACTCTTTTTTTGAATTGTATGTTGGAATTTCATTTGGAGGGATTCTCACGACATACAGCTCGTTAAAGTACTTAAAATAAAGGTGTGTATTTGCAATATCATTTAAAATCAATGATAAGGGTAGAGAGTAAAAAATACTAAAATCAAAATCCTCAATATATTTTTTTATTTCATCATCTAATGGAATATCAATCTTTTTAGTTATTTTTTTTGAAATTGCTGAATCCCATGAATCAAGGACTGCTTTTTTAAGCTCGTTTTTATTTTTCAATAAATTAGAAAATGTAGTAGATAAATCATAGGGTGCCACAAAAAAGTACTTCTGAGGGATGGGATAATCACCATTCAGAGTAAAATAGATAAGTTTTCCAAACTCAACTACAACATCAGAGAACCCTAAACTTTTTTTGTACAGTTTGCATTGATAATTATCCCAAGAATAACCTTCTACGTTAGGATCCGATTTATATCCAACAACGTCTCTACCTTTATCTCCAGCTCCTCCCAAACGTTCGCTCCACGGGTAATCATCTGATTTACAGACAATAAGCCAATCATGGACAAATACCTCCCATTGTTCATCATCCCATGTCAATATTTCCGAAAGTGGTTGAGACACAAATTAACTCCTTTTTAGTCTTTCAAATATCAAATTACTGTACCAGTCCATCATAGACTTCCTTCCACTAAAATATTGAGCATGGTTATAAGTCCCCCTAATAGAATTTTTATCTACATGAGCCAACTGGATTTCAATCCAAGCACTCTCAAAACCTTGCTCATGCAGGATTGTAGAAAGGGTATGACGAAAACCATGTCCAGTGACTTTTCCTCCATACCCAATACGCTTAATGGCTTGATTTATACTCGCTTCGCTCATTGGCCTATTCGGATCGTTCCGCCCTGGAAAAACATAACGATAGTTCCCTGTCATGATCTTGAGTTCATTGAGTAAATCTACCGCTTGAGATGATAAGGGCACAAGATGTGGCCTACGCATTTTCATCCTTTCAGCAGGAATTTCCCAAATAGCGTTATCCAGATCAAATTCTTGCCATAATGCCGCGCGTAATTCGATGGTTCTCACACCCGTAATCATCAGTAATTTCGTGGCTATCTGGACAAGCTTACTCCCGGAGTAACCCTCTAAGGCACGTAGAAAATCAGGTATCTCATCAGCTTTTAGGAATGGGAAATGATTGGATTGGTGTACTTCGAGAGCGCTGGAGAGATCAGCCGCAGGATTGTACTCCGCCCTACCCGTTGCAATTGCGTAGCGAAACACTTCGGAGCAACGCTGCCGCACTTTGCGCATTTTCTCCAACGCACCACGTTTCTCAATTTTACGCAGAACGTTCAGCAGCTCTAGCGGTTTAATCTCTCCCACAGGCCTTGTTCCGACATAAGGAAAAATGTCGTTCTTAAACGCTTCCATGATGTCTGATGCATATCCCGCCGACCATTTAGCAGATTTAAGTTGATGCCACTCTCTGGCTATCTTTTCGAAGGCGTTCTCTGACTCTGTTTGCATAGCTAGCTTTTGCTCTTTTCGAACCTCACTAGGGTTCTTTCCTTCTGCCACAAGTTTTCGAGCTTCATCACGACGGGAACGAGCATCGGCAAGGGTGATCGTTGGGTAAACACCAAGCGAGATCATTTTGGGTTTGCCGGCATAGCGATAGCGGAACCGCCAACTCTTGCTTCCATTAGGTTCTATAAGCAATGACAACCCTAGCCCATCTCCAAGTGTATAGGCTTTAGCTTCAGGCTTAGCGCGGCGAATCTGCATATCGTTTAAAGGCATGTGTATAGGAATCCAGGACCGAACAGGAACATATACACAATCCTATACACATTCTGTATCGGATTCTACTGGATGGTTACGGACGCCGAGGGACTTAAAATCAGTAAGGTCTTTATAAATCAGGGTATTTATGGATGAATACGGACGTTTTGGGACGTTGAAATGGTGCCGATAATAGGAGTCGAACCTACGACCTTCGCATTACGAATTATAAGAATCCACTTCTAATTCAAAGCATTACCCCATCAACACTGCGCTCACACGTCCCACCACATCAAAACATGTAAAGCCTTGCAAGCCATTGCGAGGCCTTATGTGTCTCAGTTTTGTCACACCTTGTATTACGACTTGCATAGCCAATGAAGATAAACGTGACGACAAACGGCGCAGCAGTCTTCTTTTCCTTCATACTTTCCCCACCCAGCATGCATACCTTTATGCCATAACTGAAGTTTATGTCTGTTATGAGCAAGAAGCGGAAGTTGGCAGTTTTGTGGACTGTCCCCACAAAAGTGACTACAGAAATAGTTGCAATTCATAATTGATCATGGGTTGTCAGTTAAACTCGTGGCGATTTAAATAGACTAATTGGGAGTGCGTCCATTACTTATATCTTGTAATGTTAACTATCAGAAATGATACAAAGATAATATGTCTTTAAAGAAAAGGCTGATGGCGAAAAGTGGCCCGATGAGGGCCACAATACGGCTGTCACTTAGACGTAAATATCAATGGTGCCAGCGGTATTTGTATCGTCTTTTTTCTCTTCTTTTTTATCAGGCTGAACTGTCGCGTCTTCATTCTTTTTCTCTGCCTGCTGCCTTAACAACTGCTCCAGTTGAGCCATGAGGCTTTCAATTTGCTTCTGTACCAATGCAGCCATTTCTTTTTTCTGCTGTGTCGTCATCCCCTCTTCCGATGAGATTTTCCCAAGCTTTTCAGTCAGCACCTGAATTTGTCTTGTGATTTTGGCTATTTCTGATGTTCCTTCCGGGGCGGAGTTGTTTGAAATAACGGTTGAGGTATTTCCCTGAATTGTGACAGACATAGATTTCTCCTTTTAAAAAAGCACTATCGGCATGCACAAAAAAATCTTTAATCGTATTTCTTGTGTCATTAATTGTTTGATGTTCAGATTGTTTTCCTCGCGGGCTGGCGCGCCTCAGAAAGTAAAGCTTGTTGACAGGGGTAAACGTTCGGCAATAATTTTCTGCCGCATGCGGGTGTTGCATAAAACGTGCTACGTTCCTTTATCGACAGGTCAGGTCACCGCTCACCCGCCGACGAGAAAGCAACACTGACATGCTAAAGCAAAAAATAGATGAATAAGTTGAGTTGTGCATATGTAGCCTGACCGTCACAAAGTATATGGTGTCTGTACCAGTAAGATGATGGCCGGACTCTTTAAAAACGAGCTGACCTGCACAATACAGGATGGACTTAGCAATGGCTGCTCCTGGCACATAGCAGACCAGAGACACTGGCGTAAAGCCATGGAGGATCGGTGGGAGGAGGTAAAAATCCTCTCATGCAAAAAATACGCAAAATCGATAACAGTTGGAAATCATTCAATACTCGCACTATCGAAAGTTCGCCAGCCAGCCGCAGCACGTTCTTGCATACGACGTGGCTGCGGCTTCCAACATTAGACAAATAACTCTTTAAATTGCTTTTAAATTATTTCGTTTGAATGCCAGTAACAGGAAATCGTTTATATAGGGTTGATAGCCCAACGTTATAGATACGTGCAACATAACGCCGTGATTTCCCTGCCGCTATGAGCGCTCCCATCTGTTGCCACTGCTCGTCGCTAAACTTCGGTCTACGCCCACCAATCCGGCCTTTGGATCTGGCAATAGCCAAACCAGCTAAAGTTCGCTCGCTATTCAAATCAGATTCATACTGCGCAGCAGAAAGAATATTACGGAAATTATAGCGACCACTTGCTGTTTTCAGGTCTACGCCATCTGTAATACTCCGAAAATTAACACCTTTTTCGTGCAGATTTTGAAACATCAATAGCGCATGCAGCACATTTCTCCCTATCCGATCTAACTTCCAGACAATCAACTCATCTCCACTTTTCATCACCGTAATTAATTCCTTTAACACAGGGCGATTAGCTGTTCTGCCACTGGCATATTCTTCATAAATTCGCTCACAGCCAGCTGACTCAAGTGCAAGACGTTGCAACTCTGTATCCTGATGATTTGTTGATACACGAACATACCCGTAAATCATGAGTGCTTCTCCTGTTGTAAAAACAGGAGAAGAGGCGAAATATCACCTGATTCAGAAAAATATTTGAAAGGTTGGTTTAGGCGAAACGATAAATCTGGCTGCGGGCGCAGTCCAGAAAACTGGCGATGAGATGAACGGGAAGTTAACCCTGCCACAGACATCTTCCTTCGGCGTGAATACTAATAACACACTGGGCGGTAGTTCCATCGCTATCGGTGATTGAGCTTTGGACGCCTGCCACCAATACGACCTTTTGAACGCACCACTTCCAACCCGGCTCTGGTACGCTCAACGATCAGCTCACACTCCATTTCAATGCCAGAACGGCAAGGCTCCTCCTGAGCGAAAAGGACTTTTTTTGAAAGTTTCTGGAAAATAAAAATAGTACTATTTGTAGCATTAATTGAATCAGCCGATTTTTT
>NZ_JBGDXE010000002.1:0-39033 GCF_046550835.1 Salmonella sp. SAL04196
CCTGTTAGGGCGCGGCTGGTAAGAGAGCCTTACAGGCGCATCAGAAAAACCTCCGGCTATGCCGGAGGATATTTATTTCGTTTGTTATTTGTGGTTGTCTGTAGGTCGGATAAGACGTTTACGCCGCCATCCGACATTATTACAACCCATGATGGCGCTACGTTTATCAGGCCAACAGACACCTTATATTCCGCGCATAAAAAAGGCCGCTTTCGCGGCCTTAAAATGATAAATGTTTACTTCGCTTTGTTTTCCAGATTCTCAACCTGCGGCAGACCGGTCGCGGAAGAGGCGGTTAACAGACCCGCTTTCGCGTAGCCGAACAGTTTCTCGCGGGTATCGGTAATGTCCAGATTACGCATGGTCAATTGACCGATACGATCGTCCGGTGAGAACACGGACTCGCCTTTCTCCATGGTCAGACGCTCAGCCTTATAGGTCAGGTTGTCAGACACCGTGTTCAGGATGGAGTAGTCGTTGCCGCGACGCAACTCGAGTGTGACCTCACCGGTAATCTGGCTGGCGACCCAACGTTGCAGGCCGTCACGCAGCATCAGCGCCTGAGAGTCGAACCAGCGGCCCTGATACAGCAGTTTACCCAGCTGACGACCATGTGAATGATACTGTTCAATGGTGTCTTCGTTGTGAATACCGGTCAACAGACGCTCGTAAGCGATGTGCAGCAGCGCCATTCCGGGGGCTTCATAAATACCGCGGCTTTTTGCTTCAATGATGCGGTTTTCAATTTGGTCGCTCATGCCCAGGCCGTGACGGCCACCGATGCGGTTCGCTTCCAGCATCATCTCAACATCATCGCTGAAGGTTTTACCGTTCAGGGCAACAGGGTGACCCTGCTCGAAGCGGACGGTCACAACTTCTGCCGGGATCTTCACGCTTTCGTCCCAGAACTTCACGCCCATAATCGGGTTGACGATCTTGACGCTGGAGTTAAGAAACTCCAGATCTTTCGCTTCATGCGTGGCGCCGAGCATGTTGGAGTCGGTGGAGTAGGCTTTTTCGACTGACATCTTATAGTCGAAACCGCAGGCAATCATAAATTCAGACATCTCATGGCGACCACCCAGCTCATCGATAAAGTCGGTATCCAGCCACGGTTTGTAAATCTGCAGCTCGGCGTTGGTCAGCAAGCCGTAACGATAGAAACGTTCAATATCGTTGCCTTTATAGGTGCTGCCGTCGCCCCAGATATTCACGCCGTCTTCTTTCATCGCGGCGACCAGCATCGTGCCGGTCACGGCACGGCCCAGCGGCGTGGTATTGAAATAGGTCAGTCCGCCAGTCGTATTATGGAAAGCGCCGCACTGAATCGCTGCGATCCCTTCTGCAACCAACTGCTTGCGGCAATCAATCAGGCGAGCATTCTCTGCGCCATACTCCATTGCGCGACGAGGAATGGCGTCATAGTCATCCTCATCCGGTTGTCCCAGATTCGCAGTATAGGCATATGGGACAGCTCCTTTTTGTCGCATCCACAGCAGCGCGGTGCTGGTGTCCAGACCGCCGGAAAAAGCGATACCAATACGTTGACCTGCTGGAAGATGCTTAAGAATCGTCGTCATAGAATAGAACCCTGCTTGATTGACTGATAATGAGATCGGTTTCTGCTTTAGTGCATTTTTATGCAAAATAAATGAGTTTTCATTTAATCATCTTTTAGCAGAGACAGGAAGCATTTAGTGAAGGTTTACTGAAATAACGTTGTGAAATGCGTGTATAAGCCGGAGAGGTGGGATGAGTATAACGAAGAGTGATATTCATTCATCTGCATATTGGGAATAGGGTTGACATAACTCATGCCTGGTCACTATACTGTGCGCAGATTTTACGTCCCGTCCTCGGTACCAAATCCCAGCAGTATTTGCATTTTTTACCCAAAACGAGTAGAATTTGCCACGTTTCAGGCGCGGGGTGGAGCAGCCTGGTAGCTCGTCGGGCTCATAACCCGAAGGTCGTCGGTTCAAATCCGGCCCCCGCAACCACTTTCCCTTAGAGTTCTTTTTCAAATATACTGTGAAGATTATGTCCTTCGTAGCTGGATTTGAAAAAAATTCTTTCGGAAGGTACACCAGACCGCCGTTGCGGTTATAGGGTTCAGTTATCTAAAGCCCCGATTTATCGGGGTTTTTTGTTATCTGACTACAGAATAACTGGGCTTTAGGCCCTTTTTTTATGTCTTGGGGGTGGGCTTGTCCACATTAGAGCAAAAATTAACAGAGATGATTACAGCGCCAGTTGAAGCCTTAGGCTACGAGCTGGTCGGCATCGAATTTATTCGCGGTCGCACATCCACACTGCGCATCTATATTGATAGTGAAGATGGCATCAATGTTGATGATTGTGCTGATGTGAGCCACCAGGTAAGCGCGGTGCTGGACGTTGAAGATCCTATCTCCGTGGCTTACAACCTTGAAGTCTCGTCACCGGGTCTCGACCGTCCTATGTTCACTGCCGATCACTATGCGCGTTTCCAGGGTGAAGAAGTCGCGCTGGTTCTTCGCATGGCGGTACAGAACCGTCGCAAGTGGCAGGGCATTATCAAAGCGGTGGACGGTGAAATGATTACCGTCACAGTCGAAGGCAAAGATGAAGTGTTCGCGCTGAGTAATATCCAGAAGGCGAACCTGGTTCCCCACTTTTAACAGTCTGGATGAGGTGAAAAGCCCGCGATGAACAAAGAAATTTTGGCTGTTGTTGAAGCCGTCTCCAACGAAAAAGCGCTGCCACGCGAAAAAATTTTTGAAGCGCTGGAAAGTGCGCTGGCGACAGCAACAAAGAAAAAATATGAGCAGGAGATCGATGTTCGTGTAGAAATCGATCGTAAAAGCGGTGATTTTGATACTTTCCGCCGTTGGTTGATCGTTGAAGAAGTGACCATGCCGACGAAGGAAATTACGCTGGAAGCGGCGCGTTTTGAAGATGAAAGCCTGAATGTCGGCGACTATGTTGAAGATCAGATTGAATCTGTCACCTTTGACCGTATCACCACGCAGACTGCGAAACAGGTTATCGTACAGAAGGTCCGTGAAGCTGAACGGGCGATGGTTGTCGATCAGTTCCGCGACCAGGAAGGCGAAATCGTCACTGGCGTGGTGAAGAAAGTGAACCGCGACAATATCTCTCTGGAAATTAAATCCGAAGGGATGGCCGGTAACGCTGAAGCGGTGATTCTGCGTGAAGATATGCTGCCGCGCGAAAACTTCCGCCCTGGCGACCGTATTCGCGGCGTGCTGTATGCTGTTCGCCCGGAAGCGCGTGGCGCGCAGCTGTTCGTCACCCGTTCCAAGCCGGAAATGCTGATCGAACTGTTCCGCATCGAAGTGCCGGAAATCGGCGAAGAAGTGATTGAAATTAAAGCGGCGGCTCGCGATCCGGGTTCTCGTGCGAAAATCGCAGTGAAAACCAACGATAAACGTATCGATCCGGTCGGCGCTTGCGTGGGGATGCGCGGCGCGCGCGTTCAGGCGGTTTCTACCGAACTGGGCGGTGAGCGTATCGATATCGTGCTGTGGGATGATAACCCGGCGCAGTTCGTCATTAATGCGATGGCACCGGCAGACGTCGCGTCTATCGTGGTGGACGAAGATAAACATACCATGGATATCGCCGTTGAAGCCGGTAATCTGGCGCAGGCGATCGGACGTAATGGTCAGAACGTCCGCCTGGCTTCGCAATTGAGCGGCTGGGAACTCAACGTAATGACCGTTGATGACTTGCAGGCTAAACATCAGGCTGAAGCACATGCCGCTATCGAGATCTTTACTAAATATCTTGATATTGATGAAGAGTTCGCGACCGTTCTGGTAGAAGAAGGTTTCTCCACGCTCGAAGAACTGGCCTATGTGCCAATGAAAGAACTGCTGGAAATTGACGGCCTTGATGAGCCGACCGTTGAAGCACTGCGCGAGCGTGCTAAAAACGCACTGGCCACTCTGGCGCAGGACCAGGAAGCAAGCCTCGGTGATAACAAACCGGCTGACGATCTGCTGAATCTGGAAGGATTAGATCGCGATATGGCTTTCAAACTGGCGGCTCGTGGTGTTTGTACGCTGGAAGATCTCGCCGACCAGGGCATTGATGATCTGGCTGATATCGAAGGGTTGACCGACGAAAAAGCCGGTGAGCTGATTATGGCTGCCCGTAATATTTGCTGGTTCGGCGACGAAGCGTAATAAACTGTAGCAGGAAGGAACAGCATGACAGATGTAACCCTAAAAGCGCTGGCCGCAGAGAGACAGGTTTCCGTGGATCGCCTGGTACAGCAGTTTGCTGATGCAGGTATCCGGAAATCTGCTGACGACTCTGTGTCCGCACAAGAAAAACAGACTTTACTGGCGCACCTGAACCGCGAAGCGGTTTCTGGTCCCGATAAACTGACGCTGCAGCGTAAGACGCGCAGTACCCTGAATATTCCAGGTACCGGTGGAAAAAGTAAATCGGTACAAATCGAAGTCCGCAAGAAGCGCACCTTTGTGAAACGCGATCCGCAAGAGGCTGAACGCCTGGCCGCGGAAGAGCAGGCGCAGCGTGAAGCGGAAGAGCAAGCCCGTCGTGAGGCAGAAGAACAGGCCAAACGCGAGGCGCAACAAAAAGCTGAACGCGAGGCCGCAGAACAAGCTAAGCGTGAAGCCGCTGAAAAAGCGAAACGTGAAGCTGCGGAAAAAGACAAAGTGAGCAATCAACAGACTGACGATATGACCAAAACCGCCCAGGCCGAAAAAGCCCGCCGTGAGAATGAAGCTGCAGAGCTGAAGCGTAAAGCGGAAGAAGAAGCACGTCGCAAACTCGAAGAAGAAGCGCGTCGTGTAGCAGAAGAAGCTCGCCGCATGGCGGAAGAAAACAAATGGACCGCAACGCCTGAGCCAGTAGAAGACACCAGTGACTATCATGTCACCACTTCTCAGCACGCGCGCCAGGCCGAAGACGAAAACGATCGTGAAGTTGAAGGCGGTCGTGGTCGTGGCCGTAATGCAAAAGCGGCGCGTCCGGCGAAAAAAGGCAAACATGCCGAATCCAAAGCCGATCGCGAAGAAGCGCGTGCTGCGGTTCGCGGCGGTAAAGGCGGCAAGCGTAAAGGGTCTTCTTTACAGCAAGGCTTCCAGAAGCCCGCTCAGGCCGTTAACCGCGACGTGGTGATCGGTGAAACCATCACCGTTGGCGAACTGGCGAACAAGATGGCGGTGAAAGGTTCTCAGGTCATCAAAGCGATGATGAAGCTGGGCGCCATGGCCACCATCAACCAGGTCATCGACCAGGAAACCGCACAGCTGGTTGCCGAAGAGATGGGCCACAAAGTTATCCTGCGTCGTGAAAACGAACTGGAAGAAGCGGTAATGAGCGACCGTGATACCGGCGCTGCGGCTGAACCGCGCGCACCGGTTGTGACCATCATGGGTCACGTTGACCACGGTAAAACCTCTCTGCTGGACTACATTCGTTCCACGAAAGTAGCCTCTGGCGAAGCGGGCGGCATTACCCAGCACATCGGTGCTTACCACGTTGAAACTGACAACGGGATGATCACCTTCCTGGATACCCCGGGTCACGCCGCGTTTACTTCTATGCGTGCTCGCGGCGCCCAGGCAACGGATATCGTGGTTCTGGTGGTAGCGGCAGACGACGGTGTGATGCCCCAGACTATCGAAGCTATCCAGCACGCGAAAGCGGCAGGTGTGCCGGTCGTGGTTGCGGTGAACAAAATCGATAAGCCGGAAGCCGATCCGGATCGCGTTAAGAACGAACTGTCCCAGTACGGCATTCTGCCGGAAGAGTGGGGCGGTGAAAGCCAGTTCGTTCACGTGTCTGCGAAAGCGGGTACCGGTATTGACGAACTGCTTGATGCTATCCTGCTGCAGGCCGAAGTTCTGGAACTGAAAGCGGTACGCAAAGGTATGGCGAGCGGCGCGGTGATCGAATCCTTCCTGGATAAAGGTCGTGGTCCGGTGGCTACCGTTCTGGTACGCGAAGGTACGCTGCATAAGGGCGATATCGTGCTGTGTGGCTTCGAATACGGCCGCGTGCGTGCGATGCGTAACGAACTGGGTCAGGAAGTGCTGGAAGCGGGTCCGTCCATTCCGGTGGAAATCCTCGGCCTGTCCGGCGTTCCGGCTGCGGGTGACGAAGTGACCGTCGTTCGCGACGAGAAGAAAGCGCGTGAAGTTGCTCTGTATCGTCAGGGTAAATTCCGTGAAGTTAAACTGGCGCGTCAGCAGAAATCTAAACTCGAGAACATGTTCGCCAACATGACCGAAGGCGAAGTTCACGAAGTGAACATCGTGCTGAAGGCCGACGTACAGGGTTCTGTGGAAGCGATCTCCGACTCCTTGCTGAAACTGTCTACCGACGAAGTGAAAGTGAAGATCATCGGTTCTGGCGTAGGTGGTATCACCGAAACCGACGCGACCCTGGCTGCGGCGTCCAACGCCATTCTGGTGGGCTTCAACGTTCGTGCGGATGCCTCTGCGCGTAAAGTGATCGAATCTGAAAGCCTGGATCTGCGTTACTACTCCGTCATCTATAACCTGATCGACGAAGTGAAAGCGGCGATGAGCGGTATGCTGTCTCCGGAACTGAAACAGCAGATCATCGGTCTGGCTGAAGTGCGCGATGTGTTCAAATCGCCGAAATTCGGCGCGATCGCGGGCTGTATGGTTACCGAAGGTACGATTAAACGCCATAACCCAATCCGCGTTCTGCGTGACAACGTGGTTATCTATGAAGGCGAGCTGGAATCCCTGCGCCGCTTCAAAGATGACGTTAACGAAGTCCGTAACGGCATGGAATGTGGTATCGGCGTGAAGAACTACAACGACGTTCGCGTTGGCGATATGATTGAAGTATTCGAGATTATCGAGATCCAACGTACCATCGCTTAATCTTCGTCGTCTTTTGGGCCGCAACGGCGTTGGCTGCGCTCGCTCACCCCGGTCACATAGTTATCTATGCTCCCGGGGATTTACGAGCTTGCCGCCTTGTTGCAATCCAAAATCCTTAGAAGATGATTAGGCGTAGGCCGGGTAAGCGAAGCGCCACCCGGCAAGAAATTTAAAAAGGGGCTTATGGCCCCTTTTTTGTCTTTATTCTGGAGAATTTATTATGGCGAAAGAATTTGGTCGCCCTCAGCGCGTAGCGCAAGAGATGCAGAAAGAGATCGCGCTCATCCTGCAACGCGAAATCAAAGATCCACGTGTAGGTATGATGACCACCGTATCGGGTGTTGAAATGTCCCGCGATCTGGCATACGCCAAAGTATTCGTGACGTTCCTCAACGATCAGGACGAAGCGGCTGTGAAAAACGGCATTAAGGCCCTGCAGGAAGCGTCTGGTTTCATCCGCAGCTTGCTGGGTAAAGCGATGCGTCTGCGCATCGTACCGGAACTGACCTTCTTCTACGACAACTCGCTGGTGGAAGGGATGCGTATGTCCAACCTGGTGACTAACGTGGTGAAACATGACGAAGAACGTCGTGTGAACCCGGACGACAGCAAGGAGGACTGATGAGTCGTCCTCGTCGTCGTGGCCGCGACATTCACGGCGTTCTGCTGCTGGATAAGCCGCAGGGTATGTCCAGCAATGACGTGCTGCAGAAAGTTAAGCGCATCTACAATGCCAACCGCGCCGGGCATACCGGCGCGCTGGACCCGCTGGCGACCGGCATGTTGCCGATTTGCCTCGGCGAAGCGACAAAATTTTCGCAGTACCTGCTGGATTCTGACAAACGCTATCGTGTTATTGCCCGTCTGGGGCAGCGCACGGATACCTCTGACGCCGATGGTCAAATCGTGCAGGAGCGTCCGGTGACTTTCAGCGCTGAGCAGCTTGCGAGCGCGCTGGAGACCTTTCGTGGGGATATCGAACAGATTCCCTCGATGTATTCGGCGCTGAAGTATCAGGGCAAGAAGCTGTACGAATATGCCCGCCAGGGTATCGAAGTGCCGCGCGAAGCCCGCCCGATTACCGTCTATGAGCTGCTGTTTATTCGCCATGAAGGTAACGAGCTGGAGCTGGAAGTTCATTGCTCCAAAGGCACCTATATTCGTACCATTATTGATGATTTAGGTGAGAAACTGGGCTGTGGCGCGCACGTAACGTTCCTGCGTCGTCTGACGGTCAGCAAGTATCCGATTGAGCGAATGGTCACGCTGGAGCAATTGCGCGAGCTGGTAGCACAGGCGGAACAGCAGGGCGTTCCGGCGGCGCAGTTGCTCGATCCATTATTGATGCCAATGGACAGTCCAGCTTCGGACTATCCTGTTGTTAATTTGCCGTTAACATCTTCGGTATACTTCAAAAATGGCAACCCGGTTCGTACCACGGGCGCGCCGTTGAAGGGACTGGTTCGTGTGACGGAAGGCGAAGACGGTAAATTTATCGGTATGGGCGAAATTGACGACGAAGGCCGTGTCGCGCCTCGTCGGCTGGTAGTAGAGTACCCAGCGTAATGTCGCTTCGTCTTGCGATAAGAGAGCGCTGCGAGTAGAATACCGCCGCTTAACGTCGCGTAAATTATTTAACAGTTTACGCGGCGTACACTGGGATCGCTGAATTAGAGATCGGCGTCCTCTCATTCTTAAATACTTTGGAGTTTTAAAATGTCTCTAAGTACTGAAGCTACAGCTAAAATCGTTTCTGAGTTCGGTCGTGACGCAAACGACACCGGTTCTACCGATGTTCAGGTTGCTCTGTTGACTGCACAGATTAACCACCTGCAGGGTCACTTTGCAGAGCATAAAAAAGATCACCACAGCCGTCGTGGTCTGCTGCGTATGGTTTCTCAGCGTCGTAAACTGCTCGACTACCTGAAACGTAAAGATGTTGCACGCTACACCGCGCTGATTGAGCGTCTGGGTCTGCGTCGCTAATTCTTTCGAGTTTCAGAAAGAGGGGGCCTTCATGGCCCCTTTTTTCCAGCAGATGGCAGCAATTCGCTGGAAACTAATGTATTGTTGCTATGAATGATCTTCCGTTGCAGAGGTTCGCGCGGCTAATGAGAGGCTTTACCCATATCAGGGTTAGGGTTGTCATTAGTCGCGAGGATGCGCAGAAGATCGGGTATTAACGACGGCGCGTATTATGCCGTCAAAAATTGGAAAGGATATTATTTTGCTTAATCCGATCGTTCGTAAATTCCAGTACGGTCAGCATACCGTTACGCTGGAAACTGGCATGATGGCGCGTCAGGCCACTGCCGCTGTTATGGTAAGCATGGATGACACCGCCGTATTCGTTACCGTTGTCGGCCAGAAAAAAGCCAAACCAGGCCAGGACTTCTTCCCACTGACCGTTAACTATCAGGAGCGTACCTACGCTGCTGGTCGTATCCCGGGCAGCTTCTTCCGTCGTGAAGGCCGTCCAAGCGAAGGCGAAACCCTGATCGCGCGTCTGATTGACCGCCCGGTTCGTCCGCTGTTCCCGGAAGGCTTCGTTAACGAAGTGCAGGTTATCGCGACCGTCGTTTCCGTTAACCCGCAGGTTAACCCGGATATCGTGGCGATGATCGGCGCATCTGCTGCGCTGTCGCTGTCCGGCATTCCGTTCAACGGCCCAATCGGCGCGGCGCGCGTAGGTTACATCAATGACCAGTACGTGCTGAACCCGACCCAGGACGAGCTGAAAGAAAGCAAGCTGGACCTGGTGGTTGCCGGTACCGAAGCGGCTGTGCTGATGGTGGAATCCGAAGCTGAACTGCTGAGCGAAGACACTATGCTGGGCGCGGTGGTATTCGGTCACGAGCAGCAGCAGGTTGTTATCCAGGCGATCAACGATCTGGTGAAAGAAGCCGGTAAACCACGTTGGGACTGGCAGCCGGAAGCCGTCAACGACGCGTTGAACGCGCGTGTTGCTGCGCTTGCTGAATCTCGTCTGAGCGACGCGTACCGCATCACCGATAAACAAGAACGCTATGCTCAGGTTGACGTAATCAAATCCGAAACCATCGAGCAGCTTATTGCAGAAGATGAAACTCTGGATGCTAACGAGCTGGGCGAAATCCTGCACGCTATTGAGAAAAACGTGGTGCGTAGCCGCGTACTGGCAGGCGAGCCGCGTATTGATGGCCGTGAAAAAGACATGATCCGTGGTCTGGACGTGCGCACTGGCGTGCTGCCGCGTACTCACGGTTCCGCTCTGTTTACCCGTGGTGAAACGCAGGCGCTGGTTACCGCGACTCTGGGTACTGCTCGTGACGCGCAGGTGCTTGATGAACTGATGGGCGAGCGCACTGATAGCTTCCTGTTCCACTACAACTTCCCTCCGTACTCCGTAGGCGAAACCGGCATGGTCGGTTCTCCGAAGCGTCGTGAAATTGGTCACGGTCGTCTGGCGAAGCGCGGCGTGCTGGCAGTGATGCCGGACATGGATAAATTCCCGTACACCGTTCGCGTGGTGTCTGAAATCACCGAATCCAACGGTTCTTCCTCTATGGCTTCCGTGTGCGGCGCTTCTCTGGCGCTGATGGACGCTGGCGTGCCAATTAAAGCCGCCGTAGCAGGTATCGCTATGGGTCTGGTGAAAGAAGGCGACAACTACGTTGTACTGTCTGACATTCTGGGCGACGAAGATCACCTGGGCGATATGGACTTCAAAGTGGCGGGTTCCCGCGACGGTATCTCTGCGCTGCAGATGGATATCAAAATTGAAGGTATCACCAAAGAGATCATGCAGGTTGCGTTGAACCAGGCTAAAGGTGCGCGTCTGCACATCCTGGGCGTGATGGAACAGGCGATCAACGCGCCGCGCGGCGATATCTCTGAATTTGCGCCGCGTATCCATACCATCAAGATCAGCACGGACAAGATCAAAGACGTGATCGGTAAAGGCGGTTCTGTGATCCGCGCGCTGACTGAAGAGACCGGCACCACCATCGAAATCGAAGATGACGGTACTGTGAAGATCGCGGCGACCGACGGCGAAAAAGCGAAATACGCTATCCGTCGTATCGAAGAGATTACCGCGGAGATCGAAGTCGGCCGTATCTACAATGGTAAAGTGACCCGTATCGTTGACTTTGGCGCGTTTGTTGCCATCGGCGGCGGTAAAGAAGGTCTGGTTCACATCTCTCAAATCGCGGATAAGCGTGTAGAGAAAGTGACCGACTATCTGCAGATGGGTCAGGAAGTCCCGGTTAAGGTTCTGGAAGTTGACCGCCAGGGCCGTGTACGTCTGAGCATTAAAGAAGCAACCGAGCAGTCTCAACCTGCGGCTGCGCCGGAAGCTCCGGCGAGCGAACAGGCCGAGTAAGGTAGCCTTTTGCCCTCCGCACTGCGGAGGGCTTTAGACCTGGCTGGACGCCTTGTTGAGCCACCGGGGAACAGGACGTTCATTCAATCGTTGTCTTCGGGAGTGGGAAATGAAGCCTTTTTTGCGCTGGTGTTTCGTTGCGACAGCACTTACGCTTGCAGGATGCAGTAATTCCGCCTGGCGTAAAAGTGAAGTCCTCGCAGTACCATTGCAACCGACTTTACAGCAGGAAGTGATTCTGGCGCGTATGGAACAGATTCTTGCCAGTCGGGCTTTAACCGATGACGAACGCGCACAGCTTTTATATGAGCGCGGAGTGTTGTATGATAGTCTTGGTTTGAGGGCATTAGCGCGAAATGATTTTTCACAAGCGCTGGCAATCAGACCGGATATGCCTGAAGTATTCAATTACTTAGGCATTTATTTAACGCAGGCAGGCAATTTTGATGCTGCCTATGAAGCGTTTGATTCTGTACTAGAGCTTGATCCAACTTACAACTACGCGCACTTAAACCGCGGTATCGCATTGTATTACGGCGGCCGTGATAAGTTAGCGCAAGATGATCTGCTGGCGTTTTATCAAGACGATCCCAATGATCCTTACCGCAGCCTGTGGCTGTATCTTGTTGAGCAGAAGCTTAATGAGAAGCAGGCGAAAGAAGCGTTAAAAGCACGCTTCGAAAAATCGGATAAAGAGCAATGGGGATGGAACATTGTCGAGTTCTACCTGGGCGACATTAGCGAAGCAACGCTGATGGAAAGGCTCAAGGCGGACGCAACGGATAACACCTCGCTCGCTGAGCATCTCAGTGAAACCAACTTCTATTTAGGTAAGTATTACCTAAGTCTGGGGGATTTGGACAGCGCCACGGCTCTGTTCAAACTGGCGGTGGCCAACAACGTTCATAACTTTGTTGAGCACCGATACGCATTGTTGGAATTATCGCTCCTGGGCCAGGACCAAGATGACCTGGCAGAATCGGACCAGCAATAGCTGACGAACATATCAGCCCGTAATCTTTTTGATTGCCATCACCTTCGCGGGTGAGGGCGTTGTTGTTCGTTAATACACCTACTTTGAGCCGGTTCACACTTTTCAATGAAAATTGCAGATCAATTTCATGATGAGTTATGTAGACTGGCCGCCATTAATTTTGAGGCACACGTACTACATGGCTGAATTCGAAACCACTTTTGCAGATCTGGGGCTGAAGGCTCCTATCCTTGAAGCCCTTACCGATCTGGGTTACGAAAAACCATCTCCAATCCAGGCAGAGTGCATTCCGCATCTGCTGGGCGGTCGCGACGTGCTGGGCATGGCCCAGACCGGTAGCGGCAAAACCGCAGCGTTCTCTTTACCGCTGCTCAACAATCTTGATCCTGAGCTGAAGGCACCTCAGATTCTGGTGCTGGCGCCAACCCGCGAACTGGCGGTACAGGTGGCCGAAGCCATGACGGATTTCTCTAAACACATGCGCGGCGTAAACGTGGTTGCCCTGTACGGCGGTCAGCGTTATGACGTGCAGTTACGCGCCCTGCGTCAGGGGCCGCAGATCGTTGTCGGTACGCCGGGACGTCTGCTTGATCACTTAAAACGCGGCACCCTCGACCTCTCTAAACTGAGTGGTCTGGTGCTGGATGAAGCCGACGAAATGCTGCGTATGGGCTTCATCGAAGACGTTGAAACTATTATGGCGCAGATCCCGGAAGGTCATCAGACCGCTCTGTTCTCCGCCACCATGCCGGAAGCGATTCGTCGCATTACCCGCCGCTTTATGAAAGAGCCGCAGGAAGTGCGCATTCAGTCCAGCGTGACTACCCGGCCTGACATCAGCCAGAGCTACTGGACTGTCTGGGGTATGCGTAAAAACGAAGCGCTGGTGCGTTTCCTGGAAGCGGAAGACTTTGATGCGGCGATTATCTTCGTGCGTACCAAAAACGCGACCCTGGAAGTAGCAGAAGCGCTGGAACGTAGCGGCTACAACAGCGCCGCGTTGAATGGCGATATGAACCAGGCGCTGCGTGAGCAGACTCTGGAACGCCTGAAAGATGGTCGTCTGGACATCCTGATCGCTACCGACGTTGCGGCACGTGGTCTGGACGTTGAACGTATCAGCCTGGTGGTGAACTACGATATCCCGATGGATTCCGAGTCCTACGTTCACCGTATCGGTCGTACCGGCCGTGCGGGTCGCGCCGGTCGCGCGCTGCTGTTCGTTGAGAACCGCGAGCGTCGTCTGCTGCGCAACATCGAACGCACCATGAAGCTGACCATTCCGGAAGTGGAACTGCCGAACGCAGAACTGCTGGGCAAACGCCGTCTGGAAAAATTCGCCGCGAAAGTTCAGCAGCAACTGGAAAGCAGCGATCTGGATCAGTACCGTGCGCTGCTGGCGAAAATCCAGCCGTCTGCTGAAGGCGAAGAGCTGGATCTCGAAACGCTGGCCGCCGCACTGCTGAAAATGGCGCAGGGCGAGCGTCCGCTGATCCTGCCGCCGGATGCGCCGATGCGTCCTAAGCGTGAATTCCGTGACCGTGACGACCGTGGTCCGCGCGATCGTAATGACCGTGGCCCGCGTGGCGACCGTGAAGAACGTCCGCGTCGTGAACGTCGTGACGTTGGCGATATGCAGTTATACCGCATTGAAGTGGGCCGTGATGACGGCGTTGAAGTTCGTCATATCGTGGGCGCTATCGCTAACGAAGGCGACATCAGCAGCCGTTACATTGGTAACATTAAGCTGTTCGCGTCTCACTCCACCATCGAGCTGCCGAAAGGTATGCCGGGCGAAGTGCTCCAGCACTTCACGCGTACCCGCATTCTGAACAAGCCGATGAATATGCAGCTGTTGGGTGATGCTGTTCCGCACGCGGGTGGCGAACGTCGCGGCGGTGGTCGTAGCTTCAGTGGCGAACGTCGTGAAGGCGGTCGTAATTTCAGCGGAGAACGTCGTGAAGGTGGTCGTGGCGATGGTCGTCGCTTCAGCGGCGAACGTCGTGAAAGCCGTGGTCCGCGTCGTGATGACTCTACCGGTCGCCGTCGTTTCGGCGGTGATGCGTAACTCGCGCTGACCTGCGCATTCACAGCGTAAAGTAAAATATACAGCCCCGATCGTCACAATCGGGGCTTTTTTTATTTCTTTTGTACTCGTGTACTGGTACAGTGCAACGTATTGAGAGATAGTCACATTATAAATGACTGGAGAGAGAGCTGAATGGCAACACTTACCACCACCCAAACGTCACCTTCGCTGCTTGGCGGCGTGGTGATTATCGGCGGCACCATCATTGGCGCGGGGATGTTCTCCCTGCCGGTGGTCATGTCCGGGGCGTGGTTCTTCTGGTCGATGGCGGCGCTGGTCTTTACCTGGTTTTGTATGCTGCACTCCGGGCTGATGATCCTCGAAGCCAACCTTAACTACCGCATTGGTTCGAGTTTCGACACCATCACCAAAGATCTGTTGGGGAAAGGCTGGAACATTGTCAACGGCATCTCTATTGCCTTTGTGCTCTACATCCTGACTTACGCCTATATCTCGGCGAGCGGCTCAATTCTGCATCATACCTTTGCTGAGATGTCGCTGAACGTTCCGGCGCGAGCGGCAGGTTTTGCCTTTGCGCTGCTGGTGGCGTTTGTCGTGTGGCTGAGTACGAAGGCGGTCAGTCGGATGACGGCGATTGTGCTGGGCGCGAAAGTGATTACTTTCTTCCTGACCTTCGGCAGCCTGTTAGGACACGTTCAGCCTGCCACGTTGTTTAACGTGGCTGAAAGCCACGCGTCATATACGCCGTACCTGCTGATGACGCTGCCATTTTGTCTGGCCTCTTTTGGTTATCACGGTAACGTACCGAGCCTGATGAAATATTACGGCAAAGATCCGCGCACCATCGTGAAATGCCTGATTTATGGAACGTTACTGGCGCTGGCGCTCTATTCCGTCTGGCTGCTGGGGACGATGGGCAACATCCCGCGTCCAGAATTTATCGGCATTGCACAGAAAGGCGGCAATATTGATGTGCTGGTACAGGCGTTGAGCGGCGTGCTGAACAGCCGCAGCCTGGATCTGCTGCTGGTGGTGTTCTCTAACTTTGCGGTCGCCAGTTCCTTCCTTGGCGTGACGCTGGGGCTGTTTGACTATCTGGCGGATCTGTTTGGCTTTGATGACTCGGCAATGGGGCGTTTTAAAACGGCGCTACTGACGTTTGTGCCGCCAATTGTCGGTGGCCTGCTGTGGCCGAACGGTTTTCTGTACGCCATTGGCTATGCAGGTTTAGCTGCAACTATCTGGGCGGCCATTGTGCCTGCGCTGTTGGCGCGCAAATCTCGCGAACGTTTCGGCAGCCCAAAATTTCGCGTCTGGGGCGGTAAACCGATGATTGCCCTGATTCTGGTCTTCGGTGTCGGCAACGCGGTTATCCATATTCTGTCGAGCTTTAATTTGCTGCCGGTGTACCAGTAACGTTATTGTGCCGGATGGCGGTTGCACCTTATCCGGCCTACTTGATGCTGTAGGCCCGGTAAGCGAAGCGCCACCGGGCAAAACAATGCGCTACCCCAACAATTCCTGCTTCACATCCATCGCTAAATCAAACGAATGCAGGCGTGCCTGGTGGTCGAAAATCTGCCCGTTTACCATAATTTCATCCGCCTGGGTCTCCCGCAGGATGGATTCCAGCCCGTGGCGGACTTTCGCCTTATCACCGACCAGCGACATACTCAGCGCCTGTTGCACGCCATACTGCTCGGATGGCGACCAGAAGGTCTCCATATTCTCAATCGGTGGCGGCAGTTGGCCGGTTTCCCCACGGCGTAGCTTCACAAAAGCCTGCTGCATAGAGGTAAACAGGAATTCGGCGTCGCGGTTGCTGTCGGCGGCGATAATATTGATACACACCATCGCGTACGGTTTTTCCAGCCGCGCTGAAGGTTTGAACTGGGTACGGTACAGATGCAGCGCCTGGAACAACATATCCGGCGCGAAATGCGAAGCAAAGGCGAACGGCAGGCCAAGCTGGGCCGCCAACTGTGCGCTATACAGGCTGGAGCCCAACAGCCAGACCGGGATCTTCTCGCCGTAGCCGGGCACCGGGCGCACATGCGGATTAGGGTCGCGAGCGTCGAACCAGTCCACCAGCTCTGCGACATCGCGTGGAAAGTTATCGATATCGCCGCTCATATGGCGACGCAGCGCGCGCATCGTCGGCTGATCGCTACCCGGCGCGCGTCCCAACCCTAAGTCGATACGTCCCGGGTAGAGCGTATTCAGCGTGCCGAACTGCTCGGCAATCACCAGCGGTGAATGGTTAGGCAGCATCACGCCGCCGGAGCCAAGATGTAATGTTGTGGTATTGGCCGCCAGATAACCAATCAATACCGAGGTCGCCGCGCTGGCGATACCGGTCATGTTGTGATGTTCCGCCAGCCAGTAGCGGTGATAGCCGCGCTTTTCAGCCAGCCGTGCGAGATCAAGCGAGTGCGTGAAGGCTTCTTTTGCCGAAGATCCTTCAGGGATCGGTGCCAGATCCAGCACCGAGAACGGAATAGTTTTGTCAGTCATAACGGCTCACTTTGTTACCGGTTAATCTTTTAATACTGCATTAAAGATTAGCGAATGTTGTTAACAAAGTGAGCTTTATGAGACTGACGGCAAAACAATGCCCGATAGCGCTGCGCTTATCGGGCCTACGGGAGCGCTATTTGTAGGCCCGATAAGGTCTTTATGCCGCCATCCGGCTAGGCCTGTAGCTCCAGCCCGGCCAGCCGCTTCCAGTAGCCGTTGCAGTCACTATGGGAGGCAAGCGGTAATGGCGCACCGCCGTTTTCGTTAGCGCGAAAGGCATCAAGCATGGCAAATGTCTCCGTACCCAACGGCGACAGCCGCACGATATCGACCAATCCCTGCATCGACGTCAGTTCGTTGCCAAGGTTATAGACATAGCCGCTCATGGTCTGAATACCGTTAAGCACAAACACCTGCTGATTCTCTTGCGAGAGCACGTCACGACCGTTTGGATACTTGATACAGCAGGTTTCGCACTCATCTTTCGGGCGGTCTTCCGAACGGGCGGTAAAGCAGCGAGCGGAGTAGGCCAGCGGCAGATGCCCGTAGCTCAACACTTCCACTTCAAACTGATTGCGGATGCCCAGTTCATCGCACTGATTAAGCAAATTCACCAGCCAGTCGCGGGACAGCTCCACCGGCATACACCAGCGTACCATGCCTTCTTTCAGCAACCGGCGCAGCGTGACCGCGTTGTAGCAATTCAGCGCATGGCCGGCGACAAACGGCAGTTTGCGCTCGGCGCACAGATTCACCACGCCAAGATCGCTGGCTTCCAGCAGAAAATCGCCGTTGTCCACATAGCGTTTCAGCTCGCTTAATTCAGATGACGCCTGTACCAGCGCCAGGGTGGAGAGCGCCACCTGCTTACCGCTGGCGGCGAGGGATTTCGCCATTTCCAGCCAGTCGCCGACTTTGGTCGCGCGACGCTTGCTGCACACCGCTTCGCCCAGATAAATGACATCAGCGCTGCTTTTTGCGGCCTGCTGATAAAAATCTTCCAGCGTCTCTTTCGGCCAGTAATAAAGCACCGGTCCTAAGGAATATTTCATAGCTCCTCTCACTGCCATTTACGGTGATATGCGCCAAGCGTGGTTTGAGTGCCTTCGGACATCGCGCCGAGCGTCTCCATCCAGTCGCGCTGTGGAACGAAGTTTTGCGGGGCGGCTTTGCAGCGATCGATCGCCTGGCGCCACACTTTCGCCACCTGGCTGACATAGGCCGGGCTGCGCTGACGGCCTTCGATCTTCACCGAAGCGATGTTCGCCGCCATGAGCTCCGGCAGCAGTTCCAGCGTGTTCAGGCTGGTTGGCTCCTCCAGCGCGTGATAGCGCTCGCCGTCCACTAAATAGCGGCCTTTACACAGCGTTGGGTAGCCCGCGTTTTCGCCATCCTGGTAACGGTCAATCAGGACATCATTCAGGCGCGATTCCAGCCCCTGCGGCGTTTGCTGCCAGCGAACAAAGCGGGCGGGCGAGCAGGCGCCGACGGTATTGGGCGACTCCCCCGTCAGGTAAGAAGAAAGATAGCAGCGACCTTCCGCCATAATGCACAAGCTGCCAAACGCGAATACCTCCAGCGGCACCGGCGTGACGCGGGCCAGTTGTTTTACCTGGTGAATCGACAGTACACGTGGCAGTACTACGCGGTGGACATCAAAGTTGCGGTGATAAAAGCGAATCGCCTCTTCGTTGGTTGCCGAGGCCTGAACGGAAACATGGCGCTCAATATGCGGGTAACGCTCTGCGGCATATTCCAGCATAGCGAGGTCGGCGAGAATCAGCGCGTCGGCGCCAAGCTGCGCCGCCATATCCACGGCGCGCTGCCAGCGAGCATAGCCGTCCGGATGCGCAAAAGTATTAATGGCGATGTGTAATTTGCGGCGATGCTGGTGAACAAAACTCACCGCTTCCTGCAATTTTTTTTCGGTAAAGTTAAGGCCGGCAAAATGACGGGCATTGGTATCGTCTTTTAACCCGATATAAACGGCGTCAGCGCCGTTTTCGATGGCCGCCTTCAGCGCCGGGAGATTTCCGGCAGGGCAGAGCAGCTCCATAATTTATCCTGAGGGTTACGTCTGAGACGCAAAATTGTTAACGAACAGGGATTTTAGTTAACCTTGCTGCGACAATTTTTGATTTAAGGCAGTTAAAGGCGTATTGGTAACACCAATAATGGGGTAGAAAATCAGACCCAATTGTTGATTTACGCCGCCATGTGATTTATTGGATATGGCAAAATAACAGGACTATTGAAACAGGGAGTAAAGCTCGTGTTAGATAAACTGCGTTCACGCTTAGTCCATGCTGGCCCGTCTCTGATGAGTGTACCGGTTAAACTGACGCCCTTTGCGCTAAAGCGCCAGGTTCTGGAACAGGTTCTGAGCTGGCAGTTTCGTCAGGCGCTGGCCGATGGAGAGCTGGAATTCCTCGAAGGTCGTTGGTTAAGCATTCATGTTCGTGACATCGACTTAAAATGGTATACCACAGTTGAAAATGAAAAGCTGATCGTTAGCCAGCAGGCGGATGCCGACGTCAGTTTTAGCGCCGACGCCAGCGATCTGCTAATGATAGCTGCCCGTAAACAGGACCCGGATACGCTCTTTTTCCAGCGTCGACTGGTCATTGAAGGCGATACTGAGTTAGGGTTGTATGTGAAGAATCTGATGGACGCCATCGAACTGGAGCAGATGCCGAAAGCGTTACGCGTTATGCTGCTGCAACTGGCGGATTTTGTTGAGGCGGGTATGAAAAACTCGCCGGAAACCAAACAGACCTCGGTAGGTGAACCATGCTAATTCGAGTAGAAATTCCTATTGATGCGCCTGGTATTGATGCGCTGTTACGCCGTTCATTCGAAAGCGATGCGGAAGCGAAGCTGGTTCACGATTTGCGTGAAGATGGTTTTCTGACGCTCGGACTGGTGGCCACGGATGATGAAGGCCAGGTGGTGGGCTATGTCGCCTTTAGTCCGGTTGATGTGCAGGGCGAAGATTTACAGTGGGTCGGCATGGCGCCGCTGGTGGTCGATGAAAAGTATCGCGGGCAAGGGCTGGCGCGCCAGTTAGTGTATGAAGGGCTGGATTCGCTCAACGAGTTCGGCTACGCGGCGGTCGTGACGTTGGGCGACCCGGCGTTATATAGCCGCTTCGGTTTTGAACTGGCCGCGCATTACGATCTTCACTGCCGTTGGCCCGGTACGGAAAGCGCTTTCCAGGTACACCGTTTGGCTGAGGATGCGCTGGAAGGCGTGACGGGGCTGGTGGAGTATCACGACCACTTCAATCGTTTTTAAGCACCGGCGTTTGCAGGCTGGACAGCAGCGCCTCAAACGCTTCGCGTTCCGTCACAAGGCGCTCCTTCTGGCGCTTTGTGAGCTGTTTGATGCGATACTCTATGCGCAGGGCCAGCGAGCGATCGCCGACCTGCGCCGCAAACGCCAGCGTTAACTCGCCTTTTCCCCGTAATGCTTTTGCGCCTTTTCCCGTTTGATGCTGCCTGTAACGACGCGCCACATCGGTGGTTATTCCGGTGTAAAGCGCATTGTCTGCGGTACGAATCAGATACAGATACCAGGGTGTCATTGTCGCCATCAGCATGATAATTTTCAGATTCCCAGTATAAGCGAGAATAAAGATGGACACACTTACCGCTATTGGCCGTTGGCTGGCGAAACAACACGTGGTGACCTGGTGCGTACACCATGAGGGAG
Organism: Salmonella sp. SAL04196; assembly: GCF_046550835.1. Lineage (NCBI taxonomy): Bacteria > Pseudomonadati > Pseudomonadota > Gammaproteobacteria > Enterobacterales > Enterobacteriaceae > Salmonella > Salmonella sp. SAL04196. The sequence goes on from NZ_JBGDXE010000002.1 coordinate 20,529, forward strand.
AGCTGTGGTGCGCCAATGCGTTTTATTTGTTCGATGCGCAAAACGTCGCGCTGTATCTGTTAACGGATGATAAAACCCGCCATGCGCAAATGTCCGGCGCGTGCGCGCCAGTTGCGGGAACGGTCAATGGTCAGCCGAAAACGGTGACGCGCATTCGCGGCGTACAGTTTAAAGGGGTAATTCGCCGTCTGGAGGGGCAGGAGAGCGACGCCGCGCGTAAAGCTTACCTTCGTCGCTTCCCGGTCGCCAGGGTGCTGCCAGCGCCGGTATGGGAAATCCGGCTGGATGAGATTAAATTCACCGACAACACGCTGGGGTTTGGTAAAAAACTGCACTGGTTACGCGACTCACGCGCCCAGCAGGCGTAGTGCCTCGCGGTTAAATGCCGGCAGGTCGTCAGGCGTGCGGCTGGTCACCAGCTGATCTTTATCGACGACGACTTCCTGATCGTAAAATTCCGCGCCCGCATTCTTCACATCGATAATAATCGGTTTCACCGCCGTGAGTTTGCGGCCACGAATGACATCGGCGCTGATCAACAACTGCGGGCCGTGGCAAATGGCAAAAACCGGTTTACCGCTGTTAACGAAATCGCGGGTAAAATCCACGAAACGGCTGTCGCCGCGCAGGTAGTCCGGCGAATGACCTCCCGGCAATAGCAAGGCGTCGAACTCGTCGGGACGAACGTCATCAATAGCCTTATCAATGGTGACGCTGGCCTCGCCTTTTTTTCCTTTCACCGTTTTACCCGCCTCTTTTTCGATGGTGATGACCTCATGGCCGGCCTGACGGAATTCTGCTGCCGGCGAGGTAAATTCTGAATCTTCAAATTCATCGGTAATCAAAACGGCAATTTTCTTACTCATGCGTTTCCTCCGCAGTGGTGGCGTCGGGTAAGGCAAATTTTCCACAATGATGGATACTTACCTCGTAGACTATTAAGCCTGGTCGATAGGGCCGAGAGTGCAAGGTGGACAAATCTGTAAAGGAGCGAGGATGAGTCAGGTACTGATTACCGGCGCGACCGGACTGGTCGGCGGACATCTGCTGAGAATGTTAATCAACACGCCGCAGGTGAGCGCTATCGCCGCGCCGACGCGTCGTCCGCTGACGGATATTGTCGGCGTTTATAACCCTCACGATCCGCAGCTTACCGATGCGTTAGCTCAGGTGACCGACCCGGTGGATATTGTTTTTTGCTGCCTGGGCACGACCCGGCGTGAAGCGGGAAGTAAAGCGGCGTTTATTCATGCGGATTATACGCTGGTGGTTGATACCGCGCTGACCGGGCGTCGACTGGGCGCGCAGCACATGGTGGTGGTCAGCGCAATGGGAGCAAACGCGCACTCTCCGTTTTTTTACAATCGGGTGAAAGGAGAAATGGAGGAGGCGTTAATCGCGCAAAATTGGCCTCGTTTGACGATTGCCCGGCCTTCTATGCTGCTCGGCGACAGAACAACGCGGCGGGTGAATGAAACGCTTTTCGCTCCGCTATTCCGGCTGCTGCCCGGAAACTGGAAATCGATTGATGCGCGGGATGTGGCGCGGGCCATGCTGGCGGAAGCGCTGGCGCCAGCACAAGAAGGCGTGACGATTCTGACCTCATCGCAACTGCGGGAAAAAGCGGAGTAGCGAAGCCGGATGATTTACCGGATGGCGACGCGGTTTACACATTTTTATCGCCACCCGGCACACCGGTTACTTAATATACGTAAAGGCGGTGGTCACGCGTTTCACGCCGCTCACCCGGCTGGCGATGTCCGCTGCCGCTTTACCTTCACGTTCAGTTACCAGGCCCAGCAGGAATACTTCGCCATTTTCGGTGGTGACTTTCACATTTGACGATTTTACCTGATCGCTGGTCAGTAGCTGTGAGCGAACTTTCGTGGTGATCCAGGTATCGTTAGAGGCGGTCCCCAGGCCGATAGGCTGACCCTGGCGAATCTCGTTATAGACCTCGGTGGTGCCTTCAACGCCCATCGCTATCTGTTTCGCGCGTGCGGAGAGTTCGCTGTTTGGCGACTGGCCCACTAACAAAACTTTGCCCTGATAAGCCGTGACATTGATGCGCGTCTCTTTTTTGATTTGCTCATCTTTCGACAGCGCGCTGCTGACACGCAGTTCCAGCGTTCCGTCATCCACCTGGGTGCCCACGCTACGCGGGTCGGTTGCGGCTTTGGTGCCGACGGCTGCCGTACCCACTACCGCGGCGGCGACGCAACCTTGCAATAGCAACGCAGAAATAAGGACTGCGAGCGGCGAAAATGCCTTCATGTGTACTCCTTAATCATCCTGGTGAGGAAAAAGCGTGTTATCGATCAAATCGCACAGGCAGTTTACCGTCAGCATATGCATTTCCTGAATGCGCGCGCTGTGATGTGAAGGGATACGAATTTCAACATCCTGCGGCCCTAATAGTCCGGCCAGCTCGCCCCCGTCATACCCGGTTAGCGCCACAATGGTCATGTCACGTGTGACGGCTGCTTCAACGGCTTTTACGATATCGCGACTATTACCACGCGTAGAGATCGCCAATAAAACATCGCCTGCATGTCCCAGCGCCCGGACTTGTTTTGCATAAACTTCATCGTGCAGGCGATCGTTAGCGATCGCAGTTAAGACCACATTATCGGTATTTAGTGCAATGGCGGGTAAACTGGGTCGCTCCGTTTCAAAGCGGTTAATCATGCTGGCAGCAAAATGCTGTGCGTTGGCCGCGGACGTCCCGTTTCCACAACAGAGGATTTTGTTGCCGTTAAGCAGGGAATGAACCAGCGTCATGGCGGCGCGGGAAATGGCATCCGGAAGCGCTTCCGCCGCAGCAATTTGAGTTTGAATGCTTTCTGTAAAGCAAACTTTGATTCTTTCGAGCACGCTAATCCTTAAAATCTTCAATTATGAGTGGTCGTTAAACGCATCCCGAAACCACTCAATCTCATTTCCGGTGAAGGCTAACACATCGAACCGACAATCCACAGTATCAAAACTCCCATTCTGGCGGGCGAGCCACAAGCGGGCAGTATGTAATAATTTGTGTTGCTTGCTGCGGGTCACACTAGCCGCCGCGCCGCCATAAAGCCCGGAGCGCCGATAGCGGACCTCAACAAAAACCGTCGTTTTTCCGTCACGCATGATCAGATCGATTTCGCCGCCGCGCTCGCGCACGTTGGCGGCGATAAACCGCAGTCCTTTGCTTTCCAGCCAGCGACGCGCGGCAGCTTCCCACGCGTCGCCAGCCTGTTTACGCGTTAGCTGGCGGGAACAATCTCCCCTTGCTGGTATTTGAGCCATGATAACTTCCTGTTAATCACACAATCCGGGCTGGCAGTTAATGCGCCGGTATTACCATTGATCTCAAACCCCTGCACCTGACGCATCTGCGAAAAGTGGTTCGCCAGCGTCCAGGCATCCACGCCCATGGCGTACATCCGCGCCAGAGAATAGTCGTTATGTACAGCGCTCAGCGCCTGCTGCATCAACGGCATATTGCCGCCTGCCAGCATAGGAATTTCACTGTATTGTAAACCTTCCATCTCCAGACGGAAGTCGGGGCCGGAGGTGCCTTGCGCGCTACGGGAGCTGGCATACAGCGTCGCGCCGCTCTGGGTGCCGTTACGCATGGCGATCATCGGTTTGATAAAGCCAATCTCTTCCGGCGTAGCCAGAATATAGACCGCGTCTACGCGTCCGCCGCCGGTGATTTGCGCGTCGGTCGGCGGCGCAGGGATGGTCAGACCGCCAATGGTGACGCCAGGCTGCGCAGGCACGCTGGCGGCGACCGGACTGCCCGTCAACGCGATACCCGCGCCGCCGTTCACGCCCATTTTCAGCTCGGCTACGGAGCCGAATTTTTGCTGTAACACGATGCCGCCGCCCAGTTTTTGCCACTCCTGGGTGAAGGCGTTCGCCACGCGATCGCCAAGCGCGCTGCGTGGGATCAACAGCAGCGGCGACTGCTTGCCCTGGTCATAAATATGATGCGCCGCGTCACGGGCTTCATCTTCAGGAGAGAGCGCGAAATAGCAGATATTAGGGAAGCTACGTACAGTTTCCGGCTGGTTGAGCGCCAGCACGTTGAGCGGCGTGTTGCTTTTCATCAGCGCTTCCACATTGTTTTTCAACAGCGGCCCGACCACGATACTGGCGCCGTCTTGCTGAACCTGAGCGAGCACCTGATCCAACGGCTGGGAAGAGGTATCGTAGATTTTTAATTCAGCGGAGGGATCCGCCGGCGCGCTTGCTGTAGCAGGGGGAGTTTGTGGCGCGCTGACTGGCGTAGCGGACTGGGATGGAGCGTCATCAGTCAGATCGCTCACCGAGGCCTGCGACGGACTGGCGACGCCGTTGGTCATTTGTGGCTGCGTCTCCTCCACGCCAGGTTCTACTGGCGCATCAGGCGCGGCGGCAGGCTGCATCTCTACCGCCTGGGTGCCGAGGTTTTTCGCGGCTTCGAAACCTTGCTGGATGGTACGGCCAAACACGGCAGCCTGACCGTTCAGCGGCAGCAGCAGAGCGATTTTGCTGGTGGAAGCTGGTTTAAAACGTTGTACATTGACGAGCTGCGTCGGCAGCATTTTCGCCCCCGGATTTTGCGGGTAGCGTTTTTGCCAGTCGGCGATCCCGGCTTTCAGCATGTCCGGATCGTTGCGGTTGTCAAACCAGACGCGTTGCAGATCCAGCCAGCCCTGAAGCACATTTTCATCGGCGTTGATAACCAGCGTCCTGGCCTGATCCGGCGTCATGGCGGAGAGCGCCTGCCAGGTGGCGTCGATATTTTTTTGTTTCTCTTTCGCCGCCAGTAGCGGTTCCTGGGCGATTAACGCCCGCAATAGGGTAAGCGACGGGCGTCCCTGGCTGGCAACGATCTGCGCCTGCCAGTAACGCGCTTGCTGATTTGGCGCAAAGTCGGCGGGTTTTAGTTTATCCAGCAAGGCCTGCGCGCCTGCGACATCTTTTTGCGCCAGTTTGATTTCTACCGCTAATAAAGACTGTTCGCGACGCTGGGTATCGTTCAGATTTTGCGGGAGTTGGTTGAACAGGTCGACGGCCTGCTGGCTTTTTCCTTCTTTCAGCAGTGCATGAATGGCGAGTAATTGCCAGTTGGTCTTGCTATCATCTGCGCTTTGCTGCATCTGATGCAGGTAAAAGGCGGAGTCAGCTTGCGCTGAACCCTGCATATAGGCTGCGCTTTGATCTGGCGCCTGGGTGCCGCACCCGGCGAAAAGTAGCGCAGCTAGGACGACAGGCAGCGCGCGCGCGGCGTTCAAACGAGAAAATGTTGAGGGTACCATACTGTATCCAGTGATATTTTTTTACGCAATGCTCAATATTAAATCGGCAATACGGACGACACAATGAAACAAAACGAATCGGCGGATAATTCTCAGGGCCAACTCTTTATTGTACCTACTCCTATAGGGAATTTGGCTGATATTACTCAACGCGCGCTGGAAGTTTTACAAGCCGTTGATTTAATTGCCGCTGAAGACACTCGTCATACCGGTTTATTGCTGCAACATTTTGGGATTAATGCCCGGTTGTTTGCGCTGCACGACCATAACGAACAACAAAAAGCGGAAACGCTGGTCGCGAAGCTAAAAGAAGGGCAGAACATTGCGCTGGTTTCCGACGCCGGTACGCCGCTAATTAATGACCCCGGCTATCACCTGGTACGTACCTGCCGTGAAGCGGGGATTCGCGTGGTGCCGCTACCGGGGCCGTGTGCGGCGATTGCCGCCCTGAGCGCCGCTGGCCTGCCATCCGACCGTTTCTGCTATGAAGGCTTTTTACCGGCGAAATCCAAAGGCCGCCGTGATGCGCTAAAAGCCATTGAAGCGGAGCCGCGAACGCTGATTTTTTATGAGTCAACCCACCGCCTGTTAGATAGCCTGGAAGATATCGTCGCGGTATTGGGAGAATCCCGCTATGTGGTGCTGGCGCGTGAGCTGACCAAAACCTGGGAAACCATTCACGGCGCGCCGGTCGGCGAGCTGCTGGCGTGGGTCAAAGAAGATGAAAACCGTCGCAAAGGCGAAATGGTGCTGATTGTCGAAGGGCATAAAGCGCAAGAAGACGACCTGCCCGCCGACGCGCTGCGCACGCTGGCGCTGCTACAGGCAGAACTGCCGCTGAAAAAAGCGGCGGCGCTGGCAGCAGAAATTCACAGCGTGAAGAAAAATGCGCTGTATAAATATGCGCTGGGGCAGCAGGAAGAGTAAAAGCGAGCGCCCGGGAACCGCCTTTTATCGCCATCGCGTTAATACTCAATCAGGTGATTGATGTGGGTAAAGTGATGGGGGCATTGGGCGGTGATAGCGGGCCGGGCCTTTCCTTCGGGCTTACTCTCGCGATCAGCAACGCATAACCGACTCCTTTTTAGACGATCATTAGTTCCACGCCTGTTTTCGCTAATGCCGCTTTATCCTGTTTGCTGATGGTGTCATCGGTTATCACACAATCGATCTTGTCCATCGGCAATACCTGGTTAAAGCCGCGACGGTTAAATTTGGTCGCGTCCAGTACCGCGATAACTTTGTGTGCCGCCGCCGCCATGACGCCGCTAATGGAATAACCTTCGTTAAACGTGGTAATACCGTTTGTCGCATCAATGCCATCCGCCCCGACAAACATGACATCGGCGCTGATGCCGTGTAGCGATCGTTCCGCAATCGTGCCGTGCATTGAGTGGGTTTTATGCCGTACCGTACCGCCGCAGACCACCAGCGTGAGATCTTTATTTTCTGATAGCGTAAAAGCGGCAGGCAAGCTGTTAGTGATCACCGTAATATTGCTTTTTCGCGCGAGCGCTTCCGCAATCAGTAATGTTGTGCTCCCGCTATCCAGAATGATGGTCATTCCTTCTTCAACCATTGCCGCAGCCGCCTGGGCAATCCGCTTTTTCGGATCGCTGGCGAGTTGATACCGATCTTCCAGAATGACTTCCTGATTGTCGCCTTCCGCCAGATGACTTCCCGGTTTTGCCGCGCCGCCATGAAAACGGGTGACAAGGCCTTTCTCTTCCAGCAGACGCAGGTCAGCACGGATAGTCACTTCAGAAATACCAAAGGTATTTGAAAGGTCCATCACCAGCACGCTGCCTTGCGTATTAATCAGGTCGACAATTTTATTTCTTCGCTCAAATGAGTTCATATTGATTTGCCTGATAATTAACTGTAACTAGTTTAAACGAAGGATTGCGAAAGGTGAACGCTAAATTTCGAAAGGAAATGTGAGCCAGCGCAGGTTGCTGGCTCGTACCATCAGGAAAGTTGAAGTAGGATTTTGCCCTGCATGGGCGCGCCATTAAGCGCTTTGACTGCTTCTGCAAAGCTTTCCGCATCGCCGCGATGGGCAATGAGAGGGGTCAGTTGAAGACGTTTTTCAGCCAACAGGCGCGCTGCGGTTTCCCATTCTTCTCCTGGCCATGGCGCGGAGTAGTTCATCCAACTGCCGAGGAGCGTGAGCTCTTTACGCAAAATTAGCCCGAATGTACGCGTTGTCAGGGTGAGATCGTGATGTAACGTCCCCACCAGCGCCAGTTGCGCGCGCGGCCCGGCGATATCGATAGCCAGCGAGACGGTCTGGGGAGTTCCTGCCGTTTCGAGAACCAGTTGATCAAACTGAATGTCGGACAACGCGGTCTGGATGTCGTCGGCGGTCATTTCCCGGCTATTACAGGTATGCGTTGCGCCGAGCGCTTTCGCCAGTTCCAGTTTCTGCGGATTGATATCAATCGCCGTTACGCTTCGCGCGCCCAGTTCCCGCGCGCACTGTAAGGCCAGCAGGCCAATTGTCCCGGCACCAACGATAATTACGTTTTTCCCCTCGCAGCCCTGCGCCAGATGAAAGGCGTGTAAGCCCACGGTAATCGGTTCGATAAACGCGCCATCTTCAATCGGCATATCAGACGGCAAGCGGAAAAGATTGGCCCGTTTGACCACCACATATTCCGCATTACCGCCTTCGCTGCGCGATCCTACAAACTGATACTGTTTGCATAAAGAAAAGTAACCGCGTTCGCATTGCGGACAGTGAAAGCAGGGAAGAAGCGGGACACAAGCGACGGCATCGCCAGGCTGCATATCCGTTACGCCAGTACCGTAGGATTCAACGTAGCCGCTGAATTCATGGCCTAACGTAATAGGATAATAATGGGCGCCCTGCGCGAAAATACGCGGGATATCCGATCCGCAAAGCCCTGAGCTAACGACCTTGACCAACACATCGTCCTCGGCTTGCAGTTGTGGTAAGGGGCGTTCTTCAACGCGCACGTCTCCCTCAGCGTGAATAACCACTGATTTCATAACATTCTCCAGGAAGGTGAGGGGAGCGATTGCTCCCCTAAAATTAAGAGGCGATTTGACTTTGCTGTAGCGCCGTGGCTTTCTCAGCCGCGACAAACTGTCGGGCGCGACGCCAGGTCAGCAGTACGCCGGCCAGATAGATAATGGCAATGACGGCGAAGCCGACGATATTCTGCCAGGTAAAAAGTTGAATCAGCAGCCAGGTGATAGGGGAACCGCCCTGATCCAGTGAGGCGACTTGTCCGCCAGCTTTTAGCGCTCCGGCATTGGCAGCCAGTTGGGTATGCAGGCCAATCGTCTGGGTGGCTATCCACAGGGTGATACCCATGATAATGACACCTGAAATCAGCGTGCGGAACAGGTTGCCCTGGTGTACCGCGACCGCCATCGCAATAAAGAAACCGATGGTGGCGAGGTCGCCGAACGGCAGCACCTGGTTCCCCGGTACTAAGACGGCAATCAGGATGGTCAGCGGAATGAATATCAGGCTCGCGGAGACAACAGAGGTATGACCGAGCAGTAGCGCTGGATCAAGGCCTATCAGGAACTCCTGCCCGCCAAATTTGGCCTGTAGACGTTTACGCGCATGTTTCGCGATAGGGGTTAGGCCATCCATAATAGGTTTAATGACGCGTGGCATAAGCAGCATCACCGCTGCGGTTTTGACCGCCAGTTGCAGAACGGCTTTGGCGTCGTAGCCTGCCAGTACACCAATCACCAGCCCCATCACGAAGCCGACAGTCACCGGCTCGCCAAACGGTCCGAAGCGTTTCTGGACATCGTCTGCGCTAAAGTGAATACGATTGAGGCCCGGAATTTTTTCGATAATGGTATCAACGAGCACCGCCACGGGGCCCAGGTACGCGGATGAACCGTGTGGGATAGCAATCCCCTCAAGGCCAAAATAGTCGCGGGTATCTTTGGCAAACCAGTCCCCCAGTTTGTAGACAAAGGCGGCATGAACCACAACGCCCAGAATCCCCAGCCAGTATGAACCGGTCGCCAGATGCAGCATGGCGCCCGTGAAGGTCATGTGCCAGATATTCCAGATATCGACATTCACCACGCGGGTCATGCGGGTCACCAGCATCAGGACGTTAACCCCGATGGCGACAGGGATCGCGACCAGCGCGATTTGTGACGCCCAGGTCATGGGCGATGAACCTGGCCAGCCGACGTCAATAACGTGGAGATTGATTTGGAAATGTTCCGCCATGGCTTTCGCCGCGGGGCCGATAGAATCCAGCATCAGGCCGATGACCAGACCAATACCCACGAAGCCGATACCAATATGCAAACCCGATTTAAAACAATCCCCAAGCTTCATTCCCAGCAGTTTAGAGAACACGATGATCACCAGAGGCAGCATCACCGTTGGGCCTAAGTCGAGGATATAACGCATTATTTCGCTAAACATACGTTACCCCATGAGAATGGACAGAATTTTTTGCTGTAATGCTTCAATACCCACGCCGGAAACAAAAGGCATACCGTGAACGACGGGAATATCGCCAAAGGCGCGATCGACCCTGGCAGTGGTACAGATAAGATCGGCGCCGTCCATATAGGTTTCGATTTCGGTGACCCGGCATTGCACTAAGTCGAGCTCAATATGGTTGGCATCACATAGCTCTTTAATTTCTTCCGCAGCCATCGTTGAGGTTGCAACCGCACCGCCACAGGCCACAATTACTTTACGTTTCATAGGGTATTCCTCATTATTATCAATTTATTATCAAACCTGGACGCACTGCTCAGGCTCAAGGATGGTTTCCTGAAAGCGTATCGCCAGTTCGGCATCCGGCGCGCTTAACAGGGCATCGAGGGTGCTCGGGTTCTGTAGCTCACTAAACAGGCGGCGCAGAAGTTTTAGCTGTGCCGCCGGGTTTTCAACGATTAAGGCGATGATTAACGAAACGGCAATCTCTTCGTCATCATCCGCCTGTTGAAACATGACCGGCTTATCTGGACGAATCAGATAGATAGCGGGTGATTTCGCATGAACCGCCTCGCAATGAGGGATAGCGACGGCGTGACGCTCCAGCGCAATGCCGGTAGGAAAAGACGCTTCACGTTCCACCAGCGCCTGCGGATAACTATCATGTACCACGCCTTTCGCCAGCATCTCTTTGCCAATGTGCGCCAGCGCCTGTTGGCTCGAGTCGAATGTGATTCCGGTTCGGACAAATAGTTGGCTCATAAATTCTCCATTATTCAGGCGACATCCGGCGTGCAACCGAAGCGATAAGCGCGCAGAACATCCTGAATTTTGTCAATAATCAGGTTATGCGGCGTGGGGGTGAGCACGCCCTCAGACAGGCGTTCAAACTGTACGGGCATAAACTGGCTAATTAATCCCAGCGGCAATGTGACGTTGTTCAGATTGGCGATTAACTTCTCTACGCTTTGACGAATACGCGGGTGCGGCCAGTAATAGCGAATACGGTCAGACAAACTAAAGTGGATGTCGACCATCGCCTGGCTCCAGGTTGGACGGTAGTATTTTTTCCAGTAGCCCGGTTCGTTTAGCATAACTTCATCAATGACCTCCAGTACCCGACTACGTTGTTCCGGGGAGATCAGCTCGTTTTCCATTTGCGCAAGTGCGAAAATGGCTTCGCGCAGCGCGAAAGTGAGCGCCGGGCCGACCTTCAGAATGGCGTAATGATCGCGTACCAGCGCACGGTAGGCCTGGCGAGTTTGGTAATCGGTGGAGTGCGCTTCATAGACCATCGGCGTTTCTTTTATCCAGTCGGAAAGCGCTTTAGCGGCCTGCGGTTGATAGTGGATAATCTGTGTATGGTCGAATTCTACGCCCGGCTGTACAACAATCGCGATAACCCGGTTCAATGCCTCCTCCAGCCCCAGGGCGCGAAAAGCAGCCTGATGCGTTTGCAGCGTGCGGGCAGCATCCTGTTCGCGGGTAACATGTACGGCGTTAATGGCGCTGGCTTCCCCGCCCGGAACCGGAACTTCAGTGCCGATAACATAGGTTAAATGGCGTTTTTGTTCGTCGGTCGCCGTCGTTTCCGCTGCCTGGCAAAGCAGGGCGGCGCGTTTAGCGACAACCATTGGGTCCAGCGGCGTCGGGTCGTCAGCGCAGGACATAGAGGCATCAAGATGGATTTTGCTAAACCCGGCAGCGACGTAAGCCTTAATGAGTTCGACGGATTTTTCCATCGCCGTATCCGCAGGTTCGTTTTGCCAGCAGTTAGGTCCCAGGTGATCGCCGCCTAAAATAAGCCGTTCGCGTGGAAAACCCACTTCCTGGGCGATGCCATAGACAAAATCACGAAAGTCAGCCGGTTTCATGCCGGTATAACCGCCAAACTGATTAACCTGGTTAGAGGTCGCTTCGATCAGAACTTTGTTCCCGCTATTCAGATCAAAACGTAATGCGGATTCAATCACCAGCGGGTGTGCTGAACATACGGAACAGATCCCTATCTGTTCCCCTGCTTTGTGACGAGAAATTATTTCTTTCACTTCTGGCTCCGATATCTTTTGTTTATCTTCATAATATTTTTGGTTTGAAGGCAAAGGATAATAATGGCTTTCGTGATCCAGCTATGAAAACGCCCTTTGCCGTGCTAAATCCGGGGGCTTTAGAGCTTCCCTTCACAACCGCAGTCGGCAATCACTTTACGTACAACCTCTTTCATGGCCGCTTTCGCCGGGATCATGTAATGGCGGGGATCGCTGGCCTCTGCGTGTTGCGTTAAATAGTTTTTAAGCGCGCCGGAAAAGGCGATTTTAAGCTCGGTGGCGACGTTAACTTTGCAGATGCCCAGCGAAATAGCGCGGGTAATATCGCGGGTCGGCAGGCCAGAGGCGCCGTGAAGGACTAAGGGGACATCAACCCGCTGACGAATTTCCGTCAGTCGTTCAAAATCAAGTTTTGGTTCAGCGGTGTAGAGGCCGTGAGCGGTGCCGATAGCAATGGCTAACGAGTCGATACCCGTTTTTTCTACAAATTCCCGGGCCTGTTCCGGATGGGTATAAAGCGCATCTTTACCGTCAACGATAAGATCGTCTTCCTGCCCGCCGAGACGCCCAAGTTCAGCTTCAACGCTGACATCGTAGCGATGACAGTAATCAACCACACTTTTCACCAGCGCAATATTGTCGGCAAAGGGGAAATGCGACCCGTCGATCATGACCGAGCGTACCCCGGCGGCGACTTTCATTTTGATGTCGGCCAGTTTTTCATGATGATCGAGATGTACCGCGAGAGGATGGTTCCAGCTTTTCGCCAGTTCTGCGGCGATGGCCACGATATTACCGACGCCTGCGTAGCTAAAGGTGCCTGGCGTACCGGCGACAATCAGCGGAGAGCGCAATTCTGCGGCGGTTTCCACCACCACTTGCAATGTCTCCAGGTTGTGGATGTTAAACGCCGGCACAGCATAACCTTCCTGCTGCGCCTTCTTTAGCATTGTTCTGCCTGAAATGATAAACATCCTTCCTCCGAAATCTTTCGTTTGTTTTCTTTGAAAGAATTTATAGGCTTTCGGAATGTTTTTTTGTGATTTTGATCTGATAAATGAAAGTTTCGAAATAAAATGGAAGTTATCGAAAGTCAGACGTAAAAAAGCATGTCGGGCAGACATACTTCAGGCTACAGACTAAGGGCGAAAAAATACCGGGTAGCGCTGGCGCTTACCCGGTCTACAGATTATGCGGTTATACCCTGCTCGGAGAAGGGTACTGACTGGATCAGGTCACTGGCGCCGGGTTAAATATCGCCAGTTGGTTATGTAGGCCCCACTGGTCCGAGAAAGTCTTTTTCCGGCCGCTGGCGACATCGAGAATAAAGTGAAACAGCTTCCAGCCCACATCTTCGATTGTCTCTTCACCCGTGGCGATGGTGCCTGCATTGATATCCATTAAGTCATACCAGCGGTTCGCCAGCTCGGTACGCGTCGCCATTTTAATGACCGGCACCGCCATCAGCCCGTAAGGCGTGCCGCGTCCGGTGGTAAAGACCTGTACGGTAATGCCGGAAGCGACCTGCTGCGTGCCGCAGACGAAATCGCTGGCGGGCGTCGCGGCGTAAATCAGGCCGCGTTTGGTGGGGCGCTGGCCCGGCGACAATACTTCGACAATGGCGCTCTTACCCGATTTAGCGATAGAGCCCAACGCTTTTTCCACGACGTTCGCCAGGCCGCCTTTTTTGTTGCCAGGGGACGGGTTAGCGCTGCGATCGGTTTTCCCCATATCAAGGTAGTTATCGTACCAGGCCATTTCATCCAGCAGGCGTTTACCCACGGCTTCGTTGATGGCGCGCGGCGTCAGAAGATGAATGGCATCGCGCACTTCGGTGACCTCCGAGAACATGACGGTCGCGCCGCAGCGTACCAACAGATCGGAAGCATAACCCACCGCCGGGTTTGCCGTGACGCCGGAAAACGCATCGCTGCCGCCGCACTGCATCCCGACGACCAGCTCGGAGGCCGGGCAGGTTTCGCGCTGGCGCTGGTTCAGTTTCGTCAGATGGCGTTCGGCGACCCGCAAAATATCGTCGACCATTGATTTAAAGCCGACATGCTGCTCGTCCTGTAAACGCACAATACTGGCGCTTTCAACGGCGATAGCGGGGACATCCTCGGTGCCTTCCAGCAGTCGTTCCGGCTGCAGTTTTTCGCAACCGAGGCCAATCACCATCACTTCGCCGCCAAAATTGGGGTTAAGCGCGATATTATGAATCGTGCGAATCGGCACGACCGCCGCCGGCGCGTTGATTGCCACGCCGCAGCCGTACAGATGGTTTAGCCCTACAACGCCATCGACATTCGGGTATTTGGGCAGCAGATCGCGCTCAATTAATTTCACCACATAATCGACCACGCCCGCCACACAGTGCACGCTGGTGGTAATGCCAAGCAGATTTTTGGTGCCGACGCTGCCATCGGCGTTACGATAGCCCTCAAACGTGTAGCCTTCCAGCGGCGGCAGCGGTTCCGGTACTTTGGTCGCCAACGGTAGCGTATTCAGCGGCGGCGCTTTTGGCAGTTCAACCAGCGACTCGTCGATCCAGCTTCCGCGCGGGATGTCGCGTACCGCATAACCGATGACTTCGCCATAACGGATGATTTCGCCGTGAGCGGGGATATCCGTCAGAGCGACTTTATGGCCTTGCGGAATATGTTCAGTCAGTTCCAGGCCATCCGGAAAACGTGTTCCGGCTTTAAGACCGTGGTCATTAACAATAATTGCGACATTATCGGTTTCATGTACTTTTATATAAAACGCCGATGGCGATTCCTGGCGAATTTCGATATTGGCCATTGTTCAACATTCTCCAGCCTGGATGATAGAAATAGGATTATCTATTTTGGTTATGGTTAAATCGTTAAATCTCAATATAAGAAATAAAGTTCATGCATAATGAAATAAGAATGACAGGAGTATAAATATAAGAATGTGATCCAGATCACCGCAAATTATGAAATTTTTTATGTAGGCCGGGTAAAGCGTAAATGTGTGCATTAGCGCCCAGTATCATGGGCGTATGCTCAAAAATAAGCGTTAAATAATCCCTTTTTAATGAGCGTTTGCACAATGATTATCCGACATAGGCTGTTTATACTGAATGGCGAATTCAGTGTATCTGACGAGTTATTTGAAAATACCATGATAATAATAAAAGACGATAAAGATATCAGAACGGTATATTGTGCTACAGGATGTGTACCACATTAGAAATAGAATGCGGAGACCCATTCTGATTTCAGATAAGCATTTTATTGTCGTTGCTATAAGTTATGGTGGCGGCATCACATGTAGAGAATTAAAGAAATAAGCGAAGGTATAAGCGATGAATAACGCTATTTTCCCGAATAAGTTTAAAGCGGCGCTGGCGGCGCAACAGGTGCAGATTGGCTGCTGGTCTGCACTGGCAAGCCCAATCACCACCGAAGTTCTCGGTCTGGCGGGATTTGACTGGCTGGTGCTGGATGGCGAACATGCGCCGAACGATGTGACCACCTTAATTCCGCAGCTAATGGCATTGAAAGGCAGCGCCAGCGCGCCTGTGGTACGTGTGCCAACCAATGAACCGGTCATTATCAAACGGATGCTGGATATTGGGTTTTATAACTTCCTGATCCCCTTTGTTGAAACGCAAGAGGAAGCGGCTCGCGCCGTCGCCTCGACGCGTTACCCGCCGGAAGGCATTCGCGGCGTCTCCGTTTCTCACCGCGCGAATATGTTCGGTACGGTGCCTGATTACTTTGCGCAGTCGAACAAAAATATCACCATTATTGTTCAAATCGAAAGCCAGTTGGGTGTCGACAATGTTGATGCCATCGCCGCAACGGAAGGCGTTGATGGCATTTTTGTCGGCCCAAGCGATTTGGCCGCCGCGCTGGGTCATCTCGGCAATGCTTCTCACCCTGACGTGCAGCAGACGATTCAACATATTTTCGCCCGCGCTAAAGCGCACGGTAAACCGTGCGGCATTCTGGCGCCGGTAGAGGCGGATGCCCGCCGTTATCTGGAATGGGGCGCGACCTTTGTCGCCGTTGGCAGCGATTTAGGCGCATTCCGCGCCAGCACGCAGAAACTTGCCGACACCTTTAAAAAATAATCCTGGTATGGAAAGAGAGAACGCTATGACGATGAAAGTTGGCTTTATTGGCTTAGGCATCATGGGTAAGCCCATGAGCAAAAACTTACTGAAAGCAGGGTATTCGCTGGTGGTGTCCGATCGTAATCCTGAAGCGATTGCCGACGTCATTGCCGCAGGCGCGGAAACGGCCTCTACGGCGAAGGCGATCGCTGAACAGTGTGACGTCATCATCACGATGCTGCCTAACTCTCCGCATGTGAAAGAGGTTGCGCTGGGCGAGAACGGTATCATCGAAGGCGCGAAGCCGGGAACCGTATTGATTGATATGAGTTCTATCGCGCCGCTGGCAAGCCGTGAAATCAGCGATGCGCTGAAGGCGAAGGGCGTTGAGATGTTGGATGCGCCGGTCAGCGGCGGCGAGCCGAAGGCGATTGATGGCACGCTGTCGGTGATGGTGGGGGGCGATAAAGCCATTTTCGACAAGTACTACGACCTGATGAAAGCGATGGCGGGTTCCGTGGTGCATACCGGCGATATCGGCGCGGGCAACGTCACAAAACTGGCTAACCAGGTGATCGTGGCGTTGAATATCGCCGCCATGTCTGAAGCGCTGACGCTGGCGACTAAAGCGGGCGTCAACCCGGATCTGGTCTATCAGGCGATTCGCGGCGGTCTGGCTGGCAGCACGGTACTGGATGCGAAAGCGCCGATGGTCATGGACAGAAACTTTAAGCCAGGTTTCCGTATCGATCTGCACATTAAAGATCTGGCGAATGCGCTGGATACCTCCCACGGCGTTGGCGCGCAGCTCCCGCTGACCGCCGCCGTTATGGAAATGATGCAGGCGTTACGCGCGGATGGACACGGTAATGACGACCATAGCGCGCTGGCGTGCTACTACGAAAAACTGGCGAAAGTGGAAGTCACTCGCTAACGACGTTGTGCCCGGATGGCGTGTAGCGATCCGGGCCTGAATTTCAGGCTGGATAAGTGAAACGCCATCCGGCGTTGTGCAGTAACAGGCTACCACTATGAAAATCGTAATTGCCCCCGACTCCTACAAAGAAAGCCTTTCTGCCGCCGAGGTAGCGCAGGCGATAGAAAAAGGATTTCGGGAAATTTTCCCCGATGCGCAATATGTCTCTGTTCCGGTTGCCGATGGCGGCGAAGGAACGGTCGAAGCCATGATTGCCGCGACGCAGGGCGTTGAACGCGCCGCATGGGTGACCGGGCCGTTGGGTGAAAAAGTGAAAGCCTGCTGGGGAATGTCCGGGGATGGTAAAACCGCGTTTATTGAAATGGCGGCGGCCAGCGGACTGGCGCTGGTTCCGCCAGAAAAACGCAACCCTTTGATTACTACCTCGCGGGGAACGGGGGAGCTGATATTGCAGGCGCTGGAAAGCGGCGCAAGCAATATCATTATCGGCATTGGCGGCAGCGCGACAAATGATGGCGGCGCGGGGATGATGCAGGCGTTAGGCGCAAAACTGCGCGATGCAAACGGCGCGGATATCGGTTACGGTGGCGGAAGCCTTCATTGTCTAAGCGACATTGATATTTCAGAGCTCGATCCCCGTTTAAAACTCTGCGCTATTCGTGTCGCTTGCGATGTCTCTAATCCTCTGATCGGCGACAACGGCGCATCACGAATTTTTGGGCCGCAGAAAGGCGCGACCGAAGAGAACATTGTTGAGCTGGACAGAAATCTTGCTCACTATGCCGACATCATAAAAAAATCGCTGAATGTCGACGTAAAGGCGGCGCCCGGCGCAGGCGCGGCAGGCGGTATGGGGGCGGCGTTAATGGCTTTTCTCGGTGCGGAATTACGCAGCGGGATCGAAATTGTCACGGCGGCACTGAACCTGGAGGAGCATATCCACGACTGTACGCTGGTGGTGACGGGAGAAGGGCGGATTGATAGCCAAAGTATTCGCGGTAAAGTGCCGATTGGCGTCGCGAATGTGGCGAAAAAATATCATAAGCCAGTGATTGGCATTGCCGGCAGCCTGACGCACGATGTAGGGATAGTGCATCATTATGGCATCGACGCTGTCTTTAGCGTACTCACGCGCATCGTGACGCTGGAGGAGGCTTTTCGGGGCGCTTTTGACAATATTTATCGGGCATCCAGAAATGTTGCTGCTGCTCTGGCGATAGGAATGCGCAGCGCAGGGTGACAAAGTCGCGCGAACCCTCTATACTGCGCGCCGAAGCTGACCAGACAGTCGCCGCTTCGTCGTCGTCCTTTCGGGGAGACGGGCGGAGGGGAGGAAAGTCCGGGCTCCATAGGGCAGGGTGCCAGGTAACGCCTGGGGGGGAAACCCACGACCAGTGCAACAGAGAGCAGACCGCCGATGGCCCACGTAAGTGGGATCAGGTAAGGGTGAAAGGGTGCGGTAAGAGCGCACCGCGCGGCTGGTAACAGTCCGTGGCACGGTAAACTCCACCCGGAGCAAGGCCAAATAGGGGTTCATAAGGTACGGCCCGTACTGAACCCGGGTAGGCTGCTTGAGCCAGTGAGCGATTGCTGGCCTAGATGAATGACTGTCCACGACAGAACCCGGCTTATCGGTCAGTTTCACTTCTTCATAAAACCCGCTTCGGCGGGTTTTTGCTTTTACAGGGCGACAGG
>NZ_JBGDXE010000002.1:39129-504866 GCF_046550835.1 Salmonella sp. SAL04196
AAGGATGAATGACTGTCCACGACGCTATACCCAAAAGAAAGCGGCTTATCGGTCAGTTTCACCTCTTCATAAAACCCGTCAGTGTAAGCTGGCGGTTTTTTGCTTTTACAGGGCGACAGGATGAATGACTGTCCACGACACTATACCCAAAAGAAAGCGGCTTATCGGTCAGTTTCACCTCTTCATAAAACCCGTCAGTGTAAGCTGGCGGGTTTTTGCTTTTACAGGGCGGCAGGATGAATGACTGTCCACGACGCTATACCCAAAAGAAAGCGGCTTATCGGTCAGTTTCACCTCTTCATAAAACCCGCTTCGGCGGGTTTTTGCTTTTACCGGGCGGCAGGATGAATGGCTGTCCACGACGCTATACCCGAAAGAAAGCGGCTTATCGGTCAGTTTCACCTCTTCATAAAACCCGCTTCGGCGGGTTTTTGCTTATCAGGCCGGTGAAGGGTATAGAGGTTGCAGAAGACGCCAGCGTCACCATCCGGCAATTAATTGACAGTCGTGGTGACATAATATTATTCGTTTTTGTGATGAGAAACACAAAACGCTATAGACTGCGCTCTTTTTAGTTGAAGTGAAAAGCAATCGATTTCTTTCACAAAATTACATCCTGAAAAAAAGCAAGAAAGCGGTGTAAATTATTTGTTGTAAATGAAAATTAAATGTATGAAATATTTTGGTTAAAATTTTATTAAATGTTTCTTTACAAACAAATAAGGTAAAAAAATGTGACGCGTAACGGTTTTTAAGCGCATTTACCTTCGGTTTATACTTAAATTTGAGAAATTACGCTTTAAATTTAACGCTGGAATTGTCGATAAAATGTCCCGTAATTGATTGAAATATCGTCTTCATGGGATGTCGAAAATAGGAGATAAAATAGGCTGGTTATCGCCATAATATATCGTTATCCCGACCCTATTTTTTGATTGAAATCAGACTAAGTTGCTGTTTTATTTTTGTAATCTATTGAAATAATAGGTTTTCTTTATTTAATAAAGACCATGTAAAAATTGCGGTAAGTTAATTTGTGAGTGGTCGCACATAACCTTTAAGATTTAATTTGCTACACTTCCTGCCGTTCACAATGTTATTTCAGAGCGGTAGATATGAATACTCTTGTTCTCCCTAAAACACAGCATTTGGTGGTCTTTCAGGAAGTCATTAGAAGTGGTTCTATCGGTTCTGCCGCAAAATCGTTAGGGTTAACCCAGCCCGCCGTCAGTAAAATCATTAGCGATGTTGAGGCCTATTTTGGCGTTGAGCTAATTGTACGCAAAAATACCGGCGTTACGTTGACCGAAGCGGGACAGGTACTGCTTTCCTGGTCTGAATCTATCACCCGCGAAATGAAAAACATGATCAACGAGATGAACAGTATGACGTGCAATACCGTTGTCGACGTCTCGTTTGGTTTTCCTTCGCTGATTGGCTTTACCTTCATGTCCGATATGATTCATAAGTTCAAAGAGGTCTTTCCAAAAGCGCAGGTATCCATGTACGAAGCCCAGCTCTCTTCATTCCTGCCGGCCCTGCGCGACGGGCGGCTGGACTTTGCTATTGGTACGCTCAGTAATGAAATGCAGCTACAGGATCTGCATGTCGAGCCGCTGTTTGAATCAGAGTTTGTCCTGGTAGCCAGCAAGTCCCGAACATGCACCGGCACCATCACACTGGAATCGTTAAAGGACGAACAGTGGGTGTTGCCGCAAACGAATATGGGCTACTACAGCGAATTACTCACCACTCTACAACGAAATGGCATCAGCATCGAAAACATTGTTAAAACAGATTCCGTTGTCACAATATATAATCTTGTTCTCAATGCTGATTTCTTAACTGTTATTCCCTGCGATATGACCACGCCTTTTGGCTCTAATCAATTTATCACGATACCCATAAAAGACACGTTACCCGTCGCACGTTATGCGGCGGTATGGTCTAAAAATTATCGTATCAAAAAAGCCGCTTCAGTATTAGTAGAATTGGCTAAGCAATATTCATCATATAATGGATGCAGACGCAGGCAGTTAATAGAAATTGAATGATATGGAATAAACATATTTAGCGAGATTGACGCCAACTGTTTCTTTTGAACAGTGGGCAACGGTAACTTATTTTTAATACCTAGGTTAAGAGGTTATAATGCACATTACATACGATCTCCCGGTTGCAATTGAAGATATCCTCGAAGCGAAAAAAAGACTGGCGGGGAAGATATATAAAACGGGAATGCCTCGCTCTAACTATTTTAGTGAACGTTGCAAAGGCGAAATATTTCTCAAGTTTGAAAATATGCAGCGTACGGGTTCATTTAAAATTCGTGGCGCTTTTAACAAACTTAGCTCGTTAACGGAGGCGGAAAAACGTAAAGGCGTCGTGGCCTGTTCCGCAGGTAATCATGCACAGGGCGTTTCTCTTTCTTGCGCAATGCTGGGTATTGACGGCAAAGTCGTGATGCCGAAGGGCGCGCCAAAGTCAAAAGTGGCGGCCACCTGTGATTATTCGGCGGAAGTGGTGCTCCACGGTGACAACTTCAATGACACCATTGCTAAGGTGAGTGAAATTGTCGAAACCGAAGGCCGCATTTTTATTCCGCCTTACGACGATCCAAAAGTCATTGCCGGACAGGGCACTATTGGTCTGGAAATTATGGAAGATCTGTACGATGTCGATAATGTCATCGTGCCTATTGGCGGCGGCGGTTTAATTGCAGGTATTGCCATTGCGATTAAATCGATTAACCCGACCATTAAAGTTATCGGCGTACAGGCCGAAAATGTTCACGGTATGGCGGCGTCTTATTACGCTGGCGAAATAACCACGCACCGAACGACCGGCACCCTGGCGGATGGTTGTGATGTCTCCCGCCCGGGTAATTTAACCTATGAAATCGTTCGTGAATTAGTCGATGACATTGTCCTGGTTAGCGAAGATGAAATTCGTAACAGCATGATCGCTTTAATTCAGCGCAATAAGGTTATTACTGAAGGCGCTGGCGCTCTGGCCTGCGCCGCACTATTAAGCGGGAAATTAGATAGCCATATTCAGAACAGAAAAACGGTCAGTATTATTTCTGGCGGCAATATCGATCTTTCTCGTGTATCACAAATTACGGGTTTAGTTGACGCTTAATCTTTTCGTGAGGATAGGATATGAGTACTACTGATAGCATTGTATCCAGCCAGGCAAAACAGTCGTCATGGCGTAAATCGGACACGACGTGGACGCTGGGTTTATTTGGTACCGCCATTGGCGCCGGGGTGCTGTTTTTCCCTATCCGCGCCGGGTTTGGCGGGCTTATCCCCATTCTGCTGATGCTGGTTTTAGCTTACCCCATTGCGTTCTATTGTCACCGGGCGCTGGCGCGTCTGTGTTTATCCGGATCTAATCCGTCCGGCAATATTACGGAAACGGTCGAAGAGCACTTTGGTAAAACGGGCGGGGTAGTTATCACGTTCCTTTACTTCTTTGCGATTTGTCCGCTGCTGTGGATTTATGGCGTCACCATTACTAATACGTTCATGACGTTTTGGGAAAACCAGTTGCAGATGCCAGCGTTGAATCGCGGTTTCGTGGCGCTGTTCTTGCTGCTGCTGATGGCCTTTGTGATCTGGTTTGGTAAAGATCTGATGGTTAAGGTGATGAGTTACCTGGTATGGCCGTTTATCGCCAGTCTGGTGCTAATCTCATTATCGCTGATTCCTTACTGGAACTCGGCGGTTATTGATCAGGTTGATCTCAGTAATATCGCGCTGACCGGGCATGATGGCATACTGGTTACGGTGTGGCTGGGCATCTCTATCATGGTGTTCTCCTTTAACTTTTCGCCCATCGTCTCTTCCTTCGTGGTGTCTAAGCGTGAAGAGTATGAGAAAGAGTTTGGTCGCGAATTTACCGAGCGGAAATGTTCACAGATCATCTCGCGCGCCAGTATGCTGATGGTCGCCGTGGTGATGTTCTTCGCCTTTAGCTGCCTGTTTACGCTCTCTCCGCAGAACATGGCGGATGCGAAAGCGCAGAACATTCCGGTACTTTCCTACCTGGCCAACCATTTCGCCTCTTTGTCGGGGACAAAATCTACTTTTGCAACGGTGCTGGAGTATGGCGCGTCTATCATCGCGCTGGTTGCTATTTTCAAATCTTTCTTCGGTCACTACCTGGGGACGCTGGAAGGGCTGAACGGCCTGGTGCTGAAATTCGGTTATAAAGGCGATAAAACCAAAGTCTCTATGGGCAAGCTTAACACCATCAGCATGATCTTCATTATGGGGTCTACCTGGGTCGTAGCTTACGCAAACCCGAACATTCTGGACCTGATTGAAGCGATGGGCGCGCCGATTATCGCCTCGCTGTTATGCCTGCTGCCGATGTACGCCATTCGTAAAGCGCCGTCGCTGGCGAAGTACCGTGGTCGTCTGGATAACGTGTTCGTCACCCTGATTGGTCTGCTGACCATCCTGAATATTGTCTACAAATTGTTCTAATCCTCACGTTTAGCCTGCGTTTCGCCCCAGGGCGCGGACGCAGGCTGACATCGACGGGGGCACTACATGAATGAATTTCCGGTCGTTCTGGTCATTAATTGCGGCTCATCTTCTATCAAATTCTCTGTACTGGATGTCGCTACCTGTGATGTTTTAATGGCGGGAATAGCAGATGGGATGAATACTGAAAACGCCTTTTTATCTATTAATGGCGATAAGCCGATACACCTCGCGCACTCTAATTATGAGGACGCGTTAAAAGCCATTGCCTTTGAGCTGGAAAAACGTGATTTAACGGATAGCGTGGCATTAATTGGTCACCGTATTGCGCACGGTGGAGAGCTATTTACACAGTCCGTCATTATTACCGATGAGATTATCGATAATATTCGTCGGGTATCGCCTTTGGCGCCGCTGCATAATTACGCTAATTTAAGCGGCATTGACGCGGCGCGGCACCTTTTCCCGGCCGTGCGTCAGGTGGCGGTATTTGATACCAGTTTCCACCAGACGCTGGCGCCGGAAGCCTATTTGTACGGATTGCCGTGGGAGTATTTTTCCAGCCTGGGTGTGCGTCGCTACGGCTTTCACGGTACGTCGCATCGCTATGTTTCGCGGCGCGCGTATGAACTACTCGATCTCGATGAAAAAAACTCGGGTCTGATTGTCGCGCATCTGGGCAATGGGGCGTCTATCTGCGCGGTACGCAATGGTCAGAGCGTGGATACCTCAATGGGGATGACGCCGCTTGAGGGGCTGATGATGGGCACTCGCAGCGGCGACGTTGATTTCGGCGCGATGGCGTGGATAGCCAAAGAAACCGGGCAGACGTTGAGCGATCTGGAGCGAGTGGTGAATAAAGAGTCCGGTTTGCTCGGCATCTCCGGGTTGTCATCCGACCTTAGAGTCCTGGAAAAAGCCTGGCACGAAGGACATGAGCGCGCCCGGTTAGCGATAAAAACATTTGTCCACCGTATCGCCCGTCATATTGCCGGACACGCGGCATCGTTACATCGGTTGGATGGCATTATTTTTACCGGCGGTATTGGTGAAAATTCAGTATTAATTCGCCAGTTGGTAATTGAACATTTGGGCGTGCTGGGGCTTACGTTAGACGTTGAAATGAATAAGCAGCCGAATTCTCACGGCGAGCGCATTATTTCCGCTAACCCTTCTCAGGTTATTTGCGCTGTTATTCCCACGAATGAAGAGAAAATGATTGCTCTTGATGCCATTCATTTAGGCAACGTGAAAGCACCAGTGGAATTTGCATAACTTAACGGCTGTTCTGTAGAGAGATTATTTTTCATGAAGGTAAATATCGATACCAGCGATATGCTGTATGCCGAAGCATGGCGTGATTTTAAAGGTACGGACTGGAAAGAAGAAATTAATGTCCGTGATTTTATTCAGCATAACTATACGCCCTATGAGGGGGATGAATCTTTTCTCGCCGACGCGACGCCAGCGACCACGGCGTTGTGGGAAAAGGTGATGGCGGGAATACGTATCGAGAACGCGACCCATGCGCCGGTGGATTTCGATACCAACATCGCGACGACGATTACCGCGCACGATGCGGGATATATTGAAAAAGATCTGGAAAAAATCGTTGGTTTACAAACGGATAAGCCGCTTAAACGCGCTTTGCATCCGTTTGGCGGCGTTAACATGATTAAAAGTTCATTCCACGCTTATGGCCGCGAAATGGACGCCGATTTTGAATATACCTTTACCGACCTGCGGAAAACCCATAATCAGGGCGTATTCGATGTTTACTCGCCGGATATGCTGCGCTGCCGTAAATCCGGCGTATTAACCGGTTTGCCGGATGGTTATGGTCGCGGGCGCATTATTGGCGATTATCGCCGCGTCGCGCTGTATGGCATCCGTTATCTGGTGCGCGAACGCGAGCTGCAATTCGCCGACCTGCAGTCGAATCTGGAGCGGGGACAGAATCTTGAGGCGACGATTCGCCTGCGTGAGGAGTTGGCGGAGCATCGTCGCGCGCTGCTGCAAATGCAGGAGATGGCGGCGAAATACGGCTACGATATCTCCCGCCCGGCGCGAAACGCGCAGGAAGCGGTACAGTGGCTCTACTTCGCTTATCTGGCGGCGGTAAAATCGCAAAATGGCGGTGCAATGTCGCTGGGAAGAACCGCCTCGTTCCTTGATATCTACATTGAGCGCGATTTCAACGCGGGCCTTCTGACAGAGCAGCAGGCGCAGGAACTGATCGACCATTTCATCATGAAGATCCGCATGGTGCGCTTCCTGCGCACGCCGGAATTTGACTCGCTCTTTTCCGGCGATCCGATCTGGGCCACCGAAGTTATTGGCGGGATGGGGCTTGATGGCCGCACGCTGGTGACGAAGAACTCCTTCCGTTATCTGCATACCCTGCACACGATGGGGCCAGCGCCGGAGCCGAACCTGACCATACTGTGGTCTGAAGCGTTGCCGGTGGCATTCAAGAAATATGCTGCGCAGGTCTCCATCGTGACCTCATCTTTGCAGTATGAAAACGACGATTTAATGCGTACCGATTTTAACAGCGACGATTACGCCATCGCTTGTTGCGTCAGCCCGATGGTCATCGGTAAGCAGATGCAGTTCTTCGGCGCGCGCGCCAACCTTGCCAAAACGTTGCTGTACGCTATCAATGGCGGCGTTGATGAGAAACTGAAAATCCAGGTCGGGCCGAAAACCGCGCCGTTAACGGATGAGGTGCTGGATTACGACGCAGTAATGGAGAGCCTCGACCATTTTATGGACTGGCTGGCGGTGCAGTACATTAGCGCGCTGAACATCATTCACTACATGCACGATAAGTACAGCTATGAAGCTTCGCTGATGGCGCTGCACGACCGTGATGTGTATCGGACGATGGCGTGCGGCATCGCCGGACTGTCGGTGGCGGCGGATTCCCTGTCCGCCATCAGGTACGCTCAGGTGAAGCCGATTCGCGACGAAAATGGCCTTGCCATCGACTTCGCTATTGAAGGCGAGTATCCGCAGTACGGCAACAACGATGAGCGCGTGGACAGCATCGCCTGCGACCTGGTGAAACGCTTTATGCAAAAAATTAGCGTGTTGCCGACGTATCGCAATGCGGTGCCGACGCAGTCCATTTTGACCATCACCTCGAACGTCGTGTACGGGCAGAAGACCGGCAATACGCCGGATGGACGCCGCGCCGGAACGCCATTCGCGCCGGGGGCGAACCCGATGCATGGTCGTGACCGCAAAGGGGCGGTAGCCTCGCTGACGTCGGTGGCGAAACTGCCGTTTACCTACGCCAAAGACGGTATTTCGTACACCTTCTCGATTGTGCCTGCGGCGCTCGGGAAAGAAGATGCGGTGCGGAAAACCAATCTTGTCGGCCTGCTGGACGGCTATTTCCATCATGAAGCACAGGTAGAAGGCGGGCAGCATCTGAACGTCAATGTCATGAACCGTGAAATGTTGCTGGATGCGATTGAACATCCGGAAAACTACCCGAACCTGACGATCCGCGTTTCCGGCTATGCCGTGCGCTTCAATGCGCTGACTCGTGAGCAGCAACAGGACGTTATTTCGCGCACCTTTACTCAGGCGATGTAACGTGAACGGGGCGATCGTGTGGATCGCCCCGCGACGGATCTTCACTGAACGGTAATCTTAGGGGGAGATATGATTAGCGCATTTGATATTTTTAAGATTGGCATTGGACCTTCAAGCTCCCATACCGTAGGGCCAATGAATGCAGGAAAATGTTTTATCGATCGGCTGATCGACAGCGGCGACCTGCCGCGAACGACGCGCATCACGGTTGATCTTTACGGATCGCTATCGCTGACGGGCAAAGGCCACGCGACCGATACCGCCATCATTATGGGCCTGGCAGGCAATACGCCGCAGGATGTCAATATTGATAGCATTCCGGCGTTTATCCAGGAGGTTGCCCGCAGCAGCCGTTTATCGGTGGCGGGTGGCGCGCATGTGGTGGATTTTCCCGTCGCCGACAGTATTCTCTTTCACGCTGAAACCCTGGCGCGCCATGAAAACGGTATGCGAATTACCGCCTGGCACGGGCAAACGCCGCTTTTACACAAAACGTATTACTCTATTGGCGGCGGCTTTATTGTCGAAGAGGAACGCTTTGGTCAGTCGCACGACGTAGAAAAATCGGTGCCGTATGATTTTCATTCCGCCAGCGAACTGCTGACGCTGTGTGAAAGACAGGGGCTCTCGGTTTCCGGTCTGATGATGCAAAATGAACTGGCGTTGCGGAGCAAAGAGCAGATTGACGCTGGCTTTGCCCGCATCTGGCAGGTGATGGCGACCGGAATTGAACGTGGCATGAATACTGAGGGCGTGCTGCCGGGGCCGCTGAACGTTCCACGCCGCGCGGTAGCGTTACGGCGTCTGCTGGTCTCCAGCGATAATCTCTCCCGCGATCCGATGAACGTCATCGACTGGATTAACATGTTCGCCCTGGCCGTGAGCGAAGAGAACGCGGCGGGCGGGCGAGTGGTCACCGCGCCGACCAACGGCGCGTGCGGCATTATTCCTGCGGTGCTGGCCTATTACGACAAATTCCGCCGTCCGGTCAATGCCAACTCTATCGCCCGCTATCTGCTGTCGGCGGGGGCGATTGGCATGCTGTACAAGATGAACGCCTCGATATCCGGCGCGGAAGTGGGGTGTCAGGGCGAGGTTGGCGTCGCGTGTTCGATGGCGGCGGCGGGGCTGACAGAACTGCTGGGCGGCAGCCCGGCGCAGGTCTGTATTGCGGCGGAAATTGCGATGGAGCATAACCTTGGCCTCACCTGTGACCCGGTGGCGGGTCAGGTACAAATCCCTTGTATTGAACGTAATGCGATTAACGCCGTTAAAGCGGTAAATGCGGCGCGAATGGCGCTACGCCGTACCTCTGAGCCGCGGGTTTCGCTCGATAAAGTGATCGAAACCATGTACGAAACGGGTAAAGACATGAACGACAAATATCGCGAGACGTCGCGCGGCGGTCTGGCGATTAAAGTCGTTTGTGGATAGGCCCGACAGGCGCAGAGTGAGCAGGCTATGGGATAACGCAGAAGACAGAAGCTGAGAAAAGGGCGCACCAATGTGCGCCCTTTTTTGTTGTGATGTGCGTCAAATAGAGAAAATAACAACATTAAACCAATAGTAAATAGAAAAGAATTCTTAACCCATAAGAAATGCAGGTGTTTTATTGGTAAGTTTTTCTCTTATCGTGCGCGTATGATTTTCTTATTACAAGAAAGTACCTGCACCTCACGTTCTGCATATCGCCTTGCTGCGGCACGAAAAATAAAAAAAACCTCTACCTACACATTGAGCGAGAATTTTATGGAATCGGCTAGTAATACCAGCGTAATCCTCGACGCATCAGCCCCGGCGCGTCGGGCAGGGATGACAGAAAGCGAATGGCGTGAAGCCATCAAATTTGATAGTACCGACACCGGTTGGGTCATTATGAGTATCGGGATGGCGATCGGCGCAGGGATCGTTTTTCTTCCTGTCCAGGTTGGCCTGATGGGACTTTGGGTCTTTTTACTCTCTTCTATTATTGGCTATCCGGCCATGTACCTGTTCCAGCGGCTGTTTATTAATACGCTGGCGGAATCCCCGGAATGTAAAGACTACCCCAGCGTGATCAGCGGCTATCTGGGCAAAAACTGGGGTATTTTATTAGGCGCGCTGTACTTTGTAATGCTCGTCATCTGGATGTTCGTCTATTCTACGGCGATTACTAACGACAGCGCCTCTTATCTGCATACTTTCGGCGTAACGGAAGGATTACTTTCCGATAGTCCGTTTTATGGTCTGGTGCTGATCTGCATCCTGGTGGCGATTTCCTCACGCGGTGAAAAATTACTGTTCAAAATTTCCACCGGCATGGTGCTGACCAAGCTACTGGTAGTAGCGGCGCTGGGCGTCTCCATGGTGGGTATGTGGCATCTGTATAACATTGGCGCGCTGCCGCCGATGGCCCTGCTGATTAAAAACGCCATTATTACCCTGCCATTTACGCTGACCTCGATTTTATTTATCCAGACGTTAAGCCCAATGGTGATCTCTTACCGTTCACGCGAAAAATCTATTGAGGTCGCACGTCATAAAGCGTTGCGCGCCATGAATATCGCGTTTGGCGTCCTGTTCGTTACCGTCTTTTTCTATGCGGTTTCCTTCACCCTGGCGATGGGGCATGACGAAGCGGTGAAAGCCTACGAGCAGAATATTTCCGCCCTGGCGATCGCCGCGCAGTTTATTAGCGGCGATGGCGCTGGCTGGGTCAAAGTGGTTAGCGTAATTCTGAACATCTTTGCCGTCATGACCGCCTTCTTTGGCGTTTACTTAGGATTCCGCGAAGCGACGCAAGGCATTGTGATGAATATCCTGCGCCGCAAAATGCCCGCCGAGAAGATTAAGGAAAATCTGGTACAGCGCGGCATTATGATTTTCGCTATTTTGCTGGCCTGGAGCGCCATTGTGCTCAACGCGCCGGTACTGAGCTTCACCTCTATTTGTAGCCCTATCTTCGGTATGGTGGGCTGTTTAATTCCGGCATGGTTGGTCTACAAGGTTCCCGCATTGCACAAATATAAAGGCGCTTCGTTGTACCTGATTATTATTACCGGTCTGCTGCTATGCGTTTCTCCGTTCCTGGCATTCTCTTGATATACCTGAGATTAAGGTTGTTGTTATGTTTGAATCTAAAATAAATCCATTGTGGCAAAGTTTTATCCTGGCCGTACAGGAAGAAGTAAAACCGGCGCTGGGGTGTACTGAGCCAATTTCACTGGCGCTGGCGGCAGCGGCGGCGGCGGCTGAACTTGACGGCACAGTTGAACGCATTGACGCGTGGGTTTCGCCTAATCTGATGAAAAATGGTATGGGCGTTACCGTTCCAGGAACGGGAATGGTAGGGCTACCGATCGCCGCGGCGCTTGGCGCGTTGGGCGGTGATGCGAAAGCCGGGTTGGAGGTGTTAAAAGACGCTTCCGCTAAAGCCGTTGCCAATGCAAAAGCGATGCTGGCCGCCGGACATGTCGCAGTGATGTTGCAGGAGCCATGTAACGATATCCTGTTTTCACGGGCGAAAGTGTATAGCGGCAATAGCTGGGCATGTGTCACGATCGTCGGCGATCATACAAACATTGTGCGGATAGAAACCGACAAGGGCGTGGTATTTACCCAGGCCGATAATGCGCAGGAAGAAGAAAAAACCTCGCCGCTGGGAGTGCTGTCTCATACCTCGCTGGAAGAGATCCTGGCGTTTGTGAATGCGGTGCCCTTTGACGCTATCCGCTTTATTCTGGATGCGGCCAGGCTAAACGGCGCGTTGTCGCAGGAGGGACTGCGTGGTTCCTGGGGGCTGCATATCGGTTCGACGCTGGCCAAACAGTGCGATCGCGGTCTGCTGGCGAAAGATCTCTCCACGGCGATTTTGATCCGTACCAGCGCGGCGTCAGACGCCAGAATGGGCGGCGCCACGTTGCCCGCGATGAGCAACTCCGGCTCCGGCAACCAGGGGATTACCGCCACGGTGCCAGTCATGGTGGTTGCTGAACATGTCGGTGCCGATGACGAGCGCCTGGCGCGCGCGCTAATGTTATCGCATTTGAGCGCTATCTATATTCACCATCAGCTTCCGCGTTTGTCGGCGCTGTGCGCGGCAACTACGGCGGCGATGGGCGCGGCGGCGGGTATGGCGTGGCTGATAGATGGTCGTTATGACACTATCGCAATGGCTATCAGCAGTATGATCGGCGATGTCAGCGGGATGATTTGCGATGGCGCGTCGAATAGCTGTGCGATGAAAGTCTCTACCAGCGCGTCGGCGGCGTGGAAAGCCGTACTGATGGCGTTGGATGATACGGCGGTGACCGGAAACGAAGGGATTGTGGCGCACAATGTCGAACAATCTATTTCGAATTTGTGTTCGCTGGCGTGTCGCTCAATGCAGCAGACAGACAAGCAGATCATCGAGATTATGGCCAGTAAAGCGCATTAATAATAACGCCCCGGCATGACGTCGGGGCAGCGTGTTGCCCGATGGCGCTGCGCTTATCGGGTCTACCTGTTCTAAGCCGGATCGGGCGCTTGCGCCGCCATCCGGCATGATTTCAGGCTGCGGCCTCTTCTTCTGCCAGCCGGGCTTCGGCGTCCGCCACGATGGCTTCCAGTTCGGTTAGCATCTCTTCATAGCCCAGCGGCACAGTGGCGCTCATCGCCTCCTGTACGGCAGGTTTTACCACGGGCTGACGTTTCTTCGCCGATTTTTTGCTCATCTTGCGACTCCTTTTCTGGCTGGCTACACCGGTAAATCTACCAGTAATGCGCGCAGCGGCGTATCGGCAACCAGCGTAATGTTAGGTTCATCACGAATAAATGCGCCATCTCCGCAGGTTAACGCCTCGCGTTCTTCGTTGTGCGTCATCGCGTGGAACGTACCGTGAATCGACTGCAAATAGGCGCGCGGCCCGTGAAGCTGGAAATTAAGCGATTCGCCTTTCTCCAGCGTAATATGATGTACCCAGACCTGTTGGCGCAGTTGTAAGCTGTTTTGCTCACCGTCGGGCGAGGCAAGAAGCTGTTGTTGCGCCGCCAGGAGTGGGATTTTTTGTACCAGCGCGTTTTCCCGTTCAGGACAGGCGTCAAGCCACAGTTGCATTCGGGTTAACGGCTTAACTTTGCTGAGATTATGTTCGCTGTAGCTAATGCCCGGCTGCGCGGCGAGCAGCAACGCTTCGCCCGCTTTAGCCTGTACATGGTTGCCGTCGCTGTCGCGGTATTCCGCTTCGCCGTCCAGAATCAGGTTTAAAATATCCACCTTTGGATAAGTTCGAGGCTGAAAAGAGGCGCCCGGCGCCAGCACTTCCTGGTTCAGTACGCGCAACGACGCGTAGCCCAGCAGTGTAGGGTCGAAATAGTGTCCAAAGGAGAAGGTATAGCGGGCCTGTAGCCATCCGTAGTCTGCCTGTCCACATTGTTTGGCGGTTCGGGTCGTAATCATCGTTATTAACCTCTCTTTACTTCCTTTTATGTTAAGGGGCTGGACGCTGCATTGTTAGCCAGATATTCTGCCCGGTATGTTCAAATTTCCTGAATGAGAACGTTATGGCTAAAGAGAGAGCGCTGACGCTTGAAGCATTGCGTGTGATGGACGCCATTGACCGCCGGGGCAGTTTTGCCGCAGCGGCTGATGAGTTGGGGCGGGTGCCCTCCGCGCTGAGTTACACCATGCAGAAGCTGGAAGAAGAGTTGGACGTTGTACTGTTCGATCGCTCCGGCCATCGTACAAAATTCACCAACGTCGGACGTATGCTGCTGGAACGCGGGCGGGTATTGCTGGAAGCGGCAGACAAGTTAACAACGGATGCTGAAGCGTTGGCCCGCGGTTGGGAAACGCATCTGACGCTGGTCACTGAAGCTCTGGTACCGACGCCTGCTTTTTTTCCACTGATCGACCGGCTGGCCGCTAAAGCCAATACGCAGCTTTCATTGATTACCGAAGTACTGGCTGGCGCATGGGAGCGGCTTGAGCAGGGACGGGCGGATATCGTTATCGCCCCGGATATGCATTTTCGATCGTCGTCGGAAATTAACTCCCGTAAGTTGTATACGTTAATGAATGTGTATGTCGCCGCGCCTGACCACCCTATTCATCAGGAGCCGGAGCCGCTTTCGGAAGT
The DNA here is from genome assembly GCF_046550835.1 of Salmonella sp. SAL04196. Taxonomy (NCBI): domain Bacteria; kingdom Pseudomonadati; phylum Pseudomonadota; class Gammaproteobacteria; order Enterobacterales; family Enterobacteriaceae; genus Salmonella; species Salmonella sp. SAL04196. The sequence continues at coordinate 53,324 of NZ_JBGDXE010000002.1, forward strand.
GACGCGGGTTAAATACCGCGGCGTAGCGGTAGCGGATACCGCGCGCGAGCGGCCGGTATTAACGGTGCAACTGCTGGATAAGCAGCCACGTCTGACGGTAAGCACGATTGAAGATAAACGTCAGGCGCTGCTGGCCGGGCTTGGCGTCGCGACTATGCCATATTCGATGGTGGAACAGGATATTGCCGAAGGGCGGCTACGCGTGGTCAGCCCGGAATCGACCAGCGAAATCGATATTATTATGGCCTGGCGGCGCGACAGTATGGGGGAGGCAAAAGCCTGGTGCCTGCGGGAAATACCTAAGCTATTCGCCGGAAAATAAATAGCGCGCGGCGCTTTAAAAGCGGCGCCGCGCCGCCATCAGGAAAAACGTTTCGGGTCGGGGCCGAAGCGGTTGTCGCCTGGCGTACCATTCTGGCAGTTGAACGCGATGATGATAAGCCAGCCGATAATGGGGATAAGTAGCAACAGTAGCCACCATGCGGAGCGGTCAGTGTCATGCAGACGACGGAACTGCACGGCCCACCACGGTAAAAAGATCAGAACGCCGTAAATGGTGGTCAGAACGCCTTCACCCCCGGCGCGTTGCCAGCCAAGCATGGCGTCCAGCAGGCCCAACACAAAGGTAAAGATGATATTGACCAGAATAAACATCCAGTACTCTTTGCGTCGCGCGCGGCCGCCAAATCCCAGATAATTTTTTAAAACCTTTAAATACCAATCCATTTTCGCCTCAATAATGGTTCAATCACTTGTTTTTAAAGTAATCAAACTAAGAATAGCCGCGAATGAAATGCTGGTAAATATTTGTGGTATTAATTAATAAGGCGTCCCGGAGGACGCCTGAAATTAGCCAAAGCGCACGTCGCGCCCGTGAGGTTCGAGCAGATCCTGCCACGGTCCGATAGAAATGATACCTGTGGGGTTAATCGTTTTATGGCTACGGAAATAGTGGTGACGAATATGGTCCATATTAACGGTTTCAGCAATGCCCGGTATTTGATAGATATCGCGCAGGAAACCGTACAGATTCAGGTAGTCGCTGATTCGGTATTTGTCGCACTTGAAATGAGTCACGTAAACCGGATCAAAGCGTACCAGGGTCGTCCATAAGCGGATATCCGCCTCGGTCAACTGGTCGCCCGTCAGATAGCGGTGCTGTCCGAGAATCTGTTCCAGGCGCGCCAGCGCAGTAAATACCTTTTCTACCGCTTCATCATACGCTTGCTGGCTGGTGGCGAAGCCTGCTTTATAAACGCCGTTATTAACGTTGTCATAAATCCAGCCGTTTAACTCGTCAATTTTGCTTTGCAGCGCGGGGGGATAGTAATCCCCGGCTTTAGCGCCTAGCCCATCGAAGGCGGAGTTAAACATACGAATGATTTCGGCGGACTCGTTGCTGACGATAGTATGATTTTTTTTATCCCATAAGACCGGTACGGTGACGCGGCCGCTGTAGTGTGGATCGGCGTGCAGATACAACTGGTAGAGAAATTCATGCTGATAGAGGGTATCGCCGGTGGCCGCCGGAAAAGTATCATCAAACGTCCAGCCGTTTTCCAGCATCAATGGATTCACGACGGAAACCGGAATAAACGGCTCCAGACCTTTCAGTTTACGGAAAATGAGCGTGCGATGCGCCCAGGGGCAGGCAAGGGAAACGTACAGATGGTAACGATCTTTTTCTGCGGCGAATCCGCCTTCGCCGGAAGGTCCGGGCGCGCCGTCAGCGGTAAGCCAGTTGCGGAAAGCCGACGCTGAACGCTGAAATTTCCCCCCGGAAGATTTGGTGTCATACCAGGTGTCGTGCCAGACGCCATCGATCAGTTGTCCCATGTCTCTCTCCTTCAGATGACAAAAGCGAGGCGCTATTCCCTCGCTTTTTTAATTGAGTATAGATTGCTTACCACTTTTTATTCAGCAGACGGTCAAGGCTGAACGCGCCAGGCCCGGTTAACGCCAGTAATAAGAATCCGCCGGCAATGGTCAGGTTTTTCATAAACATCAGCGAGTTTACACCTTCTGCAAAATTGCTATGGAAGATCAATGCCGTCAGCAACGTAAAACCAGCGGTAAAAAGCGCAGTGGTGCGGGTGAGGAACCCCAGCAGAATCGCCAGACCGCCGCCGAACTCAAGCAGTATGGTGAGCGGCAGCAGGAATCCTGGTACGCCCATCGCTTCCATATACTGTTGTGTGCCCGCATAGCCGCTAATTTTTCCCCATCCTGCGGTAATAAACAGAACTGGCATTAAAATACGCGCTATCAGTACACCAACATCTTCTAATTTTTTCATTTTATTCTCCAGGAGGCCGATTCGGCTGCTGCTGCTATTTTCATGAGCAATGGCGCGGTTTAGCGCGTCATTGTTATCGCTGGAGAGAATCATAAACGTGGCGTACAGGAATTGTTAGCAAGGAAAATTGCCAAATTTTTTCAAAAAATTTGAGTGATTGATAAAGAGACGATATGCATAAAAGTATCGCGCCACCAGGTGTAATAGGGCGATAACCTGATGGCGCGATGCTATAAAAGAAAAGATATTAACCGCGGAGCTGTTGTTGACGGAGGGTAGTTTTTACCAGGCGCCAGGCGCTCCAGATACCCAGGCCGCGTTTCGCCCAGCGTACCAACATATTAGGATGACGGATGGTCCAGATGGCCATTACGCTGCTACCGACCAGCGCCCAGGAGCGCAGGCTTAACACCGTATTCCAGCCGCGATCGTACGCGCCGGTGGTCTCCAGCCAGTCGCGACGACTGGCGGACAGATCCAGCCGTTGCTGCTGGATCTGACTGAGAAGCAGCGCTTTACGTTTTTCGCGTTCGCCTTTGCTGCTCACGACTGATCGTCCTCCAGAATTTGCCGATCGTTAGCCAGTTCGTGCCGCGTATGGCGCAATAGCGTGGACTGACGCGCTTTGCGCAAAGTCCAGATGCCGCCGATTAGCGCAAGCACTAACAGCACAACTGTGGTAGCGATCATCGCGTTCAAACGGTACTGAGGATCGATAGCCCAGATGACCAGAACCATCAGGCTCATTAAGCCAAACGCCGCGAAGAGCATGGTAAGACCTACCATCAGCAAAAGCTGAAAGAGGTTCGCCTTCTCTTCTTCCAGTTCTACTACCGCCAGTCGCAGCCGGGTTTCCACCATCTCAACGATAATGGTGACAATCCGCTGCCCGATACCCAGTACGCTTTTGCCTGGTCCTTGTGCCTGTCGAGAGTCCGCCATAATTAACGACGCGTCAGCAGTACGCCCAACACCAGACCGACAGCGGCGCCAATGCCTACGCCTGTCCAGGGATTTTCGCGCACATAATCATCGGCGCGGGCGGCGGCGACGCGAGTCTGTTTGGCAATCACATCACCCGTTTCGCCCAGGCGGTAACGGCTCTCTTTCAGCGCGCGCTCGGCTTTGCTACGAATCTTACTCAACTCTTCTTTCGACTTTTCGCCCGAAGAGCTCAGCACTTCTTCAAGCGTATCGGTCAGGGATTTCAACTCAGCGCGCAGATGTTCCGTAGTGTTATCTTTCGACATAGTTTTCTCCAGGTGAGTGAGTATTTACATTCGGCGTTAATTTAGTAGTCTCTGGCCTCAAGTTTTTTTAGCTCATCCTGAGCCTCGGCCAGCTTACGTTCACGTTTGTCTATTTTATCCGCATCGCCTTTTGCTTTTGCCTCGGCTAAATCACGTTGGCGTTCGGCTACCTCTTCTTTTTGCTCAGCGATCTTTTTCTGATGCTCGGCGCGTAGCTTGCTGTCAGTACAATTAGCGCGTACTTCGCTGAGCGCCTTGTTCAGACCCTCAATACGGCGCTGATTGTTGTGCTTTTCAGCGTAGCTAATTTCCTTTTGTATATCCTGCTCTTTTTCCTGACAAAGCGAATTAGCGTAGCTACCGGCGCTAAGTGTAAAAAGCGTGATAGCCAAAGCGATGCGGTATTTCATTCCTGAACTTTCCCTTATGTTCGGACCCGTTGTCCGGGGCGGTGATCCCGATAATAACGCGGTGGGTTAAACACCGCTTTATTAATCATAGTCATTAAACAATGAAATCACCAAAGTGAGTGATATGATTCGGATTCCTGGAGATTAGCCAAAGCGGTGTGAGCTTTCCCGTAAGCGGGACAGCCACTGTACCGTTTCGTTGTCATCGTCCTGCTGAGCGACGACATAACCGTGTGGCAGCGTTTGATCAAGTACCGTTTTTGCTGCGGCGCTTTGCGCAGGGGAATCGAAGGTAATGAGCAACATGTCATTTTTAGGCGTAATGCTTTTAAAATGAATGCCGTTCGCATCCAGATGATGCAGAACTGAGAAGCCGTCTGGCATACTGGCGCCCTGGTTAACCGCGCGAATGGCCAGCGTCGACTCTTGCTGACGCAGCGTTGACCACGTCATCATGAGTATGGTCAGCATCAGTAGAAAAGCGCTGATCCAAATGAGTTGTCGGGCAGTTATGCGTGGTTTAAGCATAAGTTATCCCCGGCTCCCATACTTCTTTTTCCACAGCATGACCAGCGAACCCGCCAGGCCAAAAAAAAGCAGCACCACGGGCAGCAGCATCAGGCATGACATTAACTGATCTTCATACTTCATAAAGACGGGCGTTTTACCCAGCAGATAGCCCAGCGACGTCAGGATAAGTACCCACAACAAGCCGCTCATCCAGTTGAAGAACTGAAAGCGCGCGTTATTCAGGCCGGATATGCCGGCAATGGTGGGCAGCAGCGTTCTGACAAACGCGATAAAACGGCCTATCAATAATGCCGACAGGCCGTGTTTATGGAAAAGGTGATGGGCGCGTTGATGATAATGTGCGGGGAGATGAGAGAGCCAGTTTTGCACGGTGTGGGTATTCCCCAGCCAGCGGCCCTGAATATAGCTCACCCAGCAACCCAGGCTGGCCGCGACGGTAAGCAGCAAAATGGTTTGTGGAAAACCCATCGCGCCTTTGGCGATCAGCACGCCGACCAGGATCAACAGGCTGTCGCCAGGCAAAAAGGCGGCAGGGAGCAGCCCATTTTCCAGAAACAAAATCATAAATAACACAAAATACAACATGCCAATCATAGAAGGATTGGCCAGTGTTTCAAAGTCCTGAGCCCACAGGGCATTCAGCAATTGAGTCAGTAGTTCCATTCAGTATTCCTGGAGAATCGGTTAACGTCACGCCGGTGATCTGAGGTTTGCACTGCCGCAACAGAGTTGGAGTTTTTATCAGCGTTGCGGAAACGGCAAATTCGCGGCCTGAACTATTCCTTGTTAAGTTGTGAAGTAAGCAAGCACTAACACACAAAAATTCAAAATGCATCTAATTGTAACAAAGGTCAACGAAGTCCGTTATAGAAATTACGCGTCGTTGAGCTTTGATTTTGCTTATCGCAAGGGAGGGTGGCGAGAGGATTTACACAGGCTGACACTTTATACTTTACGCTGACCGAGCGCCGCGGCAGACGCCATCTACATATAACGTTACGCGAGGATGTCGCGCGTGAATATCAATTCGCTTTCCGTCACAGCCTATGGATTGGGAGATTCAGATCTATCGTTACGCCGGATGGCATACGCCATCCGGCATCGATAATCACTTAGCTACGCAAGGCGTTATTCGCCAGACGTTCGTCCTCTGCCTGGCAGGCTGCCGCAGTGAACAGAACATCGGTAGATGAGTTCAGCGCCGTTTCACACGAATCCTGCAATACGCCGATAATAAAGCCGACCGCTACTACCTGCATCGCGATATCGTTCGGGATGCCAAACATGTTGCACGCCAGCGGGATCAGCAGCAATGAACCGCCTGCCACGCCGGAGGCGCCGCAAGCACACAGCGAGGCCACCACGCTCAGCAGCAGCGCTGTAGGCAGATCCACCGGGACGCCTAACGTATGAACTGCCGCCAACGTCAGAACCGTAATGGTAATTGCCGCGCCGGCCATATTGATGGTGGCGCCCAGCGGAATGGAAACGGAGTAAGTATCCCTGTCCAGATTCAGTTTTTCGCACAGCGCCATATTCACTGGAATATTGGCGGCAGAGCTGCGGGTAAAGAAGGCATAAACGCCGCTTTCACGCAGGCAGGCGAACACCAGCGGATAAGGGTTGCGACGAATTTTCCAGAATACCAACAGCGGGTTGACCACCAGCGCGACCAGCAGCATACAGCCAATCAAGACGACCAGCAGGTGCGCATAGCCCCACAGGGTGGAGAAGCCGGTGGTTGCAAGCGTTGATGAAACCAGACCAAAAATACCGATTGGCGCGAAACGGATCACCAGTTTCACCATAAAGGTCACGGCGTTAGACATATCGTTCACGAGGTTTTTGGTGGTTTCATTGCCATGACGCAGGGCAAATCCCAGGCCGACGGCCCACACCAGAATCCCGATATAGTTAGCGTTCAGCAGCGCGTCGATGGGGTTCGACACCATGCTCATCAGCAGACCGCGCAGGACTTCTACAATGCCGGACGGCGGCACGATATCCTGGGCGCTACTGGACAGATGCAGCGTTGAAGGGAAGGCGAAGCTGAACACAACGGCCGCCAGCGCGGCTGAAAAGGTGCCTAGCAGGTAAAGAAAGAGAATAGGGCGAATATTGGTTTTTTGACCGTGCTGGTGGTTGGCGATCGAGGCCATTACCAGCATCAGCACCAGAACGGGGGCGACCGCTTTTAAGGCGCCGACGAACAGGGTGCCAAGCAAGCCAACCGCTTCCGCCGCAGGCTTAGAAATCCATGCCAGTAAAATCCCCAGTACCAGACCCACTAAAATTTGTTTAACCAGACTGCCTTGCGCTAAACGCTGCAGTAGCCCTGATGCTCGTTGCGTAGCCATTTCATATTCCTTGTATTGTGTTGCTGGTCATCCCCTGCACGCTCTTACGGCGCATCTTTCAGGATGTAACAAAGTGTTTGCCTGGTTGAGTATAAGGAAAGTTGAAGGTTCGGGAAGCGAAATATCCTGGATTTTTTGCTGTGATCATGTTTTATAACTTTATATTAACAGTATTGTGACATGTTAAACAAAAACGCCCGACAGGTGTGCGCTGCCGGGCGTTTTTGACGGGGCAGGTTTACCCCGATAAAAGATTATTGCGCTCGTAGTTTCTTATCGCGCTGATGGTTAACCCAGGCGTTAATCACCAGCGTAATGGTCAGAATGCCAAACACTACGCCCAGCGAAATCGCGATAGGAATATGGTAGAAGTCGACGATCAGCATCTTAATACCGATAAAGACCAGAATGACCGCCAGACCATATTTCAGCATCGAGAAGCGTTCCGCCACGCCGGACAGCAGGAAGTACATCGCGCGCAGCCCTAAGATGGCAAACAGGTTAGAGGTCAGTACGATGAACGGGTCGGTGGTGACCGCAAAGATCGCCGGAATACTGTCAACGGCGAAGATTACATCGCTGAACTCAACCATAATCAGCACTAGCAGCAGCGGCGTGGCATACAGCAGGCCGTTTTTACGTACGAAAAAGTGCTCGTTCTCGATCGTATCGGTCATACGCAGATGCCCGCGCAGCCAACGCACCATCGGTTTTTCGCCAATGCCGGATTCGTCTTCCTTCGCCAGCGCCATTTTTACGCCGGTAAACAGCAGGAAGGCGCCGAACACATACAGCAGCCATTCGAACTGAGTGATAAGCCAGGTACCGGCGAAAATCATGATAGTACGCAACACGATCGCGCCAAGAACCCCATACACCAGCACCCGGCGTTGCAGAGCCGGAGGGACGGAGAAATAGCTAAACAGCATCAGCCAGACAAAGACGTTATCTACGGCCAGCGACTTTTCAATCAGATAGCCGGTAAGGAACGCCAATGCCTGCGGGTCAGCAACTTCGCGCCCTTGCGTTTCAGCCAGATACCACCAGAAAGCAGCGTTAAACAGTAGCGAGAGCGTTACCCACAGGATTGACCATCCTGCTGCTTGTTTCATCGACATCGCATGTGCGCCACGGCGTCCCTGCAACAACAGGTCGATGGATAGCATTATCACCACAACAACCGCGAATCCACCCCATAATAATGGCGTACCAACAGTATTCATTATTTCTCCCTATGCAAAAAAAAACGGCTAACGCCGAATGGCATTAGCCGCTGCTTTTATGCATAGACCTTGCCATTCGGCAAGGTCTCACTTACAACAATAAAGGAATACGCTGACGCATTCCTTTATGGCTGCCCGGTGACCGGATGTGGTTTTGCACACATCGTAATGACGATCGACCGGCAATGAAGTTACTCCCCTTTGCGCGTAACAAAGTATGACAGGCCACGCGTAGAGTCAATGACCTGTAACATATAATTTACATAATTTTACGCAGTAAGGGGATGGGTCAGATCGTCCGCCGGGAAGATGACCCCGGTTTGACGGCGTATTTCTGTCAGCCATTTTGCCGTGGCGCGACTTAGCGACAACCCCGGATGTTCCACGGCGTGGTTTTCAATAAGCTGGGCAAACGCCCCGGCTTCATACAGCATGGTATTAATATGCTGAGGCTGGGTCAGATCCTGCATCAGCGCGCCGCGCGGCGCAAAACACACTTTCTGGCATTCCGACAGCTTTTCAATGACCAGCGATCCCCTCTCGCCCTGAATTTCACTGGCCAGTACCGAGTCGCTGACTTTGGAATGCTGTAGCGTGACGCTAAAATCGCCGTAATCCATAACCACGACGCCGTGCGCATCTACTCCGCTTTCCAATAAATTCGCCGACGCCTGAACGCTGCGCGGTTCGCCCCATAGCGCGATCGCCGACGCCAGACAGTAATACCCGATATCCATAATCGAACCATTGGAGAAGGCCGGATTAAACGTATTCGGGTTTTCGCCGTTCAGATAGCGCTGATAACGTGAAGAGTACTGGCAGTAATTTAGGAATGCTTTATGCATTCTGCCGATTTTCGGCAACGATTCCCGCAGCAGCAGGAAATTGGGCAGGCAGGCGGTTTTAAAGGCTTCAAACAGTACCCGCTGGTTATCGCGCGCGCAGGCGATAGCGGCATCAACCTCCGCCAGGTTAGAAGCCAGCGGCTTTTCGCACATGACATGTTTTTTATGCTGCAAAAAGCGCTGTGTCTGGGAGAAATGCAGGGAGTTCGGGCTGGCGATATAAACCGCCTCTATCGCGTCGCTTTGCGCCATCGCTTCCAGCGAGGTAAACAGATGCTCGACGGGATAATCATTTGCGAAAGACTGCGCCTGTTCAAGACTACGGGAGTAAACGGCGGCGAGCCTGAATTTGCCGGTTTCATGGGCGGCGTCGACAAACTGGCGCGTGATCCAGTTAGTCCCAATTACAGCGAAACGTATCATAAACGTCAGCGGACTCCAGAAAGGGATTTTTCGTCAATGTAGCACGCCTTTCCGCCCTTGCCAGTGCGCTGCGACGCACTCTGGCATTTTACTGGCGAGAAGGGCACCCGTGTGCGCTATCAGCCCCAATAGTGACGCCTGCGCCCAGATATTTAGGCTGACGGTGCAAAATTTTGGCATCCAGCACCGCGCTAACCCGCGCCAGCTTTTCCCGAAGTCGTGTGTAGGTTCCGTGCCTTTTATTCAGATCCGGCGCGTTAACGCCGATAGCGTCAATGCCATATTGTTGCGCTAGCCAGATCGCCCGTTGATTATGGAATGCTTGCGAGATAATCGTAATGCGGCTTTCGCCAAACACTTTCCGGGCGCGAACTACGGAGTCCAGCGTGGAGAATCCGGCATAATCACAAAAAATGGCCGCTTCCGGCACACCTTTCGCTATCAGCGCCTGCTGCATCGCCGAAGGTTCATCGTACTCTTTTTTGCCGTTATCGCCGCTGACTAACAGCCACTTCACTTTACCGGCGTGATACAACGCGGCGGCAGTATTAATCCGCCGGGTAAAATACCGATTGCCGGGTCTAGCGCCTAACACCAGCCCGACGTTGCGGGCGGGAACGGTCTGAATGTCATTCCATGTCAGATGCTGCGAGGCGTTGACGATAAGCCAGTTGGAATAGAAAAGCGCGACGCCTGCTGCGACAAGCAGAAAACACGCCACTGTTAACGCCCGGCGTGTAAAACAGAGGCGGCGGATAAAACGGGCACATTGTGAGAGCATGGTTGTTGCGCGGTTCCGTTGGCGGTGGATAAAAAATACCCTCTACAGATCGTCATCCTTGACGTGGCGGCAGGCAATGAGCGAAATGTGAACGCGCCGATTTTATGCCCACGCCGTTAAAAAGATACGGGGGAAGGGGCATTTTCAGAATTTATTGTGCCGACAGCGCCTGATGCGTCAGCCACAGTCGCGTATCAAACTCCAGTTGATGGTACTGCGGCTCCATATGGCAGCAGAGCTGATAAAACGCTTTGTTATGATCTTTCTCTTTCAGGTGCGCCAGCTCGTGAACCACAATCATCCGTAAGAATGGCTCCGGGGCGTTACGAAACACGGTGGCGACGCGGATCTCCGCCTTTGCCTTGAGCTTGCCGCCCTGAACGCGCGAGACAGCGGTATGCAGTCCCAGCGCATTTTTCAGCACATGGATCTTGCTGTCATACATCACTTTATTAATGGGCGGCGCATTGCGCAGAAACTGACTTTTCAGTTCCTGAGTATAGTGATATAGCGCTTTGTCAGTGGCGTAATCATGCGCGCCGGGATAACGTTTTTCCAGCACTGCTCCCAGGCGCTGCTCGGCGATTAAGGCGCGCACCTGGGCAAGGAGATGTTCCGGATACCCCTGAAGGTAAGTTAGTGAGGTCATCAAAGCTCCATGTTGCTGATAAAAAGTGTATACTCACGCACCCTTTTCAGGGATAACGCCGCAATTTTACCATTCAGGAGGCCTAATGAGCCACGTAGACGACGGTTTCCGTTCACTGACGCTGAAACGTTTTCCGCAAACGGATGATGTTAACCCGCTTCTGGCGTGGGAGGCGGCCGATGAGTATCTGCTGCAACAGTTGGATGAGACGGAAATTCGCGGCCCGGTGCTGATCCTGAATGATACGTTTGGCGCGCTAAGCTGTGCGCTGGCGGAGCATTCGCCATACAGTATTGGCGATTCGTATTTAAGCGAACTGGGTACGCGAGAGAATTTACGCCATAACGGCATCGCGGAGTCCAGCGTAACGTTTCTCGACAGTACCGCTGACTACCCGCAGGCGCCGGGCGTGGTATTGATTAAGGTACCGAAAACACTGGCGTTGCTGGAACAGCAGTTACGCGCTTTGCGTAAGGTCGTTACGGCGCAAACGCGTATTATCGCCGGCGCGAAAGCGCGTGATATTCATACCTCTACGCTGGAACTGTTTGAAAAAGTGCTGGGCCCAACCACGACGACGCTGGCGTGGAAGAAAGCGCGCCTGATTAACTGTACATTCAGTCATCCGCAACTGGCCGACGCGCCGCAAACGCTAAGCTGGAAACTGGAAGATACAGGCTGGACGATTCACAACCACGCGAATGTGTTTTCTCGTACCGGATTGGATATCGGCGCGCGCTTCTTTATGCAGCATTTGCCGGAAAACCTCGACGGGGAGATTGTCGATCTCGGCTGCGGCAATGGGGTGATTGGCCTGAGCTTACTGGCGAAAAATCCGCAGGCGAACGTGGTATTTGTCGATGAATCGCCGATGGCGGTAGATTCCAGCCGTTTGAATGTAGAAACGAACCTGCCGGAAGCGTTCGAACGCTGCGAATTTATGATCAACAATGCGCTCTCCGGTGTGGAGCCGTTCCGTTTTAACGCTGTGTTCTGCAACCCGCCGTTCCACCAGAAACATGCGCTGACGGATAATATCGCCTGGGAGATGTTCCATCATGCCCGCCGCTGCCTAAAAATCAACGGCGAACTGTATATTGTGGCGAACCGCCATCTGGACTATTTCCACAAGCTGAAGAAGATTTTCGGTAATTGTGCGACGATAGCAACCAACAATAAATTTGTTATTTTGAAAGCGGTGAAGCAGGGACGCCGTCGATAAGGCGCTCAAGCGTCATACCGGCCTATAAAACCGGTATGACGGTGTAAGCCCGATAAGCGCAGCGCCATCAGGCAAAGTCGTTAAATCTCCAGCGCCAGTCGGGTGCCCTGGGCAATCGCCCGTCGGGCATCCAGCTCCATCGCGACATCGCATCCGCCGATAAGATGTACCGTTTTACCTGCGGCGCGTAACGGGTCTGCCAGCTCGCGGCGGGGTTCTTGTCCGGCGCAGATCACCACATGATCCACTTCCAGCAACTGCGGTTCGCCGCCGATCAAGAGATGTAATCCGTCGTCGTCGATCTTCTGGTAACTGACTGCCGGGATCATCTTCACGCCGCGCGCCAGTAACGTCGCGCGATGGATCCAGCCGGTGGTTTTACCTAACCCTTCGCCCGGCTTGCTGGCTTTGCGTTGCAGCATGACGATTTGCCGTGGACTACGTGCCAGGCGCGGGCCTTCCGGGCGCAGACCGCCTGACTGTTGCAGGCTGGTATCAATTCCCCATTCCGTACAAAATTCAGCAATATTTTGGCTGGTGGATTCGCCGTGCTGGCTCAGATACATGGCCGTGTCAAAACCGATCCCGCCGCAGCCGATGATCGCCACTCGTTTACCAACCGGCGCTTTATCGCGCAATACCTCCAGGTAGGTCAATGCTTTTGGATGATCGATACCGTCTATCGGCGGGCGGCGCGGTACTATTCCGCAGGCGAGGATCGCTTCGTCAAACGGCTGAAGATCCTCTGCGTTCACCTGTTGGTTCAGTTTCAGCGTAACGCCAGTAATATCGATCATTCGACGGTAGTAGCGCAGCGTTTCGTAAAACTCTTCTTTACCCGGGATCTGCCTGGCGATAGTAAACTGACCGCCAATTTCACTCTGGGCGTCAAACAGCGTGACATGATGGCCGCGCGACGCGGCGTTAATCGCGAAAGCCAGCCCCGCAGGGCCTGCGCCGACAACGGCCAGATTCTTTTTGCGTATGGCCGGCGTTATCGGCATGTGGGTTTCGTGACAGGCGCGTGGGTTCACCAGACAGGAGGTCACTTTGCCGATGAAGATCCGATCCAGACAGGCCTGATTACAGCCGATACAGGTGTTGATCTCATCTGCGCGTCCGGATTGCGCTTTAGTCAGGAATTCGGCATCGGCAAGGAAGGGACGCGCCATCGACACCATATCGGCATCGCCGCGCGTCAGGATCCTCTCAGCGACCTGCGGATCGTTAATGCGATTGGTCGCGATCAGCGGAACCGACACATGACCTTTGAGTTTCCGCGTCACCCAGCTAAAGGCGCCACGCGGTACTGGCGTGGCGATGGTCGGGATTCGCGCCTCATGCCAGCCAATGCCGGTATTAATTAGGCTTGCGCCTGCGGCTTCAATGGCTTGCGCCAGTTGTACCGTTTCGTCGAACGTGCCGCCATTTTCCACCAGATCGAGCATCGACAGGCGATAGATAATAATAAAGTCGTTCCCTACCCGCTGGCGTACCGCGCGTACTACCTCAACCGCGAAGCGCATACGGCTGGTATAGTCGCCGCCCCATTCGTCATCGCGATGGTTAGTTCGCCGGGTGAGAAATTCATTAATCAGATAGCCCTCTGATCCCATCACCTCTACGCCGTCGTAGCCTGCTTCCCGCGCCAGTTGCGCGCAATGCGCGAAGTCGTCGATTAACTGCAAGATTTCATCATGCGTCAGTTCGTGCGGCATAAAGCGGTTGATTGGCGCCTGAATTGCCGACGGCGCGACCAGGTGCGGCTGATAGCTGTAACGTCCGGTGTGCAGAATTTGCAGCGCGATTTTACCGCCTTGCGCATGTACGGCATCGGTCACCACGCGGTGAGGCGTTAATTGGCTGGCATCGTTCAGCATCGCACCGCCGGTCATCACGACCCCGGAGGGAACGGGCGCAATACCGCCGGTGACGATTAACGCTACGCCGTGTCGCGCGCGCTCGGCATAAAATGCCGCCAGGCGCTCAGCGCCATCAGGATGTTCTTCCAGACCCGTGTGCATCGCTCCCATCAGCACGCGGTTTCTGAGAGTAGTAAAGCCCAGATCGAGCGGGGCGAACAGCGATGGGTAGCTCATAAGCGTATCCAGTATGTAAAATTATTGTTATGTGGTCGGATGAGTTACTACTGTAGCCGTCGCGAGGTAAAAGGGAAAAGGGGAATGTGGTGATTGTGATGGGATTCAAAAAAGAGGCTGCGACCCGGGGAAAACAGGCCGGATAAGCACAGCGCCATCCGGCATCGTTTTTAAACCTCTTCAACGCTCACCTGCATCGCCGCCAGCGCATTACGCGCTGATTTCAATACCTGTTCGCACAGTTCAATGGTTAGCGTGAGCGGTGGCTCAATACGAATTGTTTTCGCATTATTCAGCGTACCAGCGACCAGCACGCGTTGACGGAACATCTCACTGGCAAAACGGTAGCCCGTTTCGTTATCGACAAATTCAATGGCCATCAACATACCTTTGCCGCGCGCATCGTGTACCAGATTGGGATATTCACGCGCAAGTTGTCGAAAACCATCCAGGAGCGTATCGCCTTTTTGTTCCGCCTGGGCCGGGAGATTTTGTTCCAGCAGGACGTTAATGGTCGCCAGCGCGGCAGCACAAGCCAGCGGATTACCGCCAAAAGTGGTGGTATGCAGGAAGGGGTTGTCGAACAGAACCGAAAACACCTCTTCAGTCGCGATGGTGGCGCCAATCGGCATCACGCCGCCGCCCAGGGCTTTCGCCAGACACAGAATATCAGGCTGCACATTTTCGTGCTCGCAGGCAAACATCTTGCCGGTACGCCCCATGCCGGTTTGTACTTCATCCAGAATCATCAGCGCACCGAATTCGTCACAGAGCTTACGTACCTCTGTCAGGTATCCCTGCGGCGGCAGGATCACGCCGCCTTCACCCTGAATTGGCTCCAGAATCACGGCTGCTATCTCGTCGCCCGTTTTTTTGCCTTCGCTAAATGCCATGCTCATCGCGTCGATATTGCCAAACGGCACATGGCGGAAGCCCGGCAGTAAAGGCATAAAGGGTCTGCGGAAGGTGGATTTGGCCGTGGCGGAGAGCGCGCCCAATGATTTGCCGTGAAATGCGCCGCTGGTGGCGATAAAGGTAAACTTGCCGCGCGGCGACTGATACGCTTTTGCCAGTTTTAGCGCCGCTTCGACGGATTCGGTGCCGCTGTTACAGAAAAAGCTGTACTTGAGTTTCCCCGGTGTCAGCGCCGCCAGCGTTTTTGCCAGCATCGCCCGCAAGGGGTCAAGTAACTCCTGGCTGTGGAGAGGTTGTTTTGCGAGTTGATTCTGGACGGCGGATACCACAACAGGATTACGGTGCCCCACGTTAAAGATGCCAAACCCCCCAAGACAGTCGATAAACTCCTGCCCCTGGGTGTCGACAAGCGTATTCAAACTGCCCGCTTGCCACTCTACGGCTCCGTAATCCCCGCCGGCGGTAACAGATTTCCGGTATTCCAGAAATCCTGGATTTACATGCTCTTTAAAGTAGTCAATGACCTCTCGGTTTAGTGCTTTCATTTCCTCATGGTTTAGCGTTCGCTTCTCGATGAGATTCAGTGCGTGCGCGCTACAGGCCAAAGCCGATGCGCTGGAAGGTAACCTGTTCAAAATGAGCTCCAGAGGGCCGTGTATCACATGATACTGAATTAAGTATTGCAGGGATTAGCGGGGGTCTAAGCCCATAGTGAAAATCGGGATAAACACCAGGAATAATCACATTTACACAACATTTAATGTTATGTGTTAACAATTGGATGCATTTTGAGCAGATCTTGTTTTATGGTTTACGGTGTGTTGCGTTAACGGCGGCGTGAGAAAAAGGTGAGCCAGGGCAGATTTTAAAGAAAAAGGTTGTCCATGCTAAACAATTTCATAATGAAAATAAGGCGCAGGATGAGGTGAAAATCGTACAAATATTAAGGATTAATCGCAAATTGCGATCCAGAGCAATTTTAACAACTAAAGATAAATAGATTAGCGCCGAAATAACATCTGAGCGAAAAATTAACATCCAGATAACCTGCACAGGACGCTATCATGTCTTCTCATCCCTACGTCAGCCAGCTAAATACCCCGCTGGATGATGATACCACTCTGATGTCTACGACCGACCTGGAAAGCTATATCACTCACGCCAATGACACTTTTGTCCAGGTGAGCGGCTATCAGTTAAACGAGTTACTGGCGCAGCCACATAATCTGGTGCGTCATCCGGATATGCCGAAAGCTGCCTTCGCAGATATGTGGTACACCCTAAAACAGGGCGAACCGTGGAGCGGCATTGTGAAAAACCGGCGTAAAAACGGCGACCATTATTGGGTGAGGGCCAACGCGGTACCGATGATACGTGAAGGGCGTGTGACGGGATATATGTCGATCCGTACCCGCGCCACGGATGATGAGATTGCCGCCGTCGAGCCTTTATATCAGGCGCTAAATGAAGGGCGGTGTAGTAAACGTATTCATAAAGGCCTGGTGGTTCGTCAGGGCTTGCTGGGCAAACTGCCCGCTATGCCTGTTCGCTGGCGAGTGCGTAGCATTATGGGGCTAATGGCCGTAATGCTGGCGTTGGCGCTGTTCGGTACGGATGCCTCATGGCAGGCGTTGCTGTTGGGCGCGTTGGCGATGCTGGCAGGTACGGCGCTATTTGAATGGCAAATTGTGCGTCCCATTGAAAATGTGGCGACGCAGGCGCTGAAAGTGGCGACCGGCGAACGCAACAGCGTACAACATCTTAATCGCAGCGATGAGTTGGGGCTGATGCTGAGGGCCGTGGGGCAGCTTGGCTTGATGTGCCGCTGGCTGATCAATGACGTATCAAGTCAGGTTTCCAGCGTCAGAAACGGCAGTGAAAGGCTGGCGAAGGGTAACAATGATCTGAACGAACACACCCGTCAGACCGTGGAGAATGTTCAGGAAACGGTAACGACCATGAACCAGATGGCGGAGTCCGTGAAGCTCAATTCCGAGACGGCTTCCGCTGCGGATAAGCTTTCCATGGCGGCCAGTAGTGCGGCGACTCAGGGAGGTGAGGCGATGGATACGGTGATTAAAACGATGGATGATATCGCTCACAGTACGCAACGTATCGGGACGATCACCACGCTAATTAACGATATCGCTTTTCAGACGAATATCCTGGCGCTGAATGCGGCGGTAGAAGCGGCGAGAGCGGGCGAGCAGGGGAAAGGGTTTGCCGTGGTTGCTGGCGAGGTACGCCATCTTGCCAGCCGCAGCGCTAACGCGGCGAACGATATTCGTAAATTAATTGATGCCAGCGCAACAAAGGTGCAGTCAGGCTCCGAGCAGGTTCACGCCGCAGGCCGTACCATGGATGACATTGTAGCCCAGGTGCAAAATGTCACCCTGCTTATCGCACGGATCAGTCAGTCGACGCAGGAACAGACAGATGGGCTTTCCAGCCTGACTCGCGCCGTGGACGAGTTGAACCGCATAACCCAGAAAAATGCGGCGCTGGTGGAAGAGAGCACACAAGTCTCCGCAATGGTAAAACACCGTGCCAGCCGGCTGGAGGATGCGGTCACGGTACTGCATTAAGTTTATTTGTAGGTAGCAACGGTAATGACATCCGCCCGGTAGCAACAAGCTTACCGGGCGGATGCGCTCTGATAGAAGGCGGTGCCTGCCATCACAGAGAGTATCAGTGGCCTGTGATGTTAAAAATAATGTGATATTTATTCCTTCTCCCTTGTCTACCTATTAATAGGTATAAGCTCAGTTGATAAATAAGAAATGGTTAACCTTTTAGCGTATTTCTTTCATTATTAGTGCCAATTTATGTCACTTTTGGTTCATCTTTCTGTGAACAATAAAAATTACTTACTAATAATGTTCCGAAATAAAAAGCGATCAATATCATAAAGTTAGTAACATTATTGCCGATAAATCTTCCTGTATGAGGATATGCAATCCCAGGGAGAAAATATGTTTTTGCATAACATTAAAATACGTTCAAAATTATTTATGGCCTTTGGCTTATTCATTGTTCTCATGGTGGTGAGTTCCGCTCTGTCTTTGTTTAGCCTTGATCGGGCTAATACGGGTATGCAGGACATTATTACCAATGATTATCCCACCACGGTAAAAGCCAATCTGTTAATCGATAATTTTAATGATTTCATCATCGCGCAGCAGCTCATGTTACTGGATGAAGAGGGGCGCTGGAGCCAGAGCTCGCAGAAAGAACTCAGTGAGATAAGCCAGCGTATTTCGGCGTTACTGGATGAGCTTTCCAGGGAAAATAGTCACGATGCGGATTCACAGAAAATCATTAATGAGATCCGTGAAGCGCGCCAGCAATATCTGGAGTCCAGATTCCGTATTTTGAAAGATATTCAAAGCAATAATCGTCAGGCGGCCATTCAGGAGATGATGACCAGAACGGTGCAGGTGCAAAAAGTCTATAAGGACAAAGTCCAGGAACTTATCGCTGTTCAGGACGCGCAGATGCATGAGGCGAGCGTGCAGGTCAAAGAGGATTTTAAAAATAATCGGACGCTGTTAATCACTTTAGCGCTGATAAGCATCGCCGCCGGAGGCGTAATGGGATGGTATATTGTGCGTTCTATTACCCGGCCGCTTGATGACGCAGTACGCTTTGCCGAGGCGATTGCCGATGGCGATCTGACTCGTCATATCACCACAGACTATAAAGATGAAACAGGCGTACTACTGCAAGCATTAATGGCGATGAA
This sequence comes from Salmonella sp. SAL04196, assembly GCF_046550835.1. Lineage (NCBI taxonomy): Bacteria > Pseudomonadati > Pseudomonadota > Gammaproteobacteria > Enterobacterales > Enterobacteriaceae > Salmonella > Salmonella sp. SAL04196. Next base: position 72,067 of record NZ_JBGDXE010000002.1, read on the forward strand.
AACGCGTCTGCTGGATATCGTACAGGAAGTGCAAAACGGTTCGGAAAGTATCTCCACAGCGGCGGCGCAAATTGTCGCCGGTAACCAGGATTTGGCGGCGCGTACGGAAGAGCAGGCCAGCTCGGTTGAAGAAACGGCGGCGTCGATGGAACAGATTACCGCCACGGTTAAAAACACAGCCGATCATACCAGTGAAGCGACCAAACTCTCTGCCGGCGCCGCCAGCGTGGTGAAAAACAATGGGGAGATGATGAATCAAGTGACGCAGAAAATGCGCGTCATTAACGATACGGCAAATCGTATGTCGGATATCATCAATATCATTGATTCCATTGCCTTTCAGACCAATATTCTGGCGCTGAACGCGGCGGTTGAAGCGGCGCGAGCGGGCGAACATGGGCGCGGTTTTGCCGTTGTCGCCGGAGAGGTTCGCCAGTTGGCGCAAAAGAGTGCCTCGTCAGCTAGTGAAATCCGTAATTTGATTGAAGATTCAACCAGTCAGACTCAGGAAGGGATGCACCTGGTGGAGAAAGCCAGCGCCCTGATTAATGGCATGGTGGATAACGTCGAAGAGATGGATGTGATATTACGTGAGATTGGGCAGGCCAGCCGCGAGCAAACTGACGGTATTTCGCAGATTAACAGCGCGATTGGCCTGATTGACGCCGCCACGCAACAAAACTCCTGCCTTGTGGAAGAGTCTGTTGCCGCCGCAGCGTCGCTGAACGAACAGGCGTTACATTTAAAAGAGCTGGTTAACGTGTTCCGCGTCCGCGAAGAGGACACGCAGCCCGCTTAATCCAGTTCGGCGATTTCCAGCGCCGCGCGATCAATCACGCCGATAATGCGTTTGATTTGCGCGTCGTTGATATCGCTGTGGTTTATCCGCAGATCCAGCACGGCCTTGAAGTTATCCAGCGCCCGCTTCATCTGCGGATTTTTACGTAACTCCATGCCCACACAACGGGCTTTTAGCCGCGCCTGAATATGCGTCAGGTGTTCGCGATTTTCATCAAGCCATTGCGCGCCGTTCGCGGTAATCGCGATTTTTTTCCGCCCGCCTTCTTCGTCGCTAATCGTGATAAATTGCTGATCCTGTAAAAAATCCAGCGTAGGGTAGATCACACCAGCGCTTGGCGTATAGCCGCCCCCCGTCAGGTTTTCTATCGCTTTAATCAGTTCATAGCCGTGGCTGGCGTCCCGGGTCAGGATATCAAGAATGACCAGCCGAAGTTCCCCGTGGCCAAAAAATCGCTGACGTCGACCACCGCCCTGTCCATGACGACCACAGCCGTGTCCGTGACGGTGTTCGCCGCCGCAACTGGTGTTCTCATGCTGATGCGCGCTATGGCAGCTTTCATGCTGATGTTCTCGATCTTTGCAGCAACCATCGTGCTTATGATTCCGGTTTTTGCAACACCCTTCATGTTGATTTTGCATCATTGCCTCCTGCTTATTTAGATATATCTAATTTATATCTAAATGATGGGTTTTAGCAAGGGTAAAAACGCTTGTTGATATAATGTGTTGATTTATAAAGTTTTATTATAAAGTTATAGTTAGTGACGCGTTACCAGAACACTATCAAAAAACAGTTGCATTTTTACTGATTAACAATCATTATCATTTAAAACTTTAATTTAGATATATCGTATTACTTCACGAAGGCAAAAAATGACGACATCATCCGTACGCTACCCACAGCGTGTTCGTAATGAACTGCGTTTTCGCGAGCTGACCGTTCTGCGGGTAGAACGTATTAGCGCAGGATTTCAGCGGATCGTACTTGGCGGCGAGGCGCTGGACGGCTTTACCTCCCTGGGCTTTGACGATCACACGAAAGTTTTTTTCCCTGAGCCAGGCTGTCGCTTTACGCCTCCGACAGTCACTGAGGAAGGTATTATCTGGGGGGAGGGCGTTCGTCCGGTCTCCAGGGATTACACGCCGCTGTATGATGAGGCGCGTCGCGAGCTGGCGCTGGATTTCTTTATCCACGATGGCGGCGTAGCCAGCCGTTGGGCAATGGAAGCCCGTGAAGGCGATACACTGACGATCGGCGGGCCGCGCGGTTCGCTGGTGGTGCCGGAGGATTATGCCTGTCAGGTTTATGTCTGCGATGAGTCCGGTATGCCTGCGCTGCGTCGTCGTCTGGAATCGCTTAGTCGTCTGCCTGCGCGCCCTGCGGTAACCGCGCTGGTGAGCATTCAGGATGCCGCATATCGCGATTATCTTGCCCATTTGACGGATATTACTGTGGAATATGTTGTTGGCGGCGATGAACAGGTAATGCAAACGCGCCTGTCGCAGCTGACAATACCAGAATCAGACTATTTCATCTGGATTACTGGCGAAGGCAAAACGGTAAAACGTTTAAGTCAGTGCTTTGAAAAGGGGTTTGATCCACACCTGGTACGTGCGGCAGCCTATTGGCATCGTAAATAGCGGTATGGGGCGAGCCCTGTCAGAAACAAAAAGGCCACTCTTTAGAGTGGCTTAATTATATGATTTTAAAGCTAAAATTTGGTGGCCCCTGCTGGACTTGAACCAGCGACCAAGCGATTATGAGTTCCTATCGGAACAATTGAAAATCAATGATTTACTTTATTTATCATTGACATAGATTGCCATTGTTTGCCAATGATTATCCATTATTCACCATTTCTACCGCCACTTTATCGCCATTCAGAAACTAATAATTATCGTTTTTCTTTAAGTATGAGTGAAAGCAACCATCGTCTAGACGTATTATTCTGGTGCTACCTGATTTTGATATTTTTCAATTTTATCTTTATCAATACCTAAATTTGAAAGTAAATGAGAGGTCACGATAATTTTGAGATACATACCGATTTTAATATAATCACCAATAGTTAATGCTTTCATTAGTTTTTTATTGCGATCAACGTGTGCAAGTTCATTTCTAAGCGTGGCAATATTTGCGCCTAATGATTCACTGTTGATTTTTATAAAAAACTGTTCAAGTTTTTGCTTGAGCAATGGAGAGGCATATTCATTGATGGGTTTTATATATTTTTCATTTTTTGAACCTCCCATAGTTAAATTTATTGCTTCTAGTTGGGTTGCAAATAGTATAATATCAGCATGAGCTTCATGTAGTGTTCTGAAACCTGTTTCATATTGATAGGTTGCCGTTAATGATACATATCTATCTGCGAGCTCAAACCATTTACAGAATACCTCTTTAATATTAATGTTTTTCCAGTTAATTGGCAGGAAGCGATGATTTATTTGCTTAAGAGCAAGATCGATCGTTCTTTGCTCGAAGCGGGTTGATAAAAGACAGGGGGTTCTAAAATCACTACCTTCAAATTTGAAGTATAGTTCTTCTGGTAGTACTGGCTTATCAATAAGAATTGAAAGTAACCCTGATACATTCCAACTCATTGATATGAAGTCATTTATTTTTGTTTGATTTTTGGATTCTAATCGATAGTAAAAAGTGAGAGTTTTTCTGATAGAGAAAAAAGCATCGGGATATGATTTTTTAATTTCTTGTAAACTTACGTAAAATTTCTCTAGAGCATGCTTGTTTTGACAGTTTATTATATTTGATAGATTGTCACCAATTGCGTTAAATGTTGCATTGTTAACAAGTCGAAGTTTCCAGTCACTTCCTTCCGCAGTAAAAATTGGTTGTTCTGAAAATTTTAATTGATTGATAAAACCTTGAGGGTGAATGAATTCCTGTAGACCATGTAGAGATAAATCACAATGTTTTATTTTTGTATTTTCATCATAAAATCCACTGAAAAGCATTATAGGAAATCCATGTCGCCCCGTCAGGGTCGTTCCTTTACCAAAATGAAAATTACCATGAGAGAAATTGAATGGACCGATTAAAGTACATAACTCACCTGTGTTTAATACCCCATATAATCTATCACATGTATCGGGACTATCACTATCAGAAATACAATAATCTAAAATCAATCCTTGATATGGCGAGTATTCTATTTGTGCCGAAAATCTGCCTTGATTATTATCAGGAGACTGCCAAAATTCGCCATGGAAGGAATACTCCTTTGTTAGTTCGTATTTTTTCGTTGCCACGTTAGGCTCCATCTTTTTCCAGTGTTGAATTATTGTTTTGATAACGTAGAGGGTTCAGTTTTACAGCATCTTCAAGGTGTTCAGGCGCAAAGTGCGCATAGCGCATAGTCATTTTGATATCTGTATGTCCGAGTACCCGCTGCAAAACCAAAATATTGCCACCATTCATCATAAAGTGGCTGGCGAAGGTGTGGCGCAATACATGCGTAAGTTGTCCGGCAGGCAATTCAATGTTAGTACGTTGTAGTGCCGAACGAAAAGCACCATAGCAATTCTGGAATAAGCTACCATGCTCCTTGTTTTTAGCAGGTAATTCTTCATAAAGTTCTTTGCTGATTGGTACTGTGCGATTCCTTTTACCTTTAGTGTAGTTATAAGTAATTTTATATTTTGATAGCTGTGTTTTCTTGAGTCCTTCGGCCTCAGACCAACGAGCACCAGTCGCAAGACATATTTTCACGATTGATACTAAATCAGGATGTTCGTGTCGTTTGCACTCGTCAAGAAGCGCTGCGATTTCCTCCTTTGTGAGCCAGGCCATTTCCATTTCTTCAGTGCGGAATGGGCGCATATTTTTCAGCGGATTTTCATACTTCCACTCTCCGAGGCGATTTAGCTCATTGAATACCGCTCGAAAGTAGGCCAGCTCAAGGTTAAGCGTGCGAGGCGATACCTCTTTCACTCTGTTTGAACGGGCATACTCACCCTTTAACCGTTTTTCTCGGTAGCGGGAAAACATCTGCGCATCAAAATCGCGTGCGAGTGGTTCTCCCATACACTCAAAAGCATGGTGCATGGCTAACTGGCGTTTCAAGCCGTCTTTCAGCGTAATACCATGAGCGCTATACCATGAATCAACCAGTTCTTTTAACGTGCGCCTGTCTTCCCTTTCTTCCTGCCATGGGTTTTGAACGGTGTACTGTTCAAACGCCAGAGCCTCGCCTTTAGTTGCGAATTTCTTTCTGATACGTTTGCCTTTTGCACCATTTGGGTAGATCTCACAAATCCAGCCGCCAGCCGGATTTTTACGGACAGTCATCAATTAACCTCGCTGTATACACCCACTACACGGCCAATCGTTTTAATCTCATCTATCCCGCACTCAAATGGTACTTTGCCGCCCGCAACGTGTAATTTTTTGCCGGGTAGGAGCGTCAATTCTCTGATGCTGGTAGTCCCCTCAATATCAACCAACCAAAGGCCATCAGAAAGTGAGGCATCTTGTTCTATGAAGTGCAGCTTTCCATCAGCGCGAACAGCAATACCTTTTGACATTTGCTTGCTAAAAAAACTGGCATCAATACTCAATGGTGAATTTTCTGTGAGTTTTCCATCACTCAGAGTGAAGGAGACTATCGTTTTCGGATCCGTTGGAGACGGTTTGCCATCATATTGAGAGCCTTGCCCCGTAAGAAGCCATAGCAGGCTTGCTCCGGTTTCTAGTGCGCACTGTACGGCGAAATCATAAGAAACAGTGCCTCGCGTGTAGCGATTTTGTAGGGAACTGGCGGCAATATTGAAGTGCCGGGCTAGCTGGATTTTTTGAGTAAAACCATATACTTGACAAATCCTATCCAGTAACTCGTCGTTATTCACCTGAGTATCAAGTATCAAAATTTATTCCTTTGGGTATTTACTAATACTCAATTGAGTATTAATATCGTTGGTAATTCGGGCAATCAGTGGCAAAAGTTGGCAAACAGAGGCCATTGATTGCAAACATTGTCAAAATGGGAATCATGCAACATGGCTTCTGAAATCGCAATCATCAAAGTGCCTGCACCTATCGTTACTCTGCAGCAATTCGCAGAGCTTGAGGGTGTTTCTGAACGTACCGCTTATCGCTGGACAACAGGCGACAATCCTTGTGTACCAATCGAACCTCGTACCATCCGTAAAGGTTGCAAGAAAGCAGGTGGTCCGATTCGAATTTATTACGCACGCTGGAAAGAAGAGCAACTGCGTAAGGCGTTAGGTCATTCCCGTTTTCAACTCGTCATCGGTGCTTAATTCACTTTATGTGAATTGTAAGGATGCAACATGTTTGATTTTCAGGTTTCCAAACATCCGCACTATGACGAAGCATGCCGCGCTTTTGCGCAGCGTCACAACATGGCGAAGCTGGCCGAGCGTGCGGGTATGAATGTTCAAACGTTACGTAACAAGCTCAACCCGGAACAGCCTCACCAGTTCACGCCGCCTGAATTGTGGCTGCTGACAGACCTGACCGAAGACTCAACACTTGTTGATGGTTTTCTGGCGCAGATTCACTGCCTGCCATGCGTGCCGGTTAATGAGCTGGCTAAAGACAAATTGCAGTCTTATGTCATGCGCGCAATGCGTGAACTCGGCGAACTGGCGAGTGGGGCGGTATCTGATGAACGTCTAACCTCTGCCCGTAAACACAACATGATTGAAAGCGTTAATGCTGGCATTCGCATGTTGTCATTGTCGGCACTGGCGCTGCATGCGCGTCTGCAGACTAATCCCGCTATGTCGAGCGTGGTCGATACCATGAGCGGTATCGGCGCATCATTCGGGCTGATTTGAGGTGCGTATGCTGAAAAGTGAACCATCATTTGCGTCTTTGCTCGTTAAGCAAAGCCCCGGCATGCACTACGGTCACGGCTGGGTCGCAGGTAAGGACGGCAAGCGCTGGCACCCGTGCCGCTCACAGTCCGAATTATTAAAAGGGCTGAAAACAAAGTCGCCGAAATCGTCAGGTTTTTTAATTATTCGTATTGTCCACTTTGTAATTAAAGGAGTGAAACATGTCACGCGATGAATTAAGAATTGTTTTGGGTGCCATGATTCCAAATATGGAGGAAGGTTTTGAAATTAAAACCCGCGATGGCGCAATACTTCGCGTTGACCCTGAGTGGGAGTGCTGCAAAGAATTTAAGGATGGATTAAAAGCCGAAATCATCAAGCAGTTAAAAAGTAAGCCTGCTGTTGTATTTGGATATAGTTAATTAATTAAACGTAATTACTTGGCGTAAACCCGCCGGGCATTCTTTTGCCAAAAATAAGGAGGATATATGAGTCGAACTATTTATTTATCAACGCCGAGTAGTGCTGGCGACCACGTGCTGGAGTCTTTGTTTAAAGAAGCCAAAAAAGAAGAGCGCAAAGACCGCGCTCTCGCCGTTTCAATCCGTCTCGAAGCTCTGGCCGTTCACATTACCAATTCAGATATGACCGGTAAAGAAGCGGCCGAACTACTGCGCCGTGAAGCAGCCCGCTTTGAGAACGAATCACAGGAGCTGCACTAATGGCCGACGCAATGGATTTAGCACAACAGCGTGAGCAGGAAGACCGCGAACGGCATATCCGTAACGCGCGCAATAAAAAAACGGGTATTTCTCGGCTTCACTGCATTGATTGCGATCTGCCAATCCCGTCAGCCCGTCGCCGCGCAATTCTAGGTGTACAGTGCTGCGTCACATGTCAAGAGATTGCAGAACTGAAAGGCAAACATTACATCGGAGGCTCAGTATGAGAACTATTCATTGTTTAAAGATAACTACTGAACATTTCGAAGCAGTATGCGATGGAACAAAAAAAGCAGAACTGCGAGTAGATGACCGTAATTTCCGTTGTGGTGATTACCTTTTATTGAATGAGTTTCGTAATGAATGCACCTCAAATGTAGTGCTGGTCGAAATAACTCATATTTTACCAGTAAGAGATTACATTCAATCTGGAACTAATTTGGTAATTCTTTCAATCTCTCTCTTCCCTAATGAATATGCTATTGAAATTCTTGCAGCAAAGCTGAGGGAGCTATTATGTGCATCATACTGACACGGAAGAATAAATGACGGGTGTAGTTTACGCGTTTCCGTGGAATGCCCCACGGTCGGCAATAGCCAGCCCATATCTTACCTATGACCAACAGTATCGCCGCGACCGTATGTTCGCGGCTTTGCTGCATGCGAGAAAGGTGCTTTCTCTCCAGCCCGAGTGCGTGCGTTTTGATGTTTATCGAACCGCTGCGGTGCTGGAACAAAATCAGGGGAGTCAACGAGCCAATGCTTTTTTAATCAGCTTCTGCAAAAAGGCATTGCCGCGTCTTGAACTGGTCGCAAAAAAATACGAGTGCGCGGGTATTAACAGCAATGTATCAGGCGCTGTTTTCGATGGTCATTTTGATACCCAGCTTATGCAATATCTGGCGTCACGCATGGTCAATATGGTCGCCAGATTTAACCGCCTCCCGGATATGTCGCGCGCCGACATTGACCTGCTGGCCGCTGATATCGCCAATTTTATTCGCGCTGAACTGGCTGACATTGATGACGCAGGATTTAGCGAGCTCAAAACGCTTTACACCTGGTACATGCGCGCCGGTTTTATTTCCCTGCAATTCAACGTTACACCGCCGAAATGGGAGCGTGTGACTAAAAAATATTTTGGCGAGGATGAAATCGCACCGGCAGTAATGCGCATGTTTAATGAGGTTTGGTGGCGCGGCCGTTTACGTCGTATTGCGTCTGCATGGCGCGAACATCTGCAAATTGCTGTTGGCAACGTCAGTAAGAAAAAGCATGCCTACGCGAGTAAAAGCTGCGTGACTGACTGGCGCGAGCAGAAGCGCCGCACACGCGAATTTCTCAAGGGACTGGATCTCGAAGACGAATACGGTAATCGCATCAGCCTAATTGAAAAATTCGACGGTTCGGTCGCTAATCCAGAAATACGCCGCTGCGAGCTGATGGCTCGTATCCGTGGGTTTGAAAATATCTGTAATGAGCTCGGTTATGTCGGGGAGTTTTATACTCTGACTGCACCGTCTAAATATCACGCTACCACCAAAGCTGGCTACCGTAACAGCAAATGGAACGGAGCAAGCCCGTCAGACACGCAGAGCTATCTCACCGGTCTTTGGGCTCGTATTCGCGCCAAGCTACACAGGGAAGAAATCCGCATTTTTGGCATACGTGTTGCCGAGCCTCATCACGACGGAACGCCGCATTGGCACATGCTGATGTTCATGTTGCCGGAAGACGTCGAGCGTGTGCGCCTCATCATCCGTGATTATGCGTGGGAGGAAGACCGCCATGAACTGAGAAGCGACAAAGCCAAAAAGGCGCGTTTTCATGCCGAAGCCATTGACCCGGAAAAGGGCAGCGCTACTGGCTATGTCGCTAAATACATTTCCAAAAATATCGACGGATATGCTCTCGATGGCGAAACCGACGATGAAAGTGGTGAGTTATTAAAAGAGTCTGCTCCAGCTGTTTCTGCATGGGCGGCGCGCTGGCACATCCGTCAGTTTCAGTTTATTGGCGGTGCGCCGGTGACGGTATACAGGGAACTACGCAGAATGGCTGACCCTGAAACAGCCAGGGCGCTTAGTGTTGAATTCGCCGCAGTGCATGATGCAGCCCACTATGGCCGCTGGGCTGATTATGTGAATGCTCAAGGCGGACCATTCGTTCGCCGTGACGATTTACAAGTACGTACATTGTATGAGCCTCGAACTGAATTTAATCAGTACGGCGAAGAAACTGTGTGTATCAAAGGCGTCTACGATGCCTCGATAGGTGCTGGCTCTCCTATTCTAACCCGGCTCACTCAGTGGAAGATTGTTCCAAAACGTGCCGTTGATTTGGCCGTTGACGTTAAGGGCGCTCCTGCGCCCTCTCGGAGTTCTGTCAATAACTGTACGGGAAGCGAATACGATCCACCGATACTGGATTTAACAAAACCTTTGAGTCGGCGTGAAAGACGAGAGCTGACCAACCGACTTAGGAAGCAAAAGCCAGCAATACGGCGAAAATTCATCCACGGAACGGGTGAGCAAAACGCAGCTATAGCGAAAACTATCGATGAGATACATCTGACAACCGGCATCACAATCAGCCGGGGCGAAGCCCTTCACCTGATGTCTGGTGGTAAAAGTTGCTTTGATGGCAAATGGCTACGCGGAACGGCCAAAGGAGAAATATTTACCGCAGCGCCATCACATCAGGTGATAGCTAAGGAGTATCGGACCAAAGCTATAGAGATCCTCAATCGTGTTGCGGTTTTAGCGGAGCTAACAAAGGAAATTTAAGCGTTAATACTCATCCATATCATGTACATACAGTGTATTTGCGGCTTTTTTTTCTTCACATTTTTTATCAATACGTGATACTGTATGTTTATACAGTATCTCGTGGTGGAGGTTGTGTGGATAGAGAGCTAAGTCAGCACGTTATGATTGAGCGGGTCGAAATGATTGCTCGTCTGACGGCTGAAGGGACTTGTCAGGAAAGAGACCGTGAAATCGCATTGAATTTAATTGCGGAGATAGCAAGAGGCAACTTAATGAAAAACAATAATTTTTCTGTTGTTTTTTCCGCGCCGCCAGTTGATGAAACCTTTGCGAAGGAGGGCAAAGTGAGAGTAAATATCACATTAGATAAAGACCAAATAATCGGCCAACCGGTGATTGATGCTTTTCAGAGTGAATTGACCAAGCGAATACAGTCAGTTTTTCCTTCAACTCGCGTTAATGTCAAGAAAGGTTCTATGACTGGTGTTGAGTTGATGGGGTTCGATAAGGATTCAGACCGCGAAGCGCTGGACGCTATTCTTCAGGAAGTTTGGGAAGATGAGAGCTGGCGTTAATGCAATGCGTCCATCGCATTTTTACTCAGTGAATTTAATTAAACTTAATTATTATAAATGACTATAAAAATTATTTTTTTATGTAAAAATGTTATAACTCGTGCTCTTAAGCGGAGCGGATAACTTGATATGATGTTTCTATTGGTTAGTTAGTGAGATATAACGCCATCAATTGGGCATTTATGTCCGTGGAAAGCTTACGCTTTCTAACATTTACCCCGCGCAACGCCTCAGGGCCTCGCAGCGACACAGCTCGTAAGAGTCATCGCTGGCTCAGATGGTATGGCGTATGGGTATTCGAACCCTTTGGGCGACCAAGGGTTCGTGGAGCAGGGGGCTAGTGCTGTTCAATCTCATCCTTATGAGGGCGAACCATGGTGCTGGAGCAAACATACGTTTGCACACCATGGGCATAAGGAGAAAATCATGAAAAATGATAAATTAACCAACGAACAGCAGGCGCAGAGCAAGTCAAACCGGAAGAAGTGGATCGCTTTTGCTTGGGAGGCGATTAAGTGGGGTATCCGACTACTTGATCTAATCACTCGATTAGTTGATCGCTTTGAAGGGGGAGATGAGTAATGCGTCCTCCCTAGTTTCAATAATGTGGAGTTGCCAATGTTACATAAAGCCCTTCGTTTGATAAGGCAATACCATAAAGAGTCATTAGTTGATTTATCAGCATCTTTAGGTATTCCAAAAGATAGAATAGTAGATCTAGAAAGCGGGGTTTGGTCTCCGTCGATTGAAATCTTACAGCGTTATGCATCCCATTTCGACATACCAGTATCCTCTTTAGTATTTTTTTCAGAATCCTTAGGCACTCAAGGGCGTCTGTCTAAACGATTACGTTTGAATTTAGCTGGTAAAGTTCTGGATATCGTAGAGTGGGTAAGTAATAAAAATGAAAAAACGGAAAAAGCTTAAGATCTCCACTAAAAACAAGTCTTATGGCGTAATGGATTCGCCATTTTATAAACTCAAAAGCAAAAAGAAGCTTGCAGGACTTCTTTGTATTAGTGTTAATGATTTATCTATTTTGAAAAATGATGAAGGTAATTACTCCGTTTTCGATCAACTGTCTAAAAAAGGCAAATCACGGAAAATACAAAAGCCTTTAGATAAATTAGATGTAGTACATACGAGAATTGCAAGTTTATTGTCACGTATTGCTTTACCAGAATATCTGCATTCGGGGAAGAAGAGGTGCTCTAATGTGACGAATGCTAAAGCTCATCTTAACCATGAAAAGATGATGACAACTGATATTAAGGCATTTTTCCCTTCAACAACTAGGATAATGATATTTTCATTTTTCTTTTCAGTGATGAAAACGTCATCTGACGTTGCTGATATTTTGTCGCACATATGCACCTGTCATGACCGGTTGCCAACAGGAAGTCGGATCAGTATGCCTTTGGCCTACTTTGCAAACTCTAGAATGTTTGGTGAGATGTATGAACTTTGCCAAAAGTTAAAGGTTAAAATGACTGTGTATGTTGATGATCTTACGTTCTCGGGTGCTAACGTAAATCGATTATTCTGCGCTGTAATTCGTAAGGTTATCAGCAAACATGGGCATATCATGCATCCAACTAAAACGAAATTATATGCTAAGGACCAACCTAAGTTGGTTACAGGTATTATTGTATTAGGTGATGTTTTAAAGGTTAGAAATGAGCAACATCGATTAATGGCAAGGGATATTGAATACTGGAAAATAATCAAAGATGCGGAAAATGCGAAAGAAACATCTATTGCGAAAACACTCTTTGGTCGTTTGCATTCAATGGGTGTCATTGAACAACGCTATAAATCAAAAGTACTCACTTTAAAAGTGAATACTGCAAGTTAAAATTTTGAATGCAGTGCTTGTATATCTTTTAACGCGAGTATGATTTAAGTTCAGTAGAGATAACTAATTACAATAACGTCGCCAGCACCGAAACTTGCTTTCAGTGCTGGCGGGGTTGAACAACTCGCCCCGCGAGGCGTTAGCCGGTTACCAGATTGACACCCAGAGTTAGCAGGTTTGTTACCGCACCGGCAATGACACCCGGTGTCCCGTCTTTCACCGCACTGATAATTTTATCGCCCATTGTTTCAGTACCACCGAGTGCCTCGGGTTTTTTATTGAGTACCGCGAGCGCTTTCTCGGTCAGCCGCACATCACGAAAGTAGGTCTGATGGTCTGTTTCATACTGAATGTAGCCATTTTCTTTTAGAAAAGTGAATGTGCCCTCAACCACACTACGCAATTGATTTAATGCTTTCATTTCCGGTGAGTTAAGTTGGTCAAAGTAGTCATCAGGTAGCGCGGCGTTAAATTTTTCATAGGTAATGACCTGTTGTACCGGGAAGTTATCCCACAGTACCGCAAAGATTTCAGCCGTCTGCTGGTTAAATAATTCGAGGTTTTTAGACATGCATAATTCCCTTTTATCAGTTAAAGACCCGTTTGCCGACTGGGCAAAGAAGCTCACTGTAATGGCCTCAAATAACGACCTGAGTTCTCGTGAGGTGGAAAGCTACACCGCAAAAATGGTCGAGCAAGCCAGTAAAGATGAGCTCACAGTCGTTATCAAACACCTTTTAAATCACATCAGAATGCACAAATAAAAGGATCTTTATCAATATGTTATCTCTCGTTTATGAAAATCCGTGGACGACGGTTTTTTTGTTGATTGTTGCCAGTTGTTGCCTTAACAGTATTATTGGCGCATTGCGCGGCCAGTAACCGCAATAAACACGACTCAAACCGGCACCCTGAATGCCGGTTTTTTTATGCGTTTTTTCCGTATTTTCTGCCATTTTTAGCTCCGCATGCATTACTGCATCGAATCGCATGCGTTTTCCTCCCTCGTCACGTGTGAGCGCCGCCAGTGCTGGCGCGCCTCCGGCGTGTTCGTGCACCTGCATTAAAACCGACCCATAAAGCGGGCAGGCGTGGCGGGGAAAGCATTGCGCGCTGAGGCGGGTATTTATTTTATTTTTTCAGCGCCTGAGCGCGTCCCTGTGGCGTTGTCGTGGTCGTGGGTGAATAACGAGGTGAAGCGAAGCGGCGACGGCGTGTCGTGGCGCTGAGGGCGTTGTGTGCGGTGGGGGTAAAGCCGCCACGACGGGCGGCTGTGGGTGGGGTTACTCGTCGTCGCCGAGACTGTATTTTTCGAAGCGGATAATTTCTTCACCCGCCCATTCGTTCAACTCCATAAACCGCGCCTGTAGCGGGGTCAGCTCGTTACGCACAAAGACCTTTGCCACCTTCTCAACGTCACCCACTGAGCCGACGTTCTCGGGCTTACCGCCCATAAGCTGGAATGGAATGCGGTGCGCGTCGAGCAGGTCAGCGGCGCTGACTTTCTTGATATTAAAAAAATCATCCTTCGTGGCGACTTCGCTCAGTGGCACAATTTTAATCCCGTCTGCTTTACCATTCGGCGCGTAAAAAAACAGGTTCTTAAAATTGCCGAGTCCTTTCGAGTCGCGCATCGCCTTTCGCAGTGCCTCGACGTCGGTGCTGCTTTGCGCGGCGTCGGTCACATACATGATGTAACCCGCATGCGCGCCGTTCTGATAATACTTGCGACGGAACAGGGTCGCCGATTCATTCAGCCAGGCTGAATTGAGTGCGCTCAGGTATTCCGGCATCCCGTAAAGCTCCTGATTAATATCGGGCTCGAGCAGGTGGAAGACGGAGCCGGGCGCGAACTGGTGCGGCTGTGTGTAGCTCTGAATGTACCAGTACACGTCATCCTCGATGCCACGGCGGGTGTATTTCGCCGGTGAGGTTTCCAGTTTTAACGGCTTGCCGGTCAGGCTGCGACGCTCTTCGATAAACGCATTACCAAACACCAGATAGTCGAGCGCAAATCGGGTGAAGTCCTGACGGGATAACAGCGGGTGCGGGATGTAGGTCGACACCAGAATATTACGCTTCACATAAATCGGCGAGCTGTGATGCACGGCGGCGCGCATGCTCTTCGCCAGCCCGGAAAAGCTCACCGGCGGCTCGTACCACTGGCCGTTATCGATACACTCGACATAATCGAGAATATCGCGGCGGTCGAGTACCGGCGTCGGCTCACCAAAAGTGAATGCTTCCATGCTCTGTGCCGGTGCGGCTGTGTGGTTTTGGGGGCGCGGCGGCTGCTGGCGCTTGTTGCGTTTCTTGCTCATTAGTTCCACTCCATGATGCTGGATGACTGCTCACCGGTCGCGGCGGTCAGCGGCTCATTAATTAATACGTGCATGGTTGCCCAGGCGAGATCGGCGTGACTGGCTTCCTCGGTGCGGCTGGCCTCATAGGTCGAGCTGCGACCACTGCTGGTCATGGTTTTGCGGATAGACATAAACGACTGCGTGATATCGGTCGCGCTGACGTCGTACTCGAGGCAACCGCGGCGAATGGTGTCTTTTGCTTTCAGCACCATTGCGGTTTTCATTTCCGGCGTGTAGCGGATTTCACGTGCAGCCGGGTAGAAAGACCGCACGAGCTGGAAAACGCCCTGACCGAGCCCGGTAGCATCGATGCCGATATATTCCACGGTGTATTTCTGCGTGAGCTCGCGAATGGATTCGGCCTGTTGGGCGAAGTCCATCCCTTTCCACTGGTGGCGCTCGAGGATGCGGAATTTGCCACCGGCAACGACCGGAGGCGCAATAACGACGCACCCGGCGCTGTCGCCACGTAATGACGGGTCGTAGCCAATCCACACCGGGCGGTGACCGAATGGCCGGTCGGCAAATGGCGCGTAGTCCTCCCATTTTTCGAGGCTGTCGACCATGCAGCGTTGCAGCTCTTCGAACGGGAATACCGACGCTTTATCGTCGACGAACTCGCACATAAACAGGTTGCGGAACTCATCGACACTGTTCTCGCGCTTCAGCGTATCGATGTTGAACAGGGTGCACCCTTTGGCGAGTGCGTCCTCGATGGTGACAATCTGTCGCCACTGACCGTCAGGACAGGCGACGCCCTTCGCGAGTGCGGCGTGACTGATATCGATATCGACGCGCTCGCTCTTGTCTGAGCGTCCCTTGTTGAACAGCTCACCCGACCAGAACGGGTAAGCACCGTGTGCCAGCGATGAGGGGGTCGAGAAATAGGTCGTGCGTAAATGCTCCTGTGAAGACATGCCCCCGGCGACGCGCTTCAGTTTCTGGAAGTTGGGGATCCAGAAAATTTCGTCGACATACAGGTCGCCGTTGTGACTCTGTGCCGTGTTGGCATTGGTACCGAGAAACATCAGCTCCGCGCCATTGTTGCCGAGCACAATCGGGTCGCCGGTAAGCTCGACGCCAGCCTGTCGGGCAAAGGCGATAATGTATTTACGGAATACATAGGCTTGCGTCTTACTGGCCGACAAAAATATCTGGTTGTGGCCGGTCTTCAGCGCCTGTAACAGTGCCTCACGTGCAAAATAGAACGTCGCGCCAATCTGTCGCGATTTCAGGATGTGCCTGATGCGGTGCGCCAGCCCGGCGCGCCACCATTCGAGTTGATAGTCGAAAGACTGCTCAAGGAAAATCTCTTCGAGTTTCTCGATAGCCTCTTCGCTGAAAAAGTTCTTTTTCCGCTTCTTCTTTTCCCCTTTGTTGCGGTTGGCTACGTTCGGGTTTAAATCCGCTTCGTTGCCGGTCTGGCCGTAGCGGTTAACCCGCGCGAGGCGCTCCATCTGGCGCGCCAGAAAATCCGCGACCTTAAAGTCGTGAGCCGTCAGGTCAGGCTTTGCATAGAGCTGAATCAGCCGCGCCTCGAGCGTGAACTCGACCCGGTTTAACGGGGCGGTTTCTTCCCATTTATCGCGCTGTTTCCAGCTCTGCACCGTGGGACGCTTGACCTGTAACTGCTCCGCGATTTGTGGCACGGAATAGCCCTGCCAGAACAAAAGCGCGGCCTGTCGTCGCGGGTCGCTGAGTAGTGATGTGTCGTTGGTAGTGGTCATAAAACCTCACTGTGATGAGTACACGGCAAGGCTAAAGATTCAGGGGGGATGAATCGCTAACCCCATGTTGTGTCAGGGGTTGCACTTCTGTAACCGGTGGCTGGCGAGGGAGGGAGTCGGGAAACTACATCCGACCCGATAACCCAACTCAGGACACCTGACTCATGGCTAAAAAAGTTTCGAAATGGTTTCGCATCGGCGTCGAGGGTGACACCTGCGACGGTCGCGTCATCAGTGCGACTGATATTCAGGAGATGGCTGATTCGTATGACCCGCGCGTCTACGGTTGCCGTATTAACCTCGAGCACCTGCGCGGCCTGTTGCCTGACAGCGTATTTAAACGCTATGGCGATGTGGCTGAGCTGAAAGCCGAAGTTATTGACGATGATTCAGCGCTCAATGGCAAGCTGGCATTGTTTGCCAAAATCACGCCGACCGATGACCTCGTCGCGATGAATAAGGCAGGCCAAAAAGTCTATACCTCAATGGAAATTCAACCGAACTTTGCCAACAGCGGAAAATGCTATCTGGTTGGTCTGGCCGTCACTGACGACCCGGCAAGCCTCGGTACTGAATATCTTGAGTTTTGCCGTACCGCGAAACACAACCCACTCAACCGATTTAAAGCCAGCCCTGAGAATTTCTTCTCAGTGGCAACCCTTGCCGAGCTGGAATTCGAAGACCTGCCCGACACCCTGCTGACCAAACTCAGCGACACCGTGAAAGGCATCTTCAGCCGTAAACAGACTGACGACGATGCGCGTTTCAGTGATGTACATGAAGCCGTGACCGCCATCGCCGAGCGGGTGCAGACCGGCGGCGAAAGCGCCGAGGTGCGTTTCAGTGCCATTGAAACCGAGCTTGCCGACGTCAAAAAAGCGCTGGCCGAACAGGCCGACGCCACCTCGCAGCAATTCAGCACCCTGACCACCACGCTGGAAAACACCGAAAGCAAATCACAGGCGCGCCGCAAGTTAAGCACCGGTGGTGACGGTGATTCAGCGGGCTCCTCGCTGACTGACTGCTAACCCCTGATAACTCCGAAGGAAATGAAACGCCATGCGTAAAGACACCCGTTTTAAATTTAATCAGTACCTGAGCCGCATCGCTGAACTGAACGGCATCGAGGTCAGCGACCTCAACAAAAAATTCACCGTCGAGCCGTCGGTGACGCAGACCCTGTTTGACAAAATCCAGCAGTCGTCCAGCTTCCTGAAGCTCATCAACATGGTAACCGTTGGCGAGCTGACCGAAGAGAAAGTCGGCATCGATGTGACCGGCTCCATTGCCAGCACCGCTGATACCGACGGTGGCGTCGAGCGTAAGACCGCTGATTTCGCGAAAATGGATGCGTACCGCTATTTCTGTCATCCGGTGAACTTCGACTATCACCTGAAGTACAACAAGCTCGACCTGTGGGCGCGTTTTCAGGATTTCCAGATTCGGATCCGTAACGCCATCATCAAGCGTCAGGCGCTGGACTACATCACCATCGGCTTTAACGGCGTGAGCCGGGCGGCGACGTCTGACCGTAGCAAAAACCCGTTGCTTCAGGATGTGGCTGTCGGCTGGTTGCAGAAATACCGCAACGACGCGCCTGAGCGTGTGATGTCCAGCATCACCGACGCTGACGGTACCGTGATTTCGAACACCATCAAAGTGGGTAAAGGTGGGCATTACGCCAACCTCGACGCGCTGGTCATGGATGCTTTCGAGTCGCTGGTCGCGGAAATTCACCGTGAGAACCCGGAAATGGTTGTCATCTGTGGTCGCCGTATCCTGACCGACAAATACTTCCCGATGATTAACAAATTCCAGGCGAACAGCGAACAGCTCGCCGGTGAGCTGATTATCAGCCAGAAAACCATCGGTCAGCTTCAGGCGGTGCGCGCGCCGTTCTTCCCGGCAAACAGCGTTTTCATTACAACGCTGGATAACATTTCGATTTATCTGTACGAGGACGGCCACCGCCGCCACATCGTCGAAAATCCGAAACTCGACCAGGTGGAAAACTACGAACAGGTCAAAGTCGATTTCGTTATCGAGGACTACGAGGCCGGTTGCCTGATTGAAAATATCGAGATCCTCGAGCCGGAAGAACCCGCCACCACTGAACCAGTGAGCGCGGAAGTCTTTGCGGCGGCAATGGTCAAAGCGATGCAGTCTCTGACAGGCAGCGCACCGGCTGAAACCGGCACCACTGACGGCAAGGAGGCATAACCGATGTCAACCCCCGCACAGCGTCACGCGATGCGGGTCTCGGCTATCAGGGCATCGCAGCGGGATAACGCCCCGCTGCGTCATGCCTCACCTTACGAGCAAATGCTCGTCAAGCTGGCCGCAGACCGCCGGACGCTATCAGCAATTCGTTCTAAAGAACGCAAAGCGGATAAGAAACGCGAAATACTCCCGCTGTACCTGCCGTGGGTCGCTGGCGTACTGGAAAGCGGCACCGGCGCACAGGATGACATTCTGATGACGGTGATGCTCTGGCGTCTTGATGCGGGGGATATCACCGGCGCGATTGAGATTGCGCGCTATGCGCTGCGTTTCGGTCTGTCGATGCCGGAAAATCATTCCCGCACCACCCCATACATGCTGGCCGAAGAGGTCGCACTCGCGGCAACCAGCGCCCGTATTGCCGGTGAGCCGGTCGACGCTGCGCAACTGCTTGAGGTCATCGGGCTGACCGATGCCGCCGATATGCCTGACGAAGTGCGCGCCCGGCTGCATAAGGTCACCGGTCTGACCCTGCGTGATGCCGGTCAGCTTCCTGATGCGCTGGCGCACCTGCAACGCGCCTTACAGCTCGACACCAACGCCGGGGTAAGAAAGGACATTGAGACCCTCACTCGTGAGCTAAACCCGAAACCGGTCGCCGTCAAAAAAACAGCGCCGAAAGCCGCGAAAAAGGCACCCGCGAAAAAACAAGATTCACCGGTGAAACGAGGGCGTGGACGCCCGAAGAAAGTCGCCGGTTAACAGAACGCGCCCCGCGCCGGGCGGCACGCTGGTCAATGTCGGTGATTCACCGTAACTGCGACCGGCGTCCACCGCCCACCTATTTACTGAGGTACTCATGACCATGATTGTGATGAATAACCCGGCGCAACAGCGCGACCCGATGGTCATCCCGCCGGTGCCGGTCGACGAGCCGGTGATTAAAAACACGGCCTTTTTCCCGGATGTTGATCCGAAGCGCATGCGCGAAGAAATGCGCCTCGAGCAGACCGTGACGCCGGTGCGTCTGCGCCGGGCGATTAAAACCGCGATGGCCGAGACCAATGCCGAGTTAACCGACTGGCGCGACCTTCAGCTCGCCGCCGGTTATCAGCGCCTCGAGGATGTGCCGACGGATGAGCTCGACGGCGAAAGTGTGCGGGTTTTTCACTACTTCAACGCTGTTTGCTCGATGACGACCGCGACGCTGTACGAGCGTTACCGGGGCGTTGATGCCAGCGCCAAAGGTGACAAAAAGGCCGACAGCATCGATGACACCATCGATGAAATGTGGCGTGACATGCGCTGGTCGGTTGCCCGTATCCAGGACAAAGCGCGCTGCATCGTGGGGCAAATCTGATGAACGTCATCGCGCATCAGGGCGACACGCTCGACACGTTATGTCAGCGCCATTACGGGCGCACTGAAGGTGTGGTCGAGGCTGTATTGCTGGCTAATCCGGGGCTCGCTGAGCTGGGTGTCGTCCTGCCACATGGCACGGCGGTCAGTCTGCCTGAAGTCGACGCCGCACCGGTATCGGAGACCGTGAATTTATGGGACTGACTGTGGATAAAATCACAACCTTTCTGACCTACTGGCTGTCAGTGGAGCTGGCGTATTTCGGTACGCAGACACCGGAACGGCTCGCGCTTTATGTCGGGGGAAGCTGCGCCATTTTTACCGCGCTGGTTAACTTCTGGTACCAGCGAAAGAAATACCGCTATCTCGTCTCGATGGGGATTGATAAGGGGGTTATTCGTGGGCTCATTCGTTAAACGTTGCAGTGTGGCCGTCGTGCTGGCGCTGGCGGCACTGGTGCCTGATTTTCGTTTGCTTCACACCTCGCCGGAGGGGCTCGCGCTGATTGCCGACCTCGAGGGTTGCCGGTTGCGCCCTTACCAGTGCAGCGCCGGTGTGTGGACGTCAGGCATCGGCCACACTGCCGGGGTGGTACCGAAACGGGATATCACCGAGAAGGAAGCCGCCGCGAATCTGGTCGCTGATGTGCTGAACGTCGAGAAACGACTCGCGGTCTGTGTGCCTGTTGAAATGCCACCCGCCGTCTATGACGCGCTGGTCAGCTTCGCTTTTAACGTCGGTACCGGCGCGGCCTGTCGCTCAACACTGGTGTATCACCTGAAACACCGGCAATGGTGGCAAGCCTGTGACCAGCTCACCCGCTGGGTGTTTGTGAATGGTGAGCGTAATACCGGGCTCGAAAATCGCCGCTTTCGCGAGCGCACCTACTGCCTGAAGGGGGCGAAATGAAAACGATAGTCGTGCTGTTAGTGCTGGCGGTGGCCGGGCTGCTCTGGATGCGCCACGAAAACACCAGTCTGACCCGCTCCTTTGAACGGGCGAACAAGGTCGCCGGTGAACAAAAAACGCTGATTACCATGCTGAAAAGCCAGCTTAAAACGGCCTCCCGTATCCGTGGGGAAAATGAGACCGCTCAGGTCTTACTGCGCGGTGAGCTCATCGATGCCGGAGCGCGGGCGCAACGCCGGGAACAGACCATTACGAGGTTACTCAATGAAAATGAACAGCTTCGCCGCTGGTATAGCGCTGATTTACCTGATGCTGTGCGCCGGTTGCACCAGCGCGCCGCCTGTGCCGACGCCGGTGATTGTCTACAACGCATGCCCGAGGGTCAGCCTCTGCCCGATGCCGGGAAGTGACCCGTCCACCAATGGTGACCTGAGCGCGGATATACGCCAGCTCGAAAGCGCCCTCGAGCGCTGTGCGCTTCAGGTCAGAACGATAAAAAATTGCCAGGATAAAATCGATGTACAAGCCGAAAAGTCTGCGAAAAGCCTTAACTGACGCCGTGCCGGTGCTGGCACGAAACCCCGATATGATGCGTGTCTTTATCGACAACGGGAATCTAGCCTCGACGCTGGCGACGTCGCTGTCGTTTGAGAACCGGTACACGCTGAATGTGGTGGTGACCGATTTCACGGATGATATCGAGCTGTTACTCGTCCCGATTCAGGCGTGGCTGCGCATCCATCAGGCTGACATTATGACGACCGATGAAGGGCGTAAAAAGGGATTCACCTATTTTGCCGATATCAACGACAACGACAGCGCTGATATCAGTATCAGCCTGATGCTGACCGAGCGCACCCTCGTTAAAGAGCAGGGGGATAAGCTCCAAGTCGAACAGGCTGAAGAGCCGCAGCCGCCGGAACCCGTTACCCGGCCGGTTGAACTGTATGTTAACGGTGAGCTCGTGAGTCGAATGCATGAATGACTTTAAACCCTTTGACGATAAGCTCGCGGGGCTGATAGCGGCGCTGTCACCTTCTGCCCGTCACAGAATGGCCGCAGATATCGCGAAGACTCTGCGAGCCCGTCAACAGCGCCGGATTAAAACGCAGAAAGCACCGGACGGCACACCTTACGCCGCCCGAAAACGCCAGCCGGTAAAAGCCAAAAAAGGCCGGGTTAAGCGGGAAATGTTCGCCAAACTCCGCACCAGTCGTTTTATGAAAGCCTCAGCGGGGAATGACGCGGCGGTCGTGGAATTTACCGGCAAGGTACAACGGATGGCGAATGTGCATCAGTACGGCCTCAAGGATAAGCCAGGGCGAAACAGTGCGCCGGTGCAGTACGATGCCCGACCGCTCATCGGGTTTAATGACGAAGACCGTCAGGCAGTGGAGGAAATAATTATCGCTAAATTGTCCGTTTAGCGTTGTGTCATCGACAGTAAAACCCGCATCAATTGCCGCTCAGAGCACCGGGCGGCATCCTTCCTTGTATGAATACTCGCGCAACTCTTCAGGACGCTTTACGCCTCCTTCGAAACCTGATACGCACCGGCGTCGTCGTCGAAGTTGACCTCGATGACGGGCGCTGTCGTGTCCAGACTGGCGGCATTGTTACCGACTGGCTTCAGTGGCTAACCACGCGCGCCGGTCGCTCACGTGTCTGGTGGGCTCCGTCTGTGGGTGAGCAGGTTTTACTGCTGGCCGTCGGTGGTGAGCTCGACACCGCTTTTGTGCTCCCCGGTATTTTCTCTGATGACCACCCTGCGCCGTCGGCATCGGCTGATGCATTTCACATCACCTTTCCTGACGGGGCTGTTATCGAGTACGAGCCGGAGACCGGCGCACTGACTGTGAGCGGCATTAAAACCGCAGATGTTACGGCGTCGGATTCCATCACCGCGACGGTACCTCTGGTGATGGTGAAAGCCGAGACCCGCATCACCCTCGATACCCCGGAAGTGGTCTGCACCAACAAACTGACGACGGCGACGCTTGAGGTACAACAAGGCGGCACCATGCGCGGAAACATCGAACACACCGACGGTACATTTAAATCAAACGGCGTGCAGGTCGATGACCACGGTCACGGTGGTATTAAGCGCGGGGATGACTGGACGGAGGGCACGAAATGACGACCCGATATATCGGCATGAATCGCGAGACCGGGCGCGCCATCACTGACGCCGATCATATCCGTCAGAGCTGTGGCGATATTTTGCGAACGCCGGTCGGCTCTCGCGTGATGCGCCGTGATTATGGCTCGCTGTTGTTCTCCCTGATTGATATGCCGCAGACCGACGCGCTGAGGCTGCAAATTATGTGCGCCTGTTATATGGCGCTGCTGAAGTGGGAGCCGCGCATCAGCATCAGCTCGCTGACGGTAGAACGTCAGTTTAACGGTCAGATGATTGTTGAGCTGACCGGCGAGACCCGGGATACCGGCAAAACCCTGTCACTGACTATCCCTGTGAGTTGAATTTATGGCAACCATCGACCTGAGCCAGCTCCCCGCACCTGACGTTGTGGAAACGCTGGATTTTGAAACCATCCTTGCTGAGCGTAAGGCGACATTCGTGTCTCTTTATCCTGAAGACCAACAGGACGCCATTGCCCGGACGCTCGCCCTCGAGTCTGAGCCAGTGGTGAAGTACCTGGAAGAAAACGCCTATCGGGAGGTTATCTGGCGTCAGCGTGTAAATAATGCGGCAAAGGCGGTCACGCTGGCTTACGCAGAGGGCAACGACCTTGACGTCATCGGCGCAAACTTCAACGTCGAACGGCTGGTTATCACACCGGCTGATAAATCGGCAATTCCCCCAGTGGCGGCGGTGATGGAATCAGACTCTGATTTTCGTCTTCGCATCCAGCAGGCTTTTGAAGGGATGAGTGTGGCGGGCTCAACGGGTGCCTATGAATTTCATGGTCGCAGCGCTGACGGGCGAGTCGCGGATATTTCAGTTATCAGCCCGTCGCCAGCCTGTGTGACGATTTCGGTGCTCTCCCGACATGATAATGGTGCCGCATCCGATGAACTCCTGACAGTCGTGCGTAATGCACTTAATGATGAGAACGTCAGACCGGTTGCTGACCGTGTGACAGTTCAGTCAGCTGAGATTGTTGATTACCAGATTCGGGCAACGATTTTTATCTATCCGGGGCCGGAAAGTGAGCCCATCCGGGCGGCGGCTGAAGCGAAACTAAAAGCCTATATCAGCGCGCAGCACCGGCTGGGGCGGGACATTCGGCTCTCGGCCATTTATGCCGCGCTGCATGTTGAAGGGATCCAGCGTGTCGAGCTTTCCACGCCGGTCGCTGACATTGTGCTTGATAAGACTCAGGCGTCATTTTGCAGTGATTATCACATTGCGATAGGGGGCTCTGATGAGTAATGCGCGGCTGTTGCCGGTGGGCTCGTCGCCGCTTGAGGTGGCGGCGGCACGTGCATGTGCGGAAATCGAAAACACCCCCGTCCCGCTGCGTCGTCTGTGGAGCCCTGATTCCTGTCCTGCAAACCTTTTGCCGTGGCTGGCGTGGGCGTTTTCCGTTGACCGTTGGGATGAGAACTGGCCGGAAGAAACCAAGCGTGACGTTATTCGCAGCGCGTATTACATCCACTGCCACAAAGGGACGATAGGCGCAGTCCGGCGTGTGGTTGAGCCGCTCGGATATCTGATTAACGTGTCTGAGTGGTGGGAGACCAATGACCCGCCCGGCACGTTTCGTCTTGATATCGGTGTTTTAGAGACCGGCATCACTGAAGAAATGTATTACGAAATGGAGCGACTCATTGCGGATGCAAAGCCAGCCAGCCGGCATCTTATCGGCCTCAATATTATTCAGGATGTGCCGGGCTATCTGTACACCGGCGCGCTGACGTATGACGGCGACATCATCACGGTTTACCCGGATAAGTGAGAGGACAATGACAGTAAAATATAAAACGGTCATCACCAAAGCCGGTGCAATCAAGCTGGCTGCAGCGACCGTCCCGAACGGGAAAAAAGTGAATTTTACGGCGATGGCAATCGGCGACGGTACATTGCCGGTGCCTGATGCCAACCAGACAAAGCTCGTCAATGAAGTCTGGCGCTATAAACTGAACAAAATCAGCCAGGACAATAAGCATCAAAATTATGTGGTCGCGGAGCTGCTTATCCCGCCTGAAACCGGTGGTTTCTGGATGCGCGAAATGGGGCTCTATGACGACACTGGCACGCTGATTGCCGTCGGTAACATGGCGGAAAGCTATAAACCTAAACTTGATGAGGGGTCAGGCCGCGCACAGACCGTGCGTATGGTCATCATGGTAAGCGATATCGAGTCAGTCGAGCTGACGATTGATACCTCAACGGTGATGGCAACACAGGACTATGTCGACGATAAGCTCGCTGAGCATGAGCAGTCCCGCCGTCATCCTGACGCCACGCTCACCGCAAAGGGTTTCACGCAGCTCAGCAGTGCGACCGACAGCGAGTCTGAGACGCTCGCAGCAACGCCGAAAGCGGTTAAGGCGGCGTATGACCTTGCTAATGGTAAATACACAGCTCAGGACGCAACCACGGTGCAAAAGGGTGTCATCCAGCTCAGCAGTGCAACCGACAGCGTGTCTGAGGCGCTCGCGGCGACGCCGAAAGCGGTGAAAATCGCAATGGAGAATGCCAGCGCGCGACTCGCGAAAGAAAGGAACGGCGCTGATATTCCTGATAAACCTCTGTTTGTTCATAATATTGGACTGGGAAATGTGCTTTTCAAAGGTGATGGCCGGTTCCTCGCGGGAACATTTGTCAGTGACGCAATTGACCGAACATCAATTGGTGCCAGGGCGGCTACAGGCTGTCAGTTTATGCGCGCACATCAGGCACCTGATGCGCCAGACCAGGTAAGTTTCTGGCAAATTATTACCCTTAGCGAGGTGGTAAGTCCGACCACTGTTGTGGATGTTCTTGCAGTCAGTGGCAATAACGTATTGTTTGGTCACGGAACAGGAGCGGGTATTACCTCATGGCGTCAAGTGGCGATGCTGGAGGGGGGCGCCTTTACGGGGGGTATTTCTGCTCCAAATATGCGTGGCGATACCCTGGTTACGGTTGGGGATGGCACTGGTGGGATGGCTAAAGGTGACGTTGATGGTGCAGGTTTTAATGGTAACAATCTGAACATTAAGTCATGGAATGGTATCGGATTTCAGAACTCAGAAGACCTGGCTATCCGGGCATATATCAGCACCCGACTCGGTGTTATCGCAGCTGCTGAAAATTTGCAGGCCGGAAATGCGATATTCAACAAAAACGGCGATGTTTACGGCGATATATGGGGCACAGGCAGCGGGCCTGGCTGGTTGAGTGCGTATATTGCAGGCAGACCGTTACGACAATACATCACCATGGTCGGTGTGTACCAGAACGACAAAACAAAGCCATTTATGCTTCATGACGATGGTTCTGGTGTATTCCTTGCCACAACGGACATGCTAAGTGGGTATGTTCAGTCCATCCGTTTCGGTGCTGTTGAGCATGGAAACGTATATCGTTCGCCCGGATTTGCAGACCAGTTAGGTTACGTCATTACAGGTGTTGAGAATGGAGACTCGAACGATACACCAGACAGAATTCAACGACGCTTGTTACAGCTTAAAGTGCATGGTCAGTGGTATACGGCGGGGGCATAAAAATGAGACATTTTAAAAATTTCACTAAAACAACGGAATTAACCCCTGTTCAGCAGGAATTATCAGAGAACTGCAGTATTCAGTTTATCCAGGATGAATCAGGTGTTGACTGGTATGTGTTACAGAAGTTATTCCAGCCCGATACGCTGAAAATCCAGTATGACAAAACAGGACTGATTATTTCTGCGGATAAAGATGTGACAAAGCTATTTCCGCTGAATTGCTCTGTTGTGGAATTCGCTGATACTGATATTCCTGATGGTTTCAAGCCTGGTAATTTTACCTACAGCAACGGCGTTATTGCCCCTGTGCAGATTGATTATGTTGCTTTAGCGACGGCAGAGCGCGACAGGCGCATGGAGTCGGTTACAGTAAAAATCAATCAGCTTGTAGAGGCTCAGGATGATGACGACATAACGGCTGACGAATTATCCGAACTCACTGCGCTACGTGAATACCGAACAAAGCTGCGCCGACTGGATTTGCGTTATGCCCCTGATGTTGAGTGGCCACCTTTGCCGGAATAATTCAGGCGGGCACCTGCCCGCTTTTTCTTTTCCCGTCTGTTGTATCACCCCTTACCCAACCCTGACAAATAGCCCCCTGTAAACGTACATCCGACAATATCACTCACCCCAACTAACGGAGTTAAATGGATGAGTGATTATCATCACGGTGTCGAGGTCGTCGAAATTAACGACGGCACCCGCACAATCTCGACGGTATCAACAGCGGTCGTTGGCATGGTCTGCACGGCCAGCGATGCTGACGCCGGGGCATTTCCGCTCAATGAGCCGGTGCTGATTACCAACCCACAAAGCGCCATCGCAAAAGCCGGTACTAAAGGTACCCTGAAAAAATCCTTACAGCTCATCGCTAACCAGTCAAAACCGGTTGTTGTTGTCGTGCGTGTCGCAGAGGGTACCGGCGACGACGAAGAGGCACAGGCACAAACCATTTCTAACATCATCGGCACCACGGATGAGAACGGCAAATACACCGGGCTGAAAGCGCTGTTAACGGCGAAAGCGGTCACCGGCGTGAAGCCCCGTATCCTCGGTGTGCCGGGTCTCGATACTCAGGAGGTGGCGACCGCGCTTGTCTCCGTGGCTCAGAAACTGCGCGCTTTCGCCTATGTCAGCGCGTGGGGCTGTAAAACCATTTCTGACGTCATTGCCTATCGTGAGAATTTCAGCGCGCGCGAACTCATGATTATCTGGCCTGAGTTCCTCGGATGGGATACCACGGCCAGCGCCACAACGACCAGCTACGCTACCGCCATCGCGCTGGGTCTGCGCGCCAAAATTGACAATGACACCGGCTGGCACAAAACCCTGTCAAACGTCGGCGTCAATGAGGTCACCGGTATCAGCGCGTCGGTCTTCTGGGATTTGCAGGAAAAAGGCACCGATGCCGACCTGCTGAATGAGGCCGGTGTTACCACGCTGATTCGTTCTGATGGCTTCCGCTTCTGGGGTAACCGTAATTGCTCTGATGACCCGCTGTTTCAGTTTGAGAACTACACCCGCACGGCACAGGTCATCGCCGACACAATGGCCGAGGGGCATATGTGGGCGAACGATAAGCCCATTACCGCGACACTGATTCGCGACATTATCGACGGCATCAACGCGAAATTCCGCGAGCTGAAAAGCGGCGGTTACATCATCGATGCGACGTGCTGGTTTGACGAAGAGGCCAACAGCAAAGAATCCCTGAAAGCCGGGAAACTGTTTATCGATTATGACTATACGCCCGTGCCACCACTCGAGCACCTGACCTTACGCCAGCGCATCACCGATAAATATCTGGCGAATCTTATCTCGTCCGTCAACAGCAAATAAGGAGCCTGACAAATGGCATTACCGCGCAAGCTCAAACTGATGAACCTGTTTATCGACGGGGTGAGTTATCTCGGCGTCGTGCAGTCCGTCACGT
Source organism: Salmonella sp. SAL04196 (assembly GCF_046550835.1). Taxonomy (NCBI): domain Bacteria; kingdom Pseudomonadati; phylum Pseudomonadota; class Gammaproteobacteria; order Enterobacterales; family Enterobacteriaceae; genus Salmonella; species Salmonella sp. SAL04196. The sequence goes on from NZ_JBGDXE010000002.1 coordinate 100,797, forward strand.
TGCCAAAATTAACCCGCAAGCTCGAGAAGTATCGCGGCGGCGGGATGAATGGCTCAGCCTCGGTTGACCTTGGCCTCGATGACGATGCGCTGTCGGCTGAAATCTCGCTCGGCGGTTTTCCTGATGATGCTGTCTGGTCGTTATATGCCGCCACCGGTACGGCCTCCGTGCCGCTACGTTTTGCCGGGTCTTACCAGCGTGATGACACCGGCGAGACCGTGCCGGTTGAGGTTGTTCTCCGTGGCCGTCAGAAAGAAATCGACCTCGGCGAAGCCAAGCAGGGCGAAGACACTGAGTCGAAAATCTCGCTCGAGTGCTCGTACTACAAGCTGACCCTCAACGGTAAAGATATGGTCGAAATCGACACCGTGAATCTCGTCGAAATGGTGAACGGTACCGACATGCTCGAGGCACACCGACAGAATATTGGCCTGTAATTATTGTCCCGGTCAGCATGGCTGGCCGGTCATCCTGAAACCTGAATTTAACGAGAAATATCATGGAAAAAACTAACGAAAATATAGTCACTCTGATTAAACCCATCAAGCGCGGTGAGCAGGTTATTTCCGATGTCACCCTGTTAAAACCGTGTGCCGGAACCCTTCGCGGCGTCAGCCTGGCATCTGTCGCAAATTCTGACGTCGATGCGCTGATTAAAGTGCTGCCGCGCATGACCATGCCGTCGCTGACCGAGCAGGAAGCCGCCGCGCTGGAGCTGCCCGACCTGTTGTCGTTTGCCGGTAAGGTGGTCGGTTTTTTGTCACCGAGTTCGGCGGCGTAACCTTCCCGAAAAAACTCTCGGTCGATGACCTGATGGCTGACATAGCGGTCATTTTCCACTGGTCGCCATCAGACCTTTATCCCATGAGCCTGACCGAGCTCGTCAACTGGCGCGAAAAAGCGCTACAGCGAAGCGGAAACACGAATGAGTAATAACCTAAAACTCGAAGTGCTGCTGAAAGCTGTCGACCAGGCGACCCGACCCTTTAAAGCGATCCAGACGGCGAGTAAATCGCTGTCTGGTGATATCCGCACGACTCAGCAATCCCTGCGTGATTTGAATGGTCAGGCATCGAAAATAGACGGTTTTCGTAAAACCAGTGCGCAACTGGCGGTAACCGGTCAGTCGCTGGAAAAAGCAAAACAGGAAGCTGAAGCGCTGGCGGTGCAGTTTAAAAATACGGAACGGCCAACAGCGGCACAGGCCAGAGTGCTGGAGTCAGCGAAACGCGCGGCTGATGGGTTACAGACGAAATATAACAGTCTCACGCAGTCAGTTAAGCGGCAACAGGCCGAGCTCGGTAAAGCGGGGATAAATACCCGCAACCTTACGAATGATGAAAACCGCCTGAAAAATAATATCAGCGAAACGACCGCACAGCTTAACCGACAGCGTGAAGCACTGGCGCGCGTCAGCGCGCAACAGGCGAAACTGAGTGCAGTACAAAAACGCTATCAGGCAGGGAAGGCTCTGGCAGGGAATGCCGCCTCGATGGGCGCTGCCGGGGTAGGTATGGCAACAACAGGTACTCTCGCCGGTGTTGCACTAATGAAACCCGGTTATGATTTTGCCCAGAAAAACTCTGAGCTTCAGGCTGTTCTCGGCGTCGAAAAAGATTCAGCTGATATGGTGGCGCTCCGCAAACAGGCGCGTCAACTCGGTGATAACACAGCCGCGTCGGCTGATGATGCTGCCGGTGCTCAGATTATTATTGCAAAAGCCGGTGGTGATACCGCTGCTATTCAGGCGGCTACGCCAGTGACGCTTGATATGGCGCTCGCAAACCGTCGAACGATGGAAGAGAACGCCGGGTTATTGATGGGGATGCGCTCTGCATTCCAGCTCTCAAACGATAAGGTCGCCCATATCGGTGATGTTCTGTCGATGACGATGAACAAAACCGCCGCCGACTTTGACGGCCTGAGTGATGCGCTGACCTATGCCGCGCCGGTGGCGAAAAATGCCGGGGTCAGTATCGAAGAAACAGCCGCAATGGTCGGCGCACTGCATGACGCCAAAATTACAGGCTCGATGGCGGGTACGGGGAGCCGCGCTGTGTTAAGTCGCCTACAGGCTCCTACGGGAAGAGCGTATGACGCTATTAAAGAGCTCGGCGTAAAAACGGCTGATGGTATGGGGAACACGCGCCCAATATTTACCATTCTGAAAGAAATGCAGCGGAGCTTTGAGAAAAATAATCTCGGTACCGGTCAGCGCGCTGAATACATGAAAACCATATTCGGTGAAGAGGCAAGCTCAGCTGCTGCTGTATTAATGACTGCAGCCTCAAGCGGTAAGCTGGACCAGCTTACCGCCACGCTTAAAGCATCTGACGGTAAAACGGCTGAGCTCGTCAAGGTCATGCAGGACAACCTCGGCGGCGACTTTAAAGAGTTCCAGTCAGCTTATGAGGCGGTCGGAACAGACCTGTTTGACCAGCAAGAGTCATCCTTGCGTAAGCTGGTACAAACGGCGACCGGTTATGTTTTAAAACTTGATGGCTGGATACAAAAAAATAAATCACTGGCGACGACGCTTGGGGTTATTTCAGCGGCGGCTATCGGTGTTGTGGGGGTTATAGGGGCAATCGGTCTTGTTGCGTGGCCGGTTATTATCGGTATTAACGCCATCATCGCTGCTGCTGGCGCACTTGGTGCTGTCTTTACGACAATCAGTGGCGGGGTTGTCGCCGCAATCGGTGCTATTACGTGGCCGGTCGTGGCCGTTGCGGCGGCGGTTGTCGCTGGCGCGCTGCTGATTCGCAAATACTGGGAGCCTGTCAGCGCCTTTTTCGGTGGTGTTATCGAGGGGCTGATGAGCGCCTTTGCGCCGGTCAGGGAAATGTTCGCGCCGCTGGCACCCGTCTTTGACGGCCTCGGGGAGAAACTTCGCGGCGTCTGGCAGTGGTTTAAAGACCTGATAGCGCCGGTAAAAGCGACTCAGGACACGCTGAACAGTTGCCGTAACGTCGGTGTCATGTTCGGTCAGGCGCTGGCTGATGCGCTGCTGATGCCGCTTAACGCCTTTAACAAGCTGCGAAGCGGGATTGACTGGGTGCTCGAAAAGCTCGGGGTTATCAACAAAGAATCCAGCTCGCTTGACCAGACCGCGGCGAAAGCTAGTGCGGCGACGCAGAACGGCTATAGCCCGGCTATCAGCTCTTACAACAGCTATCAGCCAGTCACGGCACCCGCCGGTAAAACCTACATCGACCAGAGTCGGCCAACCTATCAAATCAACGTGCCGGGCAACGGTATGCCGGGCGGTCGGTTAGGTAATGATTTGCAGGATGCCTTAGAAAAATATGAGCGTGAGAAACGCGCCAAAGCCCGCGCAAGCATGATGCATGACTAAGGAGACCGATTATGATGCTGGCACTAGGTATGTTTGTTTTTATGCGTCAGACGTTGCCCTATCAGAGCATGCAGCGCAGCGCGGATTATAGCTGGGCGTCAAACTCCCGCATCGGGAAGCGTGACGCTTTTCAGTATCTCGGTGAAGGGGAGGACAAAATCACCCTGAGCGGTGACCTTTATCCTGAGCTGACCGGCGGCAAGTTTTCGATGCTGACGCTTTATGCGATGGCCGAGCAGGGGCGAGCATGGCCGCTTATTTCAGGCTCAGGCTGGATTTACGGGATGTTTATTGTCAGCAATGTCTCGGAGACCGGCACGGTATTTTTTGAGGACGGGTCGCCACGAAAAATCAGCTTCACTCTGTCACTGACCCGTGTCGATGAATCGCTCGCGGCGGTCTATGGCGATATCGGAAAACAGGCCGAGAGTCTTGTCGGTAAAGCGGGCGATCTGCTGTCTAAGGTGGGGGCTTAATCATGCTGGATATTATCACCGGCGCGGGGGGCACACTGACGCCCGATTTTATGCTGACACTGGAAAGCAAAGATATCACCGGCAATATCAGCGACCGGCTGATTAATCTCTCGATGACGGATAACCGGGGCTTTGAAGCTGACCAGCTCGATATTGAACTCGATGATTCTGACGGGCTTGTCGCGCTGCCGATTCGCGGCGCGGTGCTGTCACTGTATCTCGGCTGGAAAGGCTTCGCGCTCGTTGGTAAGGGGCGATTTACCGTCGATGAGGTGGAGCACCGGGGGGCACCGGATACGGTGACCATTCGCGCCCGTAGCGCTGATTTTCGCGGAACGCTCAATTCACGCCGCGAGGAATCATGGCACGACACCACACTCGGCGTTATCGTCAGCGCGATAGCCGTCCGGAATAAATTAACGGCCAGTGTCGCGGATTCTCTTGCCGGGATAAAAATTCCGCATATCGACCAGTCGCAGGAATCCGACGCTGTTTTCCTGACTCGCCTCGCGGAACGCAACGGCGGCGCGGTATCGGTCAAGGCGGGTAAATTGCTGATGCTCAAAGCGGGAAGTGGTACGACGGCCAGCGGAAAAGCTATCCCTCTGATTACTATCCAACGCAGTGACGGCGACCGGCATCAGTTTGCTATTGCTGACCGTGGTGCTTACACGGGCGTAACGGCTAAATGGCTGCACACCAAAGACCCAAAACCGGCGAAGCAAAAGCAAGCGGTGAAGCTGAAGCGCAAGCCAAAAGAGCAACACCTCCGGGCGCTACAGCACCCGAAAGCAAAAGTCGTGAGCAGTAAAACCGCAGCGAAAAAGAAGAAAGAGCAGGAAGCCCGCGAGGGTGAATATATGGCCGGTGAGGCTGACAACGTTTTCGCACTGACGACCATTTACGCGACAAAGGCGCAAGCGATGCGCGCGGCTCAGGCGAAGTGGGATAAATTACAGCGTGGCGTTGCGGAGTTCTCAATCACGCTGGCAACTGGTCGGGAAGATATTTATCCCGAAATGCCGGTCAGGGTCTCGGGCTTTAAGAGCGTCATCGATGACCAGTCGTGGATAATCAGTAAGGTGACCCATAATCTAGGCGGGAATGGCTTCACGACGACTGTAGAGCTCGAGGTCATGCTTTCCGGCATAGAATATGAGTCGGAAGAAAATGGTTCTCAAATGGTGAATAACTGAGTATTATTAATTCACTTTTTGTGAATGCGTGGAGGTGGCATGTTCCATTGTCCAAAATGCCAGCATGCAGCGCATGCTCGTACCAGTCGCTATCTTAGCGAGAATACTAAAGAGCGTTATCATCAATGTACGAATATTAATTGCAGTTGCACATTCGTAACGATGGAGTCTGTAGAACGTTTTATTGTTACACCGGGAACAATAATTCCGGCGCCACCTCACCCGTCGGTGAGTGGTCAGCGGCCATTGTGGCTCTGATTAGTTTTCTCTAAAGACCCGCCGCGCGCGGGTTTTTTTATGTGCTCATGAAAGTGGTGGTAAAAAATCCACCGCCATTTCATCGCCACTCGAAAACAAGATAACAAAAAAGCCACTCGCTAGAGTGGCTTAATTATATGATTATAAAGCTAAAATTTGGTGGCCCCTGCTGGACTTGAACCAGCGACCAAGCGATTATGAGTCGCCTGCTCTAACCACTGAGCTAAGGGGCCGTGGCGGTGGATTATAATGTAACTTTACGCTGTAATCCAGCCGTAACCGTGCGGGTGCTGTTTTTATAAACAATGTGTTTTCAACCCGTTATACTTAAAGTACGTTGTATTGCTCAGGAGTAATAATGGTTAAGGACATACTGGCGCCAGGGCTACGGGTGGTTTTTTGCGGCATCAATCCGGGACTCTCCTCGGCGAATACCGGCTTTCCGTTTGCGCATCCCGCGAATCGTTTTTGGAAAGTTATTCATTTGGCCGGTTTCACCGATCGACAGTTGAAACCGGAAGAGGCGGAAAAATTACTGGATTTTCGCTGCGGGGTAACGAAACTCGTCGATCGACCGACGGTACAAGCGACTGAGGTGAAGTTGCATGAATTACGTAGCGGCGGACGCAACCTGATTGAAAAAATAGAGGACTACCAGCCCGCAGCGCTGGCGGTGCTTGGTAAACAGGCTTTTGAACAGGGATTCAGCCAGCGTGGTATCGCCTGGGGTAAACAAAAGATCGCCATTGGCGCGACGATGGTGTGGGTGTTGCCGAATCCCAGCGGCTTAAACCGAATTAAAACGGAAAAACTGGTCGAGGCCTATCGCGAACTGGATCAAGCGCTCATTATGCGTGGGCTATAGCAATGGGGAATGAGGGCGCGAATACTCGCGCTGTGTAGAAATTCTGCAGGCCAAATAGGGCGCTTGCGCATGGCCTGATAAAAAAACGCCGCCTTGCGGCGGCGTTTATACCTGTACGGCGAATTAATCGTCGAGGAAGCTGCGCAGCACTTCAGAACGGCTCGGGTGGCGCAGTTTACGCAGCGCCTTCGCTTCGATCTGACGGATACGTTCGCGGGTAACATCGAACTGTTTACCCACTTCTTCCAGCGTGTGGTCGGTGTTCATATCGATACCGAAACGCATACGCAGCACTTTCGCTTCACGAGCGGTCAGGCCAGCCAAAACGTCGTGAGTGGCGGCACGCAGGCTCTCGGTAGTGGCAGAGTCCAGCGGCAGCTCGAGGGTGGTATCCTCGATGAAATCACCCAGATGCGAATCTTCATCGTCGCCGATCGGCGTTTCCATGGAGATAGGCTCTTTGGCAATCTTCAGCACCTTACGAATTTTATCTTCCGGCATCAGCATCCGTTCAGCCAGCTCTTCCGGCGTTGGCTCGCGGCCCATCTCTTGCAGCATCTGGCGAGAAATACGGTTGAGCTTGTTGATGGTCTCAATCATATGCACCGGAATACGGATGGTGCGCGCCTGATCCGCGATAGAGCGGGTGATCGCCTGACGGATCCACCAGGTAGCGTAGGTGGAGAACTTGTAGCCGCGGCGGTATTCAAACTTATCTACCGCTTTCATCAGACCGATGTTGCCTTCCTGAATCAGGTCAAGGAACTGCAAGCCACGGTTGGTGTATTTCTTAGCGATAGAAATAACCAGACGTAAGTTCGCTTCAACCATCTCTTTCTTCGCACGGCGGGCTTTCGCTTCCCCGATGGACATGCGACGGTTGATGTCTTTCACCTGTTCGATGGTCAGACCGGTCTCTTCTTCAATCTGCCGCAGTTTTTGCAGACAGCGTTGCACTTCTTCCGCGACATCGTGCAGTTTTTCCGACCACGGTTTGTTCATCGCGATAGCGGCGTTGAACCAGGTTTCGCTGGTTTCGTTACCGGTAAACAGCGTGATAAAGTTCTTCTTCGGCATTTTGCACTGCTCGACGCAGAGCTTCATGATCAGACGTTCCTGAGTACGCACGCGATCCATCATCACGCGCATACTGTTGACCAGATAGTCGAATTGCTTCGGTACCAGACGGAACTGTTTGAACACTTCAGACAGCTTCAGAATCTCTTCCTGCGCGGCAGCATGGCTGCGGCCTTTCGCTTTGATGGTGTCGCGCGTAACGACGTATTGCGCGCGCAGCTCAGCGAATTTTTCGCGTGCCAGTTCAGGGTCAATGCTGTTGTCGTCATCGGCGGCGTCATCGTCGCCGTCTTCTTCATCTTCGTCTTCGTCATCATCCAGGTCTTCCTGGGAGAGTTCAGAACCGACGTGAGTTGCGGTCGGCGCCATCTCTTCTTCCGCGTTCGGATCGACAAAGCCGGTGATAAGATCGGACAAACGAGCCTCTTCAGCCTCAACGCGATCGTACTGTTCCAGCAGATAGGTAATGGCTTCCGGGTATTCGGCAACGGAGCATTGAACCTGGTTGATCCCGTCTTCGATACGTTTAGCGATGTCGATTTCGCCTTCCCGGGTCAACAGTTCAACAGTGCCCATTTCACGCATATACATGCGTACCGGGTCAGTCGTACGACCGATTTCAGACTCAACACTGGACAGAACTTGTGCAGCAGCTTCTTCCGCATCTTCATCGGTGCTGGTGGTATTTTCAGCCAGCAGCAGATCATCGGCATCAGGCGCTTCTTCCATTACCTGAATACCCATGTCGTTGATCATTTGGATGATATCTTCAATTTGATCTGAATCGACGATATCTTCCGGCAGATGGTCATTGACCTCAGCATAGGTCAGATAGCCTTGCTCCTTACCACGGGTGACAAGAAGTTTCAGCTGTGACTGCGGGTTTTGCTCCATAAGACGGTATCCACACTTATTCGTTTGATTGGTGTCGACGGTATAGCTGTCGACATTTAAAGCGAGGGCATACTTATATTTTGGCCGCTGCCTCTCACTGCGGCTGTCGGGGGCTTCCCGATCGATATGCGGCATTTAAGCCGTTAAATTCATTTTCTGGCCAGCTCCTGGTTTAACGTCCAGAGCTCTCGGCGTTCTTCGCTGCTTAAACCGTGAGTGCGATCGCGAGCGATCAGCTCTTCTTGTCGCAGTTGCAGCAGCGAATCAAACATATGGTTGAGTGAGTCGGTAAAGGTCTTTTCGGCAATCGCCTTATCTGCTATATCGTCCCACATCGATAATTTTTCAAGGGTCGCAGCATCATTTGTGCCACGGTAGAGTTCCAGAAGTTGTCCGGTAGTAAGACCTGGCTGAGCCAAACAAGTTTTGACCAATTCTTTAAATAAGCCAAGTCCCGGCAGCTTATTCTGATCCAGCGCGTCTAAGGGCGGCACTAACGGCGCGAGATCCGGATTTTGCACCAGTAATCCTATCAGTATACGCATGGTCGTGCGTTTTAGCTGCGGAGCCGGGCGGGAAACGCCGCTTTCCGCCTGTTTTGGCACTAAACGATCAAGCTGACTATCATCGAAAATGCCTAACTTCAGCCCCAACGTCTGGCGCAGCTGAATACGGTGCGCGTCGCCAGGCACCTGATTAATGAGCGGCAGCGCCAGTGCGGCTAACTGCGTGCTGCCATCCGGCGAGCTTAAATCCACCTGCGGCAGGAGGCTATTAAACAGAAATGTAGAGAGCGGCTGCGCCTGCTCCATCCGCGCTTCAAAAGCCGCCTTGCCTTCTTTACGCACCAGCGTATCCGGGTCTTCGCCGTCAGGTAAAAACATAAAGCGTACCTGCCGACCGTCGGTCATATAAGGCATTGCTGTTTCCAGCGCTCTCCAGGCGGCATCACGGCCAGCCCGGTCGCCGTCGTAACAGCAAATCACGTTGTTCGTCGCCCGGAATAACATATGCATATGGTCTGCCGTGGTTGAGGTACCCAGCGAAGCGACCGCATAGTTAATGTCGTATTGCGCTAGTGCGACGACATCCATATAACCTTCGACCACAAGCAAGCGTTGCGGTTCAGCACTATATTGCTGAGCCTCATAAAGACCATATAGCTGGCGGCCTTTATGGAAAATGTCCGTTTCCGGAGAGTTAAGGTATTTCGGCGTGTCGTTCCCCAGAACTCGGCCGCCAAAACCAATCACCCTGCCGCGTTTGTCCCGAATAGGGAACATGACCCGATTACGGAAACGATCGTAAGTGCTGCCCTGCTCGTTATTGACCAGCATTCCGGCATCCAGCAACAATGCCTTGTTATCGCTGTTATTACCGAAGCGCTTTAACGCGTTATCCCAACCAGGCGGCGCGAAGCCAATGGCGAAACGCTGAATAATTTCAGCGCTCAGACCGCGCTTTTGCAGATAGTCACGCGCAGGTTTTGCCGCAGGATGGGTTAGCGACTGCTGATAAAAGTCATTCAGACCATTCATCAACTGATAGAGGTTTTGCCGTTGATGGCGCTCTATCTGGCTAAGCCCGGTGCCTGCTTCATAGGGAATTTCCAGGTTATGCATGGCCGCTAATTCTTCGACGGTTTCGACAAATTCGAGCTTGTCGTAATTCATCAAAAAGTCGATCGCATTGCCATGCGCGCCGCATCCAAAGCAGTGATAAAACTGTTTTTCACCGTTTACGGTGAAAGAAGGGGTTTTCTCATTATGGAATGGACAACACGCGTGATAGTTCTTGCCCTGTTTCTTGAGTTTTACGCGCACGTCGATCAGATCGACGATATCGGTTCTCGCCAGCAGGTCATTAATGAATACGCGTGGGATTCGTCCAGCCATATGCCCCTTTTATACACGTCATTCTTCAGGCTGCCGTAGTGTTGGCTACGTTCGCTCACCCCTGTCGCTGACTTGCGTAAGCGCCGGGGACTTGCTCTCTTGCCGCCTGGACGCAGCATGAATGATTTTGTGTATATGCTAATGCATAAACGAAAACAAGCCGCGCATTCCTTTCGGAAGCACGGCCTTACAACTACAACTCGATCTGAATTGAGAGCAGCCCGCTCTCAAAAGATTAGTACAGACGAGTACGGCGTGCGTTTTCGCGAGCCAGTTTCTTCGCGTGACGTTTCACTGCAGAAGCTTTAGCGCGCTTACGTTCGGTCGTCGGTTTTTCATAGAACTCACGACGACGAACTTCCGCCAGAACACCTGCTTTTTCGCAGGAACGCTTGAAGCGACGCAGAGCTACGTCGAACGGCTCGTTTTCACGTACTTTAATTACCGGCATGTGCCTCTCACCTTTGATTAATTCGGTTTGCCGCTGGCATCAACGCCAGCTTATTTCAAAATGGTGCGGAATTTTACTGCAATTGCTGCTGCTTTGTAAAGCACCGCGGCCTTTTTTGAAAGGGACTTTTATAAGGTGAGGGAGTATACACGAAGTCGGGACTGAGGGTATACATCCACCCGCATTCGACCTACACTGCGCGGTATTAGAGCGAGGTAAAACAAGTCATGCGTGTACTGGGTATTGAAACATCCTGCGATGAAACCGGCATCGCTATTTACGACGACAAAAAAGGTCTGTTAGCCAACCAATTGTATAGTCAGGTGAAATTACATGCTGACTACGGCGGCGTAGTGCCTGAACTGGCTTCCCGCGATCATGTGCGTAAAACCGTGCCGCTGATTCAGGCGGCATTAAAAGAAGCCGGTCTGACGGCGAGCGATATCGACGCGGTGGCCTATACCGCAGGCCCGGGCCTGGTCGGCGCGCTGCTGGTCGGCGCAACCGTCGGGCGTTCGCTGGCATTTGCCTGGAATGTGCCGGCCATTCCTGTACACCATATGGAAGGTCATCTGCTGGCGCCGATGCTGGAAGATAACCCTCCGGATTTCCCGTTTGTGGCGCTACTGGTCTCCGGCGGACATACGCAGCTCATTAGCGTGACCGGAATCGGTCAGTACGAACTGCTGGGAGAGTCGATTGACGATGCCGCCGGTGAAGCGTTTGATAAAACCGCCAAATTGTTGGGGCTGGATTATCCTGGCGGCCCGATGCTGTCGAAAATGGCGTCGCAGGGGACGGCGGGGCGTTTTGTCTTTCCGCGCCCGATGACCGATCGCCCGGGGCTGGATTTTAGTTTTTCCGGTCTGAAAACCTTTGCCGCTAACACCATTCGTAGTAATGGCGACGACGAACAAACTCGCGCTGATATCGCGCGCGCTTTTGAAGATGCGGTCGTGGATACGCTGATGATCAAGTGCAAGCGCGCGCTGGAAAGCACCGGTTTTAAGCGTCTGGTCATGGCGGGCGGCGTCAGCGCTAACCGCACGCTGCGTGCGAAGCTTGCCGAAATGATGCAAAAACGCCGCGGCGAAGTGTTCTATGCGCGTCCGGAGTTTTGTACTGACAACGGGGCGATGATCGCCTATGCCGGAATGGTGCGGTTTAAAGCGGGCGTTACGGCGGATCTTGGCGTAACGGTACGTCCGCGCTGGCCGCTGGCCGAGCTGCCGGCGGCGTAAAAGCGGAAAAAGGGGGGCAACATCATGCCGCCCCAACGGGTTTACAGTAAAACGACGGGCATCCACAACAGCTCGGTGACGATCAGCAGCACCAGGAAGATCAGGCCGAAAATCGCGCCTAACCACGCCAATGGTGGAAGGGTGACGCGCGGCGGATTCGATATGTACGCCTATCACCGAGCTATTTATCCGGCGATGCGCAGGCACGGCATAGCGTAAAAAACTACTCCGAATCTTTCTGGCGTTTCTTTTTCAGCTTCGTCCAGATTTTCGTCTCCTGGCGACGCCACAGACGCTGGATGTTGTCATGATGGCGCAGCAAAATGAGACATGACAGCATCGATACCGGGAAGGTGAACTGCGGTTTAAACCACCAGACGTAAAACGGCGCAATCAAGGCGCTGACAATCGCCCCTAACGATGAATAACCGCTTAACAGGACCGTCAGCAGCCAGGTGCCAGCCATAACGCCGGTTAAATCCCAGCCGATGGGCGCAATGGCACCAAATGCGGTTGCTACGCCTTTCCCACCTTTAAAGCCAAAAAAGACCGGCCAGATATGCCCCAGACAGGCGGCGATAGCGATAAGCCCCAGCCAGAAAGGGGTAACGCCTAACGCATACGCGCCCCAGACGGGCAACATGCCTTTAAGGATGTCAAAAATAAGTACCGCGACAGCCGCTCCCTTGCCACCGATTCGTAATACGTTCGTCGCGCCCGGGTTGCCGGAGCCGCTTTCACGCGGATCGGGCAGCCCGGCGATGCGGCAAACCAGAATGGCACTGGAAATTGAGCCGCAGAGGTACGCGAAGAGGATCATTCCAGGCGCGATTGCACTCATAAGCTGTTCCGTATTGAAAGTGTCGTTTTATTTACTATTTCTGTGGATAATACGCACATTTCGCCGGAAGTGGTATCCGGGTTAGCCAAAAAGCAGGCAGGTCGTGATGGATATTGTATTTATAGAGCAACTTTCGGTAATCACCACTATCGGTGTTTACGACTGGGAACAGACTATCGAGCAAAAACTGGTGTTCGATATCGAAATGGCATGGGATAACCGCAAGTCGGCGAAAAGCGATGATGTCGCAGATTGTCTAAGTTATGCGGATATCGCCGACACGGTGATAAATCATGTCGAAGGCGGGCGTTTTGCTCTGGTCGAGCGCGTGGCGGAAGAGGTGGCGGATCTGCTGCTTAGCCGATTCAATTCTCCGTGGGTTCGCATCAAACTGAGCAAGCCTGGCGCCGTCGCGCGCGCGGCGAACGTAGGGGTAATTATTGAGCGTGGCAATAATCTGAAATAAAAATAAATAATTTTATATTTTTTAAACCAAACGGTTATATATGGGGTCTTAACGCGAGATCCATTTTTGCAGTGTTTTTCATTTTAGGGGTTTATTGATGAGCGATATGCACTCGCTGCTGATAGCGGCAATTTTGGGTGTGGTCGAAGGATTGACGGAGTTTTTGCCGGTATCCAGCACGGGCCATATGATTATTGTGGGTCATCTGCTGGGGTTTGAAGGCGATACGGCCAAGACATTCGAAGTGGTGATTCAACTTGGATCTATTCTGGCGGTCGTGGTGATGTTCTGGCGGCGGTTGTTTGGTCTCATCGGTATTCACTTTGGCCGCCCGCTACAGCGTGAAGGTGAAAGTAAAGGTCGATTAACGTTGATTCACATCCTGCTGGGCATGATTCCGGCGGTGGTGCTGGGGTTAGTCTTTCATGACACGATCAAGTCGCTATTTAACCCGATTAACGTGATGTACGCGCTGGTGGTAGGCGGTCTGTTGCTGATTGCCGCCGAGTGCCTGAAGCCGAAAGAACCGCGCGCGCCGGGGCTGGATGATATGACGTATCGTCAGGCGTTTATGATTGGCTGTTTCCAGTGTCTGGCGCTGTGGCCGGGCTTCTCGCGTTCCGGAGCGACCATTTCCGGTGGGATGCTGATGGGCGTCAGCCGTTACGCCGCCTCTGAGTTCTCGTTCTTACTGGCTGTGCCGATGATGATGGGCGCAACGGTTCTGGATCTCTACAAAAGTTGGTCATTCCTGACCGCAGCGGATATTCCGATGTTCGCAGTGGGCTTTGTGACGGCGTTTGTGGTGGCGCTGATCGCCATCAAGACCTTCCTGCAACTGATTAAGCGTATCTCGTTTATTCCGTTTGCGATTTACCGCTTTGTGGTGGCGGCTGCCGTTTACGTTGTCTTCTTCTGATGATTGACCTGCCGGATGGCGGCGTACCGCCTTGTCCGGCCTAACTGTTTTGTCGGTCTGATAAGCGCAGCGCCATCAGGCAATTTATCGTGCCGGATGGCGTTTAGCTGGCGGGGTTCGGGCAGCGCTTCTCTTTCCAGTTGGCGACCGCTGCAATTCGTCGCTTTGTCAGCTCCTCGCGAATCTCAATGCCCTTAAATCCGGCCTCCACCACCTCTTTCGTCGGTACCGCCTGCGCCACCTGCCAGGCTTCGCGCAGCCAGCGCCCCTGCGGGTAATCCGACGCTTCAAATCCGGTACGTCCACGGACATCGGCCTCGCTGGTCAGCGCAATCTGCTCGACGCGCTGCGGTTTACGCCATGCATCAATGGCGTCAAACAGCTTAACGATCGTTTTCGGCTGGAGTATCGGAAAGGTGTGGATCAGATCGTGGTATTCGGCGACCAGTTTAGCTAAATCACGCAGGTCATTGGGAACGCGCAAACGCTGGCATAACTGTTCGACCAGTTTCACGCCCGCCGGGCCGTGGCCATGATGGCGCGGCCAGAGGTTTTTCGGCGTTAAGCCTTTGCCAAGATCATGACAAAGCGTGGCGAAACGGACATCAAGCTGCGGACTGAGCATAGCGGCCATCGACAGCGTCATCAGCGTATGAACTCCGGTATCAATTTCCGGATGCCACTTTGCCGGCGCGGGTACGCCAAACAGGGCGTCGATTTCCGGAAACAGGACGCGCAGGGCGCCGCAGTCGCGCAATACCTGGAAGTAAACCTGCGGATTGCGGGTGGTAAGCGCATTTTCCGTCTCTTTCCATACCCGTTCCGGCGTCAGATGTTCCAGCTCGCCTGCCGCGGTCATGTCGCGCATTAGCGACAGTGTTTCATCGGCGATACGGAAACTCAGATGAGCGTAACGGGCGGCAAAACGCGCCACGCGCAATACGCGCAAGGGATCTTCGCTAAACGCGGGGGAGACATGGCGCAGTAGACGCGCCTCCAGATCCCGGCGCCCGTGGTAAGGGTCGATAATCTGGCCGTCATCGTCGCGCGCCAGAGCATTAATGGTCAGATCGCGACGCTGGAGATCGGCTTCCAGGGTAACGTCCGGCGCGGCATAACAGGTGAAGCCCGTGTAGCCGGAACCGGATTTACGCTCGGTACGCGCCAGCGCGTATTCTTCGTGAGTTTGCGGATGGAGAAACACAGGAAAATCACGGCCTACCTGCTGGTAGCCCGCATCAAGCATCTCCTGCGGCGTGGCGCCGACAACGACCCAATCTTTATCTTTAACCGGTAGCCCTAACAACGCATCCCGAACCGCACCACCGACCAGATAAATCTTCACGCCACTTTCCTTTTAAAAACGATCATCCTCTAATGATAAGACAGTGCCGCAGAGAAGGCGATTTAGTTCATCCAGCGGTCTTTGCGTTTACGGCTTGGGATCATATGCGGCAGCACCAGCCCTAACAGCAAGCCAATACCCAATACGCCGCCGCCATACATAAACCACTGCATAATAATGGTGCGCTGTTTGTCATCCAGCTGCAGATTCGCGGCGCTAACTTTTTTCTGCGCGACAATCAGCTCGTTTTTCAGCTTCTGGTTCTCTTCTTTTAGCCCGTTGATGACGCTGTCGCTTTGCGCCACTTTCTGCTGCATATCGGCGGTGCGCTGATTCCACGTGGTATCAATATTGTTGAGTTTATCGGTCAACGTTTTGACCTGATTTTCCAGATCCGGCACGCGGGTACGCAGGCTTGGCGTAGTATTCAGTTCTTTTAACGGTATCCAGGCAGTACGACCAGAACTGTCTTTGATTTGACCATAGTTGGCATCGCTCTGTAAGAGCGTGACTTCCTCGCCGGCGTTGACGGTACCCACAAGGCGATAATTATCTCCCGGACCGCTGCGGACCCAGGTATTCAGTTCATCAGAAACGTAACGCGTCTCTTCAGCATGAGAGACGGCGGTGGCGCTAAGCGCAAGTAAAGTTAGTCCAATCAGGCGTAATTTTGGCATCAGGCTGTCGTTATTGTCAGAGAAAGTGGAACGATAGTAACGGCATCAGTGTCGCTACGCAAAGTAGTCGACATCAATCGGAATCATCTGTGTCGCCTTTGCCGCTACGTCAAACTTTTACGCCCGTCAAATTGCTCGTTGCATGGCAATTTGGCGCAAAATACTATCTACTGACAAAAATAATGCGGGTAAGTTCGCCAAGAATCTTCCCAGATGTGACATAACCCATAAGTACAAGGCCATGGCTCAGGAAATCGAATTAAAGTTTATCGTCAATCACGACGCCGTAGATGCGCTGCGAAATCATCTTCATACGCTCGGCGGTGAGCATCATGCGCCCAGCCAGTTGCTGAATATCTACTTCGAAACGCCTGATAACTGGCTACGCCGCCATGATATGGGGCTGCGTATTCGTGGTGAAAATGGGCGCTATGAAATGACCATGAAAATTGCCGGCCGGGTAACGGGCGGGCTGCACCAGCGACCCGAATACAATGTCGCGCTAAGCGAACCCGTGCTGGATCTGACGCAACTTCCGGCGGAGGTCTGGCCGGATGGTAACCTGCCCGCCGGCCTGGCATCAAGCGTACAGCCGCTGTTCAGTACCGATTTTTACCGGGAAAAATGGTGTCTGGACGTTGACGGCAGCAGGATTGAAATTGCGCTCGATCTCGGCGACGTAAAAGCGGGCGAGTTTGCCGAACCGATTTGTGAGCTGGAGCTTGAGTTGCTTCGCGGCGATACGCGCGCCGTGTTAAAACTGGCGAAGCAACTGCTGTCGCAAACCGGTTTGCGTCAGGGCAGTCTGAGTAAGGCGGCGCGAGGTTATCATCTGGCGCAGGGGAATGCGCCGCGAGAGGATACACCAACGACAATTCTGCGGACCGTCGCGAAAGCCACGGTAGAGCAAGGGCTGGAGGCCTCGCTGGATCTGGCGTTGTCACAGTGGCAGTACCATGAAGAGCTCTGGCTGCGCGGCGACGAGTCGGCGAAAGAACACGTGCTGGATGCTATGGGATTAGTGCGCCATGCCTTAATGCTTTTTGGTGGCATTGTTCCACGTAAAGCGAGCGCTCACTTACGTGATCTACTTACCCAGGCGGAAGCGACGATGACATCCGCGGTGTCCGCCGTCACAGCCGTTTATAGTACGCAAACGGCGATGGCAAAACTGGCATTGACGGAATGGCTGGTGACGAAAGCCTGGCAGCCATTTCTGGACGCGAAGGCGCAGGCCAAAATGGCCGATTCTTTTAAGCGTTTCGCCGACATTCATCTTTCTCGTCATGCTGCTGAATTAAAAAAAGTCTTTGGACAACCGCTGGGTGATAAGTATCGCGACCAGTTGCCGCGTTTGACTCGCGATATCGACAGCGTTTTACTGCTGGCTGGGTATTATGATGCGATGATCGCGCAGGCATGGCTGGAGAACTGGCAGGGATTGCGTCACGCCATTATTACCGGACAACGTATTGAAATTGAACATTTCCGTAATGAGGCCATTAACCAGCAGCCGTTCTGGTTGCACAGCGGAAAACGATAATCAGAACCGTAGAAAGCGCCTGATGACGCTGCGCTTATCAGGCTTACGGTATGCGGACTTGTAGGCCGGGTCAGGCGAAATGCCGCCATCCGGCATTATTTAAAGGATATCCCCTAAATGACGCCGCTCTCTTCACCCTTATCGCAGTACTGGCAGACCGTTGTTGAGCGCCTACCAGAAGGATTTACTGAGACATCGCTTAGCGTGCAGGCGAAGTCAGTACTTACATTTAGCGATTTTGCGCTGGATAGCGTGATAGCGCATCCGGAGTGGCTTGCCGAACTGGAATCCGCATCGCCGCAGGCTGATGAATGGCGACATTATGCTGGCTGGTTACAGGAGGCGTTGGCAGGTGTCTGTGACGACGCCTCGCTGATGCGTGAACTGAGGCTTTTTCGTCGTCGCATCATGATACGCATCGCCTGGGCGCAGACGCTGTCGCTGGTGGACGACGAGACTATTTTACAACAGTTGAGCCATCTGGCGGAGACGCTCATCGTGGGGGCGCGTGACTGGCTGTATGCCGCCTGTTGCCGCGAATGGGGAACCCCCTGTAACCCGCAGGGCGTTCCGCAGCCGCTGTTGATTTTAGGCATGGGCAAGCTGGGCGGCGGCGAACTGAATTTTTCGTCTGATATCGATCTGATTTTCGCCTGGCCGGAACATGGCGAGACCCGGGGCGGGCGCCGTGAACTCGATAACGCCCAGTTTTTTACGCGTCTCGGGCAGCGGCTGATCAAAGCGCTGGATCAGCCCACAATGGATGGTTTTGTCTATCGGGTGGACATGCGCCTGCGACCGTTTGGCGACAGCGGCCCGCTGGTCCTGAGTTTTGCCGCGCTGGAGGATTACTATCAAGAACAAGGACGCGACTGGGAACGCTACGCTATGGTGAAAGCGCGGCTAATGGGCGATAACGACGACGCCTGGTCTCGTGAATTACGCGCCATGCTGCGACCTTTCGTTTTCCGCCGCTATATCGATTTCAGCGTCATCCAGTCGCTACGCAATATGAAAGGGATGATCGCCCGCGAAGTGCGACGCCGCGGTTTGAAAGACAACATTAAACTTGGCGCGGGCGGTATTCGTGAAATTGAGTTTATCGTGCAGGTATTCCAGCTGATCCGCGGCGGACGCGAGCCGTCGCTACAGTCGCGTTCGTTACTGCCGACGTTGGATGCTATCGCTGCGCTGCATTTGCTGCCTGAGAATGACGTGGCGCAACTGCGCGTGGCCTATCTTTTTCTACGTCGTCTGGAGAATCTGCTGCAAAGCATCAATGACGAACAGACGCAAACGCTGCCTGCCGACGATCTGAATCGGGCGCGGCTGGCCTGGGGAATGAAGGCGGAGAATTGGCCGCAGCTTGTTGGCGAACTGACGGATCATATGGCTAATGTACGCCGCGTATTCAACGAATTAATTGGCGATGATGAAGCCGATACCCCGCAGGAGGAAGAACGTTCAGAGCCGTGGCGTGAAGTATGGCAGGATGCGCTACAGGAGGATGATTCGACGCCAGTGCTGGCGCATTTAGCCGATGAGGATCGGCGACAAGTTCTGACCCTCATCGCTGACTTCCGTAAGGAACTGGATAAACGCCCTATCGGCCCGCGCGGGCGGCAAGTGCTGGACCAACTGATGCCGCACCTGCTTGCTGACGTTTGTTCCCGCGAAGACGCCGCTGTTACGCTATCGCGGATAACGCCGTTGCTGGCGGGGATTGTCACTCGCACCACCTATCTGGAGCTGCTGAGCGAATTTCCCGGCGCGCTGAAACACCTGATTATGCTCTGCGCCGCTTCGCCAATGATAGCGAGCCAACTGGCGCGTTATCCGTTGTTGCTTGATGAACTGCTCGACCCCGGCACGCTTTATCAGCCGACGGCTACCGACGCTTACCGCGACGAATTACGCCAATATTTGCTGCGCGTACCGGAAGAAGACGAAGAACAACAACTGGAGGCATTACGCCAGTTTAAACAGGCACAGCTTTTGCGGATTGCGGCGGCGGATATTGCCGGTACGCTGCCGGTGATGAAAGTGAGCGATCACCTCACATGGCTGGCGGAGGCGATGATTGATGCTGTGGTGCAGCAGGCGTGGACGCAAATGGTTGCGCGTTATGGTCAGCCAGCGCATCTGGACGAGCGCCAGGGGCGGGGGTTTGCGGTTGTCGGTTATGGCAAGTTGGGCGGATGGGAGCTGGGCTACAGTTCCGATCTGGATCTCATCTTCCTGCATGACTGTCCGATGGACGTCATGACCAACGGCGAACGCGAAATCGACGGGCGGCAGTTTTATCTGCGCCTGGCGCAGCGCATTATGCATCTGTTCAGTACGCGTACCTCCTCCGGCATTTTGTATGAGGTGGATGCGCGTCTACGCCCCTCTGGCGCGGCGGGAATGCTGGTGACTTCAGCGGACGCGTTTGCCGATTATCAGCAGCATGAAGCCTGGACCTGGGAACATCAGGCATTGGTACGCGCTCGCGTGGTATATGGCGACCCGCAGCTTACCTCACAGTTTGATGCGGTGCGCCGCACTATCATGACGACGGCGCGCGACGGCAAGACATTGCAGACTGAAGTGCGTGAAATGCGCGAGAAAATGCGGGCGCATCTCGGTAATAAGCATCGCGATCGTTTTGATATTAAAGCTGATGAAGGCGGTATTACGGATATTGAGTTTATCGCGCAATATCTGGTACTGCGCTACGCTCATGAAAAACCTAAATTAACGCGCTGGTCTGATAACGTGCGCATCCTGGAGCTTCTGGCGCAAAACGGCATTATGGATGAACACGAAGCGCAGGCGCTGACGGTAGCCTACACCACACTGCGTGATGAACTGCACCACCTGGCGTTGCAGGAGCTTCCCGGTCATGTGGCGCAGACGTGTTTTAGCAAAGAGCGCGCGCTGGTGCAGGCAAGCTGGCGGAAGTGGCTGGTAGCCGTTTGAATTATGCTATTATCGCGCGCAAATTTTGAATCTCTCAGGAGACAGGAATGAAAGTAAATCTGCCAGCGTTTGAACGTGCAGGCGTCATGGTTGTGGGTGATGTAATGCTGGATCGCTATTGGTATGGCCCCACTTGCCGTATTTCACCGGAAGCGCCGGTGCCCGTGGTTAAGGTAAATACCGTTGAGGAACGTCCGGGCGGCGCGGCGAACGTGGCGATGAACATTGCGTCTCTGGGAGCGAACGCCCGTCTGGTCGGCCTGACGGGTATTGATGACGCCGCGCGCGCGCTGAGCAAAACGTTGGCGGAGGTCAATGTGAAGTGCGACTTCGTTTCTGTGCCGACGCATCCGACAATTACCAAACTGCGCGTGCTATCACGTAATCAGCAGCTCATTCGTCTTGATTTTGAAGAAGGCTTTGAGGGCGTGGACCCGCAGCCGTTGCATGAGCGTATCAACCAGGCGCTGGGATCGATCGGCGCGCTGGTATTGTCCGATTATGCCAAAGGCGCTCTGACCAGCGTGCAGACTATGATTTCCCTGGCGCGCCAGGCGGGCGTGCCGGTGCTCATCGATCCGAAAGGAACGGATTTTGAGCGTTACCGCGGCGCCACGCTGCTGACGCCAAACCTTTCTGAATTTGAGGCGGTCGCGGGGAAATGTAAAAGCGAAGACGAACTGGTTGAACGTGGCATGAAACTCATTGCCGATTATGACCTTTCCGCGCTGTTGGTCACGCGTTCCGAACAGGGAATGACGCTGCTGCAACCGAATAAAGCGCCGCTACATATGCCGACGCAGGCGCAGGAAGTTTATGATGTTACCGGTGCGGGCGATACGGTGATCGGCGTGCTGGCGGCGACGCTGGCGGCGGGAAATACCCTGGAGGAGGCGTGTTATTTCGCCAATGCGGCGGCGGGCGTAGTGGTAGGTAAACTCGGGACGTCAACGGTTTCCCCTATTGAGCTGGAAAACGCAGTGCGCGGACGCGCGGATACCGGCTTCGGCGTTATGACCGAAGAGGAGTTGAGACAGGCCGTCGCCAGCGCGCGTAAGCGTGGCGAGAAAGTGGTCATGACCAACGGCGTTTTCGATATTCTGCACGCGGGCCACGTCTCTTATCTGGCGAACGCGCGCAAACTGGGCGACCGCCTGATTGTTGCGGTCAATAGTGACGCCTCGACTAAACGTCTGAAAGGCGAAAGCCGTCCGGTTAATCCGCTCGAACAGCGTATGATCGTGCTGGGCGCGCTGGAGTCGGTCGACTGGGTTGTCTCTTTTGAAGAGGATACGCCGCAACGACTGATTGCCGGTATTCTGCCGGATCTGCTGGTAAAAGGCGGCGACTATAAGCCGGAAGAGATCGCGGGCAGCGAAGAGGTCTGGGCCAACGGCGGTGAAGTCATGGTGCTGAACTTCGAAGATGGTTGTTCCACGACCAATATCATCAAAAAGATCCAGACCGAGAGCGAGAAGTAAAACCGCGTCATCAGGCGTTACAGACGCGGCGGGCGCTGATTTTGAAGGCGCGTCGGACATTTTGTTTCGACGCGTATCTCGCGGTTGACGCTGCTTTTTTTTCGACCTAAAGTAAAGGAATAAGGGTGAGAGGGGATCTCTCCCCCCTCTGATTGTCTGTTAGTAAGCTGCGAAACTTATCAGTAACAGAACAATCAGTATGATGACCTGGTGCATCATAACCCTTTCCTTATTAAAGCCCCTTCCTCGGGAGGGGCTTTCCCGTTTCAGCCCCTTGCTGACATCGCGATTGTTGGTGAGTGGCCTGTCTGGCGCAAGGGCTTTATCCCGCCGATTTTGCGTTACTGGATCGCCCACGCAAAATGGCCTGCTGGTCATAACGCTTTGTACAGACAAGGTGGAAAAAAGATAAAAAAATCCCCGGCCTTATGGCCAGGGACAGGAGATATAGCGGGGAGTTATTGCTCTTTTACCGTTGCTTCGCGATTAATCTCATCCGTTGCCGATGAAACCAACGGCGTGGTCAGCGCCTTTAGCGAGCCGCCAGCGATGCCAATCTCGTTTAACAGCGAATCGATCAGCGGTGCCTGGGTACGATAGGTGAGCGCGGCAGATAAGGCTTGTTCCGCCAGGTTTCCCCCGTTAGCGCCGCCAGCGGCGACGTCGCCCGCCGTCGCGCTGCGATTGAGGCCATCGACCTGAATAATCTTAATGCCGTCGATGGATTTCATCGGTTCAACAGACTTCTCAATAACAGCAGGCAACGATTGTAAGAGCGCTAGTTTAAATTTGAGGCTGGTTTGTTCGTCAGATAGTACGTTGATAGCGTCATTCAGCGCCCGTTGCGCTTCGGCTTCCGCCAGACCTTTTTTACGCGTTGCTTCCGCCAGTTCGATGATGGCGGCGGCTTGCAATTCTGCCGCTTCTTTCTCTGCTTTTGCCCGAACGGTCAGTTCGACCGCTTTGGTTTCCGCATCCTGCGCCGCGGCGATCAGAGCGACCTGCTTGGCGCGATCCGCTTCGGCGGTCTGGCGGGTGGTTTCTACGTTTTGCTGGGCGCGAACCGCATCGGCCAGCGCGTCGTTGGCGCGCGCTTCTGCTTGTGATTGCTGCTCGGATTTGGCGGCAATGGCGATAGATTTCGTCTGGTTGGCGATTTCTGTCACCTGTTGCTGTTCGATCTCTTTAATACGTACTTCACGCTCGGCCTCAACTTTCCTGGACCGTACTGCTTGCTCACGTTCGATCTCCGTCTCCTGGATCTGCCGCTCAGCAAGAATGCGCGTCTGTTCTGCTTCACGATGGCGCTCGGCCTCAAAAGCGGCAATTTTGGCGTTTTGTTCGGCGGTGCGGGTTTTAACCTGTTGCTCCTGCTCCAGAGTCATAAAGGCTTCTTGCTGCTCGATTTCCAGCTTGCGCTCAAGCGCGTCGCGGTTCTTTTCGCGCACCGCTACTTCCACATCCTGTTCCACTTCATTACGTTCACGACGGCGGCGTTCGGTTTCCTGCGTCAGTTTCGTCAGCCCTTCGGCATCAAAGGCGTTGTTTGGATTGAAATGCTCTTTGGACGTTTGGTTAAAGTTGGTTAATGAGACGCTTTCCAGCTCCAGGCCGTTTTTCGACAAATCTTCCGCAACGGTGTTTTGTACGCCCTGAACGAAGTTTTCGCGCGTGTCCTGTAGCTCATGCATCGTCATCTGGGCTGCGGTAGCGCGTAAGGCGTCAACGAATTTATCCTCAACCAGCATACGCAGATCTTCCGGCGACAGCGTTCGCTGGCCAAGCGTTTGTGCGGCGGTGGCAATACCTTCAACAGAGGGTTTTACACGCACGAAGAAAGCAACGACCACGTCAACGCGCATACGATCTTTGGTGATCAGGCTGTCGACGGTAGCACGGCTGACCTCAAGTTTTAGGGTATTCATATTGATCGGAATAATTTCGTGAAAGATTGGCATCACAATAGCGCCGCCGCTCATCACCACTTTTTGCCCGCCAAGCCCGGTACGGACAAACGCCTGTTCCGCAGATGCGCGGCGATAGAGGCGAGCAAAAATGATCCCGATAATTAGTAAGACGATAACCGCAACGATGGCGGTAAACATCCATGATGGCAATATGCCAAAAACATCATCCATTATGTAAGTTCCTCTCAATTAGACATAGAAGGTACGCTCAGCCAAATAACGCGTTGCGGAAAGTCGGCAGACAATCAGCACCTTGTCTCCTTTTTTAAATTCTTTTCCCTTTTCGGGTTCCAGCAGTAAATAGTGAATCTGGCCGAACTTATCGGTAAATTTTCCTTCGCAAGGTGTACCGGCGACGGCGGCGTGGCCGGTAATAATCGCCATGCCGCCGATAAATTCCTCTTCCCTGAGGGCGGAGCTTTCATCTCTGGGTAGCCAGGGCGCGAGGATTTTTCCGCTGTAATGCACGGCAAAGACCGACAGGACAATGCTCAACGGGACCAGCAGCAGATTGCTGAGCGGCGCTTGCCAGAGCATGATCCCGCCATGCTGGATGAGGATACCGAAGAGGCCGAAATAACCAGCCAATAGACAGAGGACGACCAGGGCGGGAACGCGTCCAATATTCAGATAATGAAGCGCCTGGCCCGCAGGGCCAGATGACAGGGCGTCATAATGATCGAGATGGGCGTCGAGCGTGCCTGAAAGAAAGTGGCCAAAAATCAGAGAAATCATCTCCAGCACGCCGATAAAGAAAACGAACGCGATGGCAAACAGATAGGGGCTGTTATACTCCGCAAATAAGGTCATATTTTCTATCCTTGTCGCCGCCTTCAGAAGGGTGTTCGCGTGATAATTTTCATGCTTGTTATTTCATTGCGTTACAATATCATGTGACCCATATCTCCTTAAGTCCGAAAAGCGATTTATCCGTCGCTATCTTTGGTGAATATTGTGATTTTGCGCATTAAATTTGCGCACGTTATGTATAAAACCGCCGTACATATAGGGAAATACTGAAATTAGAAAAAGCATATAGCCTTAACAGAATTCAATAACTGGAGGGTATGCTGATGAACAACAATAACGTCTATTCATTAAATAATTTCGATTTTCTGGCGCGCAGTTTTGCCAGAATGCAGGCGGAGGGGCGTCCTGTTGATATCCAGGCGGTAACCGGCAATATGGACGAGGAGCACCGCGACGGTTTTGCAAGCGTTACGCGCTTTACTGCCAGCAGGCGACTCAGGCGAAAAGGTTAGAATTAGAACACTAATGCAGGCTCCCTTTACAGGTGCAGGGCATTATTCAGATCTTATATGAGCGGGCCGTCAGGCCCGTTCACGTTTTTACTCTTGTGGATCGACTGGCGGGATGGCGGGCGCAGGTTTTACTTCTTCAGGCTTGTCGCGAGCTTCCAGTTCGCTGAGGCGTTGCTCCAGCAGCGCCAGTTTTTCCCGGGTGCGCAGCAAGACCTGAGTCTGGACATCAAACTCTTCGCGGCTCACCAGATCGAGACGCGTCAGCTGAGATTGCAGCGTTTGACGGATTTTTTTCTCGATATCTTCCCCGAACTCGCGAATACCTTTCGGCATTGACTCATGAACCTGGCGTGCGATTTGCTCAATTTTTTTCGGGTCAATCATTGTGGTTTCCCTGAACTGGTAAGTGTTAGCTCTTATTGTAGTGCGATATGTGGACGCCATAAACCAGAATTGTGTGACGTCATACGGAGTAAAGGCGTTGATGAAGGTAATCAATAGCGTTATAGTTAACCCGCTTATTCTCAGGGCGGGGCGAAATTCCCCACCGGCGGTAAATCAGCGATGTTTAACGCATTTCTCATCACGGCGCGCCGTGACGGAACGCGGAGAGCAGGTTGAAAGCCCGCGAGCGCTTTTTGCCATAGCGAAAAGGTCAGCAGATCCGGTGTAATTCCGGGGCCGACGGTTAAAGTCCGGATGGGAGAGGGTAACGATCCAGTCGGGCATGGACCCGCTCACGTTATTTTTTTGCCGCTTGTCGGCACTCCTAAGACTGCCCTGATTCTGGTAACCATAATGTTAATGAGGTTTTTTTACCATGAATCAGACGCTACTTTCCTCTTTTGGTACGCCTTTTGAACGTGTTGAACTTGCACTGGATGCGCTGCGTGAAGGACGCGGTGTGATGGTGCTTGATGATGAAGATCGTGAAAACGAAGGCGATATGATTTTCCCCGCAGAGACGATGACCGTAGAACAGATGGCGTTAACCATTCGTCACGGTAGCGGTATTGTTTGCCTGTGCATTACTGAAGACCGTCGTAAGCAGCTCGACTTGCCAATGATGGTGGAAAACAACACCAGCGCCTACGGCACCGGTTTTACCGTGACCATTGAAGCCGCAGAAGGCGTGACCACCGGCGTTTCCGCCGCTGACCGTGTCACTACGGTGCGTGCGGCAATTAAGGATGGCGCAAAACCGTCCGATCTTAACCGTCCGGGGCACGTTTTCCCACTACGCGCTCAGGCGGGCGGCGTGCTGACGCGCGGCGGTCATACGGAGGCGACCATCGATCTGATGACGCTGGCTGGTTTTAAACCTGCAGGTGTACTGTGCGAGTTGACTAACGACGATGGGACGATGGCGCGCGCGCCGGAGTGTATCGCGTTTGCAGGCCAGCATAATATGGCGGTGGTCACGATTGAAGATCTGGTGGCTTACCGCCAGGCGCATGAGCGCAAAGCCAGCTGATCGAACGGATCATGGTTGAAAAAAGCCGATGAGATGTCATCGGCTTTTTTGTATTCCTTCGGTGCCATACTGTTCAGTTTCAAAGAACGACGAATAAGCTGAATGGTAAAATTATTGTGAGAAAAGCAGAGGCCTGAATGCAGACCTCTGCTTTGGTTTATCTATTCAGGTTATTTGCCTCTGGCCAGTTTCAATGCCCAGGCGCCGCTCATCACCAGCAGCAGAATCAGGCACAACCCAAAGGCCAACATACATGCCTGTGCCATGTTCATAAAGTGCCAGGGCGGAAGCAGATACCAGCCTTCAGACTGCTGGTAGAGATCGACAAACCACTGCTGTACGCTACTGAGCGTTACGCCATCAGGGACGATAGGCGCGTCATAACCGCAGTCTCCGGTAGGTTTAAACCACTCCGGTGCCCATTCCGCCAACGGTAAGTTGAAAGGAAAGGTCGGATCAGTCGAACATCCTTGCACGCCAAAAAGTGAATCGGGGTCCGCATTATGTACCGCATGATGGATACCATTAAGCTTAATAGAAAACTTAATGCCCATAATGCTGCCATAAAACGCCGCGATGCAGCCAATCAGCTTCAGCACGATATTTTTGGGATTTATCGCCGCAATCACCCCGCCAATTACCATCACAAACATCGCGTAACGAATGTAAACACACTGTTCGCACGGCGCCATGTAGAGATAGATTTGGAAGAACGAGTGCGCCAGGATAATTAACCCTCCCATCGCGATGGCCATTAACAGCCACAGAAAGCGCTGTTCCTGCCATCTCACCAGCGTATCTACTGGTCTTGCGCGTAGGTCTCGCCATAATCCCTTAATAAAATCCATAATCGTTTCCCTGCTTATTTTTTAGTGGCCAGTTCCCGGACGAGTTCAGCCATAGAATCGATGGATTTGATGTTTTTGGTATAGATAAGGTACTTGCCGTTGACGACGTAAGCCGGAACACCCTGAATTTTGGCAACGTCATAGGCGGCTTTCCATTTTTCCAGAGTCTCCTGAACGGCAGGATCTTTCAGCGCCGCTTCAAAATCAGCCTGGCTCATGCCTGCGGCGTCCAGCCCGGTTTTAATAAATGCTGCCGGATCTTTCCCATCTGACCAGCGCTCTTTCTTATCATGGTAAGCCGCGTACCAGGCGAACTTCGCTTTTTTGAATTGTGATTTAGCATCAAATAACGAAATCCCGGCAGCTTTATCTTTAGCGATCAGGACTGCAAATACTTCGCTGGCCTGTTTGCCATATTCGCCTTTTGTTTCCAGGTGGAACGGGGTGAACGTAACGAGATCGGCTACTTTATCAGAAACCGGACCTGTTACGGCTTTGTCATATTTGTAGCAGAAAGGGCAGGCGTAGCTAAATACCTTAATCAGCGTTTTATCCGCATTAGGAATCGGTTTCTCCAGAACCATATAATCTGTGCCCTCGGTAAAAGCCGATGCCGCAAAAGGAGTGACCAATGCCGCGGTTAATACTACGCTTTTAAATAAAGAGGTAATCCATTTAGATGACATATTAATTCCTTCCCGTGATTTATTTAAACATTTGCGTTGGATGAACCAGTAATGCACGATAGTGAGTCTGGTTGGGTTTATCCGACAGCACATCAATTTCAACTTTCACTTCTTTCGTTTTATAGTCAATCTCATTCAGTTTGCCGACTGTGGGTTTACCAACGTCGAACAGGTTAATAGAACCGCCAAAGCCGAACATGGTGTCGCGGTCTTTTT
The DNA here is from genome assembly GCF_046550835.1 of Salmonella sp. SAL04196. NCBI lineage: Bacteria > Pseudomonadati > Pseudomonadota > Gammaproteobacteria > Enterobacterales > Enterobacteriaceae > Salmonella > Salmonella sp. SAL04196. The sequence continues at coordinate 129,191 of NZ_JBGDXE010000002.1, forward strand.
GATATTCAACAACCGAGGTAATAGGACTATAGAAATCATATCCACGTTCTTTACCGTATTCCCAAACTTGTTGTACGGTGCCTTTCTTCTCATCGATCTTATATTCGACAAAACGGGAATATTTCATGGTCGGTAGAGCCGGTTGCTCCAGGCCGCGACCATCGCCGTTATCAAAGACCGTTAACGTGCCTTTGCTGGAAAGCCATGCCGTATGTTGGGTATAGGTGAAATCGAAATCGGTGTCCTTACACTTGCCGTTTTCGTCACAGGTCAACGGCTTACCATGATCGTCTACCGGTTTCAGCAATTTACTGGCTAGCTGCTTATTCCAGCCTTTAGACGGTGCCAGTATCCATTTCACCTGCTTATCGCGACCAATTTTTACAATACCCTGATGGCGGGAAGAAAGGATGATGGAGTCGTCTTTCGCGTCATAAGCGATAGAGTTGACGTGCGCCCAGTTACGACCGGCACCAACGCCAAGCGCATCGCCATACGGCGTATCCGGTTCGAGTTTCGCCTGCTGTCCGGCATGGGCCAGATCGACGTTCACGCATACTGCGCCCGCATCCAGCGCGCCGAGCAGCGCATCACGCATAGGGTCGAGGATTTTGGTTAAATCCCAAACGTCTACTACGCGGCCAGACTTATCGACCTCAATGATTTGGTCACGAATCGTATGAACATGTATGCCGTCTTCTTTGCGGTAATCGCGTTTGCCGACGCGCAGCAGTACGGTGCCGTTCACGGTTTCGATGGATTCATGAGACGCATCCAGGAACCCGCGCGGCAGTTTGTGATCGGCAAGAATTTGCCCCATCATGTCAAACTCGTACCAGTGTTGGCCCTGCACCGCGGTAAAGGTGCCGCGAGGCGTTTCACGAATACCCATCAGATAGCCGCGTTTGTTGATATTCATATCGTGGCCGTCGTAGAAGGTATCTTGATCCAGCCACCAGCGATATTCACCCTGGGTGTCGACCACAAACGTATAAGGGGCGATATCGAAAGGCAAAGCACCGCCCGCCGGACCGGCATCAAGAATGCCCGCATTTTTATCTTTTTCGCCGTGCCAGTGAAATTCAGCGCCCTGCGGCGTAAAGGTATGGGTATTTACCAGATAAAGACGATCTTCAAATCCTGGCGCGACTTTAATAACTTTCGTTTGCTGGAGATCTGAAATAGAACGGTTATCCATATAATGGTTGACGATGGCGGACGTCTGCACCACATAGTCATCCTTCATGGCTTTGCCGTTTTCTTTATATTCTACCGTGACGTTGTTGGCAAATTTCTGATAAAGGCCAAAAATAGGAATACCGTCATAGGTTTCTAAAGACTCTTTCCCAACGGTATAAGTAACGGGAACGCCTTTTTCCCCTTTGCCATGTACAGTAACTTTAACGTCTGAAATAATATGGCTATCTAATTCCACCAGTGCGGTGAGAGGGGCATTACCGTAAGGATCGACAACGACTGCGCCTAATTTCCCTGCGGGCTGCGCCGGTTGAAAACCTGCGGCAAACGTACTGGCTGCGGTGAGTCCGCATGTCAGTGCGACGGCACCGGCAAGTATTGTTTTCCGGTATTGGTCAAACATGGATATATCTCCTTATATACAACTTCTAAATATAATACTTCTGAATATACTATGTTTTTATTAATGATAAATGAGGTAAATGATTGGTCTTTAAATATAAGTCATGATGCTATTACTTATTTTAAAGTATATTTTGTATCAATATTTTTTAATTGCCTGAGTGAGTCGATAGTAGGAGTGTGATATTTTAAGAACAATATAAATTAGTACGAAGTGTGATCTTATCGACATTGTTTTCTGCTTAATACCTCTTTCATTATTGTGTTTCACCACTGATTTATATGATCAAAATCATTTATTTGTTCCACAAATATGCCAGTATATGAATACGTCAAAATAAGGGTATGTGAAATTTTAACGTTAAATGTTTAGTGATGTTAAATTTTAAGGGTAAAAAGGATGTTTATTGCCTGGTATTGGATAATATTAATCGTTCTGGTGGTAGTAGGGTATATTTGCCATATGAAGCGTTATTGCAGAGCGTTTCGGCAAGACAGAGATGCATTACTTGAAGCGCGAACGAAACGTTTTCGCCAGACGAACGAAGGCGACAGCGTGATGAATGAGCAGAAATAGCGCATATCCTTGACGGGCAGCCGGATGTTGCCTGGCTAAAGGCCTGCATCCGGCGCGAGGTTTCCCTTAACCGATACCTATCGTCTGCAAAATGACGAGACTGAGCCCCATGATGGACATACCGCAAAGCACGCCATAGCTGGGGTTATTGTTAGGATCGATCTCTTTTGCCAGCGGCATCAGTTCATCGACGGAGAGCGCCACCATAATACCGGCGACTGCCGCCATGATAGCCGCCATAACGATTGGCGAAACCAGACTACCCAAAATCAGCCACGCCAGCACGCCGCCAAGAATTTCCGCCATGCCGGAGATACCGGCCCAAAAAATCGCGGTACGTTTTGAGCCCGTCGCGGCATAAACCGGACCGGCAACCGCCAGACCTTCAGGAATATTGTGCAACGCCACCGCCAGTGCGATGCCGAAACCCAGTTCAAGATTGCTGCTGGCAGTGACAAAGGTGGCGATCCCTTCCGGAAAGTTATGCAGGCTAATGCCGAGCGTCAATAAAATCGCAGTGCGTTTTATCGAGCCGGGAAGCGGCTGCTGCCTTTTTTGTACCAGATCCTGCGGATGAGCGTGAGGAAGCAGGCGGTCCAGCCCGAAGTAGCCCAACAGGCCGATAATAAACATCCCGTAGCCCAGTACGGGCGACATTCCCTCGGTATCAAGCGCGGCGGGCAGCATCTCCATCAGTGAGATGAGCAGCATGATCCCTGCGGCGAAGCCCAGCGAAAAAGCCAGCACGCGGTTAGACGGTTTTTGGCCGAGAACGCCAAGAAACGCGCCAATAAAGGTGGCGGCGCCCGCCAGTAAGGTCAGAATAAGTGGTACTGACATCCATTACTCCTTATCAATTTGCCGTCCGAACCTGACCTTCAAAATAACTGATGATCTTCATCATAGTTATCTGAGTTCTTCCACCGTGAAGAAAGCGTATGGTGATGTTAACAAAATGTCTTTCCTGTAAGGATAACATCATGTCTTTAACGTGTATGCCAGCATTGTTTTTGGGGCATGGCAGCCCGATGAACGTGCTGGACGATAACGATTATACCCGCGCCTGGCGGCGATTGGGGGAAGCCCTACCGCGACCGCAGGCGATAGTGGTGGTGTCGGCGCACTGGTATACCCGCGGGATGGGCGTCACAGCGATGGAAAGGCCGCAAACTCTCCATGATTTTGGCGGTTTTCCGCAGGCGTTGTATGACACGCATTATCCGGCCCCTGGATCGCCTGCGCTGGCGCAGCGTCTGGTTGAACTGTTGGCTCCCGTTCCCGTCGCGCTCGATAAAGAGTCGTGGGGATTTGATCACGGCTCCTGGGGCGTATTGATCAAGATGTACCCGAATGCGGATATCCCGATGGTGCAGCTTAGTGTTGATAGTACCAAACCGGCGGCATGGCATTTTGAGGTGGGTCGTAAGCTGGCGACGCTGCGTGACGAAGGCGTGATGCTGGTGGCCAGCGGGAATGTGGTTCATAACCTGCGGACTGTGCGTTGGCACGGTGACAATATACCGTATCCCTGGGCGGCGTCATTTAATGACTTTGTGAAAGCCAATCTGACGTGGCAGGGGCCGGTAGAACAGCACCCGCTGGTGAATTATCTGCAACATGAAGGGGGGGCCTTATCGAACCCGACGCCGGAGCACTTTTTACCTTTGCTATATGTACTTGGCGCCTGGGACGGCAAGGAACCTATCACCATCCCGGTCGACGGTATTGAGATGGGCAGTATAAGTATGTTGTCGGTGCAGGTGGGGTAGGCCGGGTAAGGCGCGGAATGATTGCCCGATGGCGCAACGCGCATCGGGCTTACAGGAAAATCTATCCTTCGACAAAAATATGCGGATAGAAGCGGGAGAGATCCTGGGTGATCAGCGCCCGATCTTCACGGATACCAATGCCGGCGGGTTGATCGTTAATCAGCCAGCTACCAATCAGGGTGTAACTGTCGCCGAATTTTGGCAGCGGATAGAACTGTTGCACGATCATACCCTCTTCGCCATACGGGCCTTCCACGGATTCGATCGTTTTACCGTTCTCAATAATCGATACGTTCGCCCCTTCGCGGGAGAAGATCGGTTTCACGACATATTTATCCATTTGTGGATGTTCGTCTTCGGCGAAATACGCAGGCAACAGATTCGGATGGTCCGGGAACATCTCCCACAACAGCGGCAATAACGCTTTATTGGAGATAATGCTTTTCCAGGCCGGTTCCAGCCAGCGCACGCCGGCATCTTCCAGCTTGGTGGAAAACATCTCGCGCAGCATAAATTCCCACGGATAGAGCTTGAACAGGTTCGCAATGACCTGATCCTGCAGATCCGTAAATTGGCCTTTTTCCCCCAGACCAATATCGTCGATATAGAGAAATTCGGTGGCGATTTCCGCTTCGGCCGCGCAATCCTGTAAATACTGAATGGTGCCGCGATCCTCAACCGTATCGCGACAGCAGGTGAGATGCAGCAACTGAAAACCGTACTGCTCGCGAAGTTCAGCAAAGCGTTCAATCAGCTTTTCCTGCAGGCTATTAAACTGATCGCTGCCTTCCGGCAGATTGCCCGCGTTGATCTGATCTTCCAGCCAAATCCACTGAAAAAACGCCGCTTCATACAGCGACGTTGGCGTGTCGGCATTATTTTCGAGCAGCTTAGGCTCGCCGATGCCGTCCCAGGCCAGATCGAGGCGGGAATAGAGCGACGGTTGTTGCGTTTGCCAGGACTGGCGAACAAAACCCCAGGTATGTTTTGGAATACGAAACTTCGTCATCAGCTCATCGCTGGCGATGACGCGTTCTACTACCTTGAGGCACATCTGGTGCAGCTCGGCGGTAACGTCTTCCAGTTTTTCCACCTGAGCGAGCGTTAACTTGTAATAAGCGTCTTCACACCAGTACGGTTCACCATACATAGTGTGAAAATTAAACCCGTATTCAGTCGCTTTATCGCGCCAGTCCGGGCGCTCGGTAATACTGACTCTTTCCATGCGTATCAGCCGCCCATCGAACGTGTTGAAGTACCGGCAGCGCTACGCTGCATGGTGCTCTGTTTGGCGACGGATTCGCCAAAACCGCCGCGGGTAACGGTTGTTGTGGTGGCCGGTTTCGGCGCCATCGCGGTTTTCGGTACGGTCATTGTCCGGCCCGGTTGCGCCGCGCCGTAGTTTTTACCTGCCGCATCGGTATATTTGCCGTATGCAGGGCTGGCCGGGTTTTTCGAGCTAAACAGCGGCTGTTGCGCAAAGCCTGCGCCGCCGCCCATCAGACGCCCCATCATGTAACCTGCCATAAGCGGCATCCAGAAACTGCCGCTGGATTGTTGGGCCTGCGCCTGATTTTCCGGCGCCATGCCAGCCTGTGCAGGCGCTTGCTGGCACTGACCTTCGCCAAACTCAGCGACGCAATCTTCGCGTGTAGCGTACTTAGGCGCAGTACGTTCGGCCTCTTTCAGCGCATTGTTATACGCGGTTGTACATTCCGCGCTTTTGCCCGGATTCGCCGCTGAACAGTCATCAGCGTTTTGATACAGCGATACGGTTTCATCGCTTTTTTCACAGCCAGCCAGCATAAAAACAGCCGTAACCGCCAGGGCGACCGGCGTTAAATGCCGCGCGCTCCAGCTTTTGCGAAATGATGCGTGATGGATGGATTTTGTCCGTTTCATATTTGTCTTCCAGGACCCAGTGGTAAATACAACATGCGTTCAGAATAGAGGATGACTGGTCGAAATTGAAGCGAGAAAAGGCGAGAATGCGGCGGAATAGCAGGATCTTTACGTTGTCTTACGTTCAGGCGCGGCTTTATGACAGGTAGCGCCGCGCTTACCAGACCTACAAGGGCATAGGTCTGATAAGCGCAGCGCCAGCGAATAACTTATCAATGCCGGAATGGATTGCCGTTATTGCTGTTGGCGCGAGCGGCGGTCGGCTGTACTGCCGGCGCGGCGCTATGGGCATTATAACCGTCTGCGGCAGCATCCTGCTCTGGCGTTTCCGGCGCTACGCTTTCCGGCGACGTCGGGATAGGTTTACCCAACGTACTGTTAAGCGCGAGCAGATCCTGCTCGTTCAGCGTACCGAGCGCATATTTGATATTTAACTGATTAATCAAATAGGTATAACGCGCGTTGGCCAGTTGCTGCTTGGCATCATACAGAGTGGTGGTGGCATCCAGTACGTCAACAATGGTACGTGTACCGACCGAGTAACCGGCTTCCATTGCATCCAAAGAACTTTGCGCGGAAACGACTGCCTGTTTATACGCGTTGATGCTGCTGATGGAGGCGTTAATATTGTTAAAGGAAGAACGTACGGTCTGCACCACGCTACGGTGCGCGCTTTCCAGCTGTTCGCTTGCGCCGACGAAGTTATACTGCGCCTGTTTTACCTGCGAGTTAACCATCCCGCCTTGATACAGCGGCAGGGAGAAGTTCAGGCCGATTTTATTCTGCCCCATGTTGCTATCGTCGTACTGGGCGGAGTTGGTTTTAGAACCGCTATAAGAGGTATCAGAAATGCCGGTTGAGGCCGTTAAATTCAGCGTCGGCAGATGGCCATCCTGCGCCTGACGGATTTGTTCGCGCGCCAGATCCTGACTTAAACGCGCCTGCAACAGCGACAGGTTACGGTTTTCCGCTTCCTTCAGCAGCGCATTAACAGCTTTGGGTTTGTCGGTTTTAAAATGCTCGACGTTAAGCGACGCCAGCTCCGGGTAATAATTGCCGGTTACCTGGCGCAGCTCTTCTACCGCGTTATCCAGGTTGTTGCGGGCGGTCACTTCATTCGCCAGTACGGTATCATATTGCGCACGGGCGTTTTGCACGTCGGTAATGGCGACCAGACCCACGTTAAAACGTTGCGTCGTTTGATCTAACTGACGGTAGATAGCCTCTTTTTGCGCCTGGGTATAGGAAAGCACATCAATAGCGTTCAATACCTTAAAATACGCGTTCGCGGTATTGAGGATCAGCGTCTGCTGATCGGTCTGATAGGTGACATCCTGAATGCCTGCTGCTTTTTCTTGCAGGGTGAGCCCACGCCATTTCGACATATCAAATAGCGTCTGCGTTAATTGCAGGGAAGCGCTGGTTTCATTGGAGTTGATACCGTTCGCATCGCGATAACCGTTGCTGTAGGTGTAGTCGGCACCCAAACCCAGTTGCGGCAGTAAAGGACTACGCGCTTCGTTAATTTTTTCGAATGCAGCATCGCGATCGGCAGCGGATTTACGCAATTCCGGGTTGCTCAGGCGTGCTTGCTGATAAACTTGCATCAGGTTCTCTGCCTGGCTTAGTGTGCTGAACCCCGACAGGCTCAGGCCGATAAGGATGGGGAGCAATTTCTTCATTTGCATTCCTTGTTGTGAAGCAGTATTTAGCGCTGATCAATTTGTAAAAATAATTGCTGATTCTAGCAGAATCCGCCACTGCAAAAAGTTGGCGTTACGTGCCATACGAGCCTTAATTGGCACCAATTTACCACAAGGGTGATAAAACAGCAGTCAACCACCCTTGAAATTCATCATTTAATCATTATTGCTAGCAGGGCAGCACAATGCGTAAATCAGACAACTTGCCAGTTACTTTCACCAAAAGCGATGTAGAAATTATTGCACGGGAAACGCGCTATCGCGGTTTTTTTTCATTGGATGTGTATCGATTCCGCCATCGTTTATTCAACGGAGAAATGAGTGGCGAGGTAAAGCGCGAAATTTTTGAGCGCGGGCACGCCGCCGTCTTGCTACCCTTTGACCCTGAACGCGACGAGGTGGTGCTGGTCGAACAGATTCGTATTGCCGCGTATGACACAAGCGTTACGCCGTGGCTGCTGGAGATGGTCGCCGGCATGATAGAAGAAGGCGAAACCATTGAGGCGGTCGCCCGGCGAGAGGCGATGGAAGAAGCGGGGCTGACCGTAGGCCGCACCCGACCGGTCATCAGTTACCTGGCGAGTCCAGGAGGAACCAGCGAGCGCTCATCTATTCTGGTGGGTGAAGTGGACGCCACGACCGCGGCAGGTATTCATGGTCTGGCGGATGAAAACGAAGATATTCGGGTTCATGTGGTAAGCCGGGAACAGGCATACCAGTGGGTAGAAGAGGGGAAAATCGACAACGCAGCCGCAGTCATCGCTTTGCAATGGCTTCAGTTGCATCATCAAGAGTTAAAAAACGAGTGGAAAAAATGAAGCGTTATACACCTGACTTCCCAGAAATGATGCGTTTGTGCGAAACCAATTTTTCGCAATTGCGCCGCCTGCTGCCGCGCAATGACGCCCCCGGTGAAACGGTGAGCTATCAGGTGGGCAACGTACAATATCGGTTAACGATTGTGGAATCGACCCGATACACTACGCTTGTAACGATCGAGCAAACGGCGCCAGCCATCACCTACTGGAGCCTGCCGTCGCTGACGGTGCGCCTCTACCATGATGCGATGGTGGCTGAAGTGTGTTCAAGCCAGCAGATCTTTCGCTTCAAAGCGCGGTATGATTATCCAAATAAAAAGTTGCATCAACGCGACGAAAAGCATCAAATTAATCAGTTTCTGGCCGACTGGCTACGATTCTGTTTAGCACATGGAGCGATGGCGATTCCGGTTTATTAGCGTCGTGAAACCTAAGGACACCATTTGGAAAGCCTGTTAACCCTACCTCTGGCTGGTGAGGCCCGAGTCAGGATTTTACAAATTACAGATACTCACCTGTTTGCCGAAAAGCATGAAACGCTGTTAGGCGTCAATACCTGGGAAAGTTACCAGGCCGTGCTGGAGGCTATTCGGGCGCAACAGTATGAATATGATCTGATCGTGGCCACCGGCGATCTGGCGCAGGATCAATCCGCTGCGGCTTATCAGCATTTTGCTGAGGGTATCGCAAGCTTTCGCGCGCCTTGCGTTTGGCTACCGGGCAATCATGATTTTCAGCCGGCAATGTACAGCGCGCTGCAAGAGGCGGGGATTTCCCCGGCTAAACGCGTGTTAATCGGTGAACAATGGCAGATTTTGTTGCTGGATAGCCAGGTGTTTGGCGTCCCGCATGGCGAACTGAGCGAGTTCCAACTGGAATGGCTTGAGCGTAAGCTCGCCGATGCGCCAGAGAGACAGACATTGCTCCTTTTGCACCACCATCCGTTGCCGGCAGGGTGCAGTTGGTTGGATCAGCACAGCTTGCGTAATGCCGGTGAGCTGGATAGCGTGCTGGCGAATTTCCCGCGTGTAAAATATCTGTTATGCGGACATATTCACCAGGAGCTGGATCTTGACTGGAACGGTCGCCGTCTGTTGGCGTCGCCGTCAACCTGCGTACAGTTCAAACCACACTGCGCGAACTTTACGCTGGATACTATCGCGCCGGGCTGGCGTACGCTGGAGCTCCGGGCGAACGGCGTCCTGGAGACGGAAGTGCATCGCCTGCAGGATACCCGGTTCCGACCCGATACCGCTTCGGAAGGATACTGATGTCTACGCTTCTCTATTTGCACGGATTCAACAGTTCCCCTCGCTCGGCAAAAGCGTGCCAGCTAAAAAACTGGCTGGCGGAGCGTCATCCGCATGTTGAGATGATCGTCCCTCAACTCCCGCCGTATCCTGCCGATGCGGCGGAGTTGCTGGAATCTCTCGTGCTTGAGCATGGCGGTGCGCCATTAGGGCTGGTAGGATCGTCGCTGGGTGGTTATTACGCCACCTGGCTGTCGCAATGTTTTATGCTGCCGGCTGTGGTGGTGAATCCCGCCGTGCGGCCCTTTGAATTACTGACCGACTATCTCGGTCAGAACGAGAACCCCTACACCGGGCAGCAATATGTGCTAGAGTCTCGCCATATTTATGATCTTAAAGTCATGCAGATTGACCCGCTGGAAGCGCCGGACCTGATCTGGCTACTGCAACAGACGGGCGATGAAGTGCTGGATTACCGCCAGGCGGTGGCATATTACGCCTCCTGCCGTCAGACAGTGACCGAGGGTGGTAATCACGCATTCACGGGCTTCGAAGATTATTTCAACCAGATTGTCGATTTTCTTGGACTGCACAGTTGCTGACAATCAATTCGAATTGCTAATTAAACCATGACGCAAACTTATAACGCTGATGCCATTGAGGTACTCACTGGGCTTGAGCCGGTACGCCGCCGCCCGGGGATGTACACCGATACGACCCGCCCCAACCATTTGGGTCAGGAAGTGATTGATAATAGTGTGGATGAAGCACTGGCAGGTCACGCCAAACGCGTGGATGTCATTTTACATGCCGATCAATCGCTGGAAGTGATTGACGACGGACGCGGGATGCCGGTGGATATCCATCCGGAAGAGGGGGTTCCGGCGGTAGAACTGATCCTCTGTCGACTTCATGCCGGCGGTAAATTCTCCAATAAGAACTATCAGTTCTCTGGTGGTCTGCATGGGGTGGGGATTTCGGTAGTGAATGCCCTGTCAAAGCGCGTGGAAGTGACCGTGCGCCGCGACGGTCAGGTCTATAACATCGCGTTTGAAAACGGCGAAAAAGTGCAGGATTTGCAGGTTGTCGGCACCTGCGGTAAACGTAATACTGGCACCAGCGTCCATTTCTGGCCCGACGAAAGTTTCTTCGACAGCCCGCGTTTTTCTGTCTCTCGCTTAATGCACGTTCTGAAAGCAAAAGCGGTGCTGTGTCCCGGCGTGGAAATCACTTTTAAAGATGAAGTGAATAACAGCGAGCAGCGCTGGTGCTACCAGGATGGCCTGAACGACTATCTGGGCGAAGCGGTAAACGGCCTGCCGACGCTGCCGGAAAAACCGTTTATCGGTAATTTTAACGGTGAAACGGAAGCGGTTGACTGGGCGCTATTGTGGCTGCCGGAAGGCGGCGAATTACTGACGGAAAGCTACGTCAACCTGATCCCGACCATGCAGGGGGGGACGCACGTCAACGGTCTGCGCCAGGGCCTGCTCGACGCGATGCGCGAATTTTGCGAATACCGCAATATTCTGCCGCGCGGCGTTAAACTGTCGGCGGAAGATATCTGGGATCGCTGCGCTTATGTGCTCTCCGTGAAAATGCAGGACCCGCAATTTGCCGGGCAGACCAAAGAGCGTCTGTCGTCGCGTCAATGTGCGGCATTTGTTTCCGGCGTGGTGAAAGATGCCTTCAGCCTGTGGCTGAACCAGAACGTGCAGGCGGCGGAACAACTGGCAGAGATGGCGATTGCCAGCGCGCAGCGGCGACTGCGCGCCGCAAAAAAAGTGGTGCGCAAAAAGCTCACCAGCGGTCCGGCGTTGCCGGGGAAACTGGCGGACTGTACCGCGCAGGATCTTAATCGGACCGAGCTGTTCCTTGTGGAAGGGGATTCGGCAGGCGGTTCCGCCAAGCAGGCGCGCGATCGCGAATATCAGGCGATCATGCCGCTCAAAGGTAAGATCCTTAACACCTGGGAAGTCTCTTCCGATGAAGTGCTGGCCTCGCAAGAGGTGCATGATATTTCCGTGGCGATCGGTATCGATCCGGACAGCGACGATCTGAGTCAGCTGCGCTACGGCAAGATCTGTATCCTGGCGGATGCGGACTCCGATGGTTTGCATATCGCTACTCTGCTTTGCGCGCTGTTTGTCAGACATTTCCGCGCGCTGGTGAAGAATGGTCATGTCTACGTCGCGCTGCCGCCGCTATACCGTATCGATTTGGGTAAAGAGGTCTATTACGCGCTGACGGAAGAAGAGAAGGCGGGCGTACTGGAACAACTGAAGCGTAAGAAAGGCAAGCCGAACGTACAGCGTTTCAAAGGCCTGGGAGAAATGAACCCGATGCAGTTACGCGAAACCACGCTTGATCCAAATACTCGCCGCCTGGTGCAGCTCACCATTAGCGATGAAGACGATCAGCGTACTAACGCGATGATGGATATGCTGCTGGCGAAGAAACGTTCTGAAGATCGACGCAACTGGCTACAGGAAAAAGGCGATCTCGCGGATCTCGACGTGTAACGGTTGTTGCACGCTTTATCTGGTCTGCATGCCGCAGGCCGGATAAGCGAATCCGACATGACGCCGCAGCCTGATGGCGACACTTGCGCATCGCATCAGGGCGACGTCAGACGAGGGTAATAACTTAAACGCCGGATTCCAGAATACGAATATTCATTTCCAGCACATCGTCTTTTACCGCGTCGCTGTAGGCTTTCATATGCGGGGTTTGCAGATGCGCCTCAAGGTGCGCAACGCTTTCCCACTGTTCAATCATCACGATCGAGTCAGGCGCCAGAGTCTGAAAACTCACGCCCGCGGCATGATCCACCATCGGCGCGTAACCGTGGCACCCCTCTTCTTTAAGAACGGTTGGAATAATTTTCGCAAACTGGTCGAGGACGGCCTGACGGTGATGTTGGCCCGGACGCGTGCGAATTTCGGCAATGACGGTAAGCATGGTTAACTCCTTCTAATTCCAGGATGACCAGTTAAGCAAAAATTTCGCTCAGATGCTTGCGATATTCTGCGGTATAGCGCGGAACATCCGGCATTTTAATCACGTCGTTGGCAATAAACGTTGGTAGCGCGTCCATGCCCAGGAACTGGTTGGCTTTATGGAAGGGCAGATAGACGCCATCTACGCCTACGCCGTGGAAAAACTGATCTTTTTCGGTAAATGCTTCCATCGGCGCGTTCCACGTCAGTGACAGCATATATTTTTTCCCCTGCGCCAGACCGCCGGAACCGTACTTTTTAGCGGCATCGGAACGCGTGCGGCCATCGCTGGCATAGAGCGTGCCGTGACCTTCGGTAAAGACATCATCCATATATTTTTTTACTGTCCATGGCGCGCCCATCCACCAGCCTGGCATCTGCCAAATCACCACGTCAGCCCAGACGAAATTCTGCACCTCTTCTTTAATGTCATAGTCGCTGTCGGCGCGGACGATCTTAACCTGATGACCCAGATCGCGCAGCAGCCCATCGGCAACTTCGGTCAGGGTGTCATTCAACTGGCCGTTGGAGTGCGCGAATTTTTTCGCCCCGTTGATAATCAGGATGTTACTCATTTTGTGTCCTCAAGAAATGCGTTTGCTGCTGATTCTACGCTGACGGGCGGTGTGGTGAAATTAGCAAAATGTGCAAAGTCTTTTGCGTTTTTGGCAAAAGTCTCTGTTACCAACTTACTACGGCCTCAAATCCACCTTCCGCGGCGTTGCCAAACGACACCGTCATGCCGTGCAGCGTAGCGATGCGACGGACGATTGATAATCCCAGACCGCTGCCAGTCACACTTTGGCCTGGCGGGCGGTAAAAACGCTCGCCGATATGCGTCAGAATCTCTGGCGCTACGCCGGGGCCATTATCTCTGACGGTGAAGCTGCGGGCGTGTAAGGTAACGTCGACGACGCTGCCCTGCGGACTGTAGCGAATCGCATTATCCAGCAGGTTACGCACTAACAGGCTTAAGAGTAGCGGCTGGCCGGTACGTATGACGTCATGGGCGTTAAGCTGTAAACGCACGTCGATATTCGCCTGCTGCGCCGGATGATAAATGTCCATCACCGCGGACTGCAGCAGCTCTTCCAGCGAAATCTCCGCTACATCCTGCAAATTATTGAGCGAGTCGAGACGCGATAATGTCAGTAGCTGATCGACCAGCCGCGTGGCGCGATCGATCCCCGCATGGAGCTGGGTCAGCGCTTTATCGCGTGAGAGCGGATCGTCGCCCGAGAGCTGCGCCACCTCGGTTTGTACTTTCAGCGCGGCCAGCGGGCTGCGCAATTCATGGGCAGCGTCGGAGGTAAATCGCCGTTCGCGCACCATCATGGAGTGGATGCGGCTAAAAAGCTGATTAAGCGCTTCGACCAGTGGGCGAACCTCGCTCGGTACGCCTTTGGCGTCGAGCGGCGTTTCCGATTCCGGCGACCGGAAGCGCAGCGCCTGCGCCAGTTTTTTCAACGGTCTGAGCTCGCGGTGAAGCAGGAGTAATAAAATCAGCAGCATGAAGGGAAGGGCGATCAGCCACGGCGTTAATTGCGCCGCCACGATCGCCAGCGCCATATCTTCGCGGTAATCCCACTCCTGACCGACGACGATACGATACTTACCGTCCACCGAGTTCAACCACAAAAAACGCCAGAGGTCGTTGTCATCCTTCAGATAGCCATTGTCGAAACCTTCCCGGCGATAGCGATACGGAATATCCTGGCCGTTGTCGCCATCATGCAGCAACATTTTGCCGTCAGCGGAAAAGATGGCGAATGCCAGCGCATCGTCATCGATATGCCCATGTTTTAATTTCTTTGGCGTATGCGCCATGCGCTGCGGGGCGTTGATCTCGTTAAGATCGAGGGTGCTAAGCCGTCTGGCGAACAACATCAACTGTGTGTCAAACAGCTCGTCGACATTATCCGTCGTCTTTCTCCAGGCCACAAAACTGGAAATTGCCCAAGTGATGGAGACCAGAATCAGGAAAATAAGCGTCAGCCTGACGCGCAGGCTGAGACGTTGCGTCAATTTCATGCGTCACCCAGGGTGTAGCCGATGCCGTGTACGGTGCGAATAAATTCGCTGCCGAGCTTGCGGCGTAAATGATGAACATGGACTTCCACTGCATTGCTGGACACGTCGTCATCCCAGTTATACAGCTTCTCTTCAATAAGCTTGCGCGGCAGCACGCGACCTTTGTTGCGCAGTAAGAGTTCCAGCAACGCGAACTCTTTTGGTTTTAAGGCCAGCGGTTCGCCGGCAAGCGTCGCGACGAGATTGCCTGGATTGAGCGTCACCTGGCCGTGGCGCAATTCGCTACTGGCCTGACCGCTGGCGCGGCGTACCAGCGCCTCCAGACGGGCGGCGACCTCAATGAGCGCGAAAGGTTTACATAAATAGTCATCGGCGCCCAGACGTAGCCCCTCGACGCGCTCTGCTAACGCGTCGCGCGCCGTCAGGATCAGGACCGGTTCCTGTTTACCCTTTTCGCGCCATTCGCGCAAAATATCCCGTCCGTCCATGCCTGGCAGCGTCAAATCTAAAATAACCGCATCATAAGGCGCGCTGTAAAGCGCCTCTTTGCCCGGACGTCCCTCGGTAAACCAGTCGACGCTGAAACCCATTTTACTCAGGCCCGCTTTTATGCCATCGCCAATAAGTGTGTCATCTTCTACCAGTAAAATTCGCATCTGTTCTTCCTTGCGGTAACTCGCGTTACCGTCAGTTAACCTTGTCGCCGCAGGCGATGTACAGAAAAAAAGATTCTTTTTTTGCCTTAAGAAGTTGTTAAGGATTACCTTATTAAATGGATCTGAAACGACATGAAAGGGAAAAGTAATCATGAAAAAATTAGCTGCAATCGTTGCCGTTATGGCACTGTGTTCTACCCCGGTTCTGGCGGCTCAGCAGGGCGGTTTCTCCGGCCCGTCGGCGACGCAAACGCAAGGCGGCGGATTTGTCGGCCCGAACGGCAGCAGCACGACGGTAGAGAGCGCTAAATCGCTGCGTGACGATGCGTGGGTAACGCTGCGCGGGAATATCGTCGAGCGCATTTCCGACGACCTGTATGTGTTTAAAGATGCGACCGGTACTATCAATGTGGATATTGACCACAAGCGCTGGAACGGCCTGACCGTAACCCCGCAGGATACCGTTGAAATTCAGGGCGAAGTGGATAAAGACTGGAACTCTGTCGAAATCGACGTAAAACAGATTCGTAAAGTGAATCCGTAATCCCACATTGCGCAAGATCGGTCAGGATTCACAGCCGCCCGGTGGGCAGAATAGGCCACAAGGAGGCAGTGATGAATGACCTGATCAGCGCGGCTTATTCCGAACGTCTGCGGAGCGTTTGCGACCACATTGAGCGTCATCTGGATGAGCCTCTGTCGATTGAGGCGTTAAGCCGGATGGCGCACAGCTCGCCGTTTCATTTTCACCGGCAGTTTACCGCCTGGAGCGGGCTTCCGCTCTATCGCTATATCCAGTGGTTGCGTTTGCGCCGCGCGTCATGGCGGCTGGCGTTTAACCCGCAGGATAAAGTTATCGATATCGCGCTGGATGCCGGGTTCCAGAATCCGGAATCGTTCACACGTGCTTTCAAAACCGCGTTTGGTCAAAGCCCGCACCGGTTTCGGCAATCGCCGGACTGGCTGGCCTGGCACCAACGCGTTCCTAAACTTGCGTTACAGGAGCAGCATGTCATGGACGTAAAAATCGTTGAATTTCCACCTACCCGCGTCGCGATGCTGACGCATCTGGGGCATCCGGATAAGGTCAACGCCAGCGCGGCGAAATTTATTGCATGGCGGCGCGAAACGGGCCAGTCGCCGATTGCCAGCAGTCAAACTTTTGGTATTGCCTGGCACGACCCGCAGACGACGCCGCCGGATCAATTCCGCTTTGATATCTGCGGCAGCGTCCACCAGCCGATAGCCGAAAATGACGTTGGCGTGGTGAATAGCGAGATTCCTGGCGGGCGCTGCGCGGTGGTACGCCATCAGGGATCGCTCGACAGCCTCCCGGAGAGCGTGTGGTATTTATTCCGCGAATGGCTACCGGCCAGCGGCGAGACGCTGCGCGATTTTCCGGTCTTCTTCCAGTACCTGAATTTCGTCCATGAGGTCGCGGAACATGAGCTGCTGACGGATATCTATCTGCCGCTTCGTTAACTTCCTCGCAACCTGTCTCACGGTTTGTGACTCAGACCGTGAGATAGGGTATTATCTGCGGCAATATTGCCGTCCGAACGGTCAGCATGCAGATTGAGGATCCCCTGTTAATGAGCGATATGGCAGAGCGCCTTGCGCTACATGAATTTACGGAAAACGCCTACTTAAACTACTCCATGTACGTGATCATGGATCGTGCGTTGCCGTTTATTGGCGACGGCCTGAAGCCGGTACAGCGCCGCATCGTCTATGCGATGTCAGAGCTGGGGCTGAACGCCAGCGCTAAATTTAAAAAATCCGCCCGTACCGTCGGTGACGTACTGGGTAAGTATCATCCGCACGGCGACAGCGCCTGCTATGAAGCCATGGTGCTGATGGCGCAGCCGTTCTCTTACCGTTACCCGCTGGTCGATGGCCAGGGGAACTGGGGCGCGCCGGATGATCCGAAGTCATTCGCGGCAATGCGTTATACCGAATCTCGCCTGTCCAAATACGCCGAGCTGCTGTTAAGCGAGCTGGGGCAGGGGACGGCGGACTGGGTGCCAAACTTCGACGGCACGATGCAGGAACCGAAAATGTTACCGGCGCGTCTGCCGAACATCCTGCTGAACGGCACCACCGGTATTGCGGTGGGCATGGCAACAGATATCCCGCCGCACAACCTGCGCGAAGTGGCGAAAGCGGCGATTACGCTGATTGAGCAGCCGAAAACGACGCTGGATCAGCTGCTGGATATCGTCCAGGGGCCGGATTACCCGACCGAAGCGGAGATCATTACCCCACGTGCGGAAATTCGTAAAATTTACGAAAACGGGCGGGGCTCCGTGCGTATGCGCGCGGTATGGACCAAAGAAGACGGCGCCGTGGTAATTTCCGCGCTGCCGCATCAGGTCTCTGGCGCGAAAGTGCTGGAGCAGATTGCTGCGCAGATGCGTAATAAAAAACTGCCGATGGTGGACGACCTGCGCGATGAATCGGATCACGAAAACCCGACGCGTTTAGTGATTGTCCCACGCTCCAACCGTGTGGATATGGAGCAGGTGATGAACCATCTGTTCGCCACCACCGATCTGGAAAAAAGCTACCGTATTAACCTGAACATGATCGGTCTGGATGGTCGTCCGGCGGTGAAAAACCTGCTGGAGATCCTCACCGAGTGGCTGGCGTTCCGTCGCGACACGGTGCGCCGTCGTCTGAACTATCGTCTGGAGAAAGTGCTTAAACGCCTGCATATCCTCGAAGGTCTGCTGGTGGCGTTTCTCAACATCGATGAAGTGATCGAGATTATCCGTAACGAGGATGAGCCGAAACCCGCGCTGATGTCGCGTTTCGGCATCAGCGAAACCCAGGCGGAAGCGATTCTCGAACTGAAACTGCGCCATCTCGCCAAACTGGAAGAGATGAAAATTCGCGGCGAGCAGGACGAGCTGGAAAAAGAGCGGGACCAGTTGCAGGGCATTCTTGCGTCTGAACGCAAAATGAATACCTTGCTGAAAAAAGAACTACAGGCGGACGCCGATGCCTATGGCGACGATCGCCGTTCTCCGCTGCGTGAGCGCGAAGAAGCTAAAGCGATGAGCGAACACGATATGCTGCCGTCCGAACCGGTGACTATCGTGCTGTCGCAGATGGGCTGGGTGCGCAGCGCCAAAGGTCATGATATTGATGCGCCGGGGCTTAACTATAAAGCGGGCGACAGCTTTAAAGCCGCGGTGAAAGGTAAGAGCAATCAACCGGTGGTGTTTATTGATACCACCGGTCGCAGCTATGCTATTGATCCCATTACGCTTCCGTCGGCGCGCGGGCAGGGCGAACCGCTGACCGGCAAACTCACGCTGCCGCCGGGGGCGACCGTAGAGCATATGCTGATGGAAGGCGATGACCAGAAACTGCTGATGGCGTCGGATGCGGGCTATGGCTTCGTTTGTACGTTTAACGATCTGGTTGCCCGTAACCGTGCCGGTAAAGCGTTGATTACACTGCCGGAAAATGCGCACGTCATGCCGCCGCTGGTGATTGAAGACGAGCACGATATGCTGCTGGCGATTACCCAGGCCGGACGGATGTTGATGTTCCCGGTTGACTCTCTGCCGCAGCTGTCGAAAGGCAAAGGGAATAAGATCATTAATATCCCCTCTGCGGAAGCGGCGAAAGGCGATGATGGACTGGCGCACCTGTACGTGCTGCCGCCACAAAGCACTCTGACTATCCATGTCGGGAAGCGCAAAATCAAACTGCGCCCTGAAGAGTTACAAAAGGTGGTCGGCGAACGCGGACGCCGTGGCACATTAATGCGCGGCCTGCAGCGTATCGATCGCATTGAGATTGATTCACCGCATCGCGTAAGTCATGGCGACAGCGAAGAGTAAGACAGGGGCACCCGTAGGCCGGACAAGGCATTTAAGCCGCCATCCAGCGCTCTGCCGTTGCCGGATGACGACGCAGTAGCGTCTTATCCGGCCTACGGTTTCAGATCGGATTAACATTAAAATTTCCCGTAAAACCGTTGTTTATTCGTGCATTGCGATTAACAATACGTTTTTCCAGAGAGCCACACTTACCAAAATCCTAACCTGAATTTCAGGTGACGTAGAATGCCGGGCTCTTAGGCCTTCAGAGGTTGTTATGCTATATATTTTTCGTCTTATTGTTACCGTTATTTACTCCATTCTGGTCTGTGTTTTCGGTTCTATTTACTGCCTTTTCAGCCCACGTAACCCAAAACACGTGGCGACGTTTGGACATATGTTCGGTCGTCTGGCCCCGCTGTTTGGCCTGAAAGTGGAGTGCCGCAAACCCGCCGACGCGGAAAGCTATGGCAATGCTATCTATATCGCTAACCACCAGAATAATTATGATATGGTCACGGCGTCGAATATTGTGCAGCCGCCAACGGTGACGGTGGGGAAAAAAAGCCTGCTTTGGATCCCGTTTTTTGGGCAACTGTACTGGCTGACCGGTAATCTGTTGATTGACCGTAATAACCGCGCCAAAGCGCATAGCACCATTGCGGCAGTGGTTAACCATTTTAAAAAGCGCCGTATTTCTATCTGGATGTTCCCTGAAGGTACGCGTAGCCGGGGACGCGGTCTGCTGCCGTTTAAAACCGGCGCGTTTCATGCGGCTATCGCGGCTGGTGTGCCGATCATTCCTGTCTGCGTTTCCAACACCTCTAACAAAGTCAATCTAAACCGCCTGAACAACGGACTGGTTATTGTGGAAATGCTGCCGCCAGTCGACGTCAGCGAATATGGTAAAGATCAGGTTCGCGAGCTGGCGGCCCACTGCCGTGCGTTAATGGAGCAAAAAATCGCGGAACTTGATAAAGAGGTTGCGGAACGTGAAGCGACCGGTAAGGTTTAAGCAGCCTTACTCTGTTATTGTAGAAATCATTTTTTCAGGCACAACTCTTTAGCCTGTTTTACATGGAGCTTATATGTCATTCAGTCGGCGTCAGTTTCTTCAGGCATCGGGAATCGCACTATGTGCAGGCGCGATTCCCCTCAGGGCGAATGCTGCCGGTCAGCAACAGCCGTTGCCTGTTCCGCCGTTGCTGGAGTCCCGTCGCGGGCAGCCGTTGTTTATGACGCTACAGCGAGCGCACTGGTCCTTTACGCAAGGCACGCGCGCGCCGGTCTGGGGAGTGAACGGTCGTTATCTGGGGCCGACAATCCGCGTCTGGAAAGGCGATGACGTTAAACTCATCTATAGCAACCGCCTGGCGGAAAATGTCTCCATGACGGTTGCTGGTTTACTGGTACCGGGGCCGCTGATGGGTGGCCCGGCGCGTATGATGTCGCCGAACGCGGACTGGGCGCCGGTGTTGCCGATTCGTCAGAGCGCCGCGACGCTGTGGTATCACGCTAACACGCCTAACCGTACCGCGCAGCAGGTGTATAACGGCCTGGCCGGAATGTGGCTGGTCGAAGACGACATCAGTAAAACGCTGCCCATTCCGAACCATTACGGCGTGGATGATTTTCCCGTCATTATCCAGGATAAGCGGCTGGATAACTTTGGGACGCCGGAGTACAGCGAACCGGGAAGCGGTGGTTTTGTCGGCGATACGCTGCTGGTGAACGGCGCGCAAAGCCCCTATGTCGAAGTGTCCCGCGGCTGGGTGCGGTTACGGTTGTTGAACGCCTCGAACTCGCGGCGCTATCAGCTTCAGATGAGCGATGGCCGGGCGCTGCATGTGATTTCAGGCGATCAGGGCTTTTTACCTGCGCCGGTTTCCGTCAAACAGTTGTCACTGGCGCCCGGCGAGCGACGTGAAATCCTGGTTGATATGACCAACGGCGACGAAGTCTCGATCACCTGCGGGGAGGCGGCCAGTATAGTCGATCGGATTCGCGGTTTCTTTGAGCCTTCCAGTATTCTGGTTTCTACCCTGGTGCTGACGTTACGACCAACCGGATTGCTGCCGCTGGTGACCGATAATCTTCCGATGCGTCTGTTGCCGACGGAGATCATGAGCGGCGCGCCTGTCCGCAGCCGGGACATCAGTCTTGGTGACGATCCGGGGATTAACGGCCAACTATGGGATGTGAATCGCATTGATATTACGGCCCAACAAGGCACCTGGGAGCGCTGGACGGTACGCGCCGATATGCCGCAGTCGTTCCATATTGAGGGCGTCTCTTTCCTGATTCGTAACGTCAACGGCGCTATGCCGTTCCCGGAAGATAGAGGCTGGAAAGATACCGTCTGGGTGGATGGGCAAGTCGAACTGCTGGTCTACTACGGTCAGCCGTCCTGGCCGCACTTCCCGTTCTATTTCAATAGCCAGACGCTGGAAATGGCCGACCGCGGCTCGATTGGGCAAATGCTGGTGAATCCGGCGTCGTAAAGGCGGACCAGTGATATTCGATGAGAATCAGTGAGGAGGGATGGCGGCTGCTGACGTTCTGGATGTTTACTGCAGCGGCTATCTTATTCTGTTCTTCATTGTTATTTGCCTGGCTTTTTTGTTCCAAACGCCTCGTCGCGTGTTGCTGTGGATTGCTTTGCCACAGATTACGCTGGTTCTTTTGCTATGGTTTGCTGCGGGTGATGAAACGCTTTTCTTCCCGATTGGCGCAGGGTGGATACTGGGGCTTAGTTTATTGCTGGCGCTACTGTTTAGCCACCGATTACGCCAACCACACCACCTTTGGGCCGGGTGCCATGCGGTCGTATTGCTGCTGTTGTTAGCGCACATAGGGGATATTCTCGAGAGGCATCATCGGCGCGATGCCTATCAGGCACAGCAGGCGGCGGAAGAAACGCTGTTACAAAAAATCGATACGACCGATGACCGCTCTTTTTTAAATCATTTGATGTCGCAAGCAATGCAGTCGCAAAACGCAGGGGATTGGTGGACGAATAGGCGGATTGAGCATCTCGCAAAACGCATTTCCCCTTTTGATATTGCGGACGGAACTGAAAAAATTTGGTTGGTTTTGGCCATCGACCGGCTTAATCGCCCTGCCGTTGGGGCGTTTGCCTCCTGGTTTATTGGCGATTCTGTACAGGCAAAGCAATATCGGCATCAGCTCTTACAAAACAATCCATTATTGGACCTACTGAATCGTATTTTTAATGATAGTATGGCTGACGAACAAATTTTTCTGCAACAATAACTTTTGGCGCGAGATATTTGTACCAGTTTGATTAGCGTCGTGCCGGAATTATTGACGGACGAACTGTATGCGCAAGCCGTTGCCTTTGATAATAGCAACAAACCGAAACCTTTCTCATGGCAGTTTGAATTCGATGTGTTTTATCATCAGAAAAAATAACGGGCAATAATGAATTTTGGAAACGGATGGAGTTTGTTGTTGATGATAATATCCACCGTGCTGGGCAATATATACAATCATCGTATTGGCTATAGTTATTAGTGCGTTTAGCTTGCTGTGTTATCAGAAAATAGAAACGAGAGATTTGAATTCGGTAGTGAGCATGGAAAGTAAGGATGCTTTATGGTTGAATCATTTGCGTGGATGATGTGGGACTCAGTAATATTGATGAGCGCGTGGGGGATTTATGGCGTCGTATTATTGAGGTTAATTGTCGGCGCATTTGATTCTTTGCGCTATCGGCGGGTTTTCTTGCGTGTTGTTCTTCCGCAGGTGAGCGTTGTTTGTATATTGTGGGGAGGATTATTCTGGATCGATTCAAAAAATATTTATATCGTATATTTATTGATATTAGGATTGATGCCCTCGATAATAATTGCTATTTTTTCTAGTCGAGAGTCTCCATTTTTTATTCTGGGAACTATCGTGTCCCATACTATTTTTTTGTTCGTTTTCGTTTATGTGATGGACGGCCCGCGATTATGGCATCACATTGGTGAAGACTGGAATAACTATAAAATTACCCGACTGTTTGAGCGCGCGAAGGGGGATGTTCAGGTTTTGCAGGATGCCTCTTGTTATCAATTGGCAAGTGTTTTGACGCTGGCTGCAGAACACCGCGATACACCGGAAAATTTATTGCGTTATCTGGCTAAAATACGAGGTATTTCGCCATTTTTGACAGCGGCAGAATCTTGCCCTAAAGCGGCGATCCCGAATGCCGAATTTCTTTATACGCCATTTGTCACCGCTCTTCGCCAACATAACGTACCGATAGTACGCTTTTTTAGCCAGCAACTGGTGGGCGAGACATCTTCCGCCAGAGAGAATCGCAACATTGTCGCTCGTAAAGAAAATCCACTGCTGACGCTTTATAAATCTAACTATATATCACAGTATCGCGAGCAGTACAGACTAGAAATTAGTCAGCTATTGCTGAATATTATGCCAGAACTGTTGAATGATGCTGTCTATATTTATCCCATTATCCAACGTAACACCGAGTTGGTTGCTTATTTTTGGCAGAAACATCCGCCCACTATTCCTCTGCGCAGGCTCGAAGCGATGGTGTTGTTAGCCAAAACGGAACCGCTAATAAGCGAGGTAACCCATAATCCAGAAATATTGATCACACCGCCGATTGAGAGGTGGGATCGTGAAAACCTGCTCACTTTCATACTGAGCAATGGCAATCTGGTAATGATTCAGTCGCTTATTGATGCAAACGTAGTGGACTGGAAACGAGCAATGGAAGACGGAAATAATGAGCCTCTGCATCAGGCCATATTGCGACTGCGTGGTGGAGCGTTAGAGAACGCATTGCTGATACAGATCATTAAGGCGATGCAAGCGCAGAAAGCGTTATCCAACGAGCAAATCGCCCACTATCTTCCCTGGACACCGACGTTTCCTGCCGCTTTTTTACAGGCTGGGCTTTCCTGTGAGCAATTGCGTGAGGTGTTGAATGCTTCAGTGGCGGGGGGCGAACAAGCACGAAACGATACGCGGCAACGGCTGAATGTGCTATGTCCAGTCGCGAAGTGACTAAAGGAATAGTAAATGGATTATATTAATCGATGGCTTGGCTCTGAACTGCTGATGTTTTGTATTCTACCGTGGGGGTATGCCGCTGCGGTGGCATCACTGCTGATCCTGATGTTTTCCAAAAAACGCAGCCGACAGATTTTGCTGTGGGTATTACTACCACAGTGGGCAGTCGTGGTATTGCTGTTACTCACGTTGCAGTACACCCAGTTGTTGAGCCAAACAGGCACGGTATGGATGTTGATGCTCCTGTTGCCGATTCTGAGTTGGGCGGGCTTGCTGCCCGCGCTGCTGCTGGGAACCTGGCTGCGCAAGCCGTGGCCCGCATGGCTACTGTGCCATATTGTGTTCATTGGGGTGCTGTGCCCGGTGATGCCGGAGCTGTGGCGTGCTATTAGCCATCAATGGCAACAGCAAAATATTGCGCAGTTGCTCAGGCAGGTTCAGGCAGGCGACTTGGACCAGTTAGAGAGCATTCATGATAACAGTATGTTGGAACAGACACTGGTTCAGGCGGTAAAAGCGCCAGGCATATCAGAAAAAAACTTGCGCGCTCTGACTGCACGTGTGGCATCGCCTTTTAGTGTTTCGCGGGAAGATGGCTATTTCGTCAATGCGCCATTTTTTGCAGCTTTTGAGAGTGGCAATATCACTGCGGTGCGTATTTTTAGCGAGCAGCTCACGGGCGACTCTCAGCAGGCGCAGGCAAATCGCACCATCGTACGGCAGCAAAATCCGTTGGAATATCTCCCCACGCCCCATTTTAAGCCTGAGGGATTTCGCCAGACTTTTTTTGAGATGGCCGACGTTCTACTACGGGTCATGCCCGATCTCCTCACCGATGAAGCCTATTCGGGGGCGATACAGCTTCAGGATAAAGAGACTCTGGCCTTTTTCTGGCAGCGGCGTGAAGCGCAAAATCCGCTGTATCGCGCATATTATTTCTTGTTGCAGGGGCAAACTAAAGCGCTGCTTGCCCAGATAAAACTGACGCCGCAGGTGCTGGGACAATCACTTTATCCGAATAAAAATCTGCTGGCGTCGCTGTTTAGTGATGCGGATGGCGAGACGCTGCGTGCGTTGGTGAAAGGGCAGATGCTGAACTGGCAGCACATCCCTCAGGATAAGTTGACGGACGGCTGGAATTTCCTGATTTCACGCACATTGCATACAGCCTCGAAAGAGGACGCGCTGCCGCCGGATATTCTGGCGGGGATACTGCAAAGTATGCAACAGCAACATACGGCGTTGCCGGAAGCCCTTATTGTAGCCAGCCTTGATTACCAGGATGAAATACATAGCCTGATGACTGCCTACCGGATGGCTTGGTTGGACTGTAACAAGCTTAACGCAATGATCGATAAGGTGTATCCACCAGAAGATACGCGGCGTACCAATGCGCGTATAAAATTAGCACAGCAGTGCGCCGATTTAGACTGATATGCCGTGCTCTGATAATTGAAATTACATTGATTGTTAATAGAAATACAGGGAGTGGTAAATAATGAAAAAATGTTTTTTATTTATATTTGTGTGCCTGTTTATCTTCTCAGCTAATGCGGAACTAAAATTCCGCCCTGAGTTCGAAAATAAAAAAATCTATTTTCAGGACAAGGTCACAGACTACACACTAAATGACTTTACCTTTTTCGGTGACAGTCGCGAACCCTTTTATGGCAGCGAAAACGATGATTATACCGCCACTGCAGATGAGTGGCTCGGATTTTACGCTGAGTTGCCCGACGTTCGAAAATGGCAGCGCGTGGTTCCTGACGATTTTTCTACGATGAGTGGCGCGCCGTGGTGTGATATCCAGTTTTTTGAACAAGAGAATGACCATTCGGTGATTACTGGAAGTGAACATATGCGCTGTATCGATTTTCTCGTGACGCCTAAAAGAAAAGGGCTCATTCCTATGGGGGCAAAGGGAACGCTGTTAGATTACGGCAGCTATCTTGCTTTTGCACCGCAGATAGAGCACATCACGCTGGAAGGTCGATTTCCTGAAGCCTCGCGGACCTGGCTTCCTGTAAGAAGCGTGCAAACCAGCGCAACCTCGATAGCCGATCTTAAAATTATGCTTAATGAGATTTATGCTCGCCACGGTTATATTTTCAGACCGGGCGGTGAGATGGAACGGTACTTCCGACAGCAGCCGTGGTATCGCCCACGCTATGCGAACGTTGATTACCTCATTACCAAGACAGAACATCGTAATATCAAACTCCTCAAAAAGCTGCTTTCTCCTGAGTCACAGCGTAAAAAGGCGCTGTATATTCAGAACACAACCGATTTTTGTGAGGCGCTGAAAGCGAATAATATCAAATATGTTATGGACAATACGGCAGAATACCTTACGACTGGCGTAGATCAGCCAATCAATTTAGAAAAAGTATGGCAAAAATACAGAGACTTAATGATCAATGGCGGCGGAAACTGTCAACGAGATATTGAGAGCTATAAGCGCTACTCCTTTTTATACAGCGAACCTTTAGGTATTTATTACAATTCCACTTTTGAGTTTGATGAAAAGAAAGGGAAATATGTTCTCACTTATGTGAACTTTGATTCTTCCTGCAACAAAGAGGGTGACACGATTGAACTGGAAGGTATGATGGTCAAACGCGAGCACGTCATTGAAGATAATCAAGGCCAACACTCGGATAAAGATCTCGAATTAAAAACAATAAACCTTCAGTGTGTGGCTGGTGCCATGACGGATCAACCTGACTGGGATCGCTATGTCCAGCTCATTCTTCCCCCTGAAAAATACAACTATTATCAACGGTTTATAGGAAAGAAAATCACCCTGCGAGGGAAAGTCATGATTGCAGAATCCATGTATCATGTCACGCCGGTACTGTTGAATTTGCTCGAAGAACAAAATCCTATTATCAAAGTAGCAGATATGCCTGTTCGTCCATAAGTACGATAACCGGCGGGGCAGGCAATCGGCCCCGCTACAGAGTGCAGCCTCACCAATCAATTCGATTTATCTTCCATTCCGGCTTATAATCCCCGACCTTTGATTATTTTTTTGCCAATCGTTTTGGAAGCAATATGAGCGCTATCTCCCTGATCCAACCGGATCGCGACCTTTTCTCCTGGCCGCAGTACTGGGCCGCCTGCTTTGGGCCGGCGCCGTTTTTGCCGATGTCACGTGACGAGATGGATCAACTTGGCTGGGATAGCTGCGACATCATTCTGGTAACCGGCGACGCCTACGTCGACCATCCGAGCTTCGGCATGGCGATTTGCGGTCGTATGCTGGAAGCGCAGGGCTTCCGCGTGGGGATCATCGCCCAGCCGGACTGGAACAGCAAAGACGACTTTATGCGTCTGGGAAAACCGAACCTGTTCTTCGGCGTCACCGCCGGCAACATGGACTCGATGATCAACCGCTACACCGCCGACCGTAAGCTGCGCCATGACGACGCCTACACCCCGGACAACGTCGCGGGCAAACGCCCGGACCGCGCCACGCTGGTCTATACCCAGCGTTGCAAAGAAGCGTGGAAAGATGTCCCGGTGATCCTTGGCGGCATTGAGGCCAGTCTGCGCCGTACCGCGCATTACGACTACTGGTCTGATACTGTGCGTCGTTCAGTGTTAGTCGATTCCAAAGCCGACATGCTGATGTTTGGCAACGGCGAGCGTCCGCTGGTGGAAGTGGCGCACCGTCTGGCAATGGGCGAAACCATCGATCAGATTCGTGATGTGCGTAACACTGCGATTATGGTTAAAGAAGCGCTGCCAGGCTGGAGCGGCGTCGACTCCACTCGTCTGGACACGCCGGGTAAAATCGATCCAATTCCCCATCCCTATGGCGAGGATCTGCCGTGCGCGGATAACAAGCCGGTCGCGCCGAAAAAGCAAGAAGCTAAGGCGATTACCGTGCAGCCGCCGCGTCCGAAGCCGTGGGAAAAAACCTATATCCTGTTGCCATCCTTTGAAAAGGTGAAAGGCGACAAGGTGCTGTACGCCCATGCGTCGCGTATTCTGCATCACGAAACTAACCCTGGCTGCGCGCGGGCGCTGATGCAAAAACACGGCGACCGCTATGTCTGGATCAACCCACCCGCCATACCGCTCTCCACTGAAGAGATGGATAGCGTGTTTGCGCTGCCGTATCAGCGTGTGCCGCACCCGGCTTACGGCAATGCCCGTATTCCGGCCTATGAGATGATCCGCTTTTCGATCAATATCATGCGCGGCTGCTTTGGCGGCTGCTCTTTCTGCTCGATCACTGAACATGAAGGGCGCATCATTCAGAGCCGCTCGGAAGACTCTATTATCAACGAGATCGAAGCGATCCGCGACACGGTGCCGGGGTTTACCGGCGTGATCTCCGATCTGGGCGGTCCTACCGCGAACATGTATATGCTGCGCTGTAAGTCGCCGCGTGCGGAGCAGACCTGTCGTCGCCTGTCGTGCGTCTATCCGGATATCTGTCCGCATATGGATACTGACCATACGCCGACGATCAATCTTTATCGCCGCGCCCGTGAGCTGAAAGGCATTAAGAAAATCTTAATTGCCTCCGGCGTGCGCTACGACATCGCCGTAGAAGATCCTCGCTACATTAAAGAGCTGGCGAGCCATCATGTGGGCGGCTATCTGAAGATTGCCCCGGAGCATACTGAAGAAGGTCCGCTGTCGAAAATGATGAAGCCGGGTATGGGCAGCTACGATCGCTTTAAAGAGTTATTTGACCTTTACTCTAAACAGGCCGGAAAAGAGCAGTATCTGATCCCGTATTTTATCTCCGCGCATCCGGGCACGCGGGACGAGGATATGGTGAATCTTGCGCTGTGGCTCAAGCGCCACCGCTTCCGTTTGGATCAGGTGCAGAACTTCTACCCGTCGCCGTTGGCGAATTCGACCACCATGTATTACACCGGCAAAAACCCGCTGGGTAAAATTGGTTATAAGAGTGAAGATGTGGTGGTGCCGAAGGGAGACAGGCAACGTCGCCTGCATAAGGCACTGCTGCGTTATCACGATCCGGCGAACTGGCCGCTGATTCGCCAGGCGCTGGAAGCGATGGGGAAAAAGCATTTGATTGGCGGTCGCCGTGAGTGTCTGGTGCCTGCGCCGACCATTGAAGAGATGCGCGAAGCGCGTCGCCAGAACCGCAATACCCGCCCGGCGCTGACCAAGCATACGCCAGTGGAACATCAGCGGCAGGGGCTTGCTGCGAATAAGAAGCGCGGGAAAGGCGCGGGGCGTTAAACGGTTTTACAGGTATC
This sequence comes from Salmonella sp. SAL04196, assembly GCF_046550835.1. Classification (NCBI taxonomy): domain Bacteria; kingdom Pseudomonadati; phylum Pseudomonadota; class Gammaproteobacteria; order Enterobacterales; family Enterobacteriaceae; genus Salmonella; species Salmonella sp. SAL04196. Next base: position 158,611 of record NZ_JBGDXE010000002.1, read on the forward strand.
CTGTCAGGCTGGATAAGGCGAAGCCGCGATCCAGCGATTATTTTGCCTGATGGCGCTGTGTTTATCAGGCCCACAGATCGACCCAGGCCGAACACCATCCGGCAGAAGTGCGCCGTATTTATGCCTCACGAATTCTGGCCGCCAGCGCGGCCAGTTTTTCATCATCCGCCCGTTCATGATCGTGTGACGACAGATATCCTTCATACTGTTCGAAAAATTTATTCTGCCGCGATTCAATCGGTTTCCAGTGGGTTAAATCGCCAGTACCGTGCATGGGGCTTAATTTACTGTGCACATGGTCTACACCGAAACCTTCGAAGAACATTCCCGTACGACTGACATCCGGGAAAGCCTTATCCAGTTTCTTAGCCACTTTTTGGGTCGCCAGCATCAGGTCCGCTAACGCCTGCGGCGGTAGATCGAACGCGTAGCTGGGGTAATGTTTTTTCGGGATCACTACGGTAAACCCATCGGTATTCGGAAAAATCGACAAAAAAGCCAGGTGATGCTCATCTTCCCAAACTTTATGACAAGGTGCTTTACCTTCAACTATTTGACAGAAAATGCAGGTCATTCCATTTCTCCGTTAACCGAGGGGCTTATCGATGCGTTAAGCGTTTAATACAACCCTAACACTTTCCACCATGCGAGGCCGACTGTCAAAAAGACCGCCTGATTAAAGAGGCTGATAATAAATCCCGTTCGCCACCAGACGCCCGTCGGTACATAGCCGGCGCCAAAAAGAATGGGGCCGCGTGCGTGGGTATACTGTGTAAGAGAGCAGTACAGGCTGCTGGTAAACGCCAGCATAAGCGCCATCGGCGCTGCCGGTATATTCAGATGCAGACCGACACCCAGAAACACCGCATACAGCGCGGCGATCTGCGCGTTGCCGCTGGCGAAAAAATAGTGGGTATAAAAATAGGCTGCGTTAAGCAGCAGCAGAATGATTATCCAACTGGTTCCATGCATCGTACTGCCGATGCTGTCGCCAATCAGGTTGCCAAACCAGCTGGTGAATCCTAGTTTCTTTAACTGGTTAGCCATCATCAGCAGCGCGGCAAACCAAATCAACGTATCCCAGGCGCCTTTTTCGCTTTTAACGTCTTCCCAGGTGAGCACGCCGCTCAGTAATAAAATCGAGAGACCGACAAAAGAGGCCGTCGTGGCATCCACGCCGAGCGAGCTGCCAAAAATCCATAGCACCAGCAACACGCCGACGGTCGCCAGCATGAGCCACTCGCCGCGCGCCATACTGCCCATTTGCGCCAGCTCTTTGCGCGCCAGATCCGGCGCATCCGGCGTATGTTTAATTTCCGGACGGGTCAGCCAGTAGACCAGCAGCGGGACGATAAGAAGAGAGACCAGGCAAGGCAGGAGCGCGGCGATAAACCAGCTTCCCCAGCTCAACGTAACGCCGGCGTTCGCCGCCAGTTTTACCGCCAGCAGGTTACCCGTATAACCGGTCATAAACAGTGCGGCGGTGACGTCGTTAACATTGCCAATACAGGTGATCAGAAAGGTGCCGATTTTGCTGCGAGACTCATCTTCCGGATGTGAATCAAAGCTGCGCGCCAGCGAGTCGGCGATCGGGTAAATCACGCCGCCGCAGCGCGCGGTGTTACTGGGCATCGCGGGGGAGAGGATCAGATCGGCAAACGCCAGACCATAAGCCAGGCCCAGCGTTCGTTTACCTAACAGACGGATCATTTGTAGGGCGATACGCCGACCCAGTCCGGTTTTGATAAACCCACGGGCAATCATAAAGGCGACGACGATAAGCCAGATCAACGAACTGTTCAGCTCGCTCAACGCCGTGGTAATCGCGCCGCTGGCCGTTTTGTCGCCGGCAGCATAGGCGAGCGCAAAGACGGTGATGCCGATAATACCGACCGCGCCAATAGGCAGCACTTTCGCCACGATAGAGGCGATCGTCGCGACAAAAATAATCGCGGAATGCCAGGCCGGCGCGCTTAACCCGGAAGGGGGCGTTAGCTGCCACAGTCCGGCGGCGATAACCAGAATAAGAATTAATGGGAGCCATTTGACGCCCTGAGATTTTTTTTCCGCCACAATCACACATCCATAAATATTTTATATGTATTAAGTAAATTCATAATAAATATGAATAAATATTCACAAAATCAGAATAATTATGCGCTTGTGTGTAGGAGAAATATACTGTTAAATGCGCGTAATTGTTTCTTAATGTTTCTGAATGCAAAAAAGCCCGACGACATTGTCGGGCATGACGTGCGATAAATCCGGCTTAACCGCCGAACTGATCCGGATCGGGGCCGAGGCGTTTTCCTTGATCCAGTTTTGCGATCTCGCCTAATTCATCTTTATCGAGACGGAAATCCCAGACAGCAAAGTTTTCCGCGATACGGGAAGGGGTGACGGATTTCGGAATGACGACCAGCCCGCAGTCCAGATGCCAGCGAATAACAATCTGGGCGGGCGTTTTGCCGTATTTATCCGCCAGTTCGCGAATCACTTTCTGATCGAATACGCCTTCGCCGCCCTGCGCCAGCGGGCTCCAGGACTCGGTCTGGATTTTATGCGTCGCATTCCACGCATGTAGCTGGCGCTGTTGCATCAAGGGGTGAAGCTCGATCTGGTTGATCACAGGGGTAACGCCGGTTTCATCGATCAGACGCTGGAGGTGATGGATCTGAAAGTTACAGACCCCGATACTCTTTACCAGCCCCTCTTTTTGCAGCGCGATCATGCCTTTCCAGGCGTCGACATAGTGATCGATAGCCGGTACGGGCCAGTGCATCAGATAGAGATCGAGATAATCAAGCTGCAGTTTTTTCAGACTCTCCTGCAGGGCTTCGCGGGGACGTTTTTGATCGTCATTCCACAACTTGGTGGTGATAAACAGCTCTTCCCGCGCCACGCTCGCTGCTTTTAGCGCTTTGCCGACGCCTTCTTCATTCTGATATGCTGTGGCGGTATCAATCGATCGATAGCCCACCTCCAGCGCTTTATGAATCGCCGCGATCACCTCTTCATTGCTTGCTTTCCAGACTCCCAGCCCAAGTTGTGGCATTACGTTGCCATCCTGTAGCCTGATAATGGTTGGATTAGCCATGATGTGTTCCTCTTTTAATTGGCTCGCCGGAGTCGGGTCCGGCGAGACTAAGTGACTTAAGTCTGGACGAAATGGCCAAAAACGAAAGTCAGAGGCGAAAAAACCTTAGCGCGCCGCTTCATAAATCCGACGGCTGACATCCAGCGTAATATCCTGATTTTCACCTAAATTTGTGCATCCATGCGCCTCAAGTTTAGCCAGTAGCGCCGGAATAGTGCTGCCATCCAGACCGTAATCGGACAAGTGGGTAGGCACGCCCATCTGTTCAAAGAAACGGCGGGTGGCGGCAATGGCGGCATCAATACGCTCGTCGTCGGAACCGTCGGTGATATTCCATACACGTTCAGCATATTGCAGGAGTTTTGCACGTTTAACGTCTCGTTTTTCGTTCCATAGCGCAGGCAGAATGATAGCCAGCGTCTGGGCATGATCGAGACCGTGCATCGCGGTAAGCTCATGGCCCAGCATATGCGTCGCCCAGTCCTGCGGAACACCAGCGCCAATCAGGCCATTCAACGCCTGAGTAGCGGCCCACATCACGTTAGCGCGGACGTCATAGTTTTCAGGCTCTTGCAGCGCTTTGGGACCTTCTTCGATCAGTGTGAGTAAAATGCCTTCGGCGAAACGATCCTGAATTTTGCCGTTAACCGGGTAAGTGACGTACTGCTCAACGGTATGGACGAAAGCATCCACGACGCCGTTCGCAACCTGGCGTGGCGGCAATGTATAGGTGTAGACCGGATCCAGTACGGCAAACACCGGTTGCACGAACGAGGAGTGGAAGGCCTGTTTGTCGCCAGTGGTTTTACGGGAAATGACTGCGCCGGCGTTCGATTCTGAGCCGGTTGCCGGTAGGGTCAGCACAGACCCCATCGGGATTGCGCTACGAATCTCAGTACCGCCGGTTTCCAGAATGTGCCACGGATCGACGCCGTCCGTATATTGCGCCGCTGCGGCGATAAATTTGGTGCCGTCCAGTACGGAACCGCCGCCAACGGCCAGCAGAAAGGTAATATTTTCGTCGCGCACAAGCTGCACGGCCTTCATCAGCGTTTCATAGGACGGGTTCGGTTCAATACCGCCAAACTCCCGAACATCCAGTCCTTTTAACGCTTCCTGAACTTGCGCCAGTACGCCGGTCTTTTTCACGCTACCGCCGCCATAGGTAATCAGCACGCGGGCGTCCTGCGGGATCTGATCGCGGAGATCGACGATAGCGCCTTTACCAAACAGAATGCGGGTAGGGGTATGTAATTTGAAATTGTTCATTGCTCATTCCCTTATGTGGGTAAAAAGAGGGCAGGCGGCTGTCTGCCTGATGGCCATCATTGTGGTCTTGTGAGGGATGTCTCTCAATGCACATTTCTGCCAATGTTTTGCCTATTTCTCCAGAATGCTGGAGAAAATCGCTAAAAATGCGCACAATCCAGCGGAGTGGATTTGATGAAAAAATGGCGCGTTATGAATCGTGAAGCAATTTGCTTACAGTTGGCTGATAAAATTAATCATTTAAAAAATAATGATAAAATAATCAGCGAGCAGCTGGCGGGCATTCGTCTGTTGTATGGTGTTGAACCGGGGCCGCGCACGCCGGTCATGTATCAGCCTGGCATCATATTTCTCTTTTCCGGTCATAAAATTGGCTATATTAACAAGCGCAAGTTTCGTTATGACGCTAATGAATATCTCTTACTGACCGTGCCGCTCCCTTTTGAATGCGAGACCTGGGCGACGCCCGAGGTACCGCTGGCCGGTATTCGGCTCGACATTGATGTGCTGCAACTGCAAGAGTTGCTCATGGACATTGGCGAAGATGAGCGTTTCCAGTTGCCGATGGCGGCCAGTGGGATTAACTCCGCCACGCTGTCGGACGAGATTTTATGCGCGGTGGAAAGATTGCTGGATGTGATGGAGCGCCCGCTGGATGCGCGGATTCTGGGAAAACAGATTATTCGCGAAATTCTTTATCATGTGCTGATGGGACCGCGCGGCGGGGCGCTGCTTGCACTGGTTAGTCGCCAGACGCACTTTAGCCTGATCAGTCGCGTACTTAAACAGATCGAAATGAAATACACCGAGAACCTGAATGTTGAGCAACTGGCGGCAGAAGCGAACATGAGCGTGTCGGCGTTTCACCATAATTTTAAGGCGGTCACCAGCACCTCGCCGTTGCAGTATTTAAAAAGCTACCGACTGCATAAAGCGCGGATGATGATGATTCACGACGGTATGAAGGCCAGCGCCGCGGCGATGCGGGTCGGCTATGAGAGCGCATCGCAGTTTAGCCGGGAGTTTAAACGTTATTTTGGCGTTACGCCGGGCGAAGATGCGGCAAGAATGCGGACAATGCAAGGGAGCTAAGTGGGGCATCCCGCCACGGGGCAACGAAGCGTAACCGGGCCATCCTGGCCGATTATGGATACGTCAGGCGTTACAGTATTTCTTTTTAATCACCACGACCAGCGTACCTAACAGCCCGGCGACCAGTAGCGCGACGGGAAGGATCATTAAAAATGTCATTACCTGGTCTTCATGGCGCTTAACAAACGGGATCATACTGAGCGCGTAGCCGAAGCTGGTCACGACAGTCACCCACAGCAGGCCGCTTAACCAGTTAAAAAACTGAAACCGGCGGTTGGACAGGCCGGAAATACCCGCCATTGTTGGCAGCAGAGTGCGGACAAACGCCAGAAAGCGCCCGGCAAGCAACGCTAACAAACCGTGACGGTCAAACATGCAGGTGGCGCGCTGATGATATTTTGCCGGAAGCTGCGCCAGCCAGCCTTTGACGGTACGCGTATTACCGAGCCAGCGTCCCTGGATATAACTTAGCCAGCAGCCGAGACTGGCCGCGGCGGTGAGAATGCCAATCGTCGGCAAAAAATGCATCACATCCTGGGCGATCAACGCGCCTGCCAGTAGTAGCAGACTATCGCCGGGTAAGAATGACGCTGGCAGCAGACCGTTTTCTAAAAATAGCGTGGCGAACATGACAAAGTAGACGACGCTAACAACGTGTGGATTCGCCAGCGCGGCAAAATCATGTTGCCAGAGCGCAGCGATAATATCTTGAATGACAGCCATGAACTTTCCTGTGGAACAGCATTTACGCTTTTATCTGCCTATTGTACTCCTGAATCGTCCGGGATGCCTTGATCCCGGACGCAACAAACGCAGACTTTTCCACGGAAATTGTCTGCATATATGTCCATCCCCGGCAACTTTACACAATTCTGGCGAAGCCGGCGGCTAAATCAGCGATCAAATCATCAACACTCTCTAAACCAATATGCACCCGAACCAGCGTACCGGTAAAATCTACGCCGCCTGCGGGACGAATCGCGGCGATCTGTTCCGGCTGATTAGCAATAATCAGCGATTCGTAGCCTCCCCAGGAGTAGGCCATACTGAACAGCGAAAAGTTATCCAGATAGGCTGATAATTCTGCCTCGGTCAGCTTTTTATTGAGCACAAAGGAGAACAGACCGCTGCTGCCTGTAAAGTCTCGTTTCCAGAACGCATGACCTTTGCTACCCGGCAGGGCCGGATGATTAACGCGCGCGACCTGAGGATGGTTCGCCAGCCATGCGGCGATTTTGAGGCTGCTTTCTTGATGCTGGCGCAGTCGGACGCCGAGCGTGCGCAAACCGCGGCTGGTCATATAAGCCGTGTCGGCGTCGAGCATTTGCCCCATCAGATAGGCGTTTTCCCGCAATTGTTCCCAGCAACGCGCATTTGCAACGGCAGTACCGACCATCGCATCAGAATGACCAATCAGATACTTAGTGCCCGCCTGGATAGAGATATCAATATCGAACTCCAGAGCTTTGAACAGAACGCCAGCCGCCCAGGTATTATCAATCATGATGACGGCTTCTGGCGCGACGCGTCTGACCGCACTGACAATGGTCGGAATATCATGTACCTCCATGGTAATAGAACCGGGGGATTCCAGAAATACGACTTTCGTGTTCGGCTGAATATGTTGCGTGATATCAGCGCCGATGAGCGGGTCGAACCAGCTTGTCGTCACGCCCAGTTTGCCGAGAATTTTGCTGCAGAAATCCTGGCTGGGTTCATAGGCTGTGTTGGTCATCAGGATGTGGTCGCCCTGCTCAACGAATGCCAGAATGGTGTTGGCGACCGCCGCCGCGCCGCACGGGAAGAGCGCGCATCCGGCGCCGCCTTCCAGTTCACACATGGCTTCCTGGAGCGAAAAGTGGGTCAGCGTTCCCCGGCGTCCGTAAAATAATTCGCCGTTGGCGCGATTGCGGGTAGCGTGTTTTTTGGCCTCGACGGTGTCAAACACCAGTGAAGAAGCGCGTTGAATCACACTATTCACTGAGCCAAGCGTGTATTTTTTGCTGCGTCCTGCGTTTACCAGTTTGGTATCCAACTGTTTATCCGTCATGTTGCGTTTCCTGATTTTAACCGTCTGGATGTCTAAACTAGCATGAATATAACCATCTGCACCCTGGCGACGTGTGATACAGATGAAAATTTTGCCAAAATAAAAACAGGTGGCTTTTTTAATGCGTAAGCGCAAAGAAAAAGCAGTAAAGGTGCGGCAGTATGTAAATAGTAATGAGAACGACTATCAATTCGACGCCGTTTTGATATTATTATGCTCAGATTTTGTGATTTGCGTCCTGGAGATACAGAGTGGGTAATAATTTGATGCAGACGGATCTCTCCGTCTGGGGTATGTATCAGCACGCCGATATTGTCGTGAAGTGCGTGATGATTGGTCTGATTCTGGCGTCAGTCGTCACCTGGGCTATCTTCTTCAGTAAAAGTGTTGAATTTTTCACTCAAAAGCGCCGCTTAAAGCGTGAACAACTGCAATTAGCCGATGCGCGCTCTTTAGATCAGGCTTCCGACATTGCGGCAGGTTTCAGTGCAAAAAGTCTCAGCGCACAGCTCATCAATGAAGCGCAGAATGAACTGGAACTCTCTCAGGGCAGCGAAGATAACGAAGGGATTAAAGAACGTACCGGCTTCCGTCTGGAACGTCGCGTCGCAGCAGTTGGCCGCTACATGGGACGAGGCAACGGTTATCTGGCGACGATCGGCGCCATTTCCCCCTTCGTCGGGTTGTTTGGCACCGTATGGGGCATTATGAATAGCTTCATCGGTATTGCGCAAACGCAGACCACCAACCTGGCGGTGGTCGCTCCTGGTATTGCGGAAGCGCTGCTGGCGACGGCGATTGGGCTGGTGGCCGCGATCCCGGCGGTTGTCATTTACAACATCTTCGCACGTCAGATAGGCAGTTACAAAGCGACGCTGGGCGACGTGGCGGCGCAGGTATTGCTGCTGCAAAGCCGCGATCTCGATCTGAATGCGAGCGCCAGTGCGCAGCCGGTACGCGCCGCGCAGAAATTACGGGTAGGGTAATGCGTCATGGCAATGCGTCTTAACGAGAACCTGGATGACAACGGCGAAATGCATGAAATCAACGTGACGCCGTTTATCGATGTCATGTTGGTTCTGCTGATTATCTTTATGGTGGCTGCGCCGCTGGCGACGGTGGACGTCAAGGTAAATCTGCCCGCTTCTACCAGTACGCCACAGCCGCGCCCGGAAAAACCGGTTTATCTGTCGGTGAAAGCGGATAACACCATGTTTATCGGTAACGATCCGGTGACGGATGATACGATGATTGCCGAGCTAACGGCCCTGACGGAAGGGAAAAAGGATACTACGATTTTCTTCCGCGCGGATAAAACCGTAGAGTATGAAACCCTGATGAAAGTGATGGATATGCTGCATCAGGCGGGCTATCTCAAGATTGGTCTGGTCGGCGAAGAGACCGCGAAAGCGAAATAAGTATTCTGCTGACGCTGTAGGCCGGGTAAGGCGAAGTCGCCACCCGGCTTTTTTATTGCCTAAGATGGCGCCTTGCTTAACAGAAGTGCGCCATCTTAATCGACTTCATGCGTTAGCCTAAATGCTCCCCGCCGCACACGCCGTGCACTTCTGCGGTAACGTAACTGGATTCCTGGCTTGCCAGATAGACATACACCGGCGCCAGCTCTGCCGGTTGGCCGGCCCGCTTCATTGGCGTCTGCTGACCAAACTGCGGAATTTTATCCTGGGTTTGACCGCCGGAAATTTGCAGCGCTGTCCAGATAGGGCCAGGCGCGACAATATTCACACGAATTCCTTTTTCCGCCACCTGTTTCGCCAGGCCACGGCTGTAATTGAGGATTGCCGCCTTGGTTGCCGCATAATCCAGCAGGTGCGGACTGGGCTGATACGCCTGGATAGACGACGTCGTGATAATACTGGCGCCTTTTGGCAGCAGCGGAATTGCTTCCTGGGTTATCCAGAACAGGGCAAAAACGTTAACGGCGAAGGTTTGCTGAAATTGCTCGCTGGTCAGATCTTTTATCTCCGGGATTGCCGTCTGTTTACCGGCCACCAGCGCCAGAATGTCCAGCCCGCCCAGCGCTTCACGCGCCTTATGGACCAGCGAACGGGCGAAAGATTCGTCGCTAAGATCGCCTGGCAATAACACCGCTTTACGGCCGCACTCCTCAATCAGCGCTTTAACCTGCTGGGCGTCCTCTTCTTCCGCTGGCAGATAGTTGATCGCGACATCTGCGCCTTCACGCGCGTAAGCGATAGCGGCAGCGCGCCCAATCCCGGAGTCGCCCCCTGTCACCAGCGCCTTACGATCTTTAAGGCGACCACTGCCGACATAACTTTTTTCACCACAGTCAGGAACAGGCGTCATTTTCGCCTGGACGCCGGGCGCCGGCTGTTTTTGCTTAGGATACTCGCCGGTGTAATACTGCGTGGTAGGGTCGTATAGATGAGACATTGAGCTTCTCCCTTCAGGTTGAACACCCTTTAAGCGTAGACACTTTTACTACCGTAAGAGGGAGAATCAGAACGATCCTTATGCTTCGCCCGTATTCACAACAGAGTTAACTAGCCATGAAGGTTATTTTTCTTGCCGTGCGACGGTGGTGACGTTGCGCGTCCGGTAGTCGCCATCGGAAAGCTTACGCGTCAGACGTAAGGTTGCCGTCTCGCGAGCCAGCAGATGCTGCCAGTCACTTTCAAGACGAGACATAATTTTGTCTCGTAATTCAGGATGCTGCTCGATAATGGCATTGATGGTCGCGCCATAAATCTCCTCTTTGACCTGTAACGCATACATCTCCCGTCGGTTTTGCCACTTCAGGCGTACTAACGCCGCCGGTATGGATACCACCTCCTGCGTTACCTTTTCCAGGGTGGCATTTTTACTGGCGATTAGCGCTGCAAGATTTTGCTTTAAGATAAATTCATCACTTTTATGGTTGTCTAAAGCCAAATAAACGTTATTGTCTTCAACTTCTTTCATCTTTATCTTCCAGTGAATAAAATAGCGGCATATTGGTTTCGCGAGTGATTAAATTAAGCCAAATGGCATTGCCTTTTTCATTTATCATTGCGGTTTTATCCGCCAGTATTTTACTTAGCATTTGGGCATCAATATCGCCTTCTGCCTGTAGTGCGTTTATCAGGCGGGCAAACGTTTCAATTTTAGCCACACAATACAGACGTTCTTTAATATGACGGTCGCGTTCTTCAAATAATACGTTTCTGTGTTGCCCGGCAGCGTTAGCGCTAATTAAAATATCGGGCTCGTAATCGCTGAGTTTTGTCTTTCCCTTAGGCAAATTTTTACTGTTTTCTGTGGCTTCAGGGGGCGGCGATGACAGGCGAAAATGAGAGGAAACCAGATGCTCAGGAAGCATGACTAAATATCCTTTACGATCAGTGGTATACTATTTTTAATAGTGTAGGTTTCGTTGACAATAACATGGTGTAATTTTAAAATCAAAAAAAATGGAGCCTGCTATGAACAGTATTTTTTATTCTGTTATTATATTGCTATTACTGACCGGCGCGATACTCTTCCTGATGTGGGAGGTTAATAAAAAACGTCCTGGTGGAAAAATCGTAAATTTAAATCAAACTGAACCCATGACAAAGGAAGAGGGCGAAGATCATTTCTCAGTATTAATGAATTCGATAACGCCGGTATGGTACTGGCGCGTTAACCATGAATATATCGATTTCCTTCATGCAACGATAAAACGAATGACAATGACTGAGTTGAATGAAACGCCTGGATTATTTGACGCACAGCGTCGTTGCAGCGACCTTAACTCTGCCGTTTATAAGTATTACGACAATATTAAGAAGCGTTGTCTGAACGGAGAAAAGGTGCCGTATTCGGATTTGGACGTCCTGAATTTACGTCAGTGTTTTCGGGAGTTCAGTCTTGAGGCCTACCCGGCATTGGTCGCGCTGGTATGGCCGGAATATCAGCGTCCACAGGTTAAACCGGATGAGATTTAACTGGCATGTTGATCTGATGTTGCATGGTTGAGATATACTGTTGCTGATTTTAGTTACCTGACAGGTCCCTATGGAACGCTTTCTTGAAAATGTAATGTATGCGTCTCGCTGGCTGCTCGCGCCAGTGTATTTTGGCCTCTCTTTGGCGCTGATCGCTTTAGCGCTAAAATTTTTCCAGGAAATTCTACACGTTCTGCCGAACGTTTTTGCCCTGGCGGAGGCCGATCTGATCCTGGTGCTGTTATCGCTGGTTGATATGACGCTGGTTGGCGGATTGCTGGTAATGGTCATGTTCTCCGGGTATGAGAATTTTGTCTCTCAGCTGGATATCTCTGCGGGCAAGGAGAAGCTGAACTGGCTGGGGAAAATGGATGCGACTTCGCTAAAAAATAAGGTGGCGGCATCGATAGTCGCTATCTCTTCCATTCACCTGTTACGCGTGTTTATGGACGCGAAAAACGTCCCGGATAACAAATTAATGTGGTATGTCATCATTCATCTGACCTTTGTCCTGTCGGCATTCGTGATGGGCTATCTGGACAGATTGACGCGGCATAACCATTGAGCCGCCGTCAACGGCGGGGCAGCCGGGCAAAGGACGCTGAGCCCGGCTGTAAAACAGCGCTTCTTTAGCGGTAGATAACCGTCTCCCTGCAGTCTTACGCAATATTTTTACTACATCTATTCATTTACTCAGTAATAAGACTGAAAGATTTTCTCTGCGTTCACAGATATATAACATCTACGGGTACGTGAACGGCGATAACTGTAAAAAAATGGAGAATGCATTATATATTCTCCGCGCCTTGCCGATAACGAGAGTGCGTCATCATCTGATGACTAATCTCTTATATTCAGCAAGGAAATTCATATGCGTTTGCTGCAAAACTTTACTATTCGTATGGTCATGCTGACGATACTGGGACTTTTTTGTCTACTCTGGTCGGGGGTGGGGTTATACAGCGTCCATGCTTTATCCGAAGTTTCGGAAGGAAATGATATTGACCGGCATCTTGTGCGGCAAATGACGGTGCTAAGCCAGGGTAACGATCAATATTTCCGCTTTGTTACCCGCCTTAGCCGCGCGATGGATGTAAAAATCGGCGGCGGCACGCCCGATTTTGCGCCCGCCCGGCAGTCGCTCGAGAATATGCGTCAGAAGCTGGAGGAGATGAAAGCGCTATCGCCAGGGCCGATGAACCCTGATATCTCAAGGGAGGTGTTGTCCAACTGGCAGGCCTTGCTGGAGAAAGGCGTCGTTCCTCAAATGCAACTGGCGCAGCAAGGATCGCTGACCGCCTGGAGCGAACATGCCAGTACGGTCACGCCCGCACTCAGTCGCGCGTTCGGCGCCAGCGCGGAACGGTTTAGTCATGAAGCTGGCGCCATGCTGGATAACACACGTGTGATGGTCGATGGTAAAACCTATACCATCCGCATCCTGCTTATCACGGCGGTGATTCTGGGCATTGCTATCCTGATTTTTACCGATCGCTATCTGGTTGCAATGATGGTGAAACCGCTGGAGCGCATCCGTCAGCAGTTTCAGCGTATCGCGCAAGGCGATCTTAGCCAGCCGATTGAAGCGTTGGGGCGTAACTGCGTAGGCCGGTTGGTGCCGCTACTGCGCGCGATGCAGGACAGTTTACGCGAAGCCGTGAGTACGATCCGCGCCGGAAGCGACAATATCTGGCGCGGCGCGACGGAAATTTCTACCGGTAATAACGATCTCTCTTCCCGAACGGAAGAACAGGCCGCCGCGCTGGAAGAAACTGCCGCCAGCATGGAACAGCTTACCGCAACGGTGAAAATGAACGCCGAACACGCCCGCCAGGCGAGTCAGCTTGCGGATGCCGCCTCGCTAACGGCAGGAAAAGGCGGTGAACTGGTTTCCGATGTGGTAGAAACAATGAACGGTATTTCCGCCAGTTCGCAGCAGATCGCCGAAATTACTACCGTGATTAATAGTATTGCTTTCCAGACCAATATTCTGGCCTTGAACGCAGCGGTAGAAGCGGCCAGAGCGGGCGAGCAGGGACGCGGCTTCGCGGTGGTCGCCGGTGAGGTACGTAACCTGGCTAGCCGCAGCGCGGGGGCGGCGAAAGAAATTGAAGCCTTAATTGGCGAATCGGTACGTCGCGTAGCGCAGGGCGCGCAGTTGGTCCAGGAGACCGGCGCGACGATGGACGCCATCCTGCGCGGCGTCACGGAAGTGACGACGATTATGAAACAGATCGCGTCCGCCTCCGAAGAGCAGAGTAAAGGTATCTCTCAGGTTGGCGTGGCGATCACGCAAATGGATAGCGTTACGCAACAAAACGCCGCGCTGGTTGAGCAGGTTTCCGCGGCGGCGGCGGCGCTGGAACGGCAGACGGAGGATTTGCAACGCTCCGTACAGCAGTTCCGGCTTTCCGCTAGTGAGCCGCAACAACGCGTAACGGCGAAAGCGGCGCCTGGCGTTCAGAGAATGGCGTCGGCTCCTGCACAGTCTACTGATGAATGGGTTTCCTTCTGATGTGAAGCAAAAAAGCGCGTAATGCGCTGGCCTTCATTTAACCAGTCGCTATATAATTTATTATATAGCGACTAAGGAGGTCAGATGAATAATCATTTTGGGAAAGGGTTAATGGCCGGGTTGAACGCGCCATATGCATATAGCGCGCATCATGCGGTGAATTTCTGTTCTGAGTATAAACGTGGCTTTGTATTGGGTTTTACACACCGTATGTTCGAAAAGACCGGCGATCGTCAACTTAGCGCGTGGGAGGCCGGAATTCTGACGCGTCGCTATGGTCTGGATAAAGAAATGGTGATGGATTTCTTTAAAGAGAATCATTCCGGGATGGCGGTTCGCTTCTTTATGGCCGGTTATCGACTCGAAGGTTGATCCAACAGGGGTATTATCTTGCTTTAATTAATTACACTATCGCCTCTTCCCTTCGTTTTACTGTTCCGTCGAAGTATTATGGCGCACATAACCATAAAAAAAGTGTGGTAAATGGCGTACCGATCGCAATAACTTCTTCGCGAACAGTGCAAAATAAAAGCCAGGTCTTCGTAACGGAATAACTATAAAATGACTGGAGATAATACTCTCATCACTTCTCACGGCATTAACCGTCGTGATTTCATGAAGCTTTGTGCAGCACTGGCCGCTACTATGGGGCTCAGTAGCAAAGCCGCCGCAGAAATGGCAGAATCGGTATCCAATCCACAGCGTCCGCCCGTTATCTGGATTGGCGCTCAGGAGTGTACCGGTTGTACCGAATCACTGCTTCGTGCTACACACCCAACCGTTGAAAACCTCGTTCTGGAGACCATCTCTCTGGAATACCACGAGGTACTTTCCGCCGCATTCGGTCACCAGGTCGAAGAAAACAAACATAACGCTCTGGAGAAGTATAAAGGGCAATATGTTCTGGTGGTGGATGGTTCTATCCCACTAAAAGATAACGGTATCTACTGCATGGTTGCCGGCGAGCCGATCGTGGATCACATCCGCAAAGCCGCTGACGGCGCAGCCGCGATTATCGCTATCGGTTCCTGCTCGGCATGGGGCGGCGTTGCTGCGGCTGGCGTAAACCCAACCGGCGCTGTCAGTCTGCAGGAAGTCTTACCGGGCAAAACGGTTATCAATATTCCAGGTTGTCCGCCAAACCCGCATAACTTCCTGGCGACCGTCGCGCATATCATCACTTACGGCACGCCGCCGAAGCTGGATGCGAAAAATCGTCCAACCTTTGCCTATGGCCGTCTGATTCATGAGCATTGCGAACGTCGTCCACACTTCGACGCAGGCCGTTTTGCCAAAGAATTTGGCGACGAAGGCCACCGTCAGGGCTGGTGTCTCTACCATCTTGGCTGTAAAGGGCCGGAAACCTGGGGCAACTGTTCTACGCTACAGTTCTGCGACGTTGGCGGCGTCTGGCCAGTGGCGATCGGTCATCCTTGCTATGGCTGTAATGAAGAAGGTATCGGCTTCCATAAGGGTATTCACCAGCTTGCTCATGTCGAAAACCAAACTCCGCGTTCAGAGAAACCTGACGTCAATATGAAAGAAGGCGGCAATATCTCTGCGGGCGCTGTCGGTCTGCTTGGCGGCGTAGTCGGTCTGGTTGCCGGCGTCAGCGTGATGGCGGTACGTGAACTGGGGCGTCAGCAAAAGAAAGATAACGCTGACTCACGGGGAGAATAACCGTGAACAGACGTGACTTTATTAAAGCAGCCTCCGGTGGAGCATTGCTGTTGGGCGCCGCGCCGTCTGTCAGCCATGCGGCTGCAGAAAACCGTCCGCCGATTCCAGGTTCGCTGGGCATGCTGTATGACTCCACTCTGTGCGTGGGCTGTCAGGCCTGCGTCACAAAGTGTCAGGATATCAACTTCCCGGCGCGTAACCCGGAAGGGGAGCAGACCTGGTCGAACAACGACAAACTGTCGCCGTATACCAATAACATTATCCAGGTATGGCGTAGCGGCACGGGCGTGAACAAAGATCAGGAAGAGAACGGCTATGCCTACATCAAGAAACAGTGTATGCACTGCGTCGATCCTAACTGCGTTTCCGTTTGTCCGGTGTCGGCGCTGAAAAAAGATCCGAAAACCGGCATCGTCCACTATGACAAAGATGTCTGCACCGGCTGCCGTTACTGTATGGTCGCCTGTCCGTACAACGTACCTAAGTACGACTACAACAACCCGTTTGGCGCGCTTCACAAGTGTGAGTTGTGTAACCAGAAAGGCGTTGAGCGTCTGGATAAAGGCGGTTTGCCTGGGTGCGTGGAAGTTTGTCCGGCAGGGGCCGTCATTTTCGGTACTCGTGAAGAGCTGATGGCGGAAGCGAAAAAACGTCTGGCCCTCAAACCAGGCAGTGAATATCACTATCCGCGCCAGACGTTGAAAACGGACGACACCTATCTGCATACGGTGCCTAAATACTACCCACACCTCTACGGTGAAAAAGAGGGCGGTGGTACTCAGGTGCTGGTGCTGACAGGCGTTCCTTATGAAGATCTGGATCTGCCGAAGCTGGATGACCTTTCAACCGGAGCGCGCTCCGAGCATGTTCAACACACGCTTTATAAAGGCATGATACTACCCCTGGCTGCGCTGGCGGGCTTAACCGTGCTGGTTCGTCGTAATAGCAAAAACGACCATCACGATGGAGGAGACGATCATGAGTCATGATCCAAAACCGCTGGGCGGAAAAATCATCAGTAAACCGGTCATTATTTTTGGACCGTTAATCGTCCTGTGTATGCTCCTTATCGTGAAGCGTCTGGTCTTCGGGTTGGGCTCCGTTTCCGACCTGAACGGCGGTTTCCCGTGGGGCGTCTGGATTGCCTTTGACCTGTTGATCGGCACCGGCTTTGCCTGCGGCGGTTGGGCGTTGGCATGGGCGGTGTATGTCTTTAACCGTGGGCAATACCATCCGTTGGTGCGCCCGGCGTTGCTGGCAAGCTTGTTTGGTTACTCGCTGGGCGGCCTGTCGATCACTATCGACGTCGGTCGTTACTGGAACCTGCCGTACTTCTACATTCCAGGTCACTTCAACGTGAACTCGGTACTGTTTGAGACGGCGGTCTGTATGACCATCTACATCGGCGTGATGGCGCTGGAGTTTGCGCCTGCCCTGTTTGAACGTCTGGGCTGGAAAGTGTCGCTCAAGCGTCTGAATAAGGTGATGTTCTTTATTATCGCGCTGGGCGCGCTGCTGCCGACGATGCACCAGTCCTCAATGGGGTCATTGATGATCTCGGCGGGCTATAAAGTACATCCGCTATGGCAAAGCTATGAAATGCTGCCGCTGTTCTCGGTTCTGACCGCGTTTATCATGGGCTTCTCCATTGTCATATTTGAGGGTTCGCTGGTTCAGGCAGGCCTGAAAGGAAACGGTCCGGATGAGAAAAATTTGTTTGTTAAGCTGACGAATACCATCAGCGTGCTGCTGGCGATTTTCGTCGTCCTGCGCTTTGGCGAACTGATTTATCGCGACAAGCTGTCCTATGCGTTTGCCGGCGATTTTTACTCCGCTATGTTCTGGATTGAAGTCGTCCTGATGGTCTTCCCGTTAGTGGTGCTGCGTGTGGCGAAACTGCGTAATGACTCTCGTATGCTGTACCTGTCGGCGCTGAGCGCGCTGTTGGGCTGCGCGACGTGGCGTCTGACCTATTCGCTGGTGGCATTCAACCCGGGTGGCGGCTACCACTACTTCCCAACCTGGGAAGAATTGTTGATTTCTATTGGTTTTGTGGCCATTGAGATTTGTGCATACATCGTACTCATTCGTCTACTGCCGATACTTCCTCCTTTAAAACAAAACGATCATAATCGTCATGAGGCGAGCAAAGCATGAGCCAGAGAATTACTATTGATCCGGTAACCCGTATTGAGGGTCATTTACGCATTGACTGCGAAATTGAGAACGGCGTCGTATCCAAAGCATGGGCGTCCGGCACCATGTGGCGCGGTATGGAAGAGATCGTGAAGAACCGCGATCCGCGCGATGCGTGGATGATTGTGCAACGTATTTGCGGCGTTTGTACGACAACTCACGCGATCTCCTCCGTTCGTGCGGCGGAAAGCGCGCTGAATATTGATGTTCCCGTCAACGCGCAGTATATCCGTAATATTATTCTGGCGGCGCATACCACCCATGACCACATTGTCCATTTCTACCAGCTCTCTGCGCTGGACTGGGTGGACATTACCTCTGCGCTGAAAGCCGATCCGGAAAAAGCCTCCGCGATGCTGGATGGCGTGTCGAGCTGGCACCTGAACAGCGCGCAAGAGTTCACGAAAGTTCAGAACAAGATCAAGGATCTTGTCGCCAGCGGTCAGCTAGGTATTTTCGCCAATGGCTACTGGGGGCACCCGGCAATGCAGTTACCGCCGGAGGTCAACCTGATTGCGGTCGCCCACTATCTGCAGGCGCTGGAATGTCAGCGTGACGCTAACCGCGTGGTGGCGTTGCTGGGCGGTAAATCGCCGCATATCCAGAACCTGGCGGTCGGTGGGGTGGCGAACCCGATCAATCTCGACAGCATCGGTACGTTGAACCTTGAACGCCTGATGTACATCAAATCGTTTATCGATAAGCTGAGCGATTTTGTCGAGCAGGTGTATAAAGTGGATACCGCAGTCATCGCGGCCTACTATCCGGAATGGCTGGAGCGCGGCAAAGGCGCGGTGAACTACCTGAGCGCGCCGGAATTCCCGACCGACGGTAAAAACGGCAGTTTCCTGTTCCCGGGCGGTTACATTACCAATGCCGATCTGTCGACATACCGTCCGATCACCTCTCACTCCGACGAGTTCCTGATTAAAGGTATTCAGGAGAGCGCGAAGCACGCCTGGTATAAAGATGAAGCGCCGCAGGCACCGTGGGAAGGCACCACGATTCCGGCTTACGACGGTTGGTCGGATGACGGTAAATACTCATGGGTCAAGTCGCCGACATTCTACGGCAAAACCGTCGAAGTCGGGCCGCTGGCGAACATGCTGTGTAAACTGGCTGCAGGTCGTGAATCCACCCAGACCAAGCTCAATGAAATCATTGCGCTTTATCAGAAGCTGACCGGCAAAACGCTGGAAATGGCGCAACTTCACTCTACGCTGGGTCGTATCATCGGGCGTACCGTTCACTGTTGTGAACTGCAAAACGTATTGCAGGATCAATACAACGCGCTGATTGTAAATATCGGCAAAGGCGATTACACCACGTTTGTGAAGCCGAACATTCCGGCGACGGGCGAGTTCAAAGGCGTGGGCTTCCTGGAGGCGCCGCGCGGTATGCTGTCTCACTGGATGGTGATTAAAGACGGTATTATCAGTAACTATCAGGCAGTGGTGCCATCGACCTGGAACTCAGGTCCGCGTAACTTCAACGATGACGTGGGGCCGTACGAACAGTCGCTGGTCGGTACGCCGATCGCCGATCCGGCGAAGCCGCTGGAAGTGGTACGTACCATCCACTCCTTCGACCCTTGCATGGCGTGCGCGGTACACGTGGTGGACGCCGATGGCAATGAAGTGGTCTCGGTGAAGGTTTTGTAATGCGGATATTAGTCTTAGGGGTCGGCAATATTTTGCTGACCGATGAAGCCATCGGGGTGCGTATTGTTGAAGCGTTAGAGCAACGATACACCCTGCCGGATTTCGTTGAGATTCTGGATGGCGGTACGGCGGGAATGGAACTTCTTGGCGATATGGCGAATCGGGATCATTTGATCATTGCCGACGCCATCGTGTCGAAAAAGAACGCGCCGGGAACCATTATGGTACTGCGCGACGATGAAGTTCCGGCGTTGTTCACCAACAAAATCTCCCCCCATCAGCTTGGACTGGCCGACGTATTGTCGGCCCTCCGCTTTACCGGCGAGTTTCCGAAGAAACTGACCCTGGTCGGCGTTATTCCACAGTCGCTGGAACCGCACATCGGCTTAACGCCAACCGTCGAGGCGATGATTGAACCTGCGCTTGAGCAGGTTCTTGCTGCGCTGCGTGAATCCGGCGTCGAAGCAATTCCTAAGGAGACGGCGCATGTCTGAAACGTTTTCCGGATTCGACACGGCGCCCGTCGCCCGGGTTCAGGCGGCATTTGAAGAGATAGCCCATCGTTCGATGCACGATCTTTCGTTTCTGCATCCGACTATGCCTGTGCATGTCTCTGATTTTACGTTGTTTGAAGGACAATGGACGGGCACGGTAATTACGCCGTGGATGTTAAGCGCATTAATCTTCCCTGGCCCGGACCAGATCTGGCCCGGGCGTACCGTCGGTGAAAAACTCGGTCTGCAACTGCCTTATGGCACGATGACCTTTACCGTTGGCGAACTGGAAGGCGTTTCGCAATATCTTGCCTGCTCGTTGATGTCGCCGCTTTCCCGTAGCCTGTCGCCGGAAGAGGGCGTCCGGCTGGCGGATGACTGCGCGCGGATGCTGTTATCCCTGCCGGTAAGCAATCCTGATGCGCCGCAGACAAGCCGGCGCGCGTTGCTGTTTGGCCGTCGGAGCTGTGAGAATGCATGAGCTGTCTCTTTGCCAAAGCGCCGTTGAAATTATTCAGCAGCAGGCAGAACAGCACGGCGTGGCGCGCGTCACCGGCGTATGGCTGGAGATAGGCGCGCTTTCGTGCGTTGAAGAGCGCGCGGTTCGTTTCAGCTTTGACATCGCCTGCCAGGGGACTTTAGCGCAAGGGTGCGAATTGCACATCGACTACAGACCGGCCCAGGCCTGGTGCTGGGATTGCAGTCAGGTGGTGGAAATTCTCAGGCATGACGCGCAATGTCCGCATTGTCATGGCGATCGCCTGCGGGTGGATACCGGCGATTCGTTGAAAGTAAAAAGTATTGAGGTCGAATAACCCGCATTTTATTTCAGGTGGTTAATTATGTGTATTGGCGTCCCCGGTCAGGTGCTGGCCGTCGGAGATGATATTCACCAGCTTGCGCAGGTGGAAGTGTGTGGCATCAAACGTGATGTCAATATTGCTCTGATTTGTGAAGGTAAGCCAGCCGAGCTAATAGGGCAATGGGTATTGGTACACGTTGGCTTTGCGATGAGCATCATTGACGAAGACGAAGCGAAAGCCACGTTAGATGCGCTGCGCCGCATGGAGTACGACATCACCAGCGCGTGATCCCTTAATCACCTCTGTTATATCGCTCTATAATCGTTGTATAATTATTTATATATCGATTATGGGGCGAAACCTATGAATAAATTTTTGCGCCAGCTCTCTCTGCTGGCGTTGCTTTTTTGCTGGCCGTTAATGTCACAGGCGGCACGTACTTTTACCGATCAACTTGGCCGCCAGGTCACGGTTCCCGACACCGTCGACAGAGTGGTGGTGCTCCAGCATCAAACGCTCAATCTCCTTGTACAGATGAATGCCACTGACAAAATCGTTGGGGTCATGGCGAACTGGAAACAGCAATTAGGCGACGGCTATGCGCGTCTGGCACCGGAACTGGCGCAAAAAGCCTCGCTGGGCGATCTAACGCACGTTGATCCTGAAAAACTGGTGGCGCTGCGCCCGCAGGTGGTGTTTGTCACGAATTACGCTCCACAGGAGATGATCGACAAGATCAGCCGTCTTGGCATTCCGGTGGTGGCGATTTCGCTGCGCCATGATGTTGCTGGCGAGCAGGCTAAAATGAACCCGACCCTGGCCGATGAAGAGCAGGCTTACAACCGCGGGCTGCGTGAAGGAATAACGCTGATTGGCGATATCGTCAATAAACCGCAGGAGGCGAAAGCGCTGATTGAGGCGATGGATAAAGGTCGCAAAATGGTCAGCGACCGTTTGCAGTCGGTTCCTGAAAATGAGCGGGTTCGCGCCTATATGGCGAATCCGGAGCTAACCACCTACGGTTCCGGTAAATATACCGGTCTGATGATGGCCCATGCGGGGGCGCTGAATGTAGCGGCATCCTCGGTGAAAGGCTTTAAGCAGGTGACAATGGAGCAGGTGATCGCCTGGGATCCACAGGTGATCTTTGTCCAGAATCGCTATCCAAAGGTCGTCAATGAGATCCTGCACAATCCCCAGTGGCAGGTCATTGACGCGGTGAAGCATCATCGGGTTTACCTGATGCCGGATTATGCCAAAGCCTGGGGATATCCGATGCCGGAGGCGGTGGGAATCGGCGAACTGTGGATGGCGAAAAAACTCTATCCGGAAAAATTCCACGATATTGACATGCAAAAGGCCGCTAACGACTGGTATCAACGTTTTTACCGTACTGACTATCAGGGCGTACAGTGATGCGAATACTGGCTGCGGGGAGCTTGCGTGTCGTCTGGCCGCAGCTAATGGCGGCGTTTCAGGCGGATGCGGTATGTGATTTCGGTCCGGCGGGGTTGTTACGTGAACGCATCGAAGCGGGCGAAGCGTGCGACTTTTTTGCTTCGGCGAACCTGGCGCATCCGCAGGCGCTGCTGGAAAGCGGGCGGGCGCTGCGGGTCGCGCCTTTTACGACGAACCGTTTGTGTCTGAGCGTGCGGGCACAGGCGATGCGTGAAGGCGAGGACTGGCTGTCGCTGTTAACCCGGCGGGATCTGCGGATCGGCACCTCAACAGCAGGTTGCGATCCTTCCGGCGATTATACGCAGCAACTTTTTTCGCGGATGGGCAAGGAGGGCGAAGCGGTCCGAAAACGCGCGGTAGCGCTGGTTGGCGGCAGGCAGACTTTGCCGTTACCGGCGGGTCGGCTGGCGGCGGAATGGCTCATCAATCATGATTACACCGATATCTTTATTGGCTATGCCAGCTATGCTCCCAGGCTACGGCTGGTTAATTCGCTGCGAGTGGTTGATATCCCGGAACCTTATAATCCCGTGGCTGAATATGGCTTTGCCTGCCTGAGCGAGCAGGGAAAAACGCTTGCCGACTTTTTACTATCAGCACGGGCGAGGTTGATTCTCATGCAACATGGGTTTAGTGAAGTGCCGAATATGACACACTCGCAGAACTGATAAGCGAAGCGTCAGCAGGGAATACCATGCCGGATGACGACATTACTACCCCATCCGGCATTATGGTTTAACTTTGACGTTTATCTTCGGTATGGTTTTCGAAGTCGCTGGCGTCATGGCGTTCGTGAAGCTGTTCGTTCAATGGGCCGTTGGTCCGGTTGACAATGCGCCCCCGCTTTACCGCCGGACGTTCGGCTACCTGTTTCGCCCAGCGTTGTACGTTTTGATAACTTCCGGCATCCAGAAACTCCGCTGCATCATAGACATTCCCCAGCACCACGTTACCGAACCACGGCCAGATGGCCATATCGGCAATAGTGTACTCTTCTCCCGCGACATACGGGTGGTGAGCTAACTGCTTATCCAGCACGTCCAGCAGACGCTTGGCTTCCATGGTGAAGCGATTAATGGCGTACTCAATTTTTACCGGCGCATAATGATAGAAATGACCGAAACCGCCGCCGAGGAACGGTGCCGCGCCCTGTAGCCAGAACAACCAGTTAAGGGTTTCTGTGCGCTTAGCCAGATCCTGCGGCAGGAAATGGCCAAACTTATCCGCCAGATAAACAAGAATTGCGCCCGACTCAAAAACCCGAATCGGCGGGTTGTGTGAGTTATCGCGCAGCGCCGGGATTTTTGAGTTCGGATTGATGTCAACAAAGCCGCTGGAGAACTGATCGCCCTCGCCGATGCGAATCAACCAGGCGTCATATTCGGCGCCAGTCACGCCCAGCGCCAGGAGTTCTTCCAGCATAATGGTCACTTTCTGGCCGTTAGGCGTCCCCAGCGAATAGAGCTGTAACGGATGTTTGCCGACGGGCAGCGTTTTGTCGTGCGTCGGGCCGGAAACCGGGCGATTAATGTTAGCGAACGCGCCGCCGCCGGATTTATCCCACGTCCAGACTTTTGCGGGTTGATAAGTATTATCTGCCATATTGACCTGCCTTCACTGTGGTGGTGTTGAAGCAGTGTAGCAGCTTGCTAACCGGACATTTAACCGATTGGGACATTCCGGCGAGTGAAATTTTAACCTTCTGGCCTCAGTGTGCCTTATTGAGGTGTATGATTATGTCGACCTCTGTCCGGTTAGTGTCACAGAGCAGACAATCAGAGCGAAATCACGCCAGGCTGCTCAGGCGGTCTTGTTTTGAGGTAAGTGCATGAGCAAAGGAACCACCAGTCAGGATGCCCCCTTCGGGACATTATTGGGTTACGCCCCCGGCGGCGTAGCGATCTACTCTTCAGATTACAATTCCCTCGATCCGTGGGACGACGACGACGCAGCTTTTCGTAGCTACATCGACGATGAATACATGGGGCATAAATGGCAGTGCGTGGAATTTGCCCGCCGTTTTCTCTTTCTGAATTATGGCGTTGTTTTTACTGACGTCGGCATGGCCTGGGAAATCTTCTCGCTGCGTTTTCTGCGCGAGGTCGTGAATGACAATATTTTGCCTTTGCAGGCCTTCCCGAACGGTTCGCCGCGCGCGCCGGAGGCCGGGGCGCTGCTCATCTGGCAAAAGGGCGGCGAGTTTAACGAAACCGGGCACGTCGCGATTATCACCCAACTCCTGGATAACAAAATTCGTATTGCTGAGCAAAACGTTATCCACACGCCATTGCCGCCAGGGCAGCAGTGGACTCGCGAACTGGAAATGGTCGTAGAAAACGGGTGTTACACCCTGCGCGACACCTTTGATGACACGACGATTTTAGGCTGGATGATCCAGACCGACGACACGCAATACAGTTTGTCACAGCCTGACATCGCGAATCAGTCGCTGGCGATTCGCGGCGCAAGACTGCCAGAGAAAGGTCAGTTTGACGGTCAGTGGTTGGATGAGCGCGATCCGTTACAAAAAGCCTATGTACAGGCGAACGGACACGTTATCAATCAGGACCCGTACCAGTATTTTACCATCACCGAGAGCGCTGAACAGGAGCTTATCAAAGCGACCAATGAGTTGCATTTGATGTACCTGCACGCCACGGACAAAGTTTTAAAAGACGATAATCTGCTGGCGCTATTCGATATCCCCAAAATTCTTTGGCCGCGCCTGCGTCTCTCCTGGCAGCGCCGTCGTCACCATATGATCACCGGTCGTATGGATTTCTGCATGGATGAACGCGGGCTGAAAGTCTATGAATACAATGCCGATTCCGCATCATGCCATACCGAAGCGGGATTAATTCTCGAAAAATGGGCTGAGCAGGGCTATACCGGTAAAGGGCATAACCCGGCAGAGGGCTTAATTAACGAGCTGGCAGGCGCCTGGAAACACAGTAAAGCGCGTCCTTTCGTCCATATCATGCAGGATGATGATATCGAGGAGGACTATCACGCGCAGTTTATGCAGCAGGCGCTGCATCAGGCCGGCTTCGCGAGCAAAATTCTCCGCGGGCTGGGCGAGTTGCGCTGGGATGACGCCGGGCAGTTGATTGATGGCGACGGACGGCTGGTGAATTGTGTCTGGAAAACCTGGGCGTGGGAAACGGCGATGGAGCAGATACGCGAAGTCAGCGAGACGGAGTACGCCGCAGTGCCTATTCGTACCGGGCACCCGGAAAATGAAGTCCGGCTGATTGATGTATTACTGCGCCCGGAAGTGTTGGTGTTTGAACCGCTGTGGACGGTGATCCCGGGTAACAAAGCGATCCTGCCCATCCTGTGGTCGCTCTTCCCACATCATCGCTATTTGCTCGACACGGATTTTACCGTTAACGATGAGCTGGTGCAGACCGGCTATGCGGTAAAACCGATTGCCGGACGTTGCGGTAGTAATATTGATTTGGTGAGCCATCAGGAAGAGCTCCTGGATAAAACCAGCGGCAAGTTCGCCACGCAGAAAAATATCTATCAGCAGTTGTGGTGCCTGCCGAAGGTCGCCGGGAAGTATATTCAGGTCTGTACGTTTACCGTGGGCGGTAACTACGGCGGTACGTGCCTGCGCGGCGATGATTCATTAGTCATTAAAAAAGAGAGCGATATTGAACCGTTAATTGTCATCAAAGCGTAACGGGGTCATTCTCGTCGGGATATCGGCGTGGGTGCCGATATCCCGCCTGTTGTGTTTACCAGCGAACGGCTGTCAGCCTGCCATTTACTGGTAACATATGAGAAATAATATCACAAATTATTCTTAACTTTTCTGACGCAGGCGGTGACGCTCGCCGCGTTGGCGCATCCGTTTCCTGATTTTCGTCTAATCGGTACTTTTTGCGGCTGGTTACGCCGCCCCTATCCCTTTGGATTTAGGTCATGCCTGTTTGGCGGGTAAACGGACAGCATAATATATTGACGAGTTTAAATGATATTGTTAGTCATATAAAAAGTTTACGTTAGGTTATTTTTCTATCGCAAAAGTTTGCGTTTAAACCCTGTCTGCAATCTTCGGGCCGAGATATAGATACACCTAAGTAAATGCAGTTAATTATTATTCAGCTATTGTTGTCAGCCTTGTAAATAATATTTCCGTATAAAGCGAAGCGACTTCCATTATGACTATTAATAGTATTGTTGAATAGTTTACTTTGTAATTATTTAAGTTTGGTGGACGTTTTGTCTTATTCTGGTGAACGTATGGCTATGGCAGATGACAGCCGATTTTTCATTATGTTAGCATGAGTTGATAATACTTTATCCAGGCATAGATCAGGATGTCCACATATAATAAGGAGAATGGTATATGTTTAAAAAAGTATTAGGCTTGCGCCACTGGAATAATAATGTTGTAAAAATACCGCCGCCAGCAGAATCTGGCGCTAATGCGTCTGACGTGGTGGTGGATACTCCTGAGCCTTATGAGCGGATATTGTGTCAAAAAATTCTGATGGGGATCTCGACGATCGATATCATTCGTAATGCCATCATTAAGTCCTGTGAGCAGCTCAACATTGAAAAAGAACGCATTAATGAACTTAACGAACAGAATGATAAAGCCAGAAGTTCATTAAAATCGCTCGTGGAATTTATCACCGAAATTGGCACGACTTCATCGGATATTGGCTGTCGTATGGGCGACTTAAATACCTCCTTAACGCAAATTAATGCGTGTATTAAAGAGATACAGAAGATCGCTAACCAGACCAATTTGATAGCGATTAACTCCGCGATCGAGGCCGCGCGCGTAGGGGATGCCGGGCGTGGTTTTAGCGTTATTTCGAAAGAGGTGAAAAACCTGTCCGAAGATGTTAAACACAGTTCGAAAAGCGTCAGTACGTTAACCTCTGTAATCAAAGATAATACGGCCAGAGTGAGTGAGGTGCTGGATAACCAACAGCCGGTTATTGATAATATTACGACTAACATAAATCAAATTGTGGAGTCTATTGGCATCGTCATCGATAAATCGCTGAGCATGAAATCGGTCATGCAGTACATCTCTACGGTGCAGTTTTTGAATATTGTCAAAGTTGACCATGTTATCTGGAAAATGGAAGTCTACAAATTACTCTTAAATAAAGACATAAACAGTAAAATAACGATGCACGATCAGTGTCGGCTGGGGAAATGGTACTATGGTTTCGAAGGGCAGCAGTTTAGCAATTACTACAGTTTCCGTAGTCTGGAAGCGCCGCATAAAGAGGTGCATACCGCTGGTCACTCTGCGCTGAACTATTTTGCCGCAGGCGATATGAATGCGATGTCGCAAGAACTTGACAGAATGGAGCGATCCAGTAATGAGGTGGTTAACCAGCTGGAAATGCTGGCTGTCGATTTGTTAAAAGAAACCACACTGTGAAGTCATGAGTTATTACCGTATAACCAACAGGAGCCATCATCAACAGGACTGATGTATCGCACTTTCTGCACTGGAGTTATTCCGGACAGAGAAAAGAAGCATGACGCAGAAGATGGCTGTGTTTGTTCACCCGAATCACTTACCTTAGTAAGTGATTCGGGATTAATCAGCAACCTCTTTGCTTTTTATCGGCGGCCAGACTTTGGCTGGAAAAGTGCGTTACTGCTAAATTTCTCACTCTCTTACCGCCTTCCTGCCCCTCGGAATACCTGAAACCTGTGCTCACAGATTAATAGCGATTATTTAATCGTGAAATAACGTTGGGCATTATTGAAGCAGATATCCTGAACCATACGGCTTAGCATCGCTTCATCATCAGGAATCTCTCCGTCCTGCGCCCACTGTCCCAGCAGGTTACAGAGAATACGACGGAAATATTCATGTCGCGTATAAGAAAGGAAACTGCGGGAGTCGGTCAGCATCCCGACAAACTGACTTAACAGTCCCATTTGCGACAGTTGCTCCAGTTGGCGCAGCATCCCGTCTTTCTGATCGTTAAACCACCAGCCGGAACCAAACTGCACTTTTCCGGCAATTCCCGGCCCCTGGAAGTTACCGATCATGGTCGCCAGGACTTCGTTATCACGTGGGTTCAGGCAATAGAGGATAGTCTTGGGCAGTTCATTGGTCACATCCATACTGTCGAGCAAACGGGAGAGCGCCCAGCTAATGTTATTATCGCCAATGGAGTCAAAGCCGGTATCCGGCCCCAGCAGGCGGAACATACGGGTATTATTATTACGGATCGCGCCAATATGTAGCTGCATCACCCAGCCGCGCGCGGCGTACTGACGGCCCAGCCAGACCAGCACCGCCGTGGTAAACTGGGCGATCTCAAGTTCGCTCAACGTTTCGCCAGCCAGACGTTTGCCCAGAATGGCGTCAAGCTGCGCGTCGTCGGGCACCGGCGCAAATCGCAGCGTTTCAATGCCATGATCGGACGCGCGACAGCCGCAGGCGGCGAAATGGTCGAGACGGCGAGTGAGCGCCTGACGTAAATCGTCGAAACGGGTAATGCTGACATCTGCCGCCGCTTCCAGTTTCCTCAGGTAATCGACAAAGCCGTCCAGTTCGATTTTGAAAACTTTGTCGGGGCGCCAGCTTGGCGCGACTTCAATATCAATGCTGTCGTCGGCGGCTATCTGGCGGTGATATTCCAGAGAATCTATCGGGTCGTCGGTGGTTCCGACCATCCGCACATTCATCTGCTGCATAATACCGCGCGCGGAAAAGGCCGGCGTCGCCAGTTTCTCATTACACTGCGTCCAGATACTTTCCGCGGTATCCGGTCCGAACAGCGTACCTGTAATGCCAAATGGACGGCGTAGTTCAAGGTGCGTCCAGTGATACAGCGGATTGCCCAGCGTTTTTGGTACGGTATTGGCCCAGGCCATATATTTTTCATAATCGCTGGTCTCTTTGCCGGTGATCAGCGACTCATCCACGCCTGCGCTTCGTAGCGCTCGCCATTTATAGTGGTCGCCTTCCAGCCAGATCTGACCGAGGTTATCGAAACGGCGATCGTCGGCGATTTCCTGCGGACTTAAATGGCAGTGGAAGTCATAAATCGGCATGGGCGCGGCGTATTTATGGTACAGCGTGCGGGCAATGTCGTTTTTAAGTAGAAAATCTTCAGTCATAAACGTAGCCATGATTTATCTCCTTACTTAGCCAGCGCTTCTACCGTGGCTTTCGCGCCGTTCTGCAATAGCTGTTGGTAAGCGTCGGTAACGGCTTGCACAAATTCGTGGTTCTTCGGCAGGTCGCTGCCAAAGATAGATTCGATGGCCAGTAGCCCGCGAACGCGTTCTTCCGGCGTCTGATATTGCTGATGAATCGCCTGATACTGCGCGAGCAGCGGATCGACGACATCAATGGTTTTACCTTGTTCATCGACACCGCCGACGTAACGCATCCATCCGGCGACGCCCAGCGTCAGGTGGCGATAGTCATCGCCCTGTTGTAAGTGCAGACGTACCGGGTCCAACAAACGCTGCGGCAGTTTCTGACTGCCATCCATCGCGATCTGCCAGGTGCGATGTTTCAACGAGGGGTTAGTGAAACGCGCAATCAACAAATTCGCATACCCTTCCAGATCGGTGCCTTCCGGCATTGACAACGTCGGCGCTTGTTCATCAAGCATCAGCGCCAGCGCCGCGCGACGGTAAGCCGGGTTGGTCATGGTATCGGCGATAGTGTCATACCCGCCGAGATAACCCAGATAGGCGAGGAAAGAGTGACTGCCGTTAAGCATACGCAGCTTCATCATCTCAAACGGTACGACGTCTGCAACGAATTGCGCGCCGACGGTGTCCCAGTCCGGGCGACCATTCACAAAGTTATCTTCGATGACCCACTGGCGGAAGGGTTCGCAGGCGATAGCGCAGGGATCATAAACCCCTAACTGGTCGGCAACCAGTTGTAGCGTCTCTTCGGTCGCTGCCGGAACAATGCGGTCAACCATGGTGCAGGGGAAGGTCACATTGTCGGCAATCCATGCGGCGAGGGCGGCATCGCGAGCTTTTGCCAGACCGAGGACGGCAGCCTTCGCGACGTGACCATTCTCGCGCACGTTATCACACGACAGCACGGTAAAAGCTTTCAGTCCTTGCTCCCGGCGCATGTTTAGCGCTTCGACAATATAGCCAATGGCGGATTTAGGCTGCTGTGGATGGGCAAGATCGTTTTGGATCAGCGGGTTATTGACATCAAGCTCGCCGCTGGCGGGGTCGGTGCAGTAGCCTTTTTCGGTCACGGTTAAGGAGACGATGGCGGTTTCCGGGCGCGCCATTGCCGCCAGAATCCCTGCATGACCGTCGAATTCAGGGTGCAGCGCTTCTTTCATTGAACCGATAATTTTCAGTTCGGTGCTTTCTGCGCCGCGTTCTGCAACGGTGTACAGCAGATTTTGCGCTTTCAGGTTCGCGATCAGCCGCGCGTCGTTACCCGGCATCAGGTTCACTTCACAAATGCCCCAGTCGCTGTCGCTCTTTTCCAGTAGATGATGAGTAAAGAGCGCCTGGTGCGCGCGGTGAAACGCCCCGCAGCCCAGATGCACAATACGGGATACCAGACGTGATTTGTCCCAGTTTGGGCGGGCGACGGAAACCTGGGCGGTGGCGATATTCTGTTCCATTGCAAACTCCTGTCATTCGACGTCTTCGCCCGCGATCTCCGGGGCGAGGCATGTTGCTATTGCATTGAGTAGGGGAAATCGCATGACGCGTCGCGCCATGCGAAAGAAGGTTATTTGCTAAAGAAAGCGCGCTGGATAGCCAGTTCGACGCCGCGGACTTCCGCAAGCCCTTTCAGACGGCCAATGGCGGAATAACCCGGATTCGTTTTCTTCTTCAGATCGTCCAGCATCTGATGACCGTGGTCCGGGCGCATCGGGATCAGATCGTCGCTACCTTCGGCTTTACGACGGTGCTCTTCTTCCACAATCGCTTTAACGACTTCATACATATCCACATCGCCGTGCAAATGGGCGGCCTCGTGGAAGGTCTTCGGATTCTCTTCGCGCAGCGTAGAACGCAGATGCGTAAAGTAGATGCGCGGACCAAATTGCTTGATCATATCAACCAGATCGTTGTCGGCGCGCACGCCGTAAGATCCGGTACACATGGTGAAGCCGTTCGCCATGCTATTAACGGTTTCCACCATCCATTGCATATCTTCAATGGTAGAGACAATGCGCGGCAGGCCGAGAATAGGGCGCGGCGGATCGTCAGGGTGAACGGCCATACGCACGCCAACCTCGTCGGCAACCGGAATAATGGCTTTCAGGAAATAGGCAAAATGTTCACGCAGTTTTGCTTTATCGATATCTTTATACGTCGCCAGGTGTTGACGGAACTGCTCCAGCGTATAGCCTTCTTCCGCGCCAGGTAAACCGGCAATAATGTTGCGGGTCAGACGTGCTTTGTCTTCCTCGCTCATGGTGGCGAAACGCCGCTCTGCCTGAGCAATCTCTTCTGCCGTATAGTCGGCTTCTGCTCCCGGACGCTTCAGGATGTGCAGTTCGAACGCGGCGAATTCAATCTGGTCAAAACGCAACGCTTTGGAACCATCCGGTAATACGTATTCCAGATCCGTACGTGTCCAGTCCAGCACCGGCATAAAGTTATAACAAACCGTATAGATACCGCATTGCGCCAGGTTACGTAGCGTTTGCTGGTAGTTTTTGATCCATAAATCGTACTGACCGGTGTGGGTTTTGATGTCTTCGTGGATAGGTACGCTCTCTACCACAGACCACTCCAGACCCGCCTCTTCAACGATTGCTTTACGTTTCTGGATCTCGTCTACCGACCAAATTTCTCCATTCGGGATATGGTGTAACGCCGTTACCACGCCGGTTGCGCCAGCCTGGCGTACATCTGACAGCGTTACCGGGTCGTTAGGTCCGTACCAGCGCCAGGTTTGTTTCATATCTCGTTTCCTCTTCTTGCGATAACGTCTTCGTGGTTGACCCATTGCCAGCCAACATCGAAACGTGCTTTGTAAACCCGTTCTGGCTCCTAAATTCAACCAAAAATTTTCTCATGTCAACCTTATTGTCTAAATTGGCTAACCAAATCACAAATATCATCATTCACGGTCTGCCAATTTTATTTATTTGATCTGTGTCAATTTTTACTGGGTGAAAAGCATTCACCATTCAACTTGAAATGAGTTGATGTATTTATTTCAAGAATACTAAGTGCGGGAGTTGCCGCCAGATTTTGACCGGTCCGGATGAGAAAATATTGATTGGTCAACCAATTTTTGTGATTTCAGTTTTCCCGCTACAGGTCAGACGGCGCGGAGCTAATGTTTTTTAACGAGGCTTTATCATGAAGATGACAAAATTAAGATGGTGGATTATCGGCCTGGTCTGCGTAGGGACCATCGTAAACTACCTGTCCCGTAGCTCGCTTAGCGTTGCGGCGCCAGCGATGATGAAAGAACTCCATTTTGATGAGCAACAATATTCCTGGGTGGTGAGCGCCTTCCAGCTTTGTTACACCATTGCGCAGCCGATCACCGGCTATTTGATGGATGTCATCGGACTGAAAATCGGCTTCTTTATCTTTGCCTTGTTGTGGTCGCTGATCAACATGGCGCACGCGCTGGCCGGCGGCTGGATAAGCCTGGCATTTCTGCGTGGTCTGATGGGGCTGACCGAAGCGTCGGCGATTCCGGCCGGGATTAAAGCCAGCGCCGAATGGTTCCCGACGAAAGAACGCGGTATTGCGGGGGGGCTGTTTAATATCGGTACTTCGATTGGCGCGATGCTGGCGCCGCCGCTGGTGGTCTGGGCGATGCTGACCTTTGCTGATAGCGGCATCGGTACTGAAATGGCGTTTGTGATTACCGGTGGGATCGGCGTGCTGTTCGCCATCACCTGGTTCCTGATTTATAACTCGCCAAATAAACACCCGTGGATCACCCACAAAGAGCTGCGTTATATCGAAGACGGCCAGGAAAGCTATCTCCAGGACGATAACAAAAAACCGGCCGTTAAAGAGATCGTTAAAAAGCGTAACTTCTGGGCGTTGGCGATTACCCGTTTTCTGGCTGACCCGGCATGGGGAACGCTGAGTTTCTGGATGCCGCTGTATCTGATTAACGTGATGCATCTGCCGTTAAAAGAGATCGCCATGTTTGCCTGGTTGCCGTTCCTGGCGGCGGACTTTGGCTGCGTTGCAGGCGGTTTCCTGGCGAAGTTCTTCATGGAAAAGATGCACATGACCACGATCAATGCGCGTCGTTGTAGCTTTACCATCGGCGCTGTTTTGATGATTTCGATCGGTTTTGTCAGCATTACGACTAACCCGTATGTCGCCATTGCATTGATGAGTATTGGCGGTTTTGCGCACCAGACGCTGTCTACCGTCGTGATTACCATGAGCGCTGACCTGTTCAAGAAAAATGAGGTCGCGACGGTTGCCGGTCTGGCAGGATCTGCGGCGTGGATGGGACAGTTAAGCTTCAACCTGTTTATGGGGGCGTTGGTCGCTATTATCGGTTACGGCCCGTTCTTCATTGCACTCAGTCTGTTCGATATTATCGGCGCCATCATCCTGTGGGTACTGATTAAAGATCCGGAAAAGCACCACCCGCCAATGACGGAACAGCCGCTGGCGTCTCACCGCTAAAGCTGTCTCGGTTTCACAGGCCTGATAAGCGAAAGCGCTACCGGCCTCTAACGGCCACCTTCGGGTGGCCGTCTTCATCTTACCTGAGCATAAAATCATACTGGATGCTCATCTTCACATCCCAGTAATTCAAGCGATCGCCCAGCGCGCTACCGTCGCGTTTTTCGCGCCCTTTGTCAGCGGCAAGAAAAATGTTCATGCCCTCTAGCGGCCCCTCTTCAATACGATAATTTATGGCTCCCAGCAGACCCAACCCCTTAATTTGAACAGCGCGCTGGCTGGACTCATAACCGCGCGTGACGACAGGCGCGAATGTCATGGTGAGCTGTGGCGTAACACGGTAATTAACGCCCGCCTGCCAGGACTGCATGCCTTCCCGGTTGCGATCGAGGCTTAAAGAGAAGGGATAACCAATATCGGTATCGACCACTGCGCCGTTCATGGCGTGTTGCAGATAGCCGCCGCTGGCAAACAGGCTGCCCCAGGGGGCGCTCCAGGTAAACTGAGCGCTAACCAACCCGGTCTCATTAGGCTGGGTGGATGAACGACTTAGCCCCTCCAGCCGGGCGTAAAAACCGAGCAGCTCGCCTTTCAGGGCATAACCATCGTCTAGTGGTATCCGTTTTTCAAAGATACCCTGTACCTGACGGGAGACATCGTTTTGCTGCGAGCCGCCTATGGAATAGCGGCTGCTCTCGTCGTGCCAGCTGGCGGCGAAAAATGCGCGTGGACGATGATGATCATATTGACCCGTTTTACTGTTGTAGACGCCTTCATTGCGAATACCGGTCGTTGAGTCTGTCCACTGAAAAACGCGGGTACGCCACATTGCCCAGAACTCTACATTTGGCGTCAGCGCCAGGTAGCCCAGCGCGCCTTCGGAAGCGGTCGGTAGCGTGCGTTGTGAGCTGCTGGCGATGAGTGGAATTCGCCAGGGGAGGCTGCCATAACTATAATCGGTGCCAAAACGACCTATTTTTAAGCGGCTATTTTCTGTTGGCTTTATTTTTATTGCGCCAAGCACATAGCCGAAACTCTCGTGTCCGTCTAAGTACCAGCGCGTACTCATATTATCGCGAGCACCGAGTTTATAAACATAATACGCGCTACCCTCGACGCCGATCCGTTGTGAATAATAGCTGCTATTAAAATCAATTAACCCACCCTGAACCCAGGCATAAATATCTCTGCCTGCGCCCGCGCTGGGCTTATCAGCTCTTCGTAACTCATTTTTCAGTCTAAAACGTAAGGCGGACTCATCATCAGAAATTTGTAGGGCCAGGGCAGAAGGACAGGCCGCGACTACTGCTATTGGAATAGCCGCTATCTTCGCGAATTTTTTCATTGTTTAACCTGTTGTATATTATTGTTATCGAAAAGCTATTTATTAAAATCTTTAATAAGTTGTTGCTGTGACTGTTTTCGTTTATCTATCTCCTGAACAATCTCCTTAAATTTATTATCCGTTAATGGGTAAAACCAAATAATAATAAAAGCCAGTAACATAAAGCCGCACGGTATGAGCGATATAGACATCCGGATACCGGTAATGACTTCCGGCGTCTGCGTCTGATTGGCGATATAGCCACTTAACCCAAGAATAAAGGCCGGAATAGAACCGCCGATAGCCTGGCCGCATTTACGGGTAAAAGAAAATAGCGAGTACGTTAGACCTTCTATGCGCACGCCCGTGAGATATTCGCCGTACTCCACGGTATCCGCCTCCAGCGCCCACATTACCGTCATGGTGATCCCCTGGCCAATAGCGGCAATCGCCAGAGCGGTTAAGGCCACGGGCACTGAATGGTCAGACATATAAAAGAAAAGCAAATACCCAAGGGTGCCCATTAAGGCGCCCGCCAGGAAGGTATTCTTCTTACCTATCTTCGCCACCAGACGGGGAACCAGAGGTGCTGACGCCACAGAACCTACCAGCATTTGTACCAGCACGATAACCGAGAAAAGGGCGGTATCATTCAAAACATAGCGTACATAGAACAGTGACGATGCGCTGACGGCGAAGGTCGAGATCAGAATGCATAGCGCGCCGGTACAAAGCATCATTAGCGGGCGGTTCTGTTTAAGCGTTTGCAGACTGATTTTTAACGACGGCTGCGCGACGATACGCACCACGTTTTCGCGGGTAGATTTAAAACAGATGAAATACAGCGCCATACCGGCAATGGCCAGGATAATGGTCCAGAAGAGGTAGACCGACGCCATTTCTGTCGGGCTGGAATGAGTAATACGCGGCCCGATCAGGAAGGCCAGACAGACAAACGTTAGCGAGGCCGCAATACTGCGCGCCGCGCCGAGACGGGCGCGCGAACGCGGTTCCTGAGTCATTGCCGTCGCCAGCGATCCATAGGGAATATTGACCATGCTATAGCAGAACCCAAGTCCCATATAGGTGAGATATGCGTAAATAACTTTGTTGCTATGACTCCACTCTGCCGGGACGCAGAATACCAGTACGCTAAACAGCATTAACGGCGCCGATCCGAACAGCAGGAACGGGCGAAATTTCCCCCAGCGGGTATTTACACTATCTACTATGCGTCCCGCCACCACATCGGCGAAGGCGTCAAATATTCGTACCAGTAAGAGCATCGTACCGGCAGCGGCGGCACCGACGCCTGCGACGTCGGTGTAATAACTTAGCAGGAACAGCGCCCCCATGGCGAAGGCGAAATTATTGGCAACATCACCCAGGCTGTAGCCTACGATAACGCGCCAGGAAAGCGGCTGGTTCATAATTTCTCTCCCTGCTGTGGCTTTTCGCCGAAGGTCATACCGGTCCAGCGTTTTTGCAGTATAAAGGCCGCCGATTTTGGTCTTCTGTCGCGGGTAAAAATCCCTTTTCGATTACCGCCGACGCGCATAATGCCCTGTGAAGTCGCGAAATCGGCAAAGTTCCAGACCTGCTCGCCGACAACGGCGCTAACGCGATCGAATACTCGGTGATACATCTCCAGCCAGGCGCACTGGTACTCTTCGCTCCACATGTCGCTGTACATCGAATGCAGCCCTGCCAGCGTATCGACGCCATATTCCGTCATGATGATGGGGCGGTGGAGTTTCTCTTGCCAGGCCAGTAACTCTTTCTCCAGCACTTTTTCTGCTTTCGCAAGATCGCCGCTTTGTACATACCAACCGTAATAGCGGTTCAGGCACACCACATCGAAGAGGTCGGTGATGGTGTCGGTTTCCACATCGCAAAACATGACGTTCACGCAGGTTATAGGGCGGGTCGGGTCCAGTTCGCGCGTGGCCTGCGCCAGTGGCGCAAAATAGTCTCTGGCGCCTTCTGGACGGGTATCCGGCTCATTCGCGATACTCCACATCACCACACTGGGATGGTTTTTATCGCGGGCGATCAATTCCTGAATAGCCTTGAGATGCGCCCGCTGTGTTTCATCATTGACGCCTTCCTCGCTGTATAGCGCCTTCGGTTTTTCGCAGGAATCAAAGCCGATACCTAAAGAGAGATTGAAACCAACAGCTGCTGTTTCATCAATGACGACAATGCCATGCTCGTCCGCCCAGTCGAGCATCTCTTCGGCGTAAGGATAGTGCGACGTGCGATAAGAGTTGGCGCCAATCCACGACATTAGCGCGTGATCGTGTACCATCAGCACGTTATCAAATCCTTTCCCTCGTAGATCGGCATCTTCATGGCGACCGAAGCCGGTAAAATAAAAAGGTTTATGATTTATCAGAAACTGTTCGCCTTTTACCGCTACGCTACGGATTCCTACCCGAAGCGGATAGTCATCACGTTCGTCCTGATGCTGTGCGATAACCCGCAGCTCGTACAGATATCCTTCGCCCGGTTGCCATAATCGTGGCGCTGCTATCTGTAATTCGCCCTTTGCCCCTTCGCCGTAGGCGACAATATGCTGCCCGGCATCCCGCAGTTCTACGCGTACTTCACCGTTGGCCTCCACCCGCCAGCTCAGTGTGGCCCGGGAGAGATCGTTCGCGACCTCCGTCGTCACCGTAATATCCTGAACAAACGTTTTTGGTGTGGTGTAGAGCATGACGCTACGGTGGATACCGGCGTAATTAAAGAAATCATGGAAGTATGATTGCTGCCTTTTCCCCGTTTCATCACGGGTCACCACCCCCGGAGGGATAGTCTGCCAGCTCAGCTCGTTATTGACGCATACTGTGATACGTATGCTCTCTCCGGCTGCCGCCAGGTGGCTGATATCCGCTTCGAAAGGTGTATAGCCTCCCTGGTGTTCCATCACGGCGTGGTCATTTACCCATACCTTTCCATAATGCGTGACGGCATCAAAACGTAGAACGATGCGTTGATGCTCCCAGCCTTTGGGGATGCGGACGTTGAGCTGATACCAGACATTGCCGACATAGTTGCGGATCTCTGCATCGGCAAACTGATCGTTATAACTACCCGGTACGGCGATAGCGCGGCTTTGGGGGAGCGGTTGTCGCCACCATTGTTGCGCGATACCGCAATCGTCTGCATCCGTGCAAAACGACCACAGTCCATCAAGTTTTTTGATTTCGCGGCTCTGGGTTTCTACGGGACGTAACATTGTTCACTCCTTAATCCTGACGAATTTTCATTGGTCAACCAGCAATAAAACAAGTTAACCAGTTGTCTGAGGCAATAGTTATCACGCAGCGATCGAGAGGGAAAATGCAGAAAGGAAGGATCTTAAGGCGGATCAAAAAAAACAGGATTGCAACCTGATTTTTGTTTCTTTTGTCACATAAAACCATTTTCATCCGTTGACATATGGCAAAAAATGTTCAATCGAACGTTCGTTCTACTGTTTTTTATACAGGAAGTGAGGGGGAGGGGGCGGGAGGGATATCATGAGGATCAAAGAAAATAGGATGAAGAGTAGGCGCCTGAAGTGCGCCCGGGTACACTGCCACCACGCAGAGTGAAAAATGGGTCAACGTAATGGAGAATAAACTTACCGAATCACTACCGACGCGGATGCGAATTTTACGCGCCGCCAGGCAGTGTTTTGCTGAAAACGGTTTTCACAGTACATCAATGAAAACGATCTGTAAGGCCAGCGACATGAGCCCCGGCACACTCTATCATCACTTCCCCTCTAAAGAGGCCCTGATTGAAGCCATTATTTTAGAAGATCAGGAAAGAGCACTAACCCATTTTCGTGAGCCGCTGGAGGGCGTTGGGCTGGTGGATTATCTGGTGGAGTCAACTATTGCCGTCACGCGTGAAGACTGCGCGCAGCGGGCGTTGGTCGTAGAGATTATGGCTGAAGGGATGCGTAATCCTCAGGTCGCGGAAATGCTAACCAATAAATACCACACTATTATCGCCTCGCTGGTTGCACGTTTTAACGATGCGCAGGCGAAGGGGGAAATTGGCGCCGATGTGGATAAAGAAATGGCGGCAAGGCTATTATTAGCTACCACGTATGGTGTTTTATCGGATAGCAGCTCTGCTGAGAATGCCCGGCACGTCAGTTTTGCGACGACGTTAAGAACTATGTTAACCGGGCTACTAAAATGCAACTCTGCAAGCTAGTGTCGGTAAAAATACGCGTTCGTTTTATACGAGCGCGTTATCATTTAGTTTGCCTGATTATTTTTAGATGATGAAAATAATATTGTGGTAAGGGTTATTGTTTTTCGCCTGGATTTTTATCGACTCTCTGTCTCGCTGCGATCATCGATAAAGTCCCCTTTATGTAAATAAAGCTTCAATGCTTCTACTCTTTTCTCCATATATTTTGCGCAGCTTCACAAAAAATAACCTGATGTCGTAATGTCCGCTCCCTAATATTCTCCATGCGCTATACGTTAATTTAAGTTTAAATTTCATGCCGGGGATATCACGATGTCACGTAATTTTACTGTTTCAGCCTGTCAGTATATTGTTACCGAAATAAACACTTTTGAAGATTTCATAACAAAGGTAAGGATACTTCTTAATAAAAGTCAGGGGGCTGATGTCGTTATCTTCCCGGAGCTATTTACCATTGAGTTATTTACATTATTGAAAAAATGGCAAGAAAGACCCATTTCACACCTTACTTTAATTGATCAGTTCACGGATGCCTATAAGCAGCTTTTTCAACAGGAAGCGAAAGAAAGAGGACAGTTCATTATTGCTGGCTCTCATCTGGAGCAGACCGGAGTAGATCGCTATGAGAATGTTGCGCATATATGGGGACCCGATGGCGAACATTATGCCCACAGTAAGACGCATATCTTCCCGGCTGAACGGGGTTGGTATACTCAGGAAGGCGATAAAATGGCTGTTTTTCAACTGCCATTTGCAAAGGTGGGTTTTAATATTTGTTATGAAGCAGAAATACCGGAGTGTGCCGCGACGCTGGCGGAACAGGGTGTGGAGTTAATTTTAACGCCTTCCGCTACGTTTACTGAACAGGGATTTTGGCGAGTCAGGCATTGTTGCCACGCACGTTGTATTGAAAATCAAATTTATCTTGTTCACTGTTGCCTGGGCGGAAACCCGGGTGGACCACTGCCAGGCTGCTGGGCCCGAAGTTCAATTTTAAGCCCCTGTGATGTCGTGTGGAAAAATCCACAAGGTATTATCGCAGAGGCGCACGTCAATCAAGAGGATGTCATTTCAGGAGAAATTAACCTCGATGTTCTATATGAAAATAGACTTGGTGGGGCAGCAACAACGTTCAAGGACAGACGCAGAAAAGCAGGCATATATAATATCTGGCCATCACACATTAAATAACAGAATGTGTCCCTTCTATGTATTAGCTGGAGGTCGTTATGGGATATTTAAAATTACCTGAGGGTAAAAGGATTGCGGTCAATCTTGGTGTCGATGTAGATGCTCAGTCTTTATGGCTGGGCGGATTTAATCGACCGTCGCCATCCTTTATGTCACGAGGAGAGTTTGGTGCACAAGTTGGCGTACCAAGGCTTCTGAAATTGTTCAAAGAAAATAATATCAAAACCACCTTTTTTATTCCCGGACACACTGTAGACACCTTCCCGGAAATCAGTAAAGCGATTTTTGATGCCGGGCATGAAATCGCTCACCATGGCTACTATCATGAAAATCCGACTCTGGTGAATCGTGATACAGAACGCCGACTTATGGATCTGGCGTTCGCCTGTTATAAAAGACATTTTGGCATACGCCCTGTGGGATACCGTTCTCCCTATTGGGATTATAGCGAGAATACGCTGGATCTTCTGGAGGAAGCCGGTTTTCTCTATGACAGTAGCCTGATGGCGAGAGATCTTGTGCCTTACCATCCTCAACGTTGGCAGGTGAATTGGGAAACGGGAAATATCGCAGGCCCGGCCAGCGCGATTCTGGAAATCCCTGTTAGCTGGTATCTGGATGATTTTCCCGCACTGGCGTATACCGGCAACCAGGAGGGGATGAGCGATACTGACGGTGTTCTGCGACGCTGGAAGGATATTTTTACCTATGCTTATAACCATCAGGAAAACGGTTTATATGCGATGGCTCTTCATCCGCAGATAATCGGTCATGGGCATCATATGATGATGTTGTCACGTTTGATTGAACATATTAAAGGGTATGATGGCGTATGGTTTGCAACCTGTGAAGAGATAGCCAGTGTCTGGGTGGATGACGAAGAGGATCGACAAAAAATGCTCCGTCCTGATGTTCGTGGCGTAGCGCCGGTTCCGGATGATTATGGCTGGCTAGGCAAATGATATCACCTCATGACAATGTTAATATCAGTCGGGTAACGGATTACCCGGGCAGAAGTTACCTGTTTGCCCGCTCGGTAATGCATATTGTCCATCAGAAAGGGAGACTATCCCGGGACGTATAAAATCTTTTTTATTTCGGTCAAAACGTTAATCAACGAGAATAGTTTGTTTTTTGATTTAAATCATTTTTTGTGTTCACAGGAAAATAAGCAAATAACATTTATAATTTGAGTATTAAGAAAAATAAAAGTCCCATAGTGATTGATTTTTATTTAACGCTTTGATTTTTAGTGTTTTTGTATGTGTTAATTGATGTAAATCAATTTGTGGTTTTTTATTAAATAAGTAAAAATTAAGTTGATATTTGCTTTTTGATGTGTTTTTTATATATAGCTGATTATTATTCTGAAATGTCAATTTTTGAATAACGACGCTATGATACCGGCACCAGGGATACTTTGCGATAAAAGGGATTGAATATGGCAGAGAGCGTTCAGTATAACCTCAATTGTATTTGGCCACAGCGGGCCAAAACCCTCTATTGCATTGCAACCAGCGGAATAACGTTCATCAGACGCGGGTAAACGTTGGCAAAATCCATGCAAACCTGGCGCTTTTCACGCTGTGTTTTTTGGTAGTTGCGCTTTTAATAAGAGTCACAAGCGTTGGCCGCTGGTATTCGTCTGGCTGCTGAACTGCCACCTGATCAACAAGGAGATAAATCATGGATGCGATTTTTTTAAAGCTCGACAATATCAAAGGCGAAAGCCAGGTTGAAGGCTTTGAAGATCAGATAGAGATCATGTCTTATAGCCACAATGTGGTAATGCAGGTAAATAACGATGTTAGCCTCACTGAGCGGACTTCCGGGCGTGCGCATGTTGGTGAAATGTCGCTCACCAAATTTGTCGACCTCGCCACGCCTGTGCTCAATGAGTACTGCTGTAGCGGGAGGCTAATTAGAACCGCGGTGCTGACGTTGTGCCGCAATGACGACGGCAAAATGCGGTCGCTTATCGTTTATACCCTGACAAACGTGCTGATATCACAACTCAGTGTTAGCGGCGGCGCCGGCGGTAAGTCGGTGGAAACGATGTCGCTGAACTTCACGAAAATCGAATGGCAAATCACTGCCGAGAAATCAGACGGCGCTCAACAGGAGTCCAGAACGTCAGTATGGGATCTGGCGATGGACCAGATAGGGAAATGATGATGACGCCAACCATTCCGGTCGCGCTATTCGACAGGCTCTTGGTTGAGGGGATAAGCCCACATGAATTGGTACGCCGCAAGTTAATGTGTTTATTCAACTCTTGCGCTGTGGCAGGTGGCGAGACATTACCGCCGCTGCTCACTCGGGGTATGCCGGAATGGCACGAGGTGAATGTGGGTGACAAACGGGTTCTCAACTGGTTTTGCCGTGAGCTTCGCGCTGCTATTTTACGTTATGAACCGAGCATCAACATGCTGAAAGTCAGTGTAAAAGATGCCCATCATCAGACGCTGGCGTTGTCTTTGGAAGCGATGTTACAGGATGAGTCTGAACCGTTAAGACTGGAGATAGCCTACTCTAACGGTAGATGGCGCTAGTAATGCAGAAAAGAACGCCGGGCCGGGCGTTTTACATTACCCCAAAAGCAATAAAACGCAGCGAGCGAACCTGATAATCAGGCAGGCAGTCCACCTTTCGGTATGGTTGATCTGCCTGCATCATTTTCAGGATGGTTAATAACGGACCATGACAGATTTAAGTTCGGTATAGTCATCAATAAACGCGCTACCAAATTCACGACCAATGCCCGATCCTTTCATCCCTCCAAAGGGTACCGCAGGATCGAGGAAGGTATGCATATTGACCCACACCATGCCAGCATCAATATCTTCAGCGTAGCGTAATGCCTTAGACATATTTTCCGACCACACACTTGCTGCAAGGCCAAATGGCGAAGCGTTGATATGCGAAAGCGCCTCTTTTTCATTCTGATAACCGATAAAGCTACAGACAGGGCCAAAGGTCTCCTCGTGCATCAGCGTACTGTTTTTACTACGCACTTTTACCGCCGTCGGCTGTAAAAAGTACCCTTCGCCGGGTAAAGTTTCACCGCCGTAAACAATGGTATCCCCTTCTTCCCGTGCGAGTTGAATCAGACGCAGCACTTTTTCAAGCTGAACCTGATTCGCCAGCGGGCCCATCACCGTTTTTTCATCTAAAGGCGAGCCGGGCACGATCTCCGATAACCGTTGCCTGAGGAGCGTCATGACCGTATCCAGTTTTTCCTGGGGCAGATAAAAACGCTCTGCGGCAGCACAAATCTGTCCTTGATTCAGATAACCGGCTTCAAGAATACCGTTGACCATGGCTTGTGCCGAGAGATCATTGAGAAACAGCGCCGCATTTTTCCCTCCCAGTTCGAGGGTAACGCGTTTTCCTGACGATGTTGCCGAACGCCGGACTTTCTCACCTGTCGCGACTGACCCGGTGAAACTCACTTTGGCGCAATCTGGATGCGCGATCAGCTGTTGCGCTATCTCACCGCCAGCACCGTTTACCACGTTAATTACGCCATCAGGGAAACCTGCCTCTTTAGCCAGTTCAGCGACTCGCAGCAGTGTCAGCGGGGTATATTCACTTGGTTTAATGACGATGGTGCAGCCACATACCAGCGCTGCGGCCAGCTTCCAGATAGCAATCATAATTGAGAAATTCCACGGCACAATACCGACGACCACGCCAATGGGTTGGC
Source organism: Salmonella sp. SAL04196 (assembly GCF_046550835.1). Lineage (NCBI taxonomy): Bacteria > Pseudomonadati > Pseudomonadota > Gammaproteobacteria > Enterobacterales > Enterobacteriaceae > Salmonella > Salmonella sp. SAL04196. Next base: position 202,913 of record NZ_JBGDXE010000002.1, read on the forward strand.
GTTGGGTAAACGCTGTGTATCTCTCTTCTCCCATTGATGGCAGGGAGACATTCAGCGTTTCACCGGTTATTTTTCCTGCCCAACCGGCAAAGTAACGCAGGAAAGCCACTGACTGATCGAGTTCAAGACCGCGCGACAGCAGAATCGTTTTACCTGAACAGACGCTTTCCAGCTGAGCTAACTCTTCACGATGAGCGGCAAGAGTATCAGCCAGTTTCAGCAGTAATGCGCCGCGTTGTAACGTTGGCATTTTACGCCAGACATCAAACGCCCGTCTGGCGCTCTGCATGGCCTCTTCTGCCTGCGCAGGGGTTGCCGACACAACGTCGGCGATGATTTTGCCGGTGGCTGGGTTAGTGACCGAAAAGTTCGTGCCGTTTCCGGCCTGACGTTCACCTGCAATAAATTGTCCGTGTCGTTGGCGTAAAAAAGTCGTTACTTCGGCAAGTAATGTCACATCGCTCATCAGAAGTGCCTGTAGGTCAGGAATGTACGTTTTTCCATCCCAACATACTTTTTCGGAGCTGAATATCGTTCCAAAGAACGTCATTCTTCCGGACGATATTTTGTAAAACGTTACCGTGCTGTGATAGCGGTCTTAGTCAAGCGTGATGACAAGGTAACGCGATGAATACAAAAATCGATGCGTTGAATTACTACGGCGCGACGAAAAAATACCCGTTGCATTTTCCTGCTCTGCAAGAGGATATTGATGCCGATGTGGTGATCATTGGCGGTGGCTTTTCAGGCATCAATACCGCGCTGGAACTGGCGGAGCAGGGGATCACTAATGTTGTCGTTCTGGAAGCCCGTCATCTTGGGTATGGCGGCACCGGACGAAACGGCGGTCAGGTGATGGCCGGTATAGGTCACGACATCGAAGCCGTTAAAAAATATGTAGGCGCAGCGGGAATGGAGACGCTGTTTAAAATCTCGAACCTCGGCGCAGGTATTATTCGGGAGCGAATTCGTAAATACCATATTGATGCTGATTTTGTCCCCGGATATGGTTATCTGGCCTACAACCAGCGGCAGTTAAAAACGCTGCAACAATGGGAAAAAGAATTCAAAGCCGCTACGCCGGAAGACGATATTGAACTCTATACCGGTAAAGACGTGCAGCAGGTTATCGGTTCCGACGTCTACTGCGGTGTTCTCAAGCATATGGGGGGAGGGCATGTCCACTCGCTGAATTTATTGCTGGGCTCCGCTCAGGCTGCGAATTCGCTGGGGGTGAAGATATTCGAATATTCACCTGTGGTTGAGGTCAGTTACGGTAAAACTGTGCGGGTACGTACTGCGATGGGCAGCGTAAAAGCAGCCAAATTGCTGTGGGCCTGTGATAGTTTTCTCAATAATCTGGAACCAGAAATTTATAAGAAAACGCTGGTTACTTATTCTTATCAGGTCTCTACAGAACCTCTCTCCAGCGAGCTTGTTGAGCGGATCAGTCCCTTGCGCGGGGCTTTTAGTGATATCCGCCCGGTGATAAATTACTACCGTCTCACAAAAGAAAACCGTCTGCTGTTTGGCAGCGCCACAAGGTTTCTTGAATATACCCCGCACGATTTTGCTGCCTGGAACCGCACTCTGTTGACGGAGGTCTTTCCTTATTTAAAAGACGTTAAAATCGATTTTGCCTGGGGCGGACCGATGGCCTGTAGCGCGAATCTGTTTCCGCAGATTGGCACGCTTCGTGAACACAATAATGTTTTTTATGTTCAGGGTTATTCCGGATTTGGCGTCACGCCTTCCCATATTGTATGCAAAATCCTGGCCGAAGGAATAAATGGCGGTTCCGAGCGGTATCGTCTGATGAGTAGCATTCCCCACGCGACAATTTATGGTCGCGACAGTCTACGTCTATTACTGGTCAGTGCGGGAAAACTGATACATCAAACAGCCGGTTTCTGGAAAGGCCGGAATTAACCAGGAGAACATTAATGCACGCTTTTAAACTCAATCAACCTGTTCCTGAATTACAGCCAGTCGGGAGTGTCAGCCTGTTGGGGGCGTTGCCAACAGAAGGCGATCCCCAGGTCGCCGTCGCGATGATTTATGGTAAACCTGAGGATGTATTTACCTGTGGACTGTTTTCATCGACCCGCGGCGGTTTCACGATGATTTATCCCTTTACCGAGCACGCAACCGTGCTGGAAGGGGAAGTGGAACTCACTGTCGCTGGTCAGGAACCGATACGTTTTTCACCGGGCGATAGTTGGTTTGTTGAACAGGGAACCGAAGTGGCATGGAAAGTTTTAACGCCCCGTTTTGTAAAACATTATCTGGCAAACGTTGAAAGCCATAAACAGGATTGAATCCTTTAATTGTTCGTCAGTAGCGTTGGCATCACTGGGGAGAATAACGCGCTCCCCACTTGCTATTAGCGCATGCGGGGACGGCTTCACAACGTTATTTACCGTTATCCCTCTTCAGGACGATACCTGTTAGATGCGCTGCCTGCCATAAATAAGCGTTATTCCGGAGCGGTAATTTATTGTTGTAATAATAGTGAAGAGGTTGACCATGTTTAAAAACAGACTTGCCAGCCATCTTGAACGTGGCGTTATTGGTTTCCCCACGACGCTTGCCAGCTCCGTCGGGCTGATTATGGCAAGCCCGGTGATCCTGACCGTGACCAGTGGTTTTGGCTCAGGGGGAGATACCTTTGCCCTTGCGGTATTACTGGCATTTATTATGATGCAAGCGCAGATTACCACCTTTGCCGAAGCGGCAACGCTTATTCCCACAACTGGCTCCGTCTACGACTATATTTCCTGCGGAATGGGGCGTTTTTTCGCTATCACCGGTGCGCTTTGCGCTTACCTGATCGTACACATTTTTGCCGGCACGGCAGAAACGATTCTCGCTGGCGTCATGGTGCTGGTGAACTTTGAGTCTGTTAGCGAACACGTGGCCATGCAGCACAATACCTGGATGGTTGGCGTCGGCATGGTAGTGGTTTTCGGGTTACTGAATGCCATTGGTGTTGAAGTATTTGGCAAGGTGGAAGTATTTCTTACTTTCGGTATGTGGACTACCCTGACCATCTTCGGTTTATGCGGGATCCTGTTATCCCCGGTCACTCATCATTCTGGGTGGTTTGGCGCACCGCTTGATGTCAGTAATCTTTCTGGTCTGTTTGGTTATATTGGCATGGCGATGTTTATGTTCGTCGGTTGTGAACTGGTAACGCCAATGGCGCCGGAAATTAAAAAAGCGCATCGTACGATTCCCAGAGCGATGGCGCTTGGCCTTTTAGCGGTGGCAGGTTGTATGTTCCTCTATGGCGCTGCGATTAACCGGCAGGTAAATAATGTGGTTGTCGATGCGGCAAACCATATCTTTTTACTGGATACGCCGATGGCTATTCCGGCCTTCGCCAATCGTGTCATGGGACATGTCGGGCAATACTGGCTGGGCGTGGGGTTGTTGTTAGCGGGATGTGCGACGATTAATACGCTGATGGCGGCAGTACCGCGTATTATATACGGCATGGCGCTGGACGGCGCTTTGCCGCGGTTTCTGACCTGGTTGCACCCCCGCTTTAAAACACCGGTCATCGCCATCGCTTTCGGTGTTGCGATCCCCTGTTTACATGCCTGGTATCTGAACGGTGATATCGACCACATTGTTCCGCTGATCCTCGCTGCGGTCTGCGCCTGGGGGGTAGCTTATCTGCTGGTAACGTTATCGGTCGTTATCTTACGTATTCGGCGCCCCGATTTGCCACGCGCTTACCGGGCCCCCTGGTTCCCCTTACCTCAGATTATTTCGAGCGTGGGTATTATTATCGCCATTATTAATATCGCACCTCCAGGAATGAACAGTCGGGATGTACTTATACCATTCGGTATTATGCTTGGATTGACTGCCGCCTATGCCTTATTCTGGACATTATGTGTGCAACGGGTTAATCCTTTCCTCCCACTTCCGGTAGAAGAGGTCGTGGAACGGGCGATGGGCAATTATGAAAAGCGAAACAATGAAGAGATGACGCCAGATGTCCTCCGTCCCCTGGTTTAAGAGCACATTAATGAACATGGTGTTACGTGATTTGAGCGGCTGGCGTTGTGAAAAATTGACCGAACATAGCGCCGTGCTGCATCTGAATGCATTTACCCAGGTTATCTGCCATGTTCAGCAAAAACGATTATTCATGGCCAGTATTCACAGTTGTGAATTCAGGGTGAAAGGCACAATCAATTATCCTTTGCAGGGCAAAATTCGCGTTCATCAGCCCGGATGGCTGAAACGTTATCCCGTCATTTTTACTGGCAGCAAAAGTACCGCCGGGCTGATTAACTATCTTAATCGTTTCCCCAATTTACAACAGGCACTGAGTGAACTGGATTATCGTCGGTTTACGCTGGTTTTACATCATAAGGAATGGTATTGCAGCATTGAGCTATGGGCTGCTAGCGAAGTGGTTTGTAAAATGCCGCCGCTGCGCCGTTATCTGCGGCTTGAGCGGCACCAGCGTGTTCTTCTGCTTAGTGTGATAAATATGATCAATCAGGCCATGAATCAATGGCTGCAACAGGATACCGACGCCAGATAATATGACATTTTATTGAGGCATCAGCTCAGAGAATGGTATTAATTCAGGCATATATGACACATGGGGAAAAGACCCGCACTTGACGCGGGGTAAAAAGAACGCTTTCACATATTCAGTGAATGTTGTACCGAGGACATTCTGGTTCGGGAAACCAGTTCCGTGCGATTTATCACTTCTGTTTTAGCAAAAATATTGCGTAAATGCGTTTTCACTGTTGAGAGAGATATATTCAACTGACGGGCAATCAATTTGTTACTGGCCCCTTCGCAGACCATTCCCACAATTTCACGCTCTTTTGCGGTCAATATTGACGCCAGATTGTTGTCTTCCTGAAGAGAATCATGAATTGCCAGTCCCAGTAATGGTTGTACTGCCTGGGCTCGCAAACGCTCTTCGCTGGAAAAAGGTATATCGCGCATTAATGAAATGCCCGCGATAATACGATGGCCCCGACGAATAAAGATCTCAATCATGTCGCACACATGATTAGGTAGCATAAATTCATGATAATAATGGCGATGACGGGCACAGATACCGGGCGTCATCGTCGCTACGGTAACAACCTGTTGGCCGAACCGGGAAGGCGATAGCGGGTCTAATGGTTGAAAATGCTCCAGATATTGTTGGTGTGTGTTATTAGAAATGTTATGTAAAACATAGGCCTCTGGCTTTAAATAAGCATTAACACGATAAAAAACCGCCGACGATAGAGGAATGAGTTGCGCAATGCTCTGTAAGCAATGGAGAGTGATCCCGTCATTATGGCCAGTAGTTGATAAGGCTGACATGTTATCTCCTTCCATCCGGATGAGCGTGCCGGGGCGCAGTAAAATAGTGGTGTGTTGAAACATACAATTTACATTCGGTTAACACAATCATTCACATGTTAATAATGTGACGCGTGTTACGGTATTTTTTATAACTATTTGAAATAAAACAGTTTTAATTTAAATCCTGTTTGGTTTTCTAAAAAATAATTAAAAATTATTAATATAATTTTTTTCTGTCGCGGTTGACTCATCTCCTGAAAATGCCGTGGGTTCTCGTCCTTCAGGACGATATTCTTTTGAGATGCCTGTTCTATGATTTTCTGTAATAGCGCAGGTTAACAGAGACTTAATTTCTGGTTCAGACAGGATTTGCTAAATAACGTTTCAATAGCGTCATGCGCTATGCAGAAAACCGGTGTATCAATAGATACAGCCCGCTTTCGGCATTCTGCCCGCAGCACCAGACGGACGCTATTGCGAAATGTGAGTCATGTCTCCGCATCAGAAATGATAATTACAGGACAGAATAATGTTGAATCTCAACACATTACGGCAACAACAAATCCCCGTAATGACTGAATATCGCGCGCAGATACCCTTCCATATTCTGGCAAAACCCATAGGCCCTGCGTGTAATCTGGCCTGCCGCTATTGTTATTACCCACAGGGCGAAACGCCCGTAGAAAAAATGAATGAATCAACGCTGGAGGTTTTTATTTGTCGCTATATTGCGGCGCAACCTGCCAGTGCGCGTGAAATTAATTTTGTCTGGCAAGGCGGTGAACCGCTTTTAGCCGGAATCGGTTTTTATAAAAAGGTAATAGCGCTTCAACAACGATATGCGCCTGACGGCGTGACGATCAGTAATAGTCTGCAAACGAACGCGACGTTGTTAAACGATGCCTGGTGTCGTCTGTTTCGCGACAATAATTTTACTATTGGCATCAGTCTTGAGGGCAGTGAAGACTTGCAAAATTACCATCGTCCGGGCAAACGCGGCGAGTCCAGTTATCCGGCGGTGTTGCGGGGAATCACATTGTTACAACACTATCGAGTCGATTTTAACGTACTGATTGTCGTGCATGATGACATGGCTCACCATGCGGCAGCCATCTACGATCATGTTGTTAGCCTTGGCGCTCGTTATCTGCAATTTCAGCCACTGATGAACGAAGGCAACGCCCTACAGCAAAATTACCAATTGAGTGCGGATAACTGGGGGCGTTTCATGATTGATATCTGGCGTCAATGGCGCAAACGCGGCGATATGGGACGGGTTTTTGTGATCAACATTGAACAGGCATGGGCACAATATTTTACGCATATCAGCGCCACCTGTGTCCATTCCGCCCGCTGCGGAACGAATCTGGTCATGGAGCCGGACGGCAAACTCTATGCCTGCGATCATCTGATTAATAGCCAGCATTACCTGGGACAGCTTTCTAATAATATGTTAGCGCCAGCCGTAGATACCGCAACCCGGCTTCCCTTTGGTATTAAGAAAAGCCAGCGCCGGGAGTGTCAACGGTGTTCTGTGAAAATAGTCTGCCAGGGAGGCTGCCCCGCACATATCAACAGTGCCGGCTACAACCGACTTTGTAGCGGCTATTACTCTTTTTTCACTGAGATTCTGGCTCCGCTACGCGCCTGGCCCCGGAATCTGAATGGACTGAAAGCCTGGCGTGCTGACGTTATGGGCAGATTTTCGGGCTGATGGTCCATCTTGCCGCATTTGCCCGCCGCTCTTGTACAACATCCGTAGTCTGAAATGGAGAATAAGCCGTGAAAAAACAAGTAACACTTGCCACACTCAGCATTATCTTCTCCGGTACGGCGCACAGTACGCAAAACGAACGTCCTGATATTATCGTGATTATCGCTGATGATATGGGATATTCTGATATCACTCCCTTCGGTGGGGAAATCCCAACGCCTAATTTGCAGGCGATGGCTGAGAACGGCGTGCGGATGAGTCAATATTACACGTCTCCCATGTCTGCTCCCGCCCGTGCGATGCTATTAACCGGGAACACCAGTCAGCAAGCAGGTATAGGCGGTATGTGGTGGTATGAAAATACCATAGGTAAGGAAGGCTATGAATTGCGCCTGACTGATCGGGTGACGACCATGGCTGAACGCTTTAAAGATGCTGGTTACAATACGCTGATGGCGGGTAAATGGCATCTTGGTTTTACGCCAGGCTCGACGCCAAAAGATCGAGGCTTTCGTCATTCTTTCGCCTTGATGGGGGGAGGCGCCAGTCACTTTGATGATGCCGTGCCGCTGGGAACCGTGGAGATATTTCATACCTATTATACCCGTGACAATCAGCGCATTTCACTGCCCTCCAGTTTTTACTCCAGCGAAGCCTATGCCAGCCAGATTAATCGCTGGATCAGCGAGACGCCACGGGAACAACCTATCTTCGCGTGGTTGGCCTTTACTGCGCCACATGATCCTCTGCAGGCACCGGATGAATGGATTAGTCGTTTTAAAAGTCAGTATGAACAGGGCTATGCAGACGTCTATCGTCAGCGTATTGCTCGTTTGAAGAAACTGGGTTTCCTGCGTGATGACATACCTCTGCCAGGACTGGAACTTGATAAAGAATGGCAGGCGATGACCCCGGAACAGCAGAAATATACGGCGAAGGTGATGCAGGTTTACGCTGCTATGATCGCCAATATGGATGCACAGATTGGTACCGTTATTGAGACGTTAAAAAAGACCGGGCGCGATAAAAACACGATTCTGGTCTTCTTAAGTGATAATGGGGTGAATCCGGCGGAGGGCTTTCACTATGAATCTGAACCGGATTTTTGGAAGCAATTCGATAATCGTTACGAAAATATTGGTCGTAAAAATTCATTTATCTCTTACGGTCCCCACTGGGCTGATGTCAGCAATGCGCCTTATGGTCGCTATCACAAAACGACCAGCGGTCAGGGGGGAATTAATACCAGTTTTATGATTTCCGGTCCTGGTATCATCCATAATGGCGCCATAGATAACGCCACAATGGCGGCGTATGATGTCGCGCCCACGCTCTATGAATTTGCAGGTATTGATGTCAGTAAATCATTATCTGAAAGACCGACACTGCCAATGATCGGCGTGAGTTTTAAACGCTATCTGACCGGTGAAAGTCTGCACGCGCCTCGCACACAATATGGTGTTGAACTCCATAATCAGGCGGCCTGGATAGATGGGGAATGGAAATTGCGTCGTCTTGTCACAGTATTCCCACAGGCGGGTAATGCGCCATGGGAATTATTCAACCTGCAACGTGACCCCCTGGAAACGCATAATCTCGCAGCAGATTATGTGGATAAAGTGAAAATACTGAGCAGTGCATATGAGGCATTTGCAAAACAGACAATGGTGCTTTATGCCAAAGGCAAGCTTATCGATTATGTGGGTATCGACAGTAAAACCGGGCGTTATCTGGCTGTCGATCCACAGACATTGCAGCCAGTTCCTGCTCCGTTAGCGATTCCTTTAGACACAAAATCGGACCAATAATTATTGGTTACGTTTTAAATGATTATTCAACGCTCACGTAACTGCATTCAGCCAGTGACTTTCAGGATGAAGTTTCTCAGCGTTGGCGATGTATCGCCGCGCCGGTATGCCAGAGCCAACTTTGCGACGGGCATCTGGTCTGCAACGGGGCGGTATACTACTCCCTTGACATTAACCTGTCTCATTGAATCTGGAACCATCGACACACCCATCTCTGCCGACACAAGGTTAATGACTGACGAAATTTGCGGCACGAGTTGACCAATTTTCGGTTCAAAGCCCGCTTTACCGCAGGCCTCGATCACTGCGTCATAAAGCGACAGGCCGATTTCACGTGGGAAGAGTAAAAAAAACTCATCTTTGAGAATCGAGAGTGCAATCTGTTTACACGCCGCAGCAGGATGCGTTTCTGCCAGCACAATAACCATTGGCTCTTCAGACAGTAACCTGAGCTGGAACCGTTCATTGCCTGTAAAACCGGGTCTCAGAAAGGCAACATCCAGCGATCCTTCATTCAATTCATCAGCCAGTTGAGTTGTATTTCCTTCCTCAAGCTGCAAACGAACGTCAGGATAAGCCCGCTTGAAAGTACGGATTGCGCCGGGCACCACACTGTTAAATGCCGCAGAGGCAGTAAAACCCACCCTTAACACGCCCGATTCCCCCCTGGCAACACGCTGCGCTGCCAGCACGGCTCTTGTCGCGGTAGCAGGCATCCCTTTAACAACATCATAAAATGCTTTTCCAGCCTCGGTTAATTCCGCGCCATGAGGCACTCTCCGGAATAGCTGCGCTCCCAGCTCTCTTTCCAGATCCTTAATCTGTTGGCTTAGCGGCGGCTGACCTATGCCTACTTTTGTCGCAGCCCGCGTGAAATGCCGCTCTTCAGCGACGGCGAGAAAATAGCGAATATGGCGCAGTTCCATCCTCATCTCCAAAAGCAATTAAGAATGGCACCATCATATATTGGAAGAATGAAACCGGCGAGCGCATAGTGAGGTTAACAGGAGGTGCAATATGCCCGATATTTCTCATACACCGACACGTAGCTGGCTTTTTACCCCAGCAATTCGACCAGAACGTTTCATAAAAGCAGTTGAAAGTGCGGCGGACATTTCTATTATCGATCTTGAAGATTCCGTCACCCCGAATGACAAGGCGCAGGCCCGGAAAATTGCGATGCAGTTCCTTTCATCCCGACCAAACTCATCGCTGAAAATAGCATTAAGAATTAATGGAATGAATACTCATGCTGGCATTGAAGACCTGCATATGTTACTGGAATGCCGTTTTTTTCCTGATTACATTATTCTTCCGAAAACAGAGTCAGCCGCGCACCTGCAAATCGTGGATAGTCTTATCATGATGGCTGGTTCTGATACTCGCCTTATTGGCATTATTGAGTCAGTTGTTGGGCTTAATGCCGTAGAGTCTATTGCGGACGCCACCCCCAGACTCTGCGGGTTGATGTTTGGCGCCGCAGATATGGCGGCTGACATTGGCGCCACACCCGCCTGGGAGCCTCTTGCGCTGGCGCGGGCCAGAATAGTGGCTGCCTGCGCTATGAAAGGGCTTCTTGCAATAGATGCTCCCTTCTTTGATATAGGCGATTTTTCAGGTCTGAAAGAGGAAACGCTGCAGGCGCTCAGTTTTGGTTTTTCTGCAAAATCGGCTATTCACCCCGCTCAGATTAGTGTAATCAACGCCGCATTTACTCCTACAACGGCAGAAATTAATCATGCTCGTGCAGTACTGACAGAGAATGCCAAAGGCGTCGGGATCGTTAGCGGCATGATGATAGATGCAGCCGTTGCCCGTCAGGCCCGGAGATTACTCGCCCGGGCAGGGATCTTTTCCTGATTTTATTAACAGAGGAATTGATTATGAACACGTTATTACCCGCTTATAAAACCATTAGCGAGGGGCGCTACCGAGAAATTTCGGGTCTTTACTGGGAGGATTTTCATCCCGGTGATGTTTTTGAACATCGTCCCGGCCGGACGGTTCTGGACGCCGATAATGTGTGGTTTACCCTGCTCACTCTCAATGTGCAGCCGGTCCATTTCGATGCGGCTTACGCCAGCAAAACGGAATGGAAAAAGTTACTGGTTGATTCAACGTTCACTCTGGCGCTTTTAACCGGTATGAGCGTGCGTACTGTCAGCGCCAGGGTCGTGGCCAATCTTGGCTGGGATAAGGTACAAGCCGTCCATCCGGTTTTCGCAGGGGATACACTTTATGCTGAAAGCACTGTACTCAGCAAACGCCTGTCAAATAGTCGCCCGGGACAAGGCATCGTTACCGTTCGGACATGTGGTATTAACCAGAATGGTGTAGAGGTCATGCGCTTCGAACGAACAATGTTAGTTTATTGCTGTGGATGTTCGCCTGAAGAAGACGCCGCTTATTGAGAAATCGCCCTGAGGTTTAGAGTCATGATGAATGTTAATGCAGTGTATGCCGAAAAATGCGTGACGCCTGACGAGGCGGTTACTTTAATTACCTCCGGCAGTCACCTCTCTATGGGAATGTTTGCAGCAGAGCCTCCAGCTTTGCTGAATGCGCTGGCAAAGCGAGCGAAAAGGGGAGAAATCAACGATCTGCGGGTTTACTGTTATGAAACAGCCAGCATTGCCGGGAACACTATTTTCCGTTATGAGCTAAGTGACTATATTCATCTCTACAGTATGTTTATTACCGGTATTGAACGGGCTTTAATACGTCAGGGGATTGAGAGTTCCGGGCGAAAAATAGTTAACTATGTACCTTCAAATTTTCATCAGGCGACGCGATTACTGGCTGATGATATTGGTATTGATACCTTTATTCACACCGTGTCCCCTATGGATAAGTATGGCTATTTTAATTTTGGAACTGGAAACGATTATTCCACCCGGATTGCGAGGACAGCTAAAAAGCTTATTGTCGAAGTTAACAAATATATGCCGCGCGTTCATGGAGAAGGTGCTGCAATCCATATTTCAGAAATTGACGCCATTGTTGAAAACCATGTCCCTTTAATTGAACTACCAATACGTACTGCCGTAGCCGAAGATATTGCTATCAGTCAGATTATCGCTTCTCTTGTGCCAGATGGCGCTTGTCTCCAGATGGGGGTCGGCGCATTACCGGAGCTCATCTGTAATGCGCTCAAGGAACATAATGATCTGGGGGTCCATACAGAGGCGCTGAATCCGGGGTTGGTAAGTTTGATTCAACAAGGCGTCGTTACCAACCAGCGTAAAAATATCGACCGGGGAATGTCTGTATTTACTTTTGCTATGGGACAAAAGGATATGTATGACTATCTCAACGACAACCCCTCTTTTTTTAGTCGGCCTGTCGATTATGTTAACGATCCGGGGATCATTGCGCAAAATGAGAATGTTGTCTCCATTAACGCTACCTTACAAATCGATCTCACTGGTGCCTGTAACTCTGAATATTTGCTTGGACACCAGTACAGCGCTTCAGGAGGGCAATTGGATTTTGTCAGAGGCGCATATGCATCTAAAGGAGGTCGTTCCATTATTACGACCCGCTCAACGGCCGCGAATGATACGATTTCTCGTATTGTTCCCCGCCTTGAGGGGCCTGTAACAACCCCACGAACGGATACGCACTGGATAGTCACTGAATTTGGCTCCGTAAACCTGAAGGGGCTCTCTTCAACCGAGCGTGCGCTCAGCATCATTGAATTGGCACATCCCAATTTTCGGCAGCAACTTAGAGTAGATGCAAAAAAAATGCATCTGATTTAAAAGTAGGTTAATGCTATTTTTTAATGTAGCATCCCTAAAATATAAACATCATGAGTCTATTCAAATGATAATTGACAGAATTGATCACCTTGTATTAACGGTATCTGATATATCAACCACAATAAGATTCTACGAAGAGGTACTTGGTTTTTCTGCGGTAACATTTAAACAAAACAGAAAAGCGTTAATATTTGGAGCGCAAAAAATTAACCTCCATCAGCAAGAAATGGAGTTCGAACCAAAAGCGAGTAGACCAACGCCGGGATCTGCCGATTTATGTTTTATTACATCGACACCGATAAATGATGTTGTGTCTGAGATCTTACAGGCAGGCATTCCCATTGTTGAAGGCCCGGTTGAGAGAACTGGAGCCACAGGCGAGATAATGTCTATCTACATCAGGGACCCTGATGGAAACTTAATTGAAATTTCGCAGTATGTTTAATGTTAAAACTTACTATTACTGCCTTTATTATGATCACGCATCCGTTTATATTGGTCTAATGGAGATCATATGGCAATAATTTCTGGAAAGAGTCTATGTTCAAACTTATTGACTTGAAGACATCGAGGAATTCATAAGAAAGCATAAAAAAGGAAAGGTGGTGCCCGGACTCGGAATCGAACCAAGGACACGGGGATTTTCAATCCCCTGCTCTACCGACTGAGCTATCCGGGCAACGAGGCGCATTAAACCGTAATCGCCTCGCTTCGTCAACGAAATTTCTTCAAATCAACGTAGACTGCACAATCTATCACCACTTTGTTGCTATTGCACGCAGAATCAGGCAAAAAACATCGCCCATGCGGCGGAAATCGGCATCGCCAGCAACAGCGCCGGGAGCATATTCACTACCGGAAACATTTTGATTCCACATACACGCAAGCCGGTCGCCACCAGCAGCAGTCCGCCCACAGCGCTAAAGTCGCCCATCATTGCCGGCGTGGTCAACGGAAGAATGAGGGTGGCGCAGGCGGCAAGCGTTAACTGGATAATCAACATCGGCGCGCAAATCGCCGAAACGGCGATGCCAAGCGAACAGGCGAAAATAATGGCAGTGAAAAAATCCAGAAAAGATTTAGCGATCAAAATGTTTGGATCGCCAGTCATCCCTTCATGCATCGCGCCGAAAATACCGGTGCCGCTGGCGCAAAAAAGTACAATGATAGCGACGTAACTTTGAATAAATGAGTCGTGTGTCGGCTTTTTACCCGATGCCATAAATAATTGTTGGATTTTCGCGACTGCGCCATTAATGCCTTTTTCCAGCAAACAAAACTCGCCGATAAGCGCGCCGACCAGCGTCGCCAGCACCATCACCGGAAGATTAGCGCACTTCATCACCAGCAGAATGCCAATACCCAGAGAGCACAGACCAAAAATAGACGTCATTGAGACGCGAATCCGTTCTGGCAGACGCTGACTTAACAGCGCGCCAATAACGCCGCCGAATAAAATTGCGCCAGCGTTAATAAAAGGTCCAATTACCACAATGACTCCTGTTATTTGTCTTTCAAATTGCCTTATTATCACGCGATTAAGCTGTTAATAGCTTGATTATCTGTGACGTATAGAGCGCTGATTTTACCTTGCGCCGTCTGGTGAAAGGTGCCATGATTGCGTGAAATTTCTCCTGCCAGCATGGGGCTCGCCGGGATGAACATAGCGCCTTTATATTGTCTTCACTGTCGCCTGACTGCGCGAGGTTTGCCCCTTTCTTTCCTTTTTTTTGTCATCCCCGCTATGCGGTGAGGGCAGCGCACGCTCACTGCAGGACAACAGTAAAATCAGAAACAGTCTGTTTTTACTGATGTCTGGCGGTCGGAGCTGGTATCCAGTTTGACCCGGCATCTCGTTGGGCAAGGCATCGGCCTTGTCCGGGGTTACTCTACTCCCGAAACGGGTATTTGCGCTTATGAAATCAATGAATATTGCCGCCAGCGGTGAACTCATCCCCCGTCTCTCCACCCACCGAAACGTAGTGGCGCTGGACAGTACAGACTTTACCGATGTGGCCGCAGTCGTCATTACCACTGCTGACAGCCGTAGCGGTATTCTGGCGTTGCTTAAACGCACCGGTTTTCACCTGCCGGTGTTTATGCTTGCGGATGAACCCGTCAGCGCGCCTGTCGGCGTCACGGCGGTAATAGGCGGGAACGCGCAGGAATGGCTGGAGCTGGAAAACGCTGCCTGTCGCTACGAAGCGGAACTTCTGCCGCCCTTTTATGGCACCCTGACCCAGTATGTCGACATGGGGAATAGTACCTTTGCTTGCCCGGGGCACCAGCATGGCGAGTTTTTTAGAAAACATCCCGCAGGCCGCCATTTTTATGACTTTTTTGGTGAAAACCTGTTTCGTGCGGATATGTGTAACGCCGATGTGAAACTTGGCGATCTGCTCATACATGAAGGTTCTGCCAAACACGCGCAGAAATTTGCGGCAAAAGTGTTTAATGCGGATAAAACCTACTTTGTGCTGAATGGGACTTCGGCGGCGAATAAAGTGGTCACCAACGCCCTGCTGACGCGCGGCGATCTGGTGCTGTTTGATCGTAATAATCACAAATCCAACCACCACGGCGCCCTGATTCAGGCCGGGGCGACGCCAGTCTATCTTGAAGCGGCGCGTAACCCGTTTGGTTTTATCGGTGGCATTGATGCGCACTGTTTTGATGAAACGTACCTGCGCGACCAGATTCGTGACGTGATGCCGGAAAGCGCCGATGCGTCGCGTCCGTTCCGCCTGGCGATCATTCAGCTGGGTACCTATGACGGCACTATTTACAACGCCCGTCAGGTGGTGGATAAAATCGGGCATCTCTGCGATTACATTCTGTTTGACTCCGCGTGGGTAGGCTATGAGCAGTTTATCAATATGATGGCGGATACCTCGCCGTTGCGGCTGGAGCTTAATGAAAACGACCCTGGGATCTTTGTGACCCAATCGGTACATAAGCAACAGGCGGGGTTCTCACAAACCTCGCAGATCCACAAAAAAGATAACCATATTCGCGGCCAGGCGCGTTTTTGCCCGCACAAACGCCTGAACAACGCCTTCATGTTGCACGCCTCGACCAGTCCGTTCTACCCGCTGTTTGCGGCGCTGGATATCAATGCCAAAATCCACGAAGGGGAGAGCGGTCGCCGCCTGTGGGCGGAGTGCGTTGCGCTGGGCATTGACGCGCGTAAAGCCATTCTCGCCCGTTGCAAACTGCTTCAGCCCTTTATCCCACTGGTGGTTGACGGCAAGCCGTGGCAGGCATATCCGACGGAGACCATTGCCAGCAATCGTCGTTTCTTCAGTTTTGAGCCCGGGGCGAAATGGCATGGCTTTGAGGGTTATGCGGATGACCAGTATTTTGTCGACCCCTGTAAACTGTTACTGACCACGCCAGGTATTGATGCCGATAGTGGGCAGTACACCGAATTCGGCATCCCGGCGACCATTCTCGCCCACTATCTGCGTGAGAACGGTATTGTGCCTGAGAAGTGCGATCTCAACTCGATTCTGTTCTTGCTGACACCCGCTGAGAGCGAAGAGAAACTGGCGCGGCTGGTCGCGATGCTGGCGCAATTTGAACGACACATTGAAGACGATACGCCGCTTGCGGATGTATTGCCGACGGTTTTTCAGAAATACCCGGTGCGCTACCGCGATTACACCCTGCGTGAGCTATGTCAGGAGATGCACAACCTGTACGTTAGCTTTGACGTTAAGGATCTGCAAAAAGCGATGTTCCGCAAAGAAAGCCTGCCGCATGTGGCGATGAACCCACAGGACGCCAACAGCGCCTTTATTCGCGGCGATGTAGAGCTGGTGCGTATCAGCGAGGCGGACGGGCGTATTGCTGCCGAGGGGGCATTGCCATACCCGCCGGGCGTACTGTGCGTGGTGCCGGGGGAGATTTGGGGCGGCGCGGCGCAGCGTTATTTTTTGGCGCTGGAAGAGGGCATCAATCTGTTGCCCGGTTTTTCGCCTGAATTGCAGGGGGTATATAGCGAGACTGATGCCGATGGAATTCAACGCTTGTACGGATATGTTTTAAAGTAACGTTGCCTGCAGGCCGGATAAGGCATTTACGCCTTATCCGGCCTGCGAAACAGGGCAAGAATTAATGTGCAACGGGTTGCGAACTTGCCGGAACGCGAACGTGTTTGTATTTGAACAAGGCTACGAACGCAAAGGCCAGCACCAGCGAGTAGCCTGCGAAGATGAGCCACACGGTCTGCCAGTCGGTAATGCCGTTTTGAGTGTAATACTCCACCACTTTACCGCTCACAATGCCGCCCAGGATACAGCCGAAGCCGTTGGTCATCATCAGGAACATTCCCTGCGCGCTGGCGCGGATTTCCGGGCGTACTTCTTTTTCGACAAACACCGAGCCAGAAATGTTGAAGAAATCGAAGGCGCAGCCGTACACAATCATCGACAGTACCAGCAGAACGGTACCGAACGGCGTCGGGTCGCCATAAGCGAACAGGCCGAAACGCAGCATCCACGCCACAATACTGATAAGCATAACGTTCTTAATACCATAACGGCTCAGGAAGAACGGAATGGTCAGGATGAATAACGTTTCAGAAATCTGCGAAATCGACATCATCACCGAGGCGTGCTGCACGATAAAGCTACTGGCGAATAGCGGATCTTTATCAAAGCTATGCAGGAAGGTGTTGCCAAACATGTTGGTGATCTGCAGTTCCGCGCCCAGCATCATGGAGAAGATGAAGAAAATCGCCATCCGCTTATTTTTAAACAGCGCAAAAGCGTCAAGGCCCAGCATTGATGTCCAGCTCTGGTTTTTCTGTTGGTTCGCCACCGGAATGTGCGGCAGGGTAAAGGTAAACAGTACCAGCAGAACGGAAAGCGTCGCGCCGATATAAAGCTGCATATGGCTCAGCTCGAAACCGGAGAAACTCACGCCCCACATCGCCAGAATAAAGCCAATGGTGCCCCAGATACGGATAGGCGGGAAGTCAGTCACAATATCCATGCCGGCAGACTGCAGGCGGTAATACGATATGGTATTGATCAAGCCCAACGTCGGCATATAGGCCAACGAGTTAAGCAGGATCACAAAGAACATCGCCCCAGGCGTAGTGACTTCCGCGGCCATGAATAGCGTGATGGCGCCGACAACATGACACAGGGCATAGACCCATTTCGCGCTCAGCCATTTGTCAGCCACAATGCCTAGCAAGGTCGGCATAAAGACGGCGGCAATCCCCAGTGAACTATAAACTGCGCCAATAGATGCGCCGTCAAATTTTAAGGTGACGAACATATACGAGCCCAGGGTAGTGAGCCAGCTTCCCCACAGACAGAACTGCAGAAAAGAAAGTATTTTAAGCTGCAGCTTAAGATTCATGTTAATTTCCTCACACCTGAGAGCGGATGAATGTTTTAAAAGGCACATTTGCCGTTGTGATTTGGTGTGATTCTATCAATGAGAGGCGGGCTTTTTTTGTTACCTGTGACAAATATTTGCAAACAATTTCTGATTGCAAGGTAAAATGGTGACGGAGTTAACACTTTTGCCTTTCCCGCCGCTGTCCTGTGCCAGCCAGAGGCGGGATGCGATGGTTTATCGGCGGCGATACGATCGCTGGGCGGAATTCACCTTATACAGATAGCGGCGCGACTCCGCAGATGGATGTCGGGTGGTTAATATCTGGTACACATCCCCCGGCGACATGCGGTTAATCATATTCGCGGCCTGAATTTTATCGTTCGAGAATACGCGTAATACGCTGCCTGCGCCGCCATTGTAGGCGGTAATGACCGCATAGCGCCGCGACGTCGGATTCTCAATACCGCTCAGATAGACATTATTCAACATCGCCAGATACGCTGTGCCGGTATCGATATTGCTGGCGGGGTCGAACAGGAAGTTACGGCTTGGCGTGCCGGACTTACCCTGAGAACGGAAAACATCTTTCCCGGCGCTGTGTTGCACCACCTGCATCAGGCCCAGCGCATCCGCGTGGCTGACCGCATACGGGTTGAACGAGGACTCCGTTTGCATAATCGCCAGAATCAGCGACTCGTCAACGCCGTATTTACGGGAGGCCTGGCGTACCATGCCAATGTATTTATGCGCGCGTTTATCAAGGTGGTTCGGCACCAGATTAATGGTGACGCTGTAAATAATACGCAGGCCGTTACTGCGGCTTTTGAGCCGCGTTTTCAGCAAGTAATCCGCGAATGTCGTGGCGCGGCCTTCCCAGCGAATAGGCTGGCCGGTATTGTCGAGGACCTGACCATACAGGAAGGGTTCTTTAGAAATTTTTATGTCATCGACATCGGAGTAAAGATCGACGGAGGTTGGGTCGTCACCCATGAGCAACGTTTTAATAATGGCCCGGCGCAGATGTGCGGTAGGTTCCGTCCCGGCGATGGTTTCAACGGTAATGGTCCCATCATCAAAGTTGATGTGGCTACGGGTCTGGAACTGATCGGTATATTTGACGTAGTCTTTCGGCCCGGCGATCAGGACTTCCTTATATCCCCACAGATTTTCAATATTGTTGGCAAATTGCCCCATCAAAATATCAAAGCCGTTGGTATCCTTGACCCAGGCTTCATTATACGTCTCGCCTTTTTTGGTCGAACTGGAGCAGGAGATGAGCAACGGCGCAATAACAGCAAGCGCGAGTAATTTTTTCATCATTCCGGGAGTGCATGTTGTGTTGTCGTTATGCCATGTTGCCGGGCAGCGGCGCTAAGAGCTTATCCGGCATAACTCACAGGCCGAATAAGCGCAGCCTCATTCAGCAACGGGCCTATTTTTTATCTTCCGGCGTATAACCTTCGATATGAACGTCTTTGCCTTCGAACAGGAAGCTCACCATCTCCTGTTCCAGCAGCTTACGGTGCTCGGCGTTCATCATGTTGAGCTTTTTCTCGTTAATCAACATGGTCTGCTTATGCTGCCACTGCGCCCACGCGTCCTTAGAGATCTCGTTATAGATACGTTTTCCCAGTTCGCCAGGGTAGAGCTGAAAATCTTGCCCTTCAGCGTCGCGTTGCAGGTAAGTACAAAAAATCGTTCTGCTCATAAGTCATCCTCTTCATCGACCGGGGCGTTAAACTGGCGCTCCGGTACGTAACTGCTGTAACAAGCGCTCCACGGGGGCCGCCAGTCCGACTGACGGCGGTTGCGCTAAGTTATACCAGAGCGCGCTGCCTTCATCCATGCAGGCGTCCAGTGACGACACGGGAAGCCACATAGGCACAATATCCAGGTGGAAATGGCTAAATGTGTGGCGAAACGCGTTAAGCTGGGTCAAATTATCAGCGTTAACATGCCGTTGCGCCAGCCATTCACGTAATTCATCTTCGCTGGCGAACTGCGGGAAGCAGTAGAGTCCGCCCCATAAACCGCTGGGAGGGCGCTGCGCCAGGAAAATCTCCTGATTATGCTGTAACAATAAAAAGTAACCCGTCCGCTCCGGTAACGTCTGTTTCGGTTTCTTGCCCGGATAGCGTGACCAGCTTTCATGCGCAGCGGCGATACAACCGTTTTGCAGCGGACACAGGGTGCACTTTGGCTTTGAACGCGTACAAACCATCGCGCCCAGATCCATCATCGCCTGATTAAAACGCTCCACGCCGCGTGCGGGCGTCACTTGCTCGCTCAACGTCCACAGCGTATTCTCCACCTCTTTTTTTCCAGGCCAGCCGCTAACAGCATAACAGCGAGCCAGCACACGTTTAACGTTTCCATCAAGAATCGGATAATGTTTACCTAACGCGAGGGAGAGAATCGCGCCGGCGGTTGAACGCCCGACGCCGGGTAGCGCGGCGATTTCGGCAAAAGTTTGCGGGAATTCTCCACCGTGAAGCGTCGCCACCTGTTGCGCCGCTTTATGCAAATTACGCGCGCGGGCGTAATAGCCGAGCCCGGTCCATAAATGGAGCACTTCATCCAGCGGCGCATTCGCTAAATCCGTCACCGTGGGAAAGCGCGCCATAAATCGCTCAAAGTAAGGAATCACCGTCGTCACCTGCGTTTGTTGCAACATGACTTCCGAGAGCCATACTTTGTAAGGCGTCTTGTTAATTTGCCAGGGCAGCGTTTTCCGCCCGTATTTGTCGTACCAGTCCAGAACCTGGGCTGAAAATTGAGACGCTTGCATGGAAACTCATTCATTATTGCCGGGGGCAAGATTGCAGCACAGAGGCCGCAGGGTGTAAACCGGAACTTTCCGCAGTGCGCTTCATGCTTGCATCCGGCAACTAACTTTGGATAATGCCCGTTTTCAGAACTCAAACACAGCAGACTACACTTTTATGAAAAACGACGTCATTTCACCGGAATTTGATGAAAACGGTCGCCCGCTGCGCCGTATTCGTAGTTTTGTTCGTCGCCAGGGGCGACTGACAAAGGGGCAAGAACACGCGCTGGAAAACTACTGGCCGGTGATGGGCGTCGAGTTCAGCGAAGCGCCGGTAGATTTCGCCACGTTGTTTGGTCGCGAAGCGCCGGTGACGCTGGAGATTGGTTTTGGCATGGGGGCGTCTCTCGTGGCGATGGCGAAAGCGCGCCCGGAGCAGAATTTCCTCGGCATTGAAGTGCATTCGCCCGGCGTCGGCGCATGTCTGGCGTCCGCTCATGAAGAGGGCGTTGAAAACCTGCGCGTCATGTGCCACGACGCGGTAGAAGTGTTGCATAAAATGATTCCTGACAATTCTTTATCGATGGTTCAGCTCTTTTTCCCTGACCCGTGGCATAAAGCGCGTCATAATAAACGCCGTATCGTTCAGGTGCCGTTTGCTGAACTGGTATTGAGCAAGCTGAAATTGGGCGGCGTTTTCCATATGGCGACCGACTGGGAAGCGTATGCGGAACACATGCTTGAAGTCATGTCTTCTATCGACGGGTACAAAAATCTGTCAGAGAGCAATGATTATGTACCGCGCCCGGAATCGCGCCCGGTAACGAAATTTGAACAACGTGGCCATCGTCTTGGTCATGGCGTATGGGACTTAATGTTCGAGAGGGTGAAATAATGGCAAAGAACCGTAGTCGTCGTCTGCGTAAAAAAATGCACATTGACGAATTCCAGGAATTAGGATTTTCGGTGGCATGGCGTTTTCCGGAAGGTACATCTGAAGAGCAGATCGATAAGACTGTCGATGACTTTATTAATGACGTTATTGAGCCTAATAAACTGGCGTTTGACGGCAGCGGCTACCTGGCCTGGGAAGGGCTGATTTGTATGCAGGAAATCGGTAAATGTACCGAAGAACATCAGGCGATTGTGCGTAAGTGGCTGGAAGCGCGCAACCTTGAAGAAGTCCGAACCAGCGAACTTTTCGACGTTTGGTGGGACTAATGAGTACAGGGTCGGCAAATGCCGGCCCGCTTTGTCTTGAGGGAAAGTTATGATGCGCAAAACGCTGCTGGCGGCAGTGCTAACGTTTACGGCGATGGCCGCTCATGCAGATTACAAATGCAGCGTCACGCCGCGTGACGATGTGATCCTGAGTCCACAAACGGTGCAGGTGAAAGGTGAAAACGGCAACCTGGTGATCACGCCGGACGGCAATGTGATGTACAACGGTAAGCAGTACACCCTTAGCGCCGCGCAACGCGAGCAAGCGAAAGATTACCAGGCGGAACTGCGAAGCGCGCTGCCGTGGATTGATGAGGGCGCCCGATCGCGCGTCGAAAAAGGCCGCGTGGCGCTGGATAAAATCATCGCTAAAGAGGTGGGCGAAAGCAGCAACATGCGTAGCCGTCTGACGAAGCTTGATGCGCAATTAAAAGCGCAAATGAACCGTATTATCGAACATCGTACGGACGGCCTGACGTTCAACTATAAGGCTATCGACCAGGTGCGTGCCGACGGTCAGCAGTTGGTGAATCAGGCGATGGGCGGTATTTTGCAGGACAGCATTAACGAAATGGGCGCCAAAGCGGTGCTTAAAGGCGGCGGCAATCCTTTACAGGGCGTGATGGGCAGCCTCGGTGGTTTGCAAACCGCTATCCAGAATGAATGGAAAAATCAGGAGAAAGATTTCCAGCAGTTTGGCAAAGATGTCTGTAGCCGCGTAGTAACCTTAGAAGATAGCCGCAAAGCGCTGGTTGGCAGCCTGAAGTAATCTTTCCTTTTTAAACAATGGCGTAGATCGTATCTGCGCCTTTTTATTCTGTTTTTTCCTGCATTTTGTTATCCATCTCTAAAAAATACTCTCTGTTGGATATATATCGCTGGTTAATCGTATGGCGTCACATTATTCGTCTGCAATATAGGGATAATGCGACCAGTTGACATAACTGGAGATATAACATGGAGTTTTTCAGGAAAACGGCATTAGCTGCTCTGGTAATGGGTTTCAGCGGCGCAGCGTTCGCTTTACCGAATATCACCATCTTAGCGACCGGCGGAACGATCGCTGGCGGCGGTGATTCAGCAACAAAATCAAATTATACGGCAGGTAAAGTCGGTGTCGAAAATCTGGTGGATGCCGTTCCTCAATTGAAGGACATTGCGGTAGTGAAAGGCGAGCAGGTCGTTAACATTGGCTCGCAGGATATGAACGATGAAGTCTGGCTCACGCTGGCGAAAAAAATCAATACCGAGTGCGACAGCACCGACGGTTTCGTGATTACCCACGGTACTGATACGATGGAAGAGACCGCTTATTTCCTCGATCTGACCGTGAAATGCAATAAACCGGTGGTACTGGTCGGCGCGATGCGCCCTTCCACGTCAATGAGCGCAGATGGCCCGTTCAACCTCTATAATGCGGTAGTAACAGCGGCTGATAAACAGTCTGCCAACCGCGGCGTGCTGGTGGTAATGAATGATACCGTCATGGACGGACGCGACGTCACTAAGACCAATACGACTGACGTGGCGACGTTCAAAGCGGTTAACTACGGCCCGCTGGGTTATATCCACAACGGTAAAATTGACTACCAGCGTACGCCAGAGCGTAAACATACCACCTCCACCCCGTTCGACGTGTCGAAGCTGACCGCGTTGCCGAAAGTCGGTATCGTTTATAACTATGCGAATGCGTCCGATCTGCCGGCAAAAGCGCTGGTAGACGCGGGTTATGACGGGATCGTGAGCGCAGGTGTGGGTAACGGCAACCTGTATAAAACGGTCTTTGATACCCTGGCGACCGCTGCGCACAACGGTACGGTAGTGGTGCGTTCTTCACGTGTGCCGACTGGCGCAACCACGCAGGATGCGGAAGTGGACGATGCAAAATACGGCTTTGTCGCCTCTGGCACGCTGAACCCGCAAAAAGCGCGTGTCTTACTGCAACTGGCGTTAACCCAGACTAAAGATCCAAAACAGATCCAGACGATGTTCAATCAGTATTAAAGATAATGCCCCGGTCGGAAGGCCGGGGCTATCTTTGGAAGACCTCTCGCACAATCAACACTATTATCTTGCTAATTATCATCATGGTTATGATAATCGTGGGCGTCATGTCTCTGGACGGGAGGTCCACAAGTGGTTCGACAATGGATTGCTGGCGCAGCGCTGTTTGCCCTGATTTCAGGCTATAGTTGGGCAGAGGTTGCTCAACCCTCCGATAACATCTTAAAAGAACAGTTTAGTAAGCAGTACCACGGCATACTTAAACTGGATTCCATTACCTTAAAAAATCTTGATTCGAGGGGCAATCAGGCCACCTGGTCTGCCGAAGGGGATATTTCTTCCCGTGAAGATATGTATACCGGCGTTGGTATGGCGGCGGATTATTATTTTGTTGAAAAAACCTGGACCAAAGATCGTCCCGTTAAATTTTCTGCCATGTTGACCAGCAAAGGGACGCCAGCCTCTGGCTGGACGGTGAGCTATTACTCATTACAAATGGCAGCCAGCGATCAGGGCCGGGCTATTGACGACATTAAAACGAATGATAAATACCTGATCGTCAACAGTGATGACTTTAACTATCGGTTTGGCAACATTGAAGCCTCCTGGCGTGCGCAGAAAGCGTCGATCCCCGGTCTTGAAGAACAACTCTCTGCCCTGGATAAGAAAATAGCGGTAGCTAAAAAAGAAGCGGACGCATATTGGGGAAAAGGCGCTGATGGGAAACCGTTGACCCGCGCCGAGGCGTTTAAAAAGACGTTAAAAGAGCGCGATGATTATGTAAAAGCCAACGATAGCAGCGTATATGCCGAGAAATACGAAAAAGAGGTCTATCAACCGGTATTAGACGCGTGCCGTAAGCAGAGTGAGCCGTGCAATGAAGCGGCTATTCAGCAGAAAAGAGATTTAGACATACACGAGCAACGGCGGCAGGTATTTTTGAAATCAGAAGAGCTGCGTCGAAAAGCGCAGAATGACTGGATAACGTTAGAGAAAGGACAATATCCGCTGAATATAGCGGTACAGAAACTTCAGATGCAACAGAGTGATATCCGCATGAAAATCATGGATATTAATGACGGTTACGAGCGCTGGAAAAAAGATACGGACGATTTGCGTCGTAAAGGGGTTATTAAATAATGCGCTTGCCGGCGGCGCATTAACCGCCACAGGTCGGTAAGCGTCGCGCCATCAGGTATTTTACCCGCTGGCGCGACAGGCTTATCCTTGTTATTCCGCGAGAAACAACTCAAGAAGAGAGTTTAAAAACAGTTTACCGTGCCGGGTAATCTGCCAGTATTGCTCGCATTCGGTCAGGTAGCCCTGGGCAATAGCCTCGTCGATTGGCTGACGAATAACCGCTTCCGTAAGCCCGGTATAGGCGACAAATTCGGCGCGAGGCGCGCGCTCCAGCAACCGAAAACGATTCATAAAGAACTCAAAGGGTTTATCGTCATCACTCACGTCACGCTGGCTTTCCAGGTAACGTCCCTGCATATAACCGCGTGGGTGACGGGTTTTGGTGGTGCGCAGGATCCTGCCGCCCGGGAAGGTGACTTTACCGTGGGCGCCGCAGCCAATCCCCAGATAGTCGCCAAAGCGCCAGTAGTTCAGATTATGCTGGCACTGATAACCGGGTTTGGCATAGGCCGACGTTTCGTATTGCTGATAGCCAGCAGCGGTTAATAACTGGTGGCCCTGCTCAAAGATATCCCACAGTGCGTCATCGTCCGGTAAAACCGGCGGACGCGAACCGAACAAAGTGTTGGGTTCAATCGTCAATTGATACCATGAGAGATGCGGCGGATTAAGCGCAATCGCCTGTCGCAAATCGTTCAGCGCCTCTTCCAGCGTTTGGTCCGGCAATCCATGCATCAAGTCGAGGTTAAAGCTGCGTAGCCCAAGCCCATTTGCCAGTCTTGCTGCCCGCATCGCCTCTTGTGGACCGTGAATACGGCCAAGACGTTTCAGCTTAGGCTCACTAAAGCTCTGCACGCCAATGGAGATCCGGTTTACGCCGGCGCGCTGATAGTCGATGAAGCGGTCGGCTTCGACCGTGCCGGGGTTCGCTTCCATGGTAATTTCCGCATCCGCCGCCAGATTCAGGCGCGCACGCACGCCGTCCAGCAGCGTTTGCATCGCCGGCCCGGAAAGCAGGCTTGGCGTACCGCCGCCAATAAAAATGGTCTTTACTTCACGCCCTTGCGCCCAGGCGACGTCGGCATCCAGATCGCTTAACAGATGCTGGACGTAGTCGTCATGCGGCACCTCGCCCTTCAACGCATGGGAATTGAAGTCGCAATATGGACATTTTTGTACACACCAGGGAATATGAATATAAAGACTGAGCGGCGGTAGTTTAGCCATTGCGTAACGCATCCAGCAGGAGCTTGAGCGCTTGTCCACGGTGGGAAATCGCGCTTTTTTCTTCACGGGTCAGTTCTGCGGCGGTTTTGCCTTCAGACGGTACGAAGAAAATGGGATCATAGCCAAATCCGCCATTTCCGGCCGCCTGGCGAGTAATGACACCAGGCCAACTACCGTGACAGACTATCGGTGTGGGATCTTCGGCATGACGCAAGTAAACTAGCACACAATGGAATCGCGCCTGGCGTTTGTCGTCCGGAACATCTCGTAGAGTATGCAGCAGTTTTTCCAGATTTTGCTGATCTGTCGCGTTTTCGCCAGAATAGCGCGCGGAATAGATACCCGGCGCGCCGCCTAAAACGTCAACGGCCAGACCGGAGTCATCGGCAATGGCGGGCAGACCGGTCATTTTAGCGGCATGGCGCGCTTTGAGAATCGCGTTTTCAATAAACGTCAGGCCGGTTTCTTCCGCGGAGTCAACGCCCAGTTCCGTTTGCGCTACCACATCAAGCCCAAAATCGCTTAACAGCGACGCGAGCTCGCGCACTTTACCGGCGTTGCCGGTTGCGAGAACAACTTTTTGCATGGGATACCTACTCAGTTAACGCCGCAATTTCCGGCGGGATCTGTTGCGGGTGAATAATTTTTACCTGTTTGTGACGGCCCAGCTCGCCTTTTTCGATGACGATCTGACTTTTCGCCACGCGAAACTGTTTACCGAGAAACTTGATCAGATGGCTGTTTGCCTGACCGTCAACCGGCGGGGCGGTAATGGCGACTTTCACCTCGTCGCCATGTAAGCCCACAATACTGTCGCGGCTGGCTTTCGGCTGAATATAAAGCCGTAACACCAGACCGTCTTCGCAGCGAGTCACAGCACTCATAACGCCATCCACAGCCCCGGCAGCAACATGTTGCCTGTCGCTTGTAAGACTTCAGCGATCCCCATATTAACGACATACAGCAGCAGCACCAGAACCATCGGCGAGAAGTCGATGCCGCCCATCGCAGGCAGTATACGGCGAATCGGGCTGAGCAGCGGCTCGGCAAGCTGAATCAATACATATTCAATCGGGCTACGACCCTGGCTCACCCAGCTCATGATAGCCATGACCAGCAGCACCCAGAAGATCAGCAGGCCGATTGTTTTAAGCAAGATAAGCACCGCGGCAATCCAGATAATCGCCTGAAACGTAATTACCTTAAACAGCACTATCGCCTTAATAACGCTAAGAATAAACGCCACCAGCAGGGAAGCGCTGTCAATCGGCCCCATTGGCGGGATAATACGACGCAGCGGTCCGATGATGGGCTGCGTAATTTTCACCACGAACTGGGAGAAAGGGTTGTAAAAGTCACAGCGGGCCCACTGCATCCACACGCGCAATAATAGCACCATGGTATACAGCTCAATTACCGTTGAGAGCAGGAAGGTCAACGTATTCATGGCGTTCCTCAGTTTTCCTTAATTTTTTGTGTAATCACGAGCACCAAAGATAGCGGTGCCGATGCGCACCATTGTGCTACCTGCCGCAATCGCGGCTTCCATATCGTCGCTCATACCCAGAGATAGGGTATCAACGTCAGGGTAGCGCGCTTTCAGCCCGGCAAATGCTACAGCCATTTGACGTGCGACTTCAAACTGCCTTACATAATCTGACTCTGGCGCCGGAATCGCCATCAGTCCGCGAAGCCGCAGACGCGGCAGTGTAGCCACCGCAGCGGCCAGCTCATCCAGTTCCGCCAGCGGAATGCCTGATTTGCTGTTTTCATCGCTGATATTAATTTGGATCAGAACATTTAGCGCCGGCAGATTATCCGGACGCTGTTCGCTCAGACGCGAGGCGATACGCAGGCGATCGATGGTATGACACCAGTCAAAATGCTCGGCCACCAGCCGACTTTTGTTGGACTGTAAAGGGCCTATAAAGTGCCAGTGCAGGCCTTCCACTTTCGCTTCCTGAAAGTGGCGGATTTTTTCCACCCCCTCTTGTACATAATTTTCACCAAATGCCCGTTGTCCGGCGGCAATGGCTTCTGCGATGTCGCTCGCAGGTTTGGTTTTACTCACTGCAAGCAACGTAACTTCTTCTGAAGAGCGGCCGCAACGCGTCGCCGCGGCGGAGATTTTGTCCCGGATGTATGCCAGGTTATGCGCGATATCGTTCATTTTCCGAGGATGTTTATATGAATATGGAAGAAATTGTGACGCTTAGTGTAAAGCATAACGTCTCGGATCTACACCTGTGTAACGCCTGGCCTGCGCGATGGCGCAAACAAGGACGCATGGAGAACGCGCCTTTTACCGCGCCTGATGTCGACAGGCTTCTGCTTGATTGGCTTAATGATGCGCAACAATATCAGTGGCGAACGCACGGCCAGCTTGATTTCGCCGTCTCGCTGTCTGGCACGCGGCGCCTGCGCGCCAGTGCGTTCACACATCAACAGGGAACGTCGCTGGCGCTACGGCTATTGCCCGAGCGTTGTCCTGATCTGGCGGAAATCCAGACGCCGCCGATAGTACCCGCACTGCTTGCCAGCGAGAACGGACTGATTCTGGTCACTGGCGCTACTGGCTGCGGGAAGTCCACCACGCTGGCGGCGATGGTGGGATATCTTAATCAACATGCCGATAAACATATCCTGACGCTGGAAGATCCTATTGAATACCGTTACACCAGCAAGCGTTGCCTGATACAGCAGCGGGAAATCGGCCAGCATTGCGCCACTTTTGCCGCCGGGCTGCGCGCGGCGTTACGTGAAGATCCCGATGTCATTTTACTGGGAGAGCTGCGTGACAGCGAGACCATTCGCCTGGCGCTGACGGCGGCGGAAACTGGGCATCTGGTACTGGCAACCCTGCATACTCGCGGTGCGGCGCAGGCGGTGGAAAGATTAGTGGATAGTTTTCCGGCGCAGGAAAAAGAACCGATACGCAGTCAACTGGCGGGTAGTCTGCGCGCCGTACTATCACAAAAACTGGAGGTCGACAGACAGGATGGGCGCGTGGCGTTGTTTGAATTACTGATTAATACGCCAGCCACAGGGAATTTGATCCGTGAAGGCAAACTCCATCAGTTGGCCCACGTGATACAAACCGGGCAGCAGCAGGGGATGATGACATTCGCCCAGAGCGCGCAATGGCGTCAGGCGCAGGGACGACTGTAGCGAAGATGGCGGCGTAGGGGGGGAGGAAAGTGTTGACTGGCGCGGTGGATTGAACGGTATACAGGCTTGTATCCTGGCGAACCGGCGTTAAAATCGCAGCTTTGTTAAAACCACAGCGAAGTCATTTAACGATGTCATCACAACCGAATCAAAGCCTGATAGATGGCATTCGCTGTCTGCAATATCTGGTCTCCAGCGACCGAGCTATCGGATGTCGCGAGCTTGCCCGGCTGATGGATATTAACACCACGCGCGTTAATCGCCTGTTAATGACGATGGCCTCTATTGGACTCACGATGCAGGATGAGCACCGACGCTATTTGCCCGGGCCAGGCATTCATGCTTTGGCGGTGCAGGCGATTCGCGGTTCAGCGCTGTTCTCCCATGCGTTGCCTATCCTTGAGCGCCATGCGCCCAAAGACATCGTGGTGGCATTAGGCGTGCTATGGGAAGACCAGATTATCTATATTTATCACTCTACGCCGGGTTCGCAGGGAAGTCAGGCGCTGGCGGGGTTTCGCATGTGCCCGGTCTGGCAGTCGGTAACAGGAGTGGCGTTACTGGCGGCAGAAAGCGATGAGGCGCTAATGCAGCGTTTTACTCCGGAGCAGTGGCGTAATCTGGCGCCGCATGTGGCGCAGCAGCGCCAGCGGGGATACGTGCTGTGGCATCACGCTGATGGTGAAGTTTCTATGGCGCAACCGCTAGGCAAGCACGCCGCAGCGCTGGCCTTTGCGGGAATGTGGCGGATTGATGAGGCGGAGGCGGCTGCGCGTTTACAGGCGTTGAAGGCATTAAACCAGCGTATTGCCCAGCAAGCCTGGCAACCGTGACCGCGTTATCCGCCTGCTGACAAAAACGGCTTTAATACCCCTGTTCAAAATAGCTTTCGAGGATAATCACGGCGGAGGCCGAGTCCACTTTGCCTTTGTTCAGTGCGCGATACCCACCTCGTTCAAACAGACCGGAGCGTGCTTCAACGGTGCTGAGTCGTTCATCGTGCAGCGTGACAGTTACCCCGAAACGCCCATGAATACGGTTGGCGAATTTACGTGCGCGCGCCGTCAGCGGTTGTTCAGTGCCATCCATATTGAGCGGTAGCCCGACAATAATTTCGTCCGGCTGCCACTCTTTCAGCAAACGTTCAATGAGCGTCCAGTCGGGCGTGCCGTCCTGTGCTTTGATTGCCGGAAGCGGACGGGCGGTGCCGGTAATACGTTGTCCTATTGCAACGCCGATGCTTTTTGTGCCGAAGTCAAAGGCCAGTAAGGTGTCGCTCATCAGGCGTGCCCCGCAACGCCAGGCATGGTCAGAATATCAATGCCAATAAGTTTTGCCGCTTCGCGCCAGCGCTCGGCAATGGGCGTTTTGAACAAAATATTGAGATCGGCGGGCGCGGTAAGCCAGGCGTTATCAAGCAACTCTTGTTCAAGCTGGCCTTTATCCCAGGAGGCGTAGCCCAGCGCGACCAGCACATCGGAAGGCTGTTGTTGGGTACCTAACGTTTCCAGCACATCGCGGGAGGTGGTAATCACGGTATTGTCTGAGATACGAATGCTGGAGGCGAAACGTGACGGCGGAGTATGGAGAATAAATCCGCGATCTTCCGCCAGCGGACCGCCGAGCATCACGGCTTTATCAAGACGAATTGCCGAATCGCGCGGTTCCGGCGTAATTTTTAGTTTTTCCAGAATCCCTTCAATTTGCAGATTTTCCAAAGGCTTATTAATAATAATCCCCATAGCGCCGTCCTGGTTGTGCTCGCAAATATACACCACGGAACGGCGGAAAATCGGGTCCTGGAGCGCAGGCATGGCAATAAGAAAGTGATGCTGTAAATTCATTGTCAGAGGTTCTGTTTCCTGGTTCAAAAAAACGACAGCGTTCAGTATGTGGGGAAAGCGGACGGTTGTCACTCATATAAGCCGTCTTTTGCCAAAGGACGGCTGCCTTATCGGGCAATAGACTGCCGGATGGCGATGCTGATGCGCCGCCTTATCCGACCGGGGCGGCGTGATTGCTCAGGCCCGGTAAGCGCACGCCACCGGGCAATAAACCTTTACTTCGCCAGACGCGCTTCGATGGCGTCCATCAACATCCCGGTGATAGAGATCGGGTATTCCGCTTCAATTTCACGCACGCAGGTTGGGCTGGTCACGTTAATTTCCGTTAAGCGGTCGCCGATAATATCCAGACCGACGAAAATAAGCCCTTTGGCTTTAAGCGTCGGCCCAACGCGGCGGGCGATTTCCCAGTCGCTTTCGCTCAACGGACGGGGTTCGCCGCGACCACCAGCCGCCAGGTTGCCGCGGGTTTCGCCGCCCTGCGGAATACGCGCCAGGCAGTAAGGCACCGGCTCGCCGTCGACGACCAGAACGCGCTTATCGCCATCTTTGATAGCGGGCAAATAGTTCTGCGCCATGCAGTAGCGGTTGCCCAGCTCGGTCAGCGTTTCGGCAATAACGCCTATGTTAGGATCGCCTTCCTTAACGCGGAAAATGGACGCGCCGCCCATACCGTCCAGCGGTTTCATAATGATATCGCCATGCTTTTCCCAAAACGCTTTGAGCTGCGCTTTATTGCGCGTTACCAGCGTTTCCGGGGTCAGGTCGGCAAACCAGGCAGTATACAGTTTTTCATTACAGTCGCGCAGGCTTTGCGGTTTGTTGACGATAAGCGTCCCTTCCTCTTCAGCGCGTTCCAGAATATAGGTCGCATAAATAAACTCGGTATCAAACGGCGGATCTTTGCGCATCAAAATGACGTCCAGATCGGCGAGTTTAATCTCCTGCTCGCTGCCGAACTCGTACCATTTATCGTAATTTTGCTCCACGCTCAACGTTCGCGTGCGGGCGCGGGCTTCGCCGTTAATCAGATAAAGGTCGGCCATCTCCATATAATGAAGTTCATAACCACGACGTTGGGCTTCCAGCAGCATAGCGAAACTGGTGTCTTTCTTGATGTTGATGTGTGCGATGGGGTCCATCACGATGCCGAGCTTGATCATTATTTTCTCCGTTAACGCTTCATCCTAAGTCGCCAAAACGCACCTGTAGCGCGGTAATGGCGGTGAGCGCGGTTGTCTCAGTACGCAGAACGCGAGGTCCTAACAGAATATCAGTAAACTGATAGCGCGCGGTCATCGCGATTTCGTCCGCCGACAGCCCGCCTTCCGGGCCGATCAGCAGTCGGACGCGTTCAACCGGCAGCGGCAGAGTGTTGATGCTGGCATGGGCGCGCGGATGAAGATTGAGCTTCAGCCCGGAATCTTGCTCGGCGCACCAGGCTTCCAGAGCCATCGGCGGGCGAATTTCCGGCACCCGGTTACGCCCGCATTGTTCGCAGGCGGCGATGGCGATCTTTTGCCACTGCTGGCGCTTTTTGTTCAGACGTTCATTATCCAGTTTAACGCCGCAGCGCTCAGAGAACAGTGGCGTAATGAGGCTTACACCCAGTTCGATCGATTTCTGGATAGTAAATTCCATTTTTTCACCGCGCGACATCACCTGGCCCAGATGGATATGTAGCGGCGATTCACGATCGTCGATTTCGCCTTTCATCACTTGCACTTCAACGCTTTTCTTACTGGCGCTAATGATTTCAGCATCGAATACCTGATTACTGCCGTCAAACAGCTGTAACGCTTGTCCCGGTCCCATGCGCAGTACACGACCAATATGGTTGGCCGCATCTTCGCATAACGAAATCTGCGTACCGGACGTCAACAATTCAGGGTGATAAATGCGGGGAATACGCATAATAAAAAAATCCGCGTCATGGCCCCGGCGTTTGGCTATCCAGGGCATGGGTTAACAAGAATCCCGCTAGTGTAGGTTAGCTCTTTCGCGCCTGGCAAGCGCGTTGCACATAGGGATTATGATTACCCTGGACCTTCGCGATACGCGCATCGCGCTCGCACTCCCAGGCGGTAACGGGGTACTGCTTATCCCAGACGTTAAACAGCTGCGTTTGTTGGCGGGAAAGTTTCAGTTGGTATTGGTCGCGCATATAAAAATAAGTGCGGGCGATTGCGCCACGGGCGCGGGCGGGCGGCTCGGCGAGCTTCGCTTTGAAATCCACTTTCATGGCGCACTGCCCGTACTGACCTTCGCCGCCGTTCCACTGGCTATACATAAAGTTGCCGCGATCGCCATTTACTTCGCCAATCGCGGGTTGCAGGTTATGCATATCGCTTTCCATTTTGCGGTAGACCGGGTCTTTAGCGCAGTTTTTTCGCCCGCCGTCCTGCCAGCACTGGCGCTGATGACCGAATTGCCAGGCGGGGACAACGTGCTCCCACTCAATGCGTCTGGCGCGATTCTCGTTTTTACGCACCTTATAGCCGCAGGACTCCAGGTCTACGACGCCTTTTTTACCCTGCCAGCGGATTTGGCACCCGCAGTAAAAGCTGCCGGGCGCGTCGGCATTGACTTTGACGCTCGCCGCTTTGGCCTGAGAAAAATTGTTAATGCCATCGGCCAGGGCCTGGCCTGAAAACGCTGCGGCCAGCAACGCAGCGGCAAAAGAAAAATTACGGTACATTGCACACTCCATAGCAAAACGAGCCCGCAACGTAACGAAAGTTGTGTCTGTATGCAATCAGTCCGCTCAGGAAAGTTCCCGGACGTTTCGGGAACTACCCGGCGACCAGTGGTTCGCCGCAGTGAACGCAACGATAAACCGCTTCGCCGCGTACTACCCGATTGTGACGGCGGACGGTGAGTTGATGTTGCTGGCATTGGCAATGGTAGGGAAAGGTATTGCGCCGTACGGATTGCAGCGCAAATTGATGAGTACGTCTGGCCGGAACGCCCAGCACGCTTTCCATCATCCACTTCCATTCCTTGCCATGCGGAGCCTTGCGTCCGAAGTGCTTCCACACCAACAGATGCGCCAGTTCATGCGGCACGACCTCTGCTATAAAGGTGTCGATGTTTTCCAGCAGTAACACCGGGTTGAGGCGGATTTCGTAGCTCTCCAGCCAGGCGGTGCCCGCCGAGGTGCCGCGTTGCGTATACACCAGTTTCGGCTCCGGATAATGTCTATCGAGCTTGAGGTTCGCCTGGGCGAGATTTTCCCGCAGGCGGCGCATTACGGCCTGCTGAATAGCGATAGGGAGACGAGGGGTTTTCATAGCGGCAGAGAATAGTGCGACGGAAGAGGGACTGCAAGAAAAACGCTTCCCCCTGTGGCAGGAGGAAGCGTGGAGGGATTAGTCGTGGGCGCCGATTTCGCGCAGTTTACGACCTTTCATCAGGTTACGTTCAATGTGTTCCAGCGAAACGTGTTTGGTTTCCGGCACCAGCCACAGGGTCAGCAGGATAAACAGCACGTTCAGGCCAGCGTAGACCCAGAAGGTGTTGGCGTTACCCAGATTGTTCAGCATGGTCAGGAACGTTGCGCCGACGATCATATTGGCGATCCAGTTGGTCGCGGTGGAGCAGGTGATGCCGAAATCGCGGCCTTTCAGCGGTTGGATTTCGGAGCACAGTACCCAAATCAGCGGACCAGCGCTCATCGCAAATCCAATGATGAACATCAGCAGCATAGCGATAGCGAAGTATTGCGCAGACGGCGAATGGATGCCGATGTGCATCATCGTACCCAGAATCCCCATACCAATCGCCATGACCAGGAAGCCCAGCGTCAGGGTCGGCTTGCGGCCCCAGCGGTCAACCAGGCCGATAGCGATGAAGGTTGCCAGCACGTTAGTCAGACCAACAATAACGGTGCCCCACATCTGCTCCGTGGTATTCGTGTACCCCGCCAGTTCGAAGATTTTCGGCGCGTAATACATGATGACGTTCATCCCGGTAAATTGCTGCATGACCTGCAACAAAATGCCAAGAAACACGGCGCGGCGGAAGTTGCTGTTCTCTTTGAACAGCGCCCAACCGCTCTGTTTAACCTGCAAACTTTCGCGAATTTCATCGAGCTCACGTTTTGCTTCCGCACTGGTGTCACGCAGGCGCAACAGGACGCGTTCAGCATCATGGAAGCGGCGTTTTGCCGCAAACCAGCGCGGGC
The DNA here is from genome assembly GCF_046550835.1 of Salmonella sp. SAL04196. Taxonomy (NCBI): domain Bacteria; kingdom Pseudomonadati; phylum Pseudomonadota; class Gammaproteobacteria; order Enterobacterales; family Enterobacteriaceae; genus Salmonella; species Salmonella sp. SAL04196. Next base: position 238,433 of record NZ_JBGDXE010000002.1, read on the forward strand.
TGTCCGGCAGGAAGAAGACGCCGATCAGCAGCAGAATGGCCGGGATGATGATCACGCCGAGCATCCAGCGCCATGCGCCGCTGTAGCTGAACGCGGTATCGGACAGATAAGCGCCCAGAATCCCGATGGTGATCATGAGTTGGTACATTGAGATCATACTGCCGCGAATTTTTTCCGGCGCGATCTCGGACAGGTACAACGGTGCGGTGTAGGAAGCGACGCCGACGGCCAGACCCAGCAGCACGCGAGAAATAATCAGGACTTCAACGTTAGGCGCCGCAGCGGAGAACAGCGAACCGGCGACGAACAGGATAGCGCCGATCATCAGGCTTTTTTTACGACCCAGCTTAAAGGAGAGCCAGCCGCTGCCGACAGCGCCGACGGCCGCGCCAAACATCATGGAGCTGACCACCCATTCCTGAGTGTGTGCGGTAATCTGAAACTCGTCGGTAATGAAGGGTAAAGCACCGGCGATAACGCCGATATCCAGGCCAAAAAGTAATCCTGCCAGGGCTGCAAGAAAGCAGACAAAAAATGTCATGGCCTTGTTGGAACGCCCTTGTTTTTTATTGTCAGGCATTATGCCCTCCGGTTGGGTTAGCAATTTTATCGATGTTAAGAGTAGGTGAGTACGCCGTAAAAAGATGTGAGGCTAATCACAATGGTGTAATCGTTTACACTACTATTTATCTCGGTGATTATTTAATTATCTGAAAAATAATAGTTTTAATAATCTTATAACCATATCAATCGCCTGGTATTCAGACAAAGTTGAAAAATTATGTAATATTTTCATCGCAGAATTAGCATACCGATAGTGATGTGGTCAGTTCTTAATGAAAATGAATGTAACCGCTTTCATGATGACTGAAACTGAATGATAAAAAGTGTAGTCGAAGAAACGAAAGGGGAGAGTGGATTGTGCTGCGCATCACAAAAAGGTCAGTATAAATACACACTGGAATATCTGATAACGTTGCGTGTATCAGTAATGATAAAGGCCAGCAGGGCGCTGGCCTTGATAAGTACAGTATGGTTTACCTGACTGACAAACAGCGTCAGGCGCGGGCGATTATTTCAGACCGGCAGCGTCGCGCAGCAGTTGCGCTTTGTCGGTTTTTTCCCATGGGAAGTTTTCGCGACCGAAGTGGCCGTAAGCCGCAGTTTCTTTGTAGATCGGGTGCAGCAGATCCAGCATCTGAATCAAGCCGTACGGGCGCAGGTCAAAGAATTCGCGTACCAGCAGAATCAACTGTTCAGCAGGCACTTTTTCAGTACCGAACGTTTCCACCATGATGGACGTCGGCTCCGCTACGCCGATAGCGTAGGAGACCTGGATTTCACAGCGATCCGCCAGACCTGCCGCCACGATGTTTTTCGCGACATAACGCGCAGCGTAAGCTGCAGAACGGTCAACTTTAGACGGATCTTTACCGGAGAAGGCGCCGCCGCCGTGACGCGCCATACCGCCGTATGTATCAACGATGATCTTACGACCGGTCAGACCACAATCGCCCATCGGGCCGCCGATAACGAAACGACCGGTTGGGTTGATAAAAAACTTAGTGGACGTATTTAACCATTCAGACGGCAGAATGGGTTTGATGATCTCTTCCATCACCGCTTCTTGCAGCGATTTTTGGTCGATATCTTCTGCGTGCTGCGTAGAGAGAACCACGGCGTCGATACCGACGATTTTGCCGTCGTCATACTGGAAAGTGACCTGGCTTTTTGCATCCGGACGCAACCATGGCAGGGTGCCATTTTTACGCACTTCAGCCTGACGCTGTACCAGACGGTGCGCGTAGGTGATTGGCGCAGGCATCAGTACGTCGGTTTCATTTGTCGCGTAGCCAAACATCAGGCCCTGGTCGCCCGCGCCTTGTTCCAGCGGGTCTGCGCGGTCAACGCCCTGGTTGATATCCGGAGACTGTTTGCCAATTGCGCTCAGTACTGCGCAAGAGTTGGCGTCAAAGCCCATGTCGGAATGCACATAGCCAATTTCGCGCACCGTATTACGGGTGATCTCTTCGATATCGACCCAGGCGCTGGTGGTGATCTCACCGCCAACTAAAACCATGCCGGTTTTAACGTAGGTTTCACAGGCGACGCGTGCTTTCGGATCCTGTTGCAGGATAGCATCCAACACGGCATCAGAGATTTGGTCTGCGATTTTGTCAGGATGCCCTTCTGATACGGACTCAGACGTAAAAAGGTGTTTTGCCATATTTAATTTCACCTAAGGAGAATTTAGTTAGCTCAAACTGTTGTGCGGAATAGTCATGACAGAAGATTCTACCATGAGTCTGAAGGTCACTGACACTGGCAGTCTGAGTGTTAATCAGTATGGATGGATTAACATCTGGACGGCTATTTTAGGTCACTTCTTCGCCCAATTTCCAGCTTTTTTTGAAGGCCGTCGCAATGTCGGTCAAAATCAGGCGGTAAACGTTTCTGATAATGCTGACATTATGCGCATTTATGCTTTGCTTTTTTTCTGCGTTCTGGGTATAAAACGCGACGCGCGGCTCATACAAAAGCACACGACGTTTTCTTCGTGTCGCCACTTCCAGCCGGGTTAAAACGTTGCTTTGGCTTGTGGGTTCGTCTTACGAGGCGGCCGTGGAGGTGATACGAGATAATGAACCGTTGTATTCTGCTGAATTTGTCGCATCGTTCTGGTGCGCGCATGTCCCCCGCAATCTGCATCTCTGCTTTGCATACCTGCCGATGTTATACCCATCTCGGCGCTTCTCAGGATTCCAGAGCTGGCAATGGCGCTGAAGACTGAACAAGGGCGCTCTTGTTAACGCAAGAGTTTTCTCGTGGTTTCGCCGAACCGTTATCTGTGAGTTCGGTTACGTGTTTACAATGATATGAAAAAGAAACCGGTCGCGCAGGCGGAGCATCAGCGCTATCTGCTGGAAAATCCGCTTGTCTATGGGTTGTTATCGCGTCTTCGGATTGCGATAGTGGTCAACTGTTTTACACTTGCTAATAAAAATTGAGGTTCGCTATGTCTGACGACATGTCTATGGGTTCGCCTTCGTCAGCAGGCGAACAGGGTGTACTACGCTCCATGCAGGAGGTTGCAATGAGCTCCCAGGAAGCCAGCAAGATGCTGCGCACTTACAATATTGCCTGGTGGGGCAATAACTACTACGACGTCAACGAGCTGGGCCATATTAGCGTATGCCCCGATCCCGACGTACCGGAAGCGCGTGTCGATCTTGCCAAACTGGTGAAAGCGCGCGAAGCGCAAGGTCAGCGTCTGCCGGCGCTGTTTTGCTTCCCGCAGATCCTGCAACACCGTTTGCGTTCAATTAACGCGGCGTTTAAGCGTGCGCGTGAATCTTACGGTTATAACGGCGACTACTTCCTCGTTTACCCGATTAAGGTCAATCAGCATCGCCGCGTGATCGAGTCCCTTATCCATTCCGGTGAACCGTTGGGGCTGGAAGCGGGGTCGAAAGCGGAATTGATGGCGGTGCTGGCGCATGCCGGCATGACCCGTAGCGTGATCGTCTGTAATGGTTATAAAGACCGTGAATACATTCGGCTGGCGCTGATTGGCGAGAAGATGGGCCATAAGGTTTATCTGGTCATCGAAAAGATGTCTGAAATCGCGATTGTGCTGGAAGAGGCCGAGCGCCTGAACGTGGTTCCTCGCCTGGGCGTGCGTGCGCGTCTGGCTTCTCAGGGGTCCGGTAAGTGGCAATCCTCCGGCGGCGAAAAATCAAAATTCGGCCTGGCGGCGACCCAGGTGCTGCAACTGGTGGAGACCCTGCGTGACGCCGGGCGTCTGGACAGTCTGCAATTGTTGCACTTCCACCTGGGATCGCAGATGGCGAACATTCGCGATATCGCGACCGGCGTGCGCGAGTCCGCGCGTTTCTATGTTGAGCTGCATAAGCTGGGCGTTAATATCCAGTGCTTCGACGTGGGCGGCGGTCTGGGCGTGGATTATGAAGGTACCCGCTCGCAGTCCGACTGTTCGGTGAACTATGGCCTGAACGAATATGCCAATAACATCATCTGGGCGATTGGCGATGCCTGCGAAGAGCATGGTTTACCGCATCCGACGGTGATTACCGAGTCTGGCCGCGCCGTCACTGCGCACCATACGGTACTGGTCTCTAACATTATCGGCGTGGAGCGTAACGAATACACGGATCCGACTGCCCCTGCTGAAGATGCGCCGCGCGCGCTGCAAAATCTCTGGGAAACCTGGCAGGAGATGCATAAGCCAGGCACTCGCCGCTCGCTGCGTGAATGGCTGCATGATAGCCAAATGGATCTGCACGATATTCATATCGGCTACTCTTCCGGCGCGTTTAGTTTGCAGGAGCGCGCCTGGGCGGAGCAACTTTATCTCAGCATGTGCCATGAAGTGCAGAAGCAACTGGACCCGCAAAACCGTGCGCATCGTCCGATTATCGACGAACTGCAAGAGCGGATGGCGGACAAAATGTACGTCAACTTCTCGCTGTTCCAGTCAATGCCGGACGCGTGGGGAATCGATCAGCTCTTCCCTGTACTGCCGCTGGAAGGGTTAGATCAGGTACCGGAACGTCGTGCCGTGCTGCTGGATATAACCTGTGATTCCGATGGCGCTATTGACCACTATATCGATGGCGACGGTATCGCCACGACGATGCCGATGCCGGAATACGATCCAGAGAATCCGCCGATGCTCGGCTTCTTTATGGTCGGCGCCTATCAGGAGATCCTCGGTAACATGCACAACCTGTTTGGCGATACTGAAGCGGTTGATGTGTTTGTTTTCCCGGATGGTAGCGTCGAGGTTGAGCTGTCGGACGAAGGCGATACCGTTGCGGATATGCTGCAATATGTGCAACTGGATCCGAAAACGCTGTTAACGCATTTCCGCGACCAGGTAAAACAGACGGATCTGGACGATGCGTTGCAGCAGCAGTTCCTTGAGGAATTTGAAGCGGGACTGTACGGTTATACTTATCTTGAAGATGAGTAGCCGTTGATGCCCGGTGGCGCTGCGCTTACCGGGCCTACGAATGCAGGCTGGATAAGGTAAAGCCACCACCCGGCAGAATGCTATACTCACTTGAACCCGTATGAATTAACGGCGATAATTCGCCGCAATAGCGATTTACAAATCAATCCCTTCCTCGTCGGGTTTAACGACGCGGAGGGGATTTTTTTCATCTGTTTTAATGCAACGACTCTAAAAGAGGTCAGGACATGAGCACCTTAGGTCATCAGTACGATAACTCACTGGTTTCTAATGCGTTTGGTTTTTTACGTCTGCCAATGAACTTCCAGCCGTATGACAGCGATGCCGACTGGGTGATCACTGGCGTACCGTTTGATATGGCAACGTCCGGTCGCGCTGGCGGTCGTCATGGCCCGGCGGCGATCCGTCAGGTGTCGACCAACCTCGCCTGGGAACATCACCGTTTCCCGTGGAATTTTGACATGCGCGAGCGCCTGAACGTCGTAGACTGCGGCGATTTAGTGTATGCGTTTGGCGATGCCCGTGAAATGAGCGAAAAATTACAGGCGCACGCTGAAAAACTGCTGTCTGCAGGCAAGCGTATGCTCTCTTTCGGCGGCGACCACTTCGTCACGCTGCCGCTGCTGCGCGCCCACGCGAAACATTTTGGCAAAATGGCGCTGGTACATTTTGACGCGCATACCGATACCTACGCTAACGGCTGCGAATTCGATCACGGCACGATGTTCTACACCGCGCCGAAAGAAGGCCTGATCGATCCGCATCATTCGGTACAGATCGGTATTCGCACTGAGTTTGACAAAGACAATGGCTTTACCGTGCTGGATGCCTGCCAGGTCAACGATCGCGGCGTGGATGATATTCTCGCTCAGGTGAAACAGATCGTCGGCGATATGCCGGTCTATCTGACCTTTGATATCGACTGTTTGGACCCGGCGTTTGCGCCTGGCACCGGTACGCCGGTGATCGGCGGTTTGACCTCCGATCGCGCCATTAAACTGGTACGCGGTCTGAAAGATCTGAACATTGTCGGTATGGATGTAGTGGAAGTCGCGCCGGCTTACGATCAGTCAGAGATCACCGCTCTGGCGGCCGCGACGCTGGCATTAGAAATGCTCTATATCCAGGCGGCGAAGAAGGGCGAGTAAGTTGTTTTGCCGGATGGCACTGCGCTTATCCGGCCTACAGCTGATTGATGCTTGTAGGCCAGATAAGGCGTTCACGCCGCCATCCGGCACTGTTCGGGGGTTATTTGATCCCGTCCGCGCTCATACGATCGCGCACATGCTGTGCGCGTGCGGCGGACGCCGGGTGATCGTCGAACATTGAGCTTTGACGACCCGCTTCCAGTTTTGCCAGTTTCTCAAAGCTGGTAGCGAGTCCTGCCGGACTGATACCGCGTTTGCGCAACAGGTCGTAAGAATAATCATCCGCTTCGGACTCCTGACGCTGAGAGAACTGCGAGTTCACCAGTTTTTCGCCAAGATCGCCAAGCTGTGATTGCGACAGGCTGCCGACAACTCCTCCTGCCGATGCCGCCGCGACGCGCACGGCGTTAGTGCCCAGCGCGACCTGCATCCCTTTCTTTACATGACCCAGCGCGACATGGCCCATTTCATGGCCGATCACGGCTTCAACTTCGTTGTCGGTCATCATATCCATCAGTCCGCTGTAGACGCGGATACAACCGTTCGCCATGGCAAACGCGTTGACGTCTTTCGTCTCGTAAACCTTATAGTTCACCGGCTGGCCGTTAATGTTATCCCCCAGCGCGGCGGCAATTTTTGCCAGTCGTTTAGTGTATTCGCTGCTCGCCGGCGCGATTTTCGCTTTGCTGTCGAGCTCTTGACAGGATTGATCGCTCAACGCTTTTACCTGCGCATCGCTTAACGTATAGGCCTGAAAAGCTTCAGCGCCCGAAGAAAGCAGTCCATTAGAGTCCATATTCTGGCAACCGGTCAGCACCGCCGCCATGCCCAAAGCAAGCAGTAAAGCGCGAATTTTCATTTTTCTCTTCCATACGAATTAATATTATTTTGAAATGCGCCCGTTGCAGATGAATTAGCGCCTGGGTTAAGTATAAAGAAAAGCATGGCAGGCAAGTTAGCTAATTGCGCAACATGCGAGCACGATCCGGAGATTTCTGAAGCGGTAAAAGGATGTTCCATGTACATGACGCGCGGCTTGGGGTAAATTGTTGGCAAATTTTCCGGCGTAGCCCAAAACGCGCTGTCGTCAAGTCGTTACGGGCATGGCCTTTCAACATCCGATCTGGAGTCAAAATGTCCTCACGTAAAGAGCTTGCCAATGCTATTCGTGCGCTGAGCATGGACGCAGTACAGAAAGCCAAATCCGGTCACCCGGGTGCCCCGATGGGTATGGCTGACATTGCCGAAGTCCTGTGGCGTGATTTCCTGAACCACAACCCGACCAACCCGTCCTGGGCCGACCGCGACCGCTTTGTGCTGTCCAATGGCCACGGCTCAATGCTGATTTACAGTCTGCTGCACCTCACCGGCTATGACCTGCCGATGTCCGAACTGCAGAATTTCCGTCAGCTACATTCAAAAACCCCTGGTCATCCGGAAGTGGGCTACACCGCTGGTGTTGAAACCACTACTGGCCCGCTGGGTCAGGGTATTGCCAACGCCGTCGGGATGGCGATTGCCGAGAAAACTCTGGCGGCGCAGTTTAACCGTCCTGGCCACGACATCGTTGACCACTTCACCTACGTCTTTATGGGCGACGGCTGCATGATGGAAGGCATTTCTCACGAAGTGTGCTCTCTGGCTGGTACTCTGAAACTGGGCAAACTGATCGCGTTCTATGATGACAACGGTATCTCTATCGACGGTCACGTTGAAGGCTGGTTCACCGATGACACCGCGAAACGTTTTGAAGCCTACGGCTGGCACGTTATCCGTGGCATTGACGGTCACGATGCCGACGCCATTAAACGCGCCACGGAAGAAGCTCGCGCCGTGACTGACAAACCGTCCCTGCTGATGTGCAAAACCATCATCGGTTTCGGTTCGCCGAACAAACAGGGTACCCACGATTCCCACGGCGCGCCGCTGGGCGACGCGGAAATCGCGCTGACCCGCGAACAGTTGGGCTGGAAATACGCGCCGTTCGAAATCCCGTCTGAAATCTACGCCCAGTGGGATGCGAAAGAAGCCGGCCAGGCGAAAGAATCCGCATGGAACGAGAAATTCGCGGCTTATGAGAAAGCCTTCCCGCAGGAAGCTGCTGAATTCACCCGTCGTATGAAAGGCGACATGCCGGCTGACTTCGATGCGAAAGCGAATGAATTCATCGCTAAACTGCAGGCTAACCCGGCGAAAATCGCCAGCCGCAAAGCGTCCCAGAATGCCATCGAAGCCTTCGGTCCGCTGTTGCCGGAATTCCTCGGCGGCTCTGCAGACCTGGCGCCCTCTAACCTGACCCTGTGGTCCGGTTCTAAGGCTATCAACGAAGACGCAGCGGGTAACTACATTCACTACGGTGTGCGTGAATTCGGTATGACCGCTATCGCCAACGGTATCGCCCTGCACGGCGGTTTCCTGCCGTACACCTCCACCTTCCTGATGTTCGTCGAATATGCCCGTAACGCAGTGCGTATGGCAGCGTTGATGAAACAGCGTCAGGTGATGGTGTACACCCACGACTCCATCGGTCTGGGCGAAGATGGCCCGACGCACCAGCCGGTCGAGCAGGTGGCAAGCCTGCGCGTAACGCCGAACATGTCCACATGGCGTCCGTGCGACCAGGTGGAATCCGCGGTGGCGTGGAAATATGGCGTAGAGCGCCAGGATGGCCCAACCGCGCTGATCCTCTCCCGTCAGAACCTGGCGCAGCAGGAACGTACTGAAGAGCAACTGGCGAATATCGCCCGCGGTGGTTACGTACTGAAAGATTGTGCGGGCCAGCCGCAGATTATCTTCATTGCGACCGGTTCAGAAGTTGAGCTGGCGGTTGCCGCTTACGAAAAACTGACTGCCGAAGGCGTGAAGGCGCGCGTGGTTTCCATGCCGTCCACCGACGCGTTCGACAAACAGGATGCGGCTTACCGTGAATCCGTGCTGCCGAAGGCGGTCTCTGCGCGTGTGGCGATTGAAGCGGGTATCGCTGACTACTGGTTCAAATACGTCGGCCTGAACGGCGCTATTGTCGGGATGACCACCTTCGGTGAGTCTGCTCCGGCAGAGCTGCTGTTTGAAGAGTTTGGCTTCACGGTGGACAACGTGATCGCCAAAGCGAAAGCGCTGCTGTAATCCTTAATACGGCATGAAACGGGTCGCTTCGGCGACCCATTTTTTTAGATACATTTATTTTATCGCTAACAATGCTTTATTTGTGATTTTTATCACAATTTTGATATTTTATTATTTATTGAATTTGCAATTAACATCACAAAATGAAGCTTGCTTTTTATTTTTATAATTATAACAGGTTGTTTTATAGATAAATTATAATCATGTCATTTTAAGCGCTCGCTTTTTCGCCTGGATTGATTTCATTTTGCCGCCCGCGTATTTTATTTTTAACGACAAGTTGTACCCTAAAAATAAAATAAGGATAGTTTATGCGGTTAATAGATTATTTTCCTGAAGCATCTATTACAATAAGGCCATTGGCACAAAATTGGCAGGAAGCTGTTGATTTTTCCATGTCATCTCTTTTGGCTAATCGTTATATAAATGAAAATTATATTCAGGCTATCAAAGATTCAACAATCAGTAATGGTCCTTACTATATTCTGGCACCTGGTGTCGCGATGCCTCATGCTCGCCCCGAATGCGGCGCGTTAAAAACCGGGATGTCATTAACATTGCTCAGGCAGGATGTGCAGTTTACCGACGAGGATGACGGCATAAAATTATTAATCGGCCTGTCAGCAGCAGATTCAGATTCACATATTGGCGCTATCCAGGCGTTAAGCGAACTATTATGTGAAGAGGATGTTTTAGCGGCGTTATTAGCTGCGAAATCAGAAAAAGAGCTGGCGGATATTATAGCTCGCGCATAATTATTCTCTCCTTTACAGGATATTAATATGGAACACAAGTCTGCTCGTGCAAAGGTCCAGGCTTTTGGGGGATTTTTGACCGCGATGGTCATTCCCAATATCGGCGCTTTTATTGCCTGGGGTTTTATCACTGCATTATTTATTCCAACCGGGTGGATGCCAAACGAGCATTTCGCCAAAATTGTCGGCCCGATGATTACCTATTTACTGCCGGTAATGATTGGTTCTACCGGTGGACATCTGGTCGGTGGAAAGCGTGGCGCCGTGATGGGGGGAATTGGCACCATTGGCGTTATCATCGGCGCTGATATCCCCATGTTTCTTGGCTCAATGATTATGGGGCCTCTCGGCGGTCTGGTCATTAAATATATTGATCGGTTGCTGGAGAAGCGGATTCCCGCCGGTTTTGAGATGGTGATTAATAACTTCTCGCTGGGTATCGCCGGGATGATTTTGTGCCTGCTGGGTTTTGAAGTGATTGGTCCGGCGGTACTTATTGCCAATAACTTTGTGAAGGAGTGTATTGAATCATTGGTACATGCGGGCTATCTGCCGCTGCTGTCTTTAATCAATGAACCGGCAAAAATCCTCTTTTTGAACAATGCCATCGATCAGGGCGTTTATTATCCGTTGGGAATGCAACAGGCGTCGGAAACCGGAAAGTCCATTTTCTTTATGGTGGCCTCTAACCCGGGGCCTGGCTTAGGTTTGCTGCTTGCCTTTACGCTATTCGGCAAAGGAATGGCAAAGAAATCTGCGCCTGGCGCCATGATTATCCATTTCCTCGGGGGGATTCATGAGCTCTATTTCCCCTATGTGCTGATGAAGCCATTAACACTCATCGCCATGATTGCCGGCGGGATGAGCGGAACATGGGTGTTTAACCTGCTGGATGGCGGCCTGGTTGCAGGGCCAAGCCCGGGGTCAATTTTCGCTTACCTGGCGCTGACGCCGAAAGGTTCTTTCCTTGCTACGATTGCTGGCGTAACGGCGGGAACGGCAGTGACCTTTATTATCACCGCTTTCATTTTGAAAATGGAAAAAAGTAGCGAAGCCGACAGCGAAGATACTTTTAGTGATTCCGCTAAAGCGGTGAAAGCCATGAAGCAAGAAGGCAAATTTTCATATCGCGACGTGAAACGTATCGCCTTTGTCTGCGATGCGGGGATGGGCTCCAGCGCAATGGGCGCCACAACGTTCCGCCGACGTCTGGAAAAGGCGGGCCTGACTATCGACGTTAAACATTACGCTATCGAAAATGTACCGGATGATGCCGATATTATCGTTACCCACGCCAGCCTTGAAGGACGGGTTAAGCGAGTCAGCGATAAGCCCTTAATACTTATTAAAAACTATATTGGCGATCCGTGCCTTGATGATTTATTTAACCATTTGACATCGAATTAATATTTCAGGTTTCTGGAGTAAATATGAAAACGAAAGTAGCTGCTATATATGGCAAGCGGGATGTCCGTATCCGTGAGTTTGAATTACCCGACATTACGGAGAATGAACTGCTCGTAAGCGTAATTTCCGACAGCGTATGTCTCTCTACCTGGAAAGCCGCTTTATTAGGCAGTGAACATAAACGAGTGCCAGATGATCTGGAAAATCATCCAGTCATTACGGGGCATGAATGTGCTGGAATTATCGTCGAAGTAGGAAAAAATCTGACTGATAAATATAAAAAAGGACAGCGTTTTGTTTTACAACCGGCGATGGGCCTGCCGAGCGGTTATTCTGCTGGCTACAGTTACGAATATTTTGGCGGTAACGCCACGTACATGATAATCCCGGAAGTAGCGATTAATTTGGGCTGTGTTTTACCGTATCACGGCTCATATTTTGCCGCGGCATCGCTGGCGGAACCGATGTGCTGCATTATTGGCGCTTATAACGCCAATTACCATACAACACCTTATGTTTATGAACATCGGATGGGAGTCAAACCCGGCGGTAATATCGCGCTCCTGGCCTGTGCCGGACCGATGGGCATTGGCGCGATTGATTATGCCATTAACGGCGGGATCCAGCCGGCGCGAGTTGTGGTGGTCGATATCGATGAAGCCCGCCTGGCGCAGGCTAAAAAACTGCTGCCGGTCAAACAGGCCGCTGAGAAGGGCATTGAGCTTATCTATGTGAATACCGCGGGCATGGCTGATCCTGCTGCGCAACTTCGGACATTAACCGATGGCGCAGGATTTGATGATGTCTTTGTTTATGCCGCCGTTCCGTCCGTCGTTGAAATGGCTGACGATCTTCTCGCCGAAGACGGTTGCCTGAATTTCTTTGCCGGGCCGACAGATAGCCAGTTCAAGGTACCGTTTAATTTCTACAATGTGCATTACAACAGTACCCATGTCGTAGGGACATCCGGCGGCTCCACGGAGGATATGAAAGAGGCTATTACGTTAAGCGCAACAGGACAGCTTCAGCCTTCATTCATGGTGACGCATATTGGTGGGCTGGATGCAGTACCGGACACCGTACTCAACCTGCCGGATATTCCCGGCGGTAAGAAGCTTATCTATAACGGCGTCACCATGCCGCTGACGGCGATTACTGATTTCGCCGAAAAAGGAAAAACGGATCCGTTGTTCAGGAAGCTGGCGCGTCTGGTTGAAGAGACGCACGGCATCTGGAACGAAAAAGCGGAAAGATACCTGCTGGCGCAATTTGGCGTGGATATCGGGGAGGCGGCATGATGTCTCTGGCATGGCCGCTATTTCGCATTACGGAGCAGGCAGCACTGGCTGCCTGGCCGCAAACGGGATGCGGCGATAAGAACAGAATTGATGGGCTGGCTGTTACCGCGATGCGACAGGCATTGAATGATATCGCCATCCGTGGGCGGATCGTCATCGGCGAGGGGGAGATCGATCATGCGCCCATGTTATGGATTGGCGAGGAGGTGGGTAACGGCGAGGGGCCGGAGGTGGATATCGCCGTCGATCCTATAGAAGGCACCCGAATGGTCGCCATGGGACAAAGTAATGCGCTGGCCGTCATGGCGTTTGCGCCCCGGGGCAGCTTGTTACATGCGCCCGATATGTATATGAAAAAGCTGGTTGTAAATCGGCAGGCGAAAGGCGTGATCAATCTGGCGTTATCGTTAACCGATAATCTGCGAAATGTCGCCAGGGCGCTAAATAAGCCGCTGGAGGATCTGCGTATGGTCACGTTAGATAAACCGCGGCTGAAACCGGCCATTACACAGGCGACGCAACTTGGGGTTAAGGTATTCGCTCTCCCCGATGGTGATGTAGCGGCCAGCGTCCTGACCTGTTTGCAGGATAACCCTTATGATCTGATGTATACCATTGGCGGCGCGCCTGAAGGCGTAATTTCCGCCTGTGCGGTAAAAGCGCTGGGCGGTGATATGCAGGCGGAGCTGCTCGACTTTTGTGAAGCGAAAGGGGACAACGCTGACAACCGCCTGGTGGCGCAACAGGAGCGTCAACGCTGCGAAGAAATGGGCGTTGCGGTTAACCGCGTCTACTCCCTTGACGAACTGGCTGCCGGTAACGACATTCTCTTTAGCGCGACGGGCGTTACGGGCGGCGATCTGGTTAACGGGATCCAACGGGTTGCGAACGGTGTGCGCACGCAAACTTTACTGATTGGTAGCGCAGATCGAACGTGTAATATTATAGACTCTCTGCATTCATGGTGACTTATCCCCGTCATTCTTCACGTTGCAAGTACGTTGGCGACGCGCGTTCACACCAGTCACTTACTTATGTAAGCTCCTGGTGGTTCTCTCTCTTGCCGCTTGTCTGCAACTCGAATTATTTAGGGTATATACTCTGGGCTTTTCAGGATGAAGGACGGTGGCAAGTCCACGCCCACCTGTAGCTTGAAAGACGATGAGTATATCGGGACACAAATGACGACGCTGACAGAAGACGATGTGCTTGAGCAACTGGATGCTCAAAATAATTTACTTTCGTTTATGACGACGGCACATAACATTTTGCTCCAGGGCATTAAGCGCTTTCTGCCGTCGCTGTTTGTCGATAATGATGAAGAAATTGTGGAATATGCAGTGAAGCCGTTACTCGCCCAAAGCGGGCCGCTTGACGATATCGACGTTGCATTACGTCTGATTTATGCGCTGGGGAAAATGGATAAATGGCTCTACGCTGACATCACCCATTTTTCTCAGTTTTATCAGTACCTGCATGAACAGGACGCGATTCCCGGTTTTGCCGACGACATTACCTGGGACTTCATCAGTAACGTTAACTGTATTACCCGTAATGCGCCCTTATATGGCGCGCTGGAGTCGATGAAGTTTGCCGACTTCGCCGCGTGGTCTGAGGTGCGCTTTACCGGTATGGTCAAAACGGCGATGGCGCTGGCGGTAACGACAATTTTAAAGGAATTAACGCCGTGGAAATCGCATTAACGGTTAATGGGCTGCACGTTGAAGCACATTATCATGATGATGAAATAGAGAAGGTTCACAAGCCCTTACTGCAACAACTGGCTAAAATACATGCCGCTAAACCTGAGCGCCGTACCATCGTTTTTCTTAGCGCGCCGCCCGGCACAGGCAAATCCACGCTGACCACCTTCTGGGAATATCTCTCTCGTCAGGATGCTGGCCTGCCGGAAATTCAAACGCTTCCCATGGATGGCTTTCATTACTATAACCGCTGGCTGGAGGCGCATCATTTACGTGCCTGTAAAGGCGCGCCGGAAACCTTTGACGTTGATAAGCTGGCGGAAAATCTGCGTCTGGTGCGGGCTGGCGAAGCGACCTGGCCGCAGTACGACCGACAGTGGCACGACCCGGTGGAACACGCTGTTATGGTCACGGCGCCGATCGTGATTGTGGAAGGAAACTGGCTCCTGCGGGATGACGACAGATGGCGCGCGTTAGCGGAGTTTTGCGATTTCTCATTATTTATTCGCGCCCCGGCGGAAACCTTACGCGCCCGGTTGATTGGACGTAAACTGGCGGGAGGATTATCACAGGCGGAGGCGGAAACCTTTTATGAACGCACCGACGGCCCAAATGTGCGCCGGGTGCTGGAAAGTAGCCTGCCAGCCGATCTCATGCTGGAAATGACCTCTACGGGCGAATATCGGATGGCGTGTCCTTAATGATGTTACGCGGCGTTATCGCGCCATTATGCAGCCGTACCACCCGTGAAAAATGACGCCGGGTAAACGCAGCGTCATGGCTAATCGCCACGACGCTGGTTCCCCGTGCCCGGCATGTCGCCAGCCAGTGTTCAAATACGGTTAGCCAGTGGGCGTCAAAATCCCGGCTGGGTTCATCCAGCAATAGCACAGGCGGCGCCATCGCCTCCAGACTGGCGACCGCCACCATCCGGCGCTGCGCGGCGTGCAGATCGAGCGGGTGCGCCTCGGCGACGTCCGTTAGCTGACATAACCGCAGCGCGGCCTGCGTGCGCCGTGAAATTTCCTCCGCCGATAAGCGTTGTAGTTTCAGCCCAAAAGCGACCTCTTGCGCGACATTGCTGTGGAAAATCTGGTTTTCCGCTTCCTGAAAGAGTACGCCGATAGCGGCGGCGCGTTGACGATTTTTAAGCTGCGAAATCGGCTCTCCATTAAGCGTTACCGAGCCGGAAGTGGGGGAAAGCAGGCCGGACATAATCCGTAACAGCGTTGATTTTCCCGCGCCGTTATCGCCGGTCAACGCCAGCCATTCGCCGTCCTGAAGTTCAAGCGAGATAGCATGCAGACAGTCAGCTGCGGCATTCGGCCAGCGATAAGCGACCTGATTTAACGTCAACATAATGGGGTTAGCGCTCCGTCACGCAATTGCCATACCCGCTGGCATCGCGTCAGAAAAGGAAAATGATTACGCTCAAAAAGCACAATGAGAGAATGACGTTCCAGCGCCCACTGTTGTAACCGTTCCAGCAGCGCCCCGGTGGCCGCTGACGTCAGCCGACTGAAGGCTTCATCAAGAACTAATAGCCTGGGCTGCATGGCAAGCGCGCTGGCAATCACTACCCGCTGCGTTTCGCCGCCGGAGAGCGTGCCGGGATGGCGATGGCGTAACGACTGGCAGTTTGTCAGGGTCAGCGCCTCGTCAATGCGCCGTAGAATTTCCGCTTCATGGAGGCCGAGATTCTCCGGGCCAAACGCCACCTCTTCCTCTACGCTAAAGGTACAGCCGGAAAGCTGTAAATATGGCGATTGCTGCACCAACTGGATGGTGGGCGACTGTTCTACCAGCGGGAGCCGCCCGATAGGGACGCCAAGCAGTAAGCCTGTGCCGTCAATATCGCCGGGAAGATAATCCGGATACCAGCCAGCCATCAGTTGCGCCAGCGTACTTTTTCCGCTGCCGTTATCGCCGACTATTGCCACTATTCCGGGTGTTGAATAGTGGAAATCAAAACATGCCGGCGGGCGTGTCGCATCGGACGGAAGATAACGAAACTGCTCTAACGTAACCATATCCATACTCCCGCTTCCGCCAGTATTAGCAGTACCATGCCATACCGCGCAACCCGTTGTAACACGCTATCTTTCGGCGCCCACAGCGTGGTTCGGGCTCGATGCAGCCGAAACCCCCGCATATCCAACGCCGCGCCGCGTATTGTCAGATCGTTAAGCGCATTTTGCGTAAGCGGCACGATCAGCGCAGGCATCGCCCGTAGCCGCTGATACCAGCCTTCATCCAGAGGTACGCCGCGCGCGCGCTGGGCTTCATAAACGATCGTCAGTTGTCGTTTGAGCTGTTCGACGACCAGCAGCGGGCCAGCGAACAGGTAAGCGATGCCGGGGGGCAGACGTGAAGCGAACAGGGCGCGAATAAACCGCTGAACCGGCACATACTGCATCCATAGCTGCGACGTCGACACGATCGCCAGCAGGCGTAGCCATAGCGTAACGGCATATATCCAGCGTTGCGGATCGCGAGGCTGCCCGCTTATCCATTCCGTTAGCCAACCGCCATGTACCAGCCATAGCCCAAACCCTAAAGACAGCATCAGCCAGGCGACATACTTCGCCCGCCGCCGCGTTGATTTCAGCGCCAGCAGACAGAGGAAGGCCGCCGCGCTATAAACCGGGAGCACGGTTTGCGCAGGGAGTAGCAGCGTGGTGCAGGCCGCCAGCGCCCATAAGGTTAACGAGGTAAACGGATGCATTTAGCGTACGGCTGACATCGCAGGAAAATGCCGTGTCGTACGTAACGGTAGCTGACGCAGCAGCACCCAAACGGTGATCGCCGTCAGAATTTTATCGACCAGATTAGCGCCTATGACGGTAATCGCGACCGACTCTACCAGGTTTTGGCCCATTGAATGCATCCAGGCGACGAATAAATCAGCGCCGCTACCGGTAACGCCGCCAAAAAGCGCGGTACGAAGCGGTACGGCGACCAGCGTCACCGCTAACGTAATGACGACGCCGCTGACGACCACTTTGGGCAGGGTACGAAACCAGCCTGCGCGCGCCAGCCACCCGGCGACCAGACCGATAACCATCGCTACCGGGGCAAACGCGGCAGCGATAGGGTCGGTAAGAAGCCCCCACAGCAAGTTGGTCAGAAGCCCAGTCAACATGCCGATGAACGGCCCTAACAGCACCGCACTAATTAAGGTGCCGATCGAGTCGAGAAAAATAGGCAGCTTCAACATGCTAATAAGCTGTCCGCCAATCATATTGATGGCAATAGCGATGACAATCAGCACCAGAGACTGGCTGGAAAACGGGCGACGCGTCATAAAGTACCTCTTAAAGAGTCGTCAATTAACGGGAAGAAATATGCAGTTCGTCATAACCGGAAATGGCGCACGGTTGACGGCTGAACGTCAGCGCTGGTAGTTCGCCGATAACCAGTTCCAGCGTGGTACGCACGGTACACCCTGGCATCATATGGCCGCCGAGCATGGCTCCGTAGGGATCTGATACCGCGAGATGTAGATGCTCGCCGGTCAATTCAAGCGTGCCGTTTAGCGAGATAACTTCAAACGTGCCGGTGAGCGATGTGGTCGCCTCTTGCCCGGCATAACGCAGCGCAACATCGGCCAGACTGCCGGTACACCCTGCAATCCAGGCGGCATGTAATTGGTTCTGTTGCACAAAGGCGTGTAATTGGGAAAACACTTCCTGGCCGGGAAGCAGACGAAGCGCGTAAAAGCGCGCTGTAGAGGCATTGTGGTGAGATACAGTCATCGTTACAGGACTCCGAGACTCGGACGTGGCGCTGATAATATAGACGCTGGCGGCAGCGCTTTCTGATATAAATCAGTATTTGTGACGCGGCGATGAAAAGATCTGACGGATGTACTGGTGATTCTTAAATATGGAATAAATTGCAGCGTAAGCGGCCATGAAATGTGATGCAGGTCAGATAACTGTCTTCTTCGACTGGACAAACATTCCTTTTATTCCCCGTTTCGCTTATTCTAGCTGAAGCGTTTCAGTTAATTAAATGTTCGACAATTAACCAATCAGTCGCAGTTTGCGACAGGTGAGGTTTTACTCGACGATGAGCTGCATTACTCTGTCAGCCTCATCTGAATCGGGATAGCCTTGCAGGAGACCTATGACCGTACGCATAGCGATTAATGGCTTTGGTCGCATCGGGCGTAACGTGGTTCGTGCTTTGTATGAATCCGGACGTCGGGCGGAAATTACCGTGGTGGCCATCAACGAGCTGGCGGATGCCGCAGGCATGGCGCATTTGTTGAAATACGATACCAGCCACGGGCGTTTTGCATGGGAGGTTCGCCATGAGCGCGAGCAGCTTTTTGTCGGCGACGATGTCATTCGTATTCTGCATGAACGAACGCTGGCGGATCTGCCGTGGCGCGAACTGGGCGTGGATATCGTGTTGGATTGTACGGGCGTATATGGCAACCGGGAGCATGGCGAGGCGCATATTGCCGCTGGCGCGAAGAAAGTGCTCTTTTCTCATCCGGGCAGCAACGATCTTGACGCCACCGTCGTTTTTGGCGTGAACCAGAACCAACTGCGTGCGGAACATCGTATTGTCTCAAACGCGTCCTGTACCACGAATTGCATAATTCCCGTCATTAAATTGTTGGATGATGCTTACGGCATCGAGTCTGGTACCGTCACGACGATCCACTCCGCGATGAACGATCAGCAGGTGATCGACGCGTATCACTCCGATCTACGGCGCACGCGCGCGGCCGGCCAGTCGATTATCCCGGTAGATACGAAACTGGCGGCAGGTATTACGCGTATATTCCCGCAGTTTAACGATCGTTTTGAGGCGATTGCCGTGCGCGTTCCAACCATTAATGTGACGGCGATCGATTTAAGCGTGACGGTGAAAAAACCAGTAAAAGCCAGTGAAGTCAACCAGTTGCTGCAAAAAGCAGCACAAGGTGCATTTCATGGTATAGTTGACTATACGGAATCACCGTTGGTCTCGATAGATTTTAACCACGACCCGCACAGCGCCATTGTTGATGGCACGCAAACCCGGGTCAGTGGCGCCCACCTGATCAAGACGCTGGTCTGGTGCGATAATGAATGGGGCTTTGCTAACCGGATGCTCGACACCACGTTAGCGATGGCCGCAGTTGGTTTCAGGCTCGACGCGTCAGCGTCGACAAAACTTTAAGCATCATTGAGAGGATTCACCATGTCTGTAATTAAGATGACCGATCTGGATCTGGCCGGGAAACGCGTTTTTATCCGTGCGGATCTGAACGTACCTGTTAAAGAAGGGAAAGTGACCAGCGACGCGCGTATCCGCGCCTCTCTGCCGACCATCGAACTGGCTCTGAAACAGGGCGCGAAAGTGATGGTAACTTCCCACCTGGGTCGTCCTACCGAAGGCGAGTACAACGAAGAATTCTCTCTGCTGCCGGTTGTTAACTACCTGAAAGACAAACTGTCTAACCCGGTTCGCCTGGTTAAAGATTACCTGGACGGCGTTGACGTGGCCGAAGGTGAGCTGGTGGTTCTGGAAAACGTTCGCTTTAACAAAGGCGAAAAGAAAGACGACGAAGCGCTGTCTAAAAAATATGCCGCCCTGTGTGACGTATTCGTGATGGACGCCTTTGGTACTGCGCACCGCGCGCAGGCTTCTACCCACGGTATCGGCAAATTTGCTGACGTCGCGTGCGCAGGCCCGCTGCTGGCCGCTGAACTGGATGCGCTGGGTAAAGCGCTGAAAGAACCGGCTCGTCCGATGGTGGCTATCGTTGGTGGTTCTAAAGTATCTACCAAACTGACCGTTCTGGATTCCCTGTCTAAAATCGCTGACCAGCTGATTGTCGGCGGTGGTATTGCCAACACCTTCGTTGCCGCTCAGGGCCACAGTGTCGGTAAATCCCTGTACGAAGCTGACCTGGTTGACGAAGCAAAACGTCTGCTGACCACTTGCGATATCCCGGTTCCGACCGATGTTCGCGTTGCCACCGAGTTCTCCGAAACCGCACCGGCGACTCTGAAATCCGTTAACGACGTGAAAGAAGACGAGCAGATCCTGGATATCGGCGATGCTTCCGCTCAGCAGCTGGCTGAAATCCTCAAGAATGCCAAAACCATTCTGTGGAACGGCCCGGTTGGCGTGTTTGAGTTCCCGAACTTCCGTAAAGGGACTGAAATCGTGGCGAATGCCATCGCTGATAGCGAAGCGTTTTCCATCGCTGGCGGCGGCGACACCCTGGCGGCAATCGACCTGTTCGGCATTGCTGACAAAATTTCCTACATTTCTACTGGCGGCGGCGCATTCCTCGAATTCGTGGAAGGTAAAGTTCTGCCAGCCGTAGCGATGCTCGAAGAGCGCGCTAAGAAGTAATCGTTACGGGCAGGGATTCCTGCCCGTTGATTTATTGCCGATCTGACATTCAGGGCGGCCCGTGTTTTTTCCCAAAGCCCGACGATACAGGACAACGAAACATGTCTAAAATTTTTGATTTCGTAAAACCAGGCGTGATCACTGGTGATGACGTACAGAAAGTGTTCCAGGTAGCAAAAGAAAACAATTTTGCTCTGCCGGCAGTTAACTGCGTGGGCACTGATTCCATCAACGCTGTTCTGGAAACCGCTGCAAAAGTTAAAGCGCCGGTCATCGTTCAGTTCTCCAACGGCGGCGCTTCCTTCATCGCGGGTAAAGGCGTGAAAACTGACGTACCTCAGGGCGCGGCAATCCTGGGCGCTATCTCTGGCGCGCATCACGTTCACCAGATGGCTGAGCACTACGGTGTTCCGGTTATCCTGCACACTGACCACTGCGCCAAGAAACTGCTGCCGTGGATCGACGGTCTGCTGGACGCGGGTGAAAAACACTTCGCAGCGACCGGTAAACCGCTGTTCTCTTCTCACATGATTGACCTGTCTGAAGAGTCTCTGCACGAAAACATCGAAATCTGCTCCAAATACCTGGCGCGCATGTCCAAAATTGGCATGACTCTGGAAATCGAACTGGGTTGCACCGGTGGCGAAGAAGACGGCGTGGACAACAGCCACATGGACGCTTCTGCCCTGTACACCCAGCCGGAAGACGTTGATTACGCGTACACTGAGCTGAGCAAAATCAGCCCGCGTTTCACCATTGCCGCTTCCTTCGGTAACGTACACGGCGTTTACAAGCCGGGTAACGTGGTTCTGACCCCGACCATTCTGCGTGATTCTCAGGACTATGTTTCTAAGAAACACAACCTGCCGCACAACAGCCTGAACTTCGTTTTCCACGGCGGTTCCGGTTCTACTGCTCAGGAAATCAAAGACTCCGTAAGCTACGGCGTAGTGAAAATGAACATCGATACCGATACCCAATGGGCAACCTGGGAAGGTGTTCTGAACTACTACAAAGAAAACGAAGCGTATCTACAAGGCCAGCTGGGCAACCCGAAAGGCGAAGATCAGCCGAACAAGAAATACTATGACCCGCGCGTATGGCTGCGTGCTGGCCAGACTTCGATGATCGCTCGTCTGGAAAAAGCATTTAAAGAACTGAACGCGATTGACGTTCTGTAATGTAGTCTGTTGATTAAAATGGCTTCCCTCGGGAAGCCATTTTTTTATCGTTATTTCCGGAGAGCGGCGTTAACGCTTTCATCCGGCCAACTCACAGTGTACCTGCCTTTTTTGGGATGATGCCGAAAAATGGCATATTCCTCTGTTTTTGTTTACCTTTAAAAAGTTCTTTTCGTGAGAATGATCTCATTTGCTTGTTTTGCTATGACCAAGGAATATTGAATGGAAGATTTGAATGTTGTCGACAGCATAAATGGTGCGGGCACCTGGCTGGTACGCAACCAGGCGTTATTGCTCAGCTATGCTGTGAATATTGTTGCGGCTATCGCTATTATCATCATCGGCTTGATTGTAGCGCGCGTGATCTCCAATACGGTAAATCGTCTGATGCGTGCGCGTCATATTGATGCGACAGTGGCCGACTTTCTTTCTGCGCTGGTGCGCTATGGGGTTATCGCTTTTACGCTGATTGCGGCTCTGGGTCGCGTGGGGGTTCAAACCGCCTCGGTTATTGCCGTACTGGGCGCCGCCGGTTTAGCCGTTGGCCTGGCATTACAGGGATCGCTCTCTAACCTTGCGGCTGGGGTATTGCTGGTTATGTTCCGTCCGTTCCGCGCCGGTGAGTATGTCGATTTGGGCGGCGTTGCCGGTACGGTACTGAACGTGCAAATCTTTTCCACGACAATGCGCGCGGTAGACGGCAAAATTATTGTGATTCCGAATGGCAAAATTATCGCGGGAAATATCATCAACTATTCTCGTGAGCCGGTTCGCCGTAACGAATTCATTATTGGGGTGGCCTACGATTCGGATATCGATCAGGTGAAACAGCTGCTAACGACGATTATCGAGTCCGACGATCGTATTTTAAAAGATCGCGAAATGACGGTACGTTTGAATGAGCTGGGCGCCTCATCAATTAATTTTGTGGTGCGTGTCTGGAGTAAAAGCAGCGACCTGCAAAATGTCTACTGGGACGTGCTGGAACGTATTAAACGTGAATTCGACGCCGCTGGTATTAGCTTCCCGTACCCGCAGATGGACGTCAATTTTAAACGTGTGAAAGATAACGCCGCGGAGTAATTTTTCTCCCGCGCTGCCTGCCGGCGCTGCGCTTATCCGCCTCCAGTATTCTCTGGTTATTGAGCGGATAAGCGTAGCCGCCATCCGTTATTCAGTCTCTTCATTAGCTTTTCTTATTAGTGATTAAAATTATCAATTTCCGCTAATAATATTCCCGCGCTATAGTCTGCCTTTAAGAAAAACAGCTCAGGGTAGTTAACGTGATATCTTATTATTTTCAAGGGCTTGCCCTTGGCGCCGCCATGATCCTTCCGCTTGGCCCGCAAAATGCGTTTGTGATGAATCAGGGAATTCGTCGCCAGTACCACCTCATGATAGCGCTGCTTTGCGCGTTAAGTGATTTAGTCCTGATCAGCGCCGGTATTTTTGGCGGCAGCGCGTTGCTGATGCAGTCGCCGTGGCTGCTGGCGCTGGTCACATGGGGCGGGGTCGCGTTCTTGTTATGGTACGGTTTTGGCGCGCTGAAAACGGCAATGAGCAGTAATCTGGAGCTGGCCAGCGCCGAGGTGATGAAGCAGGGGCGCTGGAAAATTATTGCTACGATGCTGGCGGTAACGTGGCTGAATCCGCACGTTTATCTGGATACGTTTGTCGTGTTGGGCAGTCTCGGCGGGCAACTGGCTATGGAGCCAAAGCGCTGGTTTGCTCTCGGCACGATTAGCGCGTCGTTCTTATGGTTTTTTGGGTTAGCGCTACTGGCGGCCTGGCTTGCGCCTCGACTGCGTACGGCGAAAGCTCAACGCATTATCAACATTCTGGTTGGGGTGGTGATGTGGCTTATCGCCTTCCAACTGGCGCGGGAAGGCGTCGCGCATATGCACGCGCTTTTCAACTAAGCGTTGTCTGATGGACAACAGGCCGATATCCGCTAAGCTTGCCTGCATGCGCCCTGTATATCAGGGCAATGACTGCAATATGGAGGAGAGACTGTGAAGTTCAAAGTGATGGCCCTGGCGGCATTAGTGGGTTTAAGTGCAATGTCGGCGCAGGCAAGCGAATTGCCGGAAGGCCCGCACATCGTGACTTCCGGTACGGCAAGCGTCGATGCTGTGCCTGATATCGCCACCTTAGCGATTGAAGTGAACGTCGCGGCGAAGGATGCGGCGACGGCGAAGAAGCAGGCCGATGAGCGCGTGGCGCAATATCTTTCCTTCCTTGAGCAAAATCAGATTGCGAAAAAAGACATTAGCGCGGCGAATCTGCGCACGCAGCCGGATTATGATTACCAAAACGGTAAAAGCATTCTGAAAGGGTATCGCGCGGTGCGAACCGTTGAAGTGACGCTGCGTCAGTTAGATAAACTCAATTCGCTGCTGGACGGCGCGCTGAAGGCGGGTCTGAACGAGATTCGTTCGGTATCGCTGGGCGTGGCGCAACCGGACGCCTATAAAGACAAGGCCCGCAAAGCCGCCATTGATGACGCGATTCATCAGGCGCAAGCGCTGGCAGCCGGTTTTAACAGCAAATTGGGGCCGGTTTACAGCGTTCGTTACCATGTCTCTAATTATCAGCCGAGTCCGGTGGTGCGAATGATGAAAGCCGCAGATGCTGCGCCGGTATCCGCGCAGGAAACTTACGAGCAGCCGACCATTCAGTTCGACGATCAGGTCGATGTGGTATTCCAGCTTGAACCTGGAACAGGGCAGACGTCGACAACGGCCGCCAGCACGCAGTAATCTCGCCCGGCCTGGGCGCTTCCAGGCCGCGTTTTCTCCCGGTGTTCTCGGTTTTTGCCGCCTGAACGCAATGATTTTGTGATGAATTTCAAAGAAGTGGCGGGAGAATAATGGGTTATGCAGGCCGGATAAGACGTTCACGCCGCCATCCGGCATTCATAGAGAGGCTAATCCTGACGCAGCACCTTGTGCCCGTACTCCAGTAGCGCGTCGGTCACTTTGCGCATCATCCGGCTTTCCGGGGCAAAGCGGTGCCAGTAAAGCATCCGGCGCTGTAGCAAACCAGGCGTTAAGTTGATCAACTCGCCGCTTTCCAGCTCTTTCTCAATCTGCAGGTGAGGGATCATGCAGCAGGTCGTGCCCTGACGCGCAAGCTGTACAAACGCTTCGGATGAATTAACGATATGGCACGGCACGCTGCCGGGCGGTAGATCGAAATTCTGTTGCAAAAAGGCCTGATGCATATCATCCAGATGGTCGAACGCGACGGCGGGCGCTTTCAGCAGCGACGACCGGGTAACGCCATTGGGGAAATAGCGCTCGGCAAACGGCTTTGACGCGACAAACAGATAGTCGAGTGCGCCCAGTTTGTCTACCAGGCAGCTGGGCAGCGCCTGATGCTGAATACTCACCGCGCCCACCACCTCGCCGCGCCGCAGACGTTCTTGCGTGCGCGTTTCATCTTCCACCTGTAAATTGAGACGGATAGGGGAGTCCGCCAGCACCGGCGCCAGCGCCGGAAGCAGCCAGGTCGCCAGACTATCGGCGTTAACCGCCAGCGACAGCAGCAGCGGTGTAGAGCCGGTTTGTTCATCGCCCAGCCACTCTTCTTCCAGCAGTTCAACCTGACGCAGCAGAGCCAGTAATTTTTGCCCTTGCTCCGTGGGGCGAGGAGGAACGGTACGCACCAACAACGGTTGTCCGAACATATTCTCAAGCTGTTTTATGCGCTGTGAGACGGCGGATTGTGTGATGCACAGCTTCTGGGCGGCGCGCTCGAATCCTCGTTCACGTATAACGGCATCCAGCGCCTGTAGTGTTCTGTAGTCCGGACGTTTCATTGTTGTGTCATGCTCCTGTTATTTTTTTCCGCACTATGACATAAATTTGCCGTCGGTACAGATGAAATCCGTAGCCTGTGTACGGACACGGAGATTTTTCCCGACAATGTTCTATAATGCGGCTGTATTTTCACACCACAGGCGAAACGATCTATGACGCAGGATGAACTGAAAAAAGCGGTAGGATGGGCGGCACTTCAGTATGTACAGCCCGGCACCATTGTGGGCGTTGGTACAGGCTCAACGGCCGCACACTTTATTGATGCGCTGGGCACAATGAAAGGCCAGATTGAAGGCGCGGTCTCCAGCTCGGACGCCTCGACTGAAAAACTCAAAGGCCTCGGTATTCATGTGTTTGATCTCAACGAAGTGGATAGCCTGGGTATCTATGTCGATGGCGCGGACGAAATCAACGGTCATATGCAGATGATCAAAGGCGGCGGCGCGGCATTAACCCGTGAGAAAATTATTGCTTCCGTGGCGGAGAAATTTATCTGTATTGCGGATGCCTCTAAACAGGTGGATATTCTTGGCAAATTCCCGTTGCCGGTCGAAGTGATTCCGATGGCGCGCAGCGCGGTCGCTCGTCAACTGGTGAAGCTGGGCGGGCGTCCGGAGTACCGTCAGAACGTGGTCACGGATAACGGCAACGTGATTCTGGATGTTTATGGGATGGAAATCCTTGATCCCATCGCGCTGGAAAACGCCATTAACGCGATTCCGGGCGTCGTGACCGTAGGGTTGTTCGCCAACCGTGGCGCCGATGTCGCACTGATCGGCACGCCGGACGGGGTGAAAACCATCGTAAAATGATCCCGCCAGGCGTATTTCCTGCCGCGTAAAAAATTCGGTCAGGGCAAATTTGGTGACATGTATCACGTTTAATCGTTTGCCCTGCCGATCCCTCCAAAGAAAAAGTTATTCCCGGTATTTTCATCTGCTATTTCCCGCTGTATGCGATTCCTTCACGACGCTGGCGCAAACGTTCATATTGCCGTGATAATTTTTTTTGATATGTTGAAGGACGGATGCAAATCCACACACAACATCAGATGGCAAAAAAAGACAGGATCGGGGAAATGGCAAAGGTATCGCTGGAGAAAGATAAAATTAAATTTCTGCTGGTTGAAGGGGTGCATCAAAAGGCGCTGGAAAGCCTTCGTGCGGCAGGTTACACCAACATTGAATATCACAAGGGCGCGCTGGACGCTGAACAGTTGAAAGCGTCCATCCGCGATGCCCACTTCATCGGTCTGCGATCCCGTACTCATCTGACAGAAGAAGTGATTAACGCCGCAGAGAAGCTGGTGGCGATTGGCTGCTTTTGCATCGGCACCAACCAGGTGGATTTAAATGCGGCGGCAAAACGCGGCATTCCGGTCTTTAACGCGCCATTCTCGAATACCCGTTCCGTGGCGGAGCTGGTGATTGGCGAGCTATTGCTGCTGCTGCGCGGCGTGCCGGAAGCGAACGCCAAAGCGCACCGCGGCGTATGGAATAAACTGGCGGCGGGATCGTTCGAAGCGCGCGGTAAAAAGCTTGGCATTATCGGTTACGGCCATATCGGAACGCAGTTGGGCATTCTGGCGGAATCGCTGGGGATGCATGTCTATTTCTATGATATTGAAAATAAACTGCCGCTTGGTAACGCAACTCAGGTGCAGCACCTGTCTGAATTGCTGAATATGAGCGATGTGGTCAGTCTGCACGTACCTGAAAACGCCTCCACCAAAAACATGATGGGTGCTAAAGAGATTGCCCTGATGAAGCCGGGTTCGCTGCTGATTAACGCCGCGCGCGGTACGGTAGTGGATATCCCGGCTTTGTGCGATGCGCTGGCGACGAAACATCTGGCGGGGGCGGCTATCGACGTCTTCCCGACGGAACCGGCCACTAATAGCGATCCGTTTACCTCTCCGCTGTGCGAATTCGATAACGTGATCCTGACGCCGCATATCGGCGGCTCGACGCAGGAGGCGCAAGAAAACATCGGTCTGGAAGTCGCAGGAAAACTGATTAAGTATTCGGATAACGGCTCGACGCTTTCCGCCGTGAACTTCCCGGAAGTGTCGCTGCCGCTGCACGGTGGTCGTCGCCTGATGCACATCCACGAAAACCGCCCAGGTGTATTGACCGCGCTTAACCAGATCTTTGCCGAGCAGGGCGTTAACATTGCCGCGCAGTATCTGCAAACCTCCGCCCGAATGGGGTATGTGGTAATTGATATAGAAGCCGATGGCGATGTGGCGGAGAAAGCGCTGCTGGCGATGAAGGCGATTCCGGGCACCATTCGCGCCCGTCTGCTGTACTAATTTCCTCTAAATGGGCAGGAGATGACCTGCCCATCCTTTCTCTGGTTTCCCTGCCTCAACATCTCTTCGTGTAACGCATACATTCTGTTTTCGAGCCTTGCCGCAATTGGTAATTAAAGGCAGCGTTGCGTGTTGTACAGCAATAAAAGGAATTTACGATAAGGGCTCAGCATAGCGCTGAAACGGGAAAGCCCCTACCGAGGCAGGGGCTCTAAAAAGGAAAGGGACGATGATGAGATACGTCATCATGCTGCTGATCCTGTTAATCATCGCTTGCCCAGCATATTAACAGTGAGTACGCAGGAGGGAGGTTCGCCTCCCTCACCCTTCACCGAGAAATTTAGGTCAAAAAAGCGACGCTGTCAATCGACAAAACACGGCTACCACTCCCAAATTTTGGACGGCGTCACCACCGCAGGCAGCGGGATATCCCACTCTTCAACCGGCAGTTTTTCTACTAACTGGCAATCATGCGCGTAGCCCACAGGTAGAATCTTATGCTGCTGCCAGTTTTGCAACGTACGGTCATAAAATCCGCCGCCCATCCCCAGGCGCTGCCCGCCTTCGTCAAACGCCACTAACGGCGTTACCAGCACATCCAGCTTTGCCAGCGGCAATACGTCGCGGACATCAAGCCGTGGCTCCCGGATCTTTAAGCGGTTGGTCACCAGCGCACTCTGCGGATGATAGTGCAGGAACAGGAGGTTGCCAGGGCTGAAGGGATGAAGAACCGGAAGGTAGACGCGCTTGCCCGCTTGCCATAGCTGTTCTATCAGCGGCTGGGTGTCGAGTTCGCCATCAAAGGAGAGAAACACGGCGACAGTGTGCGCCATCACGACGGGAGGAAAGCTGAGCATTCGGGCGGCGGCCTGTTGACCAAAGCGGCGTTGCTGCTCTGGCGTTAGCGCACGGCGACGTTGCCGAATCATTCGGCGGATTTCTTGTCGTGATAAAGAGAGTTCGGGAAGTTGCGTCATGGCTGTCGCCAGTCAGAAGGGGAATCTCCGAGATGCCGCCGCAGGCTGTAACCCTTGAACCCTTGGTTCAAGGTGAATGTGTCGTCACAGTTTTAAGGCTTCTCGGACGAACCGAGCATGCTCACCAACCGCGGAGCGCCACATTCTTGTGGTATGAAATATCGGCTCAGGGGACTGGCCCGCTTGCAAACATCTCAGAGAAATTCTGTTTTCACAATCACTTTACCATAGTAAAGCGAAAAGTGTTATTCAAAGTTTTGGCCCGTTTTTTCGGTTATGCGACCTTGATCAAGCAACGCCTGTTCGATGGTCTGTTGTAGCATCCGAATACGTTGTTCCATGCTCGCCGCGTAATCGCGGGTCTTCGCTTTTTCCTGAGTTAACTCATAGCTGATATTCAATGCGGCAATGAAAACCAACTGCTCAGTATTTGTGACTCTAGTGCGAACTTTCAGATCTTGCAACCGCTGATTCAGATCGTCCGCAGCCTGATTCAACGCATCCCTTTGGTCAGGCGGGCAATTCACTCGCAGTGAACGGCCAAATATTTGGATATCGACGGGTTGTGCAGACATGCCACCTTCCTGCTGATTGACTGCGCTGCCTTCGTCTCCAGACCCAAGGTCCGCGAAGGGGCGACACTATAGCTACCCTGGTGTGAAGATACAAGCCCTTTTCTGGTTCACCAGGGTCCAAAGTGGTAGCATATCATGAATATCCTCCCTTTGATGACGAATGCTTATGTCTATACAGAACGAAATGCCTGGTTACAACGAAATGAACCGGTTTTTGAATCAACAAGGGGCCGGTCTGACCCCGGCTGAAATGCATGGTTTAATCAGCGGGATGATTTGCGGCGGCAACAACGACAGCTCATGGCAGCCGCTGTTGCACGACCTGACGAACGAAGGTCTGGCCTTCGGGCATGAGCTTGCTCAGGCGCTGCGCAAAATGCACGCGGCGACCAGCGACGCGCTGGAAGACGACGGCTTTCTTTTTCAGCTTTATCTGCCTGAAGGCGACGATGTCAGCGTATTCGATCGCGCTGATGCATTAGCCGGGTGGGTTAACCACTTTTTGCTTGGCCTCGGCGTAACGCAGCCTAAACTTGATAAAGTCACCGGCGAAACGGGTGAAGCGATTGACGACCTGCGTAATATTGCGCAGCTTGGTTATGATGAGAGCGAAGATCAGGAAGAGCTGGAGATGTCGCTCGAAGAGATCATCGAATATGTCCGTGTTGCGGCGCTGTTATGTCATGACACTTTCACGCGCCAACAGCCGACCGCGCCGGAAGTGCGTAAACCGACGCTACACTAAGAAAAAACGAAATGGAGGCCATGTCATGACTCAGCAGGAATACCAACGCCGTCGCCAGGCATTACTGGCGCAAATGCAGCCCGGCAGCGCCGCGCTGATCTTTGCCGCGCCGGAGGCGACGCGCAGCGCAGACAGTGAATATCCGTATCGCCAGAGTAGCGACTTCTGGTATTTCACCGGTTTTAACGAACCGGAAGCCGTGCTGGTACTGATTAAGAGTGATGACACCCACAACCACAGCGTTTTGTTCAACCGCGTTCGCGACCTGACGGCGGAAATCTGGTTTGGTCGCCGTTTAGGACAGGATGCCGCGCCGGAAAAACTGGGTGTTGACCGGGCGCTGGCGTTTAGCGAAATCAACCAGCAACTCTTTCAGTTGCTTAATGGTCTGGATGTGGTGTACCACGCGCAGGGCGAATATGCGTATGCCGACGAGATTGTTCTGGCTGCGCTGGAGAAGCTGCGTAAAGGCTCCCGCCAGAATCTGACCGCGCCGGCCACCATGACTGACTGGCGACCGATCGTCCATGAGATGCGCCTGTTCAAATCGCCGGAAGAGATTGCTGTCCTGCGCCGTGCCGGGGAAATTAGCGCGCTGGCGCATATCCGCGCGATGGAAAAATGCCGTCCGGGGATGTTTGAGTATCAGTTGGAGGGTGAAATTCACCACGAATTTAATCGCCACGGCGCGCGCTATCCCTCCTATAACACCATTGTCGGCAGCGGCGAAAATGGCTGTATCCTGCATTACACTGAAAACGAAAGTGAAATGCGCGACGGCGATTTAGTGCTTATCGACGCGGGCTGTGAATATAAAGGTTACGCGGGCGACATCACGCGTACTTTCCCGGTGAACGGGAAATTCACGCCAGCTCAGCGTGAAATTTATGACATCGTTCTGGAATCGCTGGAGACCAGCCTGCGACTGTTCCGTCCTGGCACCTCTATTCAGGAGGTGACCGGCGAAGTCGTGCGCATCATGATAACCGGGCTGGTGAAGCTGGGGATTTTGCAAGGAGAGGTTGATCAACTGATTGCCGAAAATGCGCATCGTCCTTTCTTTATGCATGGCTTGAGCCACTGGCTGGGGCTGGATGTTCATGATGTCGGCGTTTATGGGCCGGATCGCTCCCGCATCCTGGAGCCGGGCATGGTGCTGACCGTAGAGCCAGGCCTCTATATCGCGCCGGATGCCGACGTGCCGGAAGCGTATCGCGGCATTGGCGTTCGAATTGAAGATGACATTGTCATTACCGAAACCGGTAATGAAAACCTGACCGCTGGCGTTGTGAAGAAGGCGGATGACATTGAGGCATTAATGGCGGCGGCGCGGCAGCAATGAGCGTCATTATCGTTGGCGGCGGCATGGCAGGCGCGACGCTGGCGCTGGCCATCTCTCAGTTCAGTCATGGGACGTTGCCGGTACACCTGATTGAAGCGAAAGCGCCTGAAGCCGACGGCCATCCCGGCTTTGACGCCAGAGCGATTGCGCTGGCGGCGGGCACTTGCCAGCAACTGGCGCGAATTGGCGTCTGGCAGGCGATTTCCGATTGCGCAACGGCAATCAACACCGTACACGTCAGCGATCGCGGCCATGCCGGATTTGTGACTCTCGACGCGCAGGACTACAGTCTGGCAGCGTTGGGTCACGTTGCGGAGCTGCATGATATCGGGCTGCGTCTGTTTGCGCTCTTGCGTAAAGCGCCAGGCGTTACGCTGCACTGCCCGGAGCGCGTAGCCAGCGTGTCGCGTACCCAACAGCAGGTTAACGTCACACTGGAAAATGGCAATGTGATAGCTGGCAGCGTGCTGGTGGCGGCTAACGGTACCCACTCCGCGCTGGCGTCAGCCTGCGGCGTTGACTGGCGTCAGGAGCCTTACGAACAGTTAGCGGTGATAGCGAATGTCGCGACCGCTATCCCGCACCAGGGACGCGCCTTTGAACGTTTTACCCCCAATGGCCCGCTGGCGATGTTGCCGATGTCGCATGGCCGATGTTCGCTGGTTTGGTGTCACCCGCTCGACCAGCGCGATGAGGTGCTGAGCTGGTCCGACGCGCAGTTCTGTCATGCGTTGCAGGCCGCGTTCGGCTGGCGGCTGGGGCGAATTACTCAGGCGGGTAAGCGCAGCGCGTATCCGCTTGCCCTTACTACGGCGGCGAAAGTGTTTACTCACCGGACTGTCGTGGTCGGCAATGCGGCGCAGACGTTGCATCCTATCGCCGGACAAGGGTTTAATCTCGGTCTGCGCGATGTCATGAGCCTGGCGGAAACGCTGGTCGCGGCACAGGACGCGGGCGAGGATATTGGCGCCTGGCACGTGTTATCGCGCTATCAGCAGCGTCGTCAGGTTGACCGGGATACGACGATTGGCGTAACGAACGGTCTGGTCCATTTGTTTGCAAATCGTTGGGCGCCGCTGGTTATTGGGCGCAATATCGGTTTAATGGCGATGGAATTATTACCGCCTGCGCGTGATGCGCTGGCACAGCGGACCTTAGGTTGGGTTGCGCGTTAAGCCGATCTGTAGGCCGGATAAGGCATTTACGCCGCCATCCGGCATCGTGTTCGTAAAAATACCGGATGGCAGTTTCGCCTTATCCGGCCTACGGTTTTGATTGTTCCGGTTTCCAGGAGTAAATAGTGCAAAGTGTTGATGTAGCAATAGTTGGCGGAGGTATGGTGGGACTGGCTGTCGCCTGCGGCTTGCAGGGGAGCGGCTTGCGCGTTGCGGTACTGGATCACGTTGTCCCCCAGCCGTTGGCGAACGATGCGCCGCCTCAGCTTCGGGTGTCGGCGATTAATGCCGCCAGCGAAAAACTGCTTACCCGTCTTGGCGTATGGTCAAACATTGTGGCACGACGGGCAAGTTGCTACCACGGTATGGAAGTCTGGGATAAAGACAGCTTTGGCCGTATTACGTTTGATGACGCAAGCATGGGATATAGCCATCTGGGGCATATTGTTGAAAACAGCGTCATTCACTATGCACTGTGGCAAAAAGCGCAGCAAGCGGCGGATATCACCTTAATGGCGCCAGCGGAATTACAGCAGGTCGCCTGGGGGGAAAACGACGCCTTCCTGACTTTAAAAGACGGCGCGATGTTAACCGCGCGTCTGGTGATTGCCGCGGATGGCGCCAACTCCTGGCTGCGTAACAAAGCGGATATCCCCTTAACTTTCTGGGACTACCGTCACCATGCGCTGGTAGCGACTATCCGCACCGAAGAGCCGCACGGCGCGGTTGCTCGCCAGGTGTTTCATGGTGAAGGTATTCTGGCATTTTTGCCGTTAAGCGATCCGCATCTGTGTTCCATTGTCTGGTCGCTTTCTCCGCAGGATGCGGAGCGTATGCAACAGAGCGGCGACGAGGCGTTTAACCAGGCGTTGACTATCGCCTTCGATAATCGGCTGGGCTTATGCCGCCTGGAAAGCGAACGGCAGGTTTTTCCGCTGACGGGCCGCTATGCTCGCCAGTTTGCCGCGCATCGTCTGGCGTTGGTCGGCGATGCCGCGCACACCATCCATCCGCTGGCAGGGCAAGGCGTCAACCTCGGCTTTATGGACGCGGCTGAACTGGTGGACGATCTGCGCCGGCTTCAGCGCCAGGGCAAAGACATTGGCCAACATCTTTATCTTCGTCGTTATGAGCGTAGCCGTAAACATAGTGCGGCGATGATGCTTGCCGGGATGCAAGGTTTTCGTGACCTGTTTGCCGGCGAAAACCCGGCAAAAAAATTGTTGCGCGACATCGGACTGAAACTGGCGGATACGCTCCCCGGCGTCAAACCCCAACTGCTTCGCCAGGCGATGGGGCTAAACGACCTTCCGCAATGGCTTCGTTAAGCGTCTGACTGCACGCCAGCAAGAGTTTGAAACCCGTCACACTTTGCTTTCCCGGCTATCGCGCCGGGGGGCTTTCCTCGTTTGAAATAATCTAATTTCACCGCTTATTTCGCATTATATTTTCTAATGCCACTATTTTTGGCGAACGCGATTTTCGACATTTTTTCCGCATTTAATATTAATTTATGTTGTGGTAAATCGTATCAGCTTCCTTTTTATGACGAGTATTTAGCGTAATAGTGGTTTTTTGTGCTGATGGGATTTTAGCGTTTTTTAGTCATAAGCTAATGTGATGGTAAATTCAGCCTTATGGTTTAGCGCCTGGTTCGGTGGTAAGTTCAGGAGCAAGAGAACGTTTGCGTCGGCGCAGGAAAAAGGGCGTCGATGCCAGGTTTCGTGGCGAAGATTTCCCATGAAAATGGTTGTTAGCCCCCGCTAATTCAACGAGGAAAAGATGGCCCAACAGACGCCTTTGTACGAACAACACACGCTATGCGGCGCCCGCATGGTCGATTTTCATGGCTGGATGATGCCCCTGCATTACGGCTCTCAGCTTGATGAACACCACGCTGTGCGCACCGATGCCGGGATGTTTGATGTATCGCATATGACCATTGTCGATCTTCATGGTAGCCGTACACGAGAGTTTCTACGTTATCTGCTGGCAAACGACGTCGCGAAGCTAACGAAGACGGGTAAAGCCCTCTACTCCGGTATGCTTAACGCATCGGGCGGCGTGATTGATGACCTTATCGTCTACTACTTCACTGAAGATTTCTTCCGTCTCGTTGTTAACTCCGCCACCCGCGAAAAAGACCTCTCCTGGATTACCCAACATGCTGAACCTTATGCCATCGACATCACCGTTCGTGACGACCTGTCGCTGATTGCGGTACAGGGGCCGAATGCGCAGGAAAAAGCGGCGACTCTGTTTACTGACCAACAGCGCCATGCAGTAGAAGGTATGAAGCCGTTCTTCGGCGTACAGGCGGGTGATTTGTTTATCGCCACCACCGGTTATACCGGCGAAGCGGGCTATGAAATCGCCATGCCGAATGAAAAAGCGGCGGATTTCTGGCGTGCGCTGGTGGAGGCGGGCGTGAAGCCGTGCGGTCTTGGCGCGCGCGACACGCTGCGTCTGGAAGCAGGCATGAACCTGTACGGTCAGGAGATGGATGAAGGTATCTCTCCGCTGGCGGCTAATATGGGATGGACTATCGCCTGGGAACCTGCTGACCGCGACTTTATTGGCCGTGAGGCGCTGGAGATGCAGCGTGAAAAAGGCCATGAGCAGCTTGTCGGTCTGGTGATGACCGAGAAAGGCGTATTGCGTAATGAACTGCCGGTGCGTTTTACCGATGCGCAGGGCAATCAGCAAGAAGGCATTATCACCAGCGGGACGTTTTCCCCAACGTTGGGCTACAGCATTGCGCTGGCGCGCGTTCCGGCGGGCATCGGCGAGACGGCGATTGTACAAATTCGTAACCGTGAAATGCCGGTAAAAGTGACTAAACCTGTTTTTGTGCGTAACGGCAAAGCCGTCGCGTGATTCATCCTTTTTTGGAGATTAATTGATGAGCAACGTACCCGCAGAACTGAAATACAGCAAAGAACACGAATGGCTGCGTAAAGAAGCGGATGGCACTTACACCGTTGGCATTACTGAACACGCTCAGGAGCTGTTGGGCGATATGGTTTTTGTTGATCTGCCGGAAGTCGGCGCGACCGTAAGCGCGGGCGACGACTGCGCCGTGGCGGAGTCCGTAAAAGCGGCGTCCGACATTTATGCGCCGGTAAGCGGCGAGATCGTGGCGGTAAACGATGCGCTGAGCGACTCCCCGGAGCTGGTGAACAGCGAACCGTATGCCGGTGGCTGGATCTTTAAAATCAAAGCCAGCGATGAAAGCGAACTTGAATCGCTGCTGGATGCCACCGCGTATGAGGCATTGTTAGAAGACGAATAATGTTGTGCCGGATGGCGCTAATGCTTATCCGGCCTACTCACTGCAACGCGAATGATTTTGCGTATTCGTTTTCGCACGCGTAGGCCCGGTAAGCGTCAGCGCCACCGGGCAATTGAGTTAGAGACACCTACGATTCACTGCACGTTTCAGGAACCATCGCCCATGACACAGACGTTAAGCCAGCTTGAAAACCGCGGCGCTTTCATTGAACGCCACATCGGACCGGACGCCGCGCAGCAGCAAGAGATGCTGAATGCGGTTGGCGCCGAGTCGTTAAACGCGCTGACAGGTCAGATTGTGCCGAAAGACATTCAGCTCGCGACTCCGCCGCAGGTTGGCGAGGCGGCAACCGAATATGCCGCACTGGCGGAATTAAAAGCCATCGCCGGGCGTAACAAGCGCTTCACGTCCTACATTGGCATGGGCTACACAGCCGTGCAGCTACCGCCGGTTATCCTGCGCAACATGCTGGAAAATCCAGGCTGGTATACCGCCTACACCCCTTATCAGCCGGAAGTCTCTCAGGGGCGTCTGGAAGCGCTGCTCAACTTCCAACAGGTGACGCTGGACCTGACGGGGCTGGACATGGCTTCCGCCTCGCTGCTGGATGAAGCGACCGCCGCCGCTGAAGCGATGGCGATGGCAAAGCGCGTCAGCAAACTGAAAAATGCCAACCGGTTCTTTGTCGCCTCTGATATCCATCCGCAAACTCTGGACGTCGTGCGTACTCGCGCCGAAACCTTTGGCTTTGACGTCATTGTTGATGACGCGGCGAAAGCACTGGATCACCAGGATGTGTTTGGCGTGCTGTTGCAGCAGGTTGGCACCACCGGTGAAGTGCACGACTACAGCAAACTGATTGCCGAGCTGAAATCCCGTAAAGTTGTGGTCAGTGTCGCTGCCGACTTTATGGCGCTGGTACTGCTGACTGCACCGGGCAAACAGGGCGCGGATATTGTTTTCGGCTCTGCGCAACGCTTCGGCGTACCGATGGGTTACGGCGGCCCACACGCGGCATTCTTCGCCGCTAAAGACGAATTCAAACGCTCCATGCCAGGCCGTATTATCGGCGTATCGAAAGATGCGGCGGGCAATACCGCACTGCGCATGGCGATGCAGACTCGCGAGCAGCATATCCGCCGTGAGAAAGCGAACTCCAACATTTGTACCTCGCAGGTACTGCTGGCTAACATCGCCAGTCTGTATGCCGTTTATCATGGTCCGGTCGGTCTGAAGCGCATCGCTAATCGTATCCACCGCCTGACCGATATTCTGGCGGCAGGTCTGCAGCAGAAAGGCTTAAAGCTGCGTCATGCGCATTACTTTGACACGCTGTGTGTGGAAGTGGCTGATAAAGCTGCGGTACTGGCGCGTGCGGAAGCGGCGGAGATCAATCTGCGCAGCGATATTCATAACGCGGTTGGTATTACGCTCGATGAAACCACCACCCGTGAGAATGTGGCGCAGTTGTTCAATGTTTTGCTGGGCGCCAGCCACGGTCTGAACATTGAAACACTGGATAAAGACGTGGCGCTTGATAGCCGTTCCATTCAGCAAAGTATGCTGCGTGACGATGCGATTCTGACGCATCCGGTATTTAACCGTTACCACAGCGAAACCGAGATGATGCGCTACATGCACTCGCTGGAGCGTAAAGATCTGGCGCTGAATCAGGCGATGATCCCGCTGGGTTCCTGCACCATGAAGCTGAACGCCGCCGCCGAGATGATTCCTATCACCTGGCCGGAATTCGCTGAACTGCACCCGTTCTGCCCGCCGGAACAGGCCGAAGGATATCATCAGATGATTAGCCAGCTTTCTGACTGGCTGGTGAAACTCACCGGGTACGACGCCGTCTGTATGCAGCCTAACTCCGGCGCACAGGGGGAATACGCGGGGCTGCTGGCGATTCGTCACTATCACGAAAGCCGCAACGAAGGGCATCGCGATATCTGCCTGATTCCGGCCTCTGCTCACGGCACTAACCCTGCTTCTGCACATATGGCAGGAATGCAGGTGGTGGTTGTGGCGTGTGATAAGAACGGCAACATCGACCTGGACGATCTGCGAGCAAAAGCAGAACAACATGCTGCGAACCTCTCTTGCATCATGGTGACCTATCCGTCCACCCACGGCGTCTATGAAGAAACGATCCGTGAAGTGTGTGAAGTTGTGCACCAGTTCGGCGGTCAGGTTTACCTTGACGGCGCGAACATGAACGCCCAGGTCGGCATCACCTCACCGGGCTTTATTGGCGCAGACGTTTCGCACCTCAATTTGCATAAAACTTTCTGCATTCCGCACGGCGGCGGCGGCCCAGGCATGGGACCGATCGGCGTGAAAGCGCATCTGGCACCGTTCGTACCGGGTCATAGCGTGGTGCAAATCGAAGGCATGTTAACCCGTCAGGGCGCGGTGTCTGCGGCGCCGTTCGGTAGTGCCTCTATCCTGCCAATCAGCTGGATGTACATCCGCATGATGGGTGCAGAAGGCCTGAAGCAGGCAAGCCAGGTCGCGATTCTTAACGCTAACTACATTGCCAGCCGTCTGAAAGATGCCTATCCGGTACTGTATACCGGTCGCGATGGCTGTGTGGCGCACGAATGTATTCTTGATATTCGCCCATTGAAAGAAGAAACCGGCATCAGCGAGCTGGATATTGCCAAGCGTCTGATCGACTACGGTTTCCATGCGCCAACCATGTCGTTCCCGGTGGCGGGCACGCTGATGGTAGAGCCGACGGAATCTGAAGGTAAGGCCGAGCTGGATCGCTTTATCGATGCGATGCTGGCTATCCGCGCAGAGATTGACCAGGTGAAAGCCGGTGTCTGGCCGCTGGAAGATAACCCGCTGGTGAACGCGCCGCACATTCAGAACGAACTGGTCGCCGAGTGGGCGCATCCGTACAGCCGTGAAGTTGCCGTATTCCCGGCAGGCGTGGCAGACAAATACTGGCCGACGGTGAAACGTCTGGATGATGTTTATGGCGACCGTAACCTGTTCTGCTCCTGCGTACCGATTAGCGACTACCAGTAATTTACTGATTCGACTGTCTTCTAAAGGCGCTTCGGCGCCTTTTCAGCTTGTTAATAAAGTGCGCTTTGTTGATGTCGGATGCAGTGTGAGTGCCTTATTCAGGCTACAAAGTGTTACTAATTCAATATATTACAGTAAATCGTTGGCTCCTGTCAGGCAACCTGGCGTTTGTATCAGTGTATTAGCCAGAATTCAATTACCGCTTTTTTAGAGTCTAATGATTCATTGTGCATCATTTTTACCTTGCTGTTATTTAATCAAAATAACACGGTGTATTTACATGTAGTTACAAATAGTTTCTCTCCGGAATCGTTATTTACCTCTCAATATAGTTACAAAAATTTCCGTATATTAAATTCATCAAGTTATTAATTTAAATTATAAATTAAAAATAAGCATAAATAACGTAAATATTTATTAACTTAGCGCTTTGTTTTTTATACCTGGAGGGAATAATGAAACGATTTATATTTCTGCCATTAATAACATATTTTCTATTAATGAATGCAATGGCAGCTAACGGAGAAAATAATCCCAGTAATCTATTAGGTGCACCAGTTAATACCGCTATTTCTGGTGGTTCAGTATTGCCGGAAGGAAAGTTATTAACCGCCGTGAATAGCTCATTTCGCGATAAAGATCATCAAATCGAGGGGCACGGAAGCCCGGATGTTTACTCCCAGATATGGTTATTGAAGATTCGTTACGGTTTGACCGACAGACTGGAATTATCAACTGTGGGTTCCTATATCAATAACAAACGAGACAATCTGTCTCCTGAGTACATAGAGGGAATGGGCGACCAATCGGTGGGGGTCAATTATGCTTTAATAAGCCAGCGAAGAGGTGATCCGTTTTGGGTTACGGTAGGCGGGGCATTATTACTACCCACCGGGCAAGATGGAGATAATCATTTGCCTGGGAATAGCGCCTGGGGAGGAAGAGTAACACTCACTTTAACAAAATTATTTACTCCTAACATTAAAGGGGATATGGGTTTTGTCTATCAGGGACCATTTGAGCGCGGTAACCAGGACGTGAAACGAGGTAACGAATTCCAGTGGAATACCCAGGTGCGGTATATGTTTAGCGATTTACCGCTGGATCTTGGTCTGGAAAGTGCCTACAGCAATAATGCCTCTGGAACGAAAAAACTGTCTAATGGCAGCGTAGTTAATAACCATTCTGGAACTACCGAATGGGTTGTTGGTCCATCATTTAATATTGCTGTCGATTCACTGAAGTTATGGTTTGGTGCCGGAGCCTTCTTCCCGGTAATGCAGGAAGCGAAGTCGCCAACCAAAATGGAAGATGTACGCTGGGAATTTAAAATAGGTAAGACCTGGTAAGACTCGTTCAAAGTGTTACCCGCCGACTGGCGGGTAACGTGCAGGAGTTAAAGCTTCTCGCCGTTGCTGGCAATCACCTCTTTGTACCAGTTGAAGCTTTTCTTACGCGAACGCGACATATCGCCCGTACCGTCATCGTGCTTGTTCACGTAGATAAAGCCGTAGCGCTTGCTGTACTGCCCGGTGGTGAACGACACGCAGTCGATGCAGCCCCACGGCGTGTAGCCCATCAGGTCGACACCATCGTAAGTCACCGCTTTTTTCATCTCTTCAATATGGGCGCGCAGGTAGTCAATGCGATAGTCGTCGTTGATGCTGCCATCTTCTTCTACTTTGTCGTAAGCACCAAAACCGTTTTCGACAATAAACAGCGGCTTTTGATAGCGTTCGTACAGTTCACACAATGAATAACGCAGGCCCACCGGGTCAATCTGCCAGCCCCAGTCAGATGCTTTAACATAGGGGTTCGGTACGCTGCCTTCAAAACCGGAAATCGCATCGCCGCTACCGCCTTCGGCTTTGACCGCGTTGGTCATGTAATAACTGAAACCAAGATAATCGCAGGTGCCTTCGCGCAGCACTTCAAGATCGCCATCTTCTATTTTGATGTTAAATCCGCGGCGCTCCCACTCGTTCAACACATAGGACGGGTAATAGCCGCGCAGCTGTACATCGGTAAAGACGTAGCGTTCACGCATCGATTCCTGAGCAAACATCACATCTTCTGGTTTGCAGGAGAAGGGATACAGCGCGACCATCGCCAGCATACAGCCAACTTTCATCTGTGGATTAATACGACGTGCCGCTTTCACCGCCAGGGCGCTGGCGACAAACTGATGATGTAAGACCTGATACATGGTTTCTTCTGGATTCTCATGCTCGGTATACACCACGCCGGAACAGCAGTAGCCAAACAGCGGCGCGCGCCAGTTTCGCTGGTTGTTAATTTCGTTGAAGGTCATCCAGTATTTGACCTTATGCTTGTAGCGTTCAAACACGACTTCAGCAAAACGGACAAAGAAATCAACGACTTTACGATTGGTCCAGCCGCCGTAGTGCTGGACCAGATGTAACGGCATTTCAAAGTGGGAAAGGGTGATGACCGGTTCGATGTTGTATTTGAGCAATTCATCAAACATGTCGTCGTAGAATTTCAGACCGGCCTCGTTTGGCTGGGATTCGTCGCCATTCGGGAAGATACGCGTCCAGGCAATAGAGGTACGGAAGCATTTGAACCCCATTTCGGCGAAAAGACGGATGTCTTCTTTGTAATGTCCGTAAAAATCCACCGCCTCGTGGTTCGGATAGTATTTGCCAGCAACGACATTCTGGGTAATTTCGCGTGGCACGCCGTGTGCGCCGCCGGTTAGCACGTCGCAGATGCTGGGGCCTTTACCGCCTTTATTCCAGCCGCCTTCAACCTGGTGTGCAGCAACCGCGCCGCCCCATAAAAAATCTTTTGGCAAGGTGAGTTTTCTCATTGTTGCATAATCTCAATTTATTTAGTCTGTTATCATTCATTCTGCACCAAATGACATGTAAAGCGTACGCAAAATTCCAGGATGCTCGCGTGTCGGGGCAGGAACATATTCAGATCGTAGCATTCACTTCAAGAGGCCATATTCAGGGGGATAACCACATGCAGCCAAACGACATTACTTTCTTTCAACGTTTCCAGAATGACATTCTGGCAGGGCGTAAAACCATCACTATTCGTGATGCCTCCGAGTCCCACTTTAAAGCAGGCGATGTGCTACGCGTGGGACGGTTCGAAGATGATGGCTATTTTTGCACAATCGAAGTGACAGGAACGTCAACTGTGACGCTGGATACGCTGAACGAAAAACATGCGCAACAGGAAAATATGTCGCTTGATGAGCTGAAACGGGTCATTGCTGAAATCTATCCCAACCAGACGCAATTTTATGTGATTGATTTTAAATGTCTTTGATAAATATGAACGCGTGTTAGTTGAGTTTTTGTAATTAACTTCTTGAATAAGAAAGAAAATTTAATTTTGCGAATTTATTTTAGCTAACATGTGTTCACTGGAACCATTCTCAGTTACGCTAGAGGCGCAGTTCATCGTTATGAACGTTTCTCCGGAGTAAGTTATGGTGCAAAAACCATTAATGACGCAGGGATATTCGCTGGCTGAGGAAATCGCCAACAGTATTAGCCACGGCATTGGATTGGTATTTGGTATTGTCGGCCTGGTGCTGTTGTTGGTTCAGGCGGTAGAGGCGAATGCGGGTATGACGGCTATCGCCAGCTACAGTTTATATGGCGGGAGCATGATCCTGCTTTTTCTTGCTTCAACGCTTTATCATGCCATTCCTCATCAGCGGGCAAAAATCTGGTTAAAGAAATTTGATCACTGCGCTATCTATCTGCTCATTGCCGGAACCTATACGCCATTTCTGCTGGTAGGTCTGGATTCGCCGCTGGCGCGCGGACTAATGATTGTGATCTGGAGCCTGGCGCTATTCGGTATCCTCTTCAAGTTGACGATTGCGCACCGATTTAAAGTGCTTTCACTGGTTACGTATCTGGCAATGGGCTGGCTGTCGCTGATAGTGGTTTATCAGTTGGCGATTAAGCTGGCGATAGGCGGCGTGACGCTGCTGGCGGTAGGTGGCGTCGTTTACTCGCTGGGCGTAATTTTCTATGTTTGCAAACGCATACCTTATAACCACGCCATCTGGCATGGCTTTGTGCTGGGTGGTAGCGTGTGCCACTTCCTGGCCATCTATTTGTATGTGGGACAGGCGTAATTCCCGGATGCCCGTGCCGGATGGCGGCGCTGTCGCACCTTATCCGGCCTACGAGAATAGCACGTGCGAGCCTGATGGCGTTGCGCTATCAGGCTATCCGGCTTTTAACGTGATATCACTCTTCCAGCGAGTAGGGCAGCGGGACGATATGCAGGGTGTTGGCATCGTCGCGAACGCGGAAGACGCTTTCGGCTTCTAAATCGTTATTCATGACGGCCTGAACCAGTAACTGACCATCGTCCAACTGTGCCGCCGCCAGAATAGCGCCGGTACGACGCCAG
The DNA here is from genome assembly GCF_046550835.1 of Salmonella sp. SAL04196. Taxonomy (NCBI): domain Bacteria; kingdom Pseudomonadati; phylum Pseudomonadota; class Gammaproteobacteria; order Enterobacterales; family Enterobacteriaceae; genus Salmonella; species Salmonella sp. SAL04196. Next base: position 282,082 of record NZ_JBGDXE010000002.1, read on the forward strand.
TTCTCGCCCATCTGTAGCTCCAGATCTTCTCCTGCTTCCGGTACCCGGCTGGCTTTGCCCGCCAGCAACCAAAGCGCGCGTTTATTGGCGCCGCGGAATTTTGCCCGTGCGACCATCTCCTGTCCGGTGTAGCAGCCTTTCTTGAAGCTGATGCCGCCCAGCGCCTGTAGGTTAGTCGCCTGGGGGATAAACTGACCGCTGTTCGCCGCGTCAATCACCGGAATGCCTGCTTCAATATCCAACGCCAGCCACTGTTGACTGTTATTCAGTTCGGCTTCGCCATGCAACTTCTCCGTTAACATGTTGGCCGTCGCGACATCAGTGACAAGCAGGAATCGTTCCGCAGGATGTTCAAACCATAGCAGCGTGGAGGCGCCGTCTCTGACCACCTGATTTTCACTATTGGGCAGTTCGCTAAAGACATTAGCCAGCGCCGCGCGGGCCTGAAAACCTGCCACGCCAAGCAATACGCGTTCGTCATCCGGCGCGATGACCACTTTGGAAAATACGGCGTACTTTTTCAGCTCCGTTAATTGCGCTTCACGCACGCTACGGCGTTCAATCCAGGCGAAACCGTCGCGCTCACGGAACAGGCGCAGAGTGCTCCACATCTTACCTTTAGCATCGCAGTGGGCGGCGAGAAGGTGTTGCTGTTCAGTCATCTGGCTTACGTCAGCGGTGACCTGGCCCTGAATATACTTTTCACTGTCTACGCCGGTAATGGACGACAGCGCCCAGTCGTCAAGCGCGATCAGCGTCAGCGGCAGGCGGGCTGACGATGAAGGATGACGTGGCGGAAAGGAGATAAAAGCCATAAATAATGTCCTGGTTAGCTGCAACAATAATGGTTAATGGTAAAAGAGCCATCGGTCATTGCAAGTGCTTTAAATAGCCCATTGAGAGCGGATTGATCGTTTTGCGAGGCGGTATCCAAAACGGATGAACGTATTGATTCCCAGCCTTTTATTTCGCGATCGCGTTCCAGATTACTGAGATTCCCGTAAAACAACGCCAAAAACACGTTACAATAGCCCGGTACTTCATTTTCGCGAGGCAGGAAGAACATGGATATTCACAATAAAGCACGTATTCACTGGGCATGTCGTCGCGGTATGCGCGAACTTGATATTTCTATCATGCCGTTTTTTGAACATGAGTACGATAGTTTAAGTGATGAAGAAAAGCGTATTTTTGTCCGTTTGTTGCAGAGTGATGACCCGGATTTATTTAACTGGTTGATGAATCACGGTAAACCGGCTGACGCTGAACTGGAACAGATGGTCCGACTCATTCAGACACGGAATCGGGAACGTGGTCCTGTGGCAATCTGATTTACGCGTCTCATGGCGCGCTCAGTGGATCTCATTGCTCATTCATGGGCTGGTTGCCGCGGTGATTTTATTGATGCCCTGGCCGCTGAGTTATACCCCGTTATGGATGATGCTACTGTCGCTGGTCGTGTTTGACTGTGTACGTAGCCAGCGCAGGATTAATACCTGCCAGGGAGAGATCAAGTTACTCATGGACGGGCGCTTACGCTGGCAGGGGCAGGACTGGACGCTCTTGCGTCCGCCCTGGTTACTGAAGAGCGGGATGGTGTTGCGTTTACGCGCAGAGTCTGGACGTCATCAGCATTTATGGCTGGCGGCGGATAGCATGGAAGAAGCGGAATGGCGTGAGTTGCGTCGGATACTGTTACAGCAGCCGATATCGGGCCAACACTGACGGAACGGCGCAAACGCGGTTCCGTCGAGAGGGAAATACAGCGAGTAAGGCTTCAGGCGTAGTGTTCGGCCATTTCGCCGAGAATTTGTTCACACCAGGTCTGTATACGCTCATCGCTGAGATCGTACTGGTTCGTTTCATCCAACGCCAGGCCGACAAACAGTTGCCCATCCGCAATGACCGGTTTATTGCTGGTAAATTCGTAGCCTTCTGTGGGCCAGTAGCCGACAAATTTAACGCCTTTGAGGGCAAGTTTGTCATGCAACATACCCAGCGCATCCAGGAACCACTCGCCGTAGCCGAGCTGGTCGCCCATACCGTAAAGCGCAACGATTTTGCCTTCCAGATTGAGATCGTCCAGTTGCTCCCAGACGGCTTCCCAGTCCTCCTGAATTTCGCCAAAATCCCAGGTGGGGATGCCTAAAATGAGCACGTCGTACTGCTCCATTAAGGCGGGGGCGTCATCCTTGAGGTTATGTAATGTCACCAGCTCCGGGCCGAGGATATCGCGAATTTTCTCTGCGGCCATCTCGGTGTAGCACGTGCTGGAACCGTAAAAAAGACCCATGTTCATTACGTTACATCTCGATTCTGCTATAGCGTTGCGGGTAGTGTAACAGAATCGCTGCATTCACGGCACAATGAGGCATAATGCACCAAAAGTAAGCGTGAAGTAGGGAGCGCGAATGGAACAGGATTTAGCGCGTATTGAGCAGTTTCTGGATGCCCTGTGGCTGGAACGAAATCTGGCGGAAAATACATTAAGCGCGTATCGTCGCGATTTATCGATGGTCGTTGCGTGGTTGCATCATCGCGGGAAAACGCTTGCGACGGCGCAGGCTGATGATTTACAAACGCTGCTGGCTGAACGGGTGGAGGGCGGATACAAAGCGACCAGCTCCGCACGCCTGTTAAGCGCTATGCGGCGATTTTTCCAGCATCTGTACCGTGAAAAGTATCGTGAGGATGATCCGAGCGCGCAGTTGGCCTCGCCTAAGCTTCCGCAGCGTTTACCGAAAGACCTTAGCGAGGCACAGGTTGAACGGCTCTTGCAGGCGCCGCTTATTGATCAACCTTTGGAGTTGCGCGATAAAGCTATGTTGGAAGTGCTGTATGCCACCGGTTTGCGCGTGTCGGAACTGGTGGGGCTGACAATGAGCGATATCAGTCTGCGGCAGGGCGTGGTGCGGGTTATCGGTAAAGGCAATAAAGAGCGGTTGGTGCCGTTAGGCGAAGAGGCGGTATATTGGCTGGAAACGTATCTGGAGCATGGGCGTCCCTGGTTACTCAATGGCGTATCGATTGACGTATTATTCCCCAGCCAGCGTGCGCAACAGATGACGCGGCAGACCTTCTGGCACCGTATTAAACATTATGCGGTACTGGCTGGAATCGATAGCGAAAAACTGTCGCCGCATGTTTTACGTCACGCTTTCGCCACGCATTTGCTGAATCACGGTGCCGACTTGCGCGTTGTACAAATGCTACTTGGGCATAGCGATCTTTCGACGACACAAATTTATACGCATGTCGCAACGGAGCGTTTGCGTCAACTTCATCAACAGCACCATCCGCGGGCATGAGTGCTGACAGGAAAGGATAGTTTATGAAAAAGCGTTTTATGATGTTCACTTTACTGGCGGCGGCGTTTTCAGGCGTGGCCCATGCGGATGATGCGGCTATCCGTCAGTCGCTGGCTAAGTTGGGCGTTCAGAGTACGGAAATTCAGGCCTCGCCAGTGGCTGGGATGAAAACCGTCCTCACTCACAGCGGCGTACTGTACGTCACTGATGACGGCAAACATATTATTCAAGGGCCGATGTATGACGTGAGCGGCGCGCATCCGGTAAACGTGACGAACAAACTGCTGATGAGCCAGCTAAATGCGCTGGAAAAAGAGATGATCGTCTATAAAGCGCCGGATGAGAAACATGTCATTACTGTTTTTACCGATATCACCTGCGGCTATTGTCATAAGCTACATGAAGAGATGAAAGATTATAACGCGCTGGGGATCACGGTACGTTATCTGGCCTTCCCGCGCCAGGGGCTGGAAAGCCAGGCGGAGCAGGATATGAAATCTATCTGGTGCGCCAAAGACAAAAACAAAGCGTTTGATGACGCCATGGCAGGTAAGGGCGTGAAACCGGCAAGCTGTGATGTGAACATTGCTGATCATTATGCATTGGGCGTGCAGTTGGGCGTTAGCGGTACGCCAGCCATTGTATTGAGTAACGGCTATGTGGTGCCTGGCTATCAGGGACCGAAAGAGATGAAAGCGTTTCTTGATGAGCATCAAAAACAGACCAGTGGTAAATAATACGCGTGAAACAACAGAGACAACTTCGTCGGCGTGAGGCTGATGAGACGGCGGAACTCCCCGCCGATCTTCCTCCATTACTACGACGTTTATATGCCAGCCGGGGCGTTCGTAGCGCCCGCGAACTGGAGCGCAGCGTGAAAGGAATGCTGCCCTGGCAACAGCTTAGCGGCATAGATAACGCGGTGGAGATCCTCTACAACGCCTTTCGCGAAGGTACCCGCATTATTGTTGTTGGCGATTTTGACGCCGACGGCGCGACCAGTACTGCGCTAAGCGTATTGGGAATGCGTGCGTTGGGATGTGACAACATCAGTTATCTGGTGCCTAATCGCTTTGAAGATGGCTACGGTTTAAGCCCGGAAGTGGTCGATCAGGCGAAGGCGCGCGGCGCGCAGCTTATCGTCACCGTAGACAACGGCATTTCATCCCACGCCGGCGTAGCGCATGCAAAGACGTTGGGGATTCCGGTGATCGTGACCGATCACCACCTGCCAGGCGACACGTTGCCGGATGCCGAAGCGATTATTAATCCTAATCTGCGCGACTGCGAATTCCCGTCTAAGTCGCTGGCGGGCGTCGGCGTGGCGTTTTACCTGATGCTGGCGTTGCGAACATTTTTGCGCGACAAAGGATGGTTCGACGAGCGCAACATCGCGCCGCCGAATCTGGCGGAGCTGCTGGATTTAGTGGCGTTGGGAACGGTAGCAGACGTTGTGCCGCTGGACGCTAACAACCGTATTCTGACCTGGCAAGGGCTAAGTCGTATTCGTGCCGGGAAATGCCGTCCGGGAATTAAAGCGTTGCTGGAGATATCGAATCGCGATCCGCAGCAGCTTGCCGCCAGTGATTTAGGCTTCGCGTTGGGGCCTCGCCTGAATGCCGCCGGCAGGCTGGATGATATGTCCGTTGGCGTGGCGTTACTGTTGTGCGACAACCTCGGCGAAGCGCGTGTTCTGGCCAGCGAGCTGGATGCGCTTAACCAGACGCGCAAAGAAATAGAGCAGGGGATGCAGGCGGAAGCGCTTATCCTGTGCGAAAAGCTTGAGCGCAGTAGTGAAACGCTTCCGGGCGGTCTGGCGATGTATCATCCTGAATGGCATCAGGGCGTGGTCGGAATTCTGGCGTCGCGCATTAAAGAGCGTTTTCACCGCCCGGTGATCGCCTTTGCGCCTGCGGGCGACGGCACGCTAAAAGGCTCAGGCCGTTCGATTCAGGGGTTGCATATGCGCGATGCGCTGGAAAGGCTGGATACGCTTTACCCTGATCTGATGATCAAGTTCGGCGGTCATGCGATGGCGGCGGGATTGTCGCTGGAAGAGCATAAATTCGAGCAGTTTCAGCAACGTTTTGGCGAGCTGGTAACGGAATGGCTCGATCCTGCCCTGTTGCAAGGCGAAGTGATCTCCGATGGTCCATTAAGCGCGGCGGAGATGTCTATGGAAGTGGCGCAACTGTTGCGGGATGCCGGACCGTGGGGGCAAATGTTCCCGGAACCGTTATTCGATGGTCGTTTCCGTCTGCTACAACAGCGTCTGGTGGGCGAGCGCCACCTCAAGGTGATGGTGGAGCCCGTCGGCGGCGGCCCGCTGTTGGATGGCATCGCATTTAATATTGATACGACCTGTTGGCCGGATAACGGCGTGCGGGAGGTAGAACTGGCTTATAAACTGGACATTAACGAGTTTCGCGGCAACCGTAGTTTACAGATTATTATCGATGATATTTGGCCGCTATGATCGGGGCGATTTAACAACACTTTCGCTGTAATTAAGGGGCGAAATCCGCTAATATTTCGCCCTTATAACCGCATTTTGACAAGTCAAATAAAAGAAATCAGACCATGTTTGAAATTAACCCGGTGAATAACCGCATTCAGGACCTCACGGAACGCACCAACGTTCTTAGGGGGTATCTTTGACTACGATGCTAAGAAAGAGCGTCTGGAAGAAGTAAACGCCGAGCTGGAACAGCCGGATGTCTGGAACGAACCTGAGCGCGCGCAGGCGCTGGGAAAAGAGCGTTCATCGCTCGAAGCGATCGTCGATACGCTTGATCAAATGACTCAGGGGCTGGACGACGTTTCCGGGCTGCTGGAACTGGCGGTAGAAGCTGACGACGAAGAGACGTTTAACGAAGCCGTCGCGGAGCTGAATACGCTGGAAGAGAAACTGGCGCAGTTGGAATTCCGCCGGATGTTCTCCGGCGAGTACGATAGCGCCGATTGCTATCTCGATATTCAGGCCGGTTCTGGTGGTACTGAAGCGCAGGACTGGGCCAGCATGTTGCTGCGTATGTATCTGCGTTGGGCGGAAGCGCGCGGCTTCAAGACGGAAGTCATTGAAGAGTCGGAAGGGGAAGTCGCCGGCATTAAGTCCGCGACTATCAAAATCTCCGGCGAATATGCCTATGGCTGGCTGCGCACTGAAACCGGCGTACATCGTCTGGTGCGTAAAAGCCCGTTTGACTCCGGCGGTCGCCGTCATACCTCGTTTAGCTCCGCGTTTGTGTACCCGGAAGTGGACGACGATATCGATATCGACATTAACCCGGCGGATCTGCGTATCGACGTCTATCGCGCGTCTGGCGCAGGCGGTCAGCACGTTAACCGTACTGAATCCGCAGTGCGTATCACCCATATTCCCACCGGGATTGTGACGCAGTGCCAGAACGACCGTTCGCAGCACAAAAACAAAGACCAGGCCATGAAGCAGATGAAAGCGAAGCTTTATGAACTGGAGATGCAGAAAAAGAACGCTGAAAAACAGGCGATGGAAGACACTAAGTCCGATATCGGCTGGGGAAGCCAGATTCGTTCCTATGTCCTGGACGATTCCCGCATTAAAGACCTGCGTACTGGGGTGGAAACCCGCAATACACAGGCGGTACTGGACGGTAGTCTGGATCAATTTATCGAAGCAAGTTTGAAAGCAGGGCTATGAGGAATCAACATGTCTGAACAAAACGCACAGGGCGCTGACGAGGTAGTCGATCTTAACAATGAAATGAAGGCACGTCGCGAGAAGCTGGCTGCACTGCGTGAGCAGGGTATCCCGTTCCCGAACGATTTCCGTCGTGACCGTACCTCAGACCAACTGCACGCAGAGTTTGACGCGAAAGAAGCTGAAGAACTGGAAGCGCTGAATATTGAAGTGTCCGTCGCGGGCCGTATGATGACTCGCCGTATTATGGGTAAAGCCTCTTTTGTTACCCTGCAAGACGTAGGCGGCCGCATTCAGCTGTATGTGGCGCGCGATGATCTGCCGGAAGGCGTTTACAACGAGCAGTTCAAGAAGTGGGATCTTGGCGATATCCTCGGCGCGAAAGGTAAGCTGTTCAAAACCAAAACCGGCGAGCTGTCTATCCACTGCACCGAACTGCGCCTGCTGACGAAAGCGCTGCGTCCGTTGCCGGATAAATTCCACGGCCTGCAGGACCAGGAAGCGCGCTATCGCCAGCGTTATCTGGATCTCATCTCTAACGATGAATCCCGTAACACCTTCAAAACCCGTTCGAAGATCCTGGCCGGTATTCGCCAGTTTATGGTTGCTCGCGGCTTTATGGAAGTCGAAACGCCGATGATGCAGGTGATCCCAGGCGGCGCGTCTGCCCGTCCGTTTATCACCCATCACAACGCGCTGGATCTGGACATGTACCTGCGTATCGCGCCGGAACTGTACCTCAAGCGTCTGGTGGTTGGCGGCTTCGAACGCGTATTCGAAATTAACCGTAACTTCCGTAACGAAGGCATCTCCGTGCGCCATAATCCTGAGTTCACCATGATGGAACTCTATATGGCGTATGCGGACTACAAAGACCTGATCGAACTGACGGAGTCTCTGTTCCGGACGCTGGCGCAGGATGTTCTGGGCACCACCCAGGTTCCGTACGGTGATGAAGTGTTTGACTTCGGTAAGCCGTTCGAAAAACTGACCATGCGTGAAGCGATCAAGAAATATCGTCCGGAAACGGATATGGCTGATCTGGACAACTTCGACTCCGCGAAGGCGATTGCTGAAAGCATCGGCATTCACGTCGAGAAGAGCTGGGGGCTGGGCCGTATCGTCACTGAGATCTTTGACGAAGTCGCTGAAGCGCATCTGATTCAGCCGACCTTCATCACTGAATATCCGGCTGAAGTGTCTCCGCTGGCGCGTCGTAATGATGTGAACCCGGAAATCACTGACCGCTTCGAGTTCTTTATCGGCGGTCGTGAAATCGGTAATGGCTTTAGCGAGTTGAACGATGCGGAAGACCAGGCGCAGCGTTTCCTGGATCAGGTTAATGCAAAAGCGGCGGGCGATGACGAAGCCATGTTCTACGACGAAGACTACGTGACGGCGCTGGAACACGGTTTACCGCCGACAGCGGGTCTAGGAATTGGCATCGACCGTATGGTGATGCTGTTTACTAACAGCCACACGATTCGCGACGTTATTCTGTTCCCGGCGATGCGTCCGGTGAAATAAGATGTAAATTGCCGGATGGGGCATTAGCCGCCATCCGGCATCTCTTCGTTCAGACGTAGCGCCATCAGGCAATCTTTAACGCTGGCAGTAATTGAGCAGTCGTTCACGCGCTTGTTCGTCTGACGCTTGCATGACCATCCACGGGCTAAATGCCCACGGCGTAGCGAGAAGGCTTTTCCATACGCTTTTAAATTCGCTCCACTGATAGTCCATCACCTCTTCGCTGTTAACCTGCAACACACTGGTTGCCCGCGCGGCAAATACCGGACAGACTTCATTTTCCACAATACCGTTTGGATCTGTCGCCCGATAGCTGAAGTGCGGATAGACGGGGGTGAGATCGGTAATTTCCACGCCGAGTTCGAACCGACAACGGCGGATGATCGCCTCTTCGGTGGTTTCGCCTTGTTGCGGATGACCGCAAACCGAATTCGTCCACACGCCTGGCCAGGCTTTTTTGCTCAGCGACCGTCGTGTTACCAGCAACTGACCATCTTCGTTAAATAGCCAGCAGGAGAAAGCCAGATGCAAAGGCGTATTAAGCGTATGAGCCGCATACTTTTCCAGTGTGCCGGAGGGCTTATCCTGCTCATCCAATAAAACGACATGTTCCTCAGTCATGAAAGCTCCTGAAAATTAAAATGACCCGGCAGCATGGCCAGGCCATATACTCAGACGATCAGCGTAGCGCATAACAGAAAGAAAGGCATTACCAAAACAGGCCCTGACAGAACGCAGACGAGCGCCATTGCGCCGTGAGTCGATATTATGCTGGCATATCGGATATTCGCGGCATCATCATCCGCGCGGACCCTTTCCGGCGTCAATGGATTGGGCATACGGCATTTGGCTGCTATCATAAGGCGTCTGTCAATAGAGTGAGGAATGGTTTTGAGCGCAGGACGCCTGAACAAAAATAGCCTGGGTATTGCGGTGCTGTTATGCACAGGGCTGCTGCTGGCGGGGTGTTCCAGTAATTCCGGCTCAGGAACGTATTCCGGCTCCGTCTATACCGTTAAGCGCGGCGATACGTTGTATCGTATATCGCGCGCCACGGGAACCAGCGTGAAAGAACTGGCCCGACTGAATGGCATTTCTCCGCCTTATACTATTGAGGTGGGGCAGCGAATTAAAGTGCGCGGCAGTGCAAAGAGTAGCAGTTCAATACGCAAAACCAGCAATAAAACAGCAACAAAAACTGCCGCGGTCAGACCGTCATCTTCGGTGCCAAAATCCTCCTGGCCGCCGGTGGGGCAGCGCTGTTGGGTATGGCCTGCCAACGGTAAAGTGATTTTACCTTATTCCACCGCAGAGGGCGGAAATAAGGGCATCGATATTGCGGGCGCGCGCGGAACGCCTGTTTATGCGGCGGGAGCGGGTAAAGTTGTCTATGTCGGGAACCAGCTGCGCGGTTACGGCAATCTCATCATGATTAAGCACAATGAAGATTACATTACGGCTTACGCTCATAATGACACCATGCTGGTTAATAATGGGCAAAGCGTTAAAGCGGGGCAAAAAATCGCTACGATGGGCAGCACGGATGCCGCATCCGTAAGACTACACTTCCAGATTCGCTACCGGGCGACGGCCATCGATCCGCTGCGTTATCTGCCGCCGCAGGGGAGTAAACCGAAGTGCTGACGGTGAATTAATCGCCAGTCAGCCAGTAAGTCTCTTGCCAACCAGAACGTAAGGTTTATAATGCCTTACGCATCTCAAAGCGGGCGTAGTTCAATGGTAGAACGAGAGCTTCCCAAGCTCTATACGAGGGTTCGATTCCCTTCGCCCGCTCCAGACAAATATCTTCTAATATTTACTAACCCCACGAATTTACAGCAATTTTTCCTGTCGGCCCCACAGTGAACAGGGTTTCAATGCCTATGTCGGACGGCTCTGGCGACTCTGGTAATGACTTTATCATTCAGCCCGCAGCACAACGATGCCTGGTCTGGAATGCATGTATTCCATAAACGGTGTGTCCACCACTTTTCTGTTTGCGGCCAATGAGGAGGCGTTCCGAAACCACACCTGTTCATCATGGCGAACTACGATACCCACATGTGAAACGTCCAGCCCGTCAAGCGGGGAGTAGACACCGATATAGTCCCCATTTTTTAGGTGGTTCATGACCTGCTGGTTGATGGCTCTTCCGGGAATATAATTTATTTTACGAGGATGGATGCCCAGACCAGGAATGTACTCGCCGCCATCAGGTTTATGGTTAAGCTGCTTGTCAACAACGATATAATCAGGGCTGATATACGGCGTTACATCCCGTGCATTACGCGGTACTGCGGCGAACCAGTCAGAGAAGAAGTGCCGGCGGCTGAGATAAGCAACTTTGCCTGCGGCGTAGCGAGTCCTGGCAAGATTATGCAGAAACGATTTCTGATTATCGCTGCGGGCCAGGGCCTCAACGTAATCAGCCAGGGTAAAGCAGTCCACGCCGTTGAAATTCGCTACAAGGACTTCGGGTGTGCCGGGCCCACCGATGAGCGTATTTGCCTGATAAGGTGTTCCGAGAAAAGCAGACGATACGCGGCTGATAACTTCTCCATGGTTTTCGCCTTTATAAGGAATGACATCCGACTGGATAATCCGGCTTACTTTTTCTGCCGTAACGCTGTCCATGCTGGTCTGATATTTTTCTGTGCCAGGGACGGTACAGGCCGTCAGATGCGCCGACATAAGCAAAATTGTCCATGTATTTACCTTCATTATCATCTCCGGAAAGGTTCAAATCCCTTTTTTACCTTTACCGGAAATGGTTGTGATGGATACAGAAAAACGCCAGAGGTTGATTACAGGTTGAGTAATATGAACGCTGATGATGATAAATGTGAAGATCATCATACGACTTTATTCGCAGTTGTTTTTTGCCTGATCGTCAAAGCCAACATGCCCCTTCAGGCTGGCGATACATACCGGTCAAATCCGTGCCGAACTGGCCCGCAAGGGAACACCTGTCGGGCCTTATGACCAGATGATTGCTGGCCATGCCCGTAGCCGCGGACTGGTCGTCGTCACAAACAATCTCCGCGAGTTTGAACGCATTCCGGGTATCCGAATCGAAGACTGGTGCTAATTTCTGCATCAGATGTTATCCCCGGATTCAAACTCTTTTCCGGATTTAGTGGCACAGTCAGTTTGGTTACCTGCTTAATGGTGGTTTGCATCACATTTTTAGCTGGTGGTATTTTTTTATGTTGACTGGAGATACCTGCCAACAGCATAACTTTTACGGCCAGATAATAAATAAAAGAGTACCAAAATGTCGTATTCTGACATGTTTACGAAGGGAGTACCGCTCCCTTCTTTTTTTGTTTCCTGGATACTCACTGAACAATGCCGTTACTGCCCGATAACTGCCGCATCCCCTCTCCATAGCCGTTTCCTGCAACTAAGTCACAGACGTTGGTTTACCAGGCCGATATGACTTCTTTCCCGTTATATACCCTTCATACTTCAAGTGGCTTATGTGTTGACTACGGATTACTCGGCCCATCATGGGCCTCGCCCTGACGGGCCGTCGCACGCGACGTTCAAATCTGCTCCCGGCAGATTTGTCGCTCACCCCAGTCACAGAGTTATCTATGCTCCTGGGGACTCACTCCCTTGCCGCCTTTAAGCAACTCAAATTATTTTGGGTATATATCAGTGAACTTCTATTTTTGTCAGTTTTTATTTTTCAGTTTATTTATTATTAAATGCTGTTTCTGGCCTGGATATATTTTCGTGAATAGCCTCCCGACAGCCGCAGACAAAGATATTTGCTGGCGTAACAGCGCTCATAATTTAAAAGATTTATTTATAGTTTGTTATCACGGAAAGATTTTAACTTAATACATGCCAGTAAGGCATCAGGTAAAAATAACCGGAGAGAAGAAGATGAACAAAATGCTATTAGCCGGAAGTGCCGGTATTGTTCTGCTGTCTGCTGCAGCCAGTCCGGTATGGGCAGACGATAATGCCAGTACATTTTCACTTGGATACGCCCAGTCCCATACTAATCACGCCGGGACGTTGCGTGGGGTTCGGCTGGCAAACAACTATGAAATGTCACCGGACTGGGGGCTGACAACCTCATTTGCCTGGCTAAATGGAAGCCAGCGCTATTCCGATGAAAGCAGTAATGGTCGTGTAACAACCCGTTATTACTCCCTGCTTGCAGGCCCTTCATGGAAAATAAATAACCAGTTAAGCCTGTATAGTCAAGTGGGCCCCGTATTATTGCATCAGCGTGATCACGGAATAAATGAGTCTGACAGTAAGGTCGGATATGGTTATTCTGCAGGCGTGGCTTATACCCCGGTCAGTAATGTCGCTATAAATCTGGGTTATGAGGGTGCGGATTTTGATGCTACCCATAACAGCGGAAGCCTTAATAGCAACGGCTTTAATCTTGGCGTGGGTTACCGGTTCTGAATAGGATAATTCGATAAAAAATGTTACTTTGTGGAGATGATGGATTATGAAAAGCCATATTATGCCAGGCGTTGCGCTGATGGTTATCCTGTTTTCAGGAAATGTTATGGCCGCAACAAACATGACTGATAATGTTACTCTGAATAATGACAAGATATCCGGACAGGCCTGGCAGGCCATGCGTGATATCGGAATGTCGCGATTCGAGTTGTTTAATGGTCGAACCCAAAAGGCGGAACAACTGGCTGCGCAAGCAGAAAAACTCCTGAACGATGACAGCACTGACTGGAATCTGTATGTCAAATCAGATAAAAAAGCCCCAGTTGAAGGAGACCGCTATATTCGGATAAATTCATCGATTACGGTAGCCGAAGATTATCTCCCTGCGGGGCAGAAAAATGATGCTATTAATAAAGCAAACCAGAAAATGAAAGAAGGAGATAAAAAAGGGACTATAGAGGCCCTGAAACTAGCAGGCGTCAGTATGATTGAAAATCAGGAACTCATTCCTCTTCAGCAAACCCGTAAGGATGTGACCACAGCGCTTTCCTTGATGAACGAAGGAAAATACTATCAGGCAGGTCTGATACTAAAATCAGCTCAGGATGGCATAATTGTGGATTCTCAGTCAGTTCAGGAATTACCCACGGCCCCCGTGCAGCACGATTCCGCGCATTAATATCCCCCAGCCTGCTGTATATATTACAGCAGGCAGCATTATGTCTGACAGCTATTACCAGTTTGTTCTGTGCTGTCGGCATTGTTTTTAAATTTCATCCGTGAAGTTCAGTAATGTCAGGGTACCTGCATTCATATCTATTGTGATGCTCATCACAAATACAGAAGAATATCATTTCATTTATTATTTTTTATCCCTTCCGCTTATGATGGTTCATAATGATTTATTAAGTTAATGTTTTGGAATTAAATGCCTTTTACTTGCGTTATATCTAGTTTTTTATGCTACCAGTAGTTTCATTGTTATATATGGTTAGTATTATGTTTTGTAAATATCCAGTGTGATGGAAAAGCAAAACATACATTCCCGATAACATATTACAAAATATTTCATGTCCGCTGCGAATATCTGTCTGTTAGGTATTCATCCGCTTATAATTACATTAAAAAGTATTTCTTTGATGATTATTCTTAAATTACGATCATAATCATCGATCGTATCGATCTATTTTTATTGTTTTAATTTGAATAAGAGTTTTCTTACAATTGATTAGGCATTAGCTGAAATCAATATTTTTCGATGGAAAGTTCAGGTGCTTCGTTTAACACCAGGCGTTTATTATTCATACGAATCTTTTCTGAACGCTTTCATTAATACCCTCAGATTTGTTTTCAGCCTTTGCAAAATAATTCTCATTCACCCAAAGGACATATTATCTATGCGTAATAAAATAATACTTGCCATGGCGGCTGCCGGTATGATGTATGGCGCTTCTGTATATGCAGTCGATCCACCAACAGCAGGCCCGTTCGGCTCAGGTAAAATTACCTTTACTGGCACCATCACCAACTCCCCCTGTGATATCGCACCGGGCGACGATGCGATCACCGTTCCGTTTGGACAGATTTCTTACCGTAAACTGAATACCGCCGACGCAACCACGGACTCAAAACCGTTCACCATTCATCTGCAGAACTGTGCTTTCGATCCGAATGATGCAGGTTCAAATCCTGCTGGCTCCGCAGGGAAAATGTCTAAAGTAACCGTCTCTTTCAGTGGCACAGCTGATACCTCAGGTAAAGCTTACGTCAGCACCGGCAGTGCCCAGCATGTTGGTGTGCAGCTTCTGAAAAGTGACAATACCTCACTGATTACACCCAATACCCCGATGCCGGATGGCGAAGCTCAGCAACTGCAAGCCGGGAATAACGAACTTAACTTCTTTGCCCGCCTGATAGCCCTGACAAATGCCGCAACTCCTGGCGATGTTAACGCCTCTGTCACCTACACCCTGAAATACCTGTGATTTTACGCGGTAAATAACGACAGGGAGAAGCCGTCCACGGAGGGGTTCGGACGGCTTTTATATCTGACCATGCCTGCGGGCTGTCTGTTACACGGACGACAACACGAAAGCGCCATGCCATGAAAATTACCCGGCTTGCCATTCTGATTACCCTGACATTTTCCGTCCTGAAGTCGCAGGCCACGGAGTTCAATGCCAGCCTGCTGGACAGCGGGAACCTGTCCAACGTGGACCTCACGGCCTTCAGCCGCGAGGGGTATGTGGCGCCCGGTAACTATATTCTCGATATCTGGCTCAATGACCAGCCGGTACGGGAACAGTATCCGGTCAGAGTTGTACCGGTTGCCGGACGCGACGCGGCCGTCATCTGTGTGACAACAGACATGGTGGCCATGCTGGGTCTTAAGGATAAGATTATTCATGGCCTGAAACCCGTTACCGGTATCCCGGACGGGCAATGCCTTGAGCTGCGCTCCGCTGACAGTCAGGTACGGTACAGCGCTGAAAATCAGCGTCTGACCTTCATTATTCCCCAGGCCTGGATGCGATATCAGGACCCGGACTGGGTCCCCCCTTCACGCTGGAGCGACGGCGTCACCGCCGGCCTGCTCGATTACAGCCTGATGGCCAACCGCTATATGCCGCAGCAGGGGGAGACCTCTACCAGCTACAGCCTCTACGGCACCGCCGGGTTTAATCTCGGCGCCTGGCGGTTGCGGAGCGATTACCAGTACAGCCGTTTTGACAGTGGGCGGGGCGCATCACAGTCCGATTTTTATCTGCCGCAGACGTATCTGTTCCGTGCCCTGCCAGCACTGCGCTCAAAACTGACGCTCGGACAGACGTACCTCAGCTCCGCTATTTTTGATTCCTTCCGCTTTGCCGGGCTCACTTTGGCCAGCGATGAGCGCATGCTACCGCCCTCTCTTCAGGGGTATGCCCCGAAAATCAGCGGCATTGCGAACAGTAATGCACAGGTTACCGTCAGCCAGAATGGCCGCATTCTGTACCAGACCCGGGTGTCGCCGGGGCCTTTTGAGCTTCCCGACCTGAGCCAGAATATCAGCGGCAACCTGGATGTCAGCGTCCGGGAAAGCGACGGTAGCGTCCGGACATGGCAGGTCAACACGGCCAGCGTCCCCTTTATGGCACGCCAGGGACAGGTTCGCTATAAGGTGGCCGCCGGACGTCCGCTGTACGGCGGGACGCATAACAACAGCACGGTCAGCCCTGACTTTCTGCTCGGGGAGGCCACCTGGGGAGCATTTAACAACACGTCGCTGTATGGCGGCCTCATTGCCTCCACCGGCGACTACCAGTCCGCGGCGCTCGGGATCGGCCAGAATATGGGGCTGCTGGGCGCTCTGTCTGCGGACGTCACCCGCTCAGATGCACGGTTGCCGCACGGGCAGAAGCAGTCCGGTTACAGCTACCGTATCAACTATGCCAAAACGTTTGATAAAACCGGCAGTACCCTGGCGTTCGTCGGATACCGCTTCTCGGACCGCCATTTTCTGTCCATGCCGGAGTACCTGCAGCGTCGGGCCACCGACGGCGGCGATGCATGGCATGAAAAACAGAGCTACACCGTGACTTATAGCCAGTCCGTTCCGGTACTCAATATGAGCGCGGCCCTCTCGGTAAGCCGGCTCAATTACTGGAATGCGCAGTCCAACAATAACTACATGCTCAGCTTCAACAAAGTGTTCAGTCTCGGCGAGCTTCAGGGGCTCTCGGCCTCGGTGTCGTTTGCCCGTAACCAGTACACCGGCGGGGGGAGCCAGAACCAGGTCTACGCCACCATCAGTATCCCGTGGGGCGACAGCCGCCAGGTGAGCTACAGCGTGCAGAAGGATAACCGGGGTGGCCTGCAGCAGACCGTGAATTACAGCGATTTCCATAACCCGGACACCACATGGAACATCAGCGCTGGTCATAACCGCTATGACACTGGTAGTAACAGCAGCTTTAGCGGCAGTGTGCAGAGCCGTCTACCGTGGGGCCAGGCGGCAGCGGACGCCACCCTGCAGCCCGGACAGTACCGCAGCCTGGGCCTGAGCTGGTACGGCTCGGTGACCGCCACCGCCCACGGCGCCGCTTTCAGCCAGTCGATGGCCGGGAATGAGCCCCGCATGATGATAGATACCGGAGACGTGGCCGGTGTGCCGGTGAACGGCAACAGCGGGGTGACCAACCGCTTCGGGGTGGGCGTGGTGAGCGCCGGCAGCAGCTATCGCCGCAGCGATATTTCGGTTGATGTGGCCGCCCTGCCGGAGGACGTGGACGTCAGCAGCTCCGTCATCAGTCAGGTACTGACGGAAGGCGCGGTGGGCTACCGGAAGATTGACGCCAGCCAGGGGGAGCAGGTGCTCGGTCATATCCGGCTGGCTGATGGCGCCAGTCCGCCGTTTGGCGCCCTGGTGGTGTCCGGGAAAACCGGCAGAACCGCGGGGATGGTCGGAGATGGCGGTCTGGCCTACCTGACAGGTCTCAGCGGGGAAGACCGCCGGACCCTGAATGTGTCCTGGGATGGCCGGGTGCAGTGCAGACTCACCCTGCCGGAAACGGTGACACTCAGCTGGGGGCCGCTGTTACTGCCCTGCAGATAAAAATATCCCTGTCACAGAGCAGGACTAACGGAGAAAACAGGTGAAAAACAGCAGAAGAAGCCGTGTGATTTTACTCGCGCTGGCGGCAGCATGGAGCCAGTGCAGCCCGGCGGCCGTCAATGTCGACCGGACCCGTATTATCATGGATGCGCCGCAGAAAACGGTGGCCATCACGCTGAATAACGATGACAAAACCACGCCGTTCCTGGCGCAGTCCTGGGTGACGGATGCTGACGGGGTGAGAACCGATGCGCTGATGGCGCTGCCGCCGCTGCAGCGTATTGATGCCGGACAGAAATCCCAGGTCCGTATCACCCAGGTTCGTGGGCTGACAGATAAGCTCCCTCAGGACAGGGAAACGCTGTTCTGGTTTAACGTGCGGGGCGTTCCCCCGAAGCCGGAAGACGACAACGTCCTGCAGCTGGCCATGCAGAGCCAGCTGAAACTGTTTTACCGTCCGAAAGCCATTATCAGAAGCAGCAATGACCAGCCGGAAAGAAAGCTGACCGCTGAGCGGAATGCGGGACACCTGACCCTCAGAAACCCGACGCCGTACTACATCACTGTGGCGTGGCTGGGAGCAGACCGTAGCCACAGGCTCAGCGGTTTCCGCGAGGGCGTGATGGTGCCGCCCCTGGGGAGCCTGCCTTTAAAGGCTGTTCTGCCGGCAGAAACCCGGACGCTGTGGGTGGGGTATATTGATGATTACGGTGGACTGCAGATGAACCGCTACGCCTGCGATGCCCTGAACTGCGCGTTTAAGGACGCAGGGGCGACATCATGACAGGACGATTATTCAATATGAAATCACTGATACTGTCAGGTGTGTTTCTTTTCTTTGCTGTCTGTGATTCTGCGAGGGCAAACTATGACTGGTCAAAATGTGATGCCAATGGAAATGTAAATATTCAGAATATCAGTCTGAAGGGAGGACAATATTTACAAGGGCAGGAACTGCAGAAGATTACTGTTCCCATAAGTTATACCTGTACTACAACATGGAGCAGTTTTAATTCACTTGTTTACTCTACAGCAGTTTCGCTTTCCGATATGAGACAGGTAGCCACTGCGCTAAAAGATCGCGGTCTTGGAATGGATATCGTTGTTCAGGAAGGGAGCTTGACTCCCGTGACATTTACGTGGAGGGATATACAGGCAGGGTTTTCAGGCTGGTCCAGTTCAAAAGCATTCGGGCAACGTATGGAAGCGCAAAAAACATATAACCGGAGCGGAACGATTACAGTACATATTTTTGTCGAACAGGTTTTCAATAATAATTTTTTGGACATAAACATTCCGGGAAGTAAAATTAATATATATCCCTATAGCCCGTCACAACCCGGACTGTCTGTTGAACCACCGACTGTTCCATTCAGACCTTTAACTGTTTCTGCGTTTAATCTCAGGTTTATTCCTGACAACTCAGGCAAGGTTATTATCTCTCCTTCTAATACTATCAATATGGGGCGTTTTTATACGGAATATAAGGAAACCCTGGTGCCCAGGGAAGTACCTTTCACCGTTACAGCACAACAGAATGTCGGAACGCAGATCCCATTCGTCGCCCCACTGGCTATAGAGTTCAGGACCAACGGTCTGACACTGGCAGATGCTGACAGCACCGTGATTCTTAAGAATAATAAACAAGAAAACAATGGTTTCAGACTGTCGGTAATGGATGTGGATAATAACACACCAGTTAAATTTAATGTGAAAACAGATATGGGATCTATCCATCTTGATAACGGTGCCGGTGGCAGAATTATAAAACAGTATAAAGCAAAGGTCGAAGCTATACCCGGTGCGGTAATTAAAACAGGTGCTTTTTCAGCCGCAATGACAGTGATTGTTACTTACAATTAGCAGGATTAAATACCATTTCCTGATAGTTAATTAAAAAATAGCTATAAATTTATCTTTATGATTATTTTTTCTTCTCGGTCTTTTTCACTAAAAAAACGGAGAGTTTGCATGTCTTCTGATAAATCAAAAGGGAAGATAGTTTTTTCAGGTAACGATATTCATTATCCCGGACAGACCAACCATGATGCCTGTTTTATTCCGGTAAGTGTCCGCCAGTATGCCGGCGAGCCCCTGTATATCATCGTGGCACACTGGTGCCTGTTGCAGCAGAACTGGGTTCAGCGTAACCAGATAGCAGAGGCGTTTCACATCACGGCCAGACGGGCCAGCTACCTGATTGCCTATCTGCGAAGCAAAACATCGCGGGTGGTCAGCATCTGCCGTCACCAGACCCTGCCCAATAAAGCACGACGCTATGAGATTTATGTTATCCGGGTTCTTGACAGTCCCACCCCGTCCACGCGCCGTGAAAAAGCCGGACCGCCGCTGGTATCAAAACGCCGGGTCGGTAATGGTGACAGGTCGATGGCAAATGAACTGTGGAACCGGCTGTGCAGTAACAGAAATGCGGGGAACATCCTGAAAAAGAAGGAGGATGAGGATGACGGAACATAACCGGATGCCGGCCCGGCAGATTATCGTTTACGGTGACTGCTGGCCGGTGACGATCGCCGTGGCACACCTGGTCCGGAGATTTCTGCCGAGCTGCAACTGTGAAACCGCATACAGGCTGCCTGTTCTGTTGCAGCAATTACGTCGGAAACCGGAGGCCATACTGATACTATGTCTGCGTCCCCGTGAACATCTCTTTTTGTTCTATTCCCTGAGACAGATACTGCCGGACTACCCGGTTATGATTATCAGCGATGAGCTGTTTTTCAGCGACCGGGTGGTACTGAAGGTATACGGCGGCATCCCGGCGCTGCTGGAGCAGGAACTGGCGGAGATACTTATCCGGGGGCGGCGGGGTGAACAGTGGGCCGGGGGCGCACGCCTGCGCAGGACAGGAGAGCTGGACGCCTTTTTGTTATCTCCGGCTCCGGTGACGGGCTTTCTGGAAGTGCCACCGATATTTAACAATCCGAAGCGGTTGATGAACTATATGGACCAGTTGATGCACCGGGAGATACTGGCATGCGGAGTGAGCCTGGCCCAGTTACGCTTGCTTCAGGAAGTTTACCGTGGACGGGGAAGGTTGTCAGCGTTGTGTGGAAGGCTGAATACGCAGGAGAAGCAAATCTGGCAGGACAAATACCGGTTACTGGTGAAGTTGGGAATGCGGAACCGATTACGGGAACTGCTGTTTGGTACCCGGTTTTGTAAATCACTGCAGCGAACTCCGTTTATCGCTCCGCAATAACCCGCCTCCGGCGACTCTATCCAGAAACCCTGAAACGCCGGCTAAACCCGGTGGCGGTGGGGCATGTTTTGCCTGTGGTGTAGTGGAGTAAAATACAGAATTCAGGCGGGATGCTGAATGTATGACCTTTCATACCGTTTGATAAGTAAAAACGCTTCTGGAATGAAACCCGACGTGAATGATACGGCCTGAGCAGAAGCGTTACATATTTACTGCATGATCCCGGTATAGCCATGAATTCCCATATACACGCCGACCAGACCAATCAGAATGCTCGAAAAATAGGGCGCCCGCCGGGCAAGCGTCGAAAAACCACTCCAGCGCTTTGCTGCCTGTTGAACGCTTATCGCCGCGCCAACGCCTACCGTCACCAGTGTTAATGCCAGGCCAAGACTAAAGCTCAGCACCATCGTGGCGCCCAGCGTAAACGCTTTAAGCTGGATACAAATCAGTAAAACGGTGATCGCAGCCGGACAGGGGATAAGCCCTCCGGTCAGGCCGAACAGCAGGATCTGTCCATTAGTCACTGTTTGACCATCAAAACGGCGTTGAATATCGGCAGCATGGGCGCGTTCATGGGCATCCTGATACGCTTTTGACGTTGCGCCTTCCGGATGTATGTGACCATGATGGTCGTGGTCGTGGTCGTGGTCGTGGTCGTGGTCGTGGTCGTGATGGTGGTTTCCCGCCAGCCACTGCTGCTCGCCTCGCCATGTCCGCCAGAACATCCAGCACGCGGTGCTCAGAATAATAATCGCAGAAATTAACTGCAGCCATGGTTCCACTGATTGTGCGGTGAATGCCCGGCTAAGATACATCCCACCCAGCGCGATTAACCAGACGATCGCGGTATGAGAAAGCGTTGCTGCCAGACCGAGCATGACGGCCTGTTTAACCGTACCTTTAATGGCAATGATAAAAGCCGCCATCATAGTTTTGGAGTGCCCTGGTTCAAGCCCGTGCAAAATACCTAATAAAATGGCGCTGGGAATGAAGAACCAGCCGTTTCCTTGCTGAAGAAGTGTCGAAAATTCACCCATGAGAATGATTCTTAGTTGTTTTATGTGGGTGTCATTCTACTCCCCCCCAGTATGGAATACTACCCCCCAGTAGCATCGTAATGCTATAATTTGTATTCGTTAATGTTAGTGAGGTGTTGCAATGTCACATACCATCCGGGACAAACAAAAGCTTAAAGCCAGAACCAGCAAGATTCAGGGACAGGTGATAGCGCTAAAAAAAATGCTGGATGAACCGCATGAATGCGCGGCCGTGTTACAACAGATCGCGGCGATTCGCGGCGCGGTAAATGGCTTAATGCGCGAGGTGATTAAAGGGCATCTGACCGAGCATATCGTTCATCAGAGTGATGAAGCCAGACGTGAAGAAGATCTGGACGTAATATTAAAGGTGCTGGATTCTTATATAAAATAGCCGGGAGTTATATCCCGGCTATCTTTTACTTTAGCTGAAAAACATCACCGATACGCAAAGTAAACCGACGACCAACGTAATGAAATTACCTACTGAACGGTAGGGTTTCAATGCCGGTATCAGGTACGTTGACAACGTGGGCATAATAAACAGAATCATCGCAATGAGCGGGCCGCTAATGGCATAAATCATAGAGATGGCATTCGGGTTAATACAGCAAATAATAAACGTAATCCCGGAAACCAGCATGATAGACAGCGCGCGATTGAACGCCCGGCTTTTTTTCACGCCAACCTGCTGTAGGGTGGTTCTTACCATTTCGGTTGCGCCCTCGATGACGCCGAAATAGGTGCCGAGGAAAGATTTCGACATGGCCACGACGGCAACGATAATACCGGAAATAGAGAGCCAGGCCGGCGCATTGGGCATCATCGAGAGCGCGGAAAGGATGGTAACGCCTTCGTTGCGCGCGTCTTCAATGTATGACGGCGGAATGGAGAGCAGGCAGCTAAAGACAAAGAATAGCACGCTCAGGCAGATAATCAGGTAGGCGACCTTCATGATCTTTCTGCATTTATCCATGGCCTGATCGCCAAAATTTTCCCGTCTGTCGATGGCAAACGTCGAAATAATGGGCGTATGGCTAAAAGCAAAAACCATCACCGGAATAGAAATCCATACCTGATGCAACGTGTGACTATCCAATGACATCTGCCCGGTCAGTAACGAGGGTTGCCAGCTTCCGGTTAAGTAGAGCGAAAGGAACAAGAAGTAAGCGATAAGTGGAAAGACTAAAAAGCCCATTACGCGAAGAGTGGCATGTCTTCCCATTAAGAAAATCATATTCAGGATAAGTACTACGCCGAAGCTAACTGCCATCCGGATGCGAATATCTATCTGAATATGCTTCGCTAATTGCTCTGTCAGGGAATTGGTAATCGCCACAGCATAAATTAATACCACGACAAAAAACGCAATGAAATAAAGCGTGGTAATAATATTGCCGATTTTCTTGCCGTAATAATGAGTAACGGCGCCAGTAATTCCCTCACCGGCAGAAGTCTTTGAGGAAAGAATAAACTGACACAGCGCCTTATGCGGCCAGTATGTTAGAGGCCAGGCGACCAGCGCGGTAATAAATAGCACGATTGCGCCTGCCGATCCCAACTGGATGGGAAGGAAAAGAGTGCCTGCGCCTACAGCCGTTCCGTATAATGCAAAACTCCAGAGAGTCTCATCTTTTGACCAAATTTTAGACATTATTTGAATTTATCAACTATAAAACACACAAAAAGAAGCGCAATTTACCATAAATAGCGTCAGTTGGGGGCGTTTTAAGCAGATGGATGTCGTGGAGGAGGAGGGCCGGGAGCGTTGCGATCCCGGCAAAAAAGAGCAATATCATGCACTAACGCGCTGTTGGCGGCGGGTCACTATTCGCTGGCGTAAAACATCGTACGCCCAGTTGTACAGCATCGTGTACGGCAAAAAGAACAGGAAGAAACCAATTTCCAGGGTGAATGCTTGTAGCAGGCTGACATTCAGTACCCAGGCGACAATACTCACGCCAATGACAATAAACCCACTTTCAAATCCTAACGCATGGAGTGCGCGCACTTTGGCGGTTCGTCTCACCTGATGCGCAGGCCACAGTCGATCAAACAGAGCGTTATAAATGATATTCCAGATCATGGCCGTCGTTGCCAGCAATATCGTCAGGCCGCCCATCTCCAGCACCGAGCGCTGCATTAGCCAGGCGGTCGTTGGCGCCAGTATCGCAGTCGCAATACCTTCAAAACAGACAGCATGGAGAATACGCTCCGGCAGCGAGCGACGTTGTATGGCGTCATGTTGCATAAACGAAAAAACCTTACTCTTAATCAAACTAAAGAAATTTCCGCTATTTTATCGTTTAATGTGATACCTAAAAGATAACATCCATCGATAAAATAGATATGTTATGCGTTACTCACCTGAAGCGTTAATGGCATTTGTTGAGACCGTCTCTTGCGGTTCGTTTTCTGCGGCGGCGCGCCGCCTGCGTAAAAGCCAGTCCACCATTAGTACCGCCATTGCGCATCTGGAGGCGGATCTGGGATTTTCATTATTTGATCGATCTTCGCGCCAGCCCGTTCTGACCGAAGAAGGAAAACGGGTGCTTAGCTATGTTCAGGCTATTTTATCGGCGAGCGACCGTCTGGATGAGGTGGCGCTGACGTTATCCGGCGAGACGGAGGCAAGGCTCACGTTCGTCCTCTCTGATACCCTGCACCCTGACAGTCTGGAAGAGTTAATGGCGCAGTTTGATCGTCAATTTCCGCATACCGAGTTTGAATGTTTGATCGGAGAAAATGATGATGTCATCGACCTGCTGCAAAAAGGGCGCGCCCAGATAGGCCTGATTGAAGCGCGTGATGACTATCCCACAAACATTGGCGCGACGCGTCTGCCTGTTCAAAGCTGGATGGGGGTTTATGTGGCGACCACGCATCCGTTGGCGTCGCAGACGAACCTGCAATGGGAGCAACTGCATACCTGGCGCGAGCTGCGTCTGAATACCTACCTTGAATCTAACGCCAACATTACGCGCGGCCCGGCCTGGTCAGCGCCAAACTATTTATTGCTGTTGAGCATGGCGGTTCAGGGATTTGGCTGGTGCGTATTGCCCTGCGCGCTGGTGGAAGAGTTTGCGGCGGAAAAACCGCTGGCGCAGCTGGATGTTCCTGGCTGGCCGAGGGCGATTGCTATTGATTTGCTGTGGAACAAGAAAACGCCGCCCGGAACGGCGGGGAACTGGCTTCGCTACCATTTGCAGCAGAAATAAGCTGCGTCACCGTCAAATCAGCGTCATTTCCTTTGTGATAAAACTCACTTTTTTTAAACAATCAAGATAACTAATTTTAACAATGCTCTACTATGGCGGTGTCATTTTGCGCTGAGGTGGTAATGAAAGAGGTTGTGATAGTGGGGGCTTTACGGACACCCATCGGCTGTTTTCAGGGAACGCTGGCCCGTCATTCCGCCGTCGAGCTGGGGAGCATGGTCGTAAAAGCGTTAATTGAGCGCACCGGCGTGGACGCTAACGCTATCGATGAGGTCATCCTCGGTCAGGTACTGACGGCTGGCGCCGGGCAGAATCCGGCGCGCCAGTCAGCCATCAAAGGAGGGCTGCCGACAACCGTTTCCGCCATTACCATTAATGACGTTTGTGGTTCCGGTTTAAAAGCGTTGCACCTGGCGACGCAGGCTATTCAGTGCGGCGAAGCGGACATTGTTATTGCGGGCGGGCAGGAGAATATGAGCCGTGCGCCGCATGTCCTCAATGACAGCCGTACCGGCGCGTTGCCTGATGCCGACAATCTGGTGGATAGTCTGGTACATGATGGCTTATGGGATGCCTTCAACGATTATCACATTGGCGTGACGGCAGAAAACCTGGCGCGGGAATATGGCATCAGCCGCGAGTTACAGGATGCTTATGCGCTCAGTTCGCAACAAAAAGCCAGGGCCGCGATTGATACCGGACGTTTTAAAGATGAGATTGTCCCCATCGTCACGCAACGTAATGGGCAGACCGCAATTGTCGATACGGATGAACAACCGCGGGCCGACGCCAGTGCGGAGGGGTTAGCCCTGCTGCATCCGGCGTTTGATAGTTTAGGTTCGGTGACGGCGGGTAATGCCTCCTCAATCAACGATGGCGCCGCCGCGGTGATGATGATGAGCGAGGCGAAAGCCCAGGCGCTGGGGCTGCCGGTGCTGGCGCGCATCCGCGCGTTTGCCAGCGTCGGCGTCGATCCTGCGCTAATGGGGATTGCGCCGGTATATGCTACCCGGCGCTGTCTGGAGCGTGCCGGCTGGCAACTGGCGGAGGTCGACCTTATCGAAGCCAACGAAGCGTTTGCCGCCCAGGCGTTGTCGGTAGGAAAAATGCTGGAATGGGATGAGCGACGGGTAAACGTTAATGGCGGCGCGATTGCGCTGGGGCATCCTATTGGCGCTTCCGGCTGTCGAATTCTGGTTTCACTGGTGCACGAAATGGTTAAACGCGACGCGCGAAAAGGCCTGGCGACGCTGTGTATTGGTGGCGGCCAGGGCGTTGCTTTAACCATTGAACGCGATTGATCCTGCGCCAGCCATCCTTTTTCTGCTTCATTATTCCGTCATAAAAAGCCCTCTATCACGAGGGCAAAGCCAGTAACAGAACCCCCTTTTTCGTTATAGCGCGGAACGTCTTGCCGCGTCGGGCATTGCAGACGCATACCGCTTTTAATTCAATTCGCACATCAGACCTCGTTCTAAAACAAGCTTCAATTTTTATCTGAGTAACCGCATACAGCATCTGGCGCACATGTCTGAAAATCAGACATGTGTGTAAGTTTTAGCGCCGTTCGTGATCGCTACAGCAGTTTTAAAAATAACCAACCATATAAATGAAACGTTGTTTTATTTATTGTTGAAAACCTTCATCCAGGCGACTATGATGCCGTTAAATAAATCAAAACAGTGTTTTGATTTTATGCCGTTGCGATCGATTTATCATTGGAGGGAAAAGTGGACGTAAGGCAAAGCATCCATAGCGAGCACGCTAAAACGCTGGACACCCAGGCGCTGCGACGCGAGTTTTTAATAGAAAATATTTTTGTCGCTGATGAATATACGATGGTCTACAGCCATATCGACCGTATTATTGTCGGCGGCATTATGCCCGTCAGCCATTCTGTTGAAATCGGCGGAGAGGTGGGTAAACAGCTTGGCGTTTCCCGGTTACTGGACTGCCGCGAGCTGGGCGTCATTAATATTGGCGGCGCGGGCGCCATTATCGTTGACGGGCAGCGCCATGACATTGGTCATCGTGATGCTCTGTATATTGGTAAAGGGGCGAAAGAGTTGGTCTTCGTCAGCAATGAGGCGAGCAGACCGGCGAAGTTTTATTACAACTGCGCGCCAGCGCATACCGCTTATCCGACGAAAAAAGTGTCGCCTGCCGACGTTGCGCCCGTCACCTTAGGCGATAACCTCACCAGTAACCGTCGCACCATCAATAAATACTTCGTACCGGATGTACTGGAAACCTGTCAGCTCAGTATGGGACTCACCGAACTGGCGCCCGGCAATCTATGGAACACCATGCCATGCCATACCCATGAGCGCCGTATGGAAGTTTACCTCTATTTCAATATGGAAGAAGACAGTTGCGTTTTCCATATGATGGGGCAGCCTCAGGAAACCCGTCATATTGTGATGCGTAATGAACAGGCGGTTATTTCCCCAAGCTGGTCAATACATTCCGGCGTTGGCACCAAAGCCTATACGTTTATTTGGGGCATGGTGGGAGAAAATCAGGTCTTCGATGACATGGATCACGTTGCGGTACAAGATCTGCGCTAGTCGCGACCGGTGATAACGCCTGTGCGTGACAGGCATGACAAAAATAAGGATTAACAATGATTTTGAATGCATTTTCTCTTGAAGGTAAAGTCGCGGTTGTGACGGGGTGCGATACCGGATTGGGGCAGGGGATGGCGTTAGGGCTGGCGGAAGCGGGCTGTGACATTGTCGGTATTAACATTGTTGAACCGACGGACACTATTGCGCGCGTCACCGCTCTGGGACGTCGTTTTTTAAGCCTGACAGCCGATCTGCGTCAAATCGATGGTATTCCGGCATTACTGGAACGGGCGGTGGCGGAATACGGTCATATTGATATTCTGGTGAATAACGCGGGTTTGATCCGTCGTGAAGATGCAATTGATTTCACGGAAAAAGACTGGGATGACGTCATGAACCTGAACATCAAGAGCGTGTTCTTTATGTCTCAGGCGGCGGCAAAACATTTTATTGCCCAGGGCAACGGCGGCAAAATTATTAATATCGCGTCTATGCTCTCCTTCCAGGGCGGCATTCGCGTTCCGTCTTATACCGCGTCGAAAAGCGGCGTAATGGGAATAACACGTCTGATGGCGAACGAGTGGGCGAAACACAATATCAATGTGAACGCCATCGCACCGGGCTATATGTCCACGAATAATACCCAGCAATTGCGCGCTGATGCACAACGTAGCGCCGAAATTCTCGACCGTATTCCGGCTGGACGTTGGGGGCTACCGGGCGATTTAATGGGCCCGGTAGTCTTCCTGGCATCCAGCGCCGCTGATTATATTAACGGCTATACCATAGCGGTAGATGGCGGTTGGCTGGCGCGTTAATTCGCTACTGACAAATGCGTTTCTGGGAAAATCGACTCTTTGGCCGAAAAACTGATAAAGCCCTGTCCTGGTACAGGGTTTTTTTATGATCTCATTAGCATAGTCCATATTGTGGGTTTAACTTAATCCATATATTGTTAAATAATAGCTATGATCAATGCTTTAATTTATTGAAATATTGGTAGTTTAAAAAAATACCCGGCAACGGCGTTAAATTTAAAAAGTGTAATATCCATCACATATCGCTATAGTGTAGCCATTTAATCCATATTTATGCCGTTTCCAGCCTGACACTTGGGGAAGAGTATCCCGTACTTTCAGGCTATGTCTTACTCTGTTGTGGCAGGAAAATATGGTCTCTATTAATCATGACTCTGCTTTAACGCCGCGTTCGCTTCGCGACACACGACGTATGAATATGTTTGTTTCGGTTTCTGCAGCGGTAGCGGGACTGTTATTTGGTCTGGATATCGGCGTTATCGCCGGGGCGCTGCCTTTTATTACCGACCATTTCGTACTGACCAGCCGGCTGCAGGAATGGGTCGTCAGCAGTATGATGCTTGGCGCGGCAATTGGCGCATTATTTAACGGCTGGCTTTCATTCCGGCTGGGGCGTAAGTATAGCCTGATGGCTGGCGCGATTTTGTTTGTGCTCGGCTCGCTGGGGTCGGCGTTTGCTTCCAGCGTGGAAGTATTGATTGGTGCCCGCGTGATACTGGGCGTAGCAGTAGGGATTGCCTCCTATACCGCGCCGCTTTATCTATCTGAAATGGCAAGTGAAAATGTTCGCGGCAAAATGATCAGTATGTATCAACTGATGGTGACGTTAGGCATTGTGCTGGCTTTTTTATCCGATACGGCATTCAGCTACAGCGGCAACTGGCGCGCGATGTTGGGCGTACTGGCGCTGCCTGCGGTGTTGCTCATTATTCTGGTGGTATTCCTGCCGAATAGTCCGCGCTGGCTGGCGCAAAAAGGTCGCCATATTGAAGCGGAAGAGGTGCTGCGTATGCTGCGCGATACCTCGGAAAAAGCCCGTGATGAACTGAATGAGATTCGGGAAAGCCTCAAACTCAAGCAGGGCGGGTGGGCATTATTTAAAGCTAACCGCAATGTTCGCCGCGCCGTGTTCCTCGGTATGCTGCTACAGGCAATGCAGCAGTTCACCGGCATGAACATCATTATGTACTATGCGCCGCGCATTTTTAAAATGGCCGGCTTTACCACCACGGAACAGCAAATGATCGCTACGCTGGTGGTCGGACTGACCTTTATGTTCGCGACGTTTATCGCCGTCTTTACGGTAGATAAGGCCGGGCGTAAACCGGCGTTAAAAATCGGTTTCAGCGTAATGGCGTTAGGGACATTGGTGTTGGGCTACTGCCTGATGCAGTTTGATAACGGTACGGCATCAAGCGGCCTCTCCTGGCTTTCCGTTGGGATGACGATGATGTGTATCGCCGGTTACGCGATGAGTGCCGCTCCGGTGGTGTGGATACTGTGTTCGGAAATCCAGCCGCTGAAATGCCGTGATTTTGGCATTACCTGTTCAACCACGACAAACTGGGTATCGAACATGATCATCGGCGCGACATTCCTGACACTGTTGGACAGCATTGGCGCGGCAGGTACATTCTGGCTTTACACCGCGCTGAATATCGCTTTTATCGGCATCACTTTCTGGCTGATTCCGGAAACCAAAAATGTCACCCTGGAGCACATCGAACGCAAGCTGATGGCGGGCGAGAAGCTAAGAAATATTGGCGTGTAATCACCCCTCCCATGCCGGATGACGCCTGTTATCCGGCATGATGAAAAATAGACTGGAAACGGATGTGTAAGTTTGCTTCACTGCCATAATGCTTTAAAAAAGGAGAGCGCAGTGAAAACGATCGGGCTGTTGGGGGGGATGAGCTGGGAATCGACTATCCCTTATTACCGTTTAATCAATGAAGGCATTAAACAGCAGCTGGGAGGCCTGCACTCGGCGAGCTTACTGCTGCATAGCGTAGATTTCCACGATATTGAAGTATGTCAACGCCGCGGCGAGTGGGATAAAGCGGGCGATATCCTGGCGCAGGCCGCGCAGGGGTTACAGCAGGCGGGCGCAGAAGGCATTGTGCTGTGTACCAACACCATGCATAAAATCGCGCACATTATTGAATCTCGTTGTTCTCTGCCTTTTCTACACATCGCGGATGCTACCGGGCGAGCTATCGCCCGTCAGGGGTTGCATCGCGTGGCGCTATTAGGGACTCGCTATACGATGGAGCAGGATTTTTATCGCGGGCGGCTGGAACAGCAATTTGCGATTGAGACCATCGTGCCGGAGGCGGACGATCGGGCGCGTATCAATCAGGTCATTTTTGACGAGCTCTGTCAGGGGACATTCACCGACGCGTCGCGCCACTATTATTTACAGGTTATCGAACGACTGGCTGCGCAAGGCGCGCAGGGCGTTATTTTTGGCTGCACTGAAATAGGTTTGCTTGTTCCCCAGACGCAAAGCGCGCTACCGGTTTTCGATACCACGGCAATTCATGCCGCAGATGCCGTGAGCTTTATGCTTTCGTCATCGGCCCCAGAATAACCTCCAGCGGTTCGACCAGGCGCGAAAGGTGCGTTTGTAAATGCTTACTGAAGGCGTCAACCAGCGCGGAGGCGGGGCGGTGTAGCGGGCGAATCAGGCTGACGGTAAAGGGCACGTCAATGCTGAAGCGGCGAACGGCGACGCCGCTGGCGGCATAGTCCAGCGCGGTTAGCGGGTTAACGATCGAAACGCCCGCCCCGGCGCGCACCATCGCGCAGACGGAGGCCGCGCTATGCGTTTCCACCACCATTCTGCGCTTCACCTGATGTTCGGCAAATAACGTATCCAACAACTGTCGATAGCTGTCCAGGCGGGAGAGGCTGATAAAGTTTTCCCCCTGAAAATCGTCTGGCGTCAGTACCGTTTTGGCGGCAAGCGGATGGTCGCAGGGCAGTACGCACACTTCATTCAGCGTTAGTAACTCGGTACGGGTTGTTCCTGCCGGGGCATGAAGCGTCTCCGTCAGCCCTAAATCGTGGCGCTGAGCGGAGAGCCACTCTTCCAGCAACGGCGACTCCTGCGGCACAATATTCAGGCTGACATCCGGATAACGCGCCAGAAAAGGCGGTAGTAACGGCGGCAAAAAGGATTGTGAAAAGACCGGCAGGCAGGCGATAGAGAGCTCGCCCTGACGGAACTCGCGCAGACTTTCCGCCGCGCTGACGATGCGATCCAACCCATACCAGGAGCGTTGTACCTCTTCGAACAGGCGTAGCCCTTGCACCGTCGGATGTAAGCGCCCGCGTGTGCGCTCAAACAGCGTTAATCCCAGCACTTTCTCAAAACGCGCCAGCTCGCGACTGACGGTAGGCTGCGAGGTATGCAGCAGCCGCGCCGCTTCGGTGAGATTTCCGGCGGTCATTACGGCATGAAAAATTTCAATGTGACGTAAATTAACGGCAGCCATACGTTTCCCTGAATCATTTATCCCATATCATTTTTGCATAGACTGACAATAAAACGATATTTTTTATTCTTTCTAAGGTATGGCGTAATCGTTAAAAAGCCTGTTCCGGAGTTTGTTATGTCATTGCCGCATTATCACGCTGAAACTGACCTTAACGCTGAAAATTTGCTCAGATTGCCTGCTGAATTTGGCTGTCCGGTCTGGGTCTATGACGCGCACATTATTCGCCGTCAGATAGCCGCCCTGCAGCAGTTTGACGTCGTGCGTTTTGCGCAAAAAGCCTGTTCGAACATTCATATCCTGCGCTTAATGCGCGCGCAGGGTGTCAAGGTGGATTCTGTTTCATTGGGAGAGATCGAACGTGCGCTGGCGGCGGGCTACGATCCACAAACGTGCCCTGATGATATCGTTTTTACCGCCGATGTGATTGATGCCGACACGCTGGCGCGCGTCAGTGAACTGCATATTCCGGTCAATGCCGGCTCGGTAGATATGCTGACGCAGCTTGGTCAGGTTTCGCCTGGGCATCGCGTCTGGTTGCGCGTGAATCCTGGCTTTGGTCACGGCCACAGCCAGAAAACCAACACCGGGGGCGAAAACAGCAAACACGGCATCTGGCATAGCGATCTTCCGGCGGCGCTGGCGGTAATGCAGAAATACCGACTGAAACTTGTCGGTATCCATATGCACATTGGTTCCGGCGTCGATTATGGCCATCTGGAGCAGGTTTGCGGCGCGATGGTACGCCAGGTGCTGGAATGTGGTCAGGATGTGGAGGCGATTTCGGCAGGCGGCGGACTCTCGATACCTTATCGTGAGGGAGAAGAGCCCGTTGATACGCGCCATTACTATGGCCTGTGGAACGCGGCGCGCGAGCAAATCGCCCGCCATCTGGGACATGCGGTCAAACTTGAGATCGAACCCGGACGTTTTCTGGTGGCGCAATCAGGCGTGCTGGTAACGCAGGTGCGTAGCGTAAAACAGATGGGAAGCCGCCATTTCGTGCTGGTAGATGCGGGTTTTAACGATCTGATGCGCCCGGCGATGTACGGTAGCTATCACCGTATTTCGGCGCTGGCGGCGGATGGTCGCGCGCTTGAAAATGGCCCGTGGGTCGAGACGGTGGTCGCCGGGCCGCTATGCGAATCAGGCGATGTTTTTACGCAGCAGGAAGGGGGAATGGTTGAAACACGCGCCTTACCTGCGGTCATCCCCGGCGATTACCTCGTATTGCACGATACCGGCGCGTACGGCGCGTCTATGTCATCGAATTACAATAGCCGCCCGCTCCTGCCGGAAGTACTGTTTGACAATGGACAGGCGCGGCTGATCCGCCGTCGTCAGACCATTGAAGAGCTGTTAGCGCTGGAGATGCTCTGAAGCGCATCATTAGGCCGGACGTTGAAAAAACGGGCCTGCGGCGACGGACTCGCGCAGAATCAGCGTGCCGGTAAAGGGCGGGATCGGGGCGACCGGCTCGCTGTTCGCCAGACGAACGGCCTGATCGATTGCGGTGGCTATCATATCCTCGATGGGTAAATAGACTGTTGAAAGCCCCGGTTCAAGCCAGGTTGCGCCCGGCGCATCGTCAAAACCAAACAGCGACACATCCTGCGGGATGCGTAATCCGGCCTGGCGCAGCGCTTTTGCCGCGCCCAGCGCCGTGTCATCATTACAGGCGAATAGCGCGCTAAACGTGACGCCTTCCTCCAGTAATTCCCGGCAGGCGTCATAGCCGCGCGTCAGCGTGTAATCGCCGAATTTCACTTTTGCCGGTTGCCAGGGAATGCCATATTTTTCCAGCGCCTTGCGATAACCCGCTACGCGTGATGTGCCGGTGGGAGTATGAACAGGCAGCGTAATACAGGCGATATCGCGATGGCCCTGCGTAATCAGATATTCCACCGCCTGGAATGCCGCCGTCTCCTGCTCGAAGAAAATAGCGCGATCGCGGGCCTGAGTGACGTTGCGATTAATAATCACCAGCGGCATTTCCGTGGCGTCAATCAACGACAAAATCGCCGGCTCATCCATATAGCGAGTGTAAAGAATAATAGCGTCGCACTGTCTGTCGGCCAACATTTGTACGGCTTTCTGCTCTCGTTCCGGCGTATCGTGACCATCGGTGACGATCAACTGCTTGTTATGAAACTCCGCCTGGCGCGACGCCCGGCGCAACAAACTGCCAAAATAGAAGCCGTCAAACGTAGAGACGACCAGACCGATGCTGTTGCTGGTGCGATTCGCCAGCGAGCGTGCCAGCAGGTTGGGGCGATAGTCCAGAGCCTGCATCGCCGTAAACACTTTCTGGCGCGTGCTTTCTTTTACCTGCCCCGTCCCATTCAGCACTCGTGAGACGGTGGCCTTTGATACGCCCGCATGGCGGGAAACATCCAGCATTGTCGCCATCATGCTACCCTGATTAATCGGTTGTCGACAGGTGTCCGGTATCCGTCGGCGTGGATACCGAATGTCGGCGTACCAGTGTCGGACTAAATACATGAGTTACTTCTGGCGTAGGGCATTTCCCCGCCAACGCTAACGCCAGCTCCGCCGCCTGTGTCGCCATGGTGACGATCGGATACCGAATGGTGGTCAGTCGGGGACGCACATAGCGTGAGACCAGTACATCATCAAAACCGATGAGCGATACTTCGCCCGGCACCCCCACGCCATTATCATTTAATACTCCCATCGCGCCAGCCGCCATCGAGTCGTTATAGCAGGCCACCGCGGTAAAATTTCTGCCGCGACCTAATAACTCAGTCATCGCCTGCTCGCCGCCGCTTTCATCCGGTTCGCCGAACGTCACCAGCCGATCGTTAGCCGGGATATGGCTTTCCGCCAGCGCATCGTAATAGCCCCTCAGGCGATCTTCGGCATCAGAGATGGTGTGGTTGGAACAGATATACCCAATACGCGTATGACCTTGCTGGATCAGATGTCGGGTCGCCAGCCATGCCCCGTAACGGTCATCCAGCGCGACACAGCGGTGTTCTAACCCCGGTAAAATGCGGTTAATCAGCACCATGCCGGGGATTTGCTTCATTAATGAGGCCAGGTCCGCATCCGGAATCATTTT
This sequence comes from Salmonella sp. SAL04196, assembly GCF_046550835.1. NCBI lineage: Bacteria > Pseudomonadati > Pseudomonadota > Gammaproteobacteria > Enterobacterales > Enterobacteriaceae > Salmonella > Salmonella sp. SAL04196. The sequence goes on from NZ_JBGDXE010000002.1 coordinate 317,063, forward strand.
GGCGTGTACCACTAACGCTGCGCAACGATGACGAATCAACTGTTCAATAGCCTGACGCTCTTTTTGTTCGTTATGATACCCGTTGCCAATCAGTAAAAAATTTCCGGTGTGATACGCCACCTGTTCAACGGCTTTCACCATCGCGCCGAAAAAAGGATCGGAAACGTCGCCGACCACCAGACCGAGGGTTTCCGTTGCCTGCTGTGCCAGCGCGCGCGCGTTGGCGTTAGGGTGATAGCTCAGGGACTCCATTGCGCTGGTCACCGCCAGCCGGGACGCTTCGCTGGCTTTTGGCGAATCGTTAATAACGCGAGAAACGGTGGCGACTGAAACACCGGCCAGTCGGGCTACATCTTTTATGGTCGCCATGATAATACCTATAGTGGGTAAACGCTTACATTACGCCAGTTTTACGGAAAATGAACGTCTGTTCAAGCCTCTTGCCCCGCCGTGTCGGGCAAATGTGACCTGCACGGGAGAAATGCGTCTGTAAAGTGACAATACAAATCTTTCGTTACAGTTTGCGAAGCGCTGTTGCGATTGTCTGCTGGCAGGCCAGCGAGTCAGGTTGATAGAGTGGTGATCCCAGAGGTATTGATAGGTGGAATCAACGTCATTGTTGATCACACGAATTACACCAACCTGCGTAGAGATGCGCAGGTTTTTTTTTGTTTCGCCTGAACCTGTAACAGTAACGGATAATTTACACAACTCGTTGCATTTCCGTTTATTCCTTTGCGTTTTCGGACTGGCGATGCAGACGCGCGAAGCCCACAATCAAGATCCCAGAGGTATTGATTGGTGAGATTATTCGGTACGCTCTTCGTACCTGTCTCTTGCACCAACCTGCGCGGATGCGCAGGTTTTTTTTCGAACCTATTTTGCTATCGCTCCTGTTACGCAACTCGTGTAATCTGCCACAATTCATGTTTTAGCGAATTGTCGGCCAAAGGGAGTTGAAATGCTGTTTGGATTTTTCCGTAACCTGTTTCGCGTGCTTTATCGTGTGCGCGTCACTGGCGATGTCCGGGCGCTACAGGGGAACCGGGTCTTAATTACCCCCAATCACGTTTCATTTATCGATGGTATGCTACTGGCGCTGTTTTTGCCGGTACGGCCTGTCTTTGCGGTATATACCTCCATCAGCCAGCAATGGTATATGCGCTGGTTAACGCCGCTGATCGATTTTGTGCCGCTCGATCCCACTAAACCCATGTCCATTAAACACCTGGTGCGCCTGGTGGAGCAGGGGCGTCCAGTGGTGATTTTCCCGGAAGGGCGGATTTCCGTGACCGGCTCGCTGATGAAAATTTATGACGGCGCAGGCTTTGTGGCGGCAAAATCGGGCGCAACCGTCATTCCGCTCCGTATTGACGGCGCGGAGCTTACGCCTTTCAGTCGCCTTAAAGGTCTGGTTAAACGGCGCTTATTCCCCCGCATTCAGCTTCATATTTTACCGCCGACGCAAATACCGATGCCGGAAGCGCCGCGCGCGCGCGACAGACGTAAGATAGCGGGTGAGATGCTGCACCAGATCATGATGGAAGCGCGTATGGCGGTGCGCCCGCGCGAGACGTTATACGAATCGTTGCTGGCGGCGCAATATCGTTACGGCGCAGGTAAAAACTGTATTGAGGACATTAACTTTACGCCGGATACGTATCGTAAGTTACTGACCAAGACGCTTTTTGTTGGCCGGATTCTGGAAAAGTACAGCGTTGAGGGCGAGAAAATCGGTTTAATGCTGCCGAATGCCGCCATCAGCGCGGCGGTGATTTTCGGCGCGGTTTCTCGTCGCCGCATTCCGGCCATGATGAACTACACGGCGGGGGTAAAAGGGCTGACCAGCGCGATTACCGCGGCGGAAATTAAAACGATTTTTACCTCCCGCCAGTTCCTCGATAAAGGTAAATTGTGGCACCTGCCGGAGCAGCTAACGCAGGTTCGCTGGGTTTACCTGGAAGATTTAAAAGCGGACGTCACGCCCGCCGACAAGCTGTGGATTTTTGCCCACCTCCTGGCGCCGCGACTGGCGCAGGTAAAACAGCAGCCGGAAGACGCGGCGATCATTCTTTTTACCTCCGGCTCGGAAGGGCACCCGAAAGGGGTGGTGCACAGTCATAAAAGCATTCTGGCGAACGTCGAGCAGATAAAAACGATTGCGGATTTCACCGCCAATGACCGTTTTATGTCGGCGCTGCCGCTCTTTCACTCGTTCGGTTTGACGGTGGGCCTGTTTACGCCGTTGTTGACCGGCGCGGAAGTGTTTCTTTATCCAAGTCCGCTGCACTATCGCATTGTGCCGGAACTGGTCTATGACCGTAACTGTACCGTGCTGTTTGGTACATCAACCTTCCTCGGCAACTATGCGCGCTTTGCCAATCCGTATGATTTTTATCGCCTGCGCTATGTGGTGGCCGGTGCGGAAAAACTTCAGGAGAGCACTAAACAACTGTGGCAGGATAAATTCGGTCTGCGCATTCTTGAGGGCTACGGGGTAACGGAATGCGCGCCAGTAGTCTCGATTAACGTGCCGATGGCGGCTAAGCCGGGTACTGTTGGCCGCATTCTGCCTGGCATGGACGCGCGTCTGCTGGCGGTGCCCGGTATTGAAAACGGCGGTCGGCTACAGCTGAAAGGGCCGAATATCATGAATGGCTATCTGCGCGTGGAAAAACCGGGCGTGCTGGAGGTGCCGTCAGCGGAAAACGCCAGAGGCGAAACCGAGCGCGGGTGGTACGACACGGGTGACATTGTACGCTTCGATGAAAATGGTTTTGTGCAGATTCAGGGGCGCGCGAAACGCTTTGCGAAAATTGCTGGCGAAATGGTCTCGCTGGAGATGGTCGAGCAACTGGCGCTTGGCGTTTCGGCGGACAAAATGCACGCTACCGCCATTAAAAGCGATGCCAGCAAAGGTGAAGCGCTGGTACTGTTTACGACTGACAGCGAACTCACCCGAGAAAAGTTACAGCACTATGCCCGTGAACACGGTATTCCGGAACTTGCCGTCCCGCGCGATATCCGTTATCTGAAACAGCTTCCCTTACTTGGCAGCGGAAAACCCGATTTTGTCACGCTGAAAAGCTGGGTGGATGCGCCGGAACAACATCATGAGTGAGTCAGTACGCACTAACACCTCCATCTGGTCGAAAGGGATGCTGTCGGTGATTGTCGCGCAGTTTCTCTCGGCTTTTGGCGATAATGCGCTGCTGTTTGCGACGCTGGCGCTGCTGAAAGCCCAGTTTTATCCGGACTGGAGCCAGCCTGTTCTGCAAATGGTGTTTGTGGGCGCTTACATTCTTTTTGCGCCGTTTGTCGGTCAGATCGCGGACAGCTTTGCCAAAGGCCGGGTGATGATGGTCGCCAATGGTCTTAAACTGGCGGGAGCGGCAGGTATCTGCCTCGGCGTGAATCCTTTTGTCGGTTATACGTTGGTCGGGATTGGCGCGGCGGCTTATTCTCCGGCGAAATACGGTATTCTGGGCGAACTGACGACGGGCGATAAGCTGGTGAAAGCCAATGGCCTGATGGAAGCCTCTACGATTGCGGCGATTTTGCTCGGTTCCGTCGCGGGCGGCGTATTGGCCGACTGGCATGTCATCGCCGCGCTGGTTGCCTGCGCGTTGGCCTACGCTGGCGCAGTGGCAGCGAACCTGTTTATCCCGAAGCTTGTGGCGGCGCGTCCAGGGCAATCCTGGCGGTTGTCGGCGATGACGCGTAGCTTCTTCTGCGCTTGCGTTGTCCTTTGGCGTAACGGTGAAACGCGTTTTTCGCTGGTGGGGACCGGGCTATTCTGGGGCGCAGGCGTGACGCTGCGTTTTCTGCTGGTGCTGTGGGTGCCGGTGGCGCTGGGCATTACGGATAACGCCACGCCGACTTACCTGAACGCCATGGTGGCGGTAGGCATTGTGGTCGGCGCGGGTGCGGCGGCAAAACTGGTGACGCTGGAGACCGTATCGCGCTGTATGCCCGCCGGGATTTTGATTGGCGTTGTGGTTGCGATCTTCTCATTACAGCACGCATTGCTGCCTGCTTATGCCTTGTTGCTGTTGATAGGTATGCTGGGCGGCTTTTTTGTGGTGCCGCTCAACGCCTTGCTCCAGGAGCGCGGTAAGAAGAGCGTTGGCGCCGGGAATGCCATTGCCGTACAAAATCTGGGCGAGAATAGCGCCATGCTATTAATGCTGGGACTGTACTCGCTGGCGGTGCTGGTTGGCGTTCCGGCAGTGGCGATAGGTATCGGCTTTGGCGTGCTGTTCGCGCTGGCGATCGCGGCGCTGTGGATCTGGCAGCGCCGGCAGGCATCATACTGAGTGAATATGCCGGGCGGCGAGTGCGCGTTACCCGGCTTACATTGTCTCTGTAAGCCCGGAAGCGTAGCGCCACCGGGCACTGACCGTCACGGCGCCGGGTAGGTATAAACCTGATGCGCCGCCTCAATCTCCGCCAGAACCTCTTCGCTTAACGTCAGATGCAGACTTTCCACATTCGTCTTGAGCTGCGCCATCGTGGTTGCGCCCAGTAACGTACTGGCGACAAACGGCTGGCGGCGAACAAAGGCCAGCGCCATCTGCGCCGGATCAAGATTGTGACGCTTCGCGATATCGACGTAGGCGGCAACGGCTTTTTGCGCCTGTTCGCCGCTGTAACGTGTGAAGCGGCTGAACAAGGTATTCCGCGCGCCTGCGGGTTTGGCCCCGTTCAGGTATTTACCGGTTAATGTGCCAAACGCCAGACAGGAATAGGCGAGCAATTCAACACCTTCATACTGGCTGACTTCCGCCAGTCCGACCTCGTAGCTGCGGTTTAACAGGCTATAGGGGTTCTGGATAGTGACAATACGCGGCAGGTCATGTTTTTCCGCCAGATGCAGATAGCGCATAACGCCAAACGCTGTCTCATTTGAAACGCCAATATAACGAATCTTACCCGCTCGCTGAAACTCACTTAGCGCGTCTAACGTCTCCAGCAGACTTACTACTGGCGTGGAGTCCGTCCAGTTATAGCCGAGTTTACCGAAGCAGTTAGTGGGACGCTGCGGCCAGTGCACCTGATACAAATCCAGATAATCGGTCTGCAATCGGGTCAAACTGTCGTGTAGCGCTTCGCGAATATTTTTACGATCCAGCGCCTGATGAGGCCGGATGCCTTGATCATTATTACGTGCCGGTCCGCTAACTTTGCTGGCGATGATCAGTTTTTCACGGTTGCCGCGTTTGGCGAGCCAGTTACCGATATAGGATTCCGTCAGCCCTTGTGTTTCCGGGCGCGGCGGTACCGGATACATCTCGGCGGCGTCGATAAGGTTAATGCCATTTGCGATGGCATAGTCGAGCTGTGCGTGAGCGTCGGCTTCGCTGTTTTGTTCACCAAATGTCATTGTGCCCAGCCCTAGCGTACTTACTTCGAGCGAGCTGTGGGGTATACGGTGATAGTGCATAGCCGTTTCCTTTTTATTATGAAGTCAGAAATTCCCGACAAAGGACAATAAAAATGGCAGAGGGAAGGCAAAAGGGAAAGTAAAATTGCAGGCTACGCGGCGTAATTGTTACCGGGCGTGGTCGCCACGCACCGTTACGGGACGCAGCCTGAAGGCTTGCAGAACGCTGACCTCGATCACAGGCCACTGCTTAACGTTCGATGATTTGAGACACTTCGTCACGGTTGATTTGCATCTCGTTTCCCTGTGCATCGGTATAGCTGACCAGACCGGTATCATCGTCAACTTGCGGTTTTCCATCGGTCAGGATCATACGACCATCTTTCGTCGCCATTACATAATCGCTGCTGCATCCGGATACCGCAAAAGCCAACCCTACTGCGGAAATTACAACTGCCCACTTTTTCATCCGTTTGTCCTCACATAGCCTGCATCTGATAATAGTCTGTTAATCATATGTCTGATAATAGTCTAGTAATAACGCGCAGCTCTGCATGTCGGAAGCAGCAAAATCTTAATCTGTGAGAAGAAAGGAAATAAAGTGAGTATTCGCTCCCCGGCGGGGGAGCGAGACAGGATTACAGCGGATTCTTTTTATTACGCAACAGGTTCAGGCTCTCTACTGCGATAGAGAAGAACATGGCGAAATAGATATACCCTTTCGGAACGTGAACGTCGAAACTTTCCAAAATCAGGGTAAAGCCAACCAGGATCAGAAAGGAGAGCGCCAGCATTTTTACCGACGGATGACGATCGACAAACTCGCCGATGGGCCGTGCCGCAAACATCATGACGCCCACGGCAATAACGACTGCCGCCATCATAATAAACAGATGATCGGAGAGGCCAACCGCTGTGATAACTGAATCAAGGCTGAAAATAATATCCAGCAGCATAATCTGTACTATTGCGCCCAGGAAAGAAGAAACCCGGGTTTTTAACCCTTCTTCTTCGCCTTCGATGGACTCATGGATCTCCTTGCTGGCTTTCCAGATTAAAAATAACCCGCCCAGTAACAGAATGAGATCGCGGGCGGAAATCGCTTCGCCGAAAAGCTCAAACAGCGGATTAGTCAGACGAGTGACCCAGGCGATTGACGCCAGCAGCGCCAGGCGCATGACCATCGCCGCCGCCAACCCAAGCCGCCGTGCGTGGTTCCGTTGCGCCGTAGGAAGTTTTGCTACCACCAGAGAAAGAAAAATAATGTTGTCGATCCCAAGTACAATCTCCAGCAGCGTCAGCGTACCGAGCGCCAGCCAGGCATTAGGATCGGTTATCCATGCAAATAACATCGAACAAAGTCCTGCCAAAAAAAGAAGCGGTAATTATAGGCCCGTCGAGTGACGGGCGAAAGCCCAGGCTGAATTTGCGCAACCAGGAACGGTGTAAAATAGCGGCGACAATACGCTTACGTTTATCGGGCGTCGGCCCGATGCGTAGCCATAGCGGAGGCGCAGTTGCGCGTAGCGGACGTTACGGATTCTGCAATAAAAAATGGCGAGCCAGCAGCGCCTGCGTAAAATTTTTTTTCAGATAAAATCCACGCGGTAGCGTCAAAATAGGTTCCCCGCGCGCGCCGATAGCCTCGGTGAGCGCCCTGGCATTGGCGGCTTTGGGTCGCAGTTGCAAGACTTCGCCATGGCGGGCGGTAATGCGTTCCACTTGGCCCAGCACTATCATGTCCATCAGCTCTTCCCAGTCGAGGCGTAGCTGCCTGTCCTCTTCTTCACTCGGACTCCAGAGTAGCGGCGAACCTACGCGGCGTTCGGCTAACGGTATGCTGCGATCGCCTTCGACCGGTACCCATAGCACGCGCTTCAATTTATGCCGTACGTGACTTGTCTCCCAGGTCACGCCGCTGTTACCGGTTAACGGCGCCACGCAAACAAAGGTTGTTTCCAGAGGACGACCCAGACTATCCACCGGGATGGTTTTCAGTTCTACGCCTAACGCGGCGAAATCCTGCTCCGGCTTGCTCCCGGCGCTGGCGCCGAGCCAGATCTCCAGCAAGACGCCGATCCAGCCTTTGTCTCGCTTCAAATCTTTAGGCGTGGTAATGCCGGCCATCGCCGCCAGCTCGCCTAACGTATAGCCGGAAAGCTGCCGCGCCTGGGCTAACAGCAATGCTTCCGAAGCAGGCGGAGTCAGTAGCGGACAAAGAGCGGACATGACAATTACCTTAGGTCAAAAAGTGAGCAGTGATTTTATACCGTATGGGCAGAGTTTATCTTTTTCTGTGTCTTATATTCAATAGACTGATTTTTATTGCCTTTTTTGTGTTGTTTCTTCGTGTTGCGCAACGCTGAAGCGGGTTTTCCAATTCTGGTCACTGACAATAAACAGGATCTTACACTATGTTATCCACAGAAAGTTGGGATAACTGTGTAAAACCACCACTACTGTTTCCATTTACAGCCTTGACGTGCGACGAAAATCGAAAATTCAGACAAATAGTGCGTAAGTTATTGGCACAATCTGTGGATAAAACCGACGCTGGTTGATCTTTCATCAGCATAAGGATCTTAGATGTGATGCTGGTCACGCTTTATGAAGGTGGCATGTAAGATTTGTCTATAACACAATGAATATAAGGAACTATTTTTACTGCCTCCAGTATGAGGAATTCAGACTGTTCTGGGTTTTCCCGTGGTAATTCCATACTTCTTCACAACTATATCCACAGAAAAGGTGAATAAAATGGCGCAAGGGCGTCATCATCTGTTTATAACTCGGCTATTTACTGTGAGTTATTCAATTGTTATTAGGCTGTGTCACTATTACAGAGTGGTTTACCGCCTCACTGGAGTATGAAACAATCGTTCATATATAAGGTTTATGTTGAGGTAGTCCGGTGATTGATGACGATGGCTACCGCCCAAATGTAGGTATCGTAATTTGTAATCGTCAGGGGCAGGTGATGTGGGCCCGGCGATTTGGTCAGCACTCCTGGCAGTTCCCGCAGGGCGGGATAAATCCAGGGGAGTCGGCAGAACAGGCGATGTACCGGGAACTGTTTGAAGAAGTTGGGTTAAGCCGTAAAGATGTGCGGATCCTTGCTTCTACTCGCAACTGGTTGCGTTACAAGTTACCAAAACGTTTGGTGCGTTGGGACACAAAGCCGGTATGTATCGGCCAGAAACAAAAGTGGTTTCTTTTGCAGTTAATGAGCGCCGACGCCGAAATCAATATGCAAACCAGCAGTACGCCGGAGTTTGACGGCTGGCGCTGGGTAAGTTACTGGTATCCGGTTCGACAAGTGGTGTCATTTAAACGCGATGTCTACCGCAGGGTAATGAAAGAGTTTGCAAGTGTTGTCATGGCGCTTCAGGATAATCCCCCTAAGCTACAAAGCGCGCCTGCTTATCGACGTAAAAGAGGTTAAGCCACGCAAATTATGCTCACTCGCCTGCGCGAAATAGTCGAAAAAGTGGCCAGTGCGCCGCGTCTGAACGAGGCGCTGAATATTCTGGTCACGGATATCTGTCTTGCGATGGATACAGAGGTTTGCTCGGTTTACCTGGCCGATCATGACCGACGCTGTTATTACCTGATGGCGACGCGGGGGTTGAAAAAACCGCGTGGTCGAACCGTTGCGCTTGCGTTTGATGAGGGGATCGTCGGTCTGGTGGGCAGACTGGCGGAGCCCATTAACCTTGCCGATGCGCAAAAACATCCCAGCTTTAAATACATTCCTTCGGTAAAAGAGGAGCGTTTTCGCGCGTTTCTCGGCGTGCCGATCATTCAGCGTCGCCAACTTCTCGGCGTGCTGGTCGTACAGCAGCGCGAATTGCGCCAGTACGATGAAAGCGAAGAGTCTTTCCTCGTCACGCTCGCTACGCAGATGGCGGCTATCCTGTCACAGTCGCAGGTCACAGCGCTGTTCGGGCAATACCGGCAGACGCGAATCCGCGCGCTTCCTGCGGCGCCGGGCGTGGCTATCGCAACGGGCTGGCAAGACGCGACCATGCCGCTGATGGAACAGGTTTACGAAGCGTCTACGCTGGATACCTCTCTTGAACGCGAACGACTGACCGGCGCGCTGGAAGAGGCGGCGAACGAATTCCGACGATACAGCAAACGCTTTGCCGCCGGCGCGCAAAAAGAGACGGCGGCCATTTTCGATCTGTACTCACACCTGCTTTCAGATGCCAGACTGCGTCGCGAACTCTTCGCCGAGGTCGACAAAGGCGCTGTTGCGGAGTGGGCCGTTAAAAAAATCATCGAAAAATTTGCCGAGCAATTTGCGGCGCTAACCGATAACTACCTCAAAGAACGTGCGGGAGACTTACGCACGCTGGGGCAGCGGCTGTTATTCCACCTTGATGATTCAGTTCAGGGGCCAAACGCCTGGCCGGAACGTTTTATTCTGGTCGCGGATGAGCTGTCGGCGACCACCCTGGCGGAGCTGCCGCAGGACAGGCTGGCGGGCGTTGTAGTGCGCGACGGCGCGGCAAACTCGCATGCGGCGATTATGGTGCGCGCGCTCGGTATCCCGACCGTCATGGGCGCGGATATCCAGCCTTCGGTGCTACATCGCCGTACGTTGGTGGTGGATGGCTATCGCGGTGAATTACTGGTCGATCCTGAACCCGTGCTTATTCAGGAATATCAGCGACTCATTAGTGAAGAGATAGAACTCAGTCGTCTGGCGGAGGACGACGTCAATCTTCCCGCCCAACTGAAAAGCGGCGAGCGAGTCAAAGTGATGCTGAATGCCGGGCTCAGCCCCGAGCATGAGGAAAAGTTAGGCAGTCGGATCGACGGTATCGGCCTGTACCGTACTGAAATTCCCTTTATGCTGCAAAGCGGGTTTCCCTCGGAAGAAGAGCAGGTGGCGCAGTATCAAGGGATGCTGCAAATGTTTAACGATAAACCGGTGACGCTGCGGACCCTGGATGTGGGAGCGGATAAGCAACTGCCCTATATGCCGATCAGCGAGGAGAACCCGTGTCTGGGCTGGCGCGGGATCCGCATTACGCTGGATCAGCCGGAGATCTTTTTGATCCAGGTCCGCGCGATGCTGCGCGCCAATGCGGCGACTGGCAACCTCAGCATTTTGTTGCCGATGGTCACCAGTATTGATGAAGTCGATGAAGCGCGGCGTCTGATCGAACGCGCCGGGCGCGAGGTCGAGGAGATGATCGGCTATGCGATCCCGAAACCGCGTATCGGCATTATGCTGGAAGTGCCGTCCATGGTATTTATGCTGCCGCATCTGGCTAACCGGATCGACTTTATCTCGGTCGGCACCAACGATTTAACGCAATATATCCTGGCGGTAGATCGCAACAATACCCGCGTGGCCAGTATTTATGACAGTTTGCATCCGGCTATGCTGCGCGCACTGTCCATGATTGCGCAGGAAGCCGAAAAACATGGTCTCGATCTTCGCTTGTGCGGCGAGATGGCGGGTGATCCGATGTGCGTGGCGATTCTTATCGGTCTGGGATATCGCCATCTTTCGATGAATGGCCGTTCGGTAGCGCGTGTGAAATATCTGCTGCGGCATATCGATTTTGAAGACGCGCAAACCCTTGCCAGACGCAGCCTTGAGGCGCAGATGGCGACCGAGGTGCGTCATCAGGTGGCGGCGTTTATGGAGCGCCGCGGGATGGGGGGATTGATTCGAGGAGGGTTGTAACGACTGGAGCGGGAAAAGAGAGTGACTGTGGATTCACGGCGCAGACAACACGCCTGCAAGATGAAAGACAATGCGTATACATATCTTTTAACGGTAATCGGCATCTCGCTTTTAACCCTTGTGCTATTATTCGCACCTTTGGAGCGTCTGCAACGCGCAGGCGCGCTTATCAATCGCTATCTCTTCAGCGAAATAACAAGAAATTGTGGTGACAGATGACCAGTAGCTATCTGCATTTTCCGGACTTTGATCCGGTCATTTTCTCAATTGGGCCCGTCGCGCTTCACTGGTATGGCTTGATGTATCTGGTGGGATTCGTTTTCGCGATGTGGTTGGCGGTGCGTCGCGCTAACCGTCCGGGAAGCGGTTGGACCAAAAACGAAGTTGAAAATTTACTCTATGCAGGTTTCCTGGGGGTCTTCCTGGGGGGGCGTATTGGCTATGTCCTGTTTTATAACTTCCCTCTGTTTCTGGATAACCCGCTCTATTTATTCCGTGTCTGGGACGGCGGCATGTCCTTCCACGGCGGGCTTATCGGCGTGATACTGGTGATGATTATTTTCGCCAGGCGCACGAAGCGCTCGTTCTTTCAGGTGTCTGATTTTATTGCGCCGTTAATTCCGTTCGGCCTGGGCGCCGGGCGTCTGGGCAACTTTATCAACGGTGAATTGTGGGGGCGCGTCGATCCTGACTTCCGGTTTGCCATGCTCTTTCCTGGCTCACGCGCGGAAGATATTGCGCTGCTGCCGTCACATCCGCAATGGCAGCCTATTTTTGATACCTACGGCGTATTGCCGCGCCACCCTTCCCAGTTGTATGAGCTGGCATTAGAAGGCGTGGTGCTGTTTATCATCCTTAATCTCTTTATTCGCAAACCGCGTCCGATGGGCGCAGTCTCCGGATTATTCCTGATTGGCTATGGCGCGTTTCGTATCATTGTTGAATTCTTCCGCCAGCCGGACGCGCAATTTACCGGCGCGTGGGTACAGTACATCAGCATGGGGCAGATTCTCTCTATCCCGATGATTATCGCTGGCGCGATCATGATGGTTTGGGCATATCGCCGCCGCCCGCAGCAACACGTTTCCTGAGGAACCATGAAACAGTATTTAGAACTGATGCAAAAAGTGCTGGATGAAGGCACACAGAAAAACGACCGTACCGGCACCGGCACGCTTTCCATTTTTGGCCATCAGATGCGTTTTAACCTGCAGGAAGGCTTTCCTCTGGTGACGACGAAACGCTGCCATTTACGTTCAATTATTCACGAACTGCTATGGTTTTTGCAGGGCGATACCAACATCGCTTACCTGCACGAAAATAATGTCACCATCTGGGACGAATGGGCCGATGAGAACGGCGATTTAGGCCCGGTTTATGGTAAGCAGTGGCGTGCATGGCCAACACCGGATGGCCGCCATATCGATCAGATCGCCACGGTTTTAAGCCAGCTTAAAAACGACCCGGACTCTCGTCGTATTATCGTTTCTGCGTGGAACGTCGGCGAGCTGGGTAAGATGGCGCTGGCGCCGTGTCACGCCTTTTTCCAGTTTTATGTCGCAGATGGAAAACTCTCCTGCCAACTTTATCAACGCTCCTGCGATGTGTTCCTCGGTCTGCCGTTCAACATTGCCAGCTACGCGTTACTGGTGCATATGATGGCGCAACAGTGCGACCTGGACGTCGGCGATTTTGTCTGGACCGGCGGCGACACGCACCTGTACAGCAACCATATGGAGCAGACGCACCTGCAATTAAGCCGTGAACCGCGCGCGCTGCCGAAGCTGGTCATTAAGCGTAAACCTGATTCGCTTTTTGACTACCGGTTCGATGATTTCGAAATTGAAGGCTATGATCCGCACCCCGGTATTAAAGCGCCGGTCGCTATCTAAGCGTTGACGATCCTGCCATAACCGACGTCATCGCGCGTCGGTTTTTTTTACCCTTTGTCTCAATCTTCGGCGCGGATTCCTGAAATTTTGCAACGCGCTGCAAGACATGAACTTTTTTCCGTAACGCGCCGAACAATCTGTATTTGGCGCTCGTTATTTTTCTTCCGCCCGCCATACTGCCGACATGAAAAAACAACAAGGCTATACGCTCATTGAAACGGTGGTCGCGATGTCGCTCATTATCATTCTCAGCGCCACAGGACTTTATGGCTGGCAACGTTGGCAGCAGCAACAGCGCCTGTGGCAAACCGCATGTCAGGTGCGGGATTATCTGCTGCAACTTCGTGAGGACGCTCACTGGCATAACCGCGATCACATTCTTCGCGTGGTCAGCGAAGGCGGTTCATGGTGCTTTGTCAGCTCTGTTGCTACGCAAACATCGTGTACGCCATCTTCCCCCTTTGTGTTTACGCCCGACTGGCGTGATGTCGTCCTTGCCGATATCACGCCATCGTTAGCCTTCTTTGGCTTGCGCAATACGGCATGGGCAGGGCACATCGTACTGAAAAACGCTGCCGGAGAGTGGCGTCTGGTCGTCTCCTCCTGGGGGCGAATCAGGCTATGCGAGCGTAACGAGGCCGCCACGTGTCAATAACCACGCGGGGGTTCTCGCTACTGGAGGTTGTGCTGGCGATGGCGATAGGTTCCATTTTACTGCTTGGATCCGCACGATTTTTACCGGCGCTACAGCGTGAGATCTGGCACAACACGCGACAGTTATCGCTGGAAGATGAAATCTGGCAGCGAACCTATACCGTAGCGAAGCATCTTCAACGTGCGGGTTACTGTCATGGCCACTGTACTGGCGAAGGGTTACATCTTGCTGAACAGGGGCAATGCGTCATCGTTCAGTGGGACGGAAATAATAACGGTGTCTGGGATACCATACCGGCGAAAGAGGCCGACCAGACCGGGTTCCGTATGAAGGATAACGTTCTGGAAACATTACGCGGAGCAACATCTTGCCAGGGGAAGGGATGGGAAAAAATGACCGATCCCAATACGGTACTCATCACGGCTTTTACCGTTGAGCGACGGGATATAACGGGATTCTCGCCAGTGCTCATGCTGCATCTGCGCGGCGCCAGCAAAGCCGAGCCTCAGACGGTTATTGACGCGCAATACAGCGTAACGGGATTTAATCTGTGAATCGGGAACGTGGCGCTTCTTCGCTAATACTGGCGCTTTTAATACTGATTCTGGGTAGCCTGCTACTGCAAGGCGTAAATCAGCAGCAGGCCAGCTATGCCGCCCGCGTGACGACGCAGAGCCTGGCGATACAACGCCAGGCGCTCGTACAGTCGGCGCTGGAATGGGGGCGGGGGCAGCTATGGTCAGGCGTAACCGAAATGGAATGTCGGCGCTATTCCCCTTCAGGAGCGAGGGTCTGTTTGCGGAGATTATCGGGGGATGAAGTGGTGATGGCGGCGCAAGATGACAGCATGACGTTATGGCGTTTGGGCAACGTCATTCAGGGAAGTATTGTCTTTTCTCCCCACGGCTGGAGTGATTTTTGTCCGTTAAAAGAGGTGGCGTTATGTCGCATCCCCTGAATTTACAACGCGGGTTTAGCCTCCCGGAAGTTTTAGTGGCGATGGTTCTAATGGTAATGATCGTCACCGCGCTGTCAGGCTATCAGCGGGTATTAATGCACAGTTTTGCATTACGACACCAGTATCTCCAGATCTGGCGGCAGGCGTGGCAGCAAACGGCGCTGTATCCATTTTCGCCTGCTGACAACTGGAAGGCCAACCGGATGCAGACAACGCAATCGGGATGTGTCAGCATCAGCGTCACGATGGTTTCACCCTCTGGCAGGCAGGGGCAGATGACGCGCTTGCATTGTCCAAATCGTTAATCGTCAGGAGTAATTATGTTAAGGGTCTACCACTCCAATCGTCTGGATGTGCTGGAAGCGTTGATGGAGTTCATCGTCGAACGCGAGCGGCTGGATGATCCCTTTGAACCAGAAATGATTCTGGTACAAAGCACGGGTATGGCGCAGTGGCTGCAGATGACCCTTTCACAAAAGTTTGGTATTGCGGCGAATATCGCTTTTCCGTTACCGGCGAGTTTTATCTGGGAGATGTTTGTCCGCGTGTTGCCGGATATCCCCAAAGAAAGCGCTTTCAGCAAACAAAGCATGAGCTGGAAACTGATGACCTTGCTGCCACAGTTGCTGGATAAGGATGAGTTTGTACTGCTGCGCCATTATCTGACCGACGACACCGATAAACGCAAACTCTTTCAGCTTTCCGCGCGCGCTGCCGACCTGTTCGATCAGTATCTGGTTTATCGGCCTGACTGGCTTACGCAGTGGGAAGCAGGAAAAACCGTGGAAGGTCTGGGGGAGGCGCAAAACTGGCAGGCGCCGCTGTGGAAAGCATTGGTGGAATATACCGCCGCGCTGGGGCAGCCACGCTGGCATCGCGCCAATCTCTACCAACGCTTTATTCAAACGCTGGAAAGCGCGACCGCCTGCCCGCCAGGGTTGCCGTCCCGCGTTTTTATTTGCGGCATTTCCGCGTTACCGCCAGTGTATCTCAGAGCGTTGCAGGCGCTGGGAAAACATATTGAAATCCATCTCCTTTTTACTAATCCGTGTCGGTATTACTGGGGGGACATTAAAGACCCAGCCTGGCTGGCAAAACTCATGGCCCGCCAGCGTCGTCACAGTTTTGAAGACCGTCATTTACCGTTGTTCCGTGAAAACCAGAATCCGGAAGCCTTGTTTAACAGCGACGGCGAACAGGATATCGGTAATCCGCTACTGGCCTCATGGGGAAAACTGGGGCGGGATTATATCTACCTGCTATCTGAACTGGAAAACAGCCAGGAGCTGGATGCGTTTGTTGATATTACGCCAGATAATCTTTTGCATCGGATTCAGGCGGATATTCTTGAACTGGAAAGCCATGCGGTGGCGGGCGTAAATCTTGAGGAGTATTCGCGCAGCGACAATAAGCGTCTGCTCGATCCTGAGGATAACAGCCTCTCTTTTCACGTTTGTCACAGCCCGCAGCGCGAGGTGGAAATACTGCACGATCGCCTGCTGGCGATGCTGGAAGCCGATCCGACACTAACGCCGCGCGACATTATCGTTATGGTGGCTGATATTGACAGCTATAGCCCGTTTATCCAGGCGGTATTTGGTAGCGCGCCAACGGAGCGCTATCTGCCTTATGCCATTTCCGATCGGCGGGCGCGTCAGTCACATCCGGTGTTACAGGCATTTATCAGCCTACTTTCGTTACCGGACAGCCGCTTCGTCTCCGAGGATGTTCTGGCGTTGCTAGACGTACCGGTATTGGCTGCCCGCTTTACGATCAACGAAGAAGGGCTGCGTTATTTGCGCTTGTGGGTCAATGAGTCAGGCATTCGCTGGGGAATTGACGATGACAACGTACGCGAGCTGGAACTTCCTGCCACGGGACAGCATACATGGCAATTTGGCCTGACGCGTATGCTGCTGGGGTATGCCATGGAAAGCGCCCAGGGCGAGTGGCAGTCGGTTCTGCCTTATGACGAATCCAGCGGTCTGATTGCTGAGCTGGTCGGGCATCTGGCTTCGCTGCTGATGCAGCTTAATATCTGGCGGCGCGGTCTGGCGCAGGAGCGACCGCTGGAAGAGTGGTTGCCCGTTTGTCGCGACATGCTCAATGATTTCTTCCTGCCCGATGCGGACACGGAAGCGGCAATGACATTGATTGAACAGCAGTGGCAGGCCATTATCGCCGAAGGCGTCGCGGCGGAATATGGCGATGCGGTACCGATTTCGCTACTGCGGGATGAACTGGCGCAGCGTCTGGATCAGGAACGTATTAGCCAGCGCTTCCTGGCGGGCCCCATCAATATTTGTACGCTGATGCCGATGCGTTCCATTCCGTTCAGAGTCGTTTGCCTGCTGGGAATGAACGACGGCGTATACCCGCGCCAGCTTGCGCCGTTGGGCTTTGACCTGATGAGCCAAAAAACCATGCGCGGGGATCGTAGCCGTCGCGACGATGACCGCTACCTGTTTCTGGAAGCGTTAATCTCGGCGCAGCAGATGCTGTATATCAGCTACATCGGTCGCTCCATCCAGGATAATAGCGAACGCTTTCCCTCTGTACTGGTGCAAGAATTGGTGGATTACATCGGACAAAGCCACTATTTGCCGGGCGACGAAACGCTGACCTGTGATGAGAGCGAAGCACGAGTCAAAGCGCATATTACGCGTCTGCATACCCGTATGCCTTTTGATGCGCAAAATTACCAACCCGGCGAACAGCAAAGTTATGCCAGAGAGTGGTTGCCCGCGGCGAGTCAGTCGGGAAAAGCGCATTCTGACTTTGTGCAGCCGCTTTCTTTTACGATGCCGGAAACATTGACTCTGGAAAGTCTGCAGCGTTTTTGGGCCCATCCGGTACGCGCATTTTTTCAGATGCGGCTTCAGGTTAATTTCCGCTCGGAAGAGAGTGAGATTCCTGATGCGGAACCGTTTGAATTAGAGGGATTGACGCGATATCAACTTAACCAACAGTTGCTCAATACGCTGGTTGAAGAGGACGACGCCGAACGCTTGTTCCGCCGTTTCCGGGCTGCGGGAGAGTTGCCTTACGGCGCGTTTGGCGAAATATTCTGGGATGCGCAATGCCAGGAGATGCAGCAACTGGCAAGCCGGGTCATCGCCTGTCGTAAGCCGAGCCAAAGCCTGGAAGTGGATCTGCTTTGCAATGGCGTTCAGCTAACCGGCTGGCTACCGCAGGTACAGGAGGATGGATTATTGCGCTGGCGTCCCGCTTTAATCAGCGTTGCGCAAGGTGTGCAACTTTGGCTGGAACACCTTGTCTATTGTGCCAGCGGCGGGAGTGGCGAAAGTCGTCTGTTTTTGCGCAAAGAGGGAGAATGGCGATTTCCGCCACTTGATAAAGCGCAGGCAATGGCTTACCTGGCGCAACTGATTGAAGGCTACCGGGAAGGCATGTCTTCTCCGCTATTGGTACTGCCGGAAAGCGGCGGCGCATGGATAAAAGCCTGTTATGACGCTGAAAATGATGTCATGTTAGACGATGATGATACCTTACAGAAGGCCAGGACAAAGTTTTTACTGGCTTATGAAGGCAACATGATGGTGAGCGGCGAAGGCGAAGATATCTGGTATCAACGTCTTTGGCGTCAGCTGGAATCTGAAACGTTGCAGGCTATCATTGCGCAGTCCCGACATTACCTGTTACCGCTGTTTCGTTTTAATCAGTCTCGTTGATTGTATGAAAATCGCGCCATTAAAAGGCTTCGACTATGATGCGCTCTTCGTCACGGACTGATGACTGATAAAAAGATGCTGCCTGGTTCAGCACAATAATATCCCGTTCTGCTCAGGTCGATGGTTTACGTGACCATACAGATGAGTGGGAATGAAAGTTAATGATGAGGTCCGTGAATGCCCCGCAGCACCTGGTTCAAAGCGTTATTGTTATTGGTCGCCCTCTGGGGGCCTGCAGTTCAGGCGGATATCGGTTGGCAACCGCTGCAAGAAACTATCCGTAAAAGCGATAAAGATACTCGGCAGTATCAGGCGATACGTCTTGATAATGACATGGTGGTGTTGCTGGTATCCGATCCGCAGGCTGTAAAGTCTCTTTCAGCGTTAGTGGTGCCCGTTGGATCGCTTGAAGATCCTGAGGCTCATCAGGGGCTTGCTCATTATCTTGAGCATATGTGCCTGATGGGGTCAAAAAAATATCCGCAGGCGGATAGCCTTGCCGAATACCTTAAAAGACATGGCGGTAGCCATAACGCCAGCACTGCGCCTTATCGAACAGCCTTCTACCTGGAGGTTGAAAACGATGCGCTTCCCGGCGCCGTAGATCGCCTGGCCGACGCCATTGCCGCGCCATTGCTCGATAAAAAGTACGCCGAACGCGAGCGAAACGCGGTGAATGCCGAGCTGACGATGGCGCGTACCCGCGACGGTATGCGTATGGCGCAGGTAAGCGCCGAAACCATTAACCCGGCGCATCCAGGCTCGCACTTTTCAGGCGGCAATCTGGAAACGCTAAGCGATAAGCCGGGCAATCCGGTGCAACAGGCGCTGATCGCTTTTCATGAAAAATACTATTCAGCTAATCTGATGAAGGCGGTGATTTACAGTAATAAACCCTTGCCGGAACTGGCGAGTATTGCCGCCGCAACCTATGGTCGCGTGCCGAATAAACAGATTAAGAAACCGGAAATTACCGTACCTGTTATCACCGAGGCGCAGAAGGGCATCATTATTCATTACGTGCCGGCGCTACCGCGTAAAGTGCTGCGCGTGGAGTTTCGTATTGATAACAATAGCGCGCAGTTCCGCAGCAAGACCGATGAACTGGTCTCTTATCTGATTGGCAATCGTAGCCCGGGGACGCTCTCTGACTGGCTGCAAAAACAAGGACTGGTCGAAGGTATTAGCGCGGATTCCGATCCGATTGTTAATGGTAACAGCGGCGTATTTGCCATTTCGGCAACGCTGACTGATAAAGGTTTGGCCAATCGTGATGAAGTCGTCGCAGCTATCTTTAGCTATCTCAATACGTTACGTGAAAAAGGGATAGATAAACGTTACTTTGACGAGCTGGCGCATGTGCTGGATCTCGACTTCCGCTATCCGTCGATTACCCGCGATATGGACTATGTCGAATGGCTGGCGGACACTATGATCCGCGTCCCGGTAGCGCATACGCTGGATGCGGCGAATATCGCCGATCGTTACGATCCTGCCGCTATCAAAAATCGCCTGGCGATGATGACGCCGCAGAATGCGCGCATCTGGTACATCAGTCCCCAGGAACCCCATAATAAGATTGCGTATTTTGTGGATGCGCCTTATCAGGTCGATAAGATTAGCGAACAGACGTTTAAAAACTGGCAGCAAAAAGCACAGGGCATTGCGTTGTCGCTGCCGGAGTTAAATCCCTATATTCCTGATGATTTTACGCTTGTTAAGAATGATAAAAACTACGTGCGGCCAGAACTGATTGTCGATAAAGCGGATTTGCGCGTGGTTTATGCGCCGAGTCGTTATTTCGCCAGCGAGCCAAAAGCTGACGTGAGCGTGGTATTGCGTAACCCGCAGGCGATGGACAGCGCCCGCAATCAGGTACTGTTCGCCCTTAATGATTATCTGGCGGGAATGGCGCTCGATCAGCTCAGCAACCAGGCGGCAGTGGGCGGCATTAGCTTTTCCACTAACGCCAACAATGGTCTGATGGTCACTGCGAACGGTTATACCCAGCGTTTGCCGCAGCTTTTCCTGGCGCTGCTGGAAGGATATTTTAGCTACGACGCCACGGAGGAACAGCTGGCGCAGGCGAAATCCTGGTATACGCAGATGATGGATTCTGCGGAGAAGGGAAAAGCCTACGAACAGGCGATTATGCCGGTGCAGATGATTTCGCAGGTGCCTTATTTTTCCCGTGATGAACGTCGCGCTTTGCTGCCGTCCATTACGTTGAAAGAGGTGATGGCCTATCGTAATGCGTTAAAAACGGGCGCTCGTCCGGAATTTCTGGTTATAGGGAATATGAGCGAAGCCCAGGCGACCTCTCTGGCGCAAGATGTTCAAAAACAGCTCGCGGCGAACGGATCGGCGTGGTGTCGTAACAAAGACGTGGTGGTTGAGAAAAAGCAGTCCGTAATATTTGAAAAAGCGGGCAGTAGCACCGACTCCGCGTTAGCAGCGGTCTTTGTTCCGGTCGGCTACGACGAGTACGTCAGCGCTGCCTACAGCGCGATGTTAGGTCAGATTGTTCAACCGTGGTTTTACAATCAGCTACGAACCGAAGAGCAACTGGGATACGCCGTTTTCGCCTTTCCGATGAGCGTTGGCCGTCAGTGGGGAATGGGATTCCTGCTACAGAGCAACGATAAACAGCCCTCTTACCTGTGGCAACGCTATCAGGCATTTTTCCCTGACGCCGAGGCGAAGTTGAGGGCGATGAAGCCGGAAGAGTTCGCCCAAATTCAGCAGGCGATCATTACGCAAATGCGCCAGGCGCCGCAAACGTTGGGCGAAGAAGCATCCCGTTTAAGCAAGGATTTCGATCGGGGTAATATGCGCTTTGACTCGCGTGATAAAATCATCGCTCAGATAAAATTGCTGACGCCACAAAAGCTTGCCGACTTCTTCCACCAGGCGGTGGTGGAACCACAAGGTATGGCAATATTGTCACAGATTGCTGGTAGCCAGAATGGAAAAGCAGAATACGTGCATCCGACAGGCTGGAAAGTGTGGGATAACGTCAGCGCATTGCAGCAAACGTTACCTCTAATGAGCGAAAAGAATGAATGATGTCGCCGAGACTCTTGATCCTCTGCGCTTGCCCCTGACAGGCGAGCGTCTGATTGAAGCATCAGCGGGCACAGGCAAAACGTTTACTATCGCGGCGCTGTATCTGCGGTTATTGCTCGGTTTAGGCGGCAGTGCCGCATTTCCCCGTCCGTTGACCGTTGAAGAACTGCTGGTGGTAACCTTTACGGAGGCCGCCACTGAAGAGCTGCGTGGGCGAATCCGCAGTAATATCCATGAGTTGCGCATCGCCTGTCTGCGGGAAAGCACGGATAATCCGCTGTATGCCCGCTTGCTGGAAGAAATTAGCGACAAAAAGCAGGCCGCGCAGTGGTTATTACTGGCGGAACGACAAATGGACGAGGCCGCGGTCTTTACCATCCACGGTTTTTGCCAGCGTATGCTCAGCCTGAACGCTTTCGAATCCGGTATGTTGTTTGAGCAACAGCTTATTGAAGACGAATCTTTGTTGCGTTATCAGGCCTGCGCCGATTTCTGGCGGCGTCATTGCTATCCGCTGCCGCGCGACATCGCGCAGGTGGTGTTTGACGTGTGGAAGGGGCCGAAGGCGCTCTTAAAAGATATCGATCGTTATCTGCAGGGCGAAGCGCCGGTCATTAAAGCGCCGCCATCGCAGGAGGAGACGCTGGCATCGCGTCATGAACAGATCCTGGCGCGTATCAACCAGGTGAAGCAGAAGTGGTGTGAGGCGGTTAGCGAGCTGGACGCGCTAATCGAATCATCCGGCATCGATCGCAGAAAATTCAACCGCGGCAATCAGGCGAAATGGATCGAGAAGATCACCGCGTGGGCGCAAGAAGAGACGAAAAACTATCAATTACCCGAGGCGTTGGGAAAATTTTCACAGCGTTTTTTAGCTGAGCGCACCAAAGCTGGCGGCGTGACGCCCCAGCACCCATTGTTTGTCGCCATTGATAACCTGTTGGGCGAACCGCTATCGATTAAAGATCTGGTTCTTACCCGAGCGCTATCAGAGATCCGTGAAACGGTGGCTCAGGAAAAACGCCGGCGCGGCGAGCTGGGGTTTGACGATATGCTCAGCCGTTTAGATACCGCGCTGCGTAGTGAAAGCGGCGAGGCGCTGGCTGCGGCGATTCGTACCCGTTTTCCGGTGGCGATGATCGATGAATTTCAGGATACCGACCCACAACAGTACCGTATTTTTCGCCGTATCTGGCGACATCAACCCGATACGGCGCTATTACTGATTGGCGATCCTAAACAGGCGATTTATGCGTTTCGTGGCGCGGATATCTTTACCTACATGAAGGCCCGCAGCGAAGTGAGCGCGCACTATACGCTTGACACTAACTGGCGCTCCGCGCCGGGGATGGTGAATAGCGTTAACAAGCTGTTCAGTCAGATGAACGACGCCTTTATGTTTCGCGATATTCCCTTCAGTCCGGTAAAGTTTGCGCCCAGAAACCAGTCGCTGCAATTTAAAGTGAATGACGCGCCTCAACCGGCGATGACCCTGTGGCTAATGGAGGGGGAAAGCTGCGGTTCGGGCGATTATCAAAGTTATATGGCGCAGGTGTGCGCCACGCAAATTCGCGACTGGCTGCGCGCCGGACAAACGGGCGACGCGCTGCTGACGAATGGCGATTCGTCGCGGCCCGTTCGCGCCTCGGATATCAGCGTGCTGGTGCGCAGCAGGCGGGAAGCCGCGCTGATACGGGATGCGCTGACCTTACTGGCGATCCCCTCCGTCTATCTTTCTAACCGCGACAGCGTATTCGAAACGCTCGAAGCGCAGGAAATGCTGTGGGTGTTGCAGGCGGTGATGGCGCCCGAACGTGAGAATACGCTACGTAGCGCTCTGGCGACATCAATGATGGGCCTTACCGCGCTGGATATCGAAACGCTTAACAATGATGAAAATGCGTGGGATGCGGTTGTCGAAGAGTTTGATGGCTACCGGCAGATTTGGCATAAACGCGGCGTCATGCCTATGCTGCGCGCGTTAATGTCGGCGCGCAATATTGCTGAAAACCTGCTGGCGACAGCGGGAGGCGAACGTCGGCTGACGGATATTCTGCATATTAGCGAACTGTTACAGGAAGCCGGTTCGCAGCTGGAAAGCGAACATGCGCTGGTGCGTTGGCTGGCGCAACATATCCTTGAACCCGATAGCAATGCTTCCAGCCAGCAACTACGTCTGGAAAGCGATAAGCATCTGGTGCAAATCGTCACCATTCATAAATCGAAAGGTCTGGAATACCCGCTGGTCTGGTTACCTTTTATCACCCATTTCCGCGTGCAGGACCAGGCTTTTTATCACGACAGGCACTCCTACGAGGCGGTGCTGGACCTTAGTCACGCCGAAGAGAGCATAGCACTGGCGGAAGCCGAACGCCTGGCGGAAGACCTGCGCCTACTTTATGTCGCGCTGACCCGTGCAGTGTGGCATTGCAGCCTCGGCGTCGCGCCGCTGGTGCGGCGTCGCAGCGATAAGAAAGGCGAGACGGATGTGCACCAAAGCGCGCTTGGGCGACTCCTGCAAAAAGGCGAACCGATGGATGCCGCAGGCCTTCGCGCCTGTATTGAGGCGCTATGCGATGAGGATATCGTGTGTCGAACGCCAGGCAGTACGGATAACGACCGCTGGCAAATTGCCGCTGCATCGCACGCGGAACTCAGCGCCAGAACGCTGCAACGTCTGCTTTATGATAGCTGGCGCGTCACCAGTTATTCCGGTTTGCAGCAGCGGGGACATAGCGTGGCGCAAGATCTTATTCCTCGTCTCGACATTGACGCCGCAGGCGTTGGCGAAGCGGCGGAAGCGCCGGCAATGACGCCGCATCAATTTCCTCGCGGGGCATCGCCGGGAACATTTTTGCACAGCCTGTTTGAAGAGCTTGATTTTACTCAACCGATAGACCCCCAATGGGTACAGGAAAAACTGGAGCTGAGTGGTTTTGAAACGAGATGGGAGCCCGTACTTACCCGCTGGCTGGACACCGTGTTACACGTTCCCCTTAACGAGACGGGCGTTAGTCTGAGCGTGCTGACCGGGCGTGAAAAACAGGTCGAAATGGAGTTTTATCTGCCGATTGCCCAGCCGCTTACCGCCGGAGAGCTGGATGCGTTGATTCGTCGATACGACCCGCTTTCAGCAGGTTGCCCTGCGCTGGATTTTATGCAGGTTCGCGGCATGTTAAAGGGCTTTATCGACCTGGTGTTCCGTTATGAGGGGCGCTATTACCTGCTCGACTATAAATCTAACTGGCTGGGCGAGGATAGCGCCGCTTATACCCAGACGGCGATGGCTGCGGCGATGCAGGCGCATCGCTATGATTTGCAGTACCAGCTTTATACGCTGGCATTGCACCGTTACCTTCGTCATCGAATGACGAATTACGACTATGAACGCCATTTTGGCGGCGTCATCTATCTCTTTTTACGCGGGGTGGATAGCGAACGTCCGCAGCAGGGTATTTTTACCACTCGCCCTGCGGCGGCGTTAATTAACCAACTGGATGATATGTTTGCAGGTGAAATGAGTGAGGAGGCGCAATGACAATCCAGGAGCGGTTGCTGGAGGCCGTTGAACAAAAACTCTTACGGCCCATTGATGCCCAGTTTGCTTTAACCGTCGCCGGTAACGACGATCCCGCCGTGACGCTGGCGGCAGCGCTGCTTAGTCATGACGCAGGTGAAGGTCACGTGTGTCTGCCGTTGTCGCGTTTAACGTTAACGGAGGAGGCGCATCCCTTACTGGTCGCCTGGATAAGCGAAACGGCTACGCCAATCGACTGGAAAAAGCGGTTATTGGCGTCTGCGGCGGTTAGCTGCGGCGATAGCCCCGCGCCGTTAATTCTGTGCGGCGATCGTCTCTACCTGAATCGCATGTGGTGCAACGAGCGTACGGTTGCGCGCTTTTTTAACGAGGTTAACCAGGCCATCGCCGTAGATGAAGATCAGTTATCCCGTATTCTGGACGCGCTATTCCCTCCGACAGACGAGGTGAACTGGCAAAAGGTGGCCGCCGCTGTAGCGCTAACTCGCCGTATCTCCGTGATTTCAGGCGGTCCCGGCACCGGTAAAACCACCACCGTCGCGAAGCTGCTGGCGGCATTAATTCAAATGGCGGATGGCGAACGTTGCCGTATCCGGCTGGCGGCGCCGACCGGGAAAGCGGCCGCACGCCTGACGGAGTCGCTCGGCGCGGCGTTGCGTCAGCTTCCTCTTACCGATGCGCAGAAAAAGCGTATACCGGAGGACGCCAGTACGCTGCACCGACTGCTGGGCGCACAGCCCGGCAGCCAGCGATTACGCCATCATGCGGGCAACCCGCTGCATCTGGACGTGCTGGTGGTCGATGAAGCATCAATGATTGATTTGCCGATGATGTCACGTTTGATTGACGCTCTGCCGCCGCACGGGCGGGTCATTTTTCTTGGCGATCGCGATCAGTTGGCATCCGTTGAGGCGGGTGCTGTGTTGGGCGATATTTGCGCCTATGTCAACGCAGGGTTTACGGCGGAACGCGCCCGACAGCTAAGTCGACTAACAGGGAGCGCCATTCCGGCGGGGGCCGGAACGCAAGCCGCATCTTTACGCGATAGCCTCTGTTTATTGCAAAAAAGCTACCGTTTCGGCAGCGATTCTGGCATCGGCAAGCTGGCGGCGGCGATTAACTGCGGCGACAGGTCGGCAATCCAGGCTGTTTTTCAGCAGGGGTTTAGCGATATAGAGAAGCGTACATTGCAAAGCAGCGACGATTATGCCGGGATGCTGGATGAAGCGCTGGCGGGCTATGGTCGCTACCTGCGGTTGCTGCATGAGAAAGCGACGCCGGAGGCAATCCTTCAGGCTTTCAATGAGTATCAACTGCTTTGCGCGCTGCGTGAAGGCCCATTTGGCGTGAGGGGACTGAATGACCGCATTGAGCAGGCGATGGTGCAGCAACGAAAAATTCAGCGGCACCCGCATTCTCGCTGGTATGAAGGGCGTCCGGTAATGATTGCGCGCAACGACAGCGCGTTGGGGCTATTTAACGGCGATATTGGTATTGCGCTCGATCGCGGGCAGGGGTTACGCGTCTGGTTTGTGATGCCGGACGGCACGATCAAGTCCGTTCAGCCCAGCCGTCTGCCGGAACATGATACAACCTGGGCGATGACGGTACATAAATCTCAGGGGTCTGAATTTGATCACGCCGCGCTGATTTTACCCAGCCAGCGTTCGCCGGTCGTGACGCGGGAGCTGGTGTATACCGCTGTTACGCGGGCGCGGCGGCGGTTATCTCTGTATGCCGATGAACGGATCCTGGCAAGCGCGATTGTGACACGTACGGAGCGGCGCAGCGGATTAGCCACCTTATTTGATGAAGTCAGTCGTACCGGATAAGACGAGTTCTCGCCGGATGGTGACGCGTAGCGTCTTATCCGGCCTCCAAATGATGCTTTCGAGCGTAGGCCTGATAAGCGCAGCGCCATCAGGCCCCTCTTGTTATCCTAAATCCGCCATCAGCACCTTTGAACGTCGCTGATAGTTATACATTTTTTTCTTGCTCTCAGGCAGTAACTCAATATCGACAGGCGTGAAACCGCGCTCCTGGAACCAGTGAATACTGCGCGTCGTCAGCACAAACAATTTACTCAGCCCCATTTGCCGCGCCTGGGCGGCAACCCGCTCCAGAAGCACTTCTCCACGCGATGAGCTGCGATAATCCGGATGCACCGCAACGCAGGCCATTTCGCCTATTTTCTCTTCCACAAAAGGATACAGCGCCGCGCAGGCGATAGTCATATTATCGCGCTGAATAATGGTAAATTTATCGATCTCCATCTCCAGTTGTTCACGGGAACGGCGTACCAGAATGCCCTGCTGTTCCAGTGGGCGGATAAGCTCCAGAATACCGCCAATATCGTTGATGGTGGCGCGGCGGATCTGCTCGGCGCTCTCCATGACGATCTGCGTACCGATACCATCACGCGAGAACAATTCCTGTAATAGCGAGCCATCTTCCTGATAGCTGATCAGATGGCAACGACGGACGCCGCTACGACAGGCTTTTACCGCGCCGCGCAAAAAACGTACGGTTCCGGAGTTGTAATCGCCCAGCGCTTCCAACTCTTCCACCCGTGCCTGCGCTTCATTCGGGAAGAGTTCAGAAATGATGCCGCCCTCGCTATTGGTAACGCCCTGAGAAGAACAGAAACCGATCATTTTTTCCGCTTTCAATTTAACGGCGAGTTGAGTGGCAATCTCTTCTGAGGTCAGATTAAAACTTTCGCCGGTCACTGAGACGGCGACCGGCCCCATCAGAACGATCGCGCCGTTATCCAACTGGCGGTTGATCGCATCTTCATCAATGCGCCGGATACGGCCGCTATGACAGTAGTCCACGCCATCATCAACGCCCAGCGGCTGCGCAATGGTGAAATTGCCGCTGACGACATTAATGTGCGCGCCCTGCAGCGGCGTATTGTTCAGACTCATCGACAGACGGGCGGTAATATCAAGCTGGAGTAAACCGGCGGCCTGTTTCACCAGCTCCAGTGCTTTGGCGTCCGTCACCCGCGTGTTTTTGTGGTAAATCGGTTCATGATGATGCGCGGCCAGATTGGCGTCGATTTGCGGTCGCGCGCCATACACCACGACAAGGCGAATACCGAGGCTATGCAGTAGCCCGATATCGCTAACGATGCTGGAAAAATTGTCATGCTCAATGGCTTCGCCGCCGAGCATAATGACAAAGGTTTTTCCGCGATGGGTGTTGATATAGGGAACTGAATGGCGAAACCCTTCTACCAGTTCGGTTTTACGTTCCTTTATCATTGCGCGCCCCACTAGTGAATTATTATTCGAAATTAGTGTATTTTTATTCTGTTTTTGCCCTCTGTGCAAGCGTAAATTTTATGCGGTCCGATCGCTTTTCTTAGTAATGCCGTGAATATAAAAAGAATGTTTACCCTTTTATAGATGACAGATTATGCGTCATTCGCTAAAGTTTCCGGTCAATTTGGATGAACTTTGTATGATCTCTATTTAGTTTTTGCTCGGGAGAAGCATGTCGGGAGCCAATTCAGCAATCAGCCGTCGCCGTTTACTACAAGGCGCGGGCGCCATGTGGCTATTAAGCGTGAGCCAGGTCGGGCTGGCTGCCGTAAGCCAGGTCGTTGCGGTGCGTATCTGGCCTGCGTCCAGCTATACCCGCGTCACGGTAGAGTCGAATCGTCTGCTGAAATATAAACAATTTGCCTTAAGTAACCCGGACCGCGTGGTAGTAGATATTGAGGATGTGAATCTGAACTCGGTGCTTAAAGGCATTGGCGCGCAGATTCGCAGCGACGATCCGTATATCAAATCCGCAAGGGTAGGGCAGTTTGATCCTAAGACTGTGCGTATGGTCTTTGAGCTAAAACAAAACGTGAAGCCGCAGCTATTTGCGCTGGCGCCTGTGGCAGGCTTTAAAGAACGACTGGTGATGGATCTTTATCCTGCCAATGCGCAGGATATGCAGGATCCGCTGCTGGCGCTGCTGGAAGACTACAATAAAGGCGATCTGGATAAGCAGGTGCCGCCTTCGCAAAGCGGGCCGCAGCCCGGTAAAGCGGGGCGCGACCGCCCCATTGTTATTATGCTTGATCCGGGACACGGCGGCGAAGACCCCGGCGCGATAGGCAAATACAAAACGCGTGAAAAAGACGTGGTGCTCCAGATAGCCCGCCGCCTGCGCGCGTTGATCGAAAAAGAAGGCAACATGAAGGTCTATATGACGCGCAATGAAGACATTTTCATTCCGTTAAAAGTCCGGGTGGCGAAAGCGCAGAAACAGCGCGCCGACCTGTTTGTCTCTATTCATGCGGATGCCTTCACCAGCCGGCAGCCTAGCGGTTCATCCGTATTCGCGCTATCGACCAAAGGCGCCACCAGTACTGCGGCGAAATATCTGGCGCAAACGCAGAACGCCTCGGACTTAATTGGCGGCGTGAGCAAAAGCGGTGACCGTTATGTCGACCATACGATGTTCGATATGGTGCAATCGCTGACCATTGCCGATAGTTTGAAATTCGGTAAAGCGGTGTTGAAGCAGCTTGGTAAAATTAATGACCTGCATAAAAACAAGGTCGAGCAGGCGGGGTTTGCGGTGTTAAAGGCGCCCGATATTCCGTCTATTCTGGTCGAGACGGCGTTTATCAGTAACATTGAAGAAGAACGCAAGCTCAAGACGGCGACGTTCCAGCAACAGGTTGCAGAGTCGATTCTGGCGGGCATTAAAGCGTATTTTGCCGATGGGGCGACGCTGGCGAGAAGAAGTTAACCTGAGATGACGGCGAGTTTATTGCGCGGGTAAGTAGGATGCTGCCCGCACTGTCGTTGCGGACCAGACGACAGGTACAAAAAAACACCCGTAAGGGTGTTCATTAAGTTGGTTGCGGGGGCCGGATTTGAACCGACGACCTTCGGGTTATGAGCCCGACGAGCTACCAGGCTGCTCCACCCCGCGTCCGTCTAAACTTTCATTCTCATTGTAATTGGTTGCGGGGGCCGGATTTGAACCGACGACCTTCGGGTTATGAGCCCGACGAGCTACCAGGCTGCTCCACCCCGCGTCCGTGGATGCGCACTATACTCCGCTGAGCTTTTGTTGCAACCCTTTTTTCATATAAATCGCTAATTTCTCATGAATTGCGCAAATACACCGCAGATAGCGCGATTTTTAAACGAATTTACATAATGAGATCGCGATCGCATTTCATTACTCCGGACGGTTTGTTATCTTCACCGGGCACTTTCGATTACGCAGAAGACGAGACACCATGAAAGGACGTTGGGCAAAATATGTGGCGACAGGCGTAATGCTGGCAATGCTGGCTGCCTGTTCATCAAAACCGACCGATCGCGGTCAGCAATATAAGGACGGGAAATTTACCCAGCCCTTCTCCCTGGTAAACCAGCCGGACGCGGTGGGCGCGCCGATTAATGCTGGTGACTTTGCCGAGCAGGTCGACCAGATCCGTTCCGCGTCGCCGCGTTTATACACCAATCAAAGCAACGTCTATAACGCTGTCCAGAACTGGTTACGTTCCGGAGGCGATACGCGTACTATGCGTCAGTTTGGTATCGATGCCTGGCAGATGGAAGGCACCGACAACTACGGTAACGTCCAGTTCACGGGCTACTATACGCCCGTCGTTCAGGCTCGCCATACGCGCCAGGGCGCGTTCCAGTACCCTATCTATAGTATGCCGCCAAAACGCGGGCGCTTACCGTCCCGCGCCCAGATCTACGCAGGCGCGCTGAGCGATAAGTACATCCTGGCCTGGAGTAATTCGCTGATGGATAACTTTATTATGGATGTCCAGGGCAGCGGCTATATTGATTTTGGTGACGGTAGTCCACTGAACTTCTTTAGTTATGCCGGTAAAAACGGCTGGCCTTATCGCAGTATTGGTAAAGTGCTTATCGATCGCGGTGAAGTGAAAAAAGAAGATATGTCGATGCAGGCTATACGCGAATGGGGAGAGAAGCACAGCGAAGCGGAAGTGCGTGAATTACTGGAGCAGAACCCGTCGTTCGTCTTCTTTAAGCCGCAATCTTTTGCGCCGGTCAAAGGTGCCAGCGCTGTACCGCTGATTGGGCGAGCATCCGTCGCCTCCGACCGCAGCATCATTCCGCCTGGCACGACCTTGTTGGCGGAAGTACCGTTGCTGGATAACAACGGTAAATTTAGCGGTCAGTATGAGCTACGTTTGATGGTCGCACTGGATGTCGGCGGAGCGATTAAAGGCCAGCACTTTGATATTTACCAGGGGATTGGCCCGGATGCCGGGCATCGTGCCGGATGGTATAATCACTATGGTCGCGTCTGGGTGTTAAAAAGCGCGCCGGGCGCCGGTAACGTGTTTAGCGGCTGATTGTGGTATTCTGCGACATCCGGATTGCCCGATAACGCGATCGGGCCTGAAAATAGTGAGCAGGGGTGAGGAATAACCTCACCTTTTTTATTCTGAGGTCATATGTCAGTGGTGATAAGTGATGCCTGGCGCCAACGCTTTGGCGGCACCGCGCGTCTGTACGGTGAAAAAGCGCTGCAGCGGTTTGCTGAGGCGCATATCTGCGTCGTGGGAATCGGCGGGGTGGGATCATGGGCGGCAGAGGCGCTGGCGCGTACGGGCATCGGCGCGATTACGCTGATTGATATGGACGATGTCTGCGTGACCAATACGAACCGTCAGATCCATGCGTTGCGTGATAACGTCGGGTTGGCGAAAGCGGAAGTGATGGCCGAACGGATTCGTCAAATTAACCCGGAGTGCCGGGTAACGGTTATCGATGATTTCATCACGCCGGATAATGTGGCGGGTTATATGGACGCGGGTTTTACCTATGTCATTGACGCCATTGACAGCGTTCGTCCAAAAGCCGCGCTGATTGCGTACTGTCGCCGATATAAGGTTCCTTTAGTGACCACTGGCGGCGCAGGCGGGCAGATCGATCCGACGCAAATCCAGGTCGCTGATTTGGCGAAAACCATCCAGGATCCGCTGGCGGCAAAACTGCGTGAGAGATTGAAACATAATTTTGGCGTAGTGAAGAACAGTAAAGGTAAACTGGGCGTGGACTGCGTTTTTTCCACTGAAGCGCTGGTTTACCCACAGGCGGACGGTTCCGTATGCGCGATGAAAGCTACCGCAGAAGGGCCAAAACGGATGGATTGCGCCTCTGGCTTCGGCGCGGCGACGATGGTGACGGCAACGTTCGGTTTTGTCGCCGTTTCCCATGCGCTGAAGAAGATCATGG
The DNA here is from genome assembly GCF_046550835.1 of Salmonella sp. SAL04196. Classification (NCBI taxonomy): domain Bacteria; kingdom Pseudomonadati; phylum Pseudomonadota; class Gammaproteobacteria; order Enterobacterales; family Enterobacteriaceae; genus Salmonella; species Salmonella sp. SAL04196. The sequence goes on from NZ_JBGDXE010000002.1 coordinate 349,183, forward strand.
CTAAAGCGGCGCGACAAGAATAAAAGGACGGGGCGGAGTGTCACGCAGACGCGTATCCGGCCCTGCGCCCTTTGTTAGCGAAAGAAGCGCTGTACCCTGCCGAACACCGGTTTCAGACGGGCGCGGAGATAATGGGAATATAAATTTTCAGATATGCATAGAAACAACCCGAACCATACTGCACAAAAGCAGAGCAGTTCCGCGTAATTAATGTGCTCGCCAAATATCATAATGGCAAGTAAGAACTGTAAAGACGGCTCTATATATTGCGCCAGTCCGGTGACAATCAACGAGGTGTGATTTAACGCGATGGCAAATAATACCAGTGGAATGATTGTCACTGGCGCCGTCATAACATACAAAAAGAAAGGAGTATTAGCGGATATAATTGGTCCAGTGTCGCTAAAGAGAAAAATTAATAGTGAGACAGGTAATGCCCATAATGTTTCAATCGTTATCGATGTCATCACATCATAATGTATAAACTTTCGCGCCAGGCCATATAGCGCAAATGATAATCCCATGGTTAGCGCCAGCGCCGGGAAATGCCGTAGCATGATAATTTGAAAAGTCAGGCCACAGACACCAGAAAAAACGGCGATGGCCTGAAACAACGACAGTTTTTCTTTAAGAAAAATGCATCCCAGCGCAATAACAAATAGCGGGTTGATAAAATAGCCGAGGCTGGCATCAAGTACCAGATGATGGGTTAGCGCATAAATAAAAGATGACCATGAGACAATCATCAAAAGTCCGGCGATCATGCAGAAGAAAAAAGATTTTTTATCTTTCCAGGCATCATGAAATCGCGTTCGCTGCCGAAATAACAATCTTACTGCCAGTAATAATGGAATTGACCAGAACACCCGGTATATCAATATTTGTGCGAGATTTCCCCCTGATAAATATTGATAATATAAAGGTGTTAACCCCCATAATATAAATGCCAGTACCACAAACATGGTACCGCTACGCAGATATTTTTCCACTTATCCATATCCTGTTATAACTTCACCCGATGCGTATGAATTTTCCAGTTCTCCTGCTACGCTACATCGAGTGGCTTTATTTACTCTAAAATCTTCACGCCGTTTTAACATGGATTCTAACATTGTAATTTCATTGTGATAGCTGATAAAAATCAAAAGAATGTTTATCAGGGAAATCTGACGCCGAAACTAATAAAGTGACTGGATTATTTTATCTGCATCGCCTGACCGCCGCGGACGGCGCTGTCAGGCGACAGAATATTTACGCTATTTCAACCCTTATGCGTTGCGGCAACAATCGCTTCGCTCAGCGCGTTCAGCCCCTGACTGCGTGAGGCGCTAAGCTGGGCGCGTAAACCCAGCTCATCAAACAGCGCCAGCGGTGAACGAGCCTGTAATTCGGCGGCGTTTTTTCCTTCCACTGCGGTGAGCAATACCGCCAGCAGGCCGCGGACAATCCGCCCCTCACTGTCGCCGAAAAAGTGCATCATTCCGTTATCTGATCGGGTAAAGCCCAGCCAGACGCGGTTCTCGCAGCCGGCTATCTCTTTCGCCTGCGCTTTGCATTCATCCGGCAGAGCGGGGAGCTGTTTTCCTAACAGAATCAACTGACGATATTTATCCTCCCACTGGGTCAGCGGGAGAAAGATAGCGCGTAACGTCTCTTCCGTTACCGTTGTGCCGAACGGGTGTCCGGTATAAAGAGGGTTTGTCATTAATCCACCAGCAGTTCCAGCGCGCGGTCAACGGCGTTAACCAACGCATCCACATCATGTTGGGTATTATACGGCGCAAAAGAGGCGCGCAGAGTCCCTGTGACGCCAAGTTCCGCCAGCAATGGCTGGGCGCAATGTTGCCCGGCCCGGAGCGCAATACCGTATTCCGCCAGCAGCGTCACCATATCGCCGTGGTGCACGCCGACAAAATCAAAGGCCAGCAGGCTGGAGTCCTGGCAGCGGAACGAACGAAAGCCCGGACGTTTCGCCAGTGCGTCTTCCGCCAGCGTCGCCAGCCCGCGGCTCCAGTTTTCGGCCTGTTCAATATCGATATCGGACAGCCATTCCAGCGCAGCGCTCAGGCCGATGACCCCGGCGACGTTCGGCGTCCCCGCTTCCAGTTTCCAGGGAGCGCTTTGAGTGGTGAAGCCTTCAAAGCTAACGTCACGGATCATCTTGCCGCCGCCGAGCCAGGGCGACATCGCCTCAAGAAGCTCCGGCTTACCGTACAGCACGCCGATACCGGTCGGGCCATACAGTTTGTGAGCGGAAAAAGCATAAAAATCGATATCAAGCTGCTGGACATCCGCCGGGAAGTGTACCGCTCCTTGCGCGCCATCTACCATCACTACCATTCCCGCCGCGTGAGCGGCGCTGATAGCGCTTGCGAGATCCGGGCTGCCGCCCGTTACGTTCGACATTTGCCCCAGCGCCAGAATCCGGCTGCGCGATGTGATCAGTTCCGGCAGACGCTCAACATCAGGAAGACGTCGGTCATTAAGCGGCAGTTTTATGACCTGCGCGCCGGTTTGTTGCGCCACCATCAGCCAGGGCACAAGGTTGGCGTGATGCTCGGCGACGCTAACGATAATTTCATCGCCGGGGCGCAGACGAGGACGGGCGTAACACTGCGCCACCATGTTGATCGCTTCGGTGGTGCCGCGAGTCCAGACGATACTTTTTTCATCGGGCGCGTTTAACAGTCGCGCTGCTTTTGCTCTGGCCGCTTCATATTGCGCCGTCAGGCGCTGCGCCTGTGCAAACTGGCTACGATGAACGTTACCGGCGCTCAAACAATAAAACTGGTGCGTGGCGTCAATGACTGCCTGTGGCTTTAATGCCGTGGCGGCGCTATCGAGATAAACACCCGCATCGGCTAGCGCGGGAAACTGCGCGCGAAACTGCGTGGGATTAAAAGCGTTCATGATATTCCTCGGTTCAGTTTACCGATCGTGGCGTAAAAGCGCGGCTGATACAAGGTTTGTCCTAACCATCGGAATCGTCTGTATATCCTGGCGAATTATGTAAAGGAGGTTATGCTGAATAATGTTAGGCGAATGTTTAAGCCTGTTACGGAGTCCGCTTTAAATAGCACAAACAGCTTTAAGGAGAAGAAGATGAAAAAGACTGCCGCAATTATCTCTGCATGTATGCTGACTTTTGCCCTGAGCGCCTGTTCCGGTCCTAATTACGTTATGCACACCAATGATGGACGTAGCATTGTGACCGACGGTAAACCCCAGACCGATAACGATACCGGTATGATTTCGTATAAAGACGCTAATGGCAACAAACAGCAGATCAATCGTACTGACGTGAAAGAGATGGTGGCTCTGGAAAACTAACCGTTTGTTATACAAAAAAAAGCACCGCAATATGGCGGTGCTACATTAATCACTATGGACAGACAGGGTAAATGTACAGGAAGTGAAAAAGGGTAGTCTCGCTACCGTGGTCTGAATCGCAGACCAATTGCAAACACAACAACACAACATCACAACCGTAAGCCAAAAGCCCATCAGAACACGCATTCCGATAAAACTTTTCGTTCCGGCTCAGGAAGTGCCGCCACTATAGGTATTTGCTGGTAGAACCTCAACGGACAATTTATAATGTCTCAGATTAAAAAAACTAATAGGTTACATATTGTTACCTATTTGTTAAATTCATTCGACATTAAGTCCAGAGGCCATGTCAAAACGATTACCTCCTTTAAATGCGTTACGCGTTTTTGATGCTGCCGCGCGCCATTTGAGCTTTACGCGAGCAGCGGAAGAACTTTTTGTGACGCAGGCCGCAGTAAGCCACCAAATTAAGTCACTTGAGGATTTTTTGGGGCTAAAACTGTTCCGCCGCCGCAATCGTTCGCTGCTGCTGACGGAAGAAGGCCAAAGCTATTTTCTCGATATTAAAGAGATATTTTCCCAGCTCACGGAAGCAACGCGTAAGCTCCAGGCGCGCAGTGCCAAAGGGGCGCTGACGGTGAGTTTACCGCCCAGTTTTGCCATCCAGTGGCTGGTGCCCAGACTCTCCAGCTTTAACTCAGCTTATCCGGGAATTGACGTTCGGATACAAGCCGTTGACCGTCAGGAAGATAAACTGGCAGACGATGTCGATGTCGCGATTTTTTATGGCCGGGGAAACTGGCCGGGCTTGCGCGTCGAAAAATTATACGCAGAATATTTACTGCCCGTCTGTTCTCCTTTATTGCTCACAGGCGAAAAACCGTTAAAAACGCCGGAAGATCTGGCGAAACACACGCTATTGCACGATGCCTCCCGGCGTGACTGGCAGGCCTATACTCGTCAGTTAGGGCTCAACCATATTAACGTTCAGCAAGGGCCGATATTTAGCCACAGCGCGATGGTGTTACAGGCCGCTATTCACGGACAGGGGATCGCGCTGGCGAATAATGTTATGGCGCAGTCGGAAATTGAAGCCGGGCGACTGGTGTGTCCATTTAACGATGTTCTGGTGAGTAAGAATGCTTTTTATCTGGTTTGTCATGACAGCCAGGCAGAACTGGGTAAAATAGCCGCCTTCCGTCAGTGGATTTTGGCGAAGGCGGCGACGGAGCAAGAAAAATTCCGTTTTCGTTACGAACAATAATTAACTTAGGGTATGACCATGACCAGCCGTTTTATGCTGATTGTCGCCGCTATCAGCGGTTTTATTTACGTTGCTCTGGGCGCGTTCGGGGCGCATGTTTTGAGTAAAACCCTGGGCGTGGTTGAAATGGGCTGGATTCAGACCGGCCTGCAATATCAGGCGTTCCATACGCTGGCGATCTTTGGCCTGGCGGTGGCGATGCAGCGCCGTATCAGCATCTGGTTTTACTGGAGCAGCGTTTTTCTGGCGCTGGGCACGGTGCTGTTTAGCGGCAGTCTGTACTGCCTTGCGCTTTCGCATCTGCGCCTGTGGGCGTATATCACGCCTGTCGGCGGCGTCAGTTTCCTGGTGGGCTGGGCGCTATTGCTGATTGGCGCCATTCGTATGAAACGTAAGGGCGCGAGCCATGAATAAAGTTGTCTTGCTCTGCCGTCCGGGGTTTGAAAAAGAGTGCGCTGCAGAAATTACCGATAAAGCGGGAAAACGGGAAATATTTGGTTTTGCACGCGTAAAAGAGAACGCAGGCTATGTCATTTATGAATGCTACCAGCCGGAAGATGGCGAAAAGCTGATTTCAGAACTGCCGTTCAGTTCGCTGATTTTCGCCCGCCAGTGGTTTGTGGTGGGTGAACTGTTGCAACATTTACCGCCGGAAGACCGAATTACGCCGATTGTCGGCATGTTGCAGGGCGTAGTGGAAAAGGGCGGCGAGCTGCGGGTTGAAGTCGCCGACACCAATGAAAGTAAAGAACTGATGAAGTTCTGCCGCAAATTTACGGTGCCGCTGCGCGCGGCTTTGCGTGATGCGGGCGTATTGACGAATTATGAAACGCCGAAGCGTCCGGTCGTTCATGTCTTTTTTATCGCGCCAGGATGTTGCTATACCGGTTATTCGTTCGCGCATAACAATTCACCGTTTTATATGGGCATCCCGCGTTTGAAGTTTCCGTCTGATGCGCCGAGCCGCTCAACGCTGAAACTGGAAGAGGCGCTCCACGTTTTCATCCCGGAAGATGAGTGGGATGAACGTCTGGCGAACGGCATGTATGCGGTGGATTTGGGCGCCTGTCCCGGCGGATGGACGTACCAGTTAGTGAAGCGCAATATGTGGGTCTACTCCGTAGATAACGGCCCGATGGCGCAAAGCCTGATGGACACCGGACAGGTGACCTGGTTGCGTGAGGATGGCTTCAGGTACCGTCCGAACCGGAATAATATTTCATGGATGGTCTGCGATATGGTGGAGAAGCCGGCCAAAGTCACCGCGTTAATGGCGCAGTGGCTGGTGAACGGCTGGTGTCGGGAGACGATTTTTAACCTTAAACTGCCGATGAAAAAACGCTATGAAGAGGTGTCGCATAACCTGGCGTATCTTCAGGCGCAGTTGGATGAGCATGGCGTTAATGCGCAGATCCAGGCGCGTCAACTTTATCACGATCGCGAAGAAGTGACGGTACACGTGCGTCGGTTGTGGGCGGCTGTTGGCGGACGTCGCGACGAGCGATAAAAACGCGCTGCCGCCATCCGGCGCGTCATCAGCGCCGGATGGCGCACGCTTATCTGGCCTATGACTGCGGCGCATCTGAAACAATATGCGTCACGTCATCCAGATGGCCGATGCGCGCCTCTCCTGAACGATTAAATTTACTTTTATCAATCAATAATAAAGACTGCGAGGCGCGTCTGAGCAGGATAGATTTAAAATCGGCGTTGATCGCATTGGAGTCCCAGAGATCGCCGCCGCTGTCGATCCCCTCGCAGGAAAAGATGAACAGATCGATATCAAGCGATTTTAGCTGTGAGATAAGCGACGGATTAACGTAACAGCCATATTTACGTTCAAGCTGGCCGCCGGAACTTATCAGCGCAATGCGTTCGCGTTTTCCCAGCTCCTGACAGATAGGATGGCTATTGGTAAAAACCTGAATGGGAATATCCGGCAACTGGCGGGCCAGATACCAGCAGGTTGAACTGGCATCCAGCGCAATCGTCATTCCTTCTTCTATCCACGCTAACGCTTCACGGGCAATATCGGCTTTATGCGCATAATGGCTTTTCAGGCGGATATGGAATGGATCGCCGCTGTCCTGATTTTCACGATGAATATATTTAGCTCGTCCGTGATTACGCAGCACTTTTCCCTGCGTCTGTAGTTCACTGAGATCGCGGCGGATGGTCTCTTTACTGACGTTAAGCCGGGTGGCCAGCGCTTCGGTGGTCAGACTTTTATGATTGATCAGCAGATCGACTATCGCTTGTTGGCGTGCCGCTTTCATTTTTCTCATCCCATCATTCGATGAACGCCCGCGTCATGCGGGCGCACCGGCAAGAGATTACGGCGTTACCCCTTTTTTTAAAAGAATATTTCCGTACTTCGCGCACTCACCTGTGATAACGATCGCAAACGCTTTTTGCGCCCGCTCATAAAACGCATAGCGGTCGATACGAACGATATCCGGGCACGGCGCTTCTAATGACAAGGCATCGCGATAGCGCGCTTCAACGCTGGGATCGAGCGTGTCGCCTTCCACGGCGGCCATCATCACCAGCGGCGGGGCGTAGCTATCCAGCTCAAAGAGCGGAATGATTGCCCGCAGTAGATCGCTGACGCTAAGACCATCGGCGCGAATCACCTGCGGGCCCAGGCTATGCGCGGGAAAGTGAGCGTCGGAAAAAATGATTTCGTCCCCGTGGCCCATCTCGGCCAGCACTTTGAGCAGTGTCGGGGAAATTAACGGTGAAATGGTTTTTAGCATTTCATACTCCCTCAATAATTTCAGGTTCGGTTTGCGGCCAGAAATAGCGATACTGATAATTGACCTGCGCACGCGCCTGTTCCGGGCTATTAAATTCGCCTACGCCGTACCAGCCAAACATGGCAGCGCCGGCCACGGTGGTTTCCGCGTCGTCCAGCACTTTGATAGGGATATCAAGCTGATTCGCTTTAATTTGATTCCATAAAGCGTTGCGACTGCCGCCGCCAACCAGTAACAGTTCTGTGGCGTTAAAATGGCCGATTTTCTCCAGCGTGCGCAGATTACGCTGAAGTTGCGCCGTCAGGCCTTCCAGCGCGGCGCGATAGAAATGGCCGCGGGTGGTATTGAGCGTCACGCCCTGCCAGCCTGCATTTTGGCAGGCGAGTAGATCGCACTGCATCCGCACGCCTTCCGCGCCAGCGGGAATAGCGCGCGCTTCGTCGATCAGCGTTTGCCATGGCGTTTCCGGCGTCCACAGCAGTTTTCGTACCCATTCGAGTACGCCGGAGGCCAGCCACTGCATTCCGGGGTTATAAAGCCCCGACTGACTGTCCAGTTCACAGGTCGAGCCCGGATACTGACTGAGCAGCGAGGTATCCACCTGACCGCTGCGCACCATCAGAATCTCCCATGTTCCGGAGGAGAGCACCGGTTCACCTTGCTGCGCGCCAGCGCCGAATAACGCGAACTGAGTATCGTGTCCGGCAGAGATCACCGGCACACCCGCCGGGAGACCGAGTAGCCTGGCCGCGTCTGTCTGTAGCGTGCCTATCGGGGCGCCTGCTTCCACGATACGCGGGAACAGGCGGCGCGCCAGGCCCGTCGCCTGCAGGATTTCCGGACTAAAGTCGCGCTGATGGATATCCAGCAGCTGGCTGGTGCCTGCCATAGTGATATCGGTTGTAAACTCGCCGGTCAGACGGTGGTTAATCAGCGACGAGATAAACAGCCAGCAGTGAGCTTGTTCCAGCAGGCGCGGATGATTCTCTTTAAGCCAGACCAGTTTATACAGCGTGTTAAAGCTGAACGCGCCGACGCCGGAGAGCGTCTGCAATTGCCGGGGCGAGATAAAGCGCTCAATCGTTTCCATCACGGCGGCGGTTCGCGGGCATTTCCAACTGATGACCGGGTAGAGCAGCTTACCCTGCGCATCGACCAGCGCGCCATCGACGCCGAAAGTAGTCACCGTAATACCGCGAACAACACACTCCGACAGGGCGCTGGAGAGTGACCTGCAGCAGTCGGCGAAACGTTGCAGGATGGCGTCCAGCGACCACTGATGCCAGGCGCTATTTTCTGCGGCAATGTCGCTGGCGTTAGCGGTTGAGGCGCGGGCGACAATTTTCCCCTGGCGATCAACGGCGATCGCCCGAACGTTAGTCGCACCGCAGTCGAGAACCAGGATGACGTCTTGTTTCATAGATAACTCCATAAACGCCGCCCGATGGCGCTACGCTTATCCGGCCTACGGTTCACGCGCCCGTAGGCCCGGTAAGCCTGCGCCCGCGGGCTAAGCCGCATTAACGTTTATATAGCGGGCCATAATTCTGGCAGGCGCGATAATCCTGGCCTTCGATATCCATACCGTGAGCCGCCCAGGCGGAAGGACGATAGATCTTCGCCTCCTCCACGTTGTGCATACATACCGGGATACGCAGCATCGCGGCGAGAGTAATAAAGTCCGCCCCTACATGGCCGATGGTGAGTACGCCGTGGTTAGCGCCCCAGTTCGCCATCACCGAATAGACATCGGTAAACGGGCCTTTGCCGGTAAGACGCGGCGCAAACCAGGTGGTAGGCCAGGTAGAGTTGGTGCGGGCATCAAGCTGATCGTGCATCGCTTTCGGCAGTTCGACGCTCCAGCCCTCGGCGATTTGCAGTACTGGTCCCAGGCCTTTGATGATATTCACGCGGGTCATGGTGAATGGCACGCCGCCTTCGGTCAGGAAACGGGATGAGTAGCCGCCGCCGCGGAAGTATTCGTGAATCGCCGGGCACCATTCGGTGGCCGCCAGACACGCATCCGCCTCTTGTTGGCTGATTTCCCAGTGCGGTTTCATAGTCGGCTTGCCTTCGCTGTCGCGCTGTTTACAGGCACCGTCCAGAGCGGCAGAACCGGAGTTAATCAGGTGAATAATGCCATGCTCCGCCAGTCCGCTAAGCGCCTGGCCGGTGACGCGTTCTACGGCTTCCGGCGACCAGTAGGTTCGCACGTCGGCGAAGATCTGCGCGGTACCGGTGAGTTGATGGCCAAACAGCATCGCTACGCCGTTCAGACTGTCATTTTCGGTGGCGACGACAAACGGTTCGCGTATGCCGTTCCAGTCAAAAGAACTATTGAGCAGCGCTTCGGCGGTATCGCCGTTCGGGTATTGATCGGTCCAGTGGCGCTGGCCCTGGAAGCCGGCGGCAATGGCGTTGTAGCCCAGCGATTCTTCAACTAACCCTTTGTCCGCCAGCGTCTTGTTGCCCTGCATCATATCGCGAATACACATCGCCATCAGCAGGCTCTCTTTTAGCACCGCGCGGTTCTGGGCTTCATTGCGCTTATACTGCGAGGCATTCTGATCTTCGCCGTAGCGGAAGTTTTTATCCGCCCACGCCAGCGCCATCTCCAGTTCGGCCTCATCATAAATTTTTTGATCGATACGGCGGCGCAGTTCGGTCATATCTACCGCTTGCACCTTCATGCCCAGCCAGGATTCGAAGAAGTTATGATCGACAATGGAACCCGCGATCCCCATCGACACGCCGCCGACGGAGAGGTAACTTTTGCCTTTCATACTGGCTACCGCTAACCCTGCCCGCGCAAAACGCAGCAGTTTTTCTTCGACGTCGGCGGGAATGGAGGTATCGTCGGCATCCTGCACGTCATGGCCATAAATGGAGAACGCCGGAATGCCTTTCTGGCTGTGCGCCGCCAGCGCCGCGGCAAGGTAAACCGCCCCAGGACGCTCTGTGCCGTTAAAGCCCCAGATGGCTTTCGGACGCATCGGGTCCATATCAATGGTTTCGCTGCCATAGCACCAACACGGCGTAACGGTAATGGTCACGCCCACGTTCTGGCTACTGAATTTTTCTTCACAGGCGGCGGATTCCGCCATTCCGGCAATACAGGTATCCGCAATGACGCACTCCACCTGTGTCCCACAGGCGTGGCGGATTTTCTCGGTGATGAGCGCCGCCGTCGCTTTCGCCATGTTCATGGTTTGCTCTTCGAGCGACTCGCGTACGCCCATACGACGTCCATCAATCACCGGGCGGATACCGATTTTCGGTAAGCTGATTTTTTTCATGACAGATTCCTCACGTTATTCGGATAAATGTTCAGTTTGTCGCCGCTTGTGAACGGAAACGGGCAAAAATGAAGATGACGGCAAAACACAATGCCGGAACCAGTTCGGCGGTCGGGATTTTGCCTGCAGCGTCGCTAACGAAACCCATTACTGGCGTAACAATACCGCCGCCAATGATGGTCATGACGATAAAAGACGAGCCGTACTTAGTGTCCTGTCCCAGATTTTTGATACCCAGCGAGAAGATGGTCGGGTACTGGATTGACATAAATGCGCTACACAACGTCAGCGCCAGCAGGCCGATATGTCCGCCGCTAAAGGCGGAAATCAGACACAGGAGCATGGCAAACAGGGCGTAGGCGGCCAGCACTTTATGCGGCGCGAAGCGGCTGATAAGCCAGGTCCCGGTGAAACGGCCGATAAAGAAGCACACCATCGTGCCGGTCAGGTAGTTGGCGGCGAAACCGGGCGTCATTCCAGGGATCTCCTCAATGGCGTAGCGGATCAGATAGCTCCAGCAGGCGGTTTGCGCCCCCACATAGCAGAACTGCGCCAGCACCGCCCAGCGCCAGTGGCGGATACGGATGAGTCGGGAGAGAGAAGATAAGAAAGAGCTTTGTTTAGCATCGCTATGATCGTCACTTTGCAGGGCCGGAAATTTGGTCAGCATAATCAGCAGCGCAACTACTAATACGATGGCGACGATAATCATGTATGGCGTTTGTACCGATAACACCAGGCTGTGTTTATAGGCGCTAAGCTGATCCGGCGTCATTTTATCAAGCGCTTCTTGCGATTGATGCGGCACGTTAGACAAAATAAGGCTTTGCCCAAACACAACGGCGATAATAGCGCCAAAGGAGTTAAAAGTTTGCGCCAGATTAAGCCGGAAATGTCCGCCGCTTTCTGGACCTAATACCGTAACAAAAGGGTTGGCTGCAGTTTCAAGACAGCCTAAACCGGCGGCGATGATAAACAGGCCAATTAAAAATAATGTGTAATTCATTATCTCGGCGGCAGGCCAGAATAATGCGGCGCCAACAGCATACAAAAAAAGCCCGGTGATAATCCCTGCTTTATAACTGAGTTTTTTCATCAAAATCCCAGCAGGAATTGGAATGACGAAATAACCGAAATAAAAGGCTGACTGAATAAGTCCGGCCTGAAAGTTAGTTAGCGTAAAAGCTTGTTGAAACTGCGGTAGTAAAATGTCATTCAGATTATTGGCGACGGCCCACAGAAAAAATAGCGAGCAAAGTAAGGCGAATGGAATAATGTAGCGCTTGCTCTTGCTTTGCTCTGCATCCACAGCACGAAAACTCTGCGTTTGTATTGTTGTGTTTCCCATAGCATCCTCATCGGTTCAGAAGCTTTTGCGTGCGGTCGGTTCTGGTCACCAGACCGTAAAATTAGGTGAGTTCGCTTTTCTTACCGGTAATAAATTGGCGTCCGGAATGAACTCATGGATTCATTTTCAAATAAAAAAGGCCTTTTAATATGATGGCGGTCACATTTATACCTGAGAGCAGAGCGTTCTGTGATTATCATCACTTTAATTTTCATAAAAAAATGACCGTTTGAGATGTTTAATTTAAAAAACCACAGACTGAATGCCCGAATTAAATTATTGCCACGAAAACGGGCAGTAGTAACTTATTCTTCATTTTTGCCCGTTTAAAAAAATATTATTAAGAGCGGGCATTTATCGGCGAGAGAAACGGTAGTCGTCTGGTTTATCGTGGCGAATTAATTGATGTGAATCACAAAATATCGTTATTTAAATTCCCTTCTCTTTATTCAGTATGATGATAGTTGCTAACTATTCGATTATTTCAACAGGACAGCAGTGCGATGCGAAAGGCGGTTTTGTTGTCTCATTTTGAATCACAGAGAGAGGTAAATAATGGAACGAAATAGACTGGCGCGGCAGATTATTGATACCTGTCTGGAAATGACGCGGTTAGGGTTAAATCAGGGGACGGCAGGTAACGTGAGCGTACGTTATCAGGGCGGAATGCTGATTACGCCGACGGGGATCCCCTACGAGAAGCTGACAGAGTCGCACATTGTCTTTATTGATGCAGACGGTCAGCATGAGCAGGGCAAACTGCCTTCCAGCGAGTGGCGTTTTCATATGGCGGCATACCAGACGCGCCCTGACGCCAATGCCGTGGTACATAACCACGCTGTCCATTGTACGGCAGTCTCGATCCTGAATCGCCCGATTCCGGCAATTCACTACATGATTGCCGCCGCTGGGGGAAACTCTATTCCCTGCGCGCCCTACGCCACTTTTGGCACCCGCGAACTTTCTGACCATGTTGCTGTGGCGCTTAAAAATCGTAAAGCGACGCTGTTACAGCATCACGGGCTTATCGCTTGTGAAGACAATTTAGACAAAGCATTGTGGCTGGCGCATGAAGTGGAAGTGCTGGCGCAGCTCTATTTAAGTACGCTGGCCATTGTCGATCCGGTACCGGTACTGGATGACGAGGCGATCGCTATCGTACTGGAGAAATTTAAAACTTACGGATTACGTATTGAAGAGTGATGTCAGGAGACAGGCGATGGCGAACAGAATGATTCTGAATGAAACGGCATGGTTTGGCCGGGGAGCGGTGGACGCATTAACCGATGAGGTGACGCGCCGCGGTTATCATAAAGCGCTGATTGTTACGGATAAAACGCTGGTGCAATGCGGTGTGGTCGATAAAGTGACAAGCAGAATGGATGCCGCAGGGCTGGCGTGGGAAATCTATGCGGGCGTGATCCCTAATCCTACGATTTCCGTTGTCCAGGAAGGGCTTAAGGTCTTTACCCAAAGCGGCGCGGACTATCTCATCGCCATTGGCGGCGGTTCTCCGCAGGATACCTGCAAAGCGATCGGTATTATCAGTAACAATCCGGAATTTGCCGATGTGCGCAGTCTGGAAGGGCTATCGCCGACCCGTAAACCCAGCGTGCCGATTATGGCGATCCCGACAACGGCGGGAACCGCGGCGGAAGTCACTATCAATTATGTGATTACCGATGAAGAGAAACGGCGCAAATTCGTTTGTGTCGATCCACATGATATTCCGCAGGCGGCATTTATCGATGCCGATATGATGGACGGTATGCCGCCCGCGCTGAAAGCGGCAACGGGCGTGGATGCGCTAACCCATGCTATTGAAGGCTATATTACCCGGGCCGCATGGGCGCTGACGGATGCATTACATATCAAAGCCATTGAGATTATTGCTGGCGCGCTACGCGGCGCCGTAGCCGGAGAAAAAGAGGCCGGTGAGGCGATGGCGTTGGGGCAATACGTTGCCGGGATGGGGTTTTCCAATGTGGGGCTGGGACTGGTGCATGGGATGGCGCATCCGCTGGGCGCGTTTTACAACACGCCGCACGGCGTCGCGAATGCTATTTTGCTTCCGCATGTGATGCGTTTCAATGCCGGGTCTACCAACGAGAAATTCCGTGATATCGCCCGGGCGATGGGGGTGAAGGTAGAAGGATTGAGCCTTGAAGAGGCGCGTAATGCCGCAGTGGAAGCCGTATTTGCGTTAAATCGCGATGTGGGAATTCCGCTGCATTTGCGTGATGTCGGCGTTCGAAAAGAGGATATCCCGGCGCTGGCGCAGGCGGCGTTCGATGATGTCTGTACGGGCGGCAATCCGCGTGAAGCGAGTCTGGCGGACATTGTCGAATTGTATCATATCGCCTGGTAATTTTGCCGGATGGCGCTGCGCTTATCCGCTCTACATTTCGTGCAGTCCTGTAGGCAGGATAAGGCGTTCACGCCGCCATCCGGCAACAAAACTACCGCGCCAGCCGTAGCTGCTGTAAGTTTCCGTCAATATGTAAATCGGTTTGCAGACGTGCAATATCGCGGCAGAGAAATGCCATTTCTTTATGCGTCTCAAGCTTTTTGCGCCACTTTTCCGGCACCTCGTCCAGATGGGCGTAAATTCCCTCCAGATTTTGAAACTGAATCAACAGCTGGGTCGCGCTTTTGGGGCCGATACCGGCAACGCCGGGGACTTTCGAACTGCTGATTCCTGCCAGACCCCAGTAATCCGGCAACTGTCGGGGAAGTACGCCAAACTCTTTTTCAATAAACGGCGCGTCCAGCCAGCGTTTCTGGAAGTAGTCGCGAATGCGCAATCCCGGAGAGAGCAACTGGCAATAGCCTTTATCGGTTGACACAATGGTTGCCTGGTGTCCGGCTTCGGTAACTTTTAGCGCCAGCGTCGCCGCCAGATCGTCAGCTTCATTACCATCTGATGCCCAACAGCGTACGCCGCGCTGTTCAAACGCGGCGCGTAGGGCGGGCATTTCATTATGTAAATCGTCAGGCATCGGCGGACGTCCTGCTTTGTAGTCCGGCAAACGCTGATGACGCCAGCCGCTGCTGCGCGCGTCGTCATCAAATACCGCTACGGCATGGGTTGGCTGGCTGTGGATAATCAATTGATCGAGCGCGTGTTGGCAGGTTTCCACACAGGGCGATCCCTGAACGGCGTGAATACGGCGAATCAAATTGAGCGCGTCGACGATAAGCAGATGAGCAGCCACGGTGTTCTCCCTTACAAACCTGCGCGTAGGGTAACATTCACGGCGGGGGGAGGCGAGCATTGCGAAATAGCGCTATCCGTAGGCCTGATAAGCGAAGCGACATCAGGCAACAAAAGCCGGATGGCGGCGAGCGCCTTATCCGGCCTACAGATCCTAAAATGTGCTGAGAATTAATCGCAGGTAACGATCTTCATCGCCAGGCCGCCGCGCGAAGTTTCGCGGTACTTAGCGTTCATGTCTTTACCGGTTTCGTACATGGTCTCAATCACTTTATCGAGGCATACGCGTGGTTCGCTGGTACGGCGCAGCGCCATACGCGCGGCGTTGACCGCTTTGACTGAAGCAATCGCGTTACGCTCAATGCAGGGAACCTGGACCTGACCGGCAACCGGATCGCAAGTTAACCCCAGATTATGCTCCATGGCGATTTCTGCGGCGATACACACCTGCGCCGGACTACCGCCCAGCAGCTCGGCCAGACCCGCTGCCGCCATGGAACAGGCCACGCCGACCTCTCCTTGACAACCCACTTCGGCGCCGGAAATAGAGGCGTTCATCTTATACAGCGAGCCAATCGCGCTGGCGACCAGCATATAGCGAGCAAGTGAGTTAGCATTTACTTCGCGGATAAACTTGTCATAGTACGCCAGCACCGCCGGAACAATACCACATGCGCCGTTAGTCGGCGCAGTGACTACTCGTCCGCCTGCGGCATTCTCTTCGTTCACCGCCAGCGCGAACATATTGATCCAGTCGACGACCGCCATCGGATCGGTGGTGGTCTTATCCTGACTGACCAGCACCCGACGCAGCGCCGCCGCGCGACGCGGAACGCGCAGTTTGCCCGGCAATACGCCCTCGGTGGTGATACCGCGCTCAATACCGCTGCGCATTACCTCCCAGATCCTGGCGAAGTGCTGCTCCAGCGCTTCTTTACTGTGCAGGGCCAGTTCGTTTTGCATCATCAGACCGGAGAGCGACAGACCCGTCTCCTGGCAGTGACGCTGTAAATCCGCGGCGGTTTTGTAAGGGTACGGCACGTTAACAGGTTCGCTATTCGTCAAACCAAAGTGCTCTTCATCGACGATAAAGCCGCCGCCAATGGAGTAGTAGGTTTGGCTGTAGAGCACCTTATCGCCCGCCAGCGCGGTAATACGCATCCCGTTTTCATGCAGAGACAGGTTGTCGGCGTGGAAATTCATGCATTTATCGACCGGAAATTCGACTTCATGCTGCCCATTGGCCAGTAGTAAACGCCCATGGGTGTTCACATCCTGGATAAAGGACGGAATGGCGTCGATATCGACGGTGTCCGGCAGATTCCCCGCCAGGCCCATAATAATGGCGATATCAGTGTGGTGGCCTTTACCCGTCAATGACAGAGAGCCGTAGACATCCACCACGACGCGGGTGACATCTGTAAGGATATGGCGGGCAATCAGATCGTCCGTGAACTGCTTGCCTGCTTTCATTGGTCCGACGGTGTGAGAACTGGAAGGGCCAATGCCGATTTTAAAAATATCGAATACGCTAATCATAGGGCATCCATTGCGGTTGTATCATAGAGAAGCGCCGCGGTAAGCGGCGCTAAAGGACTTAGCTGAACAGTGAGTAGAAAATAGCGGAGATGGCAATCAGGCCCATAATCACAACGAATACGTTGCTGATATGACCGCTGTACTTACGCATTGCCGGTACTTTCTGGATGGCATACATCGGCATCAGGAACAGAATCATCGCGATGATCGGGCCGCCCAGGGTTTCAATCATGCCCAGGATGCTGGGGTTCAGCGTCGCCACAATCCAGGTGGTGACCAGCATGAACAGCGCGGTAATTTTATTCAGTTTGTTGATTTCGATGGATTTACCTTTACCACGCAGCGATTTAATCACCATACCGTTAAAGCCTTCACGCGCGCCCAGGTAGTGGCCGAGGAAGGATTTGGTGATAGCAATCATCGCAATGATCGGCGCCATCCAGGCGATGATCGGCGCGTTAAAGTGGTTCGCCAGGTAAGACAGAATAGAGATGTTCTGCTCTTTTGCCGCCGCCAGATCTGCCGGCGTCAGGCTCAGCACGCAGCTGAAGACGAAGAACATCACGGTCAGCACCATCATGATGTGGGCGAAGGCCAGAATTTTAGAACATTTCTTCTCAGCGCCTTCACCGTACTCTTCACGCTTCGCAACCGCGAAGGAGGAGATGATCGGGGAGTGGTTGAAAGAGAAAACCATCACCGGAATCGCCAGCCACAGCGTCATCCACAGACCGTTACCGGTAGACGCGGCGGAATCAAAGGACAGCGTTTCCAGCGCCGCGCCGTTCCACTGCGGGATCAGGTACAAGGCCAGCAGCATCAGCGCAGCGACGAACGGGAATACCAGGATACTCATCGCCTTAACGATCATTTGCTCGCCGAAGCGCACGATGGTCATCATGCCAACAATCAGGATCAGGGAAAGAATCGCCCGCGGCGGCGGATTAATCGCTAACTGGTGGGTCAGGAAGCTTTCCACGGTATTAGTAATCGCCACGCTGTAAACCAGCAGGATGGGGTAAATCGCGAAGAAGTAGAGCAGGGTAATCAGTTTACCTGCGCCGATACCGAAGTGTTCCTCAACGACTTCAGTGATGTCTTCACCCGGGTTTTTACCGGACAGCACGAAGCGGGTTAAACCACGGTGTGCGAAAAAGGTCATCGGGAAAGCGAGAATCGCCATGATGATGAGCGGAATCATGCCGCCGACGCCTGCGTTGATCGGCAGGAACAGAACGCCCGCGCCGATTGCCGTGCCGTAAAGGCCCAGCATCCACATGGTATCCGTTTTGCGCCATGCGCTTCGAGAGTCAATCGAAGCAATAGTGCTGGTCTGAGTGGTTTCCATCTATTTCTCCTGGAGGATGCTAAAAATCAGGTTGCTGGTCTAATCCAATGAAAAAAGACCTGATCGTAAAATGAAATCTGCTTAGGGACGCTTTTTATATAATTTTTCGCCGTAATAATTTTCGGGCGGAAAGATACATTTAAGTGATGAATCTATCAGTGATCCCGATCTCAAATGCAATAATCCGCTTCTTACATGGATAAATTTGGACCATTAATCTATAAAAAAAACGTCATAACGAATTTCCGGGCGCGAAGGCTACCATTAACGATATAAGGCCGGAAAGATTGGGGCGCAAGATACGGAGGTTTGACTATAAAAATCAAGGTTTTTAGTGAATTCTGGCGAAGAATAAGAGTTTGAACCGATAAATCACGGTAAGAGGAGTGAGGTAAACGTTTGCCTGGCAATCTATTTATGGTGAATTATAAATGGTGTTTATAAAACAATGCGGGCTATGCCTCTGATGATCATCATAAAAAATGAAGGCATACGTTAATCGCCATACCGCAATGAAAGGAATGGGGGAAGCGCCCGGCTGCTGGCGGCAACCGGGCATAAGCGCTAAGCGCAGATCTCGTAACAGGGGATGTAGGCGGAACCTGGCAATTTCATACGATGCTGCGCGACGAATCCCTGCAGCAGATCGTCCATGCGACGCATCATCTCTCGATCGCCGTGGATTTTATACGGACCATTAGCTTCAATGGCGCGTATCCCGACCTCCTTCACGTTCCCCGCGACAATACCGGAGAAGGCGCGCCGCAGATCCGCCGCCAGAATTTCAACCGGCTGATCCGGGTACAGTTTCAGGTTGGCCATATTCTCATGCGACGGCTCAAACGGCACCTGCAGATCCGGTGCAATACGCATCGACCAGTTAAAACTATAGGCGTCGCCGGTATCGCGGCGATTCTCTTTCACTTGCGGCATCGCTTTCTTCATCAGCCGCGCTACCTCCGCCGCATCGTCAATGATGATGCGGTAATGACGGCGGGCCGCTTCGCCCAGCGTATGGGTAATAAACTCATCCAGCACGCGGAAGTAATCGGCGCTCTCTTTTGGTCCGGTCAGGATCAGCGGCAGCACCTGATTTTTATTGGCTGGATTCATCAGAATCCCCAGCAAATAAAGCAGCTCTTCCGCCGTACCCACGCCGCCCGGGAAGATGATGATACCGTGTGCGATACGGACGAACGCTTCCAGGCGTTTTTCGATATCCGGCATGATGATCAGTTCGTTCACCAGCGGGTTAGGCGGTTCAGCCGCAATAATGGAAGGTTCAGTCATGCCGATAAAGCGGCTGTCTTTATAACGCTGCTGCGCGTGACCGACCGCCGCGCCCTTCATGGGGGCTTCCATCGCCCCAGGGCCGCAGCCGGTGCAGATGTTCAGCTCGCGTAATCCCAACTGTGTGCCGACGCGACGGGCATACAGGTACTCGTTTTCGTTAATTGAGTGGCCGCCCCAGCATACCACCATGTTTGGCGCTTCGCCGACGTGCAGCGCCCGGGCGTTGCGCAAAATGGAGAACACCAGATTGGTGATATGTGTTGAGCTTTCAAGATCCAGATGCTGGAAACGACCGGCATTGTGGATCTGCCCATTCACAAAGAGAATGTCGCGCAGCACCGCGAACAGGTTAGCCTGTAGCGCACGAATAATCCGCCCGTCAACAAAGGCGTCTTCAGGCGGATTAATCAATTCCAGCTTCACGCCGCGCTCGCGGCGCAGCACGTTAATATCGAAATTTTCAAAGCGGGACAGCAGCTCTTTGCTGTTGTCGGTCAGGCTGCCGGAGTTAAGAACGGCAAGTGAACAGTTACGAAACAGTTGATACAGGTCGCTACTGGCCGTGCGTTTCAGCATGTCCACTTCCAGTTGCGACAACATATCCATTGAGCCAAGCGGGCTAATATGTGTAATCAAGTAAACTCCTTATGGGACGCAACACGCCATTCCCTGTTGATTACAATAGCCCTGGCTGATGACCTTTCACAACCTTACATGCGCAATCCGGCACGCAAAATTGACAAAAAAGATTACTGACGCGCCAGCCTGCCCGTGGCGGGCACAAAATCGGCATTGCTGCGCCAGGGATTAATGTCCAGCCCGCCGCGGCGGGTATAGCGCGCATAAACGCTTAACGTTTCCGGCTGGCAGAAGCGCAGAATGTCATTAAAAATACGCTCTACGCACTGCTCGTGAAATTCATTATGGTGACGGAAGGAGACCAGATAACGCAGCAGTTTTTCCCTGTCGATTTTGCGCCCGCGATACTGAATTTGTATTGAGCCCCAGTCCGGTTGGTGGGTGATCAGGCAGTTGGATTTCAGCAGATGACTGACCAGCGTCTCCTCTACTTGCTTCTCGCCGCTGACCGCATGTTGCAGATAGTCGGTAGTAAACTGGTAGTTGTCGATACTGATATCCTGATCGTCAATACAGGTGCCGTGGAAATGGGCGACAGGCTGTCCTTCCAGCTCATCAAGACGATGAAGCCTCACGCTAACGTTGCCCTGCGCGCAGGCGCGCAGATCGCGCTCCAGCGTCTGGCGCACCGTCTCCCAGGTGTCAAAGCGCGTCTGGTTAAAGCTGTTCAGATACAGTTTAAAGCTTTTGGATTCGATTAAATTAACGCTGGTGTAATCCAGTTCGACATGCCCGACGGCGACCTGCGGAAGACCACGGCTGTTAAGCCAGGAAAGTTCATACAACGTCCAGATATCCGCGCCGTGGAACGGCAAATTATCGGCTGTTAATCCGAGCGGGTCGCGATTCAAACTGCGCGGTACGCCCTGCAGCAGGCTGGCGTCATAATTGTCCCGGTAATCCGTTGATTTTCCGAGAGTCAGGCCATCGAGAGCCTGATGGTTTTCATAAGAAGACATGTTTCACCGTCATAAACCAGATACACTATGCGCCAAGTGTATCCTGGCTTTTATGAAGAGAGAAACTGGTGGACGAACTGACAGCGCAGGCATTGAAAGCCTTTACGACGCGTTACTGCGACGCGTGGCAAGAAAAACACGGTAGCTGGCCGTTGAGCGAAGAACTGTATGGCGTACCTTCTCCGTGCATTATTTCTTCAACCCGCGATGCCGTTTACTGGCAGCCGCAACCTTTTGAAGGCGAAGAAAATGTAAACGCGGTTGAACGCGCCTTCGATATTATGGTACAACCTGCGCTCCACGCGTTTTACACCACGCAGTTTGCTGGCGACATGCCCGCGCAGTTCGCGGATGAAAAGCTTACGCTACTGCAAACCTGGAGTCAGGATGACTTTCGGCGCGTGCAGGAAAATCTGATAGGCCACCTGGTCACGCAAAAGCGGCTCAAGCTTCCTCCCACGCTTTTTATTGCGACGCAGGAAAATGAGCTTGAGGTCATTTCGGTCTGTAATCTGTCCGGCGAGGTGATTAAAGAAACGCTGGGCACCCGCAATCGTACCGTTCTTGCCGCAACGCTTGCGGAATTCCTTACGCAACTTAATCCTCTTCTGTAATCGTTTGCCCTAACAGGTGTGAGAGATCTCTTACAAAGTCTGTAGGAGATCGCCAGGATATCAGCGGATACTGAGTCCCGTTTTCTTATGTAAGTCTATATAAAACAACCTGTTAAAATGTTTTTGCGCACTTTCATATGAAAATTTACTTAAGGTATTGTCTGTAGGTGTCTTGTAAGACAAGGTGAAACAGGCGATTCTATCTTCGTCGACAGGGAGTCGTACAACGAAGCGAACGTCAGGATGATGACGCTTCAGCAGGACACGCCAGGATGGTGTTACAAGGAAAGGCTTCAGGATGAAGCAAAGTGGAAAGCGCAGGATGCGTTAAAGGACACCTCCAGGACGGAGAACGAGAGCCGATCAGGATGTTCGGCGGGTCTGGATGACCAGGGACGCTTCAGGAAGAAGCTATCACATCGGGCGATGTGCGCAGGATGCAAACGTTCAGGATGAACAGGCCGTAAGGTCACAGGAAAAGTTGTCACGGATGAGCAGGGAGCACGAAAAGTAGCTGGAATGCTGCGAAACGAACCGGGAGCACTGTTTATACAGTGCTCCCTTTTTTTTGTTATTCTTCGCGCCAGATTTTCATCATTGAGGTTTTTAACATGACGACTCATGACCGTGTGCGTCAGCAGTTACATGCGCTTGAAACGCTGCTGCGCGAGCATCGCCACTGGCGGCTGGATGCGCCGCAGGCGCACCTGTTTACCAGCACCCAACCATTTTTTATGGATACCATGGAACCGCTGGAATGGCTGCAATGGGTATTGATCCCACGTATGCATACCCTACTTGATAATGCGCAGCCACTGCCCGAGGCGTTTGCCGTCGCCCCTTATTATGAAATGGCGCTGGCGGCGGATCATCCGCAGAGGGAGGCGATCCTGGCGGTTTTGCAGGATCTGGATGCGCTATTCGTCCGCGATAAATCCTGATGCTGGAGATCCTCTATCAAGACCCGTGGCTGGTTGCCGTGAATAAACCCGCAGGCTGGCTTGTTCACCGGAGCTGGCTGGATCGCGACGAAAAAGTCGTGGTCATGCAAACGGTGCGCGACCAAATCGGCCAGCATGTTTTTACCGCCCACCGTCTCGACAGACCCACGTCGGGCGTACTGTTAATGGGGCTGTCCAGCGAAGCGGGACGCCGTCTGGCGCAGCAGTTCGAGCAGCACCACATCCGTAAACGCTACCATGCCATTGTGCGCGGCTGGCTGATGGATGACGCAGTACTGGATTATCCGCTGGTGGAAGAGCGCGATAAAATTGCTGATAAATTCGCCCGCGAGGATAAAGCGCCCCAGCCGGCTGTAACGCAGTATCGCGGACTGGCGACGGTCGAAATGGCGGTGCCGACCGGACGTTATCCCACCACGCGTTATGGTCTGGTTGAGCTGGAACCAAAAACGGGACGCAAGCACCAGCTTCGCCGTCATCTGGCGCATCTGCGTCATCCTATCATCGGCGACAGCAAGCATGGCGATTTGCGACAAAACCGCAGCGCAGCGGAACATTTTGCCTGTCGTCGCCTGATGCTTCATGCCAGTCGGCTTGAACTGACGCACCCCTTCACCGGACAGCCGTTGATGATTCAGGCCGGGTTGGATGAAACCTGGATGCAGGCGCTGACACAGTTTGGCTGGCGTGGACTTCTCCCTGACAATGAAAGGGTTGAGTTTACGGCGGCGTCCCGGCAGGATGAGACTCATCAGGCATAATTCAGGGAGATACGCATAATGGCGGAAATTGGTATTTTTGTCGGGACCATGTATGGCAACTCACTGCTGGTGGCGGAAGAAGCGGAAGCGATCCTCGCCAGACAGGGCCACAGCGCGACCGTGTTTGAAGATCCTGAACTGTCCGACTGGCAGCAATATCAGGATAAGGTTGCGCTGGTCGTTACCTCGACGACCGGGCAGGGCGATCTACCGGATAGCATTGCGCCGCTCTTTCACGGCATTAAAGATACAGTCGGTTTTCAACCAAACCTGCGTTACGGGGTGATTGCGCTAGGTGATAGCAGCTACCCCAATTTCTGTAATGGCGGCAAACAGTTTGATGCCCTGTTGCAGGAGCAAAGCGCGCAGCGGGTGGGGGAGATGCTATTCATTGACGCCAGCGAACATCCGGAGCCGGAGAGCCAGTCCAATCCCTGGGTTGAAAACTGGGGAACTTTACTTTCCTGAGGTAAATCCCTCCCCCTACGGGAGGGTACCTTTTCGTTTGCTTGCGTTGCCAGTAAGCAAAATCACGACCTGTATACAGTGTAAAGTAACTGAATCGTGTTAGCTTTGGGCATATGCCCGCAAAAGCGGCAGTTTTTTACGGGCGTTTTCATGTAATCAAGCGACCTGTTTCACATTCTTCTCTTTTTACTCCTCCTGCGTCGACGCCTGGCGCCTTCTGATTTCATTTCCGTGAAGTGGCTTCCACTGTCCTGGGCTTTTGCCATAAACAGGCGTAATTCATCGCCAAAATACTGTGTTGTTGCACGGTGAGTGTGTGTGGCGCGCTTTTTATACTTCTCCTGCCAGTGAATAAAAGCATGCAGCGTGCAAAGCAAACGACCTAATAAAAGCTGCAACAAGGAAACGTTATCTCTGATTCCCTACCGGTTGTGCAGTTCAGAGTGAGCGTAGCTAACGCGAAATTTCAGGAGTGCAACAATGAGTTCATTAAGTCACGCGGCGAGTAGTGCGGAGAAACGCACGAACGCCCGCTACTGGATAGTGGTGATGCTGTTTATCGTCACATCCTTCAACTACGGCGACCGCGCCACATTGTCCATTGCCGGCTCAGAAATGGCCAAAGATATCGGCCTTGATCCGGTAGGCATGGGCTATGTTTTTTCTGCTTTTTCATGGGCCTATGTTATCGGGCAGATCCCGGGCGGCTGGCTGCTGGACCGCTTTGGTTCCAAACGCGTCTATTTCTGGTCTATTTTCATTTGGTCAGTCTTCACCCTGTTGCAGGGTTTTGTCGATATCTTTAGTGGTTTCGGCATTATTGTCGCCCTCTTTACGCTTCGTTTCCTGGTTGGTCTGGCGGAATCGCCTTCTTTCCCGGGCAACAGTCGCATCGTTGCAGCCTGGTTCCCGGCGCAGGAGAGGGGAACGGCAGTGGCCATCTTTAACTCCGCGCAATACTTTGCCACGGTTATTTTCGCGCCGATTATGGGTTGGCTGACGCACGAAGTGGGCTGGTCGCATGTCTTCTTCTTTATGGGCGGGTTAGGGATCATCATCAGCTTTATCTGGTTGAAAGTTATCCATGAACCAAATAACCATCCGGGCGTAAATAAGAAAGAGTTGGAGTACATCGCAGAAGGCGGCGCGCTGATCAATATGGATCAGAAAGACACCAAAGCGAAAGTACCGTTTAGCGTCAAATGGGGCCAGATCAAACAGCTGCTGGGCTCTCGTATGATGATTGGCGTTTACATCGGTCAGTACTGTATTAACGCATTGACCTATTTCTTTATTACCTGGTTCCCGGTCTATTTGGTCCAGGCGCGCGGCATGTCGATTCTCAAAGCGGGCTTTGTCGCCTCGGTTCCTGCGGTCTGCGGCTTTATCGGCGGCGTGTTGGGCGGCATCATTTCCGACTGGCTGATGCGTCGTACTGGCTCCCTGAATATCGCGCGCAAGACGCCGATTGTGCTGGGGATGTTGCTGTCAATGGTTATGGTGTTCTGTAACTATGTGAACGTGGAATGGATGATCATCGGCTTTATGGCGTTGGCCTTCTTCGGTAAAGGTATCGGCGCGTTGGGCTGGGCAGTAATGGCGGATACCGCGCCGAAAGAGATCAGCGGTCTTTCCGGCGGCTTGTTTAATATGTTCGGCAATATCTCCGGTATTGTGACGCCAATCGCGATTGGTTACATCGTTGGCACCACCGGTTCCTTCAACGGCGCGTTGATCTATGTCGGCGTACATGCCCTGGTGGCCATCATCAGCTATCTGGTGCTGGTAGGCGATATTAAGCGTATTGAACTGAAACCTGTCGCAGGACAATTATCATGACAACGCAATCCAGTCCCGTTATTACGGACATGAAGGTCATTCCGGTTGCCGGACATGACAGTATGCTACTCAACATCGGCGGCGCGCATAACGCGTACTTCACCCGTAACATCGTCGTCCTCACCGATAACGCCGGGCATACTGGCGTCGGTGAGGCGCCGGGCGGAGAAGTGATTTATCAGACGCTGGTCGATGCTATTCCGATGGTATTAGGCCAGGAAGTCGCCCGCCTGAACAAAGTGGTGCAGCAGGTGCATAAAGGCAACCAGGCCGCTGATTTTGACACCTTTGGTAAAGGCGCATGGACGTTTGAACTGCGGGTTAACGCGGTGGCGGCTTTGGAAGCGGCGCTGCTTGATCTACTGGGACAGGCGCTTAATGTGCCGGTCTGTGAACTGTTAGGACCCGGTAAACAGCGCGATGCCGTCACCGTGTTAGGCTATCTCTTCTATATTGGCGATCGTACTAAAACCGATCTGCCGTATCTGGAAAGCACGCCGGGCAGTCATGAATGGTACCGTCTGCGCCATCAGGAAGCGCTGAACAGCGACGCGGTCGTGCGGCTGGCGGAAGCGTCTCAGGATCGCTACGGTTTTAAAGATTTTAAACTCAAGGGCGGCGTGCTGCCGGGCGAACAAGAGATTGATACCGTTCGCGCGCTAAAAAAACGCTTCCCGGACGCGCGTATTACCGTGGATCCGAACGGCGCCTGGCTACTGGATGAAGCCATTGCGTTGTGCAAAGGGCTGAATGATGTACTGACCTACGCGGAAGATCCGTGCGGCGCGGAGCAAGGATTCTCTGGTCGTGAAGTCATGGCGGAGTTCCGCCGTGCTACAGGACTGCCGGTAGCGACCAATATGATTGCCACCAACTGGCGTGAAATGGGACACGCGGCGATGCTCAATGCGGTAGACATTCCTCTTGCCGACCCGCATTTCTGGACTCTCACCGGCGCCGTTCGCGTGGCGCAACTGTGCGATGACTGGGGGCTAACCTGGGGCTGCCATTCGAATAACCATTTTGATATTTCACTGGCGATGTTTACCCATGTCGGCGCGGCGGCGCCAGGCAAACCCACCGCTATTGATACGCACTGGATCTGGCAGGAGGGCGATTGCCGCCTGACTAAAAATCCGCTGGAAATTAAAAACGGCAAAATTGCCGTTCCGGATGCGCCAGGACTGGGCGTGGAGCTTGACTGGGAACAGGTGCGAAAAGCGCATGACGCGTATAAAACGCTGCCAGGCGGCGCGCGTAATGATGCAGGCCCGATGCAATACCTGATCCCCGGCTGGACTTTTGACCGCAAACGCCCTGTTTTTGGTCGTCACTAATTCTGAATAAGGACACAGTTATGAGTACTCAATTTACGACGCCTGTAGTGACTGAAATGCAGGTTATCCCGGTTGCGGGCCATGACAGTATGCTGATGAACCTGAGCGGCGCGCATGCCCCGTTCTTCACGCGCAACATCGTCATTATTAAAGATAACTCCGGTCATACCGGGGTTGGCGAGATTCCGGGCGGCGAAAAAATTCGCAAAACGCTGGAAGATGCGATCCCACTGGTGGTGGGAAAAACGCTGGGTGAATATAAAAATGTCCTGACCGCCGTTCGCAACCAGTTTGCCGATCGCGATGCGGGCGGACGCGGTTTACAAACGTTCGATCTCCGTACCACTATCCATGTGGTGACTGGTATTGAAGCGGCAATGCTTGACCTTTTAGGCCAACATCTGGGCGTCAACGTCGCTTCGCTGTTAGGCGACGGTCAGCAGCGCAGCGAAGTCGAAATGCTGGGTTATCTGTTCTTTGTCGGCAATCGCAAGGCCACGCCGCTGCCGTATCAGAGCCAGCCGGATGAGCAATGCGACTGGTATCGTCTGCGCCATGAAGAGGCGATGACGCCGGAAACGGTAGTGCGTCTGGCGGAAGCCGCCTATGAAAAATACGGCTTCAACGACTTCAAACTGAAAGGCGGCGTGCTGGCGGGCGAAGAAGAGGCCGAGTCAATCGTGGCGCTGGCGAAACGTTTCCCACAAGCGCGCGTCACGCTCGATCCAAACGGTGCCTGGTCGCTGAACGAAGCGATCAGCATTGGTAAATACCTGAAAGGTTCTCTGGCCTATGCAGAAGATCCGTGCGGCGCGGAGCAGGGTTTTTCCGGACGTGAAGTGATGGCGGAATTCCGTCGCGCGACTGGATTACCGACGGCCACCAATATGATAGCGACCGACTGGCGTCAAATGGGGCATACGCTGTCGCTGCAATCCGTCGATATCCCGCTGGCGGACCCGCACTTCTGGACTATGCAAGGCTCTGTACGCGTGGCGCAAATGTGTCATGAGTTCGGTCTGACCTGGGGCTCGCACTCTAACAACCACTTTGATATTTCGTTGGCGATGTTTACCCATGTTGCCGCGGCGGCGCCGGGCAAGATCACCGCGATCGATACCCACTGGATCTGGCAGGAAGGCAACCAACGTCTGACTAAAGAACCGTTTGAAATTAAAGGCGGCATGGTGCAAGTACCGACCAAACCGGGGCTGGGCGTTGAGCTCGATATGGATCAGGTGATGAAAGCGCATGAGCTTTATCAAAAGCATGGCTTAGGCGCGCGTGACGACGCGATGGGAATGCAGTACTTAATTCCTGGCTGGACGTTTGATAATAAGCGTCCTTGCATGGTGCGTTAAGTCAGAGCCGGTTCCGTAAGGAACCGGTCCTTCTCTGGGTGTATGCTTAACAGGATCAACATGCGTAAGGACGACTTATGAAAATAGTGATCGCACCAGACTCGTATAAGGAAAGTTTGAGTGCTCTTGAGGTAGCGACCGCCATTGAACAAGGATTTCGCGAGATCTGGCCTGACGCCGATTACCTGAAATTACCGCTGGCTGATGGCGGAGAAGGTACTGTCGAAGCGATGGTTGAAGCGACGGCGGGTCGAATCGTGCATGTTGAGGTCACCGGGCCGTTGGGGCATCGCGTCAATGCGTTTTATGGGCTTTCCGGCGATGCGCGTTCCGCGTTCATTGAAATGGCGGCCGCCAGTGGGCTGGAGCAGGTACCGCCCGCGCAACGCGATCCGTTGAAGACCACATCATGGGGAACCGGCGAGCTGATCCGTCATGCGCTGGATGCGGGCGTTGAGCATATCATTATTGGTATCGGCGGTAGCGCCACCAACGATGGCGGCGCGGGGATGGTGCAGGCGCTGGGGGCCAGGCTACGGGATGCGCAGGGCAATGATATTGTGCAAGGCGGCATTGGGCTGGAAACACTCGCCAGCATTGATATCAGCGGCCTGGATAAGCGTTTGTCGGCGTGTCATATAGAGGTCGCCTGCGATGTCACGAATCCCCTTACCGGCAAAGAGGGCGCGTCTGCGGTTTTTGGTCCGCAAAAAGGGGCGACGCCGGAAATGATTGAACGCCTGGATACGGCATTGACTCGCTATGCGCATTTGATTGTCCGCGATCTGCATGTCGATGTGTTGGATCTGGCAGGCGGCGGCGCGGCAGGCGGCATGGGGGCGGCGTTATACGCGTTTTGCGGCGCGCAGCTACGGCGTGGTATTGAGATTGTCACCGATGCGCTTCATCTGGAAGCGTGTCTTGCGGATGCTGATTTAGTCATCACCGGCGAGGGGCGCATCGACAGCCAGACCATTCACGGTAAAGTCCCTATTGGCGTGGCAAACATCGCCAAACGGTATAACAAGCCGGTAATTGGTATTGCGGGTAGCCTGACGGCGGATGTTGGCGTGGTTCATGAACATGGGCTTGATGCCGTTTTCAGCGTGATTTATACCATCTGTACGCTGGAGGACGCGCTGAAGAATGCGAGTGAAAACGTACGAATGACCGCGCGCAACGTGGCTGCAACGCTGAAAGCGGGGCAACAGTTACGCTGAGTTGTAGGCCGGATAAGGCGGTCATGCCGCCATCCGGCGAATATCAGCCCAATATCTTCTTCGCTTCACGCGCGACATTATCCATCTCATCCAGCAGCTCCAGAAACTCAGGCTCCAGCTCCTCTTCGTGGACGCCGCTGCGAAGCTGTTGCTCAATAAGCTGGCAAAGGTTCTTCATCCGCGGTACGCCGCTATAGCCGCAGCTCCCGTGTAGCTTATGGACCAGATCGACCAGACCGTTGGGATTTTCTCCCACCAGTTGTTCTTCAATTTTGTTGCGCACTTCCGGCAGAAAATCAATCAGCATTTGCAGCATATCCCGCGCCAGATCGGGCTTACCGGCAGCCTGGCGGAGCGCAAGCTGCCAGTCGAGCGTCGCATTCGGATTGAAGATAAATTCAGCCGGTTCCGGCGCCATCAGGCGCGCTGCTACGTTGGCGCCGGGTTTATAGCGCAGCAACAGATTATGCAACTTCTCTTCTTCTATCGGTTTAGCCAGATAGTCGTTCATGCCCGCGCTGAGCAACTTCTCTTTTTGCCCGGCCATCGCATGTGCCGTAACGGCAATAACCGGTGTTTGCTGCTGATGAGGAAGCTGGTGAATCAATTCGCAGGCGCGTATGCCGTCCATATCTGGCATCTGAATATCCATCAAAATCAGATCAAACTGCATTTGTTTCGCCCGATCCACCGCCTGATGTCCGCTATCACAAAGCTCTACGTGCTGGACTTTATCTTCCAGTAACGCGCCGATAAGCTTCAGATTGGCGGGATTATCATCAACCGCCATAACCGTCATGGTGATTTTACTGGTATCCATTAGCAGCGGTTCAGGATGGTGATTCAACTGGCAATATTCCGTCAGCGCTGGCAACAGGCGCGTTGACGTCAATGGTTTTAACAGACAGGCCGCCGCGCCTCCTTGTTTCAGCTTTTCGGCGTTAATTTGCGCATGGCAAGGTAGCGCCAGCAGTAGAAAGTCCGTCATTGACGCCGCTTTCGCCAGACGTTCATGCTGCATGGTGAGCGGCTCGCGGAAGGTCACCGGAACGCTCAAAATCATAATATCGTAGTGCGCTAACGGCAGCGCGGAGAAGGTCGGGCTGTAAACCACCTCCACCGGCGTGTCGCTCAGTAGATCCAGGGTACATTGCGCGGCGGTAGCATTCGGTTCGACATAAGCCAGCCGTTTTCCAGCCAGACATGCGGTCGACGGCCCGTCAATAATAACATTTGGGTTAAGATCAAGATTAATATGAAACCAGAAGGTCGAGCCGCGATTAGGCTGGCTGTGGAAAGAGATATCCCCGCCCATTTCGTTGACCAGCTTTTGCGTAATCACCAGCCCAAGCCCGGTGCCGCCGTGACGGCGAGAAATACTGGCATCGGCCTGGCGAAACGCCTGAAACAGTCGCGACTGGTCGCGTTCTGGAATGCCGATCCCCGTATCGCGGATCTGCACTTCAATCTGTACTTTGGTGTTACTGAGCGCCCGCTTTTCTACCAGAATATCGATATTGCCACTCTCGGTGAACTTAATGGCATTACCCACCAGATTAGTAATGACCTGTTGCAGGCGCAGCGGGTCGCCAATCACATTATCCGGGACGTCGTTTTTAATATTTAACGTCAACTCCAGCCCTTTATCATGCGACGAGTGGGCCAGCAGCGTAACCACTTCATCCAGCGTGTTGCGCAGTGGAAAAGGGATACTTTCCAGAATGAGCTTACCGGCTTCCAGCTTGGAGAAATCGAGCACGTCATTAATGATTGCCAGCAGATTATTCGCGGAACGCTCAATGGTGTTCAGATGGTCACGCTGGGTGGGGTTCAGCTCCGTTTTTAATGTCAGGCGGGTAAAGCCAATGACGCCGTTCAGCGGCGTTCGCAGTTCGTGAGACATGTTCGCCAGGAACTCCGACTTAATACGCGCCGCTTCCTGGGCACGCTTTTTCGCCAGATCCAGCTCAACGTTTTGGATTTCCATCTGCTCAAGGGTTTCACGCAGGTCCGAAGTGGCCTGATCGATATTATGCTGCATCTCTTCGTGATAGGCGGCAAGCGACATCGCCATGGAATTAATGCCGTTTTTCAGCATGTCCAGTTCGCCCAGCATAAATCCTTCCACACGGCTATCCAGTTGTCCGCGGCGAATGCGGTCAACGGTATTCACCATATTACGGATAGGCCCGGTGACATCGCGCATAAGCCGCCAGCCAAAGATCAGCGCAATGCCAATACAAAAAAGCATCATCACGCTGGAGATAAAAATCTCTTTGTATTGCTGTAGCCTTACCGACTTGAGATCCAGTTCAAGCGCCACATACCCCAGCATATTTTTGGTATTTTTCGCGTCGGCAATGGCTGACTCGTCCGGCGAATAGCTCTCCGAGATAATCGGAGTGCGCAGAATCATAATATCGCCGTGGCGATCGACGCTCAGACGACGTGGAAACGGCGCTCCGGCGGGAAGCTGCATCTGTGAGGGGTCCAGATGGAAATTAGACGTTACAAACAGACGGTTATGATCGTCATAAACGGAAATCGCCCGCACAATATCAGAGTGTCTGCGGTGCAGGACGCTGATAAGTTGGCCGATAGACTCCCGGTTTTGTAAGTTCATACCATATTCGCTGGAGACGGCGAGCGGTTCAATAATACTGGCGCCGGCATCTTCCAGTTGACGCTGCAGGTCGTTATAGCGGTGCACTACAAAAAAGATACTGAGCAGCAAACCTATCAGGACGGTCGGGGCCAGGATCAGAATCATCATGCGTGCGCGCAGGCTGTAGTTGGTCATGGAGTTCCGTTATGGGACAATTAGGGTCACACTGTTAAATTGAGAAAAAGCTGGTCGATGGCGCAATTCTACTCTGCAAAACGGCGCGTGACGACGCGTCAGATCATAACCGTTAAAGTCAATGACCTCGATTCATTTGGTCAGGGCGTAGCCCGTCATAACGGAAAGGCGCTGTTTATCCCCGGTTTATTGCCTGAGGAAAGCGCAGAAGTCATTCTTACAGAAGATAAAAAGCAATTTGCCCGCGCACGCGTTTCGCGCCGTTTGAATGATAGCCCGGAACGAGAAACGCCGCGCTGCCCGCATTTTGGCGTCTGCGGCGGTTGTCAGCAACAGCATGTCAGCATCACCCTGCAACAACGCAGCAAAAGCGCGGCGCTGGCGCGTTTGATGAAACACGAGGTGAATGACATCATCGCCGGCGAGCCCTGGGGTTATCGGCGTCGTGCGCGGTTAAGTCTGAATTGCCTGCCGGATAAACCGCTGCAAATGGGATTTCGCAAAGCGGGTTCCAGCGATATCGTCAATGTCGAACAGTGCCCTGTTTTGGCGCCCCAGCTTGAAGCATTGCTGCCCCGAATCAGGGCGTGTCTGGCGAGTTTACACGGCACCCGACATCTTGGGCATGTTGAGCTGGTACAGGCGGGAAGCGGTACGCTGATGATTCTGCGCCATACCGCGCCATTGAGTGCGGCGGATAAAGAAAAACTGGAACGCTTTTCGCATTCTGAGGGATTGTCTCTGTTTCTGGCGCCGTTTAGCGAGATACTGGAAACGGTATCTGGCGAGGCGCCCTGGTATGATTCGCACGGCTTACGTTTAGCCTTCAGTCCGCGAGACTTTATTCAGGTTAATGAGGTGGTAAACCAGCAAATGGTCGCACGCGCGCTGGAGTGGCTTGATGTGCGCGCCGAGGATCGTGTCCTGGATCTGTTCTGCGGAATGGGGAATTTTACGCTGCCGCTGGCAACGTGCGCGGCAAGCGTGGTAGGGGTTGAGGGCGTTCCGGCGCTGGTAGAAAAAGGCCGTGAAAACGCCATCCGCAATGGTTTACATAATGTGACATTCTTCCATGAGAACCTGGAGGAAGATGTCACGAAGCAGCCGTGGGCGAAAAACGGCTTTGACAAAGTCTTACTCGATCCTGCGCGTGCGGGGGCTACAGGAGTGATGCGACATATTATAAAATTAAAACCTATTCGCATTGTTTATGTATCCTGTAACCCGGCGACGCTGGCGCGCGATAGTGAAGCGCTGGTCAATGCGGGATATGAGGTTACGCGTTTAGCGATGCTCGACATGTTCCCGCACACAGGACATCTGGAATCAATGGTTCTGTTCGAGCGCATGTAATGATTACCGGCTTACCGACTTCGGTAGGCCTGGTCCCTTAAGGAGAGGACGATGGTCGCGGTAAGAAGTGCACATATTAATAAAGCTGGTGAATTTGATCCGAAGAAGTGGATCGCAAGCCTGGGAATTTCCAGCCAGCAGTCGTGTGAGCGCTTAGCCGAAACCTGGGCGTATTGCCTGCAACAGACACAAGGACATCCGGATGCGGATCTGTTGCTGTGGCGTGGCGTGGAGATGGTAGAAATTCTTTCCACGCTGAGTATGGATATCGACACGCTGCGGGCGGCGCTACTGTTCCCTCTGGCCGACGCCAACGTAGTCAGCGAAGATGTACTGCGCGAAAGCGTCGGCAAATCTATCGTTACCCTGATTCATGGCGTGCGCGATATGGCGGCGATCCGTCAGCTAAACGCCACTCATAACGACTCTGTTTCTTCGGAGCAGGTTGATAACGTCCGTCGAATGTTATTGGCGATGGTGGATGATTTCCGCTGCGTGGTGATCAAACTGGCCGAGCGAATCGCTCATTTGCGCGAAGTGAAAGAGGCGCCGGAAGATGAGCGCGTGCTGGCGGCGAAAGAATGTACCAACATCTATGCGCCGCTCGCTAATCGTCTGGGCATCGGGCAACTGAAGTGGGAACTGGAAGACTACTGTTTCCGCTACCTGCATCCGGCGGAATACAAACGCATCGCCAAACTGCTGCATGAGCGCCGTCTCGATCGCGAACATTACATCGAAGAGTTTGTTGGACATCTGCGCGCCGAAATGAAAAACGAAGGCGTGCAGGCGGAAGTCTACGGACGACCAAAACATATTTATAGCATCTGGCGCAAAATGCAGAAAAAGCATCTGGCGTTTGATGAACTCTTTGACGTGCGCGCCGTGCGTATCGTCGCTGAACGTCTGCAAGACTGCTACGCCGCGTTGGGGATAGTGCATACGCACTATCGCCACCTGCCGGATGAATTCGATGATTATGTTGCTAACCCGAAACCGAACGGTTACCAGTCTATCCACACCGTGGTCCTGGGGCCGGGCGGTAAAACCGTTGAGATCCAGATTCGTACCAAACAGATGCATGAAGACGCCGAACTGGGCGTGGCGGCGCACTGGAAGTATAAAGAAGGCGCCGCGTCCGGCGGCGTGCGTTCCGGTCATGAAGACAGAATTGCGTGGCTGCGTAAGCTGATCGCCTGGCAGGAAGAGATGGCCGATTCCGGCGAAATGCTGGATGAAGTGCGCAGCCAGGTGTTTGACGATCGGGTCTACGTTTTTACGCCAAAAGGCGACGTGGTTGACTTGCCTGCCGGTTCTACGCCGCTCGATTTTGCTTACCACATCCACAGCGATGTCGGGCACCGCTGCATTGGCGCTAAAATCGGCGGCCGTATTGTGCCATTCACCTATCAGTTGCAGATGGGCGATCAGGTTGAAATTATCACGCAGAAGCAGCCGAATCCCAGCCGCGACTGGCTGAATCCAAACCTGGGCTATGTGACGACCAGCCGCGGGCGCTCGAAAATTCACGCCTGGTTCCGTAAACAGGACCGTGACAAAAATATCCTGGCTGGACGGCAGATCCTCGACGATGAGCTGGCGCATTTAGGGATTAGCCTGAAAGAGGCCGAGAAACATCTGCTGCCGCGCTACAACTTTAATGAGCTGGAAGAGTTGCTGGCGGCGATAGGCGGCGGCGATATCCGTCTTAATCAGATGGTGAATTTCCTGCAATCACAGTTCAATAAGCCGAGTGCAGAGGAGCAGGATGCAGCAGCGCTGAAACAGCTTCAGCAAAAAACATACGCGCCGCAAAATCGTCGTAAAGACGACGGGCGCGTGGTGGTAGAAGGCGTGGGTAATTTGATGCACCACATTGCCCGCTGCTGCCAGCCGATTCCGGGGGATGAAATTGTCGGCTTCATTACTCAGGGGCGGGGGATTTCCGTGCACCGGGCCGATTGCGAACAGTTGGCGGAACTGCGCTCACATGCGCCGGAGCGGATCGTAGAGGCGGTATGGGGCGAAAGCTACTCGGCGGGATATTCGCTGGTGGTGCGCGTCCAGGCCAACGATCGCAGCGGTTTATTGCGTGATATCACCACCATTCTGGCTAACGAAAAAGTCAACGTGCTGGGCGTCGCCAGCCGCAGCGACATTAAGCAGCAGATCGCCACCATTGATATGACCATCGAGATCTACAACCTGCAGGTGCTGGGCCGCGTGCTCGGTAAGCTGAACCAGGTGCCGGATGTGATTGATGCACGGCGACTGCACGGGGGGTAAACCCCAGACAGTAATAATGTAGCGGCTTTGCTACTCGTTCAGCAAAGCCGCATTAACCAACCCCATAAGCATGAGATATGGGGTATGTTTTTGACGTACATTTCATTTCCGGTGTACTCTTATGTAAGATTTATACTTACAGTGGAGGCTGTTATGGCCAGAACAATGACCGTTGATCTTGGTGATGAACTGCGCGAGTTTATTGAATCGCTCATAGAATCAGGTGATTACAGAACACAAAGTGAAGTGATCAGAGAGTCTCTTCGTCTGCTGAGGGAAAAACAGGCCGAGTCACGACTTCAGGCGTTACGTGAACTTCTGGCTGAAGGTCTGAACAGCGGAGAGCCCCAGGCTTGGGAAAAGGACGCCTTTTTACGGAAGGTCAAAACAGGGATGATCAAACCCGGTGAGAACGGTAAAATTAACGCCAAAGGCCAGTGAAGATCTGGAAAATATCTGGCATTACGGCTGGCTGTATTTTGGCGAAATACAGGCCGATCGATATATTAATCATCTATCAGAAATATTCAGCATCATGAGTGCCAATAACATTGGCACGCCTCGACCTGAACTGGGTGAATACATTTATGCCTTACCGTTTGAAAGGCATATTATCTATTTTATACAATCAGTTACGGAAGTTATCGTGATACGTATTCTGAGCCAGAATCAGGATGCTGGTAAGCATGTAAATTGGTTATAGCCTTTTTATCTAAAAAACAAGTGTGATTGAGCAGGGGGAATCAACAATATTACCAAGGAAAGTGACCTTTGCTGTGTTGCTACCCGCGGCTTGAGCGCCGGAGACAATTCCCATAACTAAAGATGCAGTTACTGCCAGTTTACAAAAATGAGATGACTTCATCGTGTTATCCTTAATTAACGTGTTTTATGGCAACATTTTGTACGCGTATACCAAGGGATATGCGGCATAGAGCCATGCTGCGGGCTTTGGGTAAAAAATAGGTCATAATAAATATATTATATTTCTACATTTTTATGAGTTTATTCTTATGAGCTGAATGATCGTACAGGCTCATAGAATATTATATGTAATACTTTCAATATATTTATTTCATGTATGTTCCAGAAAAAAATAAAAAAAGCCGTCTTTTTTGAATATTAAACTGGCGTGCATGCTACTCGTTTTTCCGTAAAAGTGAAATAATTTATTTTTTTGAAAGGGAAGGCTCTTTGGGTGGGGTGCTTATAGCGTTTGCTTAATTGATGTTATTTATAATGCCTGGTGCAAATATCTGTTTTTTTAATAAGTTATTTATATGATTATTATATTGTTGTGTATCGATTAATAATTTTAAAATTATACGGGAGAGGTAGCGTTCAACACCTGTTAACAATATATTTTATTATATAGGCGTTGCCGTAGTGTCTCTGTGCGTGAATGGTTAAGAATAATACGTTACAATTGTCGCTAGTATTTACAACCGATTAAAAACCATGACAACTAACTATCAAATTGACCGTCTTCTCACCCTCATGCAGCGCCTGCGTGACCCGGAAAACGGCTGCCCGTGGGATAAAGAGCAGACCTTCGCCAGCATCGCGCCTTATACGCTGGAAGAAACCTATGAAGTACTGGATGCGATTGCGCGTGAGGATTTTGACGATTTGCGCGGCGAACTGGGCGACCTGTTGTTCCAGGTGGTGTTTTACGCGCAGATGGCGCAGGAAGAAGGCCGCTTCGATTTTAATGATATCTGCGCTGCCATCAGCGACAAGCTGGAGCGCCGCCATCCGCATGTTTTTGGCGAGCTTTCCGCGGATAATAGCGAAGAAGTCTTAGCTCGCTGGGAGCAAATCAAAACGGAAGAGCGCGCGCAAAAAGCGCAGCATTCCGCGCTGGACGATATTCCGCGCAGCTTACCGGCCTTAATGCGCGCGCAAAAAATCCAGAAACGGTGTTCAAACGTGGGCTTTGACTGGACGACGCTGGGACCTGTCGTCGGTAAGGTCTATGAAGAGATCGATGAGGTGATGTTCGAGGCGCGGCAGGCGGTTGTTGATCAGGCTAAACTGGAAGAGGAAATGGGCGATTTGCTCTTTGCCACGGTCAACATGGCGCGTCATTTAGGTACGAAAGCGGAGCTCGCTTTGCAAAAAGCGAACGATAAATTTGAACGTCGTTTTCGCGAAGTTGAACGTATTGTCGCAGCCAGAGGCCTGGAAATGACCGGGGTGGACCTGGAAACAATGGAAGAAGTTTGGCAGGAAGTAAAACGCCAGGAAATTGATCTCTAAAGGTTTTAGGCGGTCAAGAGCGATTTGTGTGATTTTTTAAATAACAAGCGCTTGATTTACGTCAAAAACATTTACCTCAAAGGGGCTATTTTCTCCCTCCCTGTGTGAATGTCAGCCTGACGAAGAGGAGGAATAATGAAAGTTTGTGGCGTAGGTCATGTTCGGGTATACTGCTTTCCCGTCCTGGTTATTCCATCGTCTTTTAAACCTAACTTCTCAGGTTCCGCATGACAACGAACTATATTTTTGTGACCGGCGGGGTCGTATCCTCTCTGGGTAAAGGCATTGCCGCAGCCTCCCTCGCAGCCATTCTGGAAGCCCGTGGTCTCAACGTGACCATCATGAAACTGGATCCGTACATCAACGTTGATCCGGGTACTATGAGCCCAATCCAACACGGGGAAGTGTTCGTTACTGAAGACGGCGCTGAAACCGACCTGGACCTGGGGCACTACGAGCGTTTCATCCGCACCAAGATGTCTCGCCGCAACAACTTCACGACTGGCCGTATCTACTCCGACGTTCTGCGTAAAGAACGCCGTGGCGACTATCTGGGCGCAACCGTACAGGTAATCCCTCACATCACTAACGCGATTAAAGAGCGCGTGCTGGAAGGCGGCGAAGGCCACGATGTGGTACTGGTGGAAATCGGCGGTACCGTCGGTGATATCGAATCGCTGCCGTTTCTTGAGGCGATTCGTCAATTGGCGGTAGATATCGGTCGTGAACACGCGCTGTTTATGCACCTGACGCTGGTACCTTACCTGGCGGCTGCGGGCGAAGTGAAAACTAAACCGACTCAGCACTCCGTGAAAGAGCTGCTGTCTATCGGTATTCAGCCCGATATTCTGATTTGTCGTTCCGACCGTGCGGTTCCTGCCAACGAGCGTGCAAAAATTGCATTGTTCTGTAATGTGCCGGAAAAAGCCGTTATTTCAATGAAAGATGTCGATTCCATTTATAAAATTCCGGGCCTGTTGAAATCTCAGGGGCTTGATGATTATATTTGTAAACGATTCAGCTTGAACTGTCCGGAAGCTAACCTGTCTGAATGGGAACAGGTCATTTACGAAGAAGCGAACCCGGCAGGCGAAGTGACTATCGGCATGGTCGGCAAATATATTGAACTGCCGGATGCCTATAAGTCGGTGATCGAAGCGCTGAAACACGGTGGTCTGAAAAACCGCGTTACCGTCAACATCAAATTGATCGATTCGCAAGATGTTGAAACGCGCGGCGTCGAAATTCTGAAAGATTTGGACGCTATCCTGATCCCCGGCGGCTTCGGCTATCGTGGCGTTGAAGGTAAAATCGCCACTGCGCGCTATGCGCGTGAAAACAATATTCCTTATCTGGGCATTTGCCTGGGGATGCAGGTTGCGTTGATTGAGTTCGCTCGTAACGTGGCCGGCATGGACAACGCCAACTCAACGGAATTTGTGCCAGACTGTAAGTACCCGGTTGTGGCGTTAATTACCGAGTGGCGCGATGAAGACGGTAACGTTGAAGTCCGTAGCGAGAAGAGCGATCTGGGTGGCACCATGCGCCTGGGTGCGCAGCAGTGCCAGCTTAGCGATGACAGTCTGGTACGTCAGTTGTACGGCGCGTCGACGATTGTTGAACGTCATCGCCATCGTTACGAAGTCAACAATATGTTGTTGAAACAAATTGAAGCAGCGGGTCTGCGTGTCGCAGGCCGTTCCGGTGATGATCAGTTAGTCGAGATCATTGAGGTACCGAATCATCCGTGGTTCGTGGCCTGTCAGTTCCATCCGGAATTTACTTCCACGCCGCGTGATGGACATCCGTTGTTCGCCGGCTTTGTTAAAGCCGCCAGCGAGCATCAGAAACGTCAGGCGAAGTAAAAAAGTTAGAACAGCGGTGCACCCTAAGCGGTGCACCGTTTGTCTGAAGTTTTAGTTTAACTAGTGACTTGAGGAAAACCTAATGTCCAAAATCGTTAAAGTCATCGGTCGTGAAATCATCGACTCCCGTGGTAACCCGACTGTTGAAGCTGAAGTACACCTGGAAGGTGGTTTCGTAGGTATGGCGGCGGCTCCGTCAGGTGCTTCTACTGGTTCCCGCGAAGCGCTGGAGCTGCGCGATGGCGACAAATCCCGTTTCTTGGGTAAAGGCGTAACCAAAGCTGTTGGCGCGGTTAACGGCCCGATCGCTCAGGCTATTCTTGGCAAAGACGCTAAAGACCAGGCTGGCATCGACAAAATCATGATCGACCTGGACGGTACTGAAAACAAATCTAACTTCGGTGCAAACGCCATTCTGGCTGTCTCTCTGGCTAACGCCAAAGCTGCTGCTGCCGCTAAAGGTATGCCGCTGTACGAGCACATTGCTGAACTGAACGGCACTCCGGGCAAATACTCCATGCCGGTTCCGATGATGAACATCATCAACGGTGGCGAGCACGCTGACAACAACGTCGACATCCAGGAATTCATGATCCAGCCGGTTGGCGCGAAAACGGTTAAAGAAGCCATCCGTATGGGTTCTGAAGTTTTCCATCACCTGGCAAAAGTGCTGAAAGGCAAAGGCATGAACACCGCTGTGGGTGACGAAGGCGGCTATGCGCCGAACCTGGGCTCCAACGCGGAAGCACTGGCTGTTATCGCTGAAGCGGTTAAAGCGGCTGGTTACGAGCTGGGTAAAGACATCACCCTGGCGATGGACTGCGCAGCATCTGAATTCTACAAAGATGGTAAATACGTTCTGGCTGGCGAAGGCAACAAAGCGTTCACCTCCGAAGAATTCACCCACTTCCTGGAAGAACTGACCAAACAGTACCCGATCGTTTCCATCGAAGATGGTCTGGACGAGTCTGACTGGGACGGTTTTGCATACCAGACCAAAGTACTGGGCGACAAAATCCAGCTGGTTGGTGACGACCTGTTCGTAACCAACACCAAAATCCTGAAAGAAGGCATCGAGAAAGGCATCGCTAACTCCATCCTGATCAAATTCAACCAGATCGGTTCTCTGACCGAAACTCTGGCTGCAATCAAGATGGCGAAAGACGCTGGCTACACTGCTGTCATCTCTCACCGTTCTGGTGAAACTGAAGACGCTACCATCGCTGATCTGGCTGTTGGTACCGCTGCAGGCCAGATCAAAACCGGTTCTATGAGCCGTTCTGACCGCGTTGCTAAATACAACCAGCTGATTCGTATCGAAGAAGCGCTGGGCGAAAAAGCACCGTACAACGGTCGTAAAGAGATCAAAGGCCAGGCGTAATCCTGCTTTTACCTCTTAACGTATAAACCCGCTTCGGCGGGTTTTTTTGTATCTGTTCAATAGCGCAGCCGCTGTGCATGACCGGGCAGACGAAATCTGCAATAATTAACGATTATCCCCTTAACAGAGAACGCTATGCAGTACCCGATTAACGAGATGTTCCAGACCCTACAAGGCGAGGGTTATTTTACCGGCGTCCCCGCTATTTTTATTCGTTTACAAGGATGTCCGGTCGGCTGTGCCTGGTGTGATACTAAGCATACCTGGGATAAACTGAGCGATCGGGAAGTGTCTCTGTTCAGCATTCTGGCAAAAACCAAAGAGAGCGACAAATGGGGTGCTGCGAGCAGTGAAGATCTGCTGGCGGTGATTAATCGTCAGGACTATACCGCGCGTCACGTTGTCATCACCGGTGGCGAACCCTGTATTCACGACCTCATGCCGCTCACCGATCTGCTTGAAAAGAGTGGTTTTAGTTGTCAGATTGAAACCAGCGGGACGCACGAAGTGCGCTGTACGCCTAACACCTGGGTAACGGTTTCACCAAAAGTGAATATGCGCGGAGGATATGACGTGCTTTCCCAGGCGCTGGAGCGCGCCAATGAAATCAAGCATCCCGTTGGGCGAGTTCGTGATATTGAGGCGCTGGATGAACTGTTAGCCACGTTGAGCGATGATAAACCGCGCGTGATTGCTTTGCAGCCCATTAGCCAGAAAGAAGACGCGACGCGTCTGTGTATTGAAACTTGTATTGCGCGTAACTGGCGTTTGTCGATGCAAACACATAAATATTTAAATATTGCCTGATGCATTACTAATTTTACGGACGGCCTGCCGATGCCGTCTGTGAGTCATCCATTAAAGAAAAAATCATTCTATGAACTTTTTTGCATCAAAATCAGCAAATTAGCTGTTCTTTAATAATTTAAATTGTTGCGATTATGTTGGTGGAATGTGGTGATGATAAAAAGTGCTTTATAAAGAACGATATACGTTTAGTGTGTTCCCCGCGCCAGCGGGGATAAACCGACGACGTCCGCCCGGAGGCGCTGCGACGTTTTGTGTTCCCCGCGCCAGCGGGGATAAACCGTGCCAGCGGGGATAAACCGTGCCCTTTCCGCCGACTCACCGACGCGCCCGGGTGTTCCCCGCGCCAGCGGGGATAAACCGGAGTTTATTTCCCATCCCTAACAGCCGGTTAAGTGTTCCCCGCGCCAGCGGGGATAAACCGGCTTACGAAGTTCTTTACCTGTACTTGGCGCAGTGTTCCCCGCGCCAGCGGGGATAAACCGACGTGGCGCGGGATCATACCGTGGGATAAAACGTGTTCCCCGCGCCAGCGGGGATAAACCGCTGCTGGGTGTCGTCAGTTATTTTATCCAGCAGTGTTCCCCGCGCCAGCGGGGATAAACCGCGTTAAACGTTCCGTAAGCGCAAAGGCTAGTAGTGTTCCCCGCGCCAGCGGGGATAGCCGTTGCATAATCATAATCTGTGTACCAGTAATGGCTGGTACAAACCTGTAAAGTAAAAAGGCCGCGTTTTTCCGGGGAGGCTTTTATACAGGAGAAGGCCATGGCGTTAAGGATCAGGGTATTGCTCGAAAATCATAAGGGAGCTGGAGCGGATAAATCGTTGAAGGCCCGACCAGGATTAAGCCTGTTGGTCGAGGATGAGTCTACGTCGATCTTGTTCGATACCGGCCCTGATGGCAGTTTTATGCAAAACGCGTTGGCGATGGGTATCGACCTGTCCGATGTGTCTGCTGTGGTGCTTTCGCATGGTCATTACGATCATTGCGGCGGCGTGCCATGGCTTCCTGATAACAGTCGAATCATCTGCCATCCCGATATTGCGCGCGAACGTTATGCGGCAATGACTTTTCTCGGTATTACCCGAAAAATAAAAAAATTGTCATGTGAGGTGGACTATTCACGCTACCGAATGATGTACACGCGTGACCCCCTGCCGATTGGCGAAAACTTTATCTGGTCAGGGGAAATACCAGTGGTCGCGCCTGAAGCCTACGGCATTTTTGGCGGCCACGATGCGGAGCCGGACTCTATTTTGGATGAGGGCGTACTGATTTACCAGTCGGCAAAAGGATTAGTCATCATTACGGGATGCGGGCATCGGGGAATCGCAAATATTGTCCGGCACTGTCAGAACATTACCGG
Organism: Salmonella sp. SAL04196; assembly: GCF_046550835.1. Classification (NCBI taxonomy): domain Bacteria; kingdom Pseudomonadati; phylum Pseudomonadota; class Gammaproteobacteria; order Enterobacterales; family Enterobacteriaceae; genus Salmonella; species Salmonella sp. SAL04196. The sequence continues at coordinate 392,849 of NZ_JBGDXE010000002.1, forward strand.
TATAAAGCGGATTTACGCGCTTGTCGGCGGATTTCATCTCCGTTGCGCATCACCGTTCACGCTGTGGCGAGTCAGGCGCTTTCTGCAAGAACAAAAACCTGAAAAACTATGCGGTTGTCACTGTACAGGGGCCTGGGGGCGGTTGTGGCTACCGGAAATAACCGCACCTGCAACCGGTGATGTGCTGCGCTTTTAACACCGCGCTGGACAATGTTTTCACTGATAAAACGTCGTGTGGATAGGCTGGAATCAATCTGCCATCCAGCCCACGCGTTAATAAACCTTATTCGCCGCGATAGACGCAGCCGGCTGTACAGGTCTCTTTCACCATCACGGCGCTCAGTAGCGGCACGACAGGTTTAACCTGATCCCAAATCCATTTTGCCAGCACTTCGCTGGTGGGATTGGACAGCCCTGGAATATCATTCAGATAGTAGTGATCAAGACGATCGTAAGTAGGTTTAAACGCCGCTTTGAGATCCGCGAAATCCATAATCCAACCGGTATGCGGATCGACTTCACCGGTAATTTCGAGACGCACCATAAACGAGTGTCCGTGCAGGCGGCCGCACTTATGCCCTTCAGGCACGTGAGGCAGGCGGTGAGCGGCTTCAAAGGTGAAATCTTTATACAACGTGGTGGACATGATGAACTCTCAGGCAATAAAAAAACCGCCGTAGGGTACCGGAAAGCGCATTTTTTATCATTAACTAAAACCATTCTCCGCCTTGTGACGGGCAATTAATTTAAGAATTTCCAGAAAATTCAATAATTATCAATCAATTATAAAATCGATTTTGGCGTTAATCACGATAACTAAAACAGGTTAGTTCATTTGGTTATTTGTTATTTCCAACCCTTCTTTAATTGTTATTCCTCTCACCGTTAACCTTATCCTCAGTTTGGGATTTATCGCTTATACACTTCATCCTTCAAGCCGCATCTGTGTTGACTGCGTTTACTCACCCCAGTCACGTATTTATGTACGCTCCTGGGGCGCGATCAGCTTACAGTCTGGGCTACAGCGAACTTGAATGATTTTGTGTATAGATCCGCTTTGCTTACTGGAACATAACGACGCATGACGACACCGGCTCCACTGACTGGGTTGCTTCCGCTTAATCCGGAGCAACTGGCGCGCCTTCAGGCCGCGACAACCGACCTTACTCCCGAACAGCTTGCCTGGGTCTCCGGCTATTTTTGGGGCGTACTGAACCCGCGCTCAGGCGCTGTTGCCGTCACGCCTGTTCCTGAGGGGAAGATGCCGGGGGTTACGCTTATCTCCGCTTCGCAAACCGGCAATGCGCGTCGTGTGGCGGAAGCGCTGCGTGATGATCTGCTGGCGGCCAACCTTAATGTGACACTGGTGAACGCCGGCGACTACAAATTCAAACAGATTGCCAGTGAAAAACTGTTGGTGATAGTGACGTCCACCCAGGGAGAAGGCGAGCCGCCGGAAGAGGCTGTCGCGCTGCATAAATTCCTGTTCTCCAAAAAAGCGCCGAAACTGACCGATACCGCGTTTGCCGTATTTAGCCTTGGCGATACATCCTATGAATTCTTCTGCCAGTCCGGAAAAGATTTCGACAGCAAACTGGCGGAACTGGGCGGTGAACGTCTGCTCGACCGTGTCGATGCTGACGTTGAATATCAGGCAGCTGCCAGCGAATGGCGCGCCCGCGTGGTTGATGTTCTGAAGTCCCGCGTACCTGTCGCGGCACCTTCGCAATCCGTCGCTACTGGCGCGGTAAACGACATCCACACCAGCCCCTATACCAAAGACGCGCCGCTGACCGCGACCCTCGCCGTGAATCAGAAAATCACCGGTCGCAACTCGGAAAAAGACGTTCGCCATATTGAGATTGATTTAGGCGACTCCGGTCTGCGTTACCAGCCGGGAGATGCGCTGGGTGTCTGGTATCAGAACGATCCCGCGCTGGTCAAAGAGATCGTGGAATTGCTGTGGCTGAAAGGCGATGAGCCGGTGACGGTTGATGGTAAAACCCTGCCGCTCGCCGAAGCGCTGGAGTGGCACTTCGAGCTGACGGTGAATACCGCCAACATTGTTGAGAACTACGCGACCCTGACGCGCAGTGAGTCGCTGTTGCCATTAGTGGGCGACAAAGCGCAGCTCCAGCACTACGCCGCGACCACGCCCATTGTTGATATGGTGCGTTTCTCTCCGGCGCAGCTCGACGCTGAAGCATTAATCGGCCTGCTGCGTCCGCTGACGCCGCGTCTGTACTCCATCGCCTCCGCGCAGGCGGAAGTCGAAAGCGAAGTACACGTAACCGTCGGCGTCGTGCGCTACGATATTGAAGGCCGCGCCCGCGCGGGTGGTGCTTCCAGCTTCCTCGCCGACCGCGTGGAAGAAGAGGGCGAAGTGCGCGTGTTTATTGAACACAACGATAATTTCCGCCTGCCAGCTAACCCGGAAACGCCGGTGATTATGATTGGCCCAGGTACGGGTATCGCGCCGTTCCGCGCCTTTATGCAGCAACGCGCCGCCGACGGTGCGGAAGGCAAGAACTGGCTGTTCTTCGGTAACCCGCACTTCACCGAAGACTTCCTTTATCAGGTTGAATGGCAGCGTTACGTGAAAGAAGGCGTGCTGAACCGGATCGATCTGGCCTGGTCCCGCGATCAAAAAGAAAAAATCTACGTACAAGACAAACTGCGCGAACAGGGCGCGGAGCTGTGGCGCTGGATCAATGACGGTGCCCACATTTATGTCTGCGGCGACGCCAGGCGTATGGCCGCAGATGTCGAAAAAGCATTGCTGGAAGTGATTGCTGAATTCGGTGCAATGGACATCGAAGCGGCGGATGAATTTTTAAGTGAGCTGCGCGTCGAGCGCCGTTATCAGCGAGATGTCTACTAATGAGCGAAAAACATCCAGGCCCACTGGTGGTCGAAGGTAAACTGTCCGATGCCGAGCGCATGAAGCTGGAAAGCAACTACCTGCGCGGTACCATTGCGGAAGATCTGAACGACGGTCTCACCGGCGGTTTTAAAGGCGACAACTTCCTGCTAATACGCTTTCATGGCATGTATCAGCAGGATGACCGCGATATTCGCGCCGAGCGTGCGGCGCAGAAGCTGGAGCCGCGCCACGCGATGCTGCTGCGCTGCCGCCTGCCGGGCGGGGTGATTACTACGACGCAATGGCAGGCGATCGATAAATTCGCGGCGGATAACACGATTTATGGCAGTATCCGTCTGACCAACCGCCAGACCTTCCAGTTCCACGGCATTCTGAAGAAGAACGTTAAGCCGGTGCACCAGATGCTGCATTCGGTCGGGCTGGACGCGCTGGCGACCGCCAACGACATGAACCGTAACGTGCTGTGTACCTCTAACCCGTACGAGTCTCAGCTGCATGCTGAAGCCTACGAGTGGGCGAAGAAGATCTCCGAACATCTGCTGCCGCGTACTCGCGCCTATGCGGAGATCTGGCTCGATCAGGAGAAGGTGGCGACCACCGATGAAGAGCCGATCCTCGGTCAGACCTATCTGCCGCGTAAGTTCAAAACCACGGTAGTGATCCCGCCGCAAAACGATATCGATCTGCACGCCAACGACATGAACTTTGTGGCGATTGCCGAGAACGGCAAGCTGGTCGGCTTTAACCTGCTGGTGGGCGGCGGTCTGTCTATTGAGCATGGTAATAAGAAAACGTATGCCCGTACCGCGAGCGAGTTTGGCTTCCTGCCGCTGGAGCACACCCTGGCGGTGGCCGAAGCGGTAGTGACTACGCAGCGCGACTGGGGTAACCGTACCGACCGTAAAAACGCCAAAACCAAATACACCCTTGAGCGCGTGGGACTGGAGACGTTTAAAGCGGAAGTCGAGCGTCGCGCGGGGATCACATTTGAACCCATTCGTCCGTATGAATTTACCGGGCGTGGCGACAGGATTGGCTGGGTGAAAGGCATTGATGATAAATGGCACCTGACGCTGTTTATCGAAAGTGGCCGCATTCTGGACTATCCGGGGCGTCCGCTGAAAACCGGCCTGCTGGAGATCGCGAAGGTTCATCAGGGCGAGTTCCGTATTACCGCTAACCAGAACCTGATTATTGCCAGCGTGCCGGAAAGCCAAAAAGCGAAGATCGAGACGCTGGCGCGCGACCACGGGTTGATGAATGCGGTGAGCGCGCAGCGTGAAAACTCAATGGCCTGCGTGTCGTTCCCGACCTGCCCGCTGGCAATGGCGGAAGCCGAGCGTTTCCTGCCGTCGTTCACGGACAAAGTGGAAGCGATTCTGGAAAAACATGGCATTCCTGATGAGCATATCGTGATGCGCGTGACCGGTTGCCCGAACGGCTGTGGCCGCGCGATGCTGGCGGAAATTGGCTTAGTAGGGAAAGCGCCGGGTCGCTACAACCTGCATCTTGGCGGCAACCGTATTGGGACACGTATCCCACGGATGTATAAAGAAAACATCACCGAGTCGGATATTCTGGCCTCGCTGGATGAACTGGTTGGGCGCTGGGCGAAAGAGCGCGAAGCGGGTGAAGGCTTCGGCGACTTTACGGTGCGTGCGGGCATCATTCGCCCGGTGCTCGATCCCGCGCGTGATTTCTGGGAATAACCTGAATTGCCGGATGGCGTCTGTGTAGGCCTGATAAGCACAGCGCCATCAGGCAAGGCAAACAGTGAGGAACTTATGTCCCAACTCGATCTCAACGCATTGAATGAACTGCCAAAAGTCGATCGCGTACTGGCGTTGGCGGAAACCAACGCCCAACTGGAAACGCTAACTGCCGAAGAACGCGTGGTCTGGGCGCTGGAAAATCTGCCCGGCGAATACGTGCTCTCCTCAAGCTTTGGCATCCAGGCGGCGGTGAGCCTGCACCTGGTGAACCAGATTCGCCCGGATATCCCGGTGATCCTCACCGATACCGGCTATTTGTTCCCGGAAACCTATCAGTTTATTGATGAGTTAACGGACAAACTTAAACTCAACCTGAAAGTTTACCGCGCGGGCGAAAGTCCGGCCTGGCAGGAAGCGCGCTACGGCAAACTGTGGGAGCAGGGCGTTGAGGGCATTGAGAAATACAATGACATCAACAAAGTCGAGCCGATGAACCGGGCGCTCAAAGAGTTAAACGCGCAGACCTGGTTTGCCGGTCTGCGTCGCGAGCAGTCCGGTAGCCGCGCGCATTTACCCGTTCTCGCTATCCAGCGCGGCGTGTTTAAAGTGCTGCCGATTATCGACTGGGATAACCGCACGGTTTACCAGTATCTGCAAAAGCACGGTCTGAAATACCATCCGCTGTGGGATCAGGGCTATCTGTCGGTGGGCGATACACATACTACCCGCAAGTGGGAGCCGGGCATGGCGGAAGAAGAGACACGCTTCTTCGGACTGAAGCGCGAGTGCGGGCTGCATGAAGGGTAATTGTCCTTACGCGGTATAATTATACTTGCTGCTATGAAAAATCCGGCAGGCAGCCGGATTTTAAATTAGTTATTTTACTGACTATCTTTATGTCAGTAATATATTACGACTGCACCCATCTTTACCAATGTGCAAAGAACGTTCATGCGTTAGATATATCTTTTCAAGAATTACATCAATAAACATTTTTTTTGCATGATAGTCGTTATAATCCTGATTAAGTTTTTTTAAAAAACCAGAATTTGTTGGTTTAAACTCTGCAAACGGTGAATAGCTATGTAGTAAATAGGAGATGCACGGATGCATCATGCTAAAAGCGACTTCACCTTGTACCTCCTGATAACCTATTTTGCAAAACTGAGTCGTAGGCTCAAAGTTACCGGCATTAATACAGGCCAGCATCGATTTTTCATCTGCAGTAAGTGAGTCCTGCCATTCGACAAGCGGGTGGTCTGGAGCCTCTGCGGGACGCATCATCTCATAAACCGTCGCTTTGATTTGTGCATTGCCCGTCACTTCTTTTCGTAGAGTAGAAATCGACTCCTGAAGTAATTCCGGGTGCCAGGTCATCTTCGAACCAATCACCTCACATATTTGTAAAAATAACTGTCTCTCCTCTCTACTCATAGATTCTATCACTGTATCATCTGATATATTGAGGATGTCCTTAATATTGCTTTGGCTGATCATCGTGTCGCCGACCATAAGTAAAAATTGTGTCTGAGAGGCATCCATCTTGATAGTAAACAGATCCTGATGAGCCGGGCAGGCCAGATGTTGTAGCCGTTTAAAGGCGTAAATTTTATTTATATCCTCTACGTTAACTTCCATCTCTCCAGGTTCACCACGGCCCTGACCGTGAATGATGGAGTGTAACACTTCCAGCGCATGGTCCTTTTTTTCCGCTCTAAAATGATCCTGGACTTTATCCCAGCCCCCCATATGGATTGCTTTTTCTTTATCTGCGCTTAACAGATGAGCAAGCCGACTTTCATTAAGCGTATAATTTTGATGATTACCGAAGCTTAAAGTGACTGGCATAATATTTTCCTTCAAATTTATATTATTCAATATCCGGAGTAAAATATATCGTTCAATTCTCTCTTTTTTATTAAACAGACAAGGTTTACTACAGGAGAGAATTTGAACGGCATTATAAATACAGCACATTTAGTGTTGGCAATCCTTTATGGTGACGATAATTCAGACAAAAGGTAGATGATTCGCCGCAAATGGTCGTTTTTTTAAATTTTGGTTTGTCATGAATGGTGTTGATGCTGAGAGATAAAGTATGATGAAATGAAGTAGTTAAATTTAATTAATTAAGGGTATTCATGGAAATGGATGTAGATAGAGAAGCTACAAAGATTTTGGTGAATCTAATGTAATAACTTCTCTATACAACGGAGTTAGAATAATACCCGTTATCCAACCAATCCAAAACGTTTACTATAATAGCTAGCTTCTCCGGCATCAGATACCAGCACAACCTGTCCGGAAGGGCGATGGTGGCGTTTTCTGAAACAGGCTAATGTTTCCTCATCTGGACATTGGAATGTACCAGAATTTTTTTGCCACCATGATTTTCGGACGGATAAGCGACTTTTTTCCCAGCAGAAATCTATTTCATCAACTAAAGGGCGTAGCTGTCCATCAATGTCTTTTCTGGCGAGATAAACATCAACACTCTCTTCACCCAGACGGGTAGAAAATTCTCTATCTTTATCCCATAAAAAGTCGCTGGCTTCTCGATCGTAACCGAGATCGTAACGTAATAAATTTTGCGCAGCCACTGAACGTTGGCTAAGGACTTTGCCAAAGGCAACGTTAGAGATCGTCTGCAAGCCTGCTGGCGCAGCAATTTTCTGCTCGTATACGCCGTCAACGAGTGCTCTGGCATTATCCGGCATACGGATCTCACCATGTTGACGCAGCAGCGCCTGTGTACGCCACAGGCAGGCATGATCGGCGTAAACAAAGCCGGTACCTTTTAGCTCTTGCCCCAACCAGCCCTCTTCTGCCTGCTCCTGCCAGTGAGGGGCCAGAATATGCAATACTGGTGGCTGGCGTTCATCCGGAAGCGTAGATTTTCGTTGCCCATGGGCATCGCGGATATGGCGTTGCAGGCGACCGGCGCGCTGGATCAATAAATCAATCGGCGCCAGATCGGTGATCATCCAGTCAAAGTCCAGATCGAGACTTTGTTCAACGACTTGTGTGGCGATTAATACCTTACCACGTCGTTCAGAAACGGGGGCATTGTTACCAAACCAGTTTAACGTTTTATTTTCAATAGCAATACGATCGATAAAAGCAAAACGGCTGTGGAAAAGCAAAAGATCCTGCTCTGGAACGATTCCCTCGTGTAGCAACTGCTGGTAAGTGTCCAGCGCATCATCAACCGTGTTGCGGATCCAACAAATGCACTGTCCGGTTGCCACAACGCGATAAATAATGTCCAGTGCTTCCTGGCGCTGCTGTATCCAATTAACGGCTACAGTCCTTTGGACTTCGGGACGTGTGGCCAGTGGTTGCTCTAACAGACCGGAGGAAGTGAGGTGGCTTAACCATGGATAACCCGCGTTATCGCTACCACCAGCGCTCATAAATCCCGCGCCATCGCTAAACGCATTAAGTAATTTTTCCCGTAAAGCGGCGGGAAGAGTGGCGCTCAGAATAATAGCGCTACCGCCCTGGGCGGCATGGAAGCGCAATAAACCTTCCAGCAATTTAACCATATAACCATCATAGGCGTGCACTTCATCCAGCAGCAGGATTTTGTCGCGCATCCCTAGCAATCGGAGCGATTGATGGCGAAAAGGCATCACCGCCATTAAGAGTTGATCCAGCGTACCTACGCCGACTTCCGCCAGCAGCGCTTTTTTGCGTGAATCTGCAAACCAGGTATGGCACTCAGTAGTCGCGTTGCCATCATCACGGGCATAATCTTCAGCTATATTTTCTGTTGGCTGCCAGATGGATTGTCGGAAAGAGTCCGACATTTCTCGCCCACCGTGTTCCCCGCGCCAGCGGGGATAAACCGCCCTAACGGATTAGGTAGTAACCTGAAACAGGGTGTTCCCCGCGCCAGCGGGGATAAACACGTTTCACCAGCATATCAGGACGTTTTTTCCGCCTTCGCCAGCTCTTTTACCAACGGCAGCATTATCCGCACTACATCGCGGCTACGGCGCTCAATCCGCCCTGGCAGCGCCTTGTCAATATGCTGTTGATTATCAAGCCGTACGTCGTGCCAGCTATTACCGTTCGGGAAGGAGGCATTTTTCACGCGTTGCTGGTATCCGTCTTTTTTACCCAGATTCCAGTTCGTCGCCTCAACAGAAAGCACCGATATTCCCGCTTTATCGAAAACCTCCGCATCATTACAGCAACCCGTTCCTTTGGGGTAGGATGGATTGCGTCCCGGATTGGTGTTGGCGGCGATACCATAACGGCGCGCAATCACTAATGCCCGATCGCGGGTCAGTGTACGCACCGCTTCCGGCGTATTTTTCCCGCTATTAAAATAGAGCTTGTCGCCAACAATCAGGTTATCGAGATTAATGACCAGCAGCGTATTTTTCTTCTCAGCGTCACTCATTCGTTTGAGTAAATTTTCCGCGCCTAGCTTTCCCTCTTCTTCCCCGCTGGTGGCGATAAAACGAATCCCATAATGGGTCGGTATATCTTTCAGACGCGCCGCCAGTTCCAGCATAACGCCTAATCCCGCGGCATTATCATCCATTCCCTGTAACGTTAAACCGCCCAGATTGGCATCGACATCAGCGTCGCTCTGCGGAGCGTAGGTATCTAGATGCGCCATAATGATGATCTGCTGCGGCACGCGCCCTTCATGGGCGGCGATGACCGTACTGCCCGTCACGTTATGCCAGTTTTTGCGATTATCCTTCGTGGTATAAATAAATCGGCTATTAAACGTTCGAATATCGCTTTGGTATCCCATCTGGGTAAATTGTTGGCGTAAATAATCGGCAGACAACATCTCGGCGGGGGAGCCCGTCATTCTCCCGGGAAAAAAGGTGGCGATATGTCGTGCCTGAGTATTCGCTATTTCACCAGGCCCTGGTGATGCTGCTTGTGCAGGAAGGATAAAGCCTACGCCGAGCGCCAGAATGACGGCAAAGCGGCGCGTTGCGGAAAACATAATGAGTCCTTAAATACAGAACAAAATTTTACGTGGCTAGTATGAAACCGCGATCGTGTTAATACAATTTCATTTGCTCCTAAATGCTGGCAATCCGGTACGTTAAGCATTTTTTGATATTGGTTTTTGGGCCGCGTTATTCCTTTGAGGAACTACTCATTCCAATTCGTCATTTCATTCACTCTCCTGCGCTCCCTATAGTCGTGTAATCGAAATGTTTAGCAAAAAACGGTATTGCAAAGGAACGGTTATGGATCAAAAACGACTCACCCACCTGCGGCAACTGGAGGCGGAAAGTATCCACATTATCCGTGAAGTGGCAGCGGAATTCGCTAATCCGGTCATGCTGTACTCCATTGGTAAAGACTCCAGCGTCATGCTGCATTTGGCGCGTAAGGCGTTTTATCCGGGTACGTTACCGTTCCCGCTATTGCACGTTGATACCGGTTGGAAATTCCGTGAGATGTACGCCTTTCGCGATCGTACCGCCAACGCATACGGCTGCGAATTGCTGGTACATAAAAATCCGGAAGGCGTGGCGATGGGCATCAATCCGTTCGTTCACGGTAGCGCTAAACACACCGACATTATGAAAACCGAAGGGTTAAAGCAGGCGCTGAATAAGTACGGTTTTGATGCCGCGTTCGGCGGCGCACGGCGCGATGAGGAAAAATCCCGCGCGAAAGAACGTATTTACTCCTTTCGTGACCGTTTCCATCGCTGGGACCCGAAAAATCAGCGGCCAGAGTTGTGGCGTAACTATAACGGTCAGATTAATAAAGGAGAAAGTATACGCGTCTTCCCGCTCTCCAACTGGACAGAGCAGGATATCTGGCAATACATCTGGCTGGAAAACATCGACATCGTGCCGCTGTATTTGGCTGCTGAACGCCCGGTTCTGGAACGTGACGGCATGTTGATGATGGTGGATGACGATCGTATCGACCTCCAGCCTGGCGAAGTCATCAAAAAAAGGATGGTGCGCTTCCGTACACTTGGCTGTTGGCCGCTCACCGGGGCGGTGGAATCCCACGCGCAAACGCTGCCGGAAATTATCGAAGAGATGCTGGTTTCTACCACCAGCGAGCGCCAGGGAAGGATGATTGACCGCGATCAGGCGGGGTCGATGGAGCTTAAAAAACGTCAGGGGTATTTCTAAGGAGCCGCCATGAACACCATACTTGCCCAACAAATCGCCAATGAAGGCGGCGTCGAAGCCTGGATGATTGCCCAACAGCACAAAAGCCTGTTGCGTTTTTTAACCTGTGGCAGCGTTGATGACGGTAAAAGTACGCTGATAGGTCGTTTGCTGCACGATACCCTGCAAATTTATGAAGATCAGCTCTCTTCTCTGCATAATGACAGTAAACGTCATGGCACGCAGGGAGAAAAACTCGATCTGGCGCTGCTGGTAGATGGGCTGCAGGCTGAGCGTGAGCAGGGCATTACTATTGACGTCGCGTACCGCTATTTCTCCACGGAAAAACGAAAATTTATTATCGCCGACACGCCGGGCCATGAACAATATACCCGTAATATGGCGACCGGGGCGTCCACCTGCGATCTGGCGATCCTATTGATCGACGCGCGTAAAGGCGTGCTGGATCAGACGCGTCGCCATAGCTTTATCTCCACTCTGTTGGGGATCAAACACCTGGTGGTGGCAATCAACAAAATGGATCTCGTTGACTACCGCGAAGAGACCTTCGCCCGTATTCGCGAAGATTACCTGACCTTTGCTGAACAGTTGCCAGGCGATCTGGACATTCGCTTTGTCCCGCTTTCGGCGCTGGAAGGGGATAATGTCGCCGCGCAGAGCGCGAATATGCGCTGGTACAGCGGTCCGACGCTGCTGGAAGTCCTGGAAACGGTAGACATACAGCGTGCGGTAGACCGTCAGCCGATGCGCTTTCCGGTACAATACGTCAATCGCCCGAATCTTGATTTTCGGGGGTATGCCGGCACTCTGGCGTCTGGTAGCGTCAAAGTCGGAGAGCGCATTAAAGTGCTGCCGTCCGGCGTGGAATCCAGCGTGGCGCGTATCGTCACTTTTGATGGCGATAAAGAAGAAGCCTGTGCGGGCGAAGCCATTACCCTGGTACTCAACGACGACATTGATATTAGCCGCGGCGATCTGCTGCTGGCGGCAAACGAGACGCTGGCACCTGCGCGTCATGCCGCGATCGACGTGGTATGGATGGCGGAACAGCCGCTGGCGCCGGGCCAAAGCTACGACGTTAAACTTGCGGGTAAGAAAACCCGCGCGCGTATCGAGGCTATTCGCTATCAGATTGATATCAACAATCTGACTCAACGAGACGTCGAGAGCCTGCCGTTAAACGGTATTGGTCTGGTGGAGATGACATTCGATGAGCCGCTCGCGCTGGATATTTATCAGCAAAATCCGGTGACGGGCGGGCTGATTTTTATCGACCGACTTTCTAACGTTACCGTGGGCGCTGGCATGGTGCGGGAACTGGACGAACGCGGAGCGACGCCGCCCGTGGAATACAGTGCGTTTGAGCTGGAGCTGAATGCGCTGGTACGCCGTCATTTTCCGCACTGGGACGCCCGCGATTTGCTGGGAGATAAACATGGCGCTGCATGATGAGAACGTGGTCTGGCACTCTCATCCCGTTACTGTCGCCGCCCGTGAACAGCTCCACGGCCACCGTGGCGTGGTGCTGTGGTTTACCGGGCTCTCCGGTTCGGGAAAATCAACGGTGGCCGGCGCGCTGGAAGAGGCGTTACATCAGCGTGGCGTCAGTACCTACCTGTTGGATGGCGATAATGTGCGCCACGGTTTGTGCTGTGATTTAGGCTTTAGCGATGCCGATCGCCAGGAGAATATCCGGCGGGTAGGCGAAGTGGCCAGTCTGATGGCGGACGCCGGTCTGATTGTTTTGACGGCATTTATTTCTCCGCACCGCGCCGAGCGGCAACTGGTAAAAGAGCGCGTCGGCCACGATCGTTTTATCGAGATTTATGTCAATACGCCGCTGGCTATCTGTGAACAGCGCGATCCTAAAGGGTTGTATAAAAAAGCGCGCGCGGGCGAGTTGCGTAACTTTACCGGCATCGACGCCATTTACGAAGCGCCTGACTCGCCCCAGGTTCATCTTAATGGTGAACAATTAGTAACAAATTTGGTTTCCCAATTATTAGACCTGCTGAGACGGCGCGATATTATCAGATCCTGAGACACCACCGGGCTTGTATGCCCGGTATGGTCAAGGTTACAGGATTTAATATGCGTAATAGCCATAACATTACTTTCACAAGGTCAGACGCCTTCATGGTCGACGATGACGCCACCAGTGCATTTCCGGGGGCGGTGGTCGGCTTTGTGTCATGGCTGCTGGCGTTGGGGATCCCTTTTCTGCTTTATGGCCCTAACACGCTGTTTTTTTTCCTCTATACCTGGCCCTTTTTCCTCGCGTTAATGCCGGTATCGGTGATTATCGGCATTGCGTTGCATTTGCTGGTAAAGGGCAAAATACTTTTTAGCATCATGTTTACTCTACTGGCCGTAGGCGCGCTGTTCGGCGCGTTATTTATATGGCTATTAGGGTAGACGGGTTATCACTGCGCCTCCGGTCATAATTCAAACCGTAACCAACAATGAGATTATGTTCTCCTTACTCGGGTATACGTAACATCCGGCAAATGTGGTACATTTGCCGGCGTTGTCGCGGCAATCCCGTCCTGAATGTGGAGTCACAGAGGACGTTATGGGATGATGATGCCGTTTTTCAGGGGGCAGGATGGGTAAACTAACGCTGCTGTTGCTGGCTTTACTGGTCTGGCTACAGTACTCGCTGTGGTTCGGTAAGAACGGCATACATGACTATAGCCGCGTCAACGATGATGTGGTCGCGCAGCAGGCGACAAACGCCAAACTTAAAGCGCGTAACGATCAGCTTTTTGCCGAAATTGACGATCTCAATGGCGGCCAGGAAGCGATTGAGGAGCGCGCGCGCAACGAACTTAGCATGACCAAACCGGGCGAAACCTTCTATCGTCTGGTGCCTGACGCCTCAAAACGCGCGGCAACGGCGGGGCAAACTCATCGATAAACCATCCAGGGATTTAACATGGCAGCCACTTTATTGGACGTTTGCGCCGTGGTGCCGGCTGCCGGATTTGGCCGCCGAATGCAAACAGAATGTCCTAAGCAGTATCTCTCAATCGGTAATAAAACCATTCTGGAGCACTCAGTTCATGCGCTGCTGGCGCATCCTCGGGTGACACGCGTTGTTATTGCTATCAGCCCTGGCGATCATCGCTTTGCCCAACTTCCGCTGGCGAATCATCCGCAAATCACCGTTGTGGATGGCGGCAACGAACGCGCTGATTCCGTTTTGGCCGGGTTACAGGCCGTTGCAAAGGCGCAGTGGGTGCTGGTGCACGACGCGGCAAGACCCTGTTTGCATCAGGATGACCTTGCGCGGTTGCTGACCATCAGCGAAAACAGCCGGGTCGGCGGTATCCTCGCCAGTCCGGTGCGCGACACCATGAAACGCGGCGAACCAGGGAAAAACGCTATTGCCCATACCGTAGAGCGCGCCGATTTATGGCACGCGCTCACCCCGCAGTTTTTCCCCCGCGAACTCTTGCACGATTGTCTGACGCGTGCGCTGAATGAAGGCGCGACCATCACCGACGAAGCGTCAGCGCTGGAGTATTGTGGTTTTCATCCGGCGCTGGTAGAAGGTCGCGCGGATAACATCAAGGTCACCCGTCCGGAAGATCTGGCGCTGGCGGAATTTTATCTGACCCGAACCATCCACCAGGAGAAAGCATAATGCGAATTGGACACGGTTTTGACGTACACGCGTTTGGCGGAGAAGGGCCGATTATCATTGGCGGCGTGCGTATCCCTTATGAAAAAGGGCTATTAGCGCATTCCGATGGCGATGTGGCGTTACATGCGCTGACCGATGCGCTGCTGGGCGCGGCGGCGCTTGGCGATATCGGCAAGCTCTTCCCGGATACCGATCCGGCATTTAAGGGAGCGGATAGCCGCGAACTACTGCGTGAAGCCTGGCGTCGTATTCAGGCGAAGGGGTACACCCTCGGCAACGTAGATGTCACCATTATTGCGCAGGCGCCGAAAATGCTGCCGCATATTCCGCAAATGCGCGTCTTTATCGCCGAAGATCTCGGCTGCCATATGGATGATGTTAACGTGAAGGCGACGACGACGGAAAAGCTCGGATTTACCGGACGCGGAGAAGGCATTGCCTGCGAAGCGGTCGCGTTGCTGATGAAGGCGGCGAAATGACAGAGTTTGACAATCTCACCTGGCTGCACGGAAAACCACAAGGTAGCGGATTGCTGAAAGCGAATCCGGAAGATTTTGTGGTGGTTGAAGATTTAGGCTTTACGCCGGATGGTGAAGGCGAGCACATTCTGCTGCGTATTTTGAAAAACGCTTGCAATACCCGTTTTGTCGCTGACGCGCTGGCGAAATTCCTGAAAATTCACGCTCGCGAAGTGAGCTTTGCCGGGCAAAAAGATAAACACGCCGTTACCGAGCAGTGGCTGTGCGCGCGCGTGCCGGGGAAAGAGATGCCCGATTTCAGCGCCTTTCAGCTGGAAGGTTGTAAAGTGCTGGAATACGCGCGTCACAAGCGTAAGCTGCGTTTAGGCGCGCTGAAAGGCAATGCCTTTACGCTGGTGTTGCGTGAAATAAGCGATCGCCGCGATGTCGAAACGCGATTGCAGGCGATTCGCGATGGCGGCGTGCCGAACTATTTTGGCGCACAGCGATTCGGCATTGGTGGCAGCAACTTGCAGGGCGCGCTGCGCTGGGCGCAAAGTAACGCGCCGGTGCGCGATCGCAATAAACGCAGTTTTTGGTTGTCGGCGGCGCGTAGCGCGTTGTTTAATCAAATTGTTCACCAGCGGCTGAAGAAACCAGACTTTAATCAAGTTGTTGACGGCGATGCGCTACAATTAGCGGGGCGTGGAAGCTGGTTCGTCGCGACATCTGAAGAACTGCCTGAATTGCAGCGCCGGGTAGACGAAAAAGAGCTGATGATTACAGCATCGTTGCCGGGCAGCGGAGAGTGGGGAACACAGCGTGCGGCGCTGGCGTTTGAGCAAGATGCCATTGCCCAGGAAACGGTGTTGCAATCGCTGTTGCTGCGCGAAAAAGTAGAGGCGTCGCGCAGAGCGATGCTGCTTTATCCGCAACAATTAAGCTGGAACTGGTGGGATGACGTTACCGTCGAGTTACGTTTCTGGCTGCCCGCAGGCAGTTTTGCCACCAGCGTAGTAAGGGAACTGATCAACACAATGGGTGATTATGCGCATATTGCTGAGTAACGATGACGGGGTTCACGCGCCCGGTATACAAACGCTGGCGAAAGCGCTGCGTGAGTTTGCTGATGTACAGGTCGTAGCCCCGGATCGTAACCGCAGCGGCGCGTCTAATTCCCTCACGCTGGAATCTTCGCTTCGTACTTTTACCTTTGATAATGGCGATATCGCCGTACAGATGGGGACGCCGACCGATTGCGTCTATCTGGGCGTTAATGCCTTAATGCGTCCGCGTCCGGATATTGTCGTTTCCGGTATTAACGCGGGTCCGAATCTGGGCGATGATGTGATCTATTCCGGTACAGTCGCCGCGGCGATGGAAGGTCGTCATCTCGGCTTTCCGGCATTAGCGGTCTCCCTTAACGGCTATCAGCATTATGATACGGCTGCAGCCGTGACTTGCGCGCTTTTGCGAGGGTTAAGCCGGGAGCCGTTGCGTACCGGGCGTATTCTCAACGTGAATGTCCCGGATCTACCGTTAGCGCAGGTTAAAGGCATCCGCGTGACTCGCTGTGGTAGCCGCCATCCAGCGGATAAAGTAATCCCGCAGGAAGATCCGCGCGGTAATACATTGTACTGGATTGGCCCGCCGGGCGATAAATACGATGCCGGGCCGGATACCGATTTCGCGGCGGTGGATGAAGGCTACGTCTCCGTCACGCCGTTGCATGTGGATTTAACCGCGCACAGCGCGCATGATGTGGTTTCAGACTGGTTAGACAGCGTGGGAGTTGGCACGCAATGGTAAGTGGACGTGTACAGGCTCTTCTTGAACAATTGCGCGCACAGGGCATCAGAGATGAGCTGGTGCTTAATGCGCTTGCCGCAGTGCCGCGCGAGAAATTTATTGATGAAGCGTTTGAACATAAGGCCTGGGAAAATATCGCTTTGCCGATAGGCCAGGGTCAGACGATTTCGCAGCCCTATATGGTGGCGCGAATGACGGAACTGCTCGAACTGACGCCGCAGTCCAGGGTGCTGGAAATTGGCACCGGTTCCGGCTATCAGACGGCGATTCTGGCGCATCTGGTGCATCATGTTTGTTCCGTTGAGCGGATTAAGGGGCTGCAATGGCAGGCGCGCCGCCGCCTGAAGCAGCTCGATTTACATAATGTTTCTACCCGTCATGGCGATGGCTGGCAAGGCTGGCAGGCGCGTGCGCCGTTTGACGCTATCATTGTGACGGCCGCGCCGCCGGAAATTCCTACCGCGCTCATGGCACAGTTGGATGAAGGCGGCATTCTTGTTCTGCCCGTGGGCGATGAGCAGCAGTTTTTGAAACGCGTGCGTCGCCGGGGCGGCGAATTTATTATCGATACCGTGGAGGCCGTTCGCTTCGTCCCGTTAGTCAAGGGAGAGCTGGCCTAGTTTGCCCTGCAAACACCCACTATTACGCCTGATGAAGCCGAAACGAATACCTGGAGTTTTCCTGGTTATTCCCGGTGGGTTAAGCGTATCGTGAACACATTTTCCCGTGTTCACTTAATGCGTTGCACGGTTCTTACGTCACTGGTTGTTAACCAAATTTTTTCCTGGGGGATAAATGAGCGCGGGAAGCCCAAAATTCACCGTTAGTCGCATTGCGGCACTATCACTGGTTTCACTATGGCTGGCAGGTTGTACCAGTTCGTCAAACCCTCCGGCGCCGGTTACGTCTGTGGACAGTGGTTCGTCATCAAATACCAATTCCGGGATGTTGATCACACCGCCGCCAAAAATGGGCGCGACGACGCAACAAACGCCGCAACAAGCGCCGCAAATTCAACCCGTTCAGCGTCCTGTAACGCAGCCCATGCAAACTCAACCGGTCGCGGAACAGCCCGTGCAGATGGAAAATGGGCGAATCGTATACAATCGCCAGTATGGGAATATTCCGAAAGGTAGCTATACGGGTGGCAGTACTTACACCGTGAAAAAGGGTGATACGCTTTTTTACATCGCCTGGATTACCGGGAACGATTTCCGCGATCTGGCCCAGAGAAACAGTATTTCTGCCCCGTATAGCCTGAATGTAGGGCAAACTTTGCAAGTTGGTAACGCATCCGGTACGCCAATTACTGGCGGAAATGCGATCACCCAGGCGGATGCAGCACAGCAAGGAGTTGTGACCAGGTCTGCACAAAATTCCACCGTTGCAGTTGCGTCTCAACCAACAATTACGTATTCTGAGGGCTCAGGTGAACAAAGTGCTAACAAAATGTTGCCAAACAACAAGCCTGCTGGGACGGTTGTCACAGCGCCTGTAACGGCACCAACGGTAAGCACGACCGAACCAAATGCAAGCAGTACGTCAACCAGCGCGCCGATTTCCGCATGGCGCTGGCCGACGGATGGCAAAGTGATCGAAAACTTTGGCGCTTCCGAAGGGGGCAATAAAGGGATCGACATTGCAGGCAGTAAGGGACAGGCTATCGTCGCAACCGCTGATGGGCGCGTCGTATATGCCGGTAACGCACTGCGTGGTTACGGTAATCTTATTATCATCAAACATAACGATGATTACCTGAGTGCCTACGCCCATAATGATACGATGCTGGTCCGGGAACAACAGGAAGTTAAGGCGGGGCAAAAAATCGCTACTATGGGTAGCACCGGCACCAGCTCTACACGCTTGCATTTTGAAATTCGTTACAAGGGGAAATCCGTAAACCCGCTGCGTTATTTACCGCAGCGATAAAGCGGCGGAACCAGGCTTTGACTTGCTAGTTCCGTCAAGGGATCACGGGTAGGAGCCACCTTATGAGTCAGAATACGCTGAAAGTTCATGATTTAAATGAAGACGCGGAATTTGATGAGAACGGAGTAGAGGCTTTTGACGAAAAAGCCTTGAGTGAAGAGGAACCCAGTGATAACGACCTGGCTGAAGAAGAGCTGTTATCGCAAGGGGCCACACAGCGTGTGTTGGACGCGACTCAGCTTTACCTTGGTGAGATTGGGTATTCACCACTGTTAACAGCCGAAGAAGAAGTCTATTTTGCGCGTCGCGCACTGCGTGGAGATGTCGCTTCTCGCCGTCGCATGATTGAGAGTAACCTGCGTTTGGTGGTAAAAATTGCCCGCCGTTATGGCAATCGTGGACTGGCGTTGCTGGACCTGATTGAAGAGGGCAACCTGGGGCTTATCCGTGCAGTCGAGAAGTTTGACCCGGAACGCGGGTTCCGCTTCTCAACATACGCAACCTGGTGGATTCGCCAGACAATCGAACGGGCGATTATGAACCAAACCCGTACGATTCGCTTGCCGATTCACATTGTTAAAGAGCTGAACGTATACCTGCGCACCGCACGTGAGTTGTCGCATAAACTGGACCACGAACCGAGTGCGGAAGAAATTGCAGAGCAACTGGATAAACCGGTTGATGACGTCAGCCGTATGCTTCGTCTCAACGAGCGCATTACCTCGGTAGACACCCCGCTGGGCGGTGATTCCGAAAAAGCGTTGCTGGACATCCTGGCCGATGAAAAAGAGAACGGTCCGGAAGACACCACGCAAGATGACGATATGAAACAGAGCATCGTCAAATGGTTGTTCGAACTGAACGCCAAACAGCGTGAAGTGCTGGCGCGCCGTTTCGGTCTGCTGGGATATGAAGCTGCGACACTGGAAGATGTAGGCCGTGAAATCGGTCTTACGCGTGAACGTGTTCGTCAGATTCAGGTTGAAGGCCTGCGCCGTCTGCGCGAAATTCTGCAGACGCAGGGGCTGAATATCGAAGCGCTGTTCCGCGAGTAAGTACCCTTGTCAAAAAAAGGCCAGTCGACAGACTGGCCTTTTTTTTACCGTTTGTCTTCTGCCAGCAGCGGCGGGATACTCGGCACCATTGGCGCGTTATCAATATCTTTTTGCGTCATGCGAAACGCTTGTGGATAGTGTTCGCGGCTGGTACGACGTAACGGTTCGGTATCGCGCCAGGTATACAGACAATGCTGACACTGATATACCGTCCAGACTCCTTTTACCGGCGAAGTCGCCATGAGTTCAATATGTGCATCGGCACAGCGTGGACAAATCATCGGTTGCTCCTTATTTACGGTTGGCCAGCATGGCGGTCAGCTTTTCAGCCCAGGCTTTAGTTTCCGGTAAATCAACAACCGGCTGGCTATAGTGACCACGGTTATCTGGCGCAACCGGCGTGGTGGCGTCAATGATCAGCTTGTCGGTAATCCCCGCCGGGCTTGAGCCCGGATCCAGTTCCAGGACGGACATATTCGGTAGCTGTACCAGATCGCCAGCCGGATTCACTTTCGACGACAACGCCCACATCACCTGTGGCAGATTGAATGGATCGACATCTTCATCGACCATGATCACCATCTTCACATATCCCAGACCGTGCGGCGTCGTCATCGCTCGCAGGCCCACCGCACGGGCAAAGCCGCCGTAGCGTTTTTTGGTTGAGATGATGGCCAGCAGGCCGTGGGTGTACATGGCGTTTACCGCCTGCACTTCCGGAAATTCGGCTTTCAACTGTTGATACAGTGGCACGCAGGTCGCCGGCCCCATCAGGTAGTCGATTTCCGTCCACGGCATCCCCAAATAGAGCGATTCAAAAATGGGTTTGCTGCGGTAAGAGACCTTATCGATACGCACCACGGTCATGTTGCGACCGCCGGAATAGTGGCCGGTAAATTCGCCGAACGGTCCTTCAATTTCACGTTTACGGCTTTCGATGACCCCTTCAAGAATGACTTCAGATCCCCACGGCACATCAAAACCGGTCAGCGGCGCGGTGGCGATAGGATAGGGGCTTTCACGCAGCGCGCCTGCCATTTCATACTCTGACTGATCGTATTTCAGCGGCGTTGCGCCCATCAGGGTAATGATCGGATCGTTACCCAGCGTGATCGCAATCGGCAGATCTTCCCCGCGCTCTTCGGCTTTGTGCAGGTGCAATGCGATATCATGCATCGGTACTGGTTGCAGACCCAGCTTACGCTTGCCTTTAACTTCCATACGGTAGATACCGACATTCTGCTTGCCGAAGTTATCGGGATCTAACGGATCGCGTGATACCACACAGGCTTTATCCAGATAGAATCCGCCGTCGCCGTCGTTCAGACGAAACAGCGGCAGAATATCAAACAGGTTGATCGCGTCGCCGTCGACGGTATTTTCCGCCCAGCCCGGATTGGCGCGGCGCTCCGGCGCTACCGGAAAATTGTCCCAGCGGCGAATAAATTCATCGATCTGTTTTTTAACCGGCGTGTTAGGCGGCAAACCCAGTGAGATGGCATGGTTCTGCCAGGAACCGATGGTATTCATCGCCACGCGGGCGTCGGTAAAACCACGAATATTGTCAAACCACAGCGCGGGCGCGCCATCGCCGATTCGTCCCGTTGCGTTGGCAGCGGCGGCGAGATCCGGCTCCGCATTCACTTCCTCGCTGATTTTCAGCAGTTGTCCCTGCTGATCCAGCGCATGTAAAAAACTGCGCAAATCATCAAATGCCATTATCCATTCTCCTGTGAAAAATTTGCTGCCTGTCGCAGTCCTTGCCAGCGGCGCGTGCGCGTATGCTCCAGACCAAACTGGTCGAGAACGCGCGCTACGATGTGCTGGATAATATCGTCAACGGTTTGCGGCAGGTTGTAGAACGCGGGCATGGGCGGCACTATCGCCACCCCCATACGAGAAAGCGCAAGCATGTTTTCCAGATGAATCGTGCTGAGCGGCATTTCCCGCGGCACAAGCACCAGCTTGCGACCCTCTTTCAACACGACATCGGCAGCGCGTCCCACCAGCCCCTCGGCATAGCCGGCGCGAACCCCCGCCAGTGTTTTCATACTGCAGGGGATAATAATCATGCCGTCGGTACGAAATGAGCCGGAGGAAATGGTCGCCGCCTGATCGGCCGGGCTATGACAATAATCTGCCAGGGCGGCTACCTCAGCGGGCGTGTAGGGCGTCTCCAGTTCAATAGTGGTTTTCGCCCACTTTGACATCACCAGATGCGTTTCAACATCAGGTATCGCCCGCAATGCCTGGAGTAGCTCGACGCCAAGCGGCGCGCCGGTCGCACCGGTCATCCCCACAATCAATCTCATTTCTTACCTCAAATATCGTTCGTATACGAACATTTTGATCAAAATACGCCCACACGGCCTTTGCGACAAGATCGCTCCCGACGCCTGCGCACGTTTAGCTAAAGCATTCGTCATTAAAAAACCGTGCATAAGTCGTTATGATAGAAAAAGTTAATTTATCCGGAGCGCTCATGGAGCTACGAAACACCGCGTTTCATCTGTTACGCCAACTTTTTCAGCAACATACCGCACGCTGGCAGCATGAACTACCGGAACTCACCAAACCTCAATATGCGGTGATGCGCGTTATTGCTGAACATCCGGGTATTGAACAGGTCGATCTGACCGAAGCGGCGGTTAGCACTAAAGCGACGCTGGCGGAGATGTTAAGCCGGATGGAAAATCGTGGGCTGGTAAAGCGAGAAAACGATCCGCTGGATAAACGTCGGCGTTTTGTCTATCTCACCGTTCAGGGCCAAACGTTGCTCGCCGCCGCGATACCACTGGGGGATCGCGTTGACGATGAATTTTTGGGGCGACTGAGCGCTGAAGAACGCGAACAGTTTACGCAACTGGTACGCAAGATGATGACGTAAGCGGCTTGCGCCGCTTCGCTATTGTTTGGCCATCAGCAGTGAGATATCCACTTTGGCCAGCGCCCGAATTGCGCTTTCCGGCAGGCCGTCATCGGTGACGATTTGGTTGAATTCCGCCAGCGGTAACGCCAGCCATGTAGCGACCTGGCCGTATTTGGTCGCGTCGCACACCAGAATTTTTTGGCGGCTGGCGCTGGCGACGGCCCGTTTCACCGTGACTTTATCTTCTGCCGGCGTTGAAATACCGCGCACGCTCCAGGAAGAGGCGGAAATAAAGGCCTGGTCAATCATCAACCCGCGCAAGAGCGTCGCCGCGGCTTCACCGACGCACGACCGGTTTTCCCGGCATACCGCCCCGCCAGTGTGAATAATTGTGCAATCGCTATTGTCCATCAGGTAATCGGCGATAACGAAATCATTCGTCACCACCGTAAGTTTATTCATCGTAACCAGCTGCCTGGCAATCGCCAGCGTGGTAGTACCTGCATCAAGGTAGATACAGCTTTCTGGCTGTACCAGGCTGGCGGCCAGTTTGCCAATCGCCGCTTTCTGCGGCGTCGCCAGTTCGGTTTTGATCTGATGCGAGGGTTCGTGCGCCACGCGAGTCGATGATTGCACGCCGCCAGAGACCTGGATTACCGCGCCTTGCTGCTCCAGTTTTTGTAAATCACGGCGGATAGTCATGTGGGATACATGCATGCGCTCGGTCAGCTCAGCGATACTGACGATGCCTTTCTCCGCCACCATATCAAGAATGATTTGTCGACGCTCAGTAGGTATCAACGTCTGCTCCTTTCTTTAGTCCTGTCGCGATTTTACGCGATTTCTCGTCACAGCGTGTGAAGTTCTATGAGGATTGCCTTCACAAAAAATAACACATTTTGTTATTTTTTGTGAAACAACTCACCGCAATTGTTTACAAAAACGCCTATATTCACATAACAAAACATAATATCACGTAAATTAACATGGAGTGATAATGACAACAGGAACTGATTTTCATGTCGGCATTGTGGGGCTTGGCTCAATGGGAATGGGCGCTGCGCGTTCATGCCTGCGCGCCGGGCTTTCCACATGGGGGGCCGATCTTAACCCGCAAGCGTGCGCGAATCTTCTTGCTGAAGGGGCTTGTGGGGCTGCCGCCAGCGCCAGGGAGTTCGCCGGCGTCGTGGATGCGTTAGTCATTCTGGTCGTCAATGCCGCCCAGGTCAGACAGGTGTTATTCGGTGAGGATGGCGCCGCCCATCTGATGAAACCCGGAAGCGCGGTGATGGTTTCGTCCACGATCTCAAGCGCCGACGCGCAAGAGATCGCCGCGGCGTTGACGGCATTGAATCTTAACATGCTGGATGCGCCGGTTTCCGGCGGCGCGGTAAAAGCGGCGCAGGGCGAAATGACGGTGATGGCCTCCGGGAGCGAGGCGGCGTTTACCCGCCTGAAGCCTGTGCTGGAGGCCGTTGCCAGCAACGTTTATCGCATCAGCGATACGCCGGGCGCAGGTTCAACCGTCAAAATCATTCATCAACTGCTGGCTGGCGTGCATATTGCGGCGGCGGCCGAAGCGATGGCGCTGGCCGCGCGGGCCGGTATTCCTCTGGACGTGATGTATGACGTCGTGACCCATGCCGCCGGCAACTCCTGGATGTTCGAAAACCGTATGCAGCATGTCGTTGACGGCGACTATACCCCGCGTTCGGCCGTCGACATTTTTGTCAAAGATTTGGGGCTGGTTGCCGACACGGCGAAAGCGCTGCGCTTCCCCTTACCGCTGGCCTCTACGGCGTTAAATATGTTCACCAGCGCCAGTAACGCCGGTTATGGCAAAGAGGATGACAGCGCTGTGATCAAAATTTTCTCGGGGATTACTCTGCCTGGCGTCACGCCTGAGGAGCCGTCATGTTAAAAATTGGCGTCATTGCCGATGATTTTACCGGCGCGACCGACATCGCCAGTTTTCTGGTCGAAAACGGGATG
The DNA here is from genome assembly GCF_046550835.1 of Salmonella sp. SAL04196. Lineage (NCBI taxonomy): Bacteria > Pseudomonadati > Pseudomonadota > Gammaproteobacteria > Enterobacterales > Enterobacteriaceae > Salmonella > Salmonella sp. SAL04196. The sequence continues at coordinate 417,334 of NZ_JBGDXE010000002.1, forward strand.
CCGACAGTGCAGATCAATGATGTCCCAACCGGGACGCAACCGGAAGGATGCGACGCGGTGGTTATCAGCCTGAAAACCCGCTCATGCCCGGCGCAAGAGGCGATAAAACAATCGCTGGCGGCGCTGGTATGGCTGAAAAAACAGGGCTGCCAGCAAGTCTATTTCAAATATTGCTCGACTTTCGATAGTACCGCCGAAGGCAATATCGGCCCGGTCACCGATGCGCTGATGGTGGCGCTGGATACCTTATTTACCGTGATTTCTCCCGCGCTGCCGGTTAACGGACGCACGGTTTATCAGGGCTATCTGTTTGTCATGAACCACTTGCTGGCGGAGTCCGGTATGCGCCACCACCCTATCAATCCGATGACCGACAGCTACCTGCCGCGTCTGATGGAAGCGCAGGCGCAAGGGCGCTGCGGCGTTATTCCGGCTCAGACGCTTGATGAAGGCGTTGCCGCGACCCGTGCGGCGCTGTCGCGTTTACAGCAGGAAGGATATCGCTACGCGGTACTTGACGCGCTCAATGAGCGGCACCTGGAAATTCAGGGCGAGGTTTTGCGTGATGCCCCGCTGGTGACTGGCGGTTCCGGGCTGGCAATGGGGCTGGCGCGTCAGTGGGCGAAGCACGGCGTTTCTCAGGCCCGTTCCGCAGGCTATCCGCTGAGCGGTCGCGCGGTGGTGCTTTCCGGTTCCTGTTCGCAAATGACGAATCAGCAGGTGGCCTTCTATCGACAACATGCTCCCACACGCGACGTTGATGTGGCGCGCTGCCTGTCATCCGAGACGCGCGAGGCCTACGCTGAAGCGCTGGCGCAGTGGGTGCTCAGTCAGGACAGCGAACTGGCACCAATGATTAGCGCCACCGCCTCCACGCAGGCGCTGGCCGCCATCCAGCAGCAATATGGCGCTACTGAAGCCAGCCATGCGGTAGAGGCGCTCTTTTCCCTGCTGGCCGCTCGCTTAGCGGAAGGCGGTATCACCCGGTTTATCGTGGCGGGCGGCGAAACCTCGGGCGTGGTGACGCAAAGCCTCGGTATTACCGGTTTTCACATCGGACCGTGCATTTCACCCGGCGTGCCGTGGGTCAACGCGCTCCATGCGCCAGTCTCGCTGGCGCTAAAGTCAGGTAATTTTGGCGATGAATCCTTTTTCATCCGCGCTCAAAGGGAGTTTCAGGTATGACGATACTGGCAAAAGAAGAGCACGCTTTGCGAGAAGAGATGGTCAGGATAGCCGCCTCGTTTTTCCAGCGCGGCTATGCCACCGGCTCGGCAGGCAACCTCTCGCTGTTACTGCCGGACGGCAATATTCTGGCGACGCCCACCGGTTCGTGTCTGGGTAATCTCGACCCGCAGCGGCTATCCAAAGTGGACCCGCAGGGCGAATGGCTCAGCGGCGATAAACCGTCTAAAGAGGTGCGTTTTCATCTGGCATTGTATCGCAATAACCCTTGCTGCAAGGCCGTGGTACATCTGCACAGCACCTGGTCAACGGCGCTTTCCTGTCTCGAAGGGCTGGACCCGCAAAATGTGATTCGCCCGTTTACCCCCTATGTGGTGATGCGGATGGGAGACATTCCGCTGGTTCCCTACTATCGCCCGGGGGATGACCGAATTGCCCGCGATTTGGCAGCGCTGGCGGCCCGGCATCAGGCCTTTTTACTGGCTAATCATGGGCCGGTCGTGTGCGGGGAGAATTTGCAGGAAGCCGCTAATAATACCGAGGAGCTGGAAGAGACGGCAAAGCTGATTTTTATCCTTGGCGAACGCCCGATTCGTTATTTAACCACCGAAGAAATTGCGCAGTTAAGGAGATAACCCGATGCCGCGTTTTGCCGCCAATTTGTCGATGATGTTTACCGAAGTGCCGTTTATCGAGCGTTTTGCCGCTGCTGCCGAAGCCGGTTTTCAGGCTGTTGAGTTTCTGTTCCCCTACGGCTTTGCCGCCAGCGAGATTAAAGCCCAGCTATCGCGTCATGATCTGACGCTGGCGCTGTTTAATACTTCGGCGGGCGATACCGCGGCGGGCGAGTGGGGACGTGCCGCGCTACCGGGGCGCGAACACGACGCGCGCGCCGATATCGATCTGGCTCTGGAATACGCTCTGGCGCTGGAATGCGAGCAGGTTCACATCATGGCGGGCGTAGTGCCGGATGGCGCTGATAGCGCACGTTATCGCGCCACGTTTATCGATAATTTGCGTTATGCCGCCGACCGGTTTGCCGCCCACGATAAACGTATTTTGATCGAAGCGCTGAGTCCTGGCGTTAAACCCGGCTACCTCTTTTCCAGCCAATATCAGGCGCTGGGCATCGCAGAAGAGGTTGACCGCCCGAATGTGTTCATCCAGCTCGACACTTTCCATGCGCAAAAAGTGGATGGCAATTTGAGTCACCTGATTCGCGAGTACGCGGGCCGCTATGCCCATGTACAAATCGCCTCGCTACCGGACAGACATGAACCGGATGATGGCGAGATCAACTACCCGTGGCTGTTCCGGCTGTTCGAGGACGTAGGTTATCGCGGCTGGATAGGCTGCGAATACCAACCACGGAATACCACTCAGGACGGGCTTGGCTGGTTTAACGCCTGGCGCTAACCCTGAACTACCCTACACAACAATAAAGAGGACATCCGGATGCAGATTATCATTACCGGCGGGGGCGGCTTTTTAGGCCAGAAACTCGCAAGCGCCTTATTAAACTCATCGCTGGCGTTTAACGAACTGCTTCTTGTTGATTTAAAAATGCCTGCACGGTTATCAGATTCCCCTCGTTTACGCTGTCTGGAGGCTGACTTAACCCAGCCGGGCGTGCTGGAGAATGTGATTACCGCTAATACCTCTGTTGTTTATCATCTCGCTGCGATTGTCAGCAGCCATGCGGAAGACGATTTCGATCTGGGATGGAAAGTTAACCTGGATCTTACCCGCCAGTTACTTGAGGCGTGTCGTCGGCAACCGCAGAAAATTCGTTTTGTCTTCTCCAGCTCGCTTGCCGTTTATGGCGGTAAGCTGCCGGAATGCGTCACCGATACCACCGCGCTCACGCCGCGCTCGTCTTATGGCGCGCAGAAGGCCGCCTGTGAACTGTTGGTCAACGATTATACCCGCAAAGGCTATGTGGATGGGCTGGCGCTGCGTTTGCCGACGATCTGTGTTCGCCCGGGTAAACCAAACCGCGCCGCTTCTTCTTTTGTCAGTGCGATTATTCGTGAACCGTTGCAGGGCGAGACGACCATCTGCCCGGTGTCGGAAAGTTTGCGGCTGTGGATTTCCAGCCCGGCGACGGTGATCCATAACCTGTCGCTGGCCGCAACGTTACCCGCGCCTGGCGAGGCGAGCAGCATCAACTTACCGGGGATCAGCGTAACCGTGGGCGAGATGCTGGAAACGTTGCGTCAGGCGGGCGGTCAGGCGGCGCGCGATCGGGTTACGCATCAGCGCGACGAAGGCGTCGAGAAAATTGTCGCCTCCTGGCCGGGACGTATCGATAACCAGCGTGCGCTGGCGTTAGGTTTTGTCGCCGATAAACGCTTCGATGACATTATCGAACGCTTTCGACAAGATGATATGGAGGGGAGGTCATGACAAGTTTACCGACCCCAATTATCGGCCTGATCGTTGCCGTTTTCGTTCTGGTATGGCTGGTGTTACGCACCCGTGTTCATGCGCTGATCGCGATGCTGGCGGCGGCCTGTATCGCCGGTCTGTTGGGGGGAATGGGCATTGATAAAACGCTCTCTGTCATCACCAGCGGATTCGGTACGACGCTGGGCAGCATTGGCCTGGTGATTGGTCTCGGCGTAATGATGGGGCGCTTGCTGGAGGTTTCCGGCGCGGCGGAGCGTATCGCCTGGAGCTTTATCAAATGGCTGGGGAAACGCCGTGAAGAGTGGGCGCTGGCGATCACGGGTTATATTGTCAGCATTCCCATTTTCGTCGATTCCGCTTTTGTCATTCTTTATCCGGTGGCGAAAGCGCTGGCGAAAAGCGGTAAACGTTCGCTACTGACGCTGGGCGTCGCGCTGGCGGGCGGGCTGGTGGTCACTCACCATACGGTACCTCCCACGCCAGGCCCGCTGGGGGTAGCCGGGATTTTTAACGTCGACATCGGCGCAATGTTATTGACCGGGATGGCGCTGGCGGTGCCCTGTGTGATCGGCATTGTGTTCTATGCGCAGTGGCTGGATAAACGCTACCCTGATTTCGTGCCGCGCACGCTGAACGCCGATGAAGTCAATGCCGCGCTGGAGCAGTACAATAAAGAGAAAGAGCAAAAGGATCTGCCGAGCCTGACGCTCTCTCTGCTGCCTATTGTGGTGCCGATCGTGCTGATCTTCCTGAAGGCTATCTGTTCCACCCTCGCCACCATAGAAGGATGGTCCGGCCTGGCGACGCATCCGGTGGTACAGGCAATCAACTTTGTGGGAAGTCCAGTGATCGCGTTGGCCATCAGCGTTCTGCTGGCGGTGTATACGCTGGTGCCGCGTATGGATAAACATACCACCGCAGAGCGTCTGGAAGAGGGCTTGCAAAGCGCCGGGATTATCTTACTGGTCACGGGCGCTGGCGGCGCGTTGGGCGCGATCCTGCGCGACAGCGGCGCGGGGCAACAGCTGGCGGAGCAGGTTGCCAACCTGCCGATCTCGCCGATCCTGATCCCGTTTATCGTGGCGACGTTGGTACGCCTGATTCAGGGATCGGGGACGGTGGCGATGATCACTGCCGCCTCGATTTCCGCGCCGATCCTGGCGCAGATCCCCGGCATCAATATGTTGCTTGCCGCTCAGGCCGCAACGATGGGGTCGCTGTTCTTCGGCTACTTCAACGATAGCCTGTTCTGGGTGGTTAACCGCATGATGGGCGTCTCTGATGTCAAACAGCAGATGGTGGTTTGGTCTGTACCGACGACCATTGCCTGGGCGATTGGCGGCACCGGCGTGGCGCTGATTAACCTGCTGTTTGGTTCCGGCGGCAGTTGGCTCGATCCGTTACTGCCGATCGTCGTTCTGGCGGCAATTATGCTGTGGGTGCGTTGGCAGGCGCAGGGGATCAAAGACAAGCTGGTAGTTAAGGATTAAGACGGTATTATCCGTCCGGGAGCGCAATGCTCCCGGACTGGCTACGATGATGGGGCGTGCTCCCCGCAATCCCATTGCGAACGTAAAAAATCAATAAATGCGCGTACTTTTGTCGATACATGGCGGGCGTCGGGGTAAACGGCATAAATGCCCTGACGGGGAAAATGATAGTCGGGTAACAGGTGAATTAACGTTCCATCCTCCAGTGCGGTGTTGACTAACCATTGCGGCAGTAATGCGACGCCGCTTCCCGCGAGAGCGAAGGCCATCAGCGAGCGCGCGCTGTCGACAGAAATTTTGCCGGCTTTGCTTATCTCCAGGCGTGAGTGTTGGCCATGATTATTCGTTACTGTCCACCGTAGCGGCGTAGGTAATCGCTCATGAATAATCCATTCCGCCTGGGCCAACGACTCCAGCGACGACACGGGGTGGCGGGCGAGCCACTGCGGCGCGGCGACCGGCAGAATGGTAAAGCGGGATATCAGCGCGGCGCGATAGCGGGAGTCCGCCAGCGAGCCAAGCCGAATCGCCACATCAAAGCGCTCGGCAATTAAATCGGCATGATGTGATGAGGACATATGCCGAATACGGAGATCGGGATGGCGCTGACTAAACTGCGCCAGTACCGGAATGACCACCTGTTCGCCAAACTCGGGCGTAGTGGTAATACGTAACTCGCCGCCCAGCCCACTATGGCTGGCACGCACTTCATCCTGCAAATTTTTCGCGGCATTGAGTAAATTCACGCCTTTTTGGTAAAAGAGGACGCCGGCGTCTGTGAGCGTCAATCGTCGGGTGGAACGTAGCAGTAACGTTACGCCAAGCTCTTTTTCAAGCTGCCGAATATTAAAACTCACTACCGCTTTTGTTTGGCCCGATGCGGCGGCGGCGGCCGTGAAGCTGCCGCTATCTACCACGGCGATAAACAGCGACATACGCTGCAAATTGAGCATGGCGAGCTCCTTTACTGTCAAAATTATTTTGACAGTATATCGTTGAAGCGCGGACTTATCTGGCTTTCACCGGACGGCTACATTAGCGCCTCTGACGGAGGATGCATAATGACGTATCGCAGTAAAGTGGCAGTGGTTTACCTGCTCGGCTTCTTTCTTGATCTGATTAATCTGTTTATTGCCAGCGTGGCTTTTCCTGCGATGTCCGTGGATCTGCATACGTCCATATCGGCGCTGGCATGGGTGAGTAATGGTTATATCGCAGGATTAACGCTGATCGTTCCGTTTAGCGCGTTTCTTTCGCGTTATCTCGGCGCACGACGGCTGATCATATTTTCGCTCATTCTGTTTAGCGTTGCCGCCGCTGCCGCAGGTTTTGCCGATTCCTTACACAGCCTTGTTTTCTGGCGTATTGTGCAGGGGGTGAGCGGTGGCTTATTGATCCCGGTTGGTCAGGCGTTAACCTGGCAACAGTTTAAACCGCATGAACGCGCTGGCGTGTCATCGGTTGTCATGATGGTGGCGCTACTGGCGCCGGCATGTTCGCCTGCGATTGGCGGGCTGCTGGTGGAAACGTGCGGCTGGCGCTGGATATTCTTTGCCACGCTGCCGGTGGCCGTTCTCACTTTATTGCTCGCTTATTGTTGGCTGAATGTCGCTTCGACGACAATGGCGTCAGCAAGATTGCTCCATCTGCCGTTGTTGACGGACAGGCTGCTGCGTTTTGCCATGATCGTCTATCTGTGTGTGCCGGGTATGTTCATTGGTATCAGCGTGGTCGGGATGTTTTATCTACAGAACGTCGCGCAGCTATCGCCTACGGCGGCGGGGTCGCTGATGCTCCCCTGGTCGATCGCTTCATTTGTCGCCATTATGTTTAACGGACGTTACTTCAATCGGCTTGGGCCGCGTCCGCTGATTATCGTCGGCTGTCTTCTTCAGGCCGCAGGGATACTGCTTTTAACTAACGTTACGCCTGCGACATCGCACCGTGTACTGATGATGATATTCGCCTTAATGGGCGCTGGCGGCAGTTTGTGCAGCAGTACCGCGCAGAGTGGCGCTTTCCTGACTATTGCTCGCCGGGACATGCCTGACGCCAGCGCGCTATGGAATCTTAATCGTCAGCTCAGCTTTTTCCTTGGCGCGACGCTGTTGACGCTGCTGTTAAACGCGCTCCAGCGCGTTATGTCGCTTGAGGTTGCTTATCGCTGGACCTTTATTGCCGCCGCCGGTATCACCCTGCTGCCTCTTATTTACGCTGTCTGTCTAAACAATAGACAGGCGCTTCTGTGCCTGAAAAAGGAAAGATCATGAATCCATATAAAGAAGAAATTATTCATGCCCATGCGGCGATTGAGAACTGGCTTAGTAAGGGGGTGGGTAGCCTGGAGGCGTTGATAGCGCGTTTTGCTGTTGATTTTACGATGATAACGCCAGGAGGTATTTGTCTGGATTATCCGGCGCTGGGCGCTTTTTTCCAGGCGCAGCGCGCGTGTCGCCCGGGGCTGGTTATCGTGGTTGAGCACATTGACTTTGTGGCGGAGTGGCCGGAAGGTGCCGCGCTGCGTTATCGTGAGCGCCAGCAACTGCCGGGCCAGGCCGAGACGGTACGCTGGTCGACGGTTATTTTAAAAAGGGAAAGAGGACGGATAGTCTGGCGTCATTTACACGAAACGACAGTCACAGCCTGAAAAGCCTGTTCCGGCGCGTGGGCCCGATAACGCGCCGCTATCGGGCCCGACACGTTTACACCAGACTTTTCAGCCGATAGATCCACTCCAGCGCCTGGCGTGGCGTCAGGGAGTCCGGATCGAGATTCTCCAGCGCTTCAACGGCAGGCGATGTCTCCTCCGGGGCCGCAAGCAACGACATTTGCGTGCCGTCCACCTGCGTTGCCGCCGCATTGGGCGAGATGCTTTCCAGCTCGCGGAGTTTTTGGCGCGCGCGTTTGATGACTTCTTTAGGGACGCCCGCAAGCGCCGCGACCGCCAGGCCATAGCTCTTACTTGCCGCGCCGTCCTGCACGCTGTGCATAAACGCGATAGTATCGCCGTGTTCCAGCGCATCCAGGTGGACGTTCGCCACGCCTTCCATTTTCTCCGGTAATTGGGTCAGCTCGAAGTAGTGGGTAGCGAACAGAGTTAACGCTTTAATCTTATTCGCGAGATTCTCCGCGCAGGCCCAGGCCAACGACAGCCCGTCATACGTGGAGGTACCGCGCCCGATTTCATCCATCAATACCAGACTGTTTTCCGTGGCATTATGCAGAATGTTCGCGGTTTCGGTCATCTCCACCATAAAGGTCGAACGCCCGGAAGCCAGGTCGTCCGCTGCGCCGACGCGGGTAAAAATACGGTCGATGGGGCCGATTTCCACGTTTTGCGCCGGAACGTAACTGCCGATATAGGCCAGCAGGGCGATCAATGCTGTTTGCCGCATATAGGTACTTTTACCGCCCATATTGGGGCCGGTAATGATCAACATCCGGCGCTGCGGCGACAGGTTGAGCGGGTTAGCGATAAACGGCTCATTCAGTACCTGTTCAACCACCGGGTGGCGACCTTCGGTAATACGGATACCGGGTTTATCGGTAAATGTCGGGCAGGTGTAATTCAGCGTCCAGGCGCGTTCGGCCAGGTTAACCAGCACATCCAGCTCCGCCAGCGCGTTGGCGCTCTGCTGTAAATCGGCCAGATGCGGCAACAGCAGATCAAACAATTCGTCATATAGCTGTTTTTCCAGCGCCAGCGCTTTGCCTTTCGAGGTCAGAACTTTATCTTCGTACTCTTTTAGCTCAGGAATAATGTAGCGTTCGGCATTTTTCAGCGTCTGGCGACGCACATAATTGATGGGCGCCAGATGGCTTTGACCACGGCTAATCTGAATGTAATAACCATGTACCGCGTTATAGCCGACTTTCAGCGTATCCAGCCCGGTACGCTCGCGCTCGCGAATTTCCAGACGATCGAGATAATCGGTGGCGCCGTCCGCCAGCGCGCGCCATTCGTCCAGCTCTTCATGGTAGCCGGGCGCAATAACGCCGCCGTCGCGGACCAGTACCGGCGGCGCGTCAATAATGGCGCGTTCCAGGAGGTCGCGCAGCTCGGCAAAATCGCCCATTTTTTTACGCAACGCCTGTACCGGCGCGCTGTCAACGGTTTCAAGCTGAGCGTGCAACTCCGGCAGCTGCTGGAAGGCGTGACGCATTCGGGCGAGATCGCGCGGACGCGCGGTGCGCAGCGCCAGACGCGCAAGGATACGCTCCAGATCGCCGACCTGACGCAGCACCGGTTGCAGTTCGCTGACGGTGTCCTGCAAGGCGCCGATGGTCTGCTGGCGTTCACGCAATATGTCGGTATTTCGTACCGGCATATGCAGCCAGCGTTTAAGCATTCGGCTACCCATTGGCGTCACGGTACAGTCAAGCACCGCGGCGAGGGTATTTTCGACGCCGCCGGCCAGGTTCTGGGTAATTTCCAGATTGCGGCGGGTGGCGGCATCCATAATGATGCTGTCCTGCTGGCGTTCCATCGTAATGGAACGAATATGCGGCAGGGAGGTGCGCTGGGTATCTTTTACGTACTGTAACAGGCAGCCTGCCGCACATAATCCACGCGAGGCATTTTCGACGCCGAAACCGACCAGATCCCGCGTACCGAATTGCAGATTTAGCTGCTGGCGGGCGGTATCAATCTCAAACTCCCACAGCGGGCGACGGCGCAAACCCCGGCGTCCCTCTATTAACGCCATTTCAGCAAAATCTTCGGCATACAACAGTTCGGCGGGATTGGTGCGCTGCAACTCTGCGGCCATCGTTTCACGGTCGGCGGGTTCGCTCAGACGAAAGCGCCCGGAGCTGATATCCAGCGTGGCGTAACCGTAGCCTTTACCATCCTGCCAGATAGCCGCCAGCAGGTTATCCTGACGCTCCTGTAACAGGGCTTCATCGCTGATGGTGCCAGGCGTAACGATACGCACGACCTTACGTTCAACGGGACCTTTGCTGGTGGCCGGATCGCCAATCTGTTCGCAAATAGCGACGGATTCGCCCTGATTGACCAGTTTCGCGAGGTAGTTTTCTACGGCGTGGTGCGGGATACCCGCCATAGGGATAGGTTCGCCAGCCGATGCGCCGCGTTTGGTCAGCGAAATATCGAGCAACTTCGACGCACGCTTTGCGTCGTCATAAAACAGCTCGTAAAAGTCTCCCATACGATAAAAGAGCAGGATCTCCGGATGCTGGGCTTTCAGCTTGAGATACTGCTGCATCATTGGTGTGTGGTTGGAGAAGTCCTTATCAAATGACTCATTCATATTGATTTTACTCGTTTTTTTATTCTTTCAAGTGCTCATGTGGCCCCGGGGAAAACCCTTATAAACTCACATAAACCCATAAATTTGTAGCTCACCTGTAGCCTAAAATGTGACAGGTTACATTCTCATCATTCCTGGACTACAACAGGGGGGATACTTTGAAAACAACTCTCAGCCAGCCTTTCATTATCAACAAGTTAAGTATCAATGTTAAGTCTGCGCTCAGTCGCTCTGGAAAAATCGTTTTCGAAGCTAACCCAGCTCAAAAACTCTACATTGTTTTCGATGACCACAGAGAAGCTCCTGCTGGTTTCGGGGTAAAAGCCAGTTTGACGAAAAAAACCTACGTAATCCAGCGAAGAGTAGCCTCGTCAGATCGTAATGTCAGTGAGGGTAGGAAGCCAAGTTCTGTCTTGAAAGTAAAAGTTGGAAATGTGTTCGATTTTCCAAGTATTGACGAAACAAGGCAAGTAGCCAGGCAATTAGTTCAGACCATGCTCGCAACAAAGAGAAATCCCAACAAAATTAAGAGGGGAGCGGATGCTTCCGAACTCAAAATGAGACTGTAATTAAAATTGTGTAATTGCCTGATTTTGATATGTTCGATTCAACATCAAAAGCTGGTTGCTTTATGGACGAAAAACACCTGGCATTCACAGAGCATTAACTTCATCCCGGCGGCCACAGCTATCAAGATTGTGTTGCATGAAGGTAAGCCGATCCATTTCACCACCACGGTTATTGCGCTTTCTTCCGATAGGTATCTTGAGCTGTGCGATCTTTACTCTTCTCAGGCGATCGAGTAACTATCTGCGTTGGATTACGGCTTCGTTTTTTGATCTGCGATCTTAATGATGAAATGGGCAGAAAAACGCGAAATTTAGACGCTATTACGAATGGGCAATGGTACTTATTGAAGGCTATATCATTGCCCATAATGCAGGGAGGGTTAATATTATATAATTCTATTTCCAGATTACTTTATTTTAAAAAAAGACAGATTGCCTGAACAGAAAGAACCGGTGTCAATGTAGATTTGATTGGCGAATGTTGTTGTGTAGTCAACAATCATATGGCCGAAGATGAAAGTATCCGCACCGCGTATTGGATGGATATTCCCCTGTAACGAACCAAGCAGACGATCGCGTGACCATAGAACGCTATCAATATCAACTTGCTTCCCATAATCGTAGCTGTCATCTGGATAATCGGCATGGGCAATCACGTACTTCTTTGAGGACGTTTCAACCTCTATGATGTGAGGACGCTGCTTAAAAGTTAGTAATAGCTCAGTGGCTTCTTGCCTGTCTTTTTCGGTGACCGAGTCGTACCAGTAACCACCGTTTACATACCAGAAATTGCCATCCTGTGTTTCAAAAGCGTCAAGTGCCATAGCTTCATGATTACCCACTACAGAAATAAACCATGAGGTATTTAACAGTCTCAGTGTTTCAAGGTTTTCTTTTCCTCGATCAATGTTATCTCCAGTGGAGATCAAGAGATCGGTATCAGGAGAGAAATTTAATTGAGCCAGTCTGGTTAACAATAAGGAGTAACGTCCATGAATATCACCAACGACCCAAATGTGGCGATAGAGATCGCTGTTGATGTCAGCATAACGAATTAATTCCATGATGTTCCTATAGCACAACTTTGGAGGCTGGTATTATAACAAAGAAGTAGGGTGATATTAATTTTTATTCTTTAAAATACACAGTTATTAAAATAACCTACAAGCTAGAAATCAACAGATAATATATATTTTATGAATCGGTTAATTAAAGTAGACGATGTGCTTGAAAGATGCACGATTTCTCGCGCGACACTTTACTGATTAATTGCAAAGGCATACTTTCTCGCTCAGCGGCACGACGGATACGCAGGCACTGCCGGGGCTGATTAGCCAGACTCACTGTAAAATCAGGGAAGCCTCGGCTGACGGCGCTTATGACACGCGCTATTGCCATGATGTGTTATTGAGGAAAAAAATCAGGCCGCTAATCCCGCCACGAAGCGGTGCGCGATACTGGCCGGACAAGTAGTACCATGAGCGTAACCACGCGGTGGCGAATCAACATCGGAGCGGCAGCAATGAGGTCTGGAAAAGAAAGTGGGCTATCACCGTCGTTCAGTAGTGGAAACAGCGATGTTTCGTATTAAAACCTTGCTGGGCGGCTATCTGAGTCTGCGGAACTATGACGCGCAGGTAGGTGAAGCGATGGCGATGCTCAAGGCGCTGAACTGGATGACGTTGTTGGCAATGCCGACCAGCGTCAGGCTCGTATAACGAGTGCTCCGGTGGGAGTCCTGTATCCTTATCGTTGGCCGATTCTGAATTATTCAACCAAGCCTCATGTTGTCATAACCTACCAGATGCAGATAAAGTAGCATAAAGCGTTTTAAACGACAGCAACAAGGAAAGGGGTTGATCGTTTAATGATACTGCGCCAAATAACAAAATTCATAGTAATTAACTCCTGATTAATTCGACATATTTTTCATTAATCATAAAGCCATTTCCCAGCTTTCGCTGATTCAGAAAACATTCTGATTGTTAAAGGCTTACGAGTTCGTTCTACATCTTCCCGTTTTAATTTAAACCATCGTGTAAGCAGTGGAGTATTCTCCCAAGGAAAATAACACGACCATTTAACTTGTGATAAATCTACATTAAATTTTTTTTCAAATTTATCCAAAGCTTCATGCAGGTCATCGCCTGGAACTTCAAATAAATCAGAATCAAGTTCTAAAGGGATTTCTTTCCAATTGCTGTCTAAATATCCGGGAATCTCTTCACGGAAGAGTGTTAACACCTCTTGCTGAATTGTGTCCATCAAAAGGATGTCCATTGTATACGATCTTTAGGGCGTGCTATTAGGTTGTATTTTGCCTGAGTTCTCCTTGATACCTGGTAAATTGAATTCACAAGACCAACCCAACCTAACCATGGAACATATCGTGCTATGACTGCGGCAAGATTATTTGTTTTTCGCATTCTTATACCAACGGGTGTAGGAACTCTAATACCGAAAGGAGTTTGTGCATTTCGTAAAAGCATTCTCCCATACCTGGAGATAACACTTGTCCCTTTGATTGCCTCTCCCGGTTTCGTTCTGGTTTTTAACCACGGTTGCCCGGCGAGGATAGCAGCACCTGACTCAATGCCAATCCCAAGTTCATCACAAAATTGCTCAAGGAAAATTACATCAAATAGTTCACCTGCTGACAGGTTCGATTGTCCGTGGTAGAAGTAGGTTCCGTTTAGTTCTTCTGTCGTATCCATTCAATCACCTTATAGACTGTTTGCCATTCATTCCAGACATCGGGACGTTTCTGCCGCTATACTAGCCTGGTAGTCAATACGCTGTCACAGGTAAAAAGAACGTTATCCGCGAAAAGTGGATGGAGTATCGCAAGAATGCCAACATGTGAGGCAAGAGGGGATGTCAGTTTACCGCGATATACGAGACGATAGTTTGTCAGTATAAGTTTCGGCTATTTTCCCGAGTCTGGGAGGCAGTTCTTTATTGCAAATAAAAAAAACAGCAGCGAGGTGCTGCTGTATCAAAAAGCAGATTGATAAATGCAACGTAAGAGACAAATGGCCAACCGTAAAAGTGACCATAGCTATAATAATTATATTGATATTAAGTGGCAATGCAAAATATGGTCTTAATTATATCATGATGAGTTCAGCCAACGGTGATATAGCCTTATAAGGCTTGCAGTCTTTCATGGGCAGCAAGTAACGTCTGATATATGCTTAAATTCTTACTTCCGGGTTCAAGCAAAACTTTTTTAAATTCGGTCATGAGTTGCTCTTCATCTTCTTTCGAACGCATGTATTGTGGATGTTCCTGGAAGAAGGTGAGCGCCTGTTCTTTGGTTTGTTTATATTTTTCGCAAAAAATGCTTGAGCTGATTGCGCTATTTTTTGATGCGGAATTATCAGCGTTCTGGTTTGATAATGATTTATTCTTCGCAAGGTCTGACGGCACATACGGAAGAGACTGACACTCATCAATACTATTTGCGTTGGCCAGTTGCTCTTTCTGAGCGCCAGGTTGCGGTACAGGTTTGCTCACGGAGGAAGGGAGGGGCACCTGGGCACAGCCAATCAGTAAAAAGACAGGAAGACAGCTATAAAATTTTTTCATATTAACTCCAACTACAGAAGAATGAGGCACAATGTTTTTACACAACCGTCAGAACGTTATCTGACAATAGTGATAAGGGGGCGAATGCGTTTCAGGAATGCTAGCAAAAAAAACTTCTGATATAAATAATTAATTCTTCATCCCGATGACAATATTTGATTTTTTGCTGCTACAGAATAATAAGCCAGAATTTATACACTATGAGCTGATTTTCTATTTTAAATTATCAAGCGCTGTGCAAGTGGGCTAATTTAATTAGCGGGTGGCATCAGTTTCATAATGATTGCATCAGGATTTTGCCACTCGCTCCCGGTATTGTTTACATATTAAAATGATTTTTAACTGGTGCTGACAACTATGCTAAATACGCAGGAAGTACTTAAAGAAGGAGAGAAGCGGAAAATCCGCAGCCCGGAAGCATGGTTTATACAGACGTGTTCCGCGCAAAAGCTGCATATGTCATTTTCTGAAAGCCGACACAATGAAAACTGCCTGATTCAGGAAGGCGCGCTGCTTTTTTGCGAGCAGGCTGTTGTCGCACCAGTATCAGGAGACGTGGTTTTTCGACCGTTAAAAATTGAAGTACTCAGCAAATTACTGGCATTTATCGATGGCGCAGGATTAGTGGACACGACATATGCTGAATCCGATAAATGGGTTTTGCTGAGTCCTGAGTTTCGCGCTATTTGGCAAGATCGTAAACGCTGCGAGTACTGGTTTTTGCAGCAAATTATTACGCCTTCTCCGGCCTTCAATAAGGTACTGGCGCTGTTACGAAAAAGCGAGAGTTACTGGTTGGTTGGCTATTTACTCGCTCAGTCAACCAGCGGCAACACGATGAGAATGCTGGGAGAAGACTATGGCGTTTCTTATACCCATTTTCGTCGTTTGTGCAGCAGAGCGTTGGGCGGAAAAGCGAAGAGTGAATTACGAAACTGGCGTATGGCGCAATCGCTGCTGAATAGTGTAGAAGGCCACGAGAACATCACCCAATTAGCCGTTAATCATGGTTACTCATCGCCTTCACATTTTTCTAGTGAGATCAAAGAGCTGATCGGCGTTTCGCCGCGGAAATTATCAAATATTATTCAATTGGCAGACAAATGAAGACACATATTCTTTTGGCCAGAGTGCTGGCATGTGCCGCGCTTGTTCTGGTTGCACCTGGTTATTCTAGTGAAAAAATACCTGTAACGGGAAGTGGGTTTGTTGCGAAAGACGATAGCCTGCGGACATTTTTCGATGCCATGGCGCTACAGCTAAAGGAGCCTGTCATTGTTAGCAAAATGGCGGCACGAAAAAAAATTACGGGCAACTTTGAGTTTCACGATCCTAACGCATTACTGGAGAAGCTTTCCCTACAACTGGGGCTGATTTGGTATTTCGATGGGCAGGCTATCTATATTTATGACGCCAGTGAAATGCGCAATGCCGTGGTTTCTTTACGCAACGTCTCACTCAATGAGTTCAACAATTTTCTAAAACGCTCAGGTTTATATAACAAAAATTACCCGCTACGTGGCGATAACCGTAAAGGAACATTCTATGTTTCAGGGCCACCCGTCTATGTTGATATGGTGGTCAACGCTGCCACCATGATGGACAAGCAAAACGATGGTATTGAGCTGGGACGCCAGAAAATAGGGGTGATGCGTCTGAACAATACCTTCGTGGGCGATCGTACCTACAATCTGCGCGATCAGAAAATGGTTATCCCCGGTATTGCCACGGCCATTGAAAGGTTATTGCAGGGAGAAGAGCAACCCTTAGGTAATATTGTCAGTAGCGAACCCCCGGCGATGCCAGCGTTTTCAGCGAATGGAGAAAAAGGTAAAGCAGCAAATTATGCCGGTGGCATGAGTCTGCAGGAAGCTTTAAAGCAAAATGCCGCGGCGGGCAATATTAAAATCGTGGCCTATCCGGATACCAACAGTTTGTTAGTAAAGGGAACGGCTGAGCAGGTGCATTTTATCGAAATGCTGGTTAAAGCGCTGGATGTCGCCAAACGTCACGTAGAATTATCCCTGTGGATTGTCGATCTTAATAAAAGCGATCTGGAGCGTTTGGGCACTTCATGGAGCGGCAGCATAACTATTGGGGACAAACTTGGCGTGTCATTAAACCAGTCTTCAATAAGTACCCTCGATGGCAGTCGATTCATCGCCGCGGTAAATGCGTTAGAAGAGAAGAAACAGGCGACGGTGGTTTCGCGCCCGGTATTACTGACTCAGGAAAATGTTCCCGCTATTTTTGATAACAACAGAACGTTTTACACCAAGCTGATTGGGGAACGTAATGTGGCGCTTGAGCATGTAACATACGGAACAATGATCCGAGTGCTGCCCCGTTTTTCCGCAGATGGTCAGATAGAAATGTCGCTGGACATTGAAGATGGCAACGATAAGACGCCGCAATCTGATACTACCACCTCCGTAGATGCGTTACCCGAAGTCGGGCGAACGTTAATTAGCACTATTGCGAGAGTTCCGCACGGAAAAAGTTTGCTGGTCGGTGGTTATACACGGGATGCAAATACCGATACTGTCCAAAGTATTCCGTTTTTAGGCAAATTACCGCTTATTGGTAGCCTGTTCCGTTATTCCAGTAAGAATAAAAGTAATGTTGTTCGTGTGTTCATGATTGAACCAAAAGAAATTGTCGACCCGTTAACGCCGGATGCCAGCGAATCGGTAAACAATATTCTGAAGCAAAGCGGTGCCTGGAGTGGGGACGATAAGTTACAGAAATGGGTTCGTGTTTATCTGGATAGAGGTCAGGAGGCAATTAAATGATTCCTGGCTCAACCTCCGGTATTTCATTTTCCAGAATATTGTCCCGGCAGACATCTCATCAGGATGCGACCCAGCATACTGATGCGCAACAGGCGGAAATACAACAGGCCGCAGAGGATTCGTCTCCAGGGGCGGAAGTACAAAAATTTGTCCAGTCGACGGACGAAATGTCAGCGGCGCTGGCGCAATTTCGTAACCGTCGCGATTATGAAAAAAAATCCAGTAATTTATCTAATAGTTTTGAACGCGTGCTGGAGGATGAGGCTTTACCGAAGGCGAAGCAAATATTAAAGCTAATTAGCGTACATGGCGGCGCGTTAGAAGATTTTTTACGTCAGGCGCGTAGCTTATTTCCTGACCCCAGTGATTTAGTCCTTGTGTTACGCGAATTGCTTCGTCGTAAAGATCTGGAAGAGATCGTGCGGAAAAAGCTGGAGTCGTTACTTAAGCACGTTGAAGAGCAAACCGATCCGAAGACCCTCAAGGCAGGGATTAATTGTGCGTTGAAGGCCCGGCTTTTTGGGAAAACATTATCGTTAAAACCAGGCTTATTGCGCGCCAGCTATCGGCAATTTATCCAGAGTGAATCACATGAAGTGGAGATTTACTCTGACTGGATAGCCAGTTATGGCTATCAACGTCGACTGGTGGTACTGGATTTTATCGAGGGTTCGCTATTAACCGATATTGACGCGAATGACGCCAGCTGTTCGCGTCTGGAGTTTGGCCAGCTTTTACGACGCCTGACGCAACTTAAAATGTTGCGCTCCGCTGACCTACTGTTTGTGAGTACATTGTTGTCGTATTCGTTTACCAAAGCGTTTAATGCGGAGGAGTCGTCGTGGCTACTACTGATGCTTTCACTATTGCAACAGCCACATGAAGTGGATTCGCTGTTAGCCGATATTATAGGTTTGAATGCGTTATTGCTTAGTCATAAAGAACATGCATCCTTTTTGCAGATATTTTATCAAGTATGTAAAGCCATACCCTCTTCACTCTTTTATGAAGAATATTGGCAGGAAGAATTGTTAATGGCGTTACGTAGTATGACCGATATTGCCTACAAGCATGAAATGGCAGAACAGCGTCGTACTATTGAAAAGCTGTCTTAATTTAATATTAACAGGATACCTATAGTGCTGCTTTCTCTACTTAACAGTGCTCGTTTACGACCTGAATTACTGATTCTGGTACTAATGGTGATGATCATTTCTATGTTCGTCATTCCATTACCTACCTATCTGGTTGATTTCCTGATCGCACTGAATATCGTACTGGCGATATTGGTGTTTATGGGGTCGTTCTACATTGACAGAATCCTCAGTTTTTCAACGTTTCCTGCGGTACTGTTAATTACCACGCTCTTTCGTCTGGCATTATCGATCAGTACCAGCCGTCTTATCTTGATTGAAGCCGATGCTGGTGAAATTATCGCCACGTTCGGGCAATTCGTTATTGGCGATAGCCTGGCGGTGGGTTTTGTTGTCTTCTCTATTGTCACCGTGGTCCAGTTTATCGTTATTACCAAAGGTTCAGAACGCGTCGCGGAAGTCGCGGCCCGATTTTCTCTGGATGGTATGCCCGGTAAACAGATGAGTATTGATGCCGATTTGAAGGCCGGTATTATTGATGCGGATGCCGCGCGCGAACGGCGAAGTGTACTGGAAAGGGAAAGCCAGCTTTACGGTTCCTTTGACGGTGCGATGAAGTTTATCAAAGGTGACGCTATTGCCGGCATCATTATTATCTTTGTGAACTTTATTGGCGGTATTTCGGTGGGGATGACCCGCCATGGTATGGATTTGTCCTCCGCCCTGTCTACTTATACCATGCTGACCATTGGTGATGGTCTTGTCGCCCAGATCCCCGCATTGTTGATTGCGATTAGTGCCGGTTTTATCGTGACTCGCGTAAATGGCGATAGCGATAATATGGGGCGGAATATCATGACGCAGCTGTTGAACAACCCATTTGTATTGGTTGTTACGGCTATTTTGACCATTTCAATGGGAACTCTGCCGGGATTCCCGCTGCCGGTATTTGTTATTTTATCGGTGGTTTTAAGCGTACTCTTCTATTTTAAATTCCGTGAAGCAAAACGTAGCGCCGCCAAACCTAAAACCAGCAAAGGCGAGCAGCCGCTCAGTATTGAGGAAAAAGAAGGGTCGTCGTTGGGACTGATTGGCGATCTCGATAAAGTCTCTACAGAAACCGTACCGTTGATATTACTTGTGCCGAAGAGCCGGCGTGAAGATCTGGAAAAAGCTCAACTTGCGGAGCGTCTACGTAGTCAGTTCTTTATTGATTATGGCGTGCGCCTGCCGGAAGTATTGTTACGCGATGGCGAGGGTCTGGACGATAACAGCATCGTATTGTTGATTAATGAGATCCGTGTTGAACAATTTACGGTCTATTTTGATTTGATGCGAGTGGTAAATTATTCCGATGAAGTTGTTTCCTTTGGCATTAATCCAACAATCCATCAGCAAGGTAGCAGTCAGTATTTCTGGGTAACGCATGAAGAGGGGGAGAAACTGCGGGAGCTTGGCTATGTGTTGCGGAACGCGCTTGATGAGCTTTACCACTGTCTGGCGGTGACGCTGGCGCGCAACGTCAATGAATATTTCGGTATTCAGGAAACAAAACATATGCTGGACCAACTGGAAGCGAAATTTCCTGATTTACTTAAAGAAGTGCTCAGACATGCCACGGTACAACGTATATCTGAAGTTTTGCAGCGTTTGTTAAGCGAACGTGTTTCCGTGCGTAATATGAAATTAATTATGGAAGCGCTCGCATTGTGGGCGCCAAGAGAAAAAGATGTCATTAACCTTGTGGAGCATATTCGTGGGGCAATGGCGCGTTATATTTGCCATAAATTCGCCAATGGCGGCGAATTACGAGCAGTAATGGTATCTGCTGAAGTTGAGGATGTTATTCGCAAAGGGATCCGTCAGACCTCTGGCAGTACCTTCCTCAGCCTTGACCCGGAAGCCTCCGCTAATTTGATGGATCTCATTACACTTAAGTTGGATGATTTATTGATTGCACATAAAGATCTTGTCCTCCTTACGTCTGTCGATGTCCGTCGATTTATTAAGAAAATGATTGAAGGTCGTTTTCCGGATCTGGAGGTTTTATCTTTCGGTGAGATAGCAGATAGCAAGTCAGTGAATGTTATAAAAACAATATAAGGGCTTAATTAAGGAAAAGATCTATGCAACATTTGGATATCGCTGAATTAGTTCGTTCCGCACTGGAAGTAAGTGGTTGCGATCCTTCATTAATTGGAGGAATAGATAGCCATTCAACAATTGTTCTGGATTTATTTGCATTGCCAAGTATCTGTATCAGCGTCAAGGACGATGATGTATGGATCTGGGCGCAATTGGGTGCTGACAGCATGGTGGTATTACAACAGCGGGCTTATGAAATCTTAATGACCATAATGGAAGGATGCCATTTTGCCCGCGGCGGGCAATTACTACTGGGGGAGCAGAATGGGGAGCTAACGCTTAAAGCCTTAGTGCATCCGGATTTTTTATCTGACGGTGAAAAGTTCTCTACTGCCTTGAATGGGTTTTACAACTATCTGGAAGTTTTTAGTCGGTCGCTAATGAGATGAAAACACCTCGTTTACTGCAATATCTGGCCTACCCACAAAAAATAACCGGCCCAATTATTGAGGCGGAATTGCGCGATGTAGCCATTGGCGAACTGTGTGAAATACGCCGTGGCTGGCACCAAAAACAGGTTGTTGCACGTGCGCAGGTGGTTGGCTTACAGCGGGAACGCACCGTGCTGAGCCTTATCGGCAATGCCCAGGGGCTGAGCCGCGATGTCGTGCTTTATCCCACTGGACGTGCGTTATCGGCGTGGGTGGGATACTCGGTATTAGGCGCGGTGTTGGATCCGACAGGGAAAATCGTTGAGCGTTTTACCCCTGAAGTGGCGCCAATTAGCGAAGAACGCGTTATTGATGTCGCACCGCCTTCTTACGCTTCGCGCGTTGGCGTCCGTGAACCGCTGATTACCGGTGTGCGCGCGATTGACGGGTTATTGACCTGTGGCGTAGGCCAGCGAATGGGCATTTTTGCCTCCGCAGGATGCGGTAAGACCATGCTGATGCATATGCTGATCGAGCAAACGGAGGCGGATGTCTTTGTTATCGGTCTTATCGGTGAACGAGGCCGCGAGGTCACTGAATTCGTGGATATGTTGCGCGCTTCGCATAAGAAAGAAAAATGCGTGCTGGTTTTTGCCACTTCCGATTTCCCCTCGGTCGATCGCTGCAATGCGGCGCAACTGGCGACAACCGTAGCGGAATATTTTCGTGACCAGGGAAAACGGGTTGTGCTTTTTATCGATTCCATGACCCGTTATGCGCGTGCTTTGCGAGACGTGGCACTGGCGTCGGGAGAGCGTCCGGCCCGTCGAGGTTATCCAGCCTCCGTATTCGATAATTTGCCCCGCTTGCTGGAACGCCCCGGGGCGACCAGCGAGGGAAGCATTACTGCCTTTTATACGGTGCTGCTGGAAAGCGAGGAAGAGGCGGACCCGATGGCGGATGAAATTCGCTCTATCCTTGACGGTCACCTGTATCTGAGCAGAAAGCTGGCCGGGCAGGGACATTACCCGGCAATCGATGTACTGAAAAGCGTAAGCCGCGTTTTTGGACAAGTCACGACGCCGACACATGCTGAACAGGCATCTGCCGTGCGTAAATTAATGACGCGTCTGGAAGAGCTCCAGCTTTTCATTGACTTGGGAGAATATCGTCCTGGCGAAAATATCGATAACGATCGGGCGATGCAGATGCGGGATAGCCTGAAAGCCTGGTTATGCCAGCCGGTAGCGCAGTATTCATCCTTTGATGACACGTTGAGCGGTATGAATGCATTCGCTGACCAGAATTAAAGTATTGCAGCGGCGCTGTACGGTATTTCATTCACAGTGTGAGTCGATATTACTTCGCTATCAGGATGAGGACCGCGGGCTGCAGGCCGAGGAGGAGGCGATCCTTGAACAAATAGCGGGTCTGAAATTGTTATTAGATACGCTGCGTGCAGAAAACAGACAGCTCAGTCGTGAGGAAATTTATACGTTATTACGTAAGCAGTCTATTGTTCGCCGGCAGATAAAAGATTTAGAACTCCAGATTATACAAATTCAGGAAAAACGGAGCGAGCTGGAAAAGAAAAGGGAAGAGTTTCAGAAAAAAAGTAAATATTGGTTGCGCAAAGAAGGGAACTATCAACGCTGGATAATCCGTCAGAAAAGACACTATATCCAGCGAGAGATACAGCAGGAAGAGGCCGAGTCAGAGGAGATAATTTAATGGGCGATGTGTCAGCTGTCAGTTCATCCGGGAACATTTTACTGCCGCAGCAGGATGAGGTTGGCGGTTTATCAGAAGCATTAAAAAAAGCGGTGGAAAAACATAAGACAGAATATTCCGATCATAAAAAAGATCGCGACTATGGCGATGCTTTCGTAATGCATAAAGAAACGGCTTTACCGGTATTGCTGGCGGCATGGCGACATGGCGCGCCAGCGAAATCAGAACATCACAATGGTAACGTTTCTGGTCTGCATCATAACGGAAAAGGCGAACTCAGGATTGCTGAAAAACTGTTGAAAGTCACTGCTGAAAAATCTGTCGGTTTGATCTCTGCGGAGGCCAAAGTAGATAAATCCGCAGCGTTGCTATCGTCTAAAAATAGGCCGTTAGAAAACGTAAGCGGTAAAAAATTATCTGCTGATTTAAAAGCTGTGGAATCCGTTAGTGAAGTAGCCGATAACGCCACGGGAATCTCTGACGATAATATCAAGGCATTGCCTGGGGATAATAAAGCCATCGCGGGCGAAGGCGTTCGTAAAGAGGGCGCGCCGCTGGCGCGGGATGTCGCACCTGCCCGAATGGCCGCAGCCAATACCGGTAAGCCTGACGATAAAGATCATAAAAAGGTTAAAGATGTTTCTCAGCTTCCGCTGCAACCAACCACTATCGCCGATCTTAGCCAATTAACCGGCGGCGATGAAAAAATGCCTTTAGCGGCGCAATCAAAGCCGATGATGACTATTTTTCCCACTGCCGATGGCGTGAAAGGGGAGGATAGCTCGCTGACTTACCGTTTTCAGCGCTGGGGAAATGACTATTCCGTCAATATTCAGGCGCGGCAAGCAGGGGAGTTTTCGTTAATACCGTCAAATACGCAGGTTGAACATCGTTTGCATGATCAATGGCAAAACGGTAATCCCCAGCGCTGGCACCTGACGCGAGACGATCAACAAAATCCGCAGCAGCAACAGCACAGACAGCAATCTGGCGAGGAGGATGACGCCTGATGTCATTGCGTGTGAGACAGATTGATCGTCGCGAATGGCTATTGGCGCAAACCGCGACAGAATGCCAGCGCCATGGCCAGGAAGCTACGCTGGAATATCCGACGCGACAGGGAATGTGGGTTCGGTTGAGCGATGCAGAAAAACGGTGGTCGGCGTGGATTAAACCTGGGGACTGGCTTGAGCATGTCTCTCCCGCTCTGGCGGGGGCGGCGGTTTCTGCTGGCGCTGAGCACCTGGTCGTTCCCTGGCTTGCTGCAACAGAGCGACCGTTTGAGTTGCCCGTGCCGCATTTGTCCTGTCGGCGTTTATGCGTAGAGAACCCCGTGCCGGGAAGTGCGCTGCCGGAAGGGAAATTGTTGCACATTATGAGCGATCGGGGCGGCCTGTGGTTTGAATATCTTCCTGAACTGCCTGCAGTCGGGGGCGGCAGGCCGAAAATGCTGCGTTGGCCGTTGCGCTTTGTAATCGGTAGCAGTGATACGCAGCGTTCGTTGCTGGGCCGAATCGGGATCGGAGATGTACTCCTGATTCGTACTTCCCGTGCGGAAGTTTATTGCTACGCGAAAAAGTTAGGTCATTTCAACCGTGTTGAAGGGGGAATTATTGTGGAAACGTTAGATATTCAACATATCGAAGAAGAAAATAATACAACTGAAACTGCAGAAACTCTGCCTGGCTTGAACCAATTGCCCGTCAAACTGGAATTTGTTTTGTATCGTAAGAACGTTACCCTCGCCGAACTCGAAACCATGGGGCAGCAGCAGCTATTATCACTGCCGACCAATGCTGAACTTAACGTTGAAATTATGGCGAATGGTGTTTTGCTGGGTAATGGCGAACTGGTACAGATGAATGACACCTTAGGCGTTGAGATCCATGAATGGCTGAGCGAGTCTGGTAATGGGGAATGATATCTCATTAATTGCCTTACTGGCATTTTCCACCCTGTTGCCATTTATTATTGCGTCAGGAACCTGTTTCGTTAAATTTTCTATTGTATTTGTCATGGTGCGTAACGCCCTGGGATTGCAGCAGATACCTTCAAATATGACGCTTAACGGCGTCGCATTGCTGCTTTCTATGTTTGTTATGTGGCCCATAATGCATGATGCCTACGTCTATTTTGAGGACGAAGATGTCACCTTTAATGATATTTCGTCATTAAGTAAGCACGTTGATGAAGGTCTGGATGGTTATCGCGATTATCTGATCAAATATTCAGATCGCGAGTTAGTTCAGTTTTTTGAAAACGCGCAACTGAAGCGTCAGTATGGAGAAGAGACCGAGACGGTAAAGCGTGACAAAGATGAAATTGAAAAACCATCAATATTTGCGTTATTACCTGCTTATGCGCTGAGCGAAATAAAAAGCGCGTTTAAAATTGGTTTTTATCTCTATTTGCCCTTTGTTGTCGTCGACCTGGTGGTATCCAGCGTGCTACTGGCGCTGGGGATGATGATGATGAGTCCGGTGACGATATCTACACCTATTAAGCTGGTGCTTTTTGTCGCGCTTGATGGCTGGACATTACTGTCTAAGGGATTGATTTTACAGTATATGGACATTGCAACATGACATCATTACGAGACGGGATAGTTAAATGGATGATTTAGTGTTTGCAGGTAATAAGGCGCTCTATCTTGTTTTGATCCTGTCAGGGTGGCCGACGATTGTCGCAACGATTATCGGCCTCCTGGTAGGGTTATTCCAGACGGTAACGCAATTACAGGAACAGACGCTGCCTTTTGGCATTAAATTACTTGGCGTGTGTTTGTGCTTGTTTTTACTGTCTGGCTGGTATGGCGAAGTTTTACTCTCTTACGGGCGTCAGGTGATATTCCTGGCGTTGGCTAAGGGGTAAAAAATGTTTTACGCGTTGTACTTTGAAATTCATCACCTGGTTGCGTCTGCGGCACTAGGGTTTGCTCGCGTGGCGCCGATTTTTTTCTTCCTGCCGTTTTTGAATAGCGGGGTATTAAGCGGCGCGCCGAGAAACGCCATTATCATCCTGGTGACATTGGGAGTATGGCCGCATGCATTGAACGAGGCGCCGCCGTTTTTATCGGTGGCGATGATCCCGTTAGTTCTGCAAGAAGCGGCGGTAGGCGTCATGCTGGGCTGTCTGCTGTCATGGCCTTTTTGGGTTATGCATGCACTGGGTTGTATTATCGATAACCAGCGAGGGGCAACGCTAAGTAGCAGTATCGATCCGGCAAACGGCATTGATACCTCGGAAATGGCTAATTTCCTGAATATGTTTGCCGCTGTCGTTTATTTACAAAACGGCGGTCTGGTCACGATGGTTGACGTGTTAAATAAAAGCTATCAGCTATGCGATCCGATGAACGAGTGCACGCCTTCATTACCGCCGCTATTAACGTTTATTAATCAGGTGGCTCAAAACGCCTTGGTTCTGGCCAGTCCGGTGGTATTAGTGCTGTTGCTGTCAGAAGTATTCCTGGGTTTATTGTCGCGCTTTGCTCCGCAAATGAACGCCTTTGCGATTTCACTGACGGTAAAAAGCGGCATTGCCGTTTTAATTATGCTGCTTTATTTCTCTCCGGTGCTACCGGACAATGTACTGCGACTCTCTTTCCAGGCCACAGGATTAAGCAGTTGGTTTTACGAGCGAGGGGCGACGCATGTCCTCGAATAAAACAGAAAAACCGACTAAAAAACGGCTGGAAGACTCCGCTAAAAAAGGCCAATCATTTAAAAGTAAAGATCTCATTATCGCCTGCCTGACGCTGGGAGGAATTGCCTATCTGGTGTCGTATGGCTCATTTAATGAGTTTATGGGGATAATTAAGATCATTATTGCGGATAATTTTGATCAGAGCATGGCTGACTACAGTTTGGCCGTTTTTGGGATAGGGTTAAAATATCTGATTCCATTTATGCTGCTCTGCTTAGTGTGTTCCGCATTACCGGCGTTATTACAGGCCGGTTTTGTGCTGGCGACAGAAGCATTAAAACCTAATTTATCGGCGTTAAACCCGGTAGAAGGGGCGAAAAAACTTTTTAGTATGCGAACGGTTAAAGATACGGTCAAAACCCTACTGTATCTCTCATCCTTTGTGGTGGCCGCCATCATTTGCTGGAAGAAATATAAGGTTGAAATCTTTTCTCAGCTAAATGGCAATATTGTAGGTATTGCCGTCATTTGGCGTGAGCTTCTTCTCGCGTTGGTATTAACTTGCCTTGCTTGCGCATTGATTGTCTTATTATTGGATGCTATTGCGGAATATTTCCTGACCATGAAAGATATGAAAATGGATAAGGAAGAAGTGAAGCGTGAAATGAAGGAGCAGGAAGGGAACCCAGAGGTTAAATCTAAAAGACGTGAAGTTCATATGGAAATTCTGTCTGAACAGGTGAAATCCGATATTGAAAACTCACGCCTGATTGTTGCCAACCCCACGCATATTACGATCGGGATTTATTTTAAACCCGAACTGATGCCGATTCCGATGATCTCGGTGTATGAAACGAATCAGCGCGCACTGGCCGTCCGCGCCTATGCGGAGAAGGTTGGCGTACCTGTGATCGTCGATATCAAACTGGCGCGCAGTC
Source organism: Salmonella sp. SAL04196 (assembly GCF_046550835.1). Taxonomy (NCBI): domain Bacteria; kingdom Pseudomonadati; phylum Pseudomonadota; class Gammaproteobacteria; order Enterobacterales; family Enterobacteriaceae; genus Salmonella; species Salmonella sp. SAL04196. Next base: position 444,561 of record NZ_JBGDXE010000002.1, read on the forward strand.
TTTTCAAAACCCATCGCCGTTATGATCTGGTGAGTCTGGAAGAAATTGATGAAGTTTTACGTCTTCTGGTTTGGCTGGAAGAGGTAGAAAACGCGGGCAAAGACGTTATTCAGCCACAAGAAAATGAAGTACGACATTGAGCCGCGTAAAGCAGTAGCGATGTATTCATTGGGCGTTTTTTGAATGTTCACTAACCACCGTCGGGGTTTAATAACTGCATCAGATAAACGCAGTCGTTAAGTTCTACAAAGTCGGTGACAGATAACAGGAGTAAGTAATGGATTATCAAAATAATGTCAGCGAAGAACGTGTTGCGGAAATGATTTGGGATGCCGTTAGTGAAGGCGCCACGCTAAAAGACGTTCACGGGATCCCTCAAGATATGATGGACGGTTTATATGCTCATGCTTATGAGTTTTATAACCAGGGACGACTGGATGAAGCTGAGACGTTCTTTCGTTTCTTATGCATTTATGATTTTTACAATCCCGATTACACCATGGGACTGGCGGCGGTATGCCAACTGAAAAAACAATTTCAGAAAGCATGTGACCTTTATGCAGTAGCGTTTACGTTACTTAAAAATGATTATCGCCCCGTTTTTTTTACCGGGCAGTGTCAATTATTAATGCGTAAGGCGGCAAAAGCCAGACAGTGTTTTGAACTTGTCAATGAACGTACTGAAGATGAGTCTCTGCGGGCAAAAGCGTTGGTCTATCTGGAGGCGCTAAAAACGGCGGAGACAGAGCAGCACAGTGAACAAGAAAAGGAATAATTATGGTAAATGACGCAAGTAGCATTAGCCGTAGCGGATATACCCAAAATCCGCGCCTCGCTGAGGCGGCTTTTGAAGGCGTTCGTAAGAACACGGACTTTTTAAAAGCGGCGGATAAAGCTTTTAAAGATGTGGTGGCAACGAAAGCGGGCGACCTTAAAGCTGGAACAAAGTCCGGCGAGAGCGCTATTAATACGGTGGGTCTAAAGCCGCCTACGGACGCCGCCCGGGAAAAACTCTCCAGCGAAGGGCAATTGACATTACTGCTTGGCAAGTTAATGACCCTACTGGGCGATGTTTCGCTGTCTCAACTGGAGTCTCGTCTGGCGGTATGGCAGGCGATGATTGAGTCACAAAAAGAGATGGGGATTCAGGTATCGAAAGAATTCCAGACGGCTCTGGGAGAGGCTCAGGAGGCGACGGATCTCTATGAAGCCAGCATCAAAAAGACGGATACCGCCAAGAGTGTTTATGACGCAGCGGCCAAAAAACTGACGCAGGCGCAAAATAAATTGCAATCGCTGGACCCGGCTGACCCCGGCTATGCACAAGCTGAAGCCGCGGTAGAACAGGCCGGAAAAGAAGCGACAGAGGCGAAAGAGGCATTAGATAAGGCCACGGATGCGACGGTTAAAGCAGGCACAGACGCCAAAGCGAAAGCCGAGAAAGCGGATAACATTCTGACCAAATTCCAGGGAACGGCTAATGCCGCCTCTCAGAATCAGGTTTCCCAGGGTGAGCAGGATAATCTGTCTAATGTCGCCCGCCTCACTATGCTCATGGCCATGTTTATTGAGATTGTGGGCAAAAATACGGAAGAAAGCCTGCAAAACGATCTTGCGCTTTTCAACGCCTTGCAGGAAGGGCGTCAGGCGGAGATGGAAAAGAAATCGGCTGAATTCCAGGAAGAGACGCGCAAAGCCGAGGAAACGAACCGCATTATGGGATGTATCGGGAAAGTCCTCGGCGCGCTGCTAACCATTGTCAGCGTTGTGGCCGCTGTTTTTACCGGTGGGGCGAGTCTGGCGCTGGCTGCGGTGGGACTTGCGGTAATGGTTGCCGATGAAATTGTGAAGGCGGCGACGGGGGTGTCGTTTATTCAGCAGGCGCTGAACCCGATTATGGAGCATGTGCTGAAGCCGTTAATGGAGCTGATTGGCAAGGCGATTACCAAAGCGCTGGAAGGATTAGGCGTCGATAAGAAAACGGCAGAGATGGCCGGCAGCATTGTTGGTGCGATTGTCGCCGCTATTGCCATGGTAGCGGTCATTGTGGTGGTCGCAGTTGTCGGGAAAGGCGCGGCGGCGAAACTGGGTAACGCGCTGAGCAAAATGATGGGCGAAACGATTAAGAAGTTGGTGCCTAACGTGCTGAAACAGTTGGCACAAAACGGCAGCAAACTCTTTACCCAGGGGATGCAACGTATTACTAGCGGTCTGGGTAATGTGGGTAGCAAGATGGGCCTGCAAACGAATGCCTTAAGTAAAGAGCTGGTAGGTAATACCCTAAATAAAGTGGCGTTGGGCATGGAAGTCACGAATACCGCAGCCCAGTCAGCCGGTGGTGTTGCCGAGGGCGTATTTATTAAAAATGCCAGCGAGGCGCTTGCTGATTTTATGCTCGCCCGTTTTGCCATGGATCAGATTCAGCAGTGGCTTAAACAATCCGTAGAAATATTTGGTGAAAACCAGAAGGTAACGGCGGAACTGCAAAAAGCCATGTCTTCTGCGGTACAGCAAAATGCGGATGCTTCGCGTTTTATTCTGCGCCAGAGTCGCGCATAAAAACTGCCAAAATAAAGGGAGAAAAATATGTTAATTAGTAATGTGGGAGTAAATCCCGCCGCTTATTTAAATAATCATTCTGTTGAGAATAGTTCACAGACAGCTTCGCAATCCGTTAGCGCTAAAGATATTCTGAATAGTATTGGTATTAGCAGCAGTAAAGTCAGTGACCTGGGGTTGAGTCCTACACTGAGCGCGCCTGCGCCAGGGGTATTAACGCAAACCCCCGGAACGATCACGTCCTTTTTAAAAGCCAGTATTCAAAATACCGACATGAATCAGGATTTGAATGCCCTGGCAAATAATGTCACGACTAAAGCGAATGAGGTTGTGCAAACCCAGTTACGCGAGCAGCAGGCAGAAGTCGGAAAGTTTTTTGATATTAGCGGAATGTCTTCCAGTGCCGTTGCGCTGTTGGCTGCCGCGAATACGTTAATGCTGACGTTGAACCAGGCTGATAGCAAACTGTCTGGTAAGTTGTCATTAGTCAGCTTTGATGCAGCTAAAACGACGGCAAGCTCCATGATGCGCGAAGGGATGAATGCGTTGTCCGGTAGTATTTCCCAGAGCGCGCTTCAGTTGGGGATCACTGGCGTGGGCGCCAAACTGGAATATAAGGGGCTGCAGAATGAAAGAGGCGCGCTTAAACATAATGCCGCGAAGATCGATAAACTGACCACTGAAAGCCACAGTATTAAAAACGTGCTGAACGGGCAGAATAGCGTCAAACTCGGTGCTGAAGGCGTCGATTCTCTGAAATCGTTAAATATGAAGAAAACCGGTACCGATGCGACGAAAAATCTTAATGATGCGACGCTTAAATCTAATGCCGGAACCAGCGCCACGGAAAGTCTGGGTATTAAAGACAGTAATAAACAAATCTCCCCTGAACATCAGGCTATTCTGTCGAAACGTCTTGAGTCTGTCGAATCCGATATTCGTCTTGAGCAGAATACCATGGATATGACCCGAATTGATGCGCGCAAGATGCAGATGACGGGCGATCTGATTATGAAGAACTCGGTCACGGTCGGTGGTATTGCAGGGGCGTCCGGGCAGTACGCCGCTACTCAGGAACGTTCCGAGCAGCAAATTAGCCAGGTGAATAACCGTGTTGCCAGCACCGCATCGGACGAAGCCCGTGAAAGTTCACGTAAATCGACCAGCCTGATTCAGGAAATGCTGAAAACAATGGAGAGCATTAACCAGTCGAAAGCATCCGCACTTGCTGCTATCGCAGGCAATATTCGCGCTTAATCTGAAAGGTCATCTATACGCCATCAGGGGTGTGATTTAATCGCGCTCCTGATGGCGAACTGGGGATATTATGCTTAATATTCAAAATTATTCCGCTTCTCCTCATCCGGGGATCGTTGCCGAACGGCCGCAGACTCCCTCGGCGAGCGAGCACGTCGAGACTGCCGTGGTACCGTCTACCACAGAACATCGCGGTACAGATATCATTTCATTATCGCAGGCGGCTACTAAAATCCAGCAGACACAGCAGACGCTGCAGTCAACGCCACCGATTTCTGAAGAGAATAATGACGAGCGCACGCTGGCGCGCCAGCAGTTGACCAGCAGCCTGAATGCGCTGGCGAAGTCTGGCGTGTCATTATCCGCAGAACAAAATGAGAACCTGCGGAGCGCGTTTTCTGCGCCGACGTCGGCCTTATTTAGCGCTTCGCCTATGGCGCAGCCGAGAACAACCATTTCTGATGCTGAGATTTGGGATATGGTTTCCCAAAATATATCGGCGATAGGTGACAGCTATCTGGGCGTTTATGAAAACGTTGTCGCAGTCTATACCGATTTTTATCAGGCCTTCAGTGATATTCTTTCCAAAATGGGAGGCTGGTTATCGCCTGGTAAGGATGGAAATACCATTAAGCTAAATGTTGACTCACTTAAAAGTGAAATAAGTAGTTTAATTAATAAATACACTCAAATAAATAAAAATACGATTTTATTTCCCTCGCAAACTGGCAGCGGAGTGACAACAGCAACGAAAGCGGAAGCTGAGCAGTGGATTAAAGAATTGAATTTACCGGCCAGCTGTCTAAAGGCGTCTGGTTCTGGTTATGTCGTACTGGTGGATACGGGGCCACTGAGCAAAATGGTTAGCGATCTTAATGGAATAGGATCGGGTTCAGCCCTTGAACTGGATAACGCCAAATATCAAGCCTGGCAGTCGGGTTTTAAAGCACAGGAAGAAAATCTGAAAACCACATTACAGACGCTGACGCAAAAATATAGCAATGCCAATTCATTGTACGACAACCTGGTAAAAGTGCTGAGCAGTACGATAAGTAGCAGCCTGGAAACCGCCAAAAGCTTCCTGCAAGGATAACAGAAGAGGATATTAATAATGGTTACAAGTGTAAGAACTCAGCCCCCCGTCATGATGCCAGGTATGCAGACCGAGATCAAAACGCAGGCCACGAATCTTGCGGCGAATCTTTCCGCAGTCAGAGAAAGTGCCACAGCGACGCTGTCAGGGGAAATTAAAGGCCCGCAACTGGAAGGTTTTCCCGCGCTGATCAAACAGGCGAGTCTGGATGCATTGTTTGCATGCGGGAAAGACGCCGAGGCGTTAAAAGAAGTTTTTACCAATTCAAATAATGTCGCCGGTAAGAAAGCGATAATGGAGTTTGCCGGGCTCTTTCGTTCAGCGCTCAACGCCACCAGTGATTCTCCTGAGGCGAAGACGCTACTAATGAAGGTGGGGGCAGAGTATACCGCGCAAATCATAAAAGATGGCCTGAAAGAAAAGTCAGCTTTTGGACCATGGCTGCCAGAAACAAAGAAAGCGGAAGCGAAGCTGGAAAACCTGGAAAAACAGCTGTTAGATATCATCAAAAATAACACTGGCGGTGAATTAAGTAAATTATCGACGAATCTTGTTATGCAGGAGGTGATGCCCTATATTGCCAGCTGCATTGAACATAACTTTGGCTGTACGTTAGATCCGTTAACCCGCAGCAATCTTACGCACCTTGTTGACAAAGCGGCGGCGAAGGCGGTTGAGGCGCTTGATATGTGCCACCAAAAATTAACGCAAGAGCAGGGTACCAGCGTAGGACGGGAAGCCCGGCACCTTGAAATGCAAACGTTGATACCCCTGCTGCTACGTAATGTTTTTGCACAAATTCCTGCAGATAAACTGCCTGACCCTAAAATTCCGGAACCTGCGGCTGGACCAGTGCCTGATGGTGGGAAAAAAGCAGAACCTACGGGTATTAATATCAATATTAATATTGATAGCAGTAACCGTAGCGTGGATAACAGTAAGCATATTAACAATAGCCGAAGCCATGTCGATAATAGCCAGCGCCATATCGATAATAGCAACCATGATAATAGCCGGAAGACGATTGATAATAGCCGAACATTTATTGATAACAGCCAACGCCATGGCGAGTCACACCATTCGACTAACAGCAGCAACGTAAGTCATAGTCATTCGCGTGTGGATTCGACTACGCATCAAACGGAGACGGCACACAGCGCCAACACAGGGGCAATTGACCATGGCATCGCAGGTAAAATTGACATCACGGCTCATGCGACGGCAGAGGCTGTGACCAACGCTTCTTCCGAAAGTAAAGATGGAAAGGTGGTCACGTCAGAAAAGGGCACTACGGGTGAAACAACCTCTTTTGATGAAGTTGATGGCGTAACCAGCAAGAGCATTATCGGCAAGCCGGTACAGGCCACGGTGCACGGCGTTGATGATAATAAACAGCAAAGCCAGACGGCAGAGATTGTGAATGTGAAGCCGCTTGCCAGTCAACTGGCTGGCGTCGAGAATGTTAAAATCGATACCTTACAATCAGACTCGACGGTAATTACAGGTAATAAAGCCGGTACGACCGATAATGATAATAGCCAGACAGATAAGACTGGCCCATTTTCTGGTTTGAAGTTTAAGCAAAATAGTTTCCTCTCAACAGTACCGAGCGTTACGAATATGCATTCAATGCATTTCAACGCCCGTGAGGCGTTTTTGGGTGTGATACGTAAAGCCCTGGAGCCGGATACCTCCACACCGTTCCCTGTACGCAGAGCGTTTGACGGCTTGCGTGCGGAAATATTACCCAATGACACGATAAAGAGTGCAGCGTTGAAAGCGCAATGTAGCGATATTGACAAGCACCCAGAATTGAAAGCGAAAATGGATACGCTTAAAGAGGTCATTACTCATCATCCACAAAAAGAAAAACTGGCTGAGATTGCACTGCAGTTTGCCAGAGAGGCGGGGTTGACTAGGCAAAAAGGGGAAACTGACTATGTGTTAAGTAATGTGCTGGACGGCCTTATCGGAGACGGTAGCTGGCGAGCTGGCCCGGCTTACGAGTCATACCTGAATAAACCTGGCGTAGATCGGGTTATTACTACCGTTGATGGCTTGCACATGCAGCGTTAATTAACCGGGAAAGATGCGATGAATATGGATATTGAAGCAAGAGTCAAAAAAGTGATCACCTCCTGTATTGCCGTTGATGTTGATAGTATCAATGGTCAGACCCATCTGGTTGAGGATCTTTATGCTGACTCATTGGATTTAATTGATATTGTATTTGGTCTTAGTGAGGAGTTTGACATTAGTTGCAATGAAAACGATCTTCCTGATATGACGACCTTTGCGGATATATGCCGTGTTGTTAAAAAAAGTCTTGAGTCCAGGGTGTAGTATTTTTCTCTCGCTCGACAACAATTGAACAAGATTAATTGTTATGAAAATCATCACACACGTAGTACCCGGTTCAGGTATGGCTGCAATATATGATGATATTGCTGACAGTCCGCGTTTTGTTATTAAAGGCAAGTTACGTCATGTTGAAAATGATCCGAAGGAGCTGCTGATATGTGTTCCGATGCGTAGTGAATGGCTATTCTACTGGATTAAAGGAGAGAAATATTGCGCCCGGCGATGGGCGCGAAAAAGTATCAAGACATTGTGTAACCAGATTAAATTTGAAGAAGCAATCTTATAAAAGATATAATTCAAGAGGAAAGTAAATTGCAAGCACACCAGGATATTATCGCTAATATTGGTGAGAAATTGGGTTTACCGCTCACTTTTGACGACAACAATCAGTGCTTATTACTACTCGATAGCGATATTTTTACGTCTATTGAAGCTAAAGATGATATCTGGTTATTGAACGGTATGATTATACCGTTATCGCCTGTTTGTGGCGATTCTATCTGGCGGCAGATTATGGTGATTAATGGTGAACTGGCTGCGAATAATGAAGGTACGTTAGCGTATATTGAGGCTGCTGAGACGTTGTTGTTTATACATGCAATTACCGATCTGACAAATACTTACCATATTATATCGCAGCTTGAGTCATTTGTGAATCAGCAGGAAGCGCTCAAAAACATACTGCAGGAATATGCTAAAGTATGAGGAGAGAAAATTGAATAATTTAACGTTGTCTTCGTTTTCAAAAGTTGGTGTGTCGAATGATGCCCGACTTTATATTGCTAAGGAAAATACTGATAAGGCATATGTTGCGCCTGAAAAATTTTCGTCAAAAGTATTAACCTGGCTTGGAAAAATGCCGTTATTTAAAAACACTGAAGTGGTGCAAAAACATACGGAAAACATCAAGGGACAGGATCAGAAAATTTTACAAACATTTCTCCAGGCACTAACGGAAAAATATGGGGAAACAGCGGTCAATAACGCACTGTTAATGTCCCGTATAAATATGAACAAACCCCTTACCCAACGTTTAGCAGTGCAGATCACGGAGTGTGTAAAAGCTGCTGACGAAGGGTTTATAAACCTTATTAAGAGCAAGGATAATGTTGGTGTCATGAATGCCGCTTTAGTCATAAAAGGCGGCGATACAAAAGTGGCAGAAAAAAATAACGATGTTGGAGCAGAAAGTAAGCAACCTTTACTCGATATCGCGCTAAAGGGACTTAAAAGAACATTACCGCAACTGGAACAAATGGATGGAAATAGCCTGCGAGAAAACTTCCAGGAGATGGCTTCAGGTAACGGCCCGCTGCGTTCATTAATGACGAATTTACAGAATTTGAATAAAATTCCAGAGGCTAAACAACTTAATGATTATGTTACAACGTTAACAAATATTCAGGTCGGTGTAGCCCGGTTCTCACAATGGGGAACCTGTGGGGGAGAGGTTGAGAGGTGGATTGATAAAGCCTCTACTCATGAATTAACCCAGGCTGTAAAAAAAATTCACGTTATTGCTAAAGAACTGAAAAACGTTACAGCTGAACTTGAGAAAATAGAAGCCGGCGCGCCAATGCCACAGACGATGAGCGGACCGACACTGGGCCTGGCACGGTTTGCGGTCAGCAGCATTCCAATTAATCAGCAAACCCAAGTGAAACTGAGCGATGGAATGCCTGTGCCAGTGAATACGTTAACTTTTGACGGTAAGCCTGTGGCATTAGCCGGTTCGTACCCAAAAAATACGCCGGACGCGCTGGAAGCGCATATGAAAATGCTTCTTGAAAAAGAATGCTCGTGCCTGGTGGTGTTAACGTCGGAAGATCAGATGCAGGCAAAACAATTACCACCCTATTTCAGAGGGAGCTACACTTTTGGCGAGGTGCATACCAACAGCCAAAAAGTGAGCTCAGCCAGTCAGGGAGGAGCGATAGACCAATACAATATGCACCTGTCCTGCGGGGAAAAGCAGTATACAATCCCGGTATTGCATGTGAAAAATTGGCCAGATCACCAGCCGTTACCGTCTACTGATCAGTTAGAATACCTGGCGGATAGGGTGAAAAATAGTAACCAAAATGGCGCGCCGGGGCGTAGTTCATCAGATAAGCATTTACCGATGATTCATTGTCTGGGCGGAGTGGGGAGAACCGGAACGATGGCGGCGGCTCTTGTACTTAAGGATAATCCTCATAGTAATCTGGAGCAGGTACGTGCAGATTTCCGGGATTCACGGAACAATAGAATGCTGGAAGACGCCTCACAGTTTGTACAACTAAAAGCAATGCAAGCCCAGTTGCTTATGACGACGGCAAGCTGATAAAAACATAGCTTACTTTTAGAACTATCTGAAAGTAAGCTATTTCTGTATAATTATTTGTTTACCGCGATAGAAAGTCTTTTGTTTTTCTCTTCTGCTGACATCCCTTTTAATTTTCTGTAATTCTCCCAAATTTTTTTAGCATAACGCTTCCTTATATCCGATCGTTTCGGTGACGTCCCGGCATTATAAGCGCCAACGGCCTCCCAGCTATAACCGTAGATTTTCATCATATCTGATAAAATGGATGCGCCCACAATGACAGAAATGCAGGGGTCCTGTAACAACTGTTTTTCACTAATCCCCATTTTTTTCAGCCTTTTCATATGGAAGCTGTTAATTTGCATCAGGCCAAGATCGGTTGAACCATCTCGGTTATAACCAATGGCGCCTGGTTTCATCGCCGATTCCTGCTGGGCGATAGCGTAAAGTAGTTCGGATTCAATATTGAACATTTTTTCAGCCTGAAGCCAGCAATCAGCCCATGCAGTATTTATGCTAAGCAACCAGATTACGATGATAAAAAAATAATGCATATCTCCTCTCTCAGATTTTACCGTAATTTAATCAAGCGGGGATCCTGTTTCCATCTTTTGAACCAAATATTGTCTTCGTTTTTAAATTTATTCCACATTTTCTCGGCAATAGCTTCGCCGTGGGCAACCAGCACTAACGGTAATAATCCCGGATTATTATCTATACGCTGTTCACTTTCCAGAAATTCTCTTATCGTCGGTAAGGCACGCTCACTATTCTGACAGTATTCAGCATAAAGAAGATTAACAGCAATAAGCCCTGTTATTTCCTGCGTGGATATTTCTTTAGTTAATTTTCGTGCCAGTTCATGTTTACCTTTAAGAGAAAGAAACATAACCTGCATACTTAATAATATTGGATTATCCTGCAGGTGTTGTGAGCGTAATTCATCGCCTAAACGTATAGCATCATCAATACCGGTATGATAATAGGTAATCCACAGCTTAGTGATCCCTGCGGCTGCGCGCGTTGGATCCAATTTTAAACACTCGTTAATCGTTTGTAAGGCCTCCTCCAACTGACCAGCCATGAAGAGATTCCAGCCATAATAATATTTAATATCTGCAGAGATGGGCGAAAGTAAGTTAGCTTGTTTGAATAGTAAACTCCCGACGATGTATTCTGAATGAATCGTATTAATTAGCCCCAGTAATCCTAAAGCTTGTGGATTATTGTGGTCCAGCTCTGTCGCCTTAATCGCATGTTCTTTAGCTTTGATCATGGCGTTTTGTTTATCAAAAATCCCCATTTGCGCCATGCTGAGGTAGCATTCTGCCAGCGCACAGTAAGGCGCAATGCTGTTTGGCGACATGTTAACGCATTGAGTCAGCAATTTAAGCGCTTGCTGTAAGCTATAGGGGGTATATTGATTTAACTCATGCTTACCGCGTAAGTAAACCATAGTACTGTCAATCGAATTTAGCTCGCTAACCTGCTTTGTGTCCCAGCGAAGCCCGGGAATACATCTGAGCAAAAGATTAGCAATTTTGTTTTGCAAGAGAGAAGCGGGTTGGTGTTCTATCAACTTAATGCTTTCCTGGTGCAGCAGGTGATAACCTTTAACCCGAACTATCTCGATCTGTACAATATTATCATTGCCATCGGGTATCATCTGCCCGGAGATATAATAATCGGGGCGTAATTGATCCATGAGCTCAAGAATATCTTTAACACTGCGACAGTTCTTCGTAATGGTCACCGGTAGCACGCTCAGGCCAAAGGGCGCATACTGCGATAATCCCTTCACGATAGAGTAATGCAGACTCTCGGATTGAACCTGATCCTGCATCTGAAAAGGAAGTATCGCCAATGTATGAGTCGTAGGTTGCGGCGCTGGCGGAGACACCACTACGACCGGACGATTAAACCGATAGCCCTGTCCGTACAGTGTTTCAATGTAACGATGCTCTTTATCTTCCGACAGAATACGTCGTAAGGCATAAATACAGCGGGTAAGAGATTCTTCGTTAACTTCCGCGTCGCCCCATACCTGGTCCAGTAAGGTGTTTTTACTCACAATCTCGCCGGCGGCTTCGAGCAGGATGACCAGAACAGCATATTCTTTTGGCGGAATATTGACTTTCTTTTCTGAGCGTAGCAGGGAGCCGTCCATGTTGAGTATGAAATCATCAAAGACGAATTTTTTATTCGATACAGGAACAGGATTAAAATGTGGCATGATAATAGTGTATTCTCTTACAGGGTGAAAAGTTATAATAGCTAATACAAGTCGTTAGGATAGAATCTACTGTTTCAGTAATTCTGCTGTTAGTACTAACGGTCAGGTTGAGCTTTTATTATGAGCTTAATGTCATATTGTACGGGCTCGGGTTTATATATTTTTAACATTTGATTATTTAGCTTATGCCTGTGCTTTAAATAAATGACATGTTGGTAATAATATTGTTATAACTAACCGTGATTATCGAATGGACGCTGTCGTATATCCTGGAGCAGAGAGTCAGCGCCGGGCATCTAAATATTTACATATTTAACTTGGCCTCATTGCAATAGAGATTAGTTTTGTAGCTATCTTACTGCATTTTTTGGGGGTGTAAATGCTGCTTATTATATCTTCATGGTTAATGGTCTGATAATTACACCATCAGAACCATTTTTCTCGAAGATTTCCACTAAATGACCATTCGTTGAAAGTTTAAGAGTGTAATTTGTCTTAGGTGTCAAAATATAAATGAAAGACTGTTTTTAATGGTGCGCTTATTTTTATATTTTTTTGCAAAATAATGATATCGTCTTTTCTTTACTCCTTTCTGCTATAGCGTCAAAAAGGCAGGGGGTTATGAGCAGTATCATCCTCAGGCTGGCCCCCTGGCATTATATCGATATCAGGAGGAAGAGAAGAGGTATGCCAGGCAGAAGCTAACAAGCGTGACTGTTTCGGTGTAGACCGTTCAGGCAAATAGTTCTCAGAGGGAACGGATGATGTATAAATATGAATGAAATGCCGGCCTTAATCCACAGGGTTAAAGCCGGAAGGAGATAGTGTCATCTGGACGGATTCTTACGCTGTGAATAAGGCAATATCGGTTTACCAGTCATCGCAGCGATGACAAGTTCACAAAAATCGTGTTATATAATCAGCCTTACTTTAAATTACCAGAGATATCAGTATAAGCTGTCTTCCGGACAGAACAATGATATTAAATAGCCTCCCATCCTGATATAGCGTGTTAATGCGCAGTCTGAATTTTAAATTATTACAATTTTAATAAAAATCTTTACTTGAGTGACAGATACAAAAAATGTTAATGGTTCGCCATTTTTATGAATGTCGATGGCGTAGTTTTAAAATATTTTTTGAAACATTGAATGAAGTAGGACGTGCTGTCATAACCACATTTTAATGCTACAGCATTAACATTATGGTTGCCTATGCGTAAAAGTTTTGCTGCCTGATTCATTCTTGCCGATAAGTAGATGTCGCTAAAGCTGGTACCTTCTTCTGCAAGTTTCCGTTTGAGCGTTGACGTACTCATAAATATATGATCGGCAACATCCGTAAGCTTCCACTGTCTACTGGGTGACGAAGATATAATGTTGTAAACGCGCTCCTTTAACGTTATCTGAGCCGAGCTAAGGATGATCTCATAACTCTCCGGGAGTCGGAGAAAAGCAGTAAGCAGGAACAGCAGAAAATAAGGAATTAACTCTTCATTTTCAATACAACTCTTGTTGTTACAGTTACTGCAACCTTTGCTTGTATCCTTCGTACAGGAGAACGCCGTTTTCAGATGTTCAAATACCTCTCTTCTGGCAGGAAAGTCAGGCGTATAGAAGATCTTCTGCGCTTTCTCTGTGGGTACCGCCATTTTGGTTTGCTGCTCGTTTGGGATAAGTGCATAGAGAGCGCCAAGTCGTTGCGTCGGTATCTCGAGTATATCGAAATCCATGTGGCCATTGACCTCTTCAAGCGTCACGTTAACTACCTGCTCTTTTTTGAGCACCAACATCCCAGGTTCGTCACAGTAAATCGTATCGTGATTATTGCTAATCGTCAGTTTACCGCTCCGAAAGCAAACTAAAGTGAAACTGCTTACATAAAGATTTTTGATGGTAACCTGCTGAGTCTGACTTTTAATTTGCTGCCGGGTATTTGTCAAAAGTGATTTTAATTTCTGTAAGTTATCTGCGGCAGGACGCTGATGACTATTACTTACAAAGGTTACATTTTCCATATTATCCCTTTGTTGATGTTATTTTAATGTTCCTTACTGGTATCCTACTGAAAAAATCTGAGTTGTAAATGCTCTTTATTAGCGTGTGTTGGCAATGGTCTGATTGTTACACCAAAAGAACCCAAATTTGGGTAATTTATCTACAGTAGTTTAAGCCCCAATGGGGATGATGGTTCTTTTAATATGTGTTGAGACGCATTATACAGAATAAATTGATTTTATTTCTCACTTTTCATTCTATTTTCATCAGGAATCCCTGTGTCCTGTGCGGTAATCTGCTGCTATCGAGAACGACAGACATCGCTAACAGTATATATGGAAACATCAAAAGAGAAGACGATAACAAGCCCAGGGCCATACATAGTTCGATTACTTAACAGCTCACTGAACGGCTGTGAGTTTCCATTGCTGACAGGCCGAACACTCTTTGTGGTAGGTCAGAGTGATGCGCTCACTGCTTCAGGCCAACTCCCTGATATACCTGCCGATAGCTTTTTTATCCCGCTGGACCATGGCGGAGTAAATTTTGAAATCCAGGTGGATACGGATGCGACCGAAATTATACTCCATGAGCTGAAAGAAGGAAATTCTGAATCTCGTTCGGTGCAATTAAATACGCCAATACAGGTCGGTGAATTGCTTATCCTGATTCGCCCGGAAAGCGAGCCGTGGGTGCCCGAGCAGCCTGAGAAGTTAGAAACGTCTGCAAAAAAGAACGAGCCACGTTTTAAAAACGGAATTGTAGCAGCACTGGCCGGGTTTTTTATATTGGGAATTGGGACGGTGGGGACGTTATGGATACTTAACTCGCCGCAGCGGCAGGCCGCAGAGCTCGATTCGTTATTGGGGCAGGAGAAGGAGCGCTTTCAGGTGTTGCCAGGACGGGACAAAATGCTCTATGTCGCTGCGCAAAATGAAAGAGATACGCTGTGGGCTCGTCAGGTTTTAGCGAGGGGCGATTATGATAAAAATGCGCGAGTGATTAACGAAAACGAAGAAAATAAGCGTATCTCTACCTGGCTGGATACCTATTATCCTCAGCTGGCTTATTATCGGCTTCATTTCGATGAGCCGCGTAAACCCGTTTTCTGGCTAAGCCGCCAGCGAAACACGATGAGCAAGAAAGAGCTCGAGGTGTTAAGTCAAAAGCTGAGAGCGCTAATGCCCTACGCGGATTCGGTTAACATCACGTTGATGGACGATGTTACCGCCGCAGGCCAGGCGGAAGCGGGGCTAAAACAGCAGGCGTTACCTTATTCCCGCAGGAATCATAAGGGGGGCGTAACGTTTGTTATTCAGGGGGCGCTCGATGATGTAGAAATACTCAGAGCTCGTCAATTTGTCGATAGCTATTACCGCACATGGGGAGGACGCTATGTGCAGTTTGCGATCGAATTAAAAGATGACTGGCTCAAGGGGCGCTCATTTCAGTACGGGGCGGAAGGTTATATCAAAATGAGCCCAGGCCATTGGTATTTCCCAAGCCCACTTTAATTTAACGCAAATAAGGAAGTCATTATGCCAACATCTTGGTCAGGCTATCTGGATGAAGTTTCAGCAAAATTTGATAAGGGCGTTGATGATCTACAAACGCAGGTAACAGAGGCGCTGGATAAATTAGCAGCAAAACCCTCCGATCCGGCGCTACTGGCGGCGTATCAGAGTAAGCTCTCGGAATATAACTTGTACCGTAACGCGCAATCGAACACGGTAAAAGTCTTTAAGGATATTGATGCTGCCATTATTCAGAACTTCCGTTAATCAGTTATAAGGTGGATTATGTCGATTGCAACTATTGTCCCTGAGAATGCCGTTATAGGGCAGGCGGTCAATATCAGGTCTATGGAGACGGACATTGTCTCGCTGGATGACCGGCTACTCCAGGCTTTTTCTGGTTCGGCGATTGCCACGGCTGTGGATAAACAGACGATTACCAACAGGATTGAGGACCCTAATCTGGTGACGGATCCTAAAGAGCTGGCTATTTCGCAAGAGATGATTTCAGATTATAACCTGTATGTTTCTATGGTAAGTACCCTTACTCGTAAAGGAGTCGGGGCTGTTGAAACGCTATTACGCTCATGATTCGTCGATATCTATATACCTTTCTGCTGGTAATGACCCTTGCCGGCTGTAAGGATAAGGATCTTTTAAAAGGACTGGACCAGGAACAGGCTAATGAGGTCATTGCCGTTCTGCAAATGCACAATATAGAGGCGAATAAAATTGATAGCGGAAAATTGGGCTATAGCATTACCGTTGCTGAGCCTGATTTTACCGCTGCGGTGTACTGGATTAAAACTTATCAGCTTCCTCCCCGGCCACGGGTGGAAATAGCGCAGATGTTCCCGGCGGATTCGCTGGTATCGTCTCCGCGAGCTGAAAAGGCCAGGTTATATTCGGCTATTGAACAGCGACTGGAACAGTCATTACAGACGATGGAGGGCGTGCTCTCCGCCAGGGTCCATATTAGTTATGATATTGATGCTGGTGAAAATGGCCGTCCGCCAAAACCTGTTCATCTGTCGGCATTAGCCGTATATGAACGAGGTTCGCCGCTTGCGCATCAGATCAGCGATATCAAGCGTTTCTTAAAGAATAGTTTTGCCGATGTGGATTATGACAACATTTCTGTTGTGTTGTCAGAACGTTCTGATGCCCAATTACAGGCTCCCGGCACACCAGTAAAACGTAATTCTTTTGCAACCAGTTGGATTGTGTTGATTATTTTGTTATCCGTGATGTCAGCAGGCTTTGGCGTCTGGTATTACAAAAACCATTATGCCCGCAATAAGAAAGGCATAACGGCTGATGATAAGGCGAAATCGTCAAATGAATAGGCAGCCATTACCCATTATCTGGCAAAGAATCATTTTTGATCCGTTATCGTATATCCATCCTCAGCGGTTGCAGATAGCGCCGGAAATGATTGTCAGACCCGCCGCCAGGGCGGCGGCAAATGAGTTAATACTGGCGGCATGGCGGCTTAAGAACGCAGAAAAGGAGTGTATTCAAAACTCACTGACGCAGCTGTGGCTGCGTCAGTGGCGCCGACTGCCGCAAGTAGCGTATTTACTCGGTTGCCATAAACTGAGAGCCGATCTGGCAAGGCAGGGAGCCTTGCTTGGCCTGCCGGATTGGGCGCAAGCATTTTTGGCAATGCATCAGGGAACAAGTTTATCTGTCTGCAATAAGGCGCCGAATCACCGGTTTTTACTTAGCGTCGGGTATGCACAGTTAAATGCCCTGAATGAATTTTTACCTGAATCTTTAGCACAGCGTTTTCCTTTGCTTTTTCCTCCATTTATTGAGGAGGCATCGAAGCAGGATGCTGTAGAAATGTCAATTTTGCTACTGGCCTTACAATATGCTCAAAAATATCCCAATTCCGTCCCCGCTTTCTCCTGTTGAGGGGATACTGATAAAGCGTAAAACGCTGGAACGTTATTTCTCTATTGAAAGATTAGAACAGCAGGCGCATCAACGGGCTAAGCGTATTTTGCGAGAGGCGGAAGAAGAGGCAAAGACCTTGCGGATGTACGCCTATCAGGAAGGTTACGAGCAGGGAATGATAGACGCGTTACAGCAGGTCGCCGCTTATCTTACTGATAATCAGACAATGGCCTGGAAGTGGATGGAAAAAATACAGATTTATGCCCGCGAGTTATTTTCAGCTGCGGTCGATCATCCCGAAACGCTTTTAACCGTCCTGGATGAGTGGCTGAGGGATTTCGATAAGCCGGAGGGGCAACTTTTTTTAACACTGCCAGTTAATGCGAAAAAAGATCACCAAAAACTGATGGTGTTGCTTATGGAGAACTGGCCAGGCACTTTTAATCTTAAATATCATCAGGAACAGCGCTTTATCATGAGTTGCGGCGATCAGATCGCAGAATTTTCACCTGAACAATTTGTTGAAACGGCAGTAGGCGTCATTAAGCATCATCTTGATGAACTTCCACAAGACTGCCGGACAATTTCTGATAACGCCATTAACGCACTTATTGATGAATGGAAGACAAAAACGCAAGCATTGTAAAATGGAGGTTATAAGGTGATACCGGGTACGATTCCGACTTCTTATTTGGTCCCGACAGCGGATACTGAAGCGACGGGTGTGGTTTCGTTGAGTGCCAGGGCCGCTATGCTGAATAATGTGGATAGCGCGCCTTTAAGCAATGGCGGCGACGTTGATCTTTATGATGCATTCTACCAACGACTTTTGGCGCTTCCTGAGTCAGCCTCTTCTGAAACGCTTAAAGATAGCATTTATCAAGAGATGAATGCCTTCAAAGATCCTAAAAGTGGTGATTCGGCTTTTGTTTCTTTTGAGCAGCAAACAGCCATGCTACAAAACATGTTAGCAAAAGTTGAACCGGGCACCCATTTATATGAGGCTTTAAACGGGGTATTAGTTGGTACAATGAATGCACAGTCACAAATGACCTCCTGGATGCAGGAGATTATTTTATCGGGCGGGGAAAACAAAGAGGCAATTGACTGGTGAACCCCCCATTGCTGGCGATTTGTGATAAGGTATGGTGTATATATCAGCAAATAATGCAGAAAATGCACCATGTCAGTGTGTCTATCTTATTGATGTATATGGATTATTAAGGTATCTGCCAGGCGTTTTATTCTGAAATGATTATATTAATATTGTAAGCTTCCATTACAAAATTGTGCATAAAGTTTGTAAGAGTATCTTTTTATGACGAAATGAACGCGCGTTGGAATGTAATTATTGGCTATAATAATAAAAAAATCGGATTTAAATCATCTCTGTGAGTTTTAATTATTTGTTTATAAGAATATAACGATTTTGAGTTCCTTATAGCACACAGGATAAAATATGGTATTGCCTTCAATGAATAAATCAGTTGAGGCCATTAGCAATAATCACCTTCAACAGCCGAACAAATTTCCATTAATAAATGGATTAGCTGACGTAAGAGACTATTATGTCGCAAACTGCTTATTGTTTAAACTTAATAAAGGTAGTTTGCGAATTGAAAACGAATTTGGGGAGTTCATCGAACAATCTGCGCCGTGTTTATTTTTATTGGAAAAAGATCAAACAATCACGCTTAGTATGAGCGAAATAGAAGGGCATATTGATTTTTCTTCACTGGAAGTTTCCTATGACTTAATGCAAAAATTCTACAAAGTTTTTTACAGTACAAGAAACTATAATGATCGAGAGCTATCATTAAAAACGAAACCAAAGTATTTTTTTCATGCGGACTTGTTGCCAGGGATGAGTGATACTTTTGACTCTATTTTGCATGGTGTGGCATGTCCACGGGTTTGTAGTAATGTGAGTATTGATGATCATGATTATTCATATTTCTCATTGATGTATCTTATATCGGCATTTGTACGTAAGCCCGGTGGGTTTGATTTCCTTGAGCGAGCAATAAAAATTACGACAAAAGAGAAAGTTTATAACATTATTATCAGCGATCTCACCCGCAAATGGTCACAGGCTGAGGTGGCAGGAAAGCTGTTTATGAGCGTATCAAGTCTGAAGCGAAAACTGGCCGCTGAAGAGGTGAGTTTTAGCAAAATATACCTGGATGCTCGTATGAATCAGGCTATAAAATTATTGCGTATGGGGGCTGGGAATATTTCACAAGTCGCGACGATGTGTGGCTATGATACGCCTTCTTATTTTATCGCTATTTTTAAACGGCATTTTAAGATTACACCGCTTAGCTTTATGCGTACAATGAACCATTGATTTGTGAAATTATTTTAAACGTTACTATCTGTTTGCGTTACAGATACCAAATATTTTTTAATCGTAGTGTATATTTCAGTATCGCTACACCAGTGATATGTAGTTAATGAAAGGGAATCGAAAGCGTTCATTGTCAGACATACATGGCCACCAGGCGCCGGGCAATCGTTGTACTCTAAGAGATTACAGTAAAGTAAAACAGCAAATTTAATCATTATCAGATTTGTAAAAGGAATTCATTTCGGTAACGACATTGCGCATGTAATAACGTATCTGGTCTTATTACCTTTGTAGTAAGAAGGCGTTATCTACTTGCGCAGTAGTCGCCCAGGAAGAAAAATCATTACCGAAGCTGTGGTCAGTTTTCAAAAAAGGATAAATAAATGAGAAATGTAATTATATACGGTATTAACTGGACTAATTGTTATGCCCTTCAGTCTATTTTTAAGCAAAAATATCCGGAAAAGTGCGTTAAAACGTGTAACTCATTAACCGCACTTTTGCATTCTCTATCCGATATGCCGGACGCCGGGCTGATTTTAGCTTTGAACCCGCATGAGCATGTTTATCTTTTTCATGCGTTGCAGGCGCGGTTGCAGAACCGTAAAGTTTTGGTAGTGGCAGATCGCTTGTATTATATCGATCGCTGTGTGCTGCAATATTTTGGCGTTATGGATTATGTTTTAAAAGATGAACTATCCTGCGCTATCCGCTCGGATCGAGAGAAGCTTCGTCTTCCGGAAGCCTGGCTGCGTTTCTGCCACAGGCCACAAAAGAAAACCGTGGTTGCTACGTATGCTTTTAATGCCGGCGAGACGCCGGAAGAGGTATTGTTTAATATCAATCAATACGCCTGGTGGAATCTACCTCCCGGCGTCACTCAGGCGAAATATGCGCTGCTGATATTATTATCCTCCGGACATCCGGCAATTGAACTGGCGAAAAAATTTGGTCTGGGAACAAAAACCGTCAGTATTTATCGTAAGAAGGTTATGTATCGTTTGGGGATGGACTCTTCGCCGCTATCTCTGTTCCGGGGACTGAAACTAGACGCGCATTTACAGCGCACAGCTTTTGCACATAACCCTGCTGTACCTGACGATAATTGCGCGTTACCGATTGCAGTAGGAATGAATTAAACTATTTTTTATGTGACAATCATGCTCTTGTATTACGTGTAGTTATAGATTTATTTTTTGCTGGGATATTACAGATCTTGTGAGTAATAATCACATTGTGCTGGGTTAGCCAAACTCTGAAAAAATTTCGAAACAGGAAAAATATGGGGAGTAAAGCAGCTCATCTTTACGCTTGTCGCAAAGAAATTTAAAGATAGCTGCTTACCATACTGACCAACAATAGATATAGGGTGGCTTTCTACTACAACTGCCGTATTTATTTTCTGAACGCAGCTTTTAACCTTGCGCCTCTGGTACGATTTCATTACGCCTGTCGCGCCATGTTGCGTAAATAAATACCGCAATAAACACGATGGCAAATAATACCACGATGGTCGGCGCTGGCGCGCTATCAAGATAAAAAGACAGATAGACGCCCGCAAAAGCGGTAATAACTGACAGACTCACCGCTAATCCCAGCGCGCGCGCAAAGCGTCGCGTCAGCAAAATGGCAATTGCGCCGGGGGCGATAAGCAATGAAATCGACAGAATAATGCCCACCGATTTCAGCGTGGCGACGATAGTCAGCGCAATCATACATAGCAGGCCATAATGCAGTAGCGTCGTATTCAGCCCGCTGGCTTTCGCCTGGTGCGGGTCAAAAGCGTGTAGCAGGAGATCTTTCCATTTCAGCCCTATGATTAACGCAATACCCAGTGCAATAACCGACGTTTGTACGATATCCCCCAGCGATACGCCCAGCATATCCCCAAACAGGATGTGATCCAGATGCACTTCCGATTGAATAGAAACATAGAGCACCAGACCTGCGCCAAACATCCCGGAAAAGACGATGCCCATCACCGTATCACGTTTGATGCGGCTGTTATCGTCCAGATAGCCGGTCGCGATAGCGCAAAATAATCCGGCAATGAAAGCGCCAATCGCCAGGGGGATCCCCACAATATATGCCAGCACGACCCCGGGGAATACCGCATGACTCATTGCGTCGCCCATTAACGCCCAGCCTTTTAACACTAAAAACACGGACAGCAAGGCGCAGGGAATCGCCACAATGACCGAAACCATAAGGGCGTTCACCATAAAATCAAACTGAAAGGGTTCCAGTAACGTTGTTAAGAACATGTCGGCTCCTTCTGCAGGCGGGCGCGTCGACGGTTGGCTAACAGACCGTGTTTCGGGGCGAAAATAAAGGCTGTGATGAACAGTAAGGTTTGCATGACGACAATAATTCCACCCGTGGCGCCATCCAGCCAGTAGCTAAGCCATGCGCCCAGAAAACTGGTCAGGCTGCCAATCACGACGGCAATCATGAGCAGACGTGGAAAACGGTCGGTGAGTAACCAGGCCGTCGCGCCCGGCGTGACGACGAGACAGATCACCAGGAACGCCCCAACGGTTTGCAGGGCCGCCACGGTGGAGACGGACAACAGAGTGAAAAACAACAGCTTTAGTCGACCCGGATTAAGCCCGATAGAACGCGCATGGGTCTCATCGAAAAAGACGACCATCAGATCTTTCCACTTTAACAGCAGAATCGTCAGCGAGACCGCGCCGATAATCGCCAGTTGCGCAATATCCGCTGGCGCGATAGCCAGCACGTTGCCGAGAATAATCGTCTGGATATTCACCGACATCGGATTGAGCGACACCATAAAAAGGCCGACGCCAAAAAAAGAGGAGAAGATAAGCCCGATAATCGCGTCTTCTTTCAGGCGTGAGCGTTGGTTAAGAAAGAGCATACTGCCTGCCGCCAGTCCGCCGGAAAGAAACGCGCCGAGCGAGAAGGGCAGCCCTAACATCCAGGCGCCAGCGACGCCAGGCACAATAGAGTGAGATAGCGCATCGCCAATGAGCGACCAGCCTTTGAGCATCAAATAGCAGGAGAGAAACGCGCACAGACCGCCCACCATCGCGGAGACCCACATCGCGTTGAGCATATACTGGTAGCCAAACGGCTCAACAAGCCAGTTCATGACGATTTTCCTCCGCTGGCCACGCGCCGGGAAATAAAGGGGCGCTCGTCATCGGTGATGATGTGCTCTTCACCTCCGCTTAGCGCGATATGACGTAGAACGCCGCTAAACGCCTGTTCCAGATTCGCGGCGGTAAACGTGGTTTCGGTAGGGCCGCTGGCCAGTACGGTTCCTTTAATCATTACCGTATAGTCGCAAAACTCGGTGACGGAGCCGAGATTATGCGTTGAGACCAGCATCGTGCGGCCTTCATCGCGCAGTTCCCGTAGTAGATCGATGATTCGCGCTTCGGTTTTTACATCCACGCCGGTAAAAGGTTCATCCAGCAGGATTACTTGTCCATCCTGAGCGATGGCCCTGGCAAGAAACACACGTTTTTTCTGCCCGCCGGACAGCTCGCCAATCTGCCTGTGACGATATTCCTGCATATCCACCCGCGCCAGCGCGGCGTCAACACAGGCGTGATCATGCGCAGTGGGACGGCGTAGCCAGCCCATATGGCCGTAGCGTCCCATCATCACCACATCTTCTACCAGCACCGGAAATGACCAGTCCACTTCTTCCGATTGCGGAACATAAGCAATGAGGTTTTTTTTCAGCGCCTTGTTGACTGACTGTTGCAGGATAGTGATATCGCCCTGCGCAAGATGCACAAAGCCCATTAACGCTTTAAATAACGTAGACTTACCGGAACCATTTACGCCTACCAGCGCGGCGATTGAACCGCCAGGCACCTGAAAAGTGGCGTCCCGTAGGGCGGTATGACCGTTGCGATACGTCACCGTGACTTGATCAACGGTAATCGCAGATTGACTCATTGTTGACTCCTCAGTCCGTCGTTAATGCCGTTGACGATGGTTTCGGTCGTGACGCGCAGCAGATCCAGATAGGTTGGCACAGGGCCGTCAGCGGCGCTCAGAGAATCGACATACAGTACGCCGCCATAATGCGCGCCGGATTCACGCGCGACCTGGCGGGCGGGTTTATCGGAAACCGTACTCTCGCTAAAGATGGCGGGAATATGGTGCTTTTTAATGGTATCAATCACTTTACGCACCTGTTTTGGCGTACCCTGTTGATCGGCGTTAATTGGCCAGAGATAAAGCTCTTTCATGTCGTTATCGCGCGCCAGGTAAGAGAAGGCGCCTTCACTGGTGACCAGCCAGCGCTGATCGGCAGGAATTTTTTCCAGCTCGGCACGCAACGGATCGGCCATCTGGCGAATTTTCGCTTTATAGCGTTCGGCATTTTGCTTATAGATCTGCGCATTATCCGGATCGTACTTCACCAGGGCATCGCGAATGTTATCGACATAAATCAGCGCGTTTTCTGCCGACATCCAGGCGTGCGGGTTCGGTTTACCGTTATACGGGCCTTCGGTAATGCCCATCGGTTTGACGCCGGTGGAGACGACGACTTCCGGTACGCCGGAAAGGTGCTGATAAAAGCGGGCGAACCATCGCTCCAGGTTCAGACCATTCGCGAGGATAAGCTGCGCCCCCTGCGCTCGTTTAATATCGCCGGGCGTTGGCTGATACTCATGGATTTCAGCGCCGGGCTTGGTAATTGAGCTGACTTCCGCTGCGTCGCCCGCCACGTTTTTCGCCATGTCGGCAATAACGGTAAACGTGGTGATGACTTTAAATTTCTCTTTTGCATAGGCTGGCGATAGCGCGAGTATCGCGACAATACCGGCAATCAGGAGTGTTTTCAGACGATGTAGATTCGTCATAGTATCCCTCGCAACAATGTGGTTAATTAATCATCGAATATAGCCTTTGCTATGTTATATAGCACAAGGTATGAATAAATGAAAATAATTCTTATTTGCGTAATGGCGACGATATGCAGTGATAGTGCTAAAGAGGGATAAGGTGTAAAATAAATGCATCTTAATGTTCGGAGAGAGCACGATGCCTGGTAAACGTATCGCTCGTGAAAAACTGACGATCAAAAAAATGATCGCGCTGTATGAAAGCCAGTGCCCACAGGCGTCAGCGGTGCAGGGGCATTACGACGCGCTGTTCGCCTATGCGCAAAAACGTCTTGATAAATGCGTATTTGGCGAGGAAAAACCCGCCTGTAAGCAGTGCCCGGTGCACTGCTATCAGCCGGCTAAACGCGAGGAGATGAAGCAGATTATGCGTTGGGCAGGTCCGCGAATGCTTTGGCGACACCCTGTCCTGACCGTGCGGCACCTTATCGACGATAAGCGCCCCGTTCCGGAATTGCCGGAAAAATATCAGCGCAAGAAGTGAAGGGGAAGCGCCAGGCCTACGGCGCGCATCATCTCCAGGCCGGATCAGATCCGGCAACCCGTTACGCTAACGCGTCTTTATCAATACCCAATCGCTTCATACGCGACAGCAGGGTGGTTCGTTTAAGCCCCAGACGCTGCGCCGCGCCTTTTGGTCCAGCCACTACGCCATTGGTCTCTTTCAGCACGCGTATAATAAGCTGATATTCATCTTCGCCTTCTTTGGCGCTTTCAGTTGCAACAGGCGAGGTATCGGGCGTTACGGCGGTAATATCCGGCAGCGACAGTTGTAGCACATTGCCGCGCGTCAGCAGCACGGCGCGCTCGACGACATTCTCCAGCTCGCGAACGTTCCCCGGCCATTCCATGCTGCTGAGCGTGCGCAGTGTTTCGGCGGGAATGCTGTCGATATTACGCCCCATTCGGCGGGCGATTTTGAAGGTGAACGCTTTGACCAGTAGTGGTATATCTTCCGGACGTTCGCGTAACGGAGGAAGCTGGATCGGAAATACATTCAGCCGATAGTAGAGATCGTTACGGAATTCGCGATCGGCGACCATTTTTTTCAGATCGCGGTTAGTCGCGGCGATCAGCCGCACGTCGGTCTGGATCAGTTTATTGCTGCCAAGACGTTCAAACTCTTGCTCCTGAAGGACGCGCAGCAGCTTAGGCTGTAGCTCCAGCGGCATGTCGCCCACTTCATCCAGAAACAGCGAGCTTTTATCCGCCAGCTCGAAACGGCCAATCCGCTGCGCGCTGGCGCCGGTAAACGCGCCGCGCTCATGACCAAACAGATCGCTTTCCAGCAGCCCCGCCGGCATCGCGGCGCAGTTCATCTTTACCATCCTGCGTCCGCTACGTCCGCTCAGGTTGTGAATGGCGCGGGCAATCAACTCTTTACCGGTTCCCGTTTCGCCCAGAATCAGCACGGTACTGTCGCTCTGCGCCACCATCTCAACCTGCTTTAGCACGTTGTACATCGCTTCGCTGCGCCCGATGATCTCGCCAAACTCGCTGTCGACGTTATTAAGCTGCTCCGTGAGCGCCAGGTTTTCGTCGACCAGGCGTTCCTTCAGGCGGTGGATTTCCTGATAGGCCAGCGCATTATCCACGGCAATGGCTACCCGTTCGGCAATCTGACGCAGCAGCTTGAGGTTGGCGGTGGTAAACACTTTTTCTTCGCACTGCGCCAGTTTGAGCACGCCAAGCATCGTCTTGCCGGACATCAACGGCAGCAGGCAAAGCGTCTGGATCTGATTGCCCCAGGTATCGAACAGCATGCGTTCGTAGGGGGCAAGCGGATCGCGTTCGTTGAGGTTGATAAGCAGCATCTCTTTACTTTTAAAGACGCGCTCCGTGAGCGTGCCGGCTTCGTCGACTTCGCTCTGTTCGTGCGCCGGATGATGCTCATCAAGGTAGTGGGTGGAGTAGATATTCAGCTTATTTTTGCGATGGCTGCGCAACACGATGCTGATCGCGTCGATATTGAAATAGTGGTGGATCTCTTTTGCGACTTCGCTTACCAGCTCATCAATATCCAGACGCGACAGGACGGCGTTGGTAATCGCAACCAGAATACGGAAGTTATCGCGTTCGCGGCACAACAGATCATAATCGACGTTATTGTTTACCCGGTTTTGAATTTGCTCGGCGACCACGCCGACAATTTGGGTAAACGTATGCAGGCGGTCATATTCCTTTTCACTCCAGGGGCGATCTTCCTGACGGATGAATTCGCAGCCGCCGAAAATACGGCCCTCCGCGGCTAAAGGAAGCAGACAGTAATGACCAAATTCAGGGTAGAGGCCGCTCGCGGCAAGCTGCGGCCAGGTTTCGGTAAACTCATGGAAATTACAGTGCAATGCATCGGGGCGAGAAAGGATGCGACGTACCGGGCCGTGCGCCAGTACGGTTTCATCTTCATATTCAACAGGACGGCCATTTTCTCGCGTCGCATAATATTGTGCGCGTTGCGACTGCGCCTGCCATAGCACAATGCCGGCGCTGTCGGCGAGCGCTGAACGCTTTACCAGTTGCGAAAGCGCTTCACTGAGCGACGCCAAATCGGGCTGCTGCAATAAGGTACGAGTGATATCGAACAAGCCTTGCTGTCCAAGATCGCTCATGGGTGTATACGACATGTTGCTTTTCCAGGAAAATACCGCAAAACGGTGCGAAAACGGTAAATGAATTATAGGTATAAGTCGTAAGTTATTGCCGGATGGCTGACCGCAAACTCGCTGGTCACACACTCCGTAGGCCTGATAAGCAAAGCGCCATCAGGCGTTAATGCAGCGTTAATGCCGGATGTCGACGCAAATGCGTCTTATCCGGCCTACAGTATGCTGCCAACAGGCTGCTAGCATATACGAGGTAATGGTTCGGCGTGTGGCAAATCAAGGGTTCGCTTCACGCCATAGAGTCCGGCTAAGCGAACGCCTTTGCGTTCCACGACTTCGCCAATCAGCGCTGCATCACGTCCCAGCGGATGCGCGCGTAATGCCGCCAACGCCCGATCTGCGGCCTGCCGTTCAACGGCAATCACCAGTTTTCCTTCGTTGGCAAAGTTCAGGGCATCCAGCCCCAACAGCTCGCAGACGCCGCGCACGGCAGGTTTGAGCGGCAGTGCGGATTCGGACAATTCAATACCGTAACCGCAGGACGCCGCAAACTCATGGGCGACCGCATTCACGCCGCCGCGCGTGGCGTCACGCAATGCCTTCACTCCGTCAATATGACGCAGCGTCTGAATAAGCGGCGTTAATACTGCGCAGTCGCTCGCCAGCTCGCCATCCAGTCCCAGTTGCTCACGCAGGTTGAGGATAGTGGCGCCGTGATCGCCAAGCGTACCGCTGACTAACAGCACATCGCCAACGTTCAGCGTTTGCGCGCCCCAGTGAATATCGGCGGGAATCGCCCCCATGCCGGCAGTGTTGATAAACAATTTATCCGCCGCGCCGCGCTGCACAACTTTGGTGTCGCCGGTTACAATGGCGATACCCGCTTCCCGCGCGGTCGCCGCCATGCTATTGACCACGCTTTTTAACGTCTCCATCGGCAGTCCTTCTTCAAGGATAAAGCCGCAGGAGAGATAGCGGGGGATCGCGCCGCTCACCGCTACGTCGTTCGCCGTACCACAAATCGCCAGTTTGCCGATATTGCCGCCGGGGAAAAAGAGCGGATCGATCACATAGCTATCGGTAGAAAACGCCAGACGGTCGCCCTCCGCCGTCAGCTGCGCCAGCTCCAGACGCGCCTGATCTTCTTGTTCCGCCAGCCACGGGTTGGCAAAGGCCTCCATAAACAGGCTATTAATCAACTGTTGCATAGCCTGGCCGCCGCTACCGTGGGCGAGTTGTATATTGTTCAAACTTCACACTCCTGCTGACGATACTGATACCAGGCGGCGCATGCGCCTTCGGAAGAGACCATCAGCGCGCCAAACGCGGTCTCTGGATTACATGTTTTACCAAATAGCGGGCACTGATGCGGCTTGCATCTGCCGGTCAGCACTTCGCCGCAGCGGGCGCGCGGATCGTCATAGACCTGCTGCGGCGCTGGGCGGAAATGCGCTTCGGCGTCAAAGCGCTGATACTCTGGCGTCAGGTGGACGCCGGAGGATTCAATCACGCCCAGACCGCGCCACTCGCTATCGCCATTAACGCAGAACACATCGGCGATGGCCTGCTGCGCCAGCATGTTTCCGGCATCCGGCACCACGCGACGGTATTGGTTTTCAACCTGGCTTAGGGCCGCTATTTTCTGCTCAACCAGCATGACCACGCCTTGCAGTAGATCAAGCGGTTCGAATCCAGCCACCACCAGCGGGCGATTAAAATCGGCGGCGATAAACTGGTACGCCTCGGTGCCGATGACCATGCTGACGTGGCCTGGCGCAAGAAAAGCGTCAATGCCGTTGTCCGGCTGCTCCAGTAAGCTACGCAGCGTCGGGATCAGCGTAATGTGCTGGCAGAAAAAGTAGAAGTTTCGCACGTCACGCTGTTTTGCCTGCTGCAGCGTGATGGCGGTGGTCGGCATGGTGGTTTCAAAGCCCAGCCCGAAAAATACCACTTTGCGGGTCGGGTTATCCTGCGCCAGCTTCAGCGCGTCCATCGGAGAGTAAACAATACGGACATCCGCGCCGCGCGCTTTAGCCTGCAACAGAGACCCCTGTTTCCCCGGCACGCGCATGGCATCGCCAAAGGTGCAGAAAATCACCTCCGGATGGCTGGCAATTTCCACGCAACTGTCGATGCGTCCCATCGGCAGCACGCAGACCGGACAACCGGGGCCGTGAATAAACTCCACGTTTTCGGGCAGTAACTGATCGAGACCAAATTTAAAAATCGCGTGGGTATGACCCCCGCAGACTTCCATAATGCGCAACGGACGTTCGGCAGTGTAAGGAAGAAGGGCGGCGCGTTCACGCAGGTGTTCAATGAGCTGCATTACCTGTTCCGGCGCACGGTACTCGTCAACAAAACGCATTATCTCTCCTCACCATACAGCAGTGCGCCGACGTCCGGCTCAACATCAAACATATTTTGTAGCGCGTCGAGCGTGTCGCGCGCTTCCGCTTCGTTAATGACGCTCATGGCGAATCCGACATGAACCAGCACCCACTGACCCAGACGCGGCTGACCGTTTTCATCACAACTGCCAACTAATGTGAGATCGACGTCGCGCTGAATGCCGCAGACGTCAACTTTTGCCTGATTGCCGTCAATGGCGCGGATTTGACCCGGCACGCCTATGCACATCGCTGCGCCTCCAGCCAGGCCAGCCACTGATCCGTGCCTTCGCCGCTGGTGGCGGAAATCAGGATAATTTCAATCTCCGGGTTCACTTCACGCGCGCTGGCGATGCACTTCTCAACGTCAAAATTGAGGTAGGGCAGCAGATCGACTTTATTGAGCAGCATGAGCGACGCAGCGGCAAACATATGGGGATACTTCAGCGGCTTATCTTCACCTTCGGTCACGGAAAGCACTGCGACTTTATGCTTTTCGCCCAGATCGAAGCTGGCCGGGCAGACGAGATTACCGACGTTTTCGATAAACAGAATACCGTGGTCATCCAGCGGCAGGCGCGGCGCGGCGTCGGCGATCATTTGCGCGTCAAGATGGCAGCCTTTACCGGTGTTGACCTGAATGGCGGGCGTGCCGGTAGCGCGGATGCGGGCGGCGTCGTTCACTGTCTGCTGGTCGCCTTCAATCACCGCGCACGGTACACGGTCTTTCAATTTCATCAGCGTTTCGGTCAGCAGGGTGGTTTTACCGGACCCGGGGCTGGACACCAGGTTGAGCACTAGTTGCTGGCGGGCGGCGAAACGGGCGCGGTTGCGCTCAGCCAGACGATTATTTTTGTCCAGCACGTCGATTTCAACCTCCAGCATCCGCCGCTGACTCATACCAGGCGCGTGGGTTCCGGCTTCGCCGTGGCCGTAATGCAGATCGCCTTCTGCGGTCTGACTTGGGGCAAAGTCAGGCGTTTTAATGCCGGTAATATTCAGCGCCGGGCGAGCCGCTGGGGCAAAGGGCGCGCTACGAAACGCTGAGTGCGGATTATGTTCATCGCCTTCTATATAAAGGTTGCCTTCAGCGCAACCGCAAGTCGTACACATCGCTTACTCCTGATCTTTTTCTTGTTACAGGCTTTCTGCCGGATGGCGACGCGAGCGTCTATCCGGCATTAATCTTCAGTTTCATCAATCTCTATGCGCCGAATTTGTAAGCCGTCATCGGCCACAATTCGCAGCGTATCGCTATGACATTGCGGACAACGACGTACACGGTGGGTTAACAACGTGACATATTGTTGACAATGCTCACACCAGCATTCGGCCTCCTGTTCTTCGAGGTGCAGTTTACAACCTTCTGCTATCGTGCCGCGGCATACCAGATCAAAACAAAAGGAAAGAGCGCTGGTTTCCACGCAAGAAAATGCGCCAATTTTGATCCAGACGGCTGTCACACGTTTTGCACCGTATGCTGAAGCCTGTTGTTCAATCAATTCCAGTGCCCGTTGGCAGAGGGTGATTTCGTGCATATCGCCTCCCGTAGTGGTTGCCCCTGTAAAGCAATATTTATGCCAATATTTTTATCCCCTGGCAGGTTAATGTCGACGATGACGAAATGACATGTCGTCACCGCGTCGAAACGGCAGTAACTGTGCTCGTCTTCCATTAAAAACAATAAGTTAAAAATTGGCATGGAAAATGCTTAACGCAGGCATCTCTGTTAAACGGGTAACCTGACATGACTATTTGGGAAATAAGCGAAAAGGCCGATTACATCGCGCAACGGCATCGTCGCCTACAGGACCAGTGGCATATTTACTGCAACTCGCTGGTTCAGGGGATCACCCTCTCGAAAGCGCGCCTGCATCACGCAATGAGCTGCGCGCCGGAAAGGGATCTTTGCTTTGTCCTGTTTGAGCACTTTCGTATTTACGTCGCGTTGGCGGATGGTTTTAACAGCCACACCATTGAGTACTACGTTGAAACCAAAGATGGCGAAGATAAGCAATTGATTGCACAGGCGCAGCTCGATATCGACGGCAAGGTTGATGAACGGGTTAACAACCGCGATCGCGAGCAGGTGCTGGAGCACTATCTGGAAAAAATCGCCAGCGTTTACGACAGCCTCTATACCGCTGTAGAAACCAACTCGCCGGTTAATTTGCGTCAATTGGTAAAGGGAAACAGCCCGGCGGTATAAGCCTGAGGCGTTGCCCGCTTTGATTCGCGATGTGGCGTTGCGCCATGTCATGAATGTTTTGGGGATGGGCGTGTCGATAAGTGTCGAAAATGACATTTCAACGGCATGTTTTCGTCAAAAATGACAATCACCTGAGGAATGCCTGGTGAATCGTTTTGTAATTGCTGACTCCACTCTCTGTATCGGCTGCCACACCTGTGAGGCCGCCTGTTCAGAGACGCATCGCCAGCATGGCCTGCAGTCAATGCCGCGCCTGAAAGTGATGCTGAATGAAAAAGAATCTGCGCCGCAGCTTTGTCACCACTGTGAAGATGCGCCATGCGCCACGGTATGCCCGGTTAACGCGATTAATCGCGTTGACGGCGCTGTCCAGCTTAATGAAAGCCTGTGCGTGAGCTGCAAACTGTGCGGTATTGCCTGTCCGTTTGGCGCTATTGAGTTTTCCGGCAGCCGTCCGCTGCATATTCCGGCGAACGCCAATACGCCGAAAGCGCCGCCCGCGCCGCCAGCGCCTGCGCGCGTCAGTACGTTGCTCGACTGGGTGCCGGGCGTACGCGCTATTGCGGTGAAATGCGACCTGTGCAGCTTTGACGAGCAAGGCCCGGCCTGTGTGCGGATGTGCCCGACTAAAGCGCTACACCTGGTGGATAACACGGATATCGCCCGCGCCAGCAAACGTAAACGTGAGCTGACGTTTAATACCGATTTTGGCGATCTCACCTTGTTTCAGCAGGCTCAGAGTGGGGATGCATAATGAGTTCACTTTCACTGATTACTAGCGGCGTCGCGTGGTTTGCCGCCGCCGCCGTTCTGGCGTTTCTGTTTTCGTTTCATAAAGCGCTGAGCGGCTGGATTGCCGGTATCGGCGGCGCGGTCGGCAGCCTGTGTACGGCTGGCGCGGGGTTCACCGCACTGACCAGCGCCGTTACGGTGAGCGGCGTGATGCCGTTTACCGGCCACATGCTGCAAATAACGCCGCTGAATGCTATCTGGCTGATTACGCTGGGGCTGTGCGGTCTGTTCGTCAGCCTGTTCAATATCGACTGGCATCGCCATCCACAGGTAAAAGCCAACGGACTGTTGATCAACCTGCTGATGGCGGCAGCCGTCTGCGCCGTGGTCGCCAGTAATCTGGGGACGATGGTGGTGATGGCGGAAATCATGGCGCTCTGCGCCGTGTTCCTCACCGGCGGTAGCAAAGAGGGCAAACTGTGGTTTGCGCTGGGCCGTCTCGGTACGCTGCTGCTGGCAATCGCCTGCTGGCTGGTGTGGCAGCGCTACGGCACGCTGGATCTGGGGCTGCTGGATCAACGCGCTCAGCAACTGCCGCTGGGCTCCGATATCTGGCTGCTCGGCGTTATCGGTTTTGGTCTGCTGGCCGGGATTATCCCGCTACACGGTTGGGTGCCGCAGGCGCACGCCAACGCCAGCGCTCCCGCCGCCGCGCTGTTCTCGACCGTAGTGATGAAAATCGGACTGCTGGGCATTCTCACGCTATCTCTGCTTGGCGGCAATGCGCCGCTGTGGTGGGGCGTGGCGCTGTTGGTGCTTGGGATGATCACCGCCTTTGTCGGCGGTCTGTACGCGCTGATGGAGCATAACATTCAGCGTCTGCTGGCCTATCACACGCTGGAAAATATCGGCATCATTTTGCTCGGTCTGGGCGCAGGCGTTACCGGGATTGCTCTCAATCAGCCGGTACTGATCGCGCTGGGTCTGACCGGCGGGCTCTATCACCTGCTGAACCATAGCCTGTTTAAAAGCGTGCTGTTTCTGGGCGCGGGCAGCATCTGGTTCCGTACCGGTCATCGCGATATCGAAAAACTGGGCGGTATTGGTAAACGGATGCCGGTTATTTCTATCGCCATGCTGGTCGGTCTGATGGCGATGGCCGCGCTGCCGCCGCTGAACGGCTTTGCCGGCGAGTGGGTGATTTATCAGTCCTTCTTCAAACTGGGCAACAGCGGCGCGTTTGTTGGTCGTCTGTTAGGACCGCTGCTGGCGGTTGGCCTGGCGATTACCGGCGCGCTGGCGGTGATGTGTATGGCGAAAGTTTACGGCGTGACGTTCCTTGGCGCGCCGCGCACGAAGGAAGCTGAAAACGCCAGCTGCGCGCCGATCCTGATGGGCGTCAGCGTGGTGGCATTGGCGATTTGCTGCGTACTGGGCGGGGTTGCCGCGCCGTGGCTGCTGCCGATGATTTCCACTGCGGTACCGTTGCCGCTGGAAACCGCGCACACCACCGTATCGCAGCCGATGATCACGCTGCTGTTGGTCGCCTGTCCGCTACTGCCGTTCATCATTATGGCGATGTTCAAAGGCAACCGTCTGCCGTCGCGTTCTCGCGGCGCGGCCTGGGTGTGCGGCTACGACCATGAGCAGTCGATGGTGATTACCGCGCACGGTTTCGCCATGCCGGTGAAAGAGGCCTTTGCCCCGGTACTTAAACTGCGTAAATGGCTGAACCCGGTATCGCTGGTGCCGGGCTGGCAGAACGCGGCGGCCGCGGTGCTATTCCGTCGTCTGGCGCTGATTGAGCTGGCGGTGCTGGTGGTGATTGTGGTTTCACGAGGAGCCTGAAAATGAGTGTGTTTTATCCGTTAATTCAGGCGCTGGTGCTATTTGCCGTTGCGCCATTGCTGTCCGGTATTACTCGCGTGGCACGCGCCCGTCTACACAATCGCCGTGGGCCGGGCGTGTTGCAGGAGTACCGCGACATTATCAAACTGCTCGGTCGTCAGAGTATTGCGCCTGCGGATTCCGGCTGGGTTTTTCGCCTGACGCCGTTTGTGATGGTCGGCGTGATGCTGACTATCGCCACCGCGCTGCCGGTCGTCACCGTTGGATCTCCGTTGCCGCAACTGGGTGATTTAATCACCCTGATTTATCTGTTCGCGATTGCGCGCTTCTTCTTCTCTATTGCAGGCCTGGATACCGGCAGTCCGTTCACCGCGATCGGCGCCAGCCGTGAAGCGATGCTCGGCGTGCTGGTGGAGCCGATTCTGCTGCTGGGTCTGTGGGTCGCCGCGCAGGTGGCGGGTTCAACTCATATCAGCAATATCGCCGATACCATTTATCACTGGCCTGTCGCGCGCAGTATTCCGCTGATTCTGGCGCTGTGCGCCTGCGCCTTCGCCACTTTTATCGAAATGGGCAAGCTGCCGTTCGACCTGGCGGAAGCGGAGCAGGAGTTGCAGGAAGGGCCGTTGACCGAATACAGCGGTAGCGGCTTTGCGGTGCTGAAATGGGGCATCAGCCTTAAGCAACTGGTGGTGCTGCAAATGTTCGTCGGCGTGTTTCTGCCGTGGGGACAGATGGAAACCTTCAGCGCAGGCGGACTGTTGCTGGCGCTGGTGATTGCCGTCGTCAAGCTGATTGTCGGCGTACTAGTGATCGCCCTGTTTGAAAACAGCATGGCGCGACTGCGTTTTTGCGCCACTTCACGCGTGACCTGGGCCGGTTTTGGGTTTGCGTTTTTAGCCTTCGTCTCCTTGCTGGCGGCGTGATTTAAGAGAGTTTGAGCATGTCTGAAGAAAAATTAGGTCAACAATACCTTGCGGCGCTGCACCAGGCGTTTCCGGGCGTCGTGCTGGACGAAGCCTGGCAGACCAAAGATCAGCTGACTATTACGGTAAAAGTGAACTATCTGCCGGAAGTGGTGGAGTTTCTTTACTACCAGCAGGGTGGGTGGTTGTCGGTGCTGTTCGGTAATGACGAACGCCAGTTGTGCGGCCACTATGCCGTTTATTACGTGCTGTCGATGGAGCAGGGCACGAAGTGCTGGATTACCGTCCGCGTTGAAGTGGATGCCAATAAGCTGGAATTCCCATCCGTTACGCCGCGCGTGCCGGCTGCCGTGTGGGGTGAGCGCGAAGTACGCGACATGTACGGTTTAATTCCGGTCGGTCTGCCGGACGAGCGCCGTCTGGTGCTGCCGGACGACTGGCCGGATGAACTCTATCCGCTGCGTAAAGACAGCATGGATTATCGTCAGCGCCCGGCGCCGACCACCGATGCGGAAACCTACGAGTTCATTAACGAGCTGGGTGACAAGAAAAATAACGTGGTGCCGATTGGCCCGCTGCATGTCACCTCCGATGAACCGGGCCACTTCCGTCTGTTCGTCGATGGCGAAAACATTATCGACGCCGACTACCGCCTGTTCTACGTCCACCGTGGTATGGAAAAACTGGCGGAAACCCGCATGGGTTATAACGAAGTCACCTTCCTGTCGGATCGCGTGTGTGGTATCTGCGGCTTCGCGCACAGCACTGCCTACACCACTTCCGTGGAAAACGCGATGGGCATTCAGGTGCCGGAGCGTGCGCAGATGATCCGCGCCATTCTGCTGGAAGTGGAGCGTCTGCACTCGCACCTGCTGAACCTAGGCCTCGCCTGCCACTTTACCGGTTTTGACTCCGGCTTTATGCAGTTCTTCCGCGTGCGTGAAACCTCCATGAAAATGGCAGAGATCCTTACCGGCGCGCGCAAAACTTACGGACTGAACCTGATCGGCGGGATTCGCCGCGATCTGCTCAAAGAGGACATGATCCAGACCCGTCAACTGGCGCAGCAGATGCGTCGTGACGTGCAGGAGCTGGTGGACATGCTGCTGAGCACGCCGAATATGGAACAGCGTACCGTGGGTATCGGCCGTCTGGACCCGGAAATTGCCCGTGACTTCAGTAATGTCGGCCCGATGGTGCGCGCCAGCGGTCACGCCCGCGACACCCGCGCCGACCACCCGTTTGTCGGTTACGGTCTGCTGCCGATGGAAGTACATAGCGAGCAGGGCTGCGATGTGATTTCTCGTCTGAAAGTCCGTATCAACGAAGTTTACACCTCGCTGAATATGATCGATTTCGGTCTGGATAATCTGCCGGGCGGCCCGCTGATGGTGGAAGGCTTTACCTATATTCCGCACCGTTTTGCGCTCGGCTTTGCCGAAGCGCCGCGTGGCGATGATATCCACTGGAGCATGACCGGCGACAACCAAAAGCTTTACCGCTGGCGCTGTCGTGCGGCGACCTACGCCAACTGGCCGACGCTGCGCTATATGCTGCGCGGCAACACCGTCTCCGATGCGCCGCTGATTATCGGCAGCCTCGACCCTTGCTACTCCTGTACCGACCGGATGACCGTGGTCGATGTACGTAAGAAGAAGAGCAAAGTCGTGCCGTACAAAGAACTTGAGCGCTACAGCATTGAGCGTAAAAACTCGCCGCTGAAATAAGGAATCGCCATGTTTACCTTTATCAAAAAAGTTATCAAAACCGGCACGGCGACCTCGTCTTATCCGCTGGAGCCGATTGCGGTTGATAAAAACTTCCGCGGCAAGCCGGAACATAATCCGCAGCAGTGCATCGGCTGCGCCGCCTGCGTTAATGCCTGCCCGTCGAACGCGCTGACGGTGGAAACCGATCTCGCGACCAATGAGCTGGCGTGGCAGTTCAATCTTGGCCGCTGCATCTTCTGCGGTCGCTGCGAAGAGGTGTGCCCGACGGCGGCGATTAAACTGTCGCAAGAGTACGAACTGGCGGTGTGGAAGAAAGAAGATTTCCTGCAACAGTCCCGCTTCGCGCTGTGCAACTGCCGCGTGTGCAATCGTCCTTTCGCGGTACAGAAAGAGATCGACTACGCCATTGCGCTGCTTGCGCACAACGGCGACAGCCGCGCGGAAAACCACCGCGAAATCTTTGAGACCTGCCCGGACTGTAAGCGTCAGAAATGCCTGGTGCCGTCCGACCGTATTGAACTGACTCGCCATATGAAAGAGGTCAGCTAATGAGCAATTTATTAGGCCCGCGTGACGCCAACGGCATTCCGGTACCGATGACGGTGGATGAATCCATCGCCAGCATGAAGGCGTCTTTACTGAAAAATATTAAGCGTTCGGCATACGTTTACCGCGTGGACTGCGGCGGCTGTAACGGCTGTGAAATCGAAATCTTTGCGACGCTTTCGCCGTTGTTTGATGCCGAGCGTTTCGGCATCAAAGTAGTACCGTCGCCGCGTCATGCCGATATTCTGCTGTTTACCGGCGCGGTGACCCGCGCCATGCGCTCTCCGGCGCTGCGCGCCTGGCAGTCGGCACCGGACCCGAAAATTTGTATCTCTTACGGCGCCTGCGGCAACAGCGGCGGCATCTTCCATGATCTGTACTGCGTCTGGGGCGGTACCGACAAAATCGTCCCGGTGGATGTGTATATTCCAGGCTGCCCGCCAACGCCTGCGGCGACGCTGTATGGCTTTGCGATGGCGCTTGGCCTGCTGGAGCAGAAAATCCACGCCCGTGCGCCGGGTGAGCTGGACGATCAGCCCGCAGAGATCCTGCATCCGGATATGGTGCAGCCGCTGCGCGTGAAGGTGGATCGCGCGGCGCGCCGGCTGGCGGGTTATCGCTATGGTCGTCA
Source organism: Salmonella sp. SAL04196 (assembly GCF_046550835.1). Taxonomy (NCBI): domain Bacteria; kingdom Pseudomonadati; phylum Pseudomonadota; class Gammaproteobacteria; order Enterobacterales; family Enterobacteriaceae; genus Salmonella; species Salmonella sp. SAL04196. Next base: position 482,630 of record NZ_JBGDXE010000002.1, read on the forward strand.
GATCGCCGATGATTACCTGACACAGTTGGGGCAGGGCGAGCAGCAAGTGGCGCGTTGGCTGGAAGCGGAAAACGATCCGCGTTTAACCGAAATTGTCACCCATCTCAATCATGTTGTTGAAGAGGCGCGTATCCGATGAGCGAACAGGTGGTGTTCAGTCAACTGAGCCGTAAGTTTATTGATGAGAACGATGAGACGCCTGCCGAGGCGCAGCAGGTTGTCTATTACAGCCTGGCGATTGGTCACCACCTGGGGGTCATCGATTGTCTGGAGGCCGCGCTCACCTGCCCATGGGATGAGTATCTGGCGTGGATCGCCACCCTGGAAGCCGGTAGCGATGCCCGGCGTAAAATGGAAGGCGTGCCGAAGTATGGCGAGATCGTCATCGATTTCAACCATGTGCAGATGCTGGCGCGCGCGTTTGATGAGGCGCGCGCCGCGCAGACCCCGCAGCAGCAAGAATGGAGCAAACTGATGCTCAGTATGCTGCATGACATTCATCAGGAAAGCGCCATCTACCTGATGGTGAGGAGGCTTCGTGACTGACGTTTTACTCTGTGTCGGCAACAGCATGATGGGCGACGACGGCGCAGGCCCGCTACTGGCGGAAATGTGCGCGGCGCAGCCGAAGGGTAATTGGGTGGTGATTGATGGCGGCAGCGCGCCGGAAAACGACATTGTGGCGATTCGCGAACTGCGCCCGCAGCGTCTGTTGATTGTCGACGCCACCGACATGGGGCTTAATCCGGGCGAGATCCGCATTATCGATCCGGATGATATCGCCGAAATGTTTATGATGACCACCCACAATATGCCGCTCAACTACCTTATCGATCAGCTGAAAGAGGATGTCGGCGAGGTGATTTTTGTTGGTATCCAGCCGGATATCGTCGGGTTTTATTATCCGATGACTCAACCGATTAAGGACGCGGTAAACATCGTCTATCAGCGCCTGGAAGGCTGGCAGGGAAACGGCGGATTTGCCGCGCTGGAAGCGCCGGAGACGTAAAATGCGCACATATTTAGGGAGAATTTGTGTTACACGGCAAAGGTTGTAAGAAGGACGTGAAGATTATCGTATGGAGCGGACTGCTATTTTTCTGCATCGCCGCACGCGCACTGGCCACCGGTGTTGTCGGTTACCTGCCGATGAGCGACGGTGAATATGCGCAAAAGCGTGCGCTGAAGCCGCTGTTGACCCTGCCTTATTCTGTATCGCCCGACCAGACCTGGCATTTTCGCCAGGTCGGAGTCAGTGGCGTGACGCTACTGCCGGAGCCGAAAAAAGATAACGAATGGCGGATTAGCGGAAAAGACAGAGCCGGTAATTCGTGGGTTGTCCCGGTGGGAATGCTGATTAATTTGGCGGGTAATGCGCAATTTTATCGCGCTGACCTCGATCGTAACGGCATTCAGGATCTGGTTATCTGGTTGGGTAATCCTGGGTTGGGCCTGGCGCCGAGCGCGCAATACATCATTTTCACCTTTCTCAAGAATGGCCGCCCCTGCGTCTTTGAACCGTGGGGGTTTTATACCGCGACCGATACTGGCGTCGATGATTTGCTTGATTTACAGGGCAATGGGCGCACGCAACTGTTGGATATGCAGTTTGACTCAGGCTACTGGATAACCAATTTATATCAGGTGAAGGACGCCCGCTGGCAGCGCGTACACGGCTGGTTTGGCCGGTTGAGTTATCCGGCGCTGACCCGTTTTAATCACTATCCTGGCCGTAAATTAATTATCAAACCTATTGCCGGAAGGAATCCGCAAACGGACGATCTTTCCCTTACGCAGCTCTGTTTAATACGCGGTAACGTATTGCCAGGCGTTAATCAGGATTGATGCCAGTTGCGGTGCAGAGTTGGCTGGCTATCACTGCAAATCTTGACCACCACTGGCGACATTACGTGTCATCGACACTTGTGACGATGACACGTAAATGCTCACGAAAATAGAAATAATATTCTTAAATAACAATGAAATAAAAATTGGCACGATTCGTGTATATATCGGCACATCATCTGTTATTGCTGGAGAATTTGATGAACCGTTTCATCATTGCAGACGCGAGTAAGTGCATTGGTTGCCGTACCTGTGAAGTGGCTTGCGTCGTATCCCATCAGGAAAATCAGGATTGCGCATCGCTGACCCCTGAAACCTTTTTACCTCGTATCCATGTCATCAAAGGCGTGAATGTTTCCACGGCAACGCTGTGTCGCCAGTGTGAAGACGCGCCGTGCGCCAACGTTTGCCCGAATGGCGCCATCAGCCGTGACAAAGGTTTTGTTCATGTGATGCAGGAACGCTGCATTGGCTGTAAAACTTGCGTAGTGGCATGTCCTTACGGCGCCATGGAAGTGGTGGTACGTCCGGTGGTTCGCAATAGCGGCGCGGGGCTGAACGTGCGTGCCGAAAAAGCCGAAGCCAACAAGTGCGATCTGTGTCACCACCGTGAAGCCGGTCCGGCCTGTATGGCCGCTTGCCCAACGCACGCCCTCATCTGCGTGGACCGCAATAAGCTCGAACAGCTAAGCGCGGAAAAACGCCGTCGTGCGGCGCTGGATTCAACGGCATCGCTGCTTTTCTGATTTCTGCGATTGCGCGTAGAATACGCCACAAAGCATTGCCGGATGGCGGCATCAATGCCTTATCCGGTCTACGGTCCGTGCGGTTGTAGGCCTGATAAGCGTCGCGCCATCAGGCATCCGGGTTCGATGATGGCGGGAAAATAAGATGGCGATAGACACACCTTCCGGCGTACAGCTACGCATTCGGGGCAAAGTACAGGGCGTCGGTTTTCGTCCTTTTGTCTGGCAGCTGGCGCAGCAGTTGCGATTACACGGCGACGTGTGTAATGACGGCGACGGCGTCGTCGTTCGGCTGCTGGAAGATCCGTCGCAATTTATTGCCGCGCTCTATCAGGATTGCCCGCCGCTGGCGCGCATTGACAGCGTTGAACACGCGTCGTTGGTATGGGAGCGCGCACCGACGGATTTCACCATTCGTCAGAGCGCAGGCGGTTCGATGAACACGCAAATCGTGCCGGATGCGGCGACCTGCCCGGCATGTCTTGCCGAGATGAATACCCCAGGCGAGCGGCGCTACCGTTATCCTTTCATCAATTGCACCCACTGCGGACCACGCTTCACCATTATTCGCGCTATGCCCTATGACCGGCCATTTACGGTGATGGCGGCGTTTCCCTTGTGTCCGGAATGCGACAGCGAATACCGCGATCCGTACGATCGCCGTTTTCATGCCCAGCCCGTTGCCTGTCCGTCATGCGGGCCGCATCTTGAGTGGCGGAGCCAACATGAACGAGCGGAAAAAGAGGCGGCTTTGCAGGCGGCGGTCGCCCAACTGAACGCCGGAGGCATTATTGCCGTTAAAGGGCTGGGTGGTTTTCATCTGGCCTGCGATGCGCGCAACGCTAACGCAGTGGCGATGCTGCGGGCGCGTAAACATCGTCCGGCGAAACCATTGGCGGTGATGTTGCCAACGGCGCAAACGCTGCCGACCGCGGCGCGTTCGCTGCTGACCACGCCAGCGGCCCCGATTGTACTGGTGGATAAGCAGTATGTACCTTCGCTGAGTGAGGGCATCGCGCCAGGGCTTACGGAGGTGGGCGTGATGCTGCCAGCCAACCCGTTGCAACATCTCTTGTTGCAGGCGCTCAATTACCCGCTGGTGATGACATCCGGCAACCTGAGCGGCAAACCGCCCGCCATCACCAACGAACAGGCGCTGGACGATTTACACGATATTGCCGATGGTTTTTTGTTGCACAATCGCGACATTGTTCAGCGCATGGACGACTCTGTCGTGCGCGACAGCGGCGAAATGCTGCGTCGTTCGCGGGGATACGTGCCGGACGCGATTGCGTTGCCGCCCGGATTTCGCGATGTGCCGCCGATACTTTGTCTGGGCGCGGATCTGAAAAACACGTTCTGTCTGGTACGCGGCGAACAGGCGGTTGTCAGCCAACATTTGGGCGATCTCAGCGATGACGGCATCCAGGCGCAGTGGCGCGAGGCATTGCGTTTGATCCAGTCAATCTACGATTTTACGCCAGAGCGTATCGTCTGTGATGCGCATCCGGGCTATGTTTCCAGTCAGTGGGCCAGTGAGATGCATCTGCCGACAGAGACGGTGTTACACCATCATGCCCATGCGGCGGCTTGCCTGGCCGAGCATGGTTGGCCGCTGGACGGCGGAGAGGTGATTGCCCTGACGGTAGACGGTATCGGCATGGGTGAGAATGGCGCGCTATGGGGCGGAGAATGTTTGCGGGTCAATTATCGCGAATGCGAACATTTAGGTGGTTTACCCGCCGTGGCGCTGCCGGGAGGCGATCTGGCTGCCAAACAGCCGTGGCGTAATCTGTTAGCGCAGTGCCTGCGCTTTGTGCCGGACTGGCAGGATTACCCGGAGACAGCGGGGCTGCAACAGCAAAACTGGAGTGTCCTGGCGCGCGCCATTGAGCGCGGCGTCAATGCCCCGTTGGCCTCTTCCTGCGGGAGGTTGTTTGACGCGGTGGCTGCCGCGCTTCGCTGCGCGCCAGCATCGCTTAGCTATGAGGGCGAGGCCGCCTGCGCGCTGGAGGCGCTGGCCTCTCAATGCGCTAACGTTGAGCATCCGGTAACGATGCCGCTTAACGGCGCTCAACTGGACGTCGCTGTTTTCTGGCGGCAATGGTTGAACTGGCAGGCCACGCCCGCGCAACGCGCCTGGGCTTTTCATGATGCGCTGGCGTGCGGGTTTGCCACGCTAATGCGCCAGCAGGCTACGGCGCGGGGGATAACCACTCTGGTCTTCAGCGGCGGGGTGATACACAACCGCTTACTTCGCGCGCGTCTTACCTTTTATCTTTCTGATTTTAAATTGTTATTTCCGCAGCGGTTACCGGCGGGCGACGGCGGACTGTCGTTTGGACAGGGTGTGATTGCCGCAGCGCGAGCGTTAAGGGAAGTGTAGGGCGCCGGATGGCGGCTGCGCCTTATTCGGCCTGTAAATAGATGCTCACTCGTAGGCCGGATAAGACGCGAAGCGGCGCCATCCGGCATCACAGGCTTATACGGACAACGTTTTCAGTAGTGCAAAGGCCTCTTTCATGCGGTCTTCACTCACCACAAAGGCGCGTAGTTGGCCTTCTCCACTCATGCCTTTGGCAATCATACCGTCAGATTCTGCGGTAATCTGCCAGCTTAAATCGCGGCGCTGAGTTTCTCCCGCCAGATGCAGCGGCAGTTCCGGCGTTTTGACTTTGACCAGCATCGCCGGTAGCTTCAGCGGCGCGTTGCCGCCAAACAGATTTTTCGCCAGGTACATCGCGCTTAACTGGATCGGTTGCAGGAAGGGCAGCACCTGACCGTTGATTTCCGCGCAATCGCCGATCGCATAAATATCCGGGTGACTGGTCTGTAGATAGCTATCCACGCAGACGCCGTGGTTGACGGCTACCCCGGCGCGGCGCGCCAGGGCGGTTTCCGGGCGTAAGCCGGTGGCGGCAATCACCGTATCGACCTCAATACTATGCTGGCTTACCAGCGTAGCGCGGATACCGGCTTCGGTTTTCTCCAGTTTTTGCAACTGCGATTTCAGCAGCAGATGCACCCCCATATCGGTCAGGTGATGCTGTAAGCGACTGCTCACTTCCGGTGGCATCAGTGAGGCGAGAAGGCTGGCGGCGTTATCCATCAGCGTTACCGTTTTCCCGGCGCGGCAGAAATCCATTGCTAATTCACTACCAATGAGACCGCCGCCGACAATCAGCACTCGCTGCGCGTCGCGCAGTTGTGTCTCACAGGCGCGGTACTCCTGCTGGCTATTCAAAGTAAGCATTAACTCACGTCCTGCAATCGGCGGTACAAAGGCTGTCGCCCCGGTCGCCAGTACCAGCTTGTCGTACTGCCACTGCTTATCCTGACTTTTCACCACATGGGCATCGGCATCAATGTCAGCAACCCAGGTATGCGGGAACAGTCGCAGATTAAACTGTTCAGCAAATTCCCCCGCTAACTGGCGGGTGAGATCATCGGCGCGCTGCGACTGGCTGATAACGTGGCTGAGATCGGGCTTGTTATACTCATCCATACTGTCCGCCGCAATCAGGGTTAACGGCACATGCGCATCTTGTTTACGGATATTTTTGACGAGCTGGCGGGCGGCGAAGCCCGACCCAATAATGATGATCCCCCGACTCATTTTGCCTCCGTCGCCAGTACGTCGAACACGTCTTTACCTAATGAACATTCCGGGCACAGGAAGTTATCCGGCACGTCGCTCCACGGCGTACCCGGCGCGACATCCTGCAACGGCTCGCCCTGCGCAGGGTCGTAAATCCACTGGCATACGCTGCATTGCATTTTAGGGCCGAGGTCTGCGGCGGCGCAGGTTGTGATTTCTTCGGCTGGCGCGGTTTTCTGTGTGGTTTCCGGCAGCGGAGCAAGCGCCCACTGACGGGCGATGTCGCGACCATGCTGACGGCACAACTCCAGCGCATCCAGATCCGGACGCCATTTCGCTTTCAGACTCAGGGACATTTCAAAACCGGCATCCTGTAAGCGCGTGGACAGTCGATCCACCGCGCCGCCGCTCCAGCCATGAGAACCGAAGGCGCTGGCGCGTTTGTTGCGAAAGCGCAGGCCGGTCATCTCTTCCACCAGACCAGCGATTTTCGGCATCATCACGTTGTTCATGGTAGAAGTGCCGACCAGCACGCCTTTCGAACGGAAGACGTTGGTCAGTATTTCATTTTTATCGCTGCGGGCGACGTTAAAGATTTTGACCGCCACGTTCGGGTCCACTTCATTGATACCCTGCGCGATGGCATCCGCCATCATGCGAGTATTGTTCGACATGGTATCGTAGAAAATAGTGATACGATCTTCCTGATAATCTGCCGCCCATTTCAGATACAGTTCCACGATTTGCGTTGGGTTGTCGCGCCATACCACGCCGTGTGATGTGGCAATCATATCCACCGGCAGGTTGAAGCCGAGGATTTCGGTAATTTTTGGCGTTACCAGACGGCTGAACGGCGTCAGGATATTGGCGTAGTAGCGCTGGCATTGTTCAAACAGTTCGGTTTGGTCCACTTCATCATTGAACAGACGCTCGTCGCAGTAGTGCTGACCAAAGGCGTCGTTGCTGAATAACACCGCGTCGCCGGTCATATAGGTCATCATGCTGTCCGGCCAGTGCAGCATCGGCGTTTCCACGAAGATCAACTGCTTGCCGTTGCCGATATCCAGCGTATCGCCGGTTTTCACCACCTTAAAATTCCATTCCGGGTGATGGTGATGGCCGTTGATAGAGTCAATGGCGTTGGCGGTACAGTAGATAGGCGTGTCCGGGATCTGCGCCATCAGTTCGGTCAGCGCGCCTGCATGGTCTTCTTCGGCATGGTTAATGATGATGTAGTCGATGTCCGCGAGGTCGATTTCACTGCGCAGATTTTGCACAAACTCACGGCTAAACTTATGATCGACGGTATCGATCAGCACATTCTTTTCTTCACGAATGAGATAGCTGTTATAGCTGCTGCCACGCAGCGTTTTGTATTCAGTGCCGTGAAAATCACGTACTTCCCAGTCGCGTTGGCCAACCCAATGAATATTATTTTTAACCAGAATAGACATAACCACCTCAATTCATTCAACGTTTACAAAAAGTTGTTTTGCTTATTGCAGGTAGTGTGCCAACTTTTCATCTGATTGATTTATATGAAGTTATATTGGTTTTTTATTTTTGGTGTAGTCAAAAAGACTATAAATGATGCTGTCAATATGACACTATAGGTTGTCAAAATGACAATGAGGTAACCATGAGTTTTTCCGTGGAGGTATTGGCGGGCATCGCCATTGAGTTACAACGCGGTATTGGGCATCAGGATCGTTTTCAGCGGCTGATTACTACGCTGCGTCAGGTGCTGGCGTGCGACGCCTCGGCGCTGTTGCGCTATGAATCACGACAATTTATTCCACTGGCGATTGATGGCCTGGCGCAGGACGTCCTCGGCAGACGTTTTACCCTGGAAGGGCATCCGCGCCTGGAAGCCATCGCCCGCGCGGGGGACGTGGTGCGTTTTCCGGCTGATAGCGATTTACCCGATCCGTATGACGGGTTAATTCCCGGACAGGAAAGCCTGAAAGTCCACGCCTGTGTTGGTCTGCCGCTGTTTGCCGGACAGAACCTCATCGGTGCGCTGACCCTTGATGCTATGACGCCGGAGCAGTTCGAGGTATTTAGCGATGAAGAACTACGGCTTGTCGCCGCGCTGGCCGCCGGGGCATTGAGTAATGCGCTGTTAATTGAACAACTGGAAAGCCAGAACATGCTGCCGGGGTCGTCAGGCGTGTTTGAACCGATAAAAGAGACGCACATGATCGGCCTGTCGCCTGCGATGACGCAGTTGAAAAAAGAGATCGAGATTGTGGCGGGCTCCGATCTTAACGTGCTGATCGGCGGTGAAACGGGGACCGGTAAAGAGCTGGTGGCGAAAGCTATTCACCAGAGCTCCCCCAGAGCGGTCAATCCGCTGGTCTATCTCAACTGCGCCGCGCTGCCGGAAAGCGTGGCGGAGAGCGAGTTGTTTGGTCATGTAAAAGGGGCTTTTACCGGGGCTATCAGTAATCGTAGCGGTAAGTTCGAAATGGCAGATAACGGTACGCTGTTTCTGGATGAGATTGGCGAACTGTCGCTGGCGCTACAGGCCAAGCTACTTCGCGTGTTGCAGTATGGCGATATTCAGCGCGTCGGCGACGATCGTAGCCTGCGCGTGGATGTGCGGGTGTTGGCGGCGACCAACCGTGACCTGCGTGAAGAGGTGCTGGCGGGGCGTTTTCGCGCCGATCTGTTCCATCGCCTGAGCGTTTTTCCGCTCTTTGTGCCGCCGCTGCGCGAGCGTGGCGATGATGTGGTGCTGCTGGCGGGCTATTTTTGCGAGCAGTGCCGACTGCGGCTGGGGCTGTCCCGCGTGGTGCTGAGTCCCGGCGCGCGCCGCCATTTGCTCAACTATGGCTGGCCGGGCAACGTCCGGGAGCTGGAACATGCCATTCACCGTGCGGTTGTACTGGCGAGAGCGACCCGGGCAGGGGATGAGGTGATACTGGAGGCGCAGCATTTTGCCTTGTCAGAGGACGTTTTACCCGCGCCGCCTGCGGAAAGCTTTCTGGCGCTGCCGACTTGCCGCAATTTGCGCGAATCGACGGAGAACTTTCAGCGAGAGATGATTCGCCAGGCGCTGGCGCAAAATAATCATAACTGGGCGGCCAGCGCGCGGGCGCTGGAAACCGACGTCGCCAACCTGCATCGGCTGGCGAAGCGTCTGGGACTGAAGGATTAGATAATCCCCGCCTGGTAGAAATCCTGTAGGTTAATGGCGCCGGTGAGTTTGCCGTTTTCATCGACCACTGGCGCGGCGGTAATTTTGCGCTTCATCAGGAGCTCTTTGGCGTCAATGGCGCGGCTTTGCGCCTGGAGCGTAATACCGTTGGGCGTCATGGCTTCGCTTACCGGCGTGGTGAGCGTGCCGCCGCCCACCAGCCAGCGACGCAGGTCGCCGTCGGTAAAGACGCCTTTCACAACATGTTGCTCATCGCAAACCGCCACCAGCCCCAGTCCGGTACGGCTAAGTTCCAGCATGGCATCCATTACGCTGGTGGCGAGCATCACCTGCGGTATTGCATCGCCCTGGCGCATCAGGTGATGCACATTATTGAGCAAACGCGCGCCCAGTGCGCCAGCCGGATGCGAACGGGCGAAATCTTCTTCGTTAAAACCGCGCGCTTGCATGACCGCCATCGCCAGCGCATCGCCCATCATTAGCGTATTGACGGTACTGGACGTCGGCGCCAGATGCATCGGGCAGGCTTCACGCTCGACGGAAATATCCAGAACGGCTTTTGCCGCTCGCCCCAGCGGAGAGTGAGGTTTACCGGTCATCGCCAGCAGCGCGACGGATTTATCTTCCAGACGCGGGATGATGAGGTCGAGTTCTTTTGCGCCGCCGGAATAGGAGATAAATAACATCACGTCGCGGCTTTCAATCATCCCCAGATCGCCATGCAGTGCTTCCGCCGGATGAACAAAAAAAGCGGGAGTACCGGTACTGGCAAGCGTCGCGGCGATTTTTTTACCAATATGGCCTGACTTACCAATGCCGGAAACGATCACTTTGCCTTCACAGTGAATAATGATATTGGCGGCGCGGACAAAATCATCGCCCAGACGCTCCGGCAGACGGCTGGCTTCCTGTAGCTCCAGCATTAAGGTCTGACGGCCCGCGTTTAGTAGTGCATCACTCATTGCTTTCTCCGGTTATGATTACTTCAATCCCTTTTGCTTCCAGCGCCTGACGAAATGCCGGATCGATCCCCGCGTCCGTGATCAGTTTGTCGACGGTTTCCAGACTGCACACCACATTGGGGCTTTTACGACCAAATTTTGAGGAGTCCGCCATCAGAATCACCTCGCGTGCTGCATTGCACATTGCGTTACTGACGGTGTAAACCTCATTGAACGTGGTCACACCGACGTTCAGGTCAATACCGTCAGTTCCCATGAAAAGTTTATCAAAGCTGAATTGCTCAAAGGCGTTTTCTGCCAGTTGACCGTGAAACGACGCCGATTTTTTACGGAAGGTGCCGCCGGGCATCAGGATAGTTTGTTCGTTGTCCAGTTCCGATAGCGCGTTGACAATATGGAGGCTGTTGGTCATCACCGTGATGTTGCTAAAACGCGAAAGCAACGGCACCATCTGTAACACGGTACTTCCGGCGTCCAGAATAATGGAATCGCCATCATGGATATATTTCACAGCGGCTGCGGCTATCAGCGCTTTTTTGTGGGTGTTGATAAGCGTTTTGTGATCAATAGGCGGATCGGACTCTTCTTTATTCAACACCACGCCGCCATAGGTGCGGATGACGGTTCCGGCATTTTCCAGAATGACCAGATCTTTACGGATAGTGGTGCCTGTCGTGTCAAAGTACTGGGCCAGTTCTTCAACCGAGCATTTTCCCTGTTTTTGCAGGTGCTCCAGAATCGCGGCCTGACGCTGACGAGGTTTCATAGGCGTGATTACCCTGACTTATGTATTTACCCGTCATACTTCACGCTGCATGTGCGTTGGCTTTCCTCGCTCACCCCGGTCACGTACTGATGTACGCTCCTGGGATTCACTGCGTCGCCGCCTTCCTGCAACTCGAATTATTTAGGGTATTGGTTGCAAAATGATAATTTCGCAAGCTATACGCATTCACAACGAAATTACCCATGTTTCAGTTTAAGCGCCAATGATAGTGCATTCTGCGCGAGCGAATCATGGGGAAAGATCACATCAGGCTGTAATTCATGCAAATGTTTTCCTTGCATTGCGGCAATTTTAACCGGTCTGGCGAATACCGTAAGGCCTTTCATCAATAAAGTGTCCGTCACCCGCTGCTGTTCGTCCAGCGCCACGGCAACCACCACCCGGGGCTTAAAACGCCCGCCGGAGCGCCCGACGCCGACCCGCCCCTGTTGGCTAAGTTTATCGAAAGCCCGATTAAAGCGGGAAATCTGCCAGCCGCCCAGCGCCAGTTGCGCACACCAGGCGATAACGGCGACGGTAATCAGAGTGGAAACCATAATGTGCTCCTGTTGTTTTGCCTGATGGCGGCGTAACCGTCTTATCCGGCCTACGGCGCCATCCGGCAATTCACGGTCAGAACATCACTTGACCGCCGGTTACGTTGATCGACTGCCCGGTGCAATAAGACGCTTTCGGGCTGGCATAAAATAGCAGCATGTTCAGCACATCCTGATAATCACACCCGCGTTTGAGCGGTACCTTATCAATGTAATACTGCTCCACCTCGTCGGGCTTAATGCCCAGTTTAGTAGCGTATTGCGGCAGCAGTGACTGGAACATTGGCGATTTCAACAGGTTGCCGAGCATCAACGAGTGTACGGTAATGCCGTATTCCGCCAGATCCAGCGCCAGAGACTGGGTTAACCCCACGCCGCCGAATTTCGCCGCGCTGTAGCCGGAGTTGTGTTTACTGCCCACTTTGCCGGATTTAGAGTTAATCTGAATAATGCGCCCCTGAATGCCGTCGCGGATCATCAGGCGGGAAAACTCCCGGGCGCAGAGGAAATAGCCCACCAGATTCACCTGTAGCGAGCGGTCAAAATCGCCCAGCTGGAAATCGCTGATAAACGCCGCTTTGGCGATACCCGCGCTGTAAACCAGCAGATCGACGCGCCCGAAAATCTCGTCTACGCCGCGGGACAGCGCCAGCACGCTCTGCTCGCTGGTAGCGTCGGCGCCAAAACCGTACGCCATACCTTCGCCAAAATCGGCGTTAATTTCCTGGGCGACATTCGCGGCTTTATCGCTTTGAATATCAACGACCGCCACGCGGTATCCTTCTTCTGCAAGCCCACGGCAAAGGAATGCCCCCAGGGTCTGGCCTCCGCCAATGACAACGGCAACTTGATTCATGTTTTTTCTCCTTAAGCGACAAACGACAAAATACAGCCCGGCGCGATATCGTCCGGTACAGGCCCCGCAACGTGTACGGTGCCGGGAAATTCCGCTTCGCGCAGACCATCGAAGCGCAAAGTGATATGCCCCAGTTCACGCAGGTTTTGCTCGGCTACGCTGCCGACCGCCGTGACCGGATAGCAATGTTGGCCCAATTCACACCGCGCGCCAGGCTGCAGCGCGCCGGTCAGTTCGCCATGACAATGGATGAAGCAAAATTCTTCGATATCCGCCGGCGCGCCTTCCCGAAACGTAATCAGCATCTGTTCGCCGAGCGCCTCCTTCGCGCTCTGGCCGATACGGGTGATGGTGGTTTGATAAATCACGCTCATGTCTGAACCTCTTATTGATAGATAAAGCCGGAAACAAACCAGGCGATAAGTACCGTGGGCGCGCCAGTCAGGAAGCGTCCGACCAGCACGGAAGGTACGCCGACGCGAACGGTGTCTTGTTTCGCTTCTGCCAGCGACAGGCCGACCGGGATAAAGTCGCAGGCCGCCTGCGCGTTAATCGCGAACAGGGCGGGAAGCGCCAGATGCGGGGGGATATTGCCCAGGCCTATCTGAACGCCAATCAGGACGCCAATGACCTGAGCGATAACCGCGCCAGGGCCGAGAAAGGGCGACAGCAGTGGGAAAGAGCAGATCAATGCCAGCGTCACCAGCCCCAGTGGATGGCTGGCTAATGGCGCCAGACCGTGGGCGATCCAGTCGCCAAGACCTGAGGCCATAATGATGCCGATCAGCGCCGAAACGAACGCCATAAACGGCAGGATTGTTTTCAGGACCGTATCAATGGTGTCGCGACCGGACTGGAACAGTACCGCCACGGCGGAGCCCATTCCCATACCAACTTTTGCCAGCAGCCCGTCGCTCTGCTCGGTGATTTTTTTGCTGGTGTCGTAGTCACGTCCTAATGTCGTTTTGGCAGGCTGGGGACTGTCAGGCGTTTCGCCGACAAGAGTAATGTTTTCTTCTTTTACGCCGGAGACATAAATATCCTCAACAATATACTGCGCCAGTGGGCCGGACTTACCCGTCGAGTGAATATTAATGGTTGGAATCCGGCGTTTCGGATAGATACCGCAGCGCAGCGTACCGCCACAGTCGATAATGGCCGCGCCGATCTCCGCTTCCGGCGGTTCGCCTTCTTTAAAGCCGTCCACCGCTTGCCAGCCTGTTAGTTGCGCCAGTTTGTCGACGATCGCCGGGCGCGTACCGGCTGTGATATAGACGATCTTTTTGCCTGGCGTAACGTCCAGTTCAAGCGGGCCGCCCCAGCCGCCGGCGCCTTTCTCAATACGAACCCGTGTCATGATACCGCTCCTGTCAGATGAACTTTCTGCTCAAGTTGAATCCCCATTTTTTTCTCAAAAATAGCGGTGGTGAGATCGGTGACCCAACCGCGGAAGAAGTTCGTCACCAGACCTACCAGCAGATAGCTCACCGCGAGCGGGCCGAGAGGAAGCCCTAACGTGGTGAGTCCGCTGGCGATACCCAGATAAACAAACAGTTCGCCGGGATTGATATGCGGAAACAGACCGTTCATGGAGTGACAGCTATAGGAGGCCGCCGCGTAATAGCTCGGCTTGTACTTCTCCGGCATAAAGCGTCCCAGACTCAGGGTCATCGGATTACAAAAAACAAATGTCCCGATACACGGTAAAAGCAGGTAACGAGATAGCGGATTTCCGGCGCAACGTTGGGCAAAACGCTCAATACGCTGCTGGCCGATAAAATTGATGAGCGCATTCATGATAACCAGCAGGCTTATCAGTAGCGGAAGAATACCTGTCACCATACCGGTAAACACCTCTCCGCCTTTCTGGAATAACCCGATGAACCACTCCGCACCATGTGTAATGGTTTCGATCATTGTTCTCTCCTGTAGGGTTTTTAGTTTTCTTGCTAATTTCCTATTCATTTTAATCATGTTGAAAGATTCAAAAGTGTTATTGTGATCGCAAAATAAAAGAAAAATATTTTAAGTTGAAAGTTTGTGGGGTAGGGGAGCAGATACAAACTGAAAAGAGGAGAAAGGTGATTTATTCTCTTGTGCCGCTTCCTTGTGCGGCGGGGGATGCTTTACCATACTTCTTCCTGGCTGAATTTGTTTAATGGATGTCTCATGTTCAAGCGTCGTTATGTAGCGTTACTTCCACTTTGCGTATTGCTTGCTGCCTGTAGCAGCAAGCCAAAATCTTCCGAGACTCAAGCGACGACGGGCACGCCTTCCGGCGGCTTCCTGCTTGAGCCGCAGCATAACGTCATGCAAATGGGCGGCGACTTCGCCAACAACCCTAATGCGCAGCAGTTCATTGATAAAATGGTCAGTAAACACGGTTTCGACCGTCAGCAACTGCAGGAGATCCTCTCGCAGTCTAAAAGACTGGATTACGTCCTGCGTCTGATGGACAGACAAGCGCCGACCACTCAGCCGCCCGCTGGACCAAATGGCGCCTGGTTGCGCTACCGCAAACAATTTATTACGCCGGATAACGTGCAAAACGGCGTCGCGTTCTGGAATCAGTATGAAGACGCGCTGAACCGCGCCTGGCAGGTATACGGCGTACCGCCGGAAATCATCGTGGGGATTATCGGTGTGGAAACCCGCTGGGGACGTATCATGGGGAAAACGCGGATTCTGGACGCGCTGGCGACGCTGTCATTTAACTATCCGCGTCGGGCGGAATATTTCTCCGGCGAGCTGGAAACCTTCCTGCTCATGGCGCGCGATGAGCAAGACGATCCGCTCAATCTGAAAGGTTCCTTTGCGGGCGCGATGGGCTACGGCCAGTTTATGCCATCTTCCTATAAAGAATATGCGGTCGATTTCAATGGCGACAATCACATCAACCTTTGGGACCCGGTTGATGCCATCGGCAGCGTGGCGAACTACTTCAAGGCGCATGGTTGGGTGAAAGGCGATACGGTTGCGGTGCCGGCGAATGGTCAGGCGCCTGGGCTGGCGAATGGTTTCAAAACAAAATATAGCCTCTCTCAGCTTGCCGCCGCAGGCTTAACGCCGCAGCAATCGTTGGGCAATCATCAGGAAGCCAGCCTGCTGCGTCTGGATATCGGTACGGGCTACCAGTACTGGTACGGCTTGCCGAACTTCTACACCATTACCCGATATAACCACAGCACGCATTATGCGATGGCGGTTTGGCAGCTGGGCCAGGCGGTAGCGCTGGCGCGGGTGCGCTAATTTACGCTTAGGGAGGGGAGCACCCCCTCCGCTATTATTATGGCTTTTGGGGCTGATTCTCTGCCTGCAAATGGGATATCTTCTTTGATAGTGCCAGACTATATCCCAGACATCCCAGGCCTAAGATAATTTGACCGCCATCATACGGTTCAAAATAGCCTGACGACAATATATTCAGTACTCCCATGACAAGTGAACAGACGCCGCCAATTGTGGCCCACAGCCGTAGTTGGGTGGTTTGTTTTAGTTTGTGCTGTGTGCTTTCCGTTTTTTTGAGTGACATCCTTGCTTTCTCTCCGTGCGTGTAAATTTAGCGACATGGTACTGCTATTTAGTCATGTGTTACCTCTTTCATTCTGCATAAATAACCTGCTGGCATTTTTTCGGAATCCGACTCGTAAAATCGACTGCTCGTCCCCATCTCTGGTGAGAAAGTGCTATCTTGTGCGGCAGGATTTCTAACTGACAGAGGTCATGATGACTGACAGTGAACTGATGCGGCTTAGCGAGCAGGTCGGGCTGGCGTTAAAAGCGCGCAGGGCGACCGTAACGACGGCAGAGTCCTGTACCGGCGGCTGGCTGGCGAAAGCCATTACCGACATCGCCGGAAGCTCCGCCTGGTTTGAACGCGGCTTTGTCACCTATAGTAATGAAGCCAAAGCGCAGATGATTGGCGTGCGTGAAGAGACTCTGGCGCAGCATGGCGCGGTCAGCGAACCCGTAGTGGTCGAAATGGCGATCGGGGCGTTGAAGGCCGCTCGCGCCGATTTTGCTGTCGCTATTAGCGGAATTGCCGGGCCGGATGGCGGCAGTGAAGAAAAGCCGGTTGGTACGGTGTGGTTTGCTTTCGCCAGCGTCAGCGGAGAAGGGATTGCGCGTCGGGAATGCTTCAGCGGCGACCGTGAATCGGTGCGTCGACAGGCGACGACGTACGCGCTACAAACCCTGTGGCAACAATTTCTACAAAACACTTGATACTGTATGAGCATACAGTATAATTGCTTCAACAGTACGAATTCACTATCCGGTTCAATACCAAGTTGCATGACAGGAGTAATAATGGCTATCGACGAAAACAAACAGAAAGCGTTGGCGGCAGCACTGGGCCAAATTGAAAAGCAATTTGGTAAAGGCTCCATCATGCGTCTGGGTGAAGACCGTTCTATGGATGTGGAAACTATCTCCACCGGTTCGCTTTCACTGGACATCGCACTCGGTGCGGGCGGTCTGCCGATGGGGCGTATCGTCGAAATTTACGGGCCGGAATCTTCCGGTAAAACGACCCTGACGCTGCAGGTGATTGCCGCTGCGCAGCGTGAAGGTAAAACCTGTGCGTTTATCGATGCGGAACACGCGCTTGACCCTGTTTACGCACGCAAGCTGGGCGTCGATATCGATAACCTGCTCTGTTCTCAGCCGGATACCGGCGAGCAGGCGCTGGAAATCTGTGACGCGCTGGCGCGTTCAGGCGCGGTGGACGTCATTGTGGTCGACTCCGTAGCGGCGCTAACGCCGAAAGCGGAAATCGAAGGCGAAATTGGCGACTCTCACATGGGCCTCGCGGCGCGTATGATGAGCCAGGCGATGCGTAAGCTGGCGGGGAACCTGAAACAGTCCAACACGCTGTTGATTTTCATCAACCAGATCCGTATGAAGATTGGCGTGATGTTCGGCAACCCGGAAACCACCACCGGCGGTAACGCTCTGAAATTCTACGCCTCTGTTCGTCTTGATATCCGTCGTATTGGCGCGGTGAAAGAGGGCGATAATGTCGTGGGTAGCGAAACGCGTGTGAAAGTGGTGAAAAACAAAATCGCCGCGCCGTTTAAGCAGGCCGAGTTCCAGATCCTCTACGGCGAAGGCATCAACTTCTATGGCGAACTGGTTGATCTGGGCGTGAAAGAGAAGCTGATCGAGAAAGCGGGCGCATGGTACAGCTACAACGGCGAGAAGATTGGCCAGGGCAAAGCGAACGCGACTACCTGGCTGAAAGAGAACCCGGCGACAGCGAAAGAGATCGAGAAAAGGGTTCGTGAATTACTGTTGAGTAATCAGAATGCCACGCCCGATTTCGCCGTTGACGATAGCGAAGGCGTTGCAGAAACCAACGAAGATTTTTAATCATCAGGTGATGGTGGGTCGGACAAAACGAAGCCGCCATTCAGCAAAACGTTAAATTACCATCAAGGGCTGCATTTATGCGGCCCTTTTGGCATTTCTCCCTGTTAAGGTTTTTTATGAGTGAACCCACATCGCGCCGTCCCGCTTATGCTCGTCTCCTTGATCGTGCGGTACGTATTCTTGCTGTCCGCGATCACAGCGAGCAGGAATTACGGCGTAAACTCTCCGCGCCGGTGATGGGCAAAAATGGGCCGGAAGAGATTGATGCGACGGCAGACGATTATGAACGCGTGATCGCCTGGTGCCACGAACATCACTATCTTGATGACGAGCGCTTCGTGATGCGCTTTATCGCCAGTCGTAGCCGCAAAGGCTATGGCCCGGCGCGTATTCGCCAGGAGTTGAATCAGAAAGGCATTTCCCGTGAATCGACTGAAAAAGCAATGCGAGAATGTGAAATTGACTGGAGTGAAATGGCACGTGAACAGGCCATTCGCAAATATGGCGAGCCGCTCCCTTCAAACTTTTCAGAAAAGGTTAAGGTACAGCGCTTTTTGCTCTATCGCGGGTATCTGATGGACGATATCCAGCAAATATGGCGAAATTTTGCAGATTGAGCGCATACGGGATTTTACTTCCCGGTAAAGAAAACTTATCTTATTCCCACTTTTCCGTCTGGACGCGGGTTGCTTAACGGCGAACAGCGTCTGCGACGAATATTCCTTAAATACACAAAATCATTCAAGCCGCATCAAAGCGGCAAGTGAGCCTCGGGAACGCGTGACCGGGAAACTCGCAGCCAACGCAGAGGCGGCCTGAAGGATGAAGTGTAGCTTGATTTCAGGATAATTATGAGCAAGAGCACCGCTGAGATCCGTCAGGCGTTTCTCGACTTTTTCCATAGTAAAGGGCATCAGGTAGTTGCCAGCAGTTCCCTGGTGCCTAACAATGACCCCACTCTGTTGTTTACCAATGCCGGGATGAACCAGTTCAAGGATGTTTTCCTTGGGCTCGATAAACGTAATTATTCCCGTGCAACCACTTCCCAGCGTTGCGTACGCGCGGGGGGTAAACACAACGATCTGGAAAACGTCGGATACACTGCACGTCACCATACTTTCTTCGAAATGCTGGGCAACTTCAGCTTCGGCGATTACTTCAAACACGACGCCATTCAGTTCGCATGGGAATTACTGACCGGTGAAAACTGGTTTGCTCTGCCAAAAGAGCGTTTATGGGTCACCGTCTATGAAACCGACGACGAAGCCTATGAGATCTGGGAAAAAGAAGTCGGCATCCCGCGCGAGCGTATCATCCGTATCGGCGACAATAAAGGCGCGCCATACGCATCGGATAACTTCTGGCAGATGGGCGACACCGGTCCCTGCGGTCCGTGCACCGAAATCTTCTACGATCATGGCGACCACATCTGGGGCGGCCCTCCGGGAAGCCCGGAAGAAGACGGCGATCGCTATATTGAGATCTGGAACATCGTCTTTATGCAGTTCAACCGTCAGGCTGACGGGACGATGGAACCATTGCCGAAACCGTCTGTAGATACCGGTATGGGGCTGGAGCGTATTGCCGCGGTACTGCAACACGTTAACTCTAACTATGACATCGACCTGTTCCGCACGTTGATTGAAGCGGTAGCGAAAGTCACCGGTGCCACCGATCTGGGTAATAAATCGCTGCGCGTTATCGCCGACCACATCCGTTCCTGCGCATTCCTGGTTGCCGATGGCGTGCTGCCGTCGAATGAAAACCGTGGCTATGTGCTGCGTCGCATTATTCGTCGCGCGGTGCGTCACGGCAACATGCTGGGCGCGAAAGAGACCTTCTTCTACAAGCTGGTTGGGCCGCTGATTGAGGTAATGGGCTCCGCAGGCGAAGAGTTGAAACGTCAGCAGGCGCAGGTCGAGCAGGTTCTGAAAACGGAAGAAGAGCAGTTCGCCCGTACGCTGGAGCGCGGTCTGGCGCTGCTGGATGAAGAACTGGCGAAATTGCAGGGTGATACCCTGGACGGCGAAACCGCTTTCCGTCTGTATGATACTTATGGTTTCCCGGTCGATTTAACGGCGGACGTCTGCCGTGAGCGCAATATCAAAGTCGACGAAGCCGGTTTTGAAGCCGCCATGGAAGAGCAACGCCGTCGCGCGCGCGAAGCTAGCGGTTTTGGCGCGGACTACAACGCGATGATCCGCGTTGATAGCGCTTCTGAATTTAAAGGTTATGACCATCTGGAACTGAACGGCAAAGTGACTGCGCTGTTTGTCGATGGTAAAGCGGTTGAAGCGATTAACGCGGGACAGGAAGCGGTTGTCGTGCTGGATCAGACCCCATTCTATGCGGAATCAGGCGGTCAGGTTGGCGATAAAGGCGAGCTGAAAGGCGCTGGATTTACTTTCGCTGTGGACGACACGCAAAAATATGGTCAGGCGATTGGTCATATCGGCAAATTGTCTGCGGGCGCTCTGAAAGTGGGCGATGCGGTACAGGCTGACGTAGATGAAGCGCGCCGCGCACGTATCCGTCTGAACCACTCCGCCACGCACCTGATGCACGCGGCGTTGCGCCAGGTGCTTGGGACACACGTTGCACAGAAAGGTTCGCTGGTTAGCGATAAAGTGCTGCGCTTCGACTTCTCGCACAATGAAGCGATGAAGCCGTCGGAGATTCGTCAGGTTGAAGATTTGGTGAATGCGCAAATTCGCCGCAACCTGCCGATTGAAACGAACATCATGGATCTCGACGCGGCGAAGGCGAAAGGTGCCATGGCGCTGTTTGGCGAGAAATATGACGAACGTGTACGCGTTCTGAGCATGGGCGATTTCTCTACCGAACTGTGCGGCGGTACTCACGCCAGTCGTACCGGTGATATCGGTCTATTCCGTATTATCTCTGAGTCCGGCACCGCAGCGGGCATTCGTCGTATTGAGGCGGTAACCGGTGAAGGCGCTATGGCCACCGTTCATGCGCAAAGCGATCGCTTAAACGATATTGCGCATCTGCTGAAGGGCGACAGCCAGAATCTGGGCGACAAAGTGCGTGCCGTGCTGGAACGTACACGTCAGCTGGAAAAAGAGTTGCAGCAGTTGAAGGACCAGGCCGCAGCGCAGGAGAGTGCAAATCTTTCCAGTAAAGCGGTCGATCTCAACGGCGTGAAGCTCCTGGTCAGCGAGCTTGCTGGTATTGAGCCGAAAATGCTGCGAACCATGGTTGATGATCTGAAAAATCAACTGGGGTCTACCGTTATCGTACTGGCAACGGTTGTTGAAGGTAAGGTTTCTCTGATTGCGGGCGTGTCGAAGGATGTGACCGACCGGGTTAAAGCAGGGGAATTGATTGGTATGGTCGCTCAGCAGGTAGGCGGTAAGGGTGGCGGTCGTCCGGACATGGCGCAAGCCGGTGGTACGGATGCGGCAGCTCTGCCTGCAGCGTTAGCCAGTGTACAAGGCTGGGTCAGCGCAAAATTGCAATAATTATAAGCGTTCGTTGGCGCCGCAGCCCGTGCTGCGGCGTTTACGTCAACGCTATCGACAACGATAAAGTCAGGTTGAAGTTTTGTATATCGGCTAAACTTAGGTTTAACAGAATGTAATGCCATGACTGCTTACACCTAAGGTGTTTGTCATCGCTTACTTTTTGGCGTTATATGATGGATAATGCCGGGATACAGAGAGACCCGACTCTTTTAATCTTTCAAGGAGCAAAGAATGCTGATTCTGACTCGTCGAGTTGGTGAGACCCTCATGATTGGCGATGAGGTCACCGTGACAGTTTTAGGGGTGAAGGGCAACCAGGTGCGTATTGGCGTGAACGCCCCGAAAGAAGTTTCTGTCCATCGTGAAGAGATCTACCAGCGTATCCAGGCTGAAAAATCCCAGCAGTCCAGTTACTAAGGTTTTCGCGTCTCACTTTTCGGGTGAGACGCAGCCTCTCTTCTCGCTCGCCCTCGTTGTCCCTTCATGACTTTTTTCAACCCCACTGTTGATATGGTGCGCTTTTGGCGGCCAGCGTGTCATCAAATTATCTGTTGATAAAACACTCTTTTTGGCTTTTTTACAGACTAATTGAGCGTGAAGTGTGCAAACGATAAAAGCTCTGGAAAAATTGTTTGACTTATAAGTCCCAGAAAGTAATATGTGCGCCACGCAGCGACGATGAGCAGAACAAGTTCTTCGAAGCACTCGTAAGAGGCGTGTGGTGAGGTGGCCGAGAGGCTGAAGGCGCTCCCCTGCTAAGGGAGTATGCGGTCAAAAGCTGCATCCGGGGTTCGAATCCCCGCCTCACCGCCATTTGCATCCGTAGCTCAGCTGGATAGAGTACTCGGCTACGAACCGAGCGGTCGGAGGTTCGAATCCTCCCGGATGCACC